>NZ_CP040094.1:682500-2105000 GCF_013343235.1 Nostoc sp. TCL240-02 | reverse complement strand
AAATTCAGCCGTAAAAAGTAGTCTTTTCTGAGTATTATTAGCAAATCTAGTAATAAAATCTGCCAGTTCTTCATTATTTATATATTCAGAATTGACTTCGTTATTGAATTGTTGATGATTATTTTTTTCTAATGATTCAGGAATTAGCTGCAACCAAGAATCGACCTTAAAATAATTACCTGTTAGTTTTTGCTCCGAATCATAAATTGCTTTAAGCCAGTGATTTTTTTCAGCATTCGCCAGACTAATTTGGAAGTCTAACCGATAAAGACGAGTCTGATTTGTGAAATTGTCGCCTTGACTATCGAAGGGACGAAGCTGTAATAAGTGCTGAATTTCGGTCTCGGAAATTTTGTAGAAATATTTAAAATCATCGATCCACTTGTCTCGTTCTGCTTGGAGATAAAACATCTGATACCAAATATCTTCAATAGTAAGTTGTTGTAGTAAACAGATATTTTCTTTTGCTTTCTCTCGTTCTTCTGCTTTTTGTTGCTTTTTATTGGAATTACTGTTTCCCTTTGCCTGATTAAGCTGCTTTGGTATTTGATTTAATAAGCAAACTTCAAGCTCGCTCAACCAGTCTAAAAAACTAAACTCATAACTGGCAAGTTTCCCAGCTAAAGGCGAGTTAATATATTTATCATTTCCTAAACTAATACCATCACCATATATAGTTTTTAAATATATGTATATTCTCCACGCTTTCTTTAAAGCCTTTTCTTCTAATAAAACTGCTTTAGAGGGCAAAAAACTCCTTAGTAATTCCACGGTTGGAGGATAATCAAAAATTTGAGTAGAGTTAGCAGACATAAACCTTACACCTAAATATTCTGATCGCTATATTTATTATCGCTAATAGTGGAAAAGCGATATTCCATTATCTCGGTATTGTCTCAATAGTAAATCCAGTCAGTTAACTAAGTTAAGGAACTAATCAATGACACTTAAGCTGATTTGCGAATATGATGCACAGGAGCAACCTTACCAAAAGATTGAAATTCCCTATGAAAATCAACTTCCAGCAGAAATACTAAAAAAGTTAGACTTACCAAAAGGCATAGACTTTAATTATGGAGTAGTCATTGACGGTAAAGCTCCTAACTGGCTCTATAGCAACTTAGCTTATCAATGCCGGAATGCTGCTTGGGTAAGCTGCTATTATCCTCAGCTTCAAGGCGCAATAGTCGTATATAGTCAGACCCCGACAGTAAAAGTAGGACAAATTCAAGGCTCTACGAAAAACAATTTGCTCAACGGTAACTTAGAATTAAAAGTCAATGAAGTAATTACCGTTGATGGCGATCGCTATCAGTGTTTAATAATTCATGCTGTCGATATTTCCCCTCAAGCTTTAGATTCACTGACTCTACCAAGCGATTTGAACTGGAATAGAGAGATAGTTTTATGGGGACAAGCCCCAGTATGGCTTTATACTCACTTAGTAATGCGTTGTCAACAAGCCTTATGGATAGCTTGCTACAACATCAGAACTACTGAAGCAGTAGTTGTTGTTAGCCAGTGTCCAGAGCTTGTTCCAGGTGATAAATTTAAGTTAGTACCTAAATCACCTTGTCCTGCGATCGTATTTGGTGGCCCCCCTAATAGTGGTAAAAGCCTTTTAGCTTACACCTTAAAACAAACCCTAGTTAACATGGGTTGGAACAATAAAGTTTATTTGCATCGAACAACATGGGATGGTGAAGGAGATTGGTTTGCTCAGATGATGGGTACAAATCCAGAACTAGCGAATAAACTATCAGAAATTGCTGGACGCTGGAAAAAACCTGAGAATCCAGCAGAATATTTCTCTCAGCAAGCTGAAGTAATCAAAGAAATTCGCAAATATACAGATTTAGTGTTAGTTGATCTAGGTGGTATACCAAGAGAAGCTGATCAAATCTTGTTGCCTAGTTGTAGTCACTACGTTATTATTAGTAACTCTCTAGAGGAGGTAGCAAAATGGCATAAATTTTTCCAAACACTAAACACTGACACTCAAGAGCAATTAATTCCTTTAACAGTAATCCACAGTGTTAAAGAGAACAAGTTAGAAATCCTCAATAGAGAACCATACTTAGAAATGATAGCAGGGCCTTGGCGTTATGGTGAAACTGAAACTGTACCGCAAGAATTAGTAGAAGAGGTGATAAAATTAATTAGAGAATAAAATCTATCTCTTCTCAATACGGTTCGGTTAAGATTTTTTGATGGAAATTATAGATCACAAAGATGGGATAAATCGATTATTGTAGAGACGGCGATTTATCGCGTCTCTTGCCTTAACCGGCGATTTATCGCGTCTCTTGCCTTAACCGGCGATTTATCGCGTCTCTTGCCTTAACCGAACAGTGCTGATGAGCAAAAATAACAATCAGGAGTTTCTAAATGCTCTATATTTGTTTTATGCCAAACAGAACCAGGAAACTCATAAATCCAGTCAATCCCCGCATCTAAATTTATAAAACCACTCACCATCCCGTGAATTATCCCAACGCCTGTACTAGCACAAATGCTATTTAACCAAAAAACAGAAGGGTCATCGATACCTTCTAAATAACCTGCATTAGCAGCGATTTGGTTAATCTCAATCGGTGCAGATTCTAAAGCTGCTCTTTGCAAATTAATAATATTCCCACACATCAAACACCAGCCACCTCCCAAAGGTGGAACAGTAACGCGACAGTACATCCGTGGTGTATTATCGTATTTCTTGATATCGATATGAGTACCAAGACAAACTAAAGGACGCATATATTCCAATGCTAATTCTTGGGCTACTTGGCGAGAAAGGTGATTATCTGTAGCCACAACAATTAAATCAGAAGAAACAATTTCTTGTTTAGCTAATTCATGTTCGATTGATGTTGGGATGGTTTTTACACAAGAACCTGTTTGATAGATTTTCTTAATGAAGTATTTCACATAATCCACTTTATACCATCTTTGGTCAGCCATTTTTTGTGTAGCTCCAGGCATTCGATTGAGATTAACTGTTTCTAAACGGTCTGGGTCGATTAATACCCAGTTTTTTACACCCAAACGACCTAATAATTCAGCAAAAATTGAACCAATACCACCGCAGCCTATGAGAGTAACTTTGAGTTCATTAAGCTGTTTTTGACAACTATTACCAAATATTTTCTGCCGCACAAACATTGACTCTACATTGTTTTGCAAGTTTAGATTATCCAATAATTCTCTATTTTCCGAAAGTTCTAACCATGATTGATAGCATTTAATGCTCTGATAGCTTTGTCCTTTCCTATCCCAAATCCGAAATTGAGATTGTTGTAACGACTCGTCAAATACTCCAGAAATCAAACGCGGTTTTTTGGGGAAACTCGACGCAATAAATCGAGAATATTCCGATTCATAACGGTCATCAACAAAAGAAAAATCAGGACTCACATCACCAGTATGGGTATGTATATGCACTACATGTAATCCCTGATTTAGATAATTTTTAAGCAGATACCAGTGAAACTTTTGCGTTAACACTAATCCACTCGCAGACTGATCTTCGTAACAGTCAGATAGAGGAACAACCCAAGCTTTTGGAATATAGCGAATTTTGTTTTTTGATATCTGCTGGCGTTTACAGAAAAAGAAACCAATAACTTCTTCATTCATAGTTCGAGACTTCAGCATTGATTGGCGAAACTGCTGCCACATTTGTGGGGGTATATGTAGAGAAATTGCTGGTGCTTGTTTTTGATTTTTCATGCTATTTTTACCCTCAATTAGTGATTGATAGTGATTGATGATTGCTAAATAAGTGAGTAAAATTAAATATCAAACCTCAGTCTGCGCCCAGTTTTTCTCTCCTGACTAAGGCTACAGTTTACACACATGACTACTTAGTTATTAGTTGAGAAAGAATAACCAATGACAAATGACAAATGACAAATTATTCATCGCTGTTAATTGCGTGACGTGCAGTGATAAATAATGTAGCTAAATTATGTCCTTTATCAACCTGATTAGTGGGTTTCCAAGAATTGAGCCACACCTCTCGATTAAATCCTCCACCCAATCCAACGCAATACCAGTACCATCCTTCATCGCTTAAAAATGGCGCTCCATAATAGCTTTGTCTAGTAAAGTGATGGTCTCCTTCTCCTGTGGTATTCCAAGGGTAATTAAGATAGCAACCAATGGGTGGAAGTCTGGGATAATCTAGTGGTAGTAAAAACAAAATATCAGTATTAGAAACAGTGAATTTTTTTGACGATAACGGCATCCCTTTAACTAAAATAGCTGTGTATTTCATATTGCCAATAGTCTTGCTACCAACAATAATATTTTTGGCAACCTTTTCTAAAATGTTGAGTTCTTCTAGCAATCTTGCAGTTGCTTGAAACCCAGATTTTTCTTGATTAATTGTCACTGTCATATTTCACCACCATTAATCCTAATTTGAAACACATCAAAAATCTAAAGTTTTAAGTCACAAATTTTAGAGCCTTTAACAATTTTGGGAACAGTCCATACTTTTGAACCTTCTTTGAGTGCTTCTGTATTTTTTAGAGGTCGAGTTCCACCAAAACCTTCTTCCATCACGTCATCATTACCAATTTCTGGTAATCTCTTTCTCAAATCTTCAACTGTGACACCTTCTGGTAAATCAGTCAGTTTTCCATTAATAATTGCTCTCATGACATCTCCTTGGGTTATTTAGAATTAGTGGATGAGTTTATCAGTCAAACTGAGTGCATATCTAGTTGGATAGACTCTACATATTTCTTCGGTTTAATTTCGTGGTTTGCAGGTTGATTATTCATCCCCAACCAGAACCATAAACCGACTAATCCAATCGCAACACCAATTTTGAGATACAAGAGTTGTTTGGCTTGATTTAATATATTCCGTTCCAAAAAGTTCAATCTTTTCTCTAATTTATTGATGTAGATTTTTACAGCGTTTATCTCCTGTAAATATGTTGTATCTTTTTGTTGATTGATAGCTGTGAACTGCGATTCTAAATTTTTACAGCGTTGAATAATCCCCTCCGTTTGCTGTTTTATTAGGTCTATTTGACCTTGCTCTTGATTGACTAATTTCCCATTAAGTGTTTGCATGATTTCTCCATTGGCTTAATTTTGATAAAAAACTAATAACTAGTTAATCAAATACATTAGAGTTTCCAATTCTGTGGACATTTTGATTTCCATTTTGGGCGTTAAATTTATCAAATACTTCAATCAAATCGACAACACTATTTGCAGAATTTTTTAACTCACTACCTAAAGATTGTTCCACAGAGGCAACTTCAACTCGGATTCCGCGTCTTCTGAGTTTCTCTGCTAAATAAGCAAAATCAGAATCTCCTGTTACTAAAACAACAATGTCTGGTTTAACTTCTAAAGCTAATTGGATTGCATCCATAGCCATAACAACATCTATATTGGTTTCGTAATCATCTCCTTTAGCTTTACCTTCTTTTGAAACGACTAAAAACCCGTTACTTCTTGCCCAGTAAACAAATTTTTCTTTAGTTTTTCGCTGTTCTTCAAATCGTTCTCTAGCTGGAGGTAAACCGACATAAATCACCATCTCAATTAATTCTCTTCCCTCTTTTGGGTCGGCTAGATAGTCACGGATTTTAGGCCAGTCTATTTTTCTGTTAAAGCTTTGTGCTGCTAAGAAGGTATTGTCACCATCTGCAAGAATCATGACGCGGCGAGTTGTTACCATATATTTCCCTGATTGCTTTTGGATTTGTGCTTGTATGTCGATTATTAAAACCTATGCTTGGAAAAGGTGCTTTCCTCGTCAGATTTGGAATTTTGAATTCAATCAATATTGTTCGGTTTAGGTAAAAGACGCGATAAATCAAGGTCAGAGACGCGATAAATCGCCGTCCATACATACTGGTGACGTGATTGGAAAAACCGATTTCCACATATTTGATATCTTGATTTTGTGCAAATTTAACACCAGAAAAAAATATATGAAACTGGCTAAAGCAATTTCTCTGACTGCGGGTTTATCTGCTGCGTGCATTATTACTGGTTTGATTATCAAGCAACCTATGCTTAAAAGTCTGGGTAAAGTAACCGCATTGGGTGCTATTTCTATAGGGGTCATAGTCAAACTAAATTCAGCAAAAGCAGATAAAGAAAGACAGTTGGCTGCTTTTAAGCAAGAGAAAACATCTCAGCAACACAAATTTGAAAAAACGCAAAACGAGCTAAATAAACTGGGGAAGAAATTTCAAACTCAGGATACTCGTCAACGTCTTCATCTGGCTAATGTTCAAAAATTACAGCATCAACAAAAGGTTATTTTAGCAACTGTTACTAGCTTAGAGAAAAAGTTAGATTTTTATGAGAAAGCTGCTTCTCAAAAAGCAGAAAATCTTAAAGATAACTTCAATAAAAATTCTGTTAAACCTGTGATAGAGTCTCAAGAGTCTATCACTCGTGTATATATAGATGGTAATAATTTAAGTTTTGCCGTTGATGGGTTGCAAATTGAACTAGATTATGATGCTTTACGCATAGAACTTTCTCAAGATACTAGCCGGACTAATTTTAAATATTACACTGGTATTCATTCGCCTATGAATGATGGACAAAGGCGATTTATTGATTATTTAAAATATCAGCGTTATGAAGTTATCGGGCTTCCTATCTCAGCGCGGCCTGATAGTAAAACTTTTAAAACCGTTGGTGATGATGTGAAAATTGCTGTTGATATGATTCGGGAAGTTAAAAAAGGAGATGATGTGATTCTTGTGAGTGGAGATGGAGATTTTATTCCAGTTGTTGAAGAGATTCAATGTCGCGGCGTGAAAGTTACTGTTGTTGCTAAGAAGAGTATGTTAAGTGAGCAACTTTCTAAAATAGCCGATGAAGTTATTTATTTGGATGATATTCAATACAAACTCGCTAAGTATAGAAAGTTTGATGCAGCTTAGATAAGTTATAGCGATGTTATTAAGCAGATAAAAGCCCTCCATTGAGAGGGCTTTTTTTGGGCTTTTAACTAATCCGATTTAACCCAATCGGCAGGGAATATTACGGGTTGGATAAATGCCTGGCGCTGTAATGCACCGTTTCCAACTAATCCGATTTAACCCAATCGGTAGGGTGAAACTTAGTAATGTCCCTCTCGCGGCATACACGACGTTTACAACTAATCCGATTTAACCCAATCGGTAGGGACCGCTAAAAAAGGTCAAGTTGACCAAACAATTAAAGTTTACAACTAATCCGATTTAACCCAATCGGTAGGGCTGGATGATGGCCACCCAGGGGCAGCAGACCTTTTAATGTTTACAACTAATCCGATTTAACCCAATCGGTAGGGTAAAGCACTAGCTGGGGTTACTATCACAGTTACTTCGTTTACAACTAATCCGATTTAACCCAATCGGTAGGGTTGATAACTATGTTTCTCTCTGAAGGAGAGCTACTAGCGTTTACAACTAATCCGATTTAACCCAATCGGTAGGGCAGATCTTGCCAAACTCTGTAAACTCTATGACAAGGTGTTTACAACTAATCCGATTTAACCCAATCGGTAGGGGAATGTCATCGAGGATCTTCAGCAGACGACTGTAAAGTTTACAACTAATCCGATTTAACCCAATCGGTAGGGCACAACCTGTAAAACCACAACTTGTAGTAGAAGAGTTTACAACTAATCCGATTTAACCCAATCGGTAGGGTTAAATCCTGTCTGCAATAAATATGTTGCAGTTGGGTTTACAACTAATCCGATTTAACCCAATCGGTAGGGTCCAAACTTTATTGTTCACGGAACTTCAGATTCGGTTTACAACTAATCCGATTTAACCCAATCGGTAGGGTAAAATCGCTTTCGCAGCTGTAGTAATTGGTTTATGTTTACAACTAATCCGATTTAACCCAATCGGTAGGGGTTTAGTTTGTGTTCGCTAGCCAAAGTTAGCTAGTGGTTTACAACTAATCCGATTTAACCCAATCGGTAGGGGTAAGAGGTTTTGACAATCTTATGGCATTGTGTTTACAACTAATCCGATTTAACCCAATCGGTAGGGCCTTTTTATAAATGGAAGGGTTAGTAGCGTATTTGGTTTACAACTAATCCGATTTAACCCAATCGGTAGGGTCTCCTACTCGTGTCGTTTGAATATTCCGATGAAGCGTTTACAACTAATCCGATTTAACCCAATCGGTAGGGGTTTAAGGTGTACTATTGAAAAGAAGTTGAACAATCTGGTTTACAACTAATCCGATTTAACCCAATCGGTAGGGCTGTACTTGACATGGCTCTACGTATTGGAGCCACAAAGTTTACAACTAATCCGATTTAACCCAATCGGTAGGGCCAGAAGATTTATCCTGCGAAGAGCAGTTCAAAGTTTACAACTAATCCGATTTAACCCAATCGGTAGGGAAGCAATAGTCACATTTTTAATATAAGCGACAACTTTAAGTTTACAACTAATCCGATTTAACCCAATCGGTAGGGTAGCAGTTGTATAATTGCAAATTTGTAGAAACCTTAAAAAAAGGTTTACAACTAATCCGATTTAACCCAATCGGTAGGGTCTTCAGCTTGTGAAACTGGTGAGAGCAATGCAACTAAGTTTACAACTAATCCGATTTAACCCAATCGGTAGGGGTTGTCAGACACGCTGAGACTGAATTGAATGAAGCTGGTTTACAACTAATCCGATTTAACCCAATCGGTAGGGCTTACAACCGTAAATTGAAGTCAGGAGCAACCGAAGTTTACAACTAATCCGATTTAACCCAATCGGTAGGGAGTTCGTCTAGGAGCCTTTACCCAGTAAGGGTTTCAGCCGCCAAATCGACACACCTCTAAAAATATTGTACATCCTACCGAAAAACTTAGTGTATGACATACCTCAAACCCGCTCCCTGTAAGCAATCGACACACCTCAACGAAAAAGGTATGGTTTCAGCCATTCACCGAGGTGTGTAGATGAAGCTGATACAAAACCTCTGAAAATTCCCCAAACCTAGATTACATAATACTTTGGCGGTGGTTGGGGAGATTCACCACCAATTGTTAACACTCTATTAACAGCCTCCTGAGAAATCCAGTAGAACCGGACATTATCCTCAGATGCCTTAACCCGCTTCTTGACATCATCGTAAAGTTGCCGCATCTCTGACAAACTCAAAAAGCATTCAAAAACTGAAAGCTGGATTCTGCGCCCGTAGCCTTCCAAAAAATTGGATAATTTTGAGCGTCTTTTGTCGTCAGGAATATCATACACAACAACAACTAACATTTAAGTAGCTCTTAAAAAAGGTTCATAGGCTACTGAAGATAACAAGCTACGCTTATATCGTCTCACCTGCAACTGAATTGCATGACGATAGGTTACTGGAGATTGCAAATCTGGATGAGAAACTTCTTCATTCATTCGAGTTTCAAACTGCTTCAGAAAAACTTTTCGCGCAGATTGACTTAAATAAATTCCTCCCGTACTAGGAACTAAATCAAAATCTTGTGGTTTGAAGATAGAATTATTAATAATCTTTAAAACTAAACTATCTACAACAGGGGAGCGAAATTCCTCCATCAAATCAAATGCTAAATATGGTTTTTGCCTCTCACCATAGTGAAAATTCCCCAAATAAGGAGAAATTCCCTCTGCAATGATAAAACTTAAAACATTGTTAAATAAAAGAGTATAACCAAAACTCAATAAAGAGTTGACAGCATCGGTTGGTGGTTGACGGAATCTTTGAGAAAAACTAAAAGCAGAATTGGTAATCAACTTGCCAAAAGCCGGAAAATATCTAGCTGCGGCGATTCCTTCATAACCGCGCAATGAATCTAAGTTATCTACCAAATCTAGCGAATCAATATCTTGATTGATTCCGAAAATAGCTTTTTCAACTTCTACAAGTTTGCGCTTGCGGTTGAATCGCATTAATAATTGCTTAGAGTTGATCAGCTTCCCTAAAACAATCACTTTAGATATGCTAAATTGAAAATAGTCATCACCCCGCCTTTCAATTTGGATTAATTGATTATCTAAATTGGTAGATTCTTCACTCCATAAATGACCGTGATATTGACCAGATTGACTGAGAAATAGTACAGCAATTCGTTCTTGAAGACAAGCATTAATTACATGGGTTGATAATTGGATGTTGCCAAAAACTATAATCTGCTCAACCTCTCGAACGGGAACTTCTATTTTAGGTTTTTCCGAGACATGAATAATAAAGCGCTGATAGTCTTTATATATTGATGTTCCTTGCTCAATTAAATATATAGCTGCCATTTCTCGATTCCAGATGTTTTTTTGAAAAGGAGTAATCTCGTCGTTGTCATTGTCTGGAGATAATTCTTCAACTTCTGTTTCTGCAATAAAGGGCTGATGTAGAGACGCGATATTAGATTGCCTCTCTGGGATATATATCGTCTCTACTTCTAAGGTTGTGGCATTCTGTGCTTGTGCTTCTTGCCTAATGTTGGGACTTTTTTTTTACTTTTACTTTTCTCTATTCCAGATTTCAGCTTCTCTGAATTAACATCGATTGGAAAAATAGCATTTTCTAAAAAACCATGACCTAAAAACCGAAAACCCCGGTTAAAACTAGTGATTTGAGTTTTCTCGGCATTCATCATTAGAGCTGATTCGTAAAGAAAATCTAAAGAAAACTGAATCCGGTTTTGTTCAGGTTATAGGCTAAGTCGAGTGTAATTTATGTTGTAGTCGATGAGCCGTCTACCTGCGATTGAAAATCCACAGCGTAAACCCTACCCAAGTGATTTAAGCGATGCCGAATGGTTAATTATCAAGCCCTTTCTACCAAAACCTAAAGGGTTTGGGCATCCTGTAGAAGTAGATTTACGAGAAATTTTGAATGCTATTTTCTATGTGCAACGTACCGGGTGTCAGTGGGAAATGCTACCCCATGATCTTCCACCTTACACAACAGTATACGGCTACTTTCAGAAATGGCAGCGCAAAGGAATATGGCAGAAAATTCACGACCAAGTGCGCCATCAACTGCGACAAGATTTGGGCAGAGACGAACACTCTAGCGTTGCGATCGCCGATTCTCAGTCAGTGAAGACAACGGAAAAAAAGGGGAAGTCTACGGTTTCGATGGTGGTAAGAAAGTTAAAGGCCGTAAGCGACATATAGTTGTGGATTCTCAAGGTTTGTTGATTGGCGTTTTAGTGACTGAAGCTAATGCGTCGGAACGTTTGGGGGCTGTGGTTGTACTCCATGAATCGGCTCAGGAATTGTCTAAATTGGAAGTTGTTTGGGTAGATCAAGGCTATTCTGGTGAAAACTTTGCTCAAGCTGTCAAGCAAGTTTGCGGAGAACAGGTTCGTGTTGAGGTGATTGAGAGAATATCGAAAACATTTGAACGATTACCCAAGCGGTGGATTGTGGAAAGGACATTCGGCTGGCTCAATCGATTTCGGCGTTTGAGCAAGGATTATGAGTTGTACACAGAGATCAGTGAAGCCATGATTTACGGCTCATTGATTCGTCTGATGGTAAAACGAATGGCAGCTTAATCTTTTGTTTACGAATCAGCTCTTAATCCCATAGAATCCAAAAGATTGATGATTTCTAATTTTGCTTGTAAAATTCGCTCTTGAGTGGGTGATAAAATGAGAAAATCATCCGCATAACGCACGAGTTTTAAATCTGTTGCGGTAATAAATTCATCAAATTCATGCAGATAAATATTGGCCAGCATCGGCGAAATTACTGCACCTTGTGGGATGCCCTTTTGGGGTAATATCAGTCCCTCTTCAGTTAACATTCCAACTGATACCCAGGATTTAATCAAACATAAAATCCCCGGATTATTTATATGTATTCTGACTTGTGTTAATAACCTTTGATGGTCGATATTATCAAAAAATTTCACAATATCTGCATCTAAAACCCAAGAATAACCATGATCTCGCCAGTCAGCTACTTTTTCTACTGCATTCAGGTAAGATAAATTAGGACGATAAGCAAAACTTGCAGACGAAAATTTAGCCTCCATGATTGGATAAAGCACATTTAATAGAGCTTGCTGAACAATTCTATCCCGCACTGTAGGTATTTTTAACTCTCGCCGACTGCCATTTTTTTTGGGAATAATCACCTGTTTGCAAGGCTGAGGTTGGTATGTACTATTGCTAACAGCATTTCGCAATTGATAAATATTAATGGTTTGATTGCTAGCAAATTTATCAATAGTTTCTCCATCTACACCTGCACAACCTCGATTTTCTGCTACCTTTTCCCAAGCGCGTTGAAAATTACTCAATTCCAGAAATTCATGGGCAATTATATCCATAGAAATTTGCAATTTAATTTCTTTTGAAATATAGTGCCTACATGGAAATGGAGGTTTCCAAGGATAAAAAATTACTGAAATAGTGTTGTTAGCGGTGCGTTGAGCCAGTGCTGAGTAAAAAAAGCAAAAATCACACTCAACATCAAATTGGTGTTCTCAACTAGGGTGTTGATTTTGTACCTTTTCATGGGTTAAAAAATCATGCACAATCCTTGCTGAGTAAAATTTGCAGTGAGAAAAGTTATTTTTCGCGTTCTTTAAGTAATGAGTAATGAGTAATGAGTAATGAGTAATGAGTAATGAGTAATGAGTAAATACCCATTACTTATAAAGTAAAATTGAATTACCACATTCTTTTTTACTCATGATTAATTATAACGCAAATCTCAGTATTCAAGAAAGAACAGAAAATTTGGCGATAAGAGTTATCAAAGCTTATTCTGAGCTAAATAAAAGACCTTTTGACGACGCTGGGAAAATCTTGTCTAAACAATTTTTAAGAAGCGGAACATCAATAGGAGTAATGAGTAATAAGTAAAAAAATATTTATTATTTATTCACCGTGAGCTAAAAATCTGTAAAAATCTCTAACTCATTACTCATTACTCATTACTTATTACTTATTACTTATTTTTCATGGTGCAAACTATTCAGAAGCTAAATATGCACAATCAAATAAAGACTTTATCAATAAGTATTCTATAGCCTTAAAGGAAGCCAGTGAAACCCTTTATTGGATAAAAATAATGATAAAATCGGAGTTAGTGTCAAAATCAAAATTTCAAAACTTGATAGAAGAGAATGAAATAATTATTAAGATATTAACAACTTCAATCAACAAATTGAAAGAAAAATAAAAATAATCCACTCATTACTTATTACTCATTACTTATGACTTATTACTTATGACTTATTACTCTGTCTCCAGCATAGTCATAATAACTTTAAAACAAGATGAGAATTTACTTGATATAGTTAATAACTATATAGTTATTTTTTGCTTGTAGTTGCAGCTTTGGTTTTTGACACTACCAATCAATCCATTCTTGTTGCTATCGTAATAGATGGATGTAGGCAATTGAGTAATAATTACCAGATATTTAGTACATTTTGTTAACAAAGCCAACTGATGGCGCGATCGCACACACCATAGGATATTTTCACGTAAAGGAGAGGAAATTTTGGCAGCAGTCCGAGTCCGCCAGCATGTTAATCCACTTGCTAAAAAGTATCAAACACCAGCAAGTCCCCTTGACTGGGGAAAAATTTATGCAAAGCCAAATCAACCACTACATTTAGATATTGGCTGTGCTAAGGGGCAGTTTTTGCTAAATATGGCCAAAATAGAACCCAACTGGAATTTTCTCGGTTTGGAAATTCGAGAACCTCTGGTGGTGGAGGCGAATAGGTTAAGTTCTGAGTTGGCTTTAACAAATCTGCACTACTTATTTTGCAATGTGAATAACTCGCTGGACTCTCTATTATCTTCTCTCCCTCCAGGGAGTTTACAGCGCGTTACAATTCAATTCCCCGATCCTTGGTTTAAAACCCGCCATGCTAAACGCCGTGTAGTGCAACCAGAACTAGTGGCGGAGTTAGCCAGTTATCTTGCAGTTGGTGGGATTGTGTTTGTGCAATCAGATATGGAATTTATTGCGGTGGAAATGCGCGATCACTTTGCTGCTCACCCAGCTTATCAGAAAGTTGGCACAGAAGAATGGTTAGCAGAAAATCCCCTACCAGTGCCCACAGAACGGGAAATGGGTACACAAAAAAAAGGTGAACCTGTTTATCGGGCTTTGTTTGTCAGACGATAAGTTGTGAATGAAGCGACTTAACAAGTAATTGCTTTGGGTAAACTTTGATGCGTTCTTTAAGAGTTAGGAGACGTGATTCATCACGTCTGTACAGGATTTAGGAGTTATTAATTACAATGCCCCATGCCCTTTTAATCAAATCCAAGAGTTGAACCACATCCGCAGTTTATAACCGTGAGGTGAGAGGGGTAAACCCAGATAAATAGGCATCCAGAAAATAAAAGCAGCGAGAATGATAAAAGTAATGGTAACACCTAGCGCCCGGAGTTGTTGATAGTAGCTGCGAAGACACTGATCGACAAACCAAGCGATCGCTAAAAATACAAATACTACTGCACACATATAATGGTATATGAAAACGCACCTCGTCACTTCCACCCAAGGTGCTAAGTTAGCAGCATAATTTATAACTAAATACAAGGCAATCCAAGTATCAATACTAAGAGTTGCAGGTACAGAAAAACGTTTTTCCTTCACCCAAGGCATTACGGCTTGTGACACCAGCATTCCTACTAAAAACAATATTGCAGCAACACCAAACCACCACAAAAAGGGATTGCCCATTGCATGGACATCATAAATAACTTGTCCAGCACCAGCAGGTAAAGGTGGCCCCATGACAGGTAATGGTTCAGTGATACTTTCAGCCGTTTGATAATAATATGCCATTGGTCGAGTCATCAAAGGCCATTTGTACCACGCAGCACAATAAGGATGTACATCCGAACTATTACCACCTAAATGCAAGTGAAATTTCAAAATTTGCTGATGTACTGCAATAAATCCATAAGTTTTATCTAGCTGAAGGTGAGGAATCCAGATGATGCTATAGATAAAAGCTGGAATTATTCCTAGATAAAATAACATCTGGAAAATATTTAGCTGAGTCAAGTTTTGTAGTGGTGACTCAGATGAGGGAGATGGTATAAATGGTGGAGAATAAGTACTAATTCCTACCTCCTGACTCCTGACTTCTGACTCCTGGCTCCTGCCTTCTGCCGACGCTCGCGGACTCGCTAACGCTGCGCTATCCTGCCTCCTGCCTCCTGTCTCCTCCAATGAGGGGGATTGAAAAAAGAGTTTGGCGTTAGAAAAAGAATGCGTTCCCTGAATTACCCAAGCTACTATCCAAATAAGATAAGCACCGGATAGAAACCATAAACCGTTCCATTTAGCACCGACTGATGCACCAAAAGCAATGCCAGCAAAAACTAACCAAAATGAACGTCGCCGATTTTGCTTATCTAATGCTAATAATAAAAACCAGTGTCCTAATAAACCAAAGATGACAATATAAATATTACTTAAAGCATAGCGGGATTCAACTAGAAAAATGCCATCACAAGCTGTAAACAAACCCGCAAGCAAAGCAAAGCTACGGCGATAACTCAACTGATAAGCGATCGCAGCTACAACTAAAGGGATAAATGAGCCAGTAAGGGCATTGAACCACCGATAAGTCCAGGGCGATCGCATTGAACCCGTTAGCCCATTTACTGTATCGTGCCAAAAAGGAATGTGACTGCCAATCCAAATGCCGATGCCAATCATATATTGACTTAGCGGCGGATGAGCATTAAAAAATGGTGTGTGCGTGAGATAATCATTACCAAATTTTGCAAAGTAAACTTCATCAAATACTAGAGTATTGAATCGCTCCAATCCCCAAAACCTCAAGGCGAGTGAGAGAAGAAATACACTCACCATCCCAATTCGGAACCACTTTTTAGTCATTTGTTATTTGTCATTTGTCATTTGTCATTGGGCATGGGGGATTGGGCATTGGGAATAGGGGATGAGTCTTTGATACTCGCCGACGAGTTTTTGAACTCCACTGCTTTGCCCTCCTACCCTCTGCTCAAGAACTGCTCCCTTGTTACTCCCTCCATTCTTCAAGTGCATCTAGTTGAAACAGGAGTAGTTCAATACCGTAATAATTATTTGTTCGCCCCACTGGTTTCATACCCAATCGTTCTGTTACACGGATTGAGGCATGATTTTCTGGCTTCACTACGGCATAAATCACTGGCAAGTTCAAAACACTAAATCCGTAGTTGAGCATAACTCGTCCTGCTTCCGTTGCATACCCTTTACCCCAAGAAGCTCGCCGTAAGTGCCAGCCTACCTCATAATCTTGAGTAGTTAAACCATCTTTGTCGGGCAATTGTTTAAGAAGGATAGTTCCCACAATTGCTGTAGTTTCCTTTTCGACAATTGCCCAAGATCCAGTACCATTATTGCGTTGATGCATTCGCTCAATACCTTCAATCAAGCGCTGACGCTGTGATTCAATACTTGCGGAGCGAGAAGATTTACCAAGAAAATGCGTAACTTCAGGATCGCTGTAAATTATAAAGGCTTGTTCGGCATCGTGTTCGGGTATCCAACTGCGAATGATCAAGCGTTCGGTTTCCAAAAGATTTGTCATCTTGCTTTTGGCTAAACTAAATTGCCATTCTGCAAAATAGTAAGATACTTATGGTTGAGCAGTCAAAAGTTTTGTAGAGAATTACACAAACAAAATATGGCGATCGCTATGCTGTGGGCAATTATCCAGAAGTTTAACTACCGTTGGTTATGCAACAGCATATTCTGAATCTTTCCGCAGTTCTTCAGACCGAAATCCCAATACAATCCGATCCTTCGGCACACCAGCCCTTACCAATTCCGTTGCTACCCCCTCTTCAGTGCCATCACGTTGAATCCAAATTTTGCCATCAATAATATCAATGTGAATCAAGCAGCCGTGAACGCGGCGTGTTGCAGTTGGAGAGAGTTCTGGCACTGGTTCTCGACCAAGAATCATTACCAAATATCGATCCTGTTCTCGATCAAAGATAGTTTCATGCTGAATATTACCGTAAGAGTAAGGAATCTTTGTGTGTTCAGTAAGAATGCTGCAAATTAGTTGCCTGTATTGCTCCAAATTACCCATCGGACAATAACCTCCCGCTTTGGATTAAAAACGATTAGAGGAATTTTGTAGTCTTCCAATATAAGTTTACCAAGCGGCTCTTCCTCAAAAATATCTGTAAAAACATCCTCATGAACAGCGATATACAAAACCCTATCTTGATAATTACGGCTCATAACAGCAAGGTAGGTAAAGTACTGACCAATCGCCTGTTCTAGGTCTGCTACTTCTGAGTCGCCACTGAAGGTTTTGATTTCTACAGCAATCTTCTCTGTTCCTTTTTCTGCTGTGAGCAACTTTTCGGCTGCCAAATCCACGTAAAGATCCTTTTTTCCCCACTTTAGATGAAAGGGATCGTCAGTAACATTCCAGCCATCTTTAATTAGGGCATTCTTCAAGTTTTCGTGGTAACAGTCTCTAACTGGCATAAATTACTCGAATTACGAATTAGTACCCTCAACTTTTGCCACTTCTAGCATCGTCTTTAAAACCGAATCTGGATTCAAACTAATCGAGTCAATTCCTTGTTCAACCAAAAACTGGGCAAATTCTGGATAATCGCTGGGTGCTTGTCCACAAATGCCGATTTTGCGATCGCATTTTTTCGCTGTTTCGATGACCATTTTCACCATTCGTTTGACAGCCGGACTGCGTTCATCAAACAATCGCGCTACCAATGCCGAATCCCTATCTATCCCTAGCGTTAGTTGAGTTAAATCATTTGAACCAATGGAGAAACCATCAAATACCTCAGCAAATTCCTCAGCCAGAATCACATTACTAGGCAACTCGCACATCACATAAACCTGTAAGCCGTTAACACCCTGATTTAAACCATTTTTTGCCATCTCTGCTAAAACCAACCGCCCTTCATCGGGAGTGCGACAAAAAGGAATCATTGGAATAACATTCGTTAAACCCATATCTTCCCGTACCCGTTTGAGGGCATGACATTCTAGAGCAAAAGCTTCTCTGTAGCCTTCATCATAGTAACGCGCTGCTCCTCGCCAACCTAACATCGGGTTTTCTTCATTGGGTTCAAACTGTCGCCCACCTAGCAAATTCGCATATTCATTACTTTTGAAATCTGACATTCGCACAATTACTGGTTTAGGATAAAATGCTGCGGCAATTCTACCAATGCCTTGAGCTAATTTATCTACAAAATATTGGGTTTTGTCATCATAAAGTGAGGTAGTTTCAGCAATTTTAGCTTTCGCAAATTCATCTTTTAATAGCTCATAATGAATCAACGCCATTGGATGAATTTGAATTTGGTTAGCAATGATAAATTCTGTCCGCGCTAAACCTACGCCATCGTTAGGAATTGCCGATAAACTCAATGCTTCTTGGGGATTACCCACATTCATTAAAATTTTAGTATGGGTACGCGGTAAGTTCTCTAAAGCAACTTCTTCAACTTCAAAAGGTAATAAACCTGCATAAACTTTTCCTTCTTCTCCTTCAGCGCAAGAAATTGTTACCTCTTGACCAGGTTTCAAAATTTCTGTAGCATTGCCACATCCCACGATCGCAGGTACACCCAATTCTCGCGCAATAATTGCGGCGTGACACGTTCTACCACCAGAGTTGGTGACAATTGCACTAGCGCGTTTCATAATCGGTTCCCAGTCGGGATCGGTTCTCTCTGTCACCAAAACTTCCCCAACTTGAAACTGTTCGAGTTTCTGAACATCTAAAATTAAGCGGGCTTTCCCTTGACTAATACCTTCCCCAATTGCACTTCCCGTAACCAAGGGAATTAGAGATTGGGAAGATTTTTCCCCATTCCCGATTCCCCATACTTCGGCTGCGCTCAGTACAAGTTCCCGATTCCCCAATACCAACCGATAACTCCGTAGCACATTTCCTGTCTTCTGCGATTGGACGGTTTCGGGACGCGCTTGCACAATAAAAAGTTGGTTAGTAATACCATCTTTTGCCCACTCGATATCCATTGGAGTTAAAATACCGTGGACTTGAGAGTAATGGTCTTCAATTAAACACGCCCAAGTTCCTAGCTGTAAAATCTCTTCATCACTCAGGGCAAATTTACCTCTCTCGCTGGAGGAAACCGAAACATTTTTCGTAAATTTGGAGCCGTCATCATAAATCATTTTCAGTTCTTTACTGCCCAATTTTTTATCGATAATTGGACGGAAACCAGCTTTTAAAGTTGGTTTAAAAACATAATATTCATCAGGATTTACAGAACCTTGAACAACGTTTTCACCTAAACCATAGGCGGCTGTAATTAGTGCTGCATCCCTAAATCCGGTTTCTGTGTCAATGGAAAACATCACACCAGAGGTTGCTAAGTCAGAACGCACCATTTTTTGCACGCCCACAGCCAGAGCAATGCTAAAGTGGTCAAACCTCTTGGTGTGGCGATAAGAAATGGCGCGATCGGTAAATAGGGAAGCAAAGCATTTGTGACAAGCTGCTAAAACTCCCTCAACACCTACAACATTGAGGTAAGTTTCTTGCTGTCCAGCAAAACTAGCGTCAGGTAAATCCTCGGCAGTGGCGCTAGAACGGACTGCAACATCTGTCTCTGTATGGTATATTTCACAAAGACTTTGGTAGGCTGTAGCGATCGCCTCTCGCAATTCTACAGGGAATGGAGTGTGGATTAATAGCGATCGCGCTTTTTTCCCTCGTTCGCGTAAATTTTTGACATCCTCAACATCCAAGTCAGCAAAGAGTTTGCGTAGCTTTGCTTCTAAACCTGCTAATTTGATGAAATGACGATAAGCGTAAGCAGTGGTGGCGAATCCGGTAGGAACGTTAATCCCTTTGGGCGTTAGCTGTTGAATCATTTCGCCCAGTGAGGCATTTTTACCACCAACTAACGGGATATCAGCAATTCCAACTTCATCAAACCACAAGATGAGCGATCGCTCTTGAGCAGATGGAGATAAAGTACTTTTAGATATTGTAGTCATAATTACCTTTTAAATTTATACTCAATTTGTAAGTGCGTAACCTTTAGTATATTTTTCCCATCTTTAATTTTAGATTTTTCATTCCGTCGTGTAACTTTAAATTTGGCGATTAAATACAATTTAATAGTCAATAAAACTTAACAATTACTTAGGTTAATAGCTGTATCAAAATACCGGATGCAATACACAATGGCACAACTAGAACGACTGCTAAAAATGGCAGAAGATGAGTTAACTGAGTACAGCACTGATGCCCGAAAAATAGAAAAGCTACGGCGAAAAATAGGTTTAACAGTGTCGGCAAGTGAACAACAACAAGTCAAAGAAGCATTATTAGTTAATAAGCAATCTTCTAATATAGTTACTCAAATTGTGGAAGAGCAAAGACAAACAGTAGCCTTACCATTTTGGGGAATTGCTGGATTGGGTTTGTTATTCGGAATTTCTTTAAATCAACCTATCTGTTTGTTAGTAGCTATAGCTGGTACTGTATCAGCTTACAGAATTCAAAGATGGGGTTGGCAATTGCAGGCAAGGAGTCTATTGTTACAAACATTGGAAGATATTGAAGCGCGTATTGCCCAACCTAAATAGATACACTTTATAAATAAATTATTTATAACTGCTTGTATTTAAATATACGAGTGAATCGATTAGTCATTCTATTGAACTTATTTTTAGATTGAGGACTATACCTGGCATCTTACCAAAACTGTTTGAATTACAGAAATTATTATTCTTATTGCCTCTTCACATAAATTGTGTAACTAGGTAGATGTGAGGCATCTGTTTGAGTTTTCACAAGTCGCCAGTCAATATCTATATATAAATGCTCAAACACTTGAGAAGTTGCTAAGTAGGTTTTTTGAAATTCATTAACATGATTTATCTCGAGATTTTCTAATTCGAGGGCTTTAGGCAAATCCTCTTTTGACGAATTAAGTTTTACTTTAGTATTAACTACATTAGTAAACCAGTTGTAGACTGATTCTAAGGTTAAAGGAATTTCTCTATTTTTAAAAGCCTGAAATCTATCAATGTTTTGAAGAGCCCATTTTCCATTTTTAACTCCATATTTTTGGAGGATCATGAAATCATAAGCTGGTAATTTTGATTGAAAATTATCGGATAAAGACGACTCTTTTCCCAGTATATAGCGAGCTATACTTGCACAGTAACCATCATGCTGGAAAATTTGGAATGACTGCTCTTGTATCCTTTGCGGTAAACTTTCATGAAACGATATGGTAGACCAGATTGGTGTCCAAACACCCACTAAAAGCCGTAATTGCTCTGTAACACTAACGACAGGATTGTATTGATTCAACTTTATAAAATAAGGAAGTAATTCAGTTTTATAAAAATTCATTTCGACATTTAAACTTTTTAGTTCCCGACCTTGAACTCGTGCTAAAATTTGCTTCTTTACTTTTAGTGTTTTTTTAGCACTTAATTTATCTTTTAATAAGAGGTCGAGCATTACTATTTACCTTTTTCTAATTTTTTTAGATCACTTGGTTAAGAATTAAAAACTGGTGAGTATAGGGATCATAAAAGTATATGTATCCTTTGCTTCTGTAAAAGTAGAGCCTCTTTGGTCTTCTTTTTGACAGTTATTAAGTATTTATGTGCTTGATATTATCTATATTTTACTCAGAAAATAGTGTGATCCAGATCACTGTAAACTGAAATATATTGAAGAAGTATTTAGAAATTAGAGCGGTTCAATACGCTTATTTGTGTATTTTTTTGTTACTTAAAATTTATAAATAATAAAAAGTGAAGAATCCAAATTTGAATCCTTCACTCTTCATAACTTATTCAATATTTCTACGATTCTCTTCCCGATGCCCAGGTATCACGCCATTTAACAGTACCTTCTTTGGCAATCACCCAGCGACGATTGACCAAATTTTCCCGCAGAGGCGATCGCCCTTCCCGCCACATGGCATATTTATAAGCAATCAGCTTACCAACACTTTCATCAAAGGGAATCTCGGCAGACCAAGTATTTGAGTTGATGTACTCCAAACGATATGCTTTGCTGATATCCCAGTTACCCAACTCTGGACAATCTCCTGTCACCACAATGATTTCACCGGGTTGAGTATCCACGCCATTGAGTTGGACGCGCACAATTGTTTGTGCTTTGATCCGTTCCCCAACGTGGCTGAAAACAAGCACTCCCCGTTCTTCTAATACCAGGTTACAAATCTTGCCCTCTTTTACTTCATACTTATTGCGAGTCACTACGCAAGTATGCTCACCATCGGGCAATTCTGTTTCTACTTCTGGGAGAATAACTTCCCCTCCCCGGTTTAAAGCTACAAAACATAGAGAATCACGAGAGCGGCGGACATAACAGTAAACATCGGCGGTCAAGTATTTCTGCCAATGGCTACCCATTGACACAGCAGGATTTAGCCGCCGTAAACCAGATAGCAATCTAATACAACGATAAACCTCACTATCGGTATCCCAATTTTCCATCATCGGGCGGTTATATGGGTCGTTACCGCCATCAGTATCATTATGTAAATACTGTTCTGTACCGTAATATATACAGGGAATGCCGCGAGATGTCATAATTAAGGCGATCGCAACCTTCAACATCGCTGGATCGGGATTCAGCGATTGGAAGCGGCACATATCATGGTTATCGATGAAGGTAACTAACTCTGTTGCCCCGTTATAGCGATAATCTTGGTCAAAAATGTATTGAATTGTTTGGAATCCCATTTCTGAACCTTGACCCAATGCGGCTCGAATTGCCACACATAGCCCAAAGTCTAGAAGTGTCATGCCTGAATGATTGGCAAATTCTACCGAGCGATCGTCACTCGGATTACTGTAAATCCATTCGCCAAAAATAAATACATCTGGTTTGTGATTGCTCATCTCGCCAGTGAATTCTTGCCAAAACCAAATCGGCATGTGCTTGACAGTATCAACCCGCAGTGCATCCACACCCCGGTCTAGCCATTGTTTAATTGCTGATTTAATATACTGTCGATATTCTGTATTATTTTCATTAAAGGTTGCAAGACCCGCTAGTTCACAATTCTGTACTTGCCAATCGTCTTCCCAGTTTTGCACTTCACCATAGTGGTGATACCAATGATTAACATCATTATTAAAGTCAGCAATTTTAACGCCATCATCATACAATTCACCTTTACTACCACTGGTATCAGGGCTGCTGTGATTGCAGACAATATCCAGCACCAGCTTCATATTCCGCTTGTGTAGTTCTGTAATTAACCGATCAAAAGTCGTATTTTTTTCTTCTTGGGTAGCATTTAAAGAAGGGTTTTCTCCATCAGCAATGTAGCGAGGATTAATCCGCTTAAAATCTTTTGTCCAATAGCCATGCATCGCCGCATTGCTAATAAATAACTCTTCTACTTGCTCGAATAGCGGAGTTAGCCAAAGGGCGGTAACTCCCATATTTTTGAGATAATCTAATTTATCGATGACACCTTGCAAGTCACCACCCCAGTACTTACCCCATTCTTGTCTATTGGGATCGTAGAGTTCTGAATTTTCACCTTCGCTGTTATCTGGATCGCCATCATAAAAGCGATCGACTACCAGAAAGTAAATAGTTTCCTGACGAAATTCAATATCTCTGGTGTAAAGAAACTCTAGGTCAATCTCAGTTTCTGATGGTGGCGTTTCTATAATAGCGTCTACTTTTTCTTGTGCAGAATCAACTTTGTATTGATCTGGAGAAAACTGAGATGGAGTGGTTTTTACCATAAAAAACTCAAAATTTTATGTAATTTACATTTGTAGAACTAACAGTACAAACGCTTTGGATATTGTGTGTTGCTACAAACATCGGTATTGTGACATCCTGCTCACGGTATAGGTATCTATCGCTAGCTAGTTTATAATTCTATCGGTAGATATAATTCATCTGCTAGAGGATAAAAATCAAGAAAGATATAGCATTTATTAACGATAATTGCTCAATAACAAAAATTTACAATATTTAATTAAGTTGACCTGCGGTAAAAATTGAGCCTAACTCGTGTTTAAGTGTATATTCGACAACAGATTTTAGAACATCTCAAATTCTTGGAGATTAGCTGTCAACAAGATTTGGTGACACCTGAGCAATACTGAGTAAACCACCTATTAGGCAACTTTTTCTCTAGAAGATTCGCTCCATTGGTAAACTGACCATTGTCACTTTCAATCTGTTTTTACTATTGAGGAATTAATTTAGGTAGCAATTATGACCAAATATGACAAGGTTTTTAACTCACCAAAGACATCAGAGGAATCACTAAGTCCAGAGGAAGCCGTAGCAGCGATCGCAACTGTGACTGCGATCGCTGATTCAATGATTGAAGATGTAGATGCAGAAAGTTTAGCGGGTATCCTCTGGGAATTTGAGGTTTTCGAGGAATACTCAGAAGATGAAATTGCCGAAATAGTTGACAGACTCCTAGCCATTGCTGAAGAGGAGGGAATTGGCCCCCTGTTTAATGCTGCCAAAGTATCTCTTTCAGATGAATTAGTGCTGGATGGTTTTGCAGCTGGGGTAATAGTGCTTTTAGACGATGAACTCGCGATCGCCAAACCAAAACAAGCCTACCTCAAAAAGCTACAAGCAGCCTTAGAACTGGAAGATGAAGAAGCAGAGGAGATCATTAAGGAGGTAATTGCAGCCTTTAAAGAAGCAGAAGAAGAATATGCAGACGACGACGATGATGAGACAGTAGTCATAGAAGATTTTAGCGAACAGACATATCAATCCCCTTTAAGTAATTTTACCGTGCCAATTCCGGTTGATCCCCAGCAGGGCGGTAGAATTCAAAGCCAGGAAGGAGTAGTAGGCTTTTCTGATGACATCGGTACTTTGTTGAGAATCGATTATTATCCTTTTCCTCTAGAACAGTTAGAGGAATTGGAGTCTGTTGGACAAGAAGAATATTTACAAACGATTTTAGTAGATAAGTATGTACCCCAGGCGATTTTTGCCAATGTACCAGATGCTTCTGTGGAGTACACCGAATATCTGGAAGATACTTTGCGAGGTGCTTACTATGTCTTAATTGATATGCCCAAAGGTTCGACAATTTCTAAGCAAGAAAATAATGGAACTGCGATCAGATTAGATGCGTACCGGGGTCTGCTCACCTTTATCAGTGGTGAATTTTTGTATATAGTTAGTAGTCAGCACAGCTTTCTTGACGGCGAAACTCCCGATTCTCTTGAAGAAGAAGCTGAAGATATCAAGGAGAGTATTTTAGAGTTTGTTGAGACTATAGAGTTCAACTAAGTAGTGTAAACCTTGGTTAACTTGTTCAAACTTTAGTAATTCTAGTAATATTGCTCAAATCACAGATGCGATCGCATCTGTGATTTGCATGCCTTTTTGATGGTGAAGTTTACGAAAGTAAGGCATTTCATTAATTCATAGCGAAGTAAAATTGGCAATACCCTCCAATAACAATGCATCGGCTTACATTGTTACTACCTGTTATGTCTTCTTACCTGCTACTGGTTCAGCTATATTTTCCATATCGACCAGATTCCACTTTAAACCTTTGCTCCTATATATACGCTTCTGCAAATTTGGATAGTCACCGATATCATGGTCTAGCCTTTGACCAACTACTATACATTTGAATATAGAATTTCCCGTGTTTTTCAGCTTGTGCGGCTTACCACCAGCGCGATATCCAATAAAATCTCCTGCTTTAACTGGATAAACGCTTTCTCCAATTGTTGCCTCAGCTTCTCCCTCAAGAACGTATACGCACTCTTCTTCGTGATAGTGCATGTGAAGCTCCGTTGATTCACGTCCAGGCTCTACTTCAATGATGTGGAAACCGATATTTTTTAAACCTGTCAAATCTCCTAAAGACTTATTCAGTCTGCGAGCATTGGAGTTGAGAAAATGTGTTTTTTCTAGTCCTTCATAAGACTCAATCTCTTCTTTGGTGACTAAATACTTTTCCATTTCTTGATACCAAGGTGCTAAGAAAATTTGATGGTGAACAAGCGAGGGGCCTTCATAATGAATTAAGACGGAAGTTAAAACAGGTTTAAGGGTTCTATCTCAGCAGAAGTAATCGCTTCTATTTGTGGATGGGATTATATCATCACCTCGTTATTAAGTGCAACTTCATAGAGAATTGGTATTAATGCGTCGGCTTGCATTAAAAACGCTACGCTTTTACGCAAAACTGTACTAAGTAATTTCTCTATGCAAAAAAGCGATGTCTACGGCGGTCACTGACTTGTACCTACGGTGTACACACAAGTCGGAAATAGTAGTCTGTCAAACTAATTCATAATTGAATAGCGTTCTTAATTCAGTGTTCATAACTCATGAACTCATGTGATGTACATTTGGAAAGGGCGGTGTCTGACGACAAGCCCAGAGGCGGAATGTCTCAGAATGTCTATGCTTGTGATTTTTCATGACAATAACCCTGCTAAACAATCGCTATCAAGTTATCCAGGTAATCGGTGCTGGGGGTTTTGGTGAAACCTTTCTGGCAGAAGATGTTCACATGCCTTCTCGCCGTCGTTGTGTGATTAAGCAACTCAAACCGATAACTAATAACGATCCGCAAAATTACCAACTGATCCAACAACGGTTTGAACGGGAAGCCGCAACCTTGGAGTATTTGGGTGAAAGTAGTAACCAAATTCCTAAACTCTACGCCTACTTTTCTGAGAACGGGCAATTTTACCTTGTCCAAGAATGGATTCACGGCCAAACTCTGACGAAAATTGTCGAAGCCAAAGGATTTGAGAGTGAAGCTGCTGTTCGGCAAATTCTCTTGAGTCTGCTTTCAGTGTTAAATTATGTCCACAGTAAAGGCATTATTCACCGGGATATCAAACCTGAGAACATTATTCTCCGTTCTGTTGATAACAAGCCAGTTTTGATTGATTTTGGTGCAGTCAAAGAAACAATCCGTTCTGTCGTTAACTCTTCAGGATACCCCACGCGATCGCTCGTTATTGGTACGCCTGGATATATGCCTAGCGAACAAGCCGTTGGCCGCCCAGTTTACGCCACTGATATCTACAGCTTAGGTTTAACGGCGATTTATCTGCTGACTGGCAAACACCCGCAAGAATTACTAACGGATCTCAAAACTGGGGAAATACTTTGGCAGCAGCACGCCCCTAATATCTCTTCTCAATTAGCGGCGGTACTCAATCAGGCAATTAAGCCTCATGCTGGCGATCGCTACAGCACTGCTAGTAAGATGTTACACGCTTTGCAGTCTGCTAGTAATATCCCTCCTGAGTTAGCTGCAAATACTCCCACAGTTAATTTTTATCCCCCTGCGACATCGACTCGACAAACCCAGCCATTATATTCCCCACAAAAACCAACTGTGATTTCAGGGACTTCCACTCCTGGAAACTGGCAAAAACCTGCTGTAATTATTGGTAGTTTGCTGGTAGGCGGCTTGATTGGTGCAATAGTAATTCCTAACATCATTCGTCAGCAACAACCAGAAACAACCATTGTTACAAGTCGCACCCCATCGCTAGAATCTTTGCCTACTCCCGCATCTACCGAATCGCCTCTTTCTTCCCAAACTTCTCCAGCCCCAGTTGTACCAGCCTCACAACCACGAAAGCGAGTAATTCTCAATCCTTTGCCAACCTTTAATCCCCCAGTTGTATCCACACCACAGCCAGAAAAAGAACCTGTAATTTCAGATACTCCAGCGCCAGAAGTGCC
This sequence comes from Nostoc sp. TCL240-02, assembly GCF_013343235.1. Taxonomy (GTDB): domain Bacteria; phylum Cyanobacteriota; class Cyanobacteriia; order Cyanobacteriales; family Nostocaceae; genus Nostoc. The sequence continues at coordinate 2,077,314 of NZ_CP040094.1, read as the reverse complement.
TTCTACACCACAACCAGAACCAGAGAATATTGCAGTTCCCACACCAGAAGCACCTTCAGCACCACAGAAGAATGATCAGCCACCTAAAAAAGTAGCTGTGACTACCAGCAGTCAAAGTGTTCCCGTATTTCCTACAGGTACATCCAGAAGTACCGTAGAAGCTACCCTCGGCAAACCAAATCAAGATTTGAGAGGTGCATGGGGTAAGACGCGTGCTGTTGTTTACAAACTAGTCCCAAACAAAATTGATCTTGGCTACTTATTCGATCGTAATTCTAAAGTGCTGCGTCAAACAGAGGTATCTTTTGCCCAATCGGTAGACCCGCAGGTGATGGAAGCTACCTTGAATGGATTGTTAGATGGGCAAGCCACTGAAGAAATTAAGCAGGGACTAAAACAGGTACAACAGGGTCAGTCTGATAATTTTAGTTTTAAGAATGGCTCCGTTAAAGGCCAGATTATCCGCCAAGAATGTAATTTTATTTACATTAGTATTTGGGATGAAAATTTACATGATTTTGTGAGTCCATCGACAGCCAAAAGATGTTAAGTTTCTAGAAAATGTTGTTCTCAAAAATTTAATTTTTGTATCTTAGAAGACAGATTCAGGATTCAATATAGTTTTTAAAAAACTGTCTTTACTGGACTAAAATATACATAATTTCGGTCTTCGCAAACACAAAAACCCAGTTTTTAGAATTAGTGTATTTGTCTTCTAGGTTTTGCAACTAAACCCATAAAAACCTGTTTTCCCAATTCCCATTTTCGACCTTAGTTTCAAATTCTTAATCTTCATAAAGTTATAAATACCATTATTAAGTTTTTAATAATACTTGTCTCAGCTTCTACATTCATGTCGTAAATTGCGATCGGAATTGTGTAATCTAAAGACAGCTAATAGCTCATTATTCAATCGAGGTCTGATGACTCCTACAATCATGCGTCAGCTTTGGTCAGTGGTTGAAACCGCCCAAGCCAAGCTCCTCTTACAACTGGATGATGCTAGCTTGGTGCAGTGGTTAGTGAAACAAACCGAAACACAAGTTTTGTTAGATCCTAACGAAACTGATTATCTGTGCCACTACATTCAATCTCGGCTAGCTCTTATACGTGATATTGCCCATGAACGACAGTGTTCATGATAGCAAAATCACGATGAATTGATTGATAGTCAAGTGTTATTACTATTGACTATTAGCTTTTTGGGGAAAATAACCTTCCACTAAGCAGTCAGAGCCTACTACGCGCCAACGAACACGTTCTAGAGACAATGCCTCAGTCATGGTAGTAAAACCTAAATCGCCCACTGGTGTGGGAGCAATGCTACCACCAATGATTTTTGGGGCAATAAATGCCAAAACTTTTTGCACTGCTCCTTGAGCGATCGCACTAGCAGCTAGGGTACCGCCACATTCCCACAAGACGCTACAAAAACCCCGCTCATATAAGTACGCCATTGCGTTATCTGGTGTAAGTGATGTTAATTCCACGATTTCCACTCCAAGTTTTCGCAACAGTTCTTGGAAATCGGGGTTAGCACCCTTTTGAGTCAATACCAAAGTAGGAGCATCCGCAGTTTGCCACAGGTGGGCACTTTCCGGTAAGTTGAGATGGCGACTCATCACCACCCGCAGGGGGTTATGTGCCTCCGCATGATGGCTAGTTAAATAAGGGTTATCTTGTCGGACTGTATTGCCGCCGACAATTATTGCATCGCAAGCCGCCCGCACTTGATGTACTTCATTGCGGGCCTCTTGGCTTGTCACCCAGGCGCTATGACCAGAGGTGGTAGCAATTTTGCCATCTAAAGTCATGGCATATTTTAAAATTCCCAAAGGTCGCTTGTAGAGAATGCGATGCACAAAAGCTTCATTTAGCTGACGACAAGCTGATTCTTCTACTCCTACTAACACTTCGATCCCTGCCGCACGTAAATGGGCGATACCACCTCCAGCTACCAGTGGATTGGGATCAACCATACCTACTACGACTTTTGCCACTCCAGCTTGGATCAATCCTTCCGAACAAGGGGGAGTGCGTCCGTAGTGATTGCAAGGTTCGAGTGACACATAGATTGTTGCACCACGTGAGCGATCGCCTGCTGCTTGCAAAGCAAACACTTCTGCATGAGGCTCACCTGCACGAGGATGAAACCCTTCGCCGACAATCTCGCCATCCTTGACAATCACCGCTCCCACTAATGGATTGGGCGAAGTCCGTCCTAAAGCGCGGCGAGCAAGTTCCAAACACCGCAGCATCATGCGAGAGTCAAAATCAGTTCCGATCTTTTCTTTTATAACTGCTGACTCCACTAAATGTATATTTTCCTGAGTGTAATTTGGTAAGGATGCATTTGCTTGAGCGACCACTGGGGAATTATCCATAATTTTAGGCGGCAACACTGTAAATATTCTGCACGCGATCGCGCAGCCTTTCCACAGGAGAATCGCACTTTGCTGCTGATAATTAATTAAACAGAGTCAAATTCAGGCGCTGTTATTAGCTGTCTTAAATTGCATCAATCTGTAATATTCATATTACAATTTTTATTACAGCCTTTTTCATCTATCTGAACCACAATCTGCTGTTGGGTAGCACAGCTAGCTGTACTACCCAACCATTTAAAGCGTCGCTACAAGTTCCTTTAAGCGATCGCTTGTATTGCGAAAGATGGGACAACTATCTTTTTGGTAGCAACTTTTGCTTAAGTAAGTGAGATTCTACTTTACGAAGATTTTTTATCTGCATGTACTAGTATATACTGAAACTACAATAATGGCTATAAGTAGTACTTTATACTTTTATTTTATTAAGTAATAAGAGGAAACCGTAATGGCTTTAGACCCTATTAAGTTTTTTAATGCCTGTAATCCCAGTAAGACTCTAAAAATTGAGAATAAAGAAGACCAACAGTACTATATTGACTTCTCACCAGTGCGTGGAGGCAATGTAATTCAACGTTTACGGCGGACGATCGCTAATCAACCAGATGAGTCAACCTGCCAATTATTCACTGGACATATTGGCTGTGGTAAATCTACAGAACTATTTCGCCTCAAAGATGAATTAGAAAAGCAAGGCTTTCATGTAGTCTACTTTGAGTCCAGTGCTGATTTAGATATGGCAGATGTGGATGTCAGCGATATTTTATTAGCAATAACTCGTCAAGTTAGTGCCAGCTTAGAAAAGGTTAAAATCAAACTTAGACCAAGCTACTTTGTCGATTTGTTTAATGAAATTGCGGATTTTTTACAAACACCAGTAGTTCCAGAATTTGAATTTTCATTACCTTTGGGAATTGGTAAAGTCACTGCCAAGACTAAAGATAGTCCCAGACTCCGCAGCCAGTTGCGCCAATACCTAGAACCTCGGACTAGCGGCATATTAGAAGCTATTAATCAACAGGTATTAGAGCGTGCCAAAGAGCAGCTGAAGCTACAAGGTTATCAGGGATTAGTAGTAATTATTGATAATCTTGATCGCGTCGATATCTCTCCTAAAGCCTCTGGTCGTTCTCAGCCAGAATATTTGTTCATTGACCGGGGTGAGCAGTTAAAGAAACTCAATTGCCATTTGGTTTATACCATTCCCCTAGTCTTAATTTTCTCCAATGAATTAAGCACTCTGACAAATCGTTTTGGGATCAAGCCTGTACTCTTACCAATGGTGACAGTCAAGAACCGTGAAAAAACCTATAACTTAGAAGGAATAAAGTTGCTGCGACAAATGGTTTTAGCACGGGCATTTCCTTGGCTGGGTGAAATAGAACGGTTAAGTCGCATTAACGAAGTTTTTGATTCAGATGAAACCTTAGACCGTCTTTGTAGAGTTAGCGGTGGACATGTGCGAAATCTGTTAGTTTTGCTTTACAGTTGTTTGCAAGAAGATGACCCCCCTATTGGGCGGGACTGTCTGGAAATGGTCATCCGTGAGTATCGGGATGATTTGGTGTCAGCAATTAGTGATAACGAGTGGGCACTACTGCTACAAGTTTTGCAACAGAGGGATAATGTCAAAGGAGAGGACGAATACCAAACTCTTTTACGAAGTATGTTTTTATTTGAATACCGAGATGTTGACGGACGCTGGTTTGATATTAACCCGGCAATCGCAGAATCCAAGAAATTTAAGCTATGAGTGACTCTTATCAACCTGAAGATGTAGCTGTCTACAATGAACGCTCCCTGAAAAAACTAATCCGCTCAATTACGAATTCTCAGGGACACTTTGCGTTAATTTTGGCACGTTGTAACTATTGCAGTTTGCGAGACCAAATGGTGCAGCAGATCAAGGAAGAATGTCAAGTTCAGATTCGAGAGCTACATCTGTCAAAATCTATCAAAACACTTTACACGACAATTGAAGCTAACCTGGGAAATCAACTACCTCAAGCTTTGATGATATTTGATTTGGAATTAGTAGATGCAATTGACCAACTTTTAATTTCTACAAATCAGGTAAGAGAGGAATTTCGTAAGAATTTTCAGTTTCCGATAGTTATTTGGGTAAATGATCCAACCTTCCAAAAATTGATTCAATTAATGCCTGATTTTAAGAGTTGGACAGGTAACTCAATTAAGTTTAAAATTGCTACGAATCAGTTAATCAACAATCTGCACCAAATTGTTAATTCTCTATTTGCAGCAATTCTTAACGTCGGTGCTGGAAAGTTTCTCGATAATGCTTACCTCAATCTTGACCTTGGTATTCTCCATTTAGGGGAAATTGAATCTGCTGTTAGGGATTTACAAATATCTATAGAAAAATTAGAGCCTGAACTAGAGGCAAGCTTACAATTTTTGCTAGGTCGGGAAGCAGATACTAGTGGACATAAATCTGAAGCGAAAAATTATTATGAGCAAAGTATAGCTGTTTGGGAAAAGAAAGTCAAAAATAAACAAAATCTGTCATCTGATGATTTGAAACGTTACGGATGTTTACTTTGGCATCTTGGTTTTTGGTGGGAACAGTATGCAATTTTACATCGTTCTGAATATTACGAAGCTTGCCTAAAAGCTAAAGATTACTTTCAAAAATGTGTTGAGGTTTTTAGGCAGCACAAATACCCAGATTTAGCAGCAAAATTTATTAACGCTTGGGGTGAAGTTTTAACCAGATTAGAAGCGTATGATGAGTTAGAAAAAGTTGCGTTAGTAGCTATTGAGCTACACCAAAGTTACCCTGAGCCAATCAGACTTGCTTACAGTTATGGATTCATGGCTGAGGTAGTGCTGAAAAAATCTCAATGGGTAGAGGCTAAAGAATATGCAGAACTAGCATTACAAACAAATGCCAAGATTTCCTCAGAAGAAATAATTAATTGGGAGTGGGAACGCAAATTTTATAAAAATTTATACTTACTTTTATTGGCAGAAGCTCAACAAAATCTCAATCAGGTTCCAGAGGCGATCGCTAATTTAGAAACCGCTCGTTCTGAAAGTAATCCTCAACATGATCCACTGCTATATATTCGCATTTTGGCGAAACTGCGATCGCTCTACTTTGACCAAAGTAACTATTTAGAAGCATTCCAAGTTAAACTAGAGCAACGTTCAATTGAGCAACAGTATGGACTACGAGCTTTTGTAGGCGCAGGACGCTTACAAGCTAAACTCCAAGTTATTAATCCTGGACTTGCAGTGGCCGATCCAAAAGTAGCAGTAACCCAAGAGATTGCTGCTTCTGGAAGAATGCAAGATGTGAATCGATTGATTGAAAGAATTAGTCGTGATGACCACAAATTGACGGTCATTTATGGTCAATCAGGAGTAGGTAAAAGTTCTCTGGTTCAGGCAGGGTTATTACCAGCTTTAAAACAAAGAGCCATAGATGCTCGTGATGTTGTGCCTGTTCTTTTGCAAGTTTATACAGATTGGACAAAACTTTTAGGGAGTCGCTTAGTAGAATCACTAGAAGAAGTTAGAGGCTTAAGCTTTCCTGTGTTTTTAGACTCGATGTCAGGTTTTGTAGAAGAGTTGAATAAAAATATAGAGAAAGGTTTGTTAACTGTTCTGATTTTTGACCAGTTTGAAGAGTTTTTCTTTGCTTATAAAGACCAAGATAAAAGGAGACCTTTTTTTGAATTTATCCGAGATTGTCTTAATATTCCTTATGTAAAAATTATTCTGTCTCTTAGAGAAGATTATCTCCATTATTTACTAGAGTGTAATCGCTTAACCCATTTGGATGCAATTGATAATAATATATTAGATAAAAAAATTCTTTATTACTTAGGAAACTTTTCGCCGGAAGATGCTCGCTCTGTAATTCAAAGCTTAACAGAAAGTTCTCAGTTTTATCTAGAGCCAGCCCTAATTAATGAGTTAGTACGAGATTTAGCTAGAGATTTCAACGAAATTCGCCCCATTGAATTACAAGTTGTAGGAGCGCAACTGCAAACGGAGAAAATTACAACTTTGATTCAGTACCAAGAACAAGGCCCTAAAGAAAAATTGGTAGGGCGTTTCTTGGAAGAAGTAGTTAAAGACTGCGGTAACAATAACGAACAGTTCGCCAAGCTAGTTTTGTATTTGTTAACTGATGAAAATAATACTCGTCCTCTAAAAAATCGTGCTGAATTAGAAGCTGATTTAGCATTAGAGCCTGCAAGATTAGATTTAATTTTGAAAATATTGGTGAAATCAGGCTTAGTATTTCAAGTACCAGGATTTCCGGCTGACCGATATCAATTGGTTCATGACTATTTAGTACCTTTTGTTCGTGAACAACAATCAGCCCGATTAATTGCTGAATTAGAGAAAGAAAAAGAACAACGAAAACTCACCGAAGCCAAACTAAATCAGGTTTTGACACAACAGCTAAGAACTGCACGCAAACAAACTGTTACATTAATAGGATTAATAACTGCAATAAGTGTAATCGCAGTAGGGGTTACAGCAGCTTACATCAATACTTCTCTGACATCAGATATTTCTTCAAAAGATGACATAGGGCTTGAAGAGCTAGTATCAGCTATCAAAGTAGGTAAAAAACTGAAATTTTTATCAATAGGGGTGATACCTGAAACTCGGCTAAAGGTTATTTCAAATCTGAGTAATGCAATTCAGAAAATTAAAGAAATCAACCGTATAGAAGGGTATGATAAAGCAATTACAGCCCTTAGCTTTAGCCAAGATAGCAAAATTTTAGCTACGGCAAGTGAAGATGGCAAAGTCAAAATATTGAATATTTCTGATGGTCAAGAAAGGATCTGGTCAGCTCACAAAAAAAGTGTAACATCTATTAGCTTCAACTCGGATGGAAAAATGTTAGCTACCGTCAGTGAAGATGGTAATGCAAAAATCTGGAATATTCCAGAACGTAAAAGCTGGAGTACTCCTGAATTTAAACCAATAAAAATTTTGAAAATCGATAAAGATGGTCTAGGCTTCATTACATTTAGTCCTAACGATAAACTACTAGCTACTACTACTAAGAATAAAAAAGTTAAAATCTGGAGTTGGGAAGATGGTAAGCTCTTAAGCTTACCACAAAGATTTAATGACAAAAACATAATTGTAAATTTTAGTCCTGACAACAAGACAGTTGCTACAGGGGGACGGTATGACACTGTTAAACTTTGGAAACTGACACCAAAACAACTTGAAAATAAGCCTACTGAGATTTATGACTCTGGCACATTTACCATGAATTTCAACAACAGTGGTGATGCTATTAGCTTGTTTAATAAACAGGGAAACCTAAGAGTTTGGTCTACTGATGATAAACCACACCTCATTAAAAGTGCTGAAAATGTTTGTAAGAATTCATTTGGATTGAAAGATTTTCTAAATAATAGTCTTGATAATCAATTGAGCATATTCCAGGATAGTGAAGATAAGAAAACTTTCTTCGAAACTATAATATTTCAAGGTCAATGTTATAATTACAATATTTTTAAACATGATGATAGCATTACTTATACAAGCTTCAGTCCTGATAACAAGCTACTTGCATCAGCTAGTAAAGATGGAGTTGTAAAAATTTGGGATATTGACGATAATAAATTCCCCTCGTTCAAGAGAACCGATAGAGATGAAAATAAAAATAGGAAAATAGGGTTTAGTTTTGATGGTCAAACAGTCGCTCTTGGTAGTTCTGACAATAGTATAGAACTTCAAAACCGTAATGGCACTCACATCAAAATTATCCCAGGAGATAGTTCAATTCTTAGCTTTAGTCCAGATAATCAAACACTTGCAACTGGAAGCCCTGACGATATCTTAAAGCTCTGGAAACTAGACACCAAAAAAGAAATCGCTTTAAAAGGTAGCACCAATAAGATCACAACTATTGACTTTAGCCCTGATGGTAATTTGGTTGCTGCTGCTAGCACAGATAATTTTGTTAGACTCTGGCGCAGTAGTGACGGAAAATTTATAGGACATTTAAAGGGAAACACACAACAAGTTACCAATGTGAGCTTTAGCCCTAATAGTCAGATAATAGCTACTATCAGTGATGACAATAAAGTGCAACTTTGGAATAGTCGCGATCGCAGCTTAATTAAAGCCTTGAAAGTAGATAGTGATAAAGTTACAAGTGTTATATTTAGTCATGATAGCAAAATGCTTGCTATCGGCGATGACAATTTAGTCAAACTCTATAAAAGTGACGGTACTCCTGTTAAGCCATTGATTGGGCATAATGCCAAGGTAGAAAGCGTAGAGTTTAGTCCAGATGACAAAAAGCTCATGTCAGTTAGCGCTAAGAGTGGTGAGATAAAAATTTGGGATATCAGCAATAGCAAACCACTTCAATCTATTGATAACTATGGCATGATCAGCGCAAAATTTAGTCCTAATGGCAAGTATATTACTTCTATTAACCAGAATTATACTGTCAAGCTATGGACTGTTGAGGGAGAACCACGCCCAACGCTCAAAGGACATAATGACACAATCACAAAAGTAGATTTTAGCCCTGATGGTACAAAAATTGTAACTAGCAGTGCTGATAATACTATAAAGATTTGGGATATAAACCAGCTTTTGCTTAAAAAATCTAACTATGAACCTCTGACTTTACAAAAACACATTAAAGGTGTTAATGATGTTGCGTTTAGTTCTGATAACAAATATATTGCTTCTGCAAGTGCTGATAACACTGTGAACATCTATAACGGTAACGGTAATTTTATCCAACAACTTTCAGGATTTAGTAATGGAATAAATGATGATATTAGCATTGATAAAGTTAGCTTTAGTACTGATGGGAAAATCATTAGTGCTATTAACTGCAAAACTTATTATGCAAATGATACTTATCGTTATAACTATGCTGTGAAATTGTGGGGTATTGATGATAATGTCAAGTTTCAAGAGCTAAAAACTATTAAAGATCATGTCAAGCTTAATACCACTATTAATGCCAATATATGCAAAAAGAATATAGATTCTTTTATTAGCTTTAGTCCTGATAAAAAAACAGTTGCTTTCGTCAGTAAAGATGATAGTTTAAAACTCTGGGATTTAAAAGGCAAGCCGCTAGCAACCTTATGGGGTCATACTGATTGGGTTAATAGTGTTGCGTTCAGCCCTAATCAAAAAATCATCGCTTCTGCTAGTGACGACAAAACAGTAAGGTTTTGGAATAGAAATGGTAAATTGCTTAAACCGATTATAAAACACGTTGATAAAGTTAATAGTGTGAGTTTCACTCATGATGGAAAAATTATTGCTTCTGCTAGTGATGACAAAATTATAAGACTCTGGAATCTTGATGGTAAATTACAAAAACAAACCATCCGCGATCCTGATAAAATTACAAATATACGTTTCCAAGCTGATGATGCAAAAATTGCCTTTGTTAGTGGTTCTTCTGCTAAATTTTGGAATTTAGATAATGGAAAAATTGAACAATTAAAAACCGATTATAGCAGTTATACTTTAAGCTTTGATAATGACAATAAAATGCTGGCTGTTGGTTCTGATTCTAATACAGGTCTGTATTTTCTGAATAGTTGGTTTACGAAAGATCCTTACTTACTCTATCCCATCAGTTCTTTCTTAGGCGATCGATTTAACCTTAATACCAATAAGACAATTGAGCTTAATAGCAATGAGGGAAAAATATATCTTAATGATAATTTAGATGATTTACTCAAGCGTGCCTGTAAATTGGCATCTGGTTATCTTCAAAATAATCCTAATATGAAAAACGATCGCCATCTCTGTGATGATATCAACCCTCAAAAATAGTTGCTGAATCAACGAATGAATTTGGCTTAGGGCGAAGCCTTTGGTGTAGGCATCGCCCCCAACCATTTACAGCGTGGCTACAAGTTCCTGCAAGCGATCGCGTCCATCGCGGAAGATAGGCCAACCATCCCCCACCAGCACTGCTTCAACTCGACTCAGTTGAGCTAACCTGCGAACAGAAGCAACAGCCTCCTCTCGATTTAGTAGCTTGTCATCTGGCAATATAGTTAAGCTACCTGCTTTACGTGCCCGTACTAAATCCCCTGTAATCAAAGTTGTCTCCTCCAGTAACAGAGCCAATTCACCGGGAGTTTTCGAGCCTTGGAGTTCAATTACTTGTAATCCGGGTACGAACTCTTCACCATCAGATAACCAGCGATCGCAATGTATGGGAAAAGTGTCTTTTTCTGCCACTGGGCCGGCTATCTTAGCATAAGTTTGATCGGCAATATCTTTACTTGCCCTGATATGCTCGGAATTCGTCAGCACAATCCAAACCACACCACCGAGGGATTTCAAATGATTCCAATCATGATTTGATAGGGCTACTGGGTCAATCAAGATGTTTCCATCCGGGCGAATCCAGGCAATCCCATTGAAATCAATATTTCTTGCCGGATTGAAATTAGACCAGCTATAGAGATCGGGACGGTGCAAAGATTTCATGATGATTCTGGATCAGTACTTCAGTAATTGACTATTAATATCAATAATTAAGTATATAGATTATAAGGTTGCATTCCCTCTGAATCTCGAATTTGAGTATACTACGATAAAGCTATCGGTATTATGGGTTTTATGGGATTTAGAAAAATTCCTACATAACCGCAATCGAGATCAACGGAGGTATGGGAGTGAGTGAGATTGGGCGTAAAAAAATATCAGCGAAGGCAGACCAGTTTAGAGAGTCGGTAATTCGGGAAATGACACGGGTGGCACTGCAACATGGTGCAGTAAATCTGGCTCAGGGGTTCCCTGATTTTCCATGTCCCTTGGAGTTGAAACAGGCAGCTTATGAAGCCATAGAAGCAGATGTCAACCAGTATGCCATTACTTGGGGCGATCGCGCATTTCGTCATGCGATCGCTAGCAAAGTTCGTTGGTATCTCGGCTTAGATATCGACCCTGAAACCCAAATCACCGTCACCTGTGGTTCCACAGAAGCAATGGCATCTGTAATGCTGGCGACAGTCGATCCCGGTGACGAAGTAATTGTATTTGAGCCTTATTACGAAAACTACGGCCCCGATGCGATTTTAGCTGGTGCTACACCCCGATACGTAACACTGCATCCTCCCCATTGGACATTTGATGAAGCACAGTTGCGTCAAGCTTTCAATGCTAATACCAAAGCTATTATTATCAACACACCCCATAACCCCACCGGCAAAGTTTTCACCCGTGAAGAACTCACCTTAATTGCTGAACTTTGTCAAAAATGGGATGTGTTAGCCTTCACAGATGAAATCTACGAACATATTCTCTATGATGGCACTCAACATATTGCCCTAGCGACCCTTCCCGGTATGGAAGAACGCACCATTACCATTAACGGTTTATCCAAAACTTATAGTGTCACCGGATGGCGAGTTGGTTACATTTTGGCAAACCCCGCATTAACAGGAGCCATTCGCAAAGTCCATGATTTTCTTACCGTTGGCGCTCCTGCACCATTGCAACGAGCCGGAGTTGCCGCGATGCAACTACCACCATCCTATTATGAAGAACTAGGCAAACTTTATCACCAGAAGCGAGACTCCATCTTACAGATACTCGATGGAGTTGGCATTCCTTACTTCCTTCCCCAAGGAGCCTATTATGTTCTTGCAGATATTTCTAAATTTGGCTACAAAACAGATATTGAATTCACTTACCATCTAATTAAAAATATTGGTGTTGCCGTAGTTCCTGGTTCCAGCTTTTTCAGCCAACCAGAAAAAGGTCATTCATTGATCAGATTCTGCTTTAGCAAAACACCTGAGACATTACAAGCAGCGAGCGATCGCTTACTCAAGCTACAGCAAACTCTGCAATCGACAACTTAATGCAAATTAATTTAACATGAGTTCGAGAAACCTCTCCTTACCTTGACTTGAACTCTAGTTCCAGCCTGTCCTTCTCCGAGTCGGAGAGGGGCGTTTTTTGCCAATTTTTTGGGTCATCTAACAAAATCATATTGCTCTTGAGAATAGGTTATACCAATTCTCTATGAAGATGCACATAACAAAACCCCCCTGTAGTCCCCCCGATGGATTGGGCTACCGTGTACACACAAATCGAATTTCTTCTTAAATCCAGTCATTTATTGAATTCGGGCGGTCATTTATTGAATTCAGGCGGTCATTTATTGAATTCGGGCGGTCGTTTATTGAATTCGGGCGATCGTTTATTGAATTCAGGCGGTCATTTATTGAATTCGGGCGGTCGTTTATTGAATTCGGGCGATTGTTTATTGAATTCGGGCGATTGTTTATTGAATTCGGGTGATCGTTTATTGAATTCAAGCAGTGGTTAGGGTGGGGTAAAACCCAAATTATTGAGCCAGTTCAGACTTGTGTATACACCGTAGGATGAATTGGGGGGACGGCGACAGCCGGGGGGTAAATATATGCAGCTTCACAAAAAAACGGTATTAGATATAAATACTTCTCGTGTTTTGGGGAAAAGGGGAAAGGGAAAAGGGAAAGAAAAAACCTTTAACCAAATGGCACGCTTGTTAATCCCAAAGCCATGATATAACTTGCTTTTTGAGTGTGGGAAGTGTGGGGGGTAAGACTTCTTCCCCGTCCTCCCACACCCTGCCAGAAAGGAGGTTTTAGCTTTTCAAGTGTGCCATTCCCCTTTAACCTTTTCCCAAAACCCAATTCCGAATTAAAAATGCACAAAACCAGAAGTATTGGGGTTTACCGTACCCTCTGCGATTTACTTTACGCCACGCTTGAAGACTAGTTCCATACTATTCACGAAGCTGGCGAAAGAAGTGTCAAACTAACCACACAAGCAGTTGAACATGATTAGACAATCCCAATGAAAAGACCTGGATTTATTGAGCGTCATCACCTGTGGACAGAAATCCAAAAAGAAGCATCTGAAAAAATTAAGGCTATTGTTAAAGAACAGGATTTATTGTTGATTCGTACCGCTTGGTCAGACCAGCATGGCATTGTTCGCAGTAAGTCGCTCTTACCCCAAGCTTTTTTCAGCGCCCTGGAAAACGGTATGCAAATCAGCACAGGGACATTCCTGTTTGATACTGGTGGTGCAATAGTATTTAACCCATTTGTTCCCGGCGGTAGTTTAGATATGCCTTTGATGACAGGTGCGCCAAATCTTGTGGCTGTTCCTGACCCTGATACATTCAAAATTGTGCCTTGGGCAAAACGTACTGGCTTTATTCTCTGTGATGAGTACTTTCAAAATGGTCAGCCAATGCCCTTTTCCAGTCGCGGTATTTTGCGCCAATCATTGGTGGATTTACATCAAAGAGGGTTGCAGTATATTGTCGGCTTAGAAGTTGAGTGGTATCTGGCAAAGTTAGAAGACCCGATGTTAGCGATCGCTAATGTTGGTACTTCTGGAAAACCCGGTGAACCTGCGAAAGTTAGCGCTGTAGACCATAGCTTCCAATACCTTTTAGAATCTCACAATCCAGAGATTCAAGATTTACTGCGCCTTCTGGCAGAGAATTTAGTTGAAATGAAATTGCCTTTAAGGAGTGTAGAAAACGAAGGGGGTGTTGGTCAATTTGAATTTACTTTTGACCCGATTCCTGCATTGCAAGCTGCCGATACAATGATGATATTCCGAATGGCAACCAAGCAAATCTGCCGTCAACAAGGTTACATTGCATCATTTATGTGTCGTCCAGGATTGCAAGGTTCTTCTTCTAATGGCTGGCATTTGCACCAATCCCTTGTAGACCTTACCACAGGCAAGAACGCCTTCATATCTGCAAACTCCCAAACCCTCACATCAGATTTAGCTAAACACTTCGTTGGTGGTCTTCTGAAACACGCCAATGCTGCTTCTGTGTTCACAACCCCAACAATTAACGGCTACAAAAGATTTAGACCTTATTCTCTAGCCCCTGACCGTGCAGGGTGGGGATTAGAAAACCGAGGGGCAATGATTAGATTACAAGGCGGTTTTGATGACCCCAGTACCCACATTGAAAACCGAGTTGGAGAACCAGCAGCCAATCCCTATCTCTATATGGCATCGCAATTGATTTCTGGGTTAAATGGTGTAGATTGTAAACTTGACCCTGGCTCCCCAACAGAGGAACCTTATGCTACAGAAAATCCGCTCTTACCCAAAAGTTTATCAGAGGCGATTTCATATTTGAGCCAAAGCGAACTTTTTTCTCAAAAAATGGGGCAGCAGTTCATAAACTTCATCATTAAGATGAAAGAGAGTGAAATTAATCGCTTTTTGCAGTCCGTCGCCGATCAGCCACCAGAAGAGTATTTAAAGCAGGTGACTAACTGGGAGCAAAGAGAATATTTTGAATTATTTTGAGTTGAGTTGGGTTGATTCTTCTTTTAATAAACCAGATTTACTAAGTAAGTGGGGGCAAATAATTGTCGTTGGGATAAGGCAATAGGCAATAGGTATAAGGGTTTTAGCTAGTTCATTTTTCTTTACATAGTTGATTTTATTGTGCCAACTTACTTACTCTTCCGCGCTGTTTAAAACTCTTTTAAATCACGCTTTTTTCATTATCCCTTGTTTCCCCACTCAGAATATTCGCTCCCACATCACAGTGAGTTTTTTAAGCTATAAGCTGTTTTTTCTGGATTTCCTGAAAAAGGAAAAACTAAAATGCTTTTAATTTTTGGGTTATCAACTAATTCTTTTAAACGACTCAGTTGCCGATCTGTAATCGCAACTCCAGCATATTTTTGAGCATAATTTAACTCTTCAACAAAATTACTATCATTATAAGCTTGAATAAATATACGATCTGCACCCCATTTTTCCCAGTCAGCTGCAAAATATTTTTTAGCCCAATAGGGGTTATGATGGCAAATATCAAAACTCACCGATGGATTAGCTTTTTTCATAGAAGTTACCATTTGTTGCACAAATTTAGTTAAATTTGCAGTGCGGTCAACTTTTCCAGATAATTCAGCATAATAACCCAGATAATCATCCCATTGAACTGCATCAATATCAGGATATTTTTTGACAAACTCTACTAAGATATTTTGAAAAAGATTAGCAACTTCAGGAATTTCTACATCAAGGACATAATGATCAATTCCAGAGTAGGTTTTATCCACTCCTGGAACAATCCATTTTCGGGCAATTGCCAAATCAAACATTGGGCTATTTTTATCTATTTTAATTCCCTTCTCGAAGTAAGCATGAACTTGCATCCCTTGCTTATGTGCTTCATCAATCAACCAATTTAACCATTGCTCTTGAAACTGATTTGGACAACTTTTATATCCGAAAGTTTGCTGCATAACTTCGCTATTGTACATAGTACAACCATTACCCCAAACACCATGAAGAATTGTATTGATTCCTTGAGAGCGATAGTAACGAACTCTTTCACGAATCGTTTGTTCGTCGGCATTATTGGTAATTTGGTAGCGAGTTAAATAAATCCCTCTAATTACTTTCTTCTCCCAAGCTGTTTGAGGTAATAGTATCTTTTTGTCTGGGATTATTTTCTGATTATCAGTAAAACTTGGATTGCTTGCCAAAGAGGGTATTGGGGTTATAGAAGGATTTATATTAATAGTTGAAGAACTAGTTTTAGTAGGCTTAGAAATATGTATTTTCATCTTTTTGCTATTATCTAAAAACTTGCTAATTTCTGGATATCCTTTTTGGCTAAACCACCAATAACCACCTGCTAAGATAATTAGGATTATAGAAATCGGAATATTTGAGCATCCACATCCAATTGGTTCTTTCTTTTTACTCGACATATAAAACTCCAATTTCATTTTTGAAAATATAGAAGATATATTTAGAGACCATTTATAAAGTGGTAATCGTGGTCATCATCTTTTAAAGCTTCTGTTGCGCGAACTTTACCACCACGGGATAAATCATTCGAGCGTCTTAAAATCGCTCGTGTCGCTTCCCTCTCAGGTCTGTTCGCGCAGCACTGACGAGGCGACAAGCGCCTTGTCAGCATATTTTGCCTATGATTTTTGAGAACGGCTAGTCATGTTGATGCGATCGCTCAGTTGGCGGATTGTTTGTGCTAAAGCGCGATCGCTCTGGTGGAGTTGGGTAATTTTATCGCAACTATAAATTACCGTTGTATGGTCTTTACCACCAAACTCCTCCCCAATTCTCGGCAAACTCAGAGATGTGTGTTGGCGCATGAGATACATTCCGATTTGACGCGCCCAGCTAATCTCTCTTCGGCGTGAGTTACCTTTGAGGTCGTCTATTGAAATATCAAAATTATCCGCTACAACCTTTAAAATTGCTTCTGGGGTAGCTGCCATTTTTTCGTTAGGCGGTTCTAAAACTGGTGTAATATTTTCCACCGTCATCGGTAAACCCCAAATAGAAATATAAGCCACTGCCCGAATTAAAGCTCCTTCTAATTCTCGAATATTAGAAGTATAGTTAGAAGCAATATACTCAATCACATCGCGGGGAAGACGAATATTTTCATCCTCGGCTTTTTTTTGTAAAATTGCCATCCTCGTTTCTAAATCTGGCTTTTGGATGTCTGCAATTAACCCCATAGAAAACCGAGAACAAAGACGTTCTTGTAAACTCGGAATCTGGTTAGGAGGGCGATCGGAAGCAATCACAACTTGTTTACCAGCTTCGTGCAAAGTATTAAAAGTATAAAAAAATTCTTCTTGAGTGTATTCCTTACCTTCGAGAAACTGAATATCATCAACTAATAAAACATCAGCAGCTCGATAATGTTCCCGAAAACTTTGCATACTATCCTTACGAATCGCAGTAATTAAATCATTAGTAAACTGTTCAGTAGAAACATAAAATATTTTACAATCAGGAGAAATTTTCCAGCGATAATGACCAATAGCTTGCATCAGATGAGTTTTACCTAAACCTACCCCACCGCATAAAAATAAAGGATTAAACTCTCTACCTGGAGATTCTGCAACTGCCAAAGAAGCAGCATGAGCCATCCGATTGTTGGCACCAACTACAAATCGTGAAAAGACATATTTAGAGTTTAATTCAGTCGTTTTATGATTGCGATCGGGAACAACTTCAGGAATACTGTTAGGATTTGTTGATTCCCAAGAAACCTCCCGTTCGCTAAAATGAGAAACTTCATCACCTTGAGCAACAGTAATATAAATTCCTACGGGATGACCGAGAATATCTTGTACTGCATGAGCAATAGTATTGATGTAATACTTCTGTAACCAATTACGAGCAAATGGGTTAGGAGTGCGGATTACTAAGCAATTATTTTCTAATCGCTCTGCACTAGCAGTTTTTATCCAAGTTTCAAAGGTAGGCCGGGATAGTTCAACCTGTAGGCGCTCTAGTACCTGACTCCACAGACTTTCTATCGGAATTTCCATTATCCACCACCTTTGCTGCTAATCGTCACAATAGAAGATAAAGCATCAATTTAGCATCCAGACACGCTAGACCTAGAATAAGCTTTTAAGTTGTAACTATTTTGGGACATACCCAGTAGGCAAGATCCTAACACCCACCGACTGACACGGAGAAGCAACGATATATGAAGACAATAAACCATGACTTAGCACCCAAAAAAATTGATCCTAGGGGTTTACCCCGAAGGTGGTGGATGCTCTTATATGGGGTAGCAGTGGTGTTTTTGGGAAGCTGCTCTCTTGTACCAGCCAAGACCTCCGAGACTCTACAAAGCGACACTCAAGCCCAAAAAACAATAGAACCCAATCAAGGAATTGTCCCACCGCCAATTTTCTCGTCATCTGGAGATCCTAATTTTGTGGTAAAAGTAGTACAAAATGTGGGGCCTGCCGTAGTTCGCATTGATTCTTCTCGAACAATCACTTCTCGCGTACCAGACGAATTTAACGATCCATTTTTCCGGCGATTTTTTGGAGACGCAGCACCACAACCTAGACAACGGGTAGAGCGCGGTAGTGGCTCTGGATTTATTATTAATTCTTCTGGTCAAATTTTGACCAATTCCCATGTGGTAGATGGTGCTGATAGAGTGACTGTCATACTCAAAGATGGCCGGACTTTTGACGGTAAAGTACTAGGTGAAGATCCAGTAACGGATGTTGCTGTGATCAAAATTGATGCTAATAATCTGCCAACCTTATCTGTAGGTAACTCTGATGCCTTACAACCAGGAGAAGCAGTAGTAGCTATTGGCAACCCGTTAGGCTTAAACAATACCGTCACTTCTGGGATTGTTAGTGCCACAGGGCGTTCTAGTACTGATATTGGTGCTAGTGACAAGCGGGTTGATTATATTCAAACAGATGCTGCAATTAACCCCGGTAATTCTGGTGGGCCACTTCTGAATGCTCGCGGACAGGTAATAGCGATGAACACAGCTATTATCCAAGGCGCTCAAGGTTTGGGATTTGCTATCCCAATTAATACTGTGCAAAAAATTGCCCAGGAATTAATTGCTACAGGTAAAGTGGATCATCCTTATTTGGGTGTTCAGATGGTGACACTGACACCAGAAATTAAAGAAAGAATAAAAGATAAAGCAGGCGATCGCTTAAATCTTACAGCAGATGAAGGCGTTTTGCTGGTTCAGATTGTACCGCGATCGCCAGCAGCTGTGGCTGGACTACGAGTCGGTGATGTGATTAAAAGCATTAACAGCCAGCCTGTTACTAAAATTGAAGAAGTACAAAAGCTGGTAGAAAATAGCAAAATCGGTACTAAGTTACCAATACAAGTGGAACGCAATGGGCAAATTGTCCAAATAGGAGTCCAACCTGCTGCTTTACCTGCAAGACGTGAAGGATAAAGTTTGTCATTTGTCATTGATCATTTGTTATTTAAAAACAACTGACATACTTACTCTGCTCTCCATTCCCAATTCTCCATTCCCAATTCCCAATTCCCAATTCCCCAAAATAGTTTTATCATGACTGAATTAGCACCAATCATTCAATTAGGCAATCCAACATTGCGCCAAAAAGCTGTTTGGGTTGAGAATATTCAAGATGAGCATATCCAAAAATTAATTGAAGACTTAATCGCTACTGTTGCCAAGGCTAACGGCGTAGGAATTGCTGCGCCTCAAGTAGCACAATCCTATCGTTTATTTATTGTGGCTTCCCGTCCTAATGCCAGGTATCCCAACGCCCCGGAAATGGAACCTACTGCTATGATTAATCCCAAAATCATTGCTCATTCAACTGAAGTTGTCAAAGATTGGGAAGGTTGTTTAAGTGTTCCAGGAATTAGGGGGTTAGTTCCTCGGTATAAATCTATTGAAGTGGAATACACGGACTGTCAAGGCAATTTACAAAAGCAAGAATTAACCGATTTTATCGCTCGGATTTTTCAACACGAGTACGATCATCTCGACGGTATTGTATTTGTCGATCGCCTAGAAAACACTCTCGATATGATTACTGAGCAGGAATATCAAGAACGAGTAGTTAACAAATAAATGGAGGCAGGGAGCATACTTCGACTGCGCTCAGTACAAGGGGGGCAGGGGGCAGAAGGAAAACCAATTCCAATGCCCAATACTTCGGCTTCGCTCAGTACAAGTGCCCAATGCCCAATGCCCACTTGCCCTGAGCGGAGCCGAAGGGATGCCCAATTCCCAATAACGAATTATTTAAGCATGTGTTTCGCAAACTCGCTCGTCTCGCCACAATTGATATAGCCGTGTGGCTGGCATAGTCATATATAGAACATCACCAGCACTGAGGTTTGTTTCTAATAAATCCCAACCGTGAAGAGTTTGGTGGTTTGTTTCTACGTACAGGGGCACACAGTCAGCAGACATGGCTACATCTTTAACCCACTGACCACAAAAGGCGTGTGAAGGTGTAATCACAGTTGCAAAAGCTACCCAAAGACTATCGGCTGTGATGCCATTACCGAGGATGCGTCCCCCTAGTGCAGCAGCAGCAAAAGCTGGAGCTGCTAGTTCAGCCGGACTCAGTACGGCCTCAAAGCCAAATAGCTGTTGTGCTATACCAGCAAAATCAGGATCGGCATAATGAACAATCACCGGAATGCTTGGTGTCAAGCCTTTGGCTTTGAGGGCAATTTCCAGATTGGTAGCATCATTGCTAGTAACAGCAAGTACAGCGGCGGCAGTGTCTATATTGCTGGCTTTAAGTATTGTGCGAAAGCTGGCATCACCCTGAATTACGGGGATACCCAATTCGCGGGCGGTGTTGATGTATTTGTTGTTGGAGTCGGGTTCAACTACTACAACTTCATGTCCGCTGGCGTGGAGTTGCTGAACAATTCTCACCCCAATACCACTCAAGCCACAGACAATGTAGTGATATCGCTGGGGTATTCTGGCTGCATCCCAAAATTGCTTAAAGCGGCTTCCTAAGACAAAATCGGTGAGCATTGCATACCAAATACCAATCACCACCGCTCCAACTAGCATCATCACAACAGTAAATAACTTAATACTGTTAGGAGCATTTTCTACTACTTTGTCATTACCACCCGCTCCAGTAATCATGCCTACAGAAAAATATAGAGCATCCACAGGAGACAAGCTCAACTCAGCCGACATATAAGTGAGTGTAGCGATCGCAATAACTGCAAGTAACACAGCAGCACCCACCAATACCGATCGCCCGTGTTCCTGAAACTGCTTAAAATTAGTCAGGACTTTCAGCAGTTTTTTAATTAACGATCTTCGGGGAGAACGGATGCGGGGTTGTGTACCAATAATTATGCGATCGCCTACTTGGATCTCTTGTCCAGATATGACACCTGACACCAAATCCATCTCACCTTTGACTGGCAAGTAATAAATTAGCATCCGCGATCGGTCTTCCCACAATTCACTCAGCTTTAAACCTCTCCAGAAGTGATTTTCATCAATGTATTCTTCGTGGATTGGCCAAGTTTGCTGAAATAATTTGATTTGCCCGATCGCTCGGTTTCCCATCGCTGCAAAGGTGAATACGGGTGCTGCTAATCCCACAACACTCATACTCAAGTGGTCTGGCAAACTTTGATCTAGGCGCTCGCCCAAATTTGTATTATAAAAACGGTTGATAATCCGAATCTGGGGATTCAGCACCCGCGCTTGCATCATAATAGACAAATTTAGAGCATCTTTAGAGCCAGCGATGACTAAAGTGTCTGCCTGTTGAATCCCTGCTGCTGTTAGGGTAGAAGCTGCTTGTAAATCGCCAACAATCACATCTCCTGCCGTTTCGCCAGGGATAGATTGGTGATGAATGCCAACAACGAAGGCTCCCTGATGTCTCAGCAAACGAAAGGTTTTATATCCGGTACGTCCTAAGCCGCAAACAATAATTCTGGGTTTCATGAAACGGCAGCATCTTTTACAGGTGGGGCTGCATTTCTAGTTATTTACCAATATTGTTGCTCATTTTCTTGGAATATAACTGTAGCTGACAACACGGTTGTTTTAATTGGGGGCAAGGGAGGCAAGGGGGACAAGGGGCAGGGGGGAATTATTGAAAAAGTCTCTCCGTCCCCCCTCGTCCTTGTCTCCCTTGTCTCTTCTTCATACGCCCCCTGCCTCTTCGTTGAACGAGCAAAAAAATAATATAGAAAAATATGGCAATTTTTGTAGGTTGTGATACGCTATCTGCTTGAGAAGTGTGGAGGAACCGAAAATGACTAAGCTGCGCGTGGGGTTACTGTTTGGCGGTCGTTCGGGAGAACATGAAGTTTCAATTAAATCAGCACGGGCGATCGCTAATGCCCTGAGTGCAGAAGAAAATGCTAGTAAGTACGAAATACTTCCTTTTTACATCCAAAAAGATGGACGCTGGCTAGCGGGAGAAGCACCCCAAAAGGTTTTAGAAACAGGCAATCCGCTTCTGGAAGCTGAACAATCGACTTCTGAGGGAAATCTAACATCCAACCCTCAAGCCCAAACCTTAAGCAAGTGGGAATCTCTCTCTCAAGTTGCCCAAGTGGATATTTGGTTTCCCGTTCTCCACGGCCCCAACGGTGAAGACGGGACAATTCAAGGGTTATTAACTTTGATGCAAGTCCCCTTTGTTGGTTCTGGGGTGTTAGGTTCGGCGATGGGGATGGATAAAATTGCGATGAAAATGGCTTTTGAGCAAGCGGGACTCGCACAGGTAAAATACAAAGCGATAACTAGAGCGCAAGTCTGGTCTAATCCTTGTGTGTTTCCGAAATTGTGTGATGACATTGAGGCAGCATTAGGTTATCCTGCTTTTGTCAAACCTGCTAATTTGGGTTCATCAGTGGGTATTGCCAAAGTGCGATCGCGCCAAGAATTAGAAGCCGCCTTAGATAATGCCGCCAGTTATGACCGAAGACTGGTGGTAGAAGCTGGTGTCGTCGCTAGGGAAGTTGAGTGCGCCGTTTTGGGTAACGATCAACCCCAAGCCTCTGTCGTTGGAGAGATTAGTTATGATAGCGATTTTTATGATTATGAAACTAAATATACAGAAGGTCGAGCAGATTTACTGATTCCGTCACCGATTCCAGATGCGATCGCCCGTCAAATTCAGGACATGGCTTTGCAAGCCTTTGCAGCTGTTGATGCTGCGGGATTGGCAAGGGTAGATTTCTTTTATGTGGAAGCAACACAAGAGGTTTTGATTAACGAAATCAATACGTTGCCAGGGTTTACGGCGACGAGTATGTATCCCCAACTCTGGGCCCATAGTGGAGTCTCCTTTCCAGAATTAGTTGATCGGTTAATTCAACTTGCTCTTGAAAGGTATTCTCCTAGTTAAAGGAGAAAATAAGCAAACTGATTTCAGAGCATTAGGGCAAGAAGTCACAATAAAGACACAATTTTGACAAAAGTTAGCCGAATTTAGTAGCATCTGTTTTACAAAAAAGCTACTGGGATCGGAAATTTTGTTACGGATACCTGATGCTTGACTCCTCCAGTACAATTTATTGACTAGAGGGGTACAAATCTGAAAGTAATCATGGAAAAAAGTCAGAGTGTACAGCGCGAGCCAACCCGACTCAGAAGGGCTACTCCAGAGCTGACAAACAGGAAATCGAGATTAAAACAAAGCTCGAATGTTCTGATATATCTGGTAACACACCATCCTTGGCTATTGTTAACTGGGTGTTTAGCCATGTTTTTAGGAGGTGGTGCCTTTGCCCTGTATAGCTTAGGTAATGCTGGACAGGTAGCACAAGAAGAACCAGAAACAATCCCAGTTATTGTTGAAGAACCAATCACTGTGCCCTCTGAGAATAGTAATCCTACTCCTTTATGGATGGTAGCTGCGATCGTCCTCAGTTGTGGTGGTGGTTCTTTGATCGTTTTTAAAATGCTCAACCGGAAAACGCAACCGCAAAAAGTCCAAAAACAGGTTAACCGCCATCAGGCACGCTTGGCACAAAGCCAGTACCAAAGATTGGAACCACGCCTTCCCAAAAACCAACCAATTTTTGTGCCACAGCCACAACTGATGCCCATGATGCAGATGCAACCTAAAGTAAAACATCTGGTGACGGTTCTGCCAGCAGAACACAAGCACCACTTGGATACGCGCACAGATTCTTTAGCAGACTTAATGGATCTTCGTAAAAATAGTTCATTGTCTGCAATTTTACGCCAGTATTAAATTTAATGTAAAGCAAAAACCTTTCAAAATAATACTTTTTGCGAATTAGGGCACGGTTATACCGTGCCTTTACTAATATTTATCCTTCTGGCAATTTAGCAAACGCCTGTTCAACTAAATCCTTTGCTTTAGCATCCAAACGCAGCCAATCCACTTCACCCAGTTCATCAATTAAACTAGTATCAATCTCAGCAGCTTCCTTTTGGGGGCTGTATTCAATAAAACATACCTCATAACACAATTCCCACAAATCGATACTCGCTTCTTGCTGTTGACGCTGCAAACGTAGATGATATCCTGGATGGGGCATCGGCAAACGAGTCAGAGTCTCTCTAATTTCATCCGCTTCTTGGGGCGTTGCAGTTTCCATTGCTTGCAACAACTCAGTCACCAATGCCTTGATTTCATCAGTGGTGCTAGGCGGCCAAATCAGGACATCATGGTAAGTTCCCGTCCAAGAAGATTCATCAAGGGACTTGCGGATATTATCGATAACGCGAATGAAAGCAGGTTGCATGAGGATTTCAGCCTGCTGCCATGCAACTGGATTTGTTATTTTCGGTGGCATTGGTAATAAACAGGGGCACTAAAAGAAAAATAAACAGTCTGCGTTTATAAAAAAGCTGCGTTTTTAATCTAAATCTTTTCTCAAGATAGCGGATTTCATTGAAGAAAATTTGGAGATATTTATTACTAGCTGGAAAATTAGGTAATAACTCTGAGGAGGGAATATGATCGGCAAGCTACTAGACCATCGTTACCAAGTAATTCGAGTCCTCGCAATGGGAGGATTTGGTCAAACTTATATTGCTCAAGATACTAGGCGGCCCGGCAACCCCATTTGCGTTGTCAAGCACCTCAAACCCGGAACTGACCCCAGAGTTTTTGATACTTCTAAACGCCTGTTCAACAGCGAAGCCGAAACCTTAGAAAAACTGGGCAACTATGACCAAATACCCAGGCTGCTAGCGTACTTTGATGAAAACCAAGAATTTTATTTAGTACAAGAATATATTGAAGGACATACCCTAGCTGAAGAACTTACACCTGGTAAACGCTGGAGTGAAAGCCAAGTAATTCAACTATTACAAGAAGTTCTGGAAATTCTCGAATTTGTCCACAGCCAAGGTGTGATTCACCGTGACATCAAGCCGGATAATATCATCCGTCGCGCCTCAGATAATAAGTTAGTTTTAGTAGACTTTGGGGCGGTGAAACAACTGCGTACACAACTAGTAACAGTGGGTGGACAAGGATCTGCCACAGTAGTTATCGGCACTCCTGGCTATATGCCCACAGAACAAGGGCAAGGAAAACCCCGCCCCAACAGTGATATTTATTCTCTGGGTATCATTGCCATTCAAGCATTAACAGGATTACAGGCAACAGAATTGCAAGAAGACCCGGAAACGGGCGAAATCATTTGGCAGGAATCAGTAACCGTAAACTCCCGATTGGCGGCAGTGTTGACGAAGATGGTGCGTTATCACTTCAAAGACCGCTATCAAAACGCCACGGAAGCACTGCAAGCATGTAAAGATGCGATTAATCCAGTACCTACACTTTCTCCGCTTCAAGAATCCACCAAATCCCGGCCTCAAGTGTCTCGGCTGCAAACGGTTGCAGTTGCACCAGCAAATCCTGTAAAACCTGCCCGTAGAGACTCTAGTAAATCCGATCCTTGGCCAATATTAATTGGCATATTATTAGCTGGTGGTGCGGCTGCCTTGGTAGCAAATGTATATCCAAATGTGAAAAATTTAGCTTTAAATCTTACAGGTAAGGATACCTCTTTAGCAAATAAATGCTCGGCTGTTGTCGTCGGAAATTCTAATATTCGTTCTGAACCTAGTTCTATAAATTCTGATAATGTTCTGCAAACAGTGGCGGATAACACTAATTTCGAGGTGACTGGTAAGCGAACAAAACGAGGTTGGATAGAAGTTAAACTTAAATCTGGTCGTTTGGCTTGGGCACACTCGGATGTGATAACCAATAATCAAGAATGGGCTTCTTGCCTGCGCGACAAAGGCATTGCAACTAACACAGTAAATGATAATAGCCTGATTGCGACTCGACCGACTCCCAAGCCAAAAGCAAAATCTAGGGATATAGCAACTCCATTACCAGAAAAACCGAAGGGGTCAAATCCCGACGCTAGGAAATCGCAGCCTATTGATAACAGTGCCAATATTATAGAACAAGCAAAACAGAAGTATGATTCAGGGGATATAGTTGGAGCGATCGCACTTTTAAAATCAATTCCGGCAAATGCCGCTTCTGGTATCCAAGAGACGGGCAAAATGATTGCCCAGTGGCAGGACGATTGGGCGAAAGCAGAGGCGTTATCTAATGAGATCAACAAAGCAATAGATGATGGGAAATGGGATAAAGTTTTAGATTATAGAAACCATCCAGAAAAATTGCCTAATACTAAATACTGGCGAAACAAAATAGAACCATTATTTAAACAAGCAGCCGAAAATCTGGCAAAACAGGCACTAACTCAACTAAAAAATCAAGGTAATCCGAAGAGTACCCAACAAAAACTCCCTGATACTAACCAACCTGCTAATCCAGAGAATCCCAATACTAAGGCAAACCCACAGTAATCAATTATTATGACCCAAGCCTTACCAAAAATAGTTACCTGTGACGAATTTATTACCTGGTATCCTGAAAACTCTGCGGTACGCTATGAATTGCACAATGGGGAAATTGTCGAAATGTCACAGCCTACGGGGAAACATGAAAGGATAAAAGGATTTTCGGCGGCTAAATTGACTTTAGAGTTTAGACGATTAAATCTCCCCTATTTTATTCACAATCAAGCAATTGTAAAACCACCAGAAAGAGAATCAGGTTATTTCCCTGATGTATCAATACTAAATGACGCTGCTTTGGTTGATGAACCTTTTTGGGAAAAGTCTTCGTAAGGATTCAGGTCTAATATTTAGGAAGTAGGGATGGGCGAGACAGATACTTATTAGAATTAGCCAGCAGTGCTTGTGCAAAAAAGTCAATCACTGTCAATCCACTGTATATTCAGTCCCTAAAATGGCTGATAATTCGGCTCTGGAACGAGTGTCAGCAGCAGTAAATAGGCAGAAATCAGAATTGGCAACTACCCACAACCATTCTTTGATCCCTTTGACTGACCAAGGTGTTTCATCCACATGGTCAAAAAGGACAACCCTTACACATCTACCGAGTAAAACTAAAGCATTTGCAACGTTTGCACCTACATTACCTGCACCAATAATACCGACTTTAGATGTTTTACTCATCATGCTATATCTACTTGACCTTCAAGAATGAAATGTCGTTTGTTTGGTAAGTCCTTGAGTCTGCAATTGCTGTCTTTTTACAACTTGGAAAACAATATATTTAACCCTTCGGTCATCGTGGGATGAGTCAAAATACCATCACGCAGAACGGTGTAGGGCATCTGAGCTTGCATCACCATCTGCACTGTTGAAATCACTTCACCTGCTTCATGACACAACAGAGAACACCCAAGAATACGACCTGTATCTGCATCCACGATCGCCTTCAGCAGTCCATCGGTTTGACCCAGTGTTCTTGCCCTGGGAACGGCTGACGCATCGACCTTTGCCACGCGGATGGCATATCCTTGTTGCCGTGCTTCAGTTTCAGTCAAACCCACATGTGCCAGTTCTGGATCGATGAACAGACAAGATGGAACCAGGCGATCGCTTGTACTCCGGTTGCCCCCATCAATTAAATTAGCTTTGATAATGCGATAATCGTCGAGCGATATATGGGTGTATTGTGGGCCGCCATTGATATCGCCTAACGCCCAAATCCCCGGAATGTTCGTCTCTAAACGATCGCTAACTTGAATAAATCCCCGTGTATCGGTTGCCACACCAGCAGCAGCTAAATTTAAGCTCTCGGTATTGGGCGCACGACCAACGGCGACGAGCAAATGCGAACCCTGGAGGCTGAGGGAGCGATCGCCAACTTGGATTTGCAGGATGGTTTCATTACCAGTGCGATCAACCCTCAACACCTTCGCCTTTAGCAAAAATTCAATACCATCTTGTTCTAGCAGTGTTTGAACTGCGATCGCTATATCTGGATCTTGCGGTGACAGGATTTGCTCACTTTGCCCAATGACAGTAACACCAGAGCCAAAGCGCCGAAACATCTGGGCAAACTCTAAACCAATATAGCCACTACCGAGAACGAGCAGGTGTTCAGGCAGGTATTCTAGCTCCATAATCGACTCACTCGTTAAAAACTCAACTTCTGTGAGTCCGGGAATGGATGGAATTAACGGTCGTGTGCCTGTATTAATAAATAAGCGTTCGGCGGTAAGTAAGCGATTATTTCCCTCAGCCGTCGTTACTGTGATCGTTTTGGGAGCAACAAACCTTGCTTCGCCAATGATCAAGTTGTTATGGAGAGCCGTTTCTAGATTGTGCAAATTCATTTCCCGCGCAGATTGCACAACCGCTCGTTTTCGTTGGATCACCTCTGCTAAATTAACGATGGGTGTATTAGCTTTAACACCATAAGCGGCACTGTTTCGCACTGTGTTTGCCACATTAGCACTTGCCACCATAGTTTTAGTAGGAATGCAGGCAATATTAATGCACCCACCACCAATCATGTTTAAGCTGCGTTCAACCAGAGCGGTTTTACGTCCGTCAGCAACTAACGCTGGTGCTAGTGTTTTACCCGCTTTGCCGCCACCGATAATAATGTCGTCATAGTGTTGAGTGTCCACTTCCATATCCTTTGAGTTTGTTGAAGTCAAATATTGTTACATTTATGCTAGATAAGTTGTACAGTTCTGTGTTAGCTTGCGATCGCCTTTGGCGCTGTGCTCCGGGTGATCGCTAAAGATGTTGGCTGTGAAATACCACCTGCGGCTTTAATTAAATCGGCAGCTTTTTCGCCGATCATAATAGTGGGTGCATTCGTATTTCCGGTAGTGATTGTTGGCATGATGGATGCATCCACGACACGTAACCCCTCAACCCCATGTACCTGCAGTTCTGGGTCTACAACTGCCATTGGATCAGTACCCATTTTGCAGGTGCCGACTGGATGATACACCGTATTGCAAACTTCTCGAACATAAGCAACGAGTGCTTCATCGCTCTGCTTATCTTTACCAGGAGCGACTTCCTCACCGCGAAATTCATCAAAGGCACTTGTATGGAACAAATCACGCATTAATTTAATCCCAGCAACGAGCTTCTGCACATCGGCTTCACTTTGCAGATAGTTTAGCCGAATCATCGGTGTATCTTGGGGGTCGGATGAACGCAAACTGACACTTCCAATGTTTTGGGGATGGGTCAAACAGACTAGACTTGTGAATCCTAAACCAGAGTGAGCATACCCAGAGGGTGCAAACACAATTGGGCCGAAGAGAAACTGTAAATCTGGTGCAGCATCCACATTACCCTGGGTATGCAAAAACAAACTAGCTTCCGCAATACTACTGGTGCTGGCAGTGTGTAAATCCTTAGTTGCTTCGTATACCACGGGTACGACAGGGTGATCCTGAAGATTTTGACCGACACCTGGCAACTCAACTACTACCGGAATTCCTAATGCTTGCAGGTGTTCTGCATTCCCAATGCCAGAAAGCATCAGCAGCTTAGGCGAATCGAACGCGCCAGCACTTAAAATTACTTCCTGGTTAACCCTGACTTGATGCAGTGTTCCCTCGTGCAGGTATTCCACCCCAACGGTATGCGTGTCCTCAAACAACAATCGAGTCACCAAAGCTTTTGTGATTACAGTCAAATTAGGACGCTGAAGAATGGGTAAGAGGAAAGCGGCTGCGGTGCTGTGACGCTTACCATCCTTGATTGTCAACTGATAGAGTCCTGCACCTGACTGCTGTATCCCATTGGCATCAGGATTATGGGGATATCCCATTGCCACTGCTGCATCGACAAAACGTTGGGATACCACAGCAGGGGCAATGAGATCGGTCACGCTCAATTCCCCGTTAACCCCGTGGTATTCGGACGCGCCGCGTTGCTGATGCTCGGATTTCTTGAAATAAGGCAGTACATCCTGGTAACTCCAGCCGGGATTCCCCAATGACTGCCAGTGGTCATAATCGTAATGATTGCCCCGCATATAAATCATGAAATTAATCGAACTGCTGCCACCCAAAACTTTGCCACGAGGACAAAAGATTTGGCGATCGTTGAGGTATGGTTCTGGCTCACAGAAGTATGCCCAGTCTACTTCGGAGCCGAGTAAGCTGAGGCATTCTGCCGGGATTTGAATCTCCGGTTTAGTATCTGGGTTGCCAGCTTCGAGTAATAACATGGTTGTTTCACTGTTTTCTGTGAGACGGTTGGCGACTACACAACCTGCCGAACCTGCACCAATTACAATGTAGTCATATTGAGTCATGACATCCTCCTTTTC
The DNA here is from genome assembly GCF_013343235.1 of Nostoc sp. TCL240-02. GTDB lineage: Bacteria > Cyanobacteriota > Cyanobacteriia > Cyanobacteriales > Nostocaceae > Nostoc. The sequence continues at coordinate 2,046,965 of NZ_CP040094.1, read as the reverse complement.
GGTTGTTTGTATTGGAATGCTGATTAATTTCCCTGTTTGAGAAAGTCCAGCAGTACAGGGTTAACTTCATCATTGTTTGCATGAGTGTTGTAGAATTAACGAGTTTGACGTTAGTGCATTGCTGCTACAACTTCGTCTGTAGAAAGGACTGCATTGGCGATATACCCAAAGTTGATCAGTGCTGCCTTATAGCCGTCACCCAGTTGCGGATGCCGAGGGGCTGCTGTTGCATCCTTGACAACAAGAACCTCAAATCCCTGTTCGAGCAATTCGCGTAGGTGAGCTTCAACACAAAGATTTGCCAACATTCCGAGTAGAATAACTTTGCTGATGTTGCGTTTACGCAGTTGCAAAACGAGATCGTTGGTTTGCGGCCCATAGACTTTGTGAGGGCTGGCCACAATCGTCTTGCCATCCTCAATGAAGGGCTTATAACGATCAAGCCAGTCAGCACCCGATCCCAGGAATCCATCGAGGCTCAACGCGCCACGGCGATCGAACTCCTTAACCTCAAGCATCATTTGCTCTAGGTTTCCGGCAAATTTCCAATTATGGTCGGTGGGGTAGTAATAATGAGGGGAGATAAAAACCTCGAATTCATTCTGCTTTGCGGCTTTGAAGATTCGCTCGATGTTCTCGACGGTCTTGTTATCTTTAACACTCTCACCCACCAAATCCCAGGAAACCCCTTTTTCACTCAAGACATCGTTTTGCGGATCGATGATGACTATTGCGGTGTCATTCCTGTTGATGTTCATGGTTTTCTCCTTGCTTGTTGATTTTCACCCTTCTCTTTCTTAAAAACCACCCGCGATATGCAGCGTTTTTCCAGTGATTCAGAATTAGAATGCTTGGTTGCTAGAGCGATCGCGGTGGGCAATTATCTGGCAGTAGTCGCCCCATTTCAGACTTTGACACCACTGTCTAAATGCTGTTTCAAAAACGCCAAAGTGCAACAGTTTCTATTTCAAATCCTGACGACGACTTTGTTCCTGGAAGTAGTCGCGCCAGCTTTCGGGTAAGGCTTCAAGTTGAGCAGCTTGGTGAAGTAACTCTGGATTGTTCTGCTCACGAGTATAAAGCTGAGTGATATTAGCAACAGTAATATTGTTGTCATCCCGGCTCACCAACTCTAAAGTATCTCCGGCTCCGACTTCGCCCTCTTGCAAAACACGAAAGTAAAATCCGGTTCGACGACTTGCAAGAAATCGTTTAATGATATCAGGTCGTCCAAACCGAATTCCAAGTTTGTAACAGGGTAGGCGAGGTTGTGTCACCATCAGTTTTACACTGCCGATATGAAAGCGATCGCCAATGTTCAGTTCTTCTTCTCTGAGTCCAGTAGTCGTGAAATTTTCACCAAAGATGCCTAGAGGTAGTTCTATATCAGGCAATTCACCTCGCCAGTAATCGTAATGCTCAAACGGATAGACATAGACTGCTTTATCTGCTCCGCCATGAACGGTGAGATCGGCTTGTCCATCACCGTCTAAATTGAGCGATCGCAGCATGACGCGATCGTTAACTGGTTCTTTAAAAATTCCAGTGCTAACTATTTTCCCTTTCCAGTTCACTTTACGCGGCAGTCCGACGTTTACAGAGATGAGTTTCATGTGAATTTTAAATTGGGTTAATACTCAAATATCTAAAATTAAATCAAAAAATAAGTTAATTAAAGGAGTGCTTGATGGATTAAAGGTGCAATGATAGCGATGTTTTTCACCAACTCATCAGAGAGAGAAAATCGCTGTTTTAAGTAATTGGGATCGTTGTAACTTACCCATGTCTTACCGTCAGTCGCTTCCCATGCCAGTACTTTCAGAGGTAAATCTAGGGCGATCGTTGGTTCTGCCACCATGAGGGGAGTTCCAGCTTTCGGGTTGCCAAACAACAACAATTGCGTCGGAAGTAGGCTAAGTCCGACTTTTTCGGCTTCAGCCTGTTGATCGATGCGGGCAAAGATGGTGATGTCTTTTGCTTGAAGGATGGCTAAAAAGCGATCGATAGTTTCATTCACTGCATACGGGCTGATCTGGTTGATGATGCCGTTGTTTGCATTCATAGCAGTGGACTCCTTGCAGGATAAAAACTGAGTAATATTTTCTTTTCATTGCTTCAGTTTCTCAAAGATTGAGGTCGGACAATCCGGGATGATCGTCAGGACGACGACCTAGTATCCAGTGGTATTTGCGTTCGCGTAGCGTCTCCTTCGGAGAATCGCTCTCCGAAATTGGCAGATCGTTGATACTGGCAATACGCCATCGCATGAATCCATGTTCGTCAAACTCCCAATTTTCATTGCCGTAAGAACGAAACCAGTTGCCAGAATCATCATGCCATTCGTAAGCAAACCGGACAGCAATTCGGTTGTCTTGAAAAGCCCAAAGCTCTTTGATTAGACGGTAGTCCAATTCTTTAAGCCACTTACGGGTCAAGAACTGGACGATCGCCTCACGACCAGATAGAAATTCTGATCGGTTGCGCCAAATGCTATCAACCGTGTAAGCGAGTGATACTATTTCAGGGTTACGTGTGTTCCAAGCATCTTCTGCGATTCTGACTTTTTGGATAGCGGATTCACGATCGAAAGGCGGCAGGGGTAGTCGAGGATTTTCGGCGTTGGTCATAGTATGACAGTGTAAAATGGCGATCGCATCAACATAATTAAATTAAAATTAAGTCCGTGGCGAGCTAATTAAAACCAGTTTGATACAGTTCAATAACCACGCGATCGACTGCTTCTTTACTAGAGGGATAATTGACAACTACGGCTGCCAGATGTTTGGCAATTGAAGCACCAATTCCTTTAGATGCCCCCGTCAAAAGAAGCAGGGGGCAGGGGGCAGGGGGCAGGGGGGAGGGGGGAAACTGAGACGGAGAGCTTCAAGCTTCAGACTCCGCCCCAGTAAGAGCGCCCTAAAAGGGCGGGGCTTGTACCCATGTTCCGCTCCGCTTCACGGCTTCTCTGCGAGACGCTGCGCGAACGGGGCAGGGATTGCTCCCCCAGCTAAGAGTCCCATGCCCGTCCGCCTCTTCGGTCACAACTGCGATTTTTCCATCTAGTTTTTTCATGATGATTTCTTAGGATCGGGCAGGGTGAACTTCACAGTTTCGCTGGTGATTACTTTGTGCATAGGGTCAGCTAGTTCGATCAGCACCTTGTGTACACCAGGTTCCAGTCCCACCAGAATGATCGTTTCCCCACTGGCATCGACAAAGTGCCACGGCGCGTCGTCAACGGTGATGTGGATATGACCGATGCGCGGCGATACTTGGAGGGCACCCTTGCCGAACACCGGCAACACGCGCAGGTTCTCTGTCCGGTACTGGATAAAGACGCGGCCCTGGGCCAGTGGTTCGGGAAGCGGTGGATCGACAATCAGCTTGGCTGGTGCTTCGTTTTCGATAGCAATCAATGGTGATGGGCCGCGAATGTCCTTGGCGCTCTGGACTGCAATTTCTCCGTCTAGTTTTTTCATGATGGTGAGTTCTATGGTTGTTGACGTTACTTCATTGCTTTTACAACTTCATCCGTGGACAGATTTGCACTGAAACGAGGCTTAATTGCAACTGCGGTAAAAGAAACGGCGTTGCTGAATGAAAGTATGATTTTTTTCACGCAGAGGCGCAGAGAGTAAGAGCTTGAGAAATTGAATTTTGAATTTTCATACCTCAATTCAGCAACGCCAAAGAAACGATCGCTTGCTATTGCAGATATTTCTTCAGTTCGGCGGCTGCATGGACAAAAAGAGAACGAACTGCCGGAACCTCGGCTAAACCATTCAGCAGTCCGAAGTCATGAATCATGCCGTTGTAACGCACGGTTGTCACTTTTACCCCAGCTTCATCTAGCTTGCGTCCATAGGCCTCGCCTCCATCACGCAAGATATCACTTTCTGCAACCTGAATTAACGCCGGAGGCAATCCTTTCAATTGCTCAACAGTAGCCTGTAGCGGAGAGGCATAAATTTCTTTGCGTTTTTCTAGGTCTGTGGTGTAGAGGTCATACATCCACTTCATCAAAGATGTGGTTAGGAAACGTTTCTCGCCAAATTGTTGATAAGAATCCGTTTCAAAACTAGCGTCTACAATGGGCCACATCAGGATTTGCAACTTAATCTGCGGGCCACCTTTCGCTTTCGCCATCAAAGTGGTTACAGCCGTCATGTTACCGCCGACACTGTTTCCGACTACTGCCAGATTTTTGCCATCAACATTAATCTCCTCACCATGCTCGGCTACCCATTTGGTAGCGGCATATATCTCATTGACAGCCTGCGGATACTGAGCATCTGGAGTTCGAGTGTAGTTGACAAAGACAGCCGCAAAACCTGAAAGCACGACGAGATCCCGAACCATGCGTTTGTGCGTTGGATAATCGCCCAGCACCCAACCGCCACCGTGAATAAAGATGAAAACAGGCAATGTGCCTTTGACACTTTCAGGTCGCACGATGTTTAGCGTGATCGAATACCCATCAACGCTAATCGTCTTCTCAGACTCATCAATGCCTGAAAGATCAACTTTAACGTCAGCCTGTGCATTCACTAGGACTTGACGCGCTTCGAGTGGAGGTAATGTCTCTAAGGGCGCACCACCCGAATTCAGTAATTTTAAAAATGCCTTCACTTCCCTGGAAAGACGCGGATCGTCTGCAACTTCCAAAACTTTCACTGCTTGCGAGTTTGCTTGACTAATCATAAATCCTCCTTGGATTTATAGATGGTAGATAATCTTTTGAAGTGGCACTGTCAAGTTAACTGGCTTGACCGAATAATTACTAATTCGTAATTCGTAATTCGTAATTAATGGTATAAGCCTCTCAATTTATTGATGGAAATAAAAAACATAATTCCTTTTTTTCAAGCCCCCGACTTCAGTTGTGGGGTAAAAATTACGAATTACGTTAGCGACACGAGAAAGCGAGTCCGCGATAGCGAAGCGGTAGCGACACAGGAGCGTCGCGTCATTATCCATTACGAATTATTTTGATGTCCTCTTTCACAACGTGAGTTGTAATAAAGCGACGGATATGGTCTGCGATCGCATCTCCTTCCTCTTCTAGGGCAAAATGTCCGGTATCGAGTAAATGCAACTCAACGTCTTTTAGGTCGCGCTTGTAGGGATGAGCGCCTTCTGGGGGGAAGATGTAGTCATTCTTACCCCAAACAATCAGGGTTGGTGGCTGATATTTGCGAAAATACTCCTGCCATTGCGGATATAGTGGTGGATTCGTGCCATAGCTATACAGCAGCGCCAGCTGAATCTCATCGTTTCCTGGGCGATCGAGGAACATTTGATCCATATTCCAGGTATCAGGGCTGATTGCTTCTAAATTGCGAACGCCGTTGGTATATTGCCATTTCGTGGCTTCCAAGTTGACAAGGTGTTTAAGCTTGTCAGCATTTTTAGGCGATCGCTCTTGCCAGTAAGCCTTGAGAGGTTCCCAAAATTCGCGCAGACCTTCTTCGTAGGCATTCCCGTTTTGGACGATGAGTGCTTCCACTCGCTCTGGATATTTAGCCGCAATTCGATAGCCAATGGGAGCGCCATAATCCATCACGTAAAGGCTATATTTATTGAGATCGATCGCGGTAATAAATTTCTCCACGATCTGGGCTAGGCGATCAAATGTGTAATCAAACTCATTCACGGTTGGCATTGAACTGTTGCCGTAACCTGGATAATCGGGTGCAACTAGATGGAAGCGATCGCCAAGTGCAGACATCAGATTGCGGAACATGTGAGATGAGGTGGGGAAGCCGTGCAACAGCAGAATTGTCGGATTACTGCGGGAACCAGCTTCTCGATAAAAAATATCTAAACCATCGATCGAAACTGTACGATATGTGGTCATGACTTTATTCAGTGTAAGGTTATATAGCAATACAGTTCCGAATGAGCAACAAAACCCTCATGTAGAGACGCGATGAATCGCGTCTTGAAAGACAGGAGCTTCATCAATCACTCCTCACGTTTGATCTGCACGATCCTGGTTCTGAAATGAGGTTTGCAGATGGGCTTCTAAAAACCACAACCGCTTGTCTATCGCTCGTGAAATCTCAATAAAGAGATCGTTGGTATCCATGTCACCCAAATTATTTGTTTTTTCAATGTTTTGGCGGAGGGATTTGGCGTAAATTGCCAAGCGATCGCTAAGTGCAATGATATGCTCCATACCATCAACAGCATCGAAAGGATATTCAGGCAGTTCCGATTCTTTGGCAGCAATCCGGGCAGTTCCCAGTGCTTTTCCCCCCAATGTTGCGATGCGTTCGGCAATCAAATCAATAAATTCTTCAACTTCGGAAGCAAGTTCATCAAACAGTAGATGCAATTGGTAAAAATCTTTACCTTTGACATTCCAGTGAGCGTATTTGATCTGGGTCTTCAAGTCGATCGCAGTTGCCAAGCTTTGATTGAGTAAGATATTTACTTGCGATCGGATTTCTCCGGGAATATCAATTCGGGTTGAATAAACGAACGATTTAGTATCATTTTCCTTGGTTGTTGCAGCCATAAGTTCTACTTCCAATATGTTGTTTTGTAATGAGTAAATGTTTAGGGAAACACGAGTAAGGAGCATCGGTGAGAGGTTACGGAACCACACCGGGGCTGATGGCATTGACGCGAATCTTGCGCTCTTTGAGGTCGAGTGTCCAGTTACGGGCAAAGGATCGCACGGCGGCTTTGGTCGCGCTGTAAACGCTGAACGCTGGAGTACCTTTATTTAATCGAAGTGATTGAGGCATTGAGGATAATCGATGAACCCTCTGGCATCAAAGGCAGTGCTTTTTGTACAGTGAAGAGTAAACCCTTGACATTGGTATTAAAGGTCTTATAGAAATGCTCCTCGGTAATCGAGCCAAGTGGAGCAAGTTCGCCGCTTCCAGCGTTAGCAAAGAGGATATCGAGGTGTCCTTTCTCTTGCTTAATCGTAGTGTAAAGGCGATCGATATCTGCGAGATTTGACACATCACTCTGAACAGCAGTGACATTTTCTCCAATTTTCTTCACCGCAGCATCAAGTTCGTTTTGCCGACGACCAGTGATAAACACGTAAGCCCCCTCTTCTACAAATCGCTGGGCTGTCGCTAGTCCGATCCCACTGTTACCACCTGTGACTAGTGCAATCTTACCTGTAAGTTTACCCACCATAAAACTTCTCCATTTGTGTGAATTTTGTATTGATGTTTGCGTTCAATGGATTAGACAGTTACGCAATCTGTCTTGTTCTATGGGAAACTATGAAAATCGCTGAACGCTATTGCTTATTTGCTGCGATCGCCTTCAAGAGTCAAAAGAGGCAGGGGAGCAGGGAGCAGGGAGCAAGGGGAAAACTGAGACGGAGCTTGTACTCTCGGTTTGCGTAAGAGCGCCTTAGAAAGGCGGGGCTTCATACGTATGTTCCGATCCTCTCCACGGCTCCGGGACTCTTCTCTTGCTCCCTAAGCTTTGAACCCCCTGTCCCTCCGCTTCTTCGGTGACGCTACTTGAGACTTGCAACGAGGTCGGTCACTTGACGTTGAGCCTCTGCGCTCAGTGAATCAAAGTCGTCTAAGAAGAATTGACGTTCTAGCGTTAACTTCCGGGTATTGAGTAACCCTTCGATCTGCCAACCTTCGTCGCCTTTCGTTATGACGTATAGTGGCAGCGAATCTCGTGACGGTGAAGTTTCGGTTTGTCCGGGCAGTATTACCCTGATAACTACGAGCATGAGCGCGAGTTGCGAGTTCACGAAGCGGACAAAATCCACCTCACCCTCCAGGCGTGTTCCTTTGACAACCGTGTCGAACGCTTGCTGATGAAATGCAGCGATTTCTTTTCGACCCTTGAGATGCGTGCCCTCGAACGTGATGAAATCGGCAGTTTCGCTGAACGGGGCAGCGAAGCCTTCGCCGCTACCTCGATTCCAAGCATCAATCATCTGGCGATGGAAAGCACGGATTGCCGACTCGTCAGCAGTAGTGGTGGTTTGAGTTGTTTGTAAATTCATAGTTTTGAGTTTTCCTTTTAAGTGATAGACCAGTTCTCAAGCGTCTCATTGGTTCGCAGGACTTGGCTCACTAAAAAATCGTTAAATTGGGATTACTTCACAGAGCCGTGCTTGCTGCTTTAATCACTTTGGCAACCTCTTTTGGATGAGAGATAAAAGGAACATGACTGGAGTTAACTTCGCTTGTCTTAGCACCAATCCGTTTAGCCATAAATCGTTGAAGTTCAGGGTTGATGGCGCGATCGCTTTGAGTCACGATAAACCAGGAAGGAATCGTTTTCCATGCGATTTCATTCAGTGATTGCTCAAACGCGGCGCTGGCGATCGGCTTTTGGGTTGCTGCCATTACTCGCGCCTCAGCCTTCGATATGTCCTGGGCAAAAAATTCGTGAAACTTCCCGCGATCGATATAGAGAAAGTTTGCAGCATCAGACACGATCGCCGTATTAATCGGAGGTGCTGCGTACCTTTTATTCAAATCACTCGTCTTTTCACCGACATCTGGTGCAAAAGCATTAACATAAACCAAAGCTTTCACCTGTGGATTGCCAGCTGCTGCACCCGTGATCACATTTCCACCATAGGAATGTCCAACCACAACAACGGAACCTTTTTGATTATTAATCACCCGCTTCGTCGTTGCCACATCATCAGCAAGCGAGGTGAGCGGAATCTGCACAGCAGTCACTCTGTAGCCATCCTGCTCCAACAATGGAATAACGTGTTGCCATGATGTACCATCAGCATAAGCCCCATGAACGAGAACGATCGCAGGTTTAGAGTTGGACGCTTGAGGTAATTCCTTGGAAGTGGCTGATGTTGGATGCATTGATATCCCAACGACAACACTTAATGCAAATAACCACAGCAACAATTTTTTAACTTTTTTCCATGTAAAAACTATCATGGCGATCGCCTTTGTATTCTTGCTAAATTGCTCAAATCTCTGGTTCTTGTCGTCCGTATAGAAATTATGGAATACTCCCCGGTGAAATACTTGTTGGGATAAGAATCCAAAACCTTAATTATTTGCAGCAACAATGGCTGCCATTATCTGTTTAACAGTCCAGCGATTGCTATACCGAATTCCATTAATAAACAGTGCTGGGGCAGATGTTACTCCACTGTGTAATCCACTTTCAATATCTTCATTGATGCAATCGATGTACACTTTTTTAGATATATCTTGTAGAAATTGGGAAATATCAAGTCCTAGATTATTGGCGTACTCCACCAGATAGCCATTTCCCAACTCTTGTTGATGGTCGAACAGCATTTTATGCATTGGCCAAAATTGACCTTGGACAGCAGCCGCTTCAGTTGCTTCAGCCGCACGTTGAGCATGAGAATGAATCTCTATCTGTGGAAAATGACGGAAGATGAAACACAAATAATTCTCCCCCAAAGAAATACTAAGCTGTCGCCCAATGACTTTAATCAGCCTGTAAACGTCCGCACTTTGAGAACATTCATAGTCCCCATACATCACAAGCACTACTGTGGCATTCAGCACACCTTTTATGCGATCTTGTGTTGAAGGTGGGACGAATAACAAACTGCGGTCAGGGTCAAAAGTCACTGATACCTCCGACGGTCGTATGCTCGTCGCCAGCGTTGAGTATGCAACCCTCTTTCTACTTTCTTTGTGTAAAACAAACATTGATTGCAACTAAGTTGCAATCAATGTTTGCCTGAATTAAATATATGCAATTAACTCTAACTTGTCGTCCCCTAAAAGTTGAAACTTTTACTCAATAGAGTGATTGATAAATCAGTCCATCTCAAAATGGAAGGTTGGCTCCAACTAAAGTTGGAATCTACATTTCAACTAAAGTAAAAATACACCTGCCCAGGCAATGGAATTCGCGGCTATACAGACAAAACCCACCTGCGTGGGTTTAAAATTCTTTGAGTCCGCGTGGTGCGCGTTCGCAAAGCGTCTCGCAGAGAAGCGCAGTAGGCGGACTTGGTTTGTGTAGCCGCAATTTCTAATTGCCTGTTATATTTGCAAAAGTTGAGATGCTCCCCTTGCGCCTTTATTGCATCGACCTGCGCCTTTGTTGCATCGACCTGCACCTTTATTGCATTGACCTGCACCTTTGTTGCATCGACCTGCACCTTTGTTGCATCGACCTGCACCTTTGTTGCATCGACCTGCACCTTTGTTGCATCGACCTGCAAAAATTAACTTAATTTAGATTACGTAGTAACTTTAAAAGATTTGTGTGTACATGGTAGCCTTAACCTGACTTTTCACGTTATGTAAAAAACCTTATGAAAGACCTAACCCCCTTCCCGCGTCGGGAAGGGGGAAAATTCAAAGTCTCTCTCCTTGTAGGAGCTACGGTGTACACACAAGTCTTTGAGAGTGGCCTCATAGGCTTTTGATCCCCCCAACCCCCCTTAAAAAAGGGGGCAAAAGTCTCTTAAAGTCCCCCAATTTATCGGGGTATTTAGGGGGATCTCCAACGATTTTGGGTTTCTACAGAGATGTGTGTACACCGTAGCCTTGTAGGAGAGAGATTTAGAGAGAGGTTTTCCAGATACCGTGAAAAGTCAGAGCTTTAACAAGGGAAAATTTAATTGTATAGATATCTATTGCAAAATTGATATTACAAGTTGACAATCCCTCGTTTAACAGCAATAATCACGGCTTGAGTGCGATCGCTAACTCCCAATTTACTCAAAATTCGATTAACGTGAGATTTAACGGTGCTTTCACCGATACTCAAAGTACTGCTAATTTCTAAATTACTCATTCCTTGCGCCATTAAACGGAGTACATCTAGCTCTCGCTCACTCAGTTCTGGATTGCTCATCCTCTGCACTAGTTTTGCCCCTACTTCGGGTGGAATATACTGCTGACCGCGATGAATTGTGCGAATGGCACTCAGAAGTTCGTTGGGTTTAGCATCTTTGAGCAAATATCCTTTAGCGCCTGCGTGCAATCCGCGATAAATATCTTCATCACCATCGTAGGTAGTTAGCACAACAATTCGGGCAGCTTTAAATTCAGCACAAATAGCAGTAATGGCTTCAACTCCTGCCATCTGGGGCATTCGTAAATCCATTAGCGTTACATCTGGTTGGTATTGACGAAAAAGCGCGATCGCCTTTTGTCCATCTTCTGCTTGAGCAATCACCGTCATCTCTGGGTCACGGTTAATGATGGTTGTCAATCCTTGCCTGACAATGGAGTGATCGTCAACAATCAGAACCCGAATATTCGTTGATTGGCTCATAATTATTCAGAATTAGAAATTAAGTTACTACACATTGCCTTTATAACCAGTGCATTTTTAACAAAGTTTAGGGGTTTAATTCCCCTGCCTCTACAGGCAGAAAGTGTTGTGATGGGGATGGGCTAGCGTATCGTGAATTTCTCGCGCCATGCGGTTGCGTTCTTCCAGAATTGAGGCTTGCTCGGCGCGTTTTTGTTCGCGCAGTGCAGCGTTTCGCTGTTCGCTAATGTCTGTCATTAGACTGTAGAATCCTCTCACTTGAGTATTGCGATCGCCATCGGGGATCAAGGTAGCACTGATGCACCTTTTACCCAGTGAAAAGGGAATTTCTGCTTCCAGAGTTACAGTTTGACCTTCAAATACTTGATTGATATACGGCTCAACCCGTTGATAAACCGTCTCACCCAGAAGTTCATGAACAGATTTGCCCAAAATCTCATCTCGACTAAGGTTAAACCAAACCTCATAAGTACGGTTAACAAACCGATAGCGCTGATTTGTATCCACGTAGCTGATAAGAACTGGTAGAGCGTCGGTGATTAGTCGTAATTCTTGTTCGCGTAAGCGAAGCTTGTCGTAGACATCGCGCAGTGCGGCTTCGCTTTTTTGTAAAGCGGAAGTTCGTTCTGCTACCTGTTGCTCTAGAGTGCGGTTGTAATTGGCTAAGAGGTGTTCTGCTTGTTTGCGTTCTGTGATGTCTTGAAAAGCTCCGATCGCATGTCTCCGTTGGCGCAGCCTCCCGCAGGGAAGGAGACTCGCTCTGGTGTAAATGCCCCAGATGCCAATTGATTTTCTAGATATAACACCCCCACTAGCTTACTTTGATTGAGCAGAGGTAAACATAAGATTGATTGAGTTTGATTGTGTTGAATATATGACTCATTAATAAAATTACCTTCACGAGTAGCATCATTTAAAATGACACATTCATGAGTACGAATCACATAATTAATAATTGATTCAGGAAGATAATTTGTAGTTGGGATAGATTGTAGGACTTGCGTAGCACAGACTTGCTCACCATCATTCAGTTCACAAGCAGCTTCGATCGCCCATTCTCCTGAGTTTTCCAAAAGCAGACATCCGTTTTGTGCGCCTGCATTCTCAATTAATATCTGCATCAGAGAACTGAGCAACTGATCCAGTTCAATCTTACTCGAAATCGCAAGGGAAGCTTTCATCACCGTCGCTAAGTCGAAAGCGATATGTGAGGTATTAGAGTTAGTTCCAGCAGTGATGCGGATTTGCGTGGAAGCCATGCCCGACGATTGAGGAAATAGCTGGGGATAGCGACTTTCTAAATCTTTCACCTTTGCAGATGCTCCCCATCGTTCATAGCAGTAATGTGCTTCCTTCATGTAAGTTTGGGCGATTTTTTCTCTACCTCTTGCCAAATAATGTTTAGCAGCTAATTCATAAGCTAATGCTTCTTCTTGCAAATACTCGTTGTCTTTGGCCCCAAGAATTGCTTGCTCGTAGAATTCTTCTGCCTCAAGCAACTGACCCAAAACTCGTGCAGTTTCTGATTGCACTAAATGATATTTATGCAAATGATTCATGGGCGCATAATGTGCCCATTGCTTTATTTTATCCTGGCTAACCGCAATTTTTTCGAAGATTTTCTCTTGCGCTTGAGCGCTGCTTTCAGGGTATGTTACGAGTCTTGTCAAAGCATCATATAGGTAGTAAAAAGGCGCAATAGGTGTACCTGTTATTCGGATTAAATAACGTTCTGCTATGATTGAGTTTTCAACTGCCTGAGCATACTCAGAAAATAGGTAGCACAAGAAAAGTTTATTAAAATAGACATCAAAGATTGCAGTTCCATCATTTGCTGCTTCGTGTTGTGGCAATCCATTCTCCTCATTGTAGAATTTGCCAACTAAACGGGTTGGGTTGACCGAGTATCCCATTAAATTTGCGATCGCCTGGTGAAATGTTTGATTCCAGGTTAGTGCTGTTTCCTGTTTGATTTGACCAAGTGCTTCATTATATGCCGCCATTTCGCGTTCAACCTCCACGAGTTCGTTTCCGACAACATAGGAGTTAAAGCAATAAGAGCGAGCGCCATAGGCGGCAAACTCTAAATCCCCGGTTTCTAGCCAACTTTGATAGACTTCTAGTAATGGTTGTAATGTGTCTCTCAGATGATCTTTCCAATGAATAATGAAGGTATTCACGATGAGCGATGTTCTAGCTCTGAGTGAATGGGACTTAGGTTGTGACAACTGCCTTAAAGCTAACTGTCCAAACTCGTAGCCAGTCTCGATATCTTCGACCTTTCCACACAGAATTAATCCAAAGTTGGCATAAGCAAAGGAAGACGCAAAGGAATTTCCATGCTCGAATGATAAGCTGACTTGTTTAGATACCAATAAGACCATTAAATCAGGAGCGGCAATCCAGGCCGTAATCGTAATTCTAGATAAGATTCGCATTGCTGCTAATTTGTCTGGCTCGGTCATTTCCGGCAAATGGATCAAGTCTTTAATCTGTTTCTCACTAAAGAGTGATGCGATCGCATCTAGCTCAAGCTGAATGTCTGACTGAGTTGGCGTTTCAGGAAAACTGATTCCTAGTTGCTGCAAAACTTGCAATCCAGTGTTGATTGCTTCTAATGGCTGGTTCTGCGCGATGTTAGTTTGAATTTTGACTTCGTAAACTTTCACGATGTCAAAAATGGTTTTGGCTGATTGTAGAACGATCGCCGCCCAGTGTTCTACCTGCTCAAAATCGCCACACAAGTACGCGACTTCTGTTGTTTCTAAATATAACTCTAATGTCAGGTCATAGTTTGTTTGCCAGCTAGAAGCTGCTAGCCAAACTCTTGCTGTGGCTAAATATTTTTGAGCCATACTATAGGCAATCGCAGCCTTTGCTTTCTGTCCGGCGATTAAATTTAATCTAGCAATTTCATTGCGTTCAGGTTGATCTGCAACAAGCTCAATTCCATGATTAAGATGATCGACAATTTCAAACAGTCGGTCTGATAGTCGCTCCGGCAAAGTTTTTCCAAGAATATTACGACCAATTTGGAGATGAACAACTTTTTTGTGCGACTCATCGATTAATTTGTATGAGGCTTGCTGCACGCGGTCGTACAGAAACTTATATTCTTGAATTAACAAGTTTTCATTTAATTCAGATAGTGGTTGAATTAATCCAACTTGTATGGCTGTTAGTAAATCTTGAAAACCCGTTTCAGGTGGTTGATCACAAACAATCGATAGCGTATCTAAATTAAATTCAGCACCGATGCAAGCAGCTAACCGGAGAATTTTCTGTGTATTCTCTGGCAGTTTCTTCAACTTAATCAGCATCAACTCCACAACATTATCAGTGATGTTTTGGGCTTGGATCTGAGCTATGTTCCACTGCCAACTTAAATGTTCTGAATCAAAGGTCAACAAATTTTCGCTAGACAACGTCCTCAAGAATTCATTGACAAAAAAGGATTGCCCTCAGTTTTACGCAATACCAACTCAGCTAAAGAATGAACATTGTCAATATTGTGATGTAGCGTCTCGGCAATTAACTGACTCAACGGCAAGAGCGTTAATGGTGTCAGGATAATTTCTTGAAGCACTGCCCCTTTTTTTCGCAGTTTTTCTAGCATTAATGCTAATGGATGCGTTTGATTTACTTCATTATCTCGATAGGCTCCAATCAAAAATAGTGATTGGGTTTGCTCATCAAGGAGCATCAACTCGATTAACTTCAGCGTTGCTGAGTCTATCCACTGCAAATCATCTAAGAAGATCACCAGGGGATGTGATTCTGAACAAAACACCCGCACAAACTGCCCAAAGATTCGATGAAAGCGATTTTGAGCTTCAGTTGCTCCAATTTCTGGGACGGGTGGCTGCTTACCAATAATTAATTCAACTTCCGGGATCACATCAATGATAATTTGTCCGTTGGTTTCTAAAGCTATTAGAAGGTGCGATCGCCACTGTTGCACTTTGTCATTTGGTTCGCCAAGTATTTGCTGCACCAATTTTTGCAGGGCAGATGCGATCGCGCTGTAGGGAATATTGCGCTGAAATTGATCAAATTTACCAGAGATAAAATAGCCGCGCTTTTGGGTAATTGGTTTATAGATTTCCTGCACTAACGCAGATTTCCCAATGCCAGCATAGCCAGATACCAACATCATTTCGACTTGGAATTTTGGATTGCCCGCTTGTTCTCTGTGTTCCGAATTCTTTGATAAAGTAGCGACGCAATTTGACTCTGAACACGCTACGCGATTAAACGCCGCCAGTAACATTGCAACTTCCTTGTCCCGTCCATACAGTTTTTGGGGAATTTGAAACTTACCCGAAACGTCTTGAAACCCAAGTTGAATGCTAGAGATTTGACAGATTTCTGCTAATTCAGCACAGATTTCTAAATCTGCTTTGATTCCCCAAGCACTCTGATAGCGATCTTCTGCATTTTTCGCCATCAGTTTGAAAATGATATCTGAAACTGGCTTAGGAATCGTTGTATTTATTTCATGAGGTGGAACAGAGCGATCTTCTGCATTTTTCGCCATCAGTTTGAAAATGATATCTGAAACTGGCTTAGGAATCGTTGTATTTATTTCATGAGGTGGAACAGGCTGTTTAGCTATATGACAGTGGACTAACTCAAGTATGTCGGTTGTGGGAAACGGCAGATGTCCGGTTAGCAGTTCGTAAAATGTCACACCAAGGGAGTAAAAATCGGTGCGGTAATCGAGTAAACGGTTCATCCGCCCGGTTTGCTCCTTCTAAGTTGTGGTCTGAGTCTGGCAACAATGCGATTATTATTACTTGGGATGAAGATAGTAATCCTCCTGACAAAGCCCAAATTCAAGGTTGTTGTGGTTTCGATCCTGATAGCAAAGCTAACTTTGGCGGCGGTCACATTGCGACGATTGTGATTACTAATCACGCCTCACAGCGCATTGTAGATAACACACCCTATAATCACTACTCATTGCTACGAACTACTGAAGATGCTTTTGGCATCTATGAATACTTAAACTCTGCTAATGACACGACTAAAGGAGTTAGACCGATGACCAATCTATTTGTGAAAAAATAATCAAGATATAATCTACTACACCAACTCTTTCAGCATTCACAATTTTATAACTGCCTGGTAGTTTCATTGTTGACCTGTAATTTGATAAATAAGCATAGTACAACTCAGATTTTAAAATCTTGCACCAACATTAAAGGGAGAAAAACAAAAAGTTTTCTCCCTTTAACTAATTTATTAAGTATTCTTCTGATTCTTCAACTATTCTGACTCCTGAATTATTACCAATTTATTTAGGTGTAAATTGGCCTAGTAGTCTGATTCCAATGCTGAATCGAACGTATCCTATTCTGACTCCAAAACATATTATCGAAAGGGGATTTTTTCTAGCAGTGGAAGCGATCGCTAATCTCAATCATAATTTGACACAGCTTCAGCAACCAACTCATTCTAGTTTGACGGTTGCCACCGGAGACTCATCAAAGGTAATGGTCAGAATTGCTTACTTGACAATTAATGCTACTTTCTGAGTAGATGCATAATTTGGCAACACTTGATTCAATTTTGCTTCATTAAGATGTAGATGATCTTCTAACACAGCAGAGATAACATCCCGAAAATCAGTGGTAATAGCCAAGTCCCTACCTTGATAAAGTTGGGCTGTAGATAGGCTAGGCCATTCACCGTAAACTTTACCGCCGCGAATTTGACCGCCCAAAACCCACATAACATTCCCATGACCGTGGTCAGTACCACCGTTATCATTTTGCTTGACTGTACGACCAAACTCGGACATTACAACAATTATTGTATTCTGGTAAACGCTCCCCAAACTTTTGACTAAAGCTGCCAAACCATTACCCAATTTTTTTAAGTTCCGAGCTAACTGTCCTTCAGTGCTACCTTGATTGACATGAGTATCCCAACCCCCCAAAGCCATAAACCCTAACTCAATTCTGGAATCTTTGAGCATTAGTTGCGCTAATCGTTGGGCATCGCTGGCGAAACCATCAGGTGAAGGCGCACCATTATTCGCCAAATTCATTTCACTATCTAGGTCACTCATGATCGCCTGACGCGCCATTCGTCCTTGGTGATAGGTCTGACTTAAAGCATCATTACTGCTATAAAGTCGATCGAATGCTGCTGCTAATTGAGGACGATCTATTGGCAGAGGTCTCTTAGCATTCCTCCCTGATGCAATGTTAGCTACAGGCATTCGGCCAGAAAAAATCCAGGGTGTTGTTTCTCCAACGCTTACTGCTTGAATGGGTGTTTTTTGAGAAATCACCCCTAGTAAACGATTCATCCAACCATCCTGAGTATGCTTGTTGCCAGGAGTAGCGTTTTCCATATATTGTTGAGCATCAAAGTGAGAGCGAGTTGGATCGGGAGAACCACAAGCATGAACAAATGCCAAGCTGTTCTGCTGCCATTCTGGTATCAAAGTAGCTAATGCTGGATGCAACCCAAAGCGTCCATCTAAATCTATTACTCCCCCTTCCTTCCCTGGTTGGGGAATAGCAATTTGCGGTCGGGCTTGATAGTAAGCTGTCTCTGAGTAAGGAACTACGATGTTTAAACCGTCTACCGCGCCACGAAGGAAAATTACAATTAAGCGCTTCTGGTTACTATTTTGGGTAGCGGATCTAGCCACCCAAGCATTGCTAGCTATAGCTGCGATCGCGGAAGTGGAAAAAATTCCACTTTGGATTAAGAAGTCACGTCTTTTCATAATTAAAATTACTGAAGTTTTATAACTTCAAAATTGTGTAACTAACGATGCATAAATTCTGGACTGCCCAAAATTAAAGCACTATGAATTTGAGGGGAACTAGAGGCGATCGCTTCCTGGGTTTTTATTGAAAACGAATTGCCCAAGGTATTGGTTAGTTGCGAAGCATCTACAGGAATACTAGGAGACTTTTGTAAAGGTCTTTGCCCTGTGCCAATTGTTTGCTGTCCCTGTTCCATATTTGTGGGGATGCTTGATAAGGGTAAATTTCCATTAGCGATCGCCAAAGCAAAACTGAGGCGGCGATTCATTGCATCAGGATTTAACCACACATCTGCTGTGTTTTTGTAACCATCTGGAGTTTGGCAACCGTATAAAGGCATTCCCATCTGTTGCAGCAGATTGGAGATTGGTTTTGTGTTATTTACTTCGACACCTGTAGCCCGTACCGCAGAGATAGCGTATTGAAGTGGTGTTTTAAACTTGGCATTAAAGTTTTTTGCATCCCAGAATTCCCGGCTGTGGAATAGGGTGTTGAGAACCTCACGAATATTGCCATCAGTGGCAAGATAACGTTGTGTGAGATTGTTTACCAGATCAGTTGGGGGAACATCGCTGACAAAATATTGAGCTATCTGATAGCTGATGTGATGTGCAGTCACCGGACTACGGGCCAAAATATCTAAAGCTTTCTCCCCTTGGGCTTCACCACCGCTTTTTATTGTGTGTCCCAAGAAAACTTTGTCGCTAAAATCATGACGTTTTGGATTAAAGTAAAATCCGAAACTATTATCTGTCTGCTGACCGGGACGACTAAAACCCCAACCACTTAAAATTCGCGCCAGAGCAATCACATCTTGCTGAGTATACCCTCCATCTACGCCGAGAGTGTGTAGCTCCATCAGTTCGCGGGCATAGTTCTCATTCAAACCTCGAATATTACCTTGGGCATCAGGGCGACTGTCAGCCCGATTTTGGAAGTTGTCTAGATAATACTGCATAGCTGGATGATGAGCGGTTGCTCCTAATAAGTCACGAAAGTGACCCAAAGCGTAAGGTCGAATTGCCTGTTGTTCATAAGCTCCCACCCAGAGGCGATCGCGTCCTTTAGCAGCATCCACATTAAAATGGTTGTACCAAAAGTCCACCATCACTTCCTGGAGTTGTCGCTGACTGCTAGTTGCCTCTAATAATCGCGCCTGGACTGCCTGATCTAGTACCTGTTTAGCCCTTTCATTGGCAGCTTTTCTTTCAGACTGGGTGGGTTTTTGTCCTGGAAGATTTGTTGTGCCATATTCTAAAAGTTCCACCGGATTCAAGTGGAGAGTATCTAGCTGCTTTAGTTGGCTGGTGAGACTTTGCGGTTCGGGAATCGATTCGGGTGAGAGTTGCTCCTGAATGTATCGCTCTACACCCATAGACTCCACTCTTTGCACGTCTCCCGGACGAGGGCCAAAACTGAGGCGATTAATTATATGTAATACCTTTGGGTCAACAGGTGTGGAGGCTGCATTACCAGGGGCAATTCCTCCCAGTAAGAGCAACAGCAACAACACCCAATATTTCGGCTTTACAGTCATAGAGCTAATTTTGCCGTGCTGGAGGATTTTTCTTATACATGCGATCGGCAAATTTCTGCCGTTGCTCTGGGTTTAAGATTTCCCGGATGGCAAGGGTATTTTCAAACTGCATATCAGCAAGTTGCTGCTTTACAAGCTTAATTTGGTTATATTTACCCCGGACTTGCTCTTTAGTAGCTCTCCCTACTATCAAATCGTGTAATTCCTGTTGTCCTTGACGTATCTCTTGTGATTTTTGGGCTATCTGCTGTTTTGATTGATTACGAATTTCCTTAATCTGTTGCAGTTGTTGGGATGTCAAACTTAAATCCTTGAGCCATCCCCGTGATTTACCAGGATTTGGATGAGGTGAACTAGTGGGGGTTTGGGCAATGACTTGGTGTGAAAGTAAAGTTGGCTTGGCCAGAGCAATAGTGCTACCAAGTGCAACCATCGCCACCGCCAAAATGGAAACACGACGGATTAACATTAAAGCGATCTCCTATTCAGTATCTAAGTCTGTAGAATGCCATACATCACTTTCCAGATGTTGGTTACTGACTGTACCTTGCCAATTACTTTCAATAAAGGCTTCCAATGTGGCAAGTTCAGCCGGACTCGGTTGAGCCGGTATAAAGGCACGGTAGCCAACTATAGCAGCGACTAATCCAGCAGCAAGAGCAGGCAGAACTAACCTCAGCCTTGAATAGTGGCGTAAGGGTGACAAAGGCCAGGCTTTCACCTGTTGTAAAATTTGTTGTTCTAAATCCGGCGAGGCTGGCGGAACTTCTTGGCGATGTTGGCGCAGAAAATTAATTAAATCAGGATCGTCATTGGGCAACTTTGTCATAGCTGTACTCCTTGGTTTTGGAGAAATTGACGCATGGCAGCACGAGCATGGAATAGGCGTGATTTGACTGTTCCTAGTGGAATGTCTAGGATTTGTGCAATCTCTTTTTGAGGTACTTCTTCCAAATCATGCAAAACCAATATCGTGCGATGGTCAAAACTTAGGTTTGCTAGTCCCCGTTGCACAAGGTCTTGATAATGCAGATTCATTAACTCTGGGGCTTCCTGTTGGGTAGGAGTTTTTTCAGTCAGAATCTGTAACTGAGTTCGCCTTTTAACATCTGCCTGTCGTTGGTCACAAGCCACGTTCCAAGCGATTCGGTACAGCCAGGTGGAAAATTTTGCTGTTTGGCGAAACTTGGGCAATCCTTTCCAGGCTTGCAGAAACACTTCCTGCACCACATCATCCAGACTGGCAGGAGTACAGAGTTTGTAGAGGATTGACCTCACTCTTTGCTGATGACGACGGTAAAGCTGACCGTAGCTTTGGGTATCACCCCACAGGCACTGCTGTACTAGATGACTGTCAGATTCGCTTTCTGATTCACCAATCAATGAATTTGCTTTTGAAACCTCGGCGGGCACAACTAACACTTGAGGCGTTCTCCTCTATTCGTTTGTTGCTTGTATTTATTTAGACCGGATGAATGTGAAAAAGGTTCAAATGAGTTAGAAGTTGGAAAAAACAAAACTATGTTAAGAAAGTCCAATTGAACTAAAACCCTTTTTTATTCTGCCTTCTGCTTTATCCCAACTAAAAATATTTACGCAGTTCTACTTAGTATTTTTTGAAATCGTTATCTGCTAACTGAACCTTTTGTAAAAGCAAGAAGTCTAAAACTATAGATTTCTGGTTCAATCAAAGGTATATCTTTACAATACTCCGGACAATTTTTATTTGAGGGAATAGACAAGAAAGCTATCGAACCATTAAGGTGCTGATTACAAAAAACTTGCACCGATTCGATAGCCATATGGAAATTGTACAAAGCTTACTGACCAAAATGGGAATTTTCCACAAACCGCAGATCAAAGCATTAACAACGCTATTTGCCACGATTCTAATTGCCTGTGGCAAGGTAAACAAAACCCAATTTGAGTCGCTACAGCCAACGAACAGAGAGAACTTATCGCCGACAGTTTAAAAAACAGTTTGACAACGCTAGAGTTCAACGCGGAAGTAATTAAAGCAGCAACGTCTGAAAATCACTCAATGATTGCCCTCATGGATTGCTCATTCATTGCCAAAAGCGGCAAAAAGACCTTTGGACTCGACCAATTTTACAATGGCAGTCATAATCGAGTCGAGAGAGGGTTAGAAGTGTCCTTGGTGGCAGTGGTAGATGTAGAAACTGAAGTAGGCTATGGTCTGCTTGCTGAACAAACATTTGACCAAACCTTCTGTCCAGACCTGACGCGGATGGACTACTATCTCCACCACCTGGAAATTACTCAACCTCAATTACCTCCCCAAGTTCGCTACCTTGCTGTAGATGGAGCATATGCCAAGGAGCCTTTTGTCACAGGGGTCAGGGCACTCAACCTGGATGTGATTAGTAAACTGCGCCGAGACGCGAATCTACGATATGTGTTCGAGGGCGAACAGAAAGCACGGAGAGCTAAACGCAAATATGATGGCAAAGTTGATCTAGCCGACCCTACTGGCTTGACTTGGGTACGCGAATTACAATCAGGCGTTGAACTCTACACAGCAGTTGTATGGCACGTTTCACTCAAGCGCAAGATCCATCTGGCTTATTTACTTGATCGCCGTAAGCCTAACAAGCCAAGTTATGCTGTCTTATTCTCGACAGATATCAACCAATCGGCAGACGATATTTATCGTTTCTACAAACTGCGCTTTCAAATCGAATTCATCTTCCGCGATGCTAAACAATTTACCGGGCTGAGTGATTGTCAAGCCCGTGATGTTAAAAAGCTTGATTTTCATTTCAATGCCAGTTTCACCGCATTAAATCTTGCCAAGCTCGATGCTCATCAACAGCAATCAGGTCAGAAACCCTTTGTCTTTTCAATGGCAAGTGTCAAGCGACGGGCACTCAATGACCATTTGCTCGACACCTTTATTTCAACGTTAGGACTCTCGCTGACTCTAATTAAATCCCATCCTAACTACTTGGCACGAGTTATACCAGTGTAAAACAGGTTTCGGGTTAACATCATAATAGTGCTGCATATAGATTGGCAGAACTATCACCGGATATTCTGAGCCTTGGCTTTTATGAATAGAAATGCTCCAGGCAAGGGCAATTTCATTCAGGTCAGCGTAATCGTAAACCACAGTCCGCTCACCATACAGTACTGTAACTTCCTGCTCGACAGTATCAATGGTGAGGATTATTCCCAAGTCGCCGTTGAAAACTTCGCGGTTGAAGTCGTTGGTTAGCTGGATGATGCGATCGCCCTCACGTAACAAATTCCCACCTCTGTTAATCTCCACCTTGTTGGGGCTGGGTGGATTAATCAACTGCTGCAACACGGTATTAAGATTGCGAGTACCCACAACTCCCCGTGTCATCGGGCAAAGCACTTGGACATCAGTGGCAGGATTAAAACCTAAGCCGGGGAGCAAGTCTGTAATCAATTCGCAGATTGCCTGTACACCATGTTCGGGCTGATGTCCGCCGCCATACCAAATACAATCGGACATGGGATTATCAGATATAGGCTCAATTGTGGGATAAATTAGACTTGTCCGAAATATTAACTTAGGAAAATAAAAATGGTAAAACGTTAAGTTGAGCGTTTACCATTTTTCAGAATTAGTTATGGTTTTTGATTATATCGAGAAATATCCACACAGAACAAAACAAATTTTAGGGATTAGTTACAAGCAACTACAATCATTATTAAATTGCGCCATAAAACGACACCAAGACATCAAAACTAAACAGGAGAGTCAGAAAATTAGAATGAATGCATCTGGTGGTGGTCGTCCCGAAAAGTTATCAACCGACGAACAAGTATGTTTGTGCTTATTTTATCTAAGACAGATGCCAACTTTTCTTGTATTAGGAATTTTATTTGAGGTATCGAAGACAGAGGCTAACGATACTTTTCATTACTGGATACCAATCCTGCGAGACATTTTACCCGCTAGTTTATTAGAACAAGTATCAAATAATGAGAGTGATTTACTATTTGTTCAAGAAATATTAACCAATTTTCGGCTGTTAGTCGATAGTCTAGAACAACCAATATATAGGGATTCTGACCAAAAGGAACAACAAAAATATTTTTCTGGTAAGAAGAGGCAACATACATTAAAAAGTTTAATGATTGGGATACCAGAAGGTAAGGATATTGTAGAAGTAGAGATAGGCGTTCCTGGGCCAACAGCAGATATAAAATTGTTTCGTCAATCTCAGCACAAATTTGATAAATCTCAAACTTTTTCAGGTGATAAAGGGTTTCAAGGTGGCGAAAACATCACTACTCCTCATAAAAGAAAACCGAAGCGAGAATTAACTCAACAGCAAAAAGATGAAAACAAGGCTTTATCTAGTAATCGAATATTCATTGAACATTTAATTCGATTACTTAAAATATTTCGCATAGCTTCACAAAGATTTCGATTAAAGCTCGATACTTATGAACAAATTATTTTCACAGTATGTGGATTGGTTAGATTAAGAATAGGTAGCTTAATTTTGCCAACTTAACTACTAAGAGTAGTTAGGAAAATCTCAAAAAATAGGAGTGATATTTTATGCCTCTAAACTAACAGTAACTGTCTCAAAGCCTTATTACTGCGTTTTTCCGCAAATATCAAAGTTTTGCCTCAAAGCTTTGAACAGTCTGGCTTTGGAGTTTTCGGACAAGTCTATTCCTCGATTAATTTGATGAGCAGCAGTGATAATTACACTTGTTTGAGCTTGGCGGAATACCTGAGTTAACCGCACTACTGGCACGCAACCAGAATTAATCAAATCAGCGAGTATTTGACCTGGGCCCACAGATGGTAACTGGTCAATGTCACCCACCAACAATAGTAGAGCGCCAGCTAATACTGCTTTCACCAAGGAGTAAGCCAGAAACAAATCAAGCATACTGGCTTCGTCAGCGATAATTGCCGTGTGGGGTAAAGGATTTTCGCTATCGCGCTTGAAACCCCTTGAACAGGGTCAAATTCTAACAATCGATGTATGGTTTTGGCTTCTAGCCCAGTCATTTCACCCAAACGTTGAGCAGCTCGTCCAGTAGGTGCAGCCAGGGCAATAGATTTCCCCATCGCTTTCCACAAACTGACAATTGTGTGGGTAGTGAAAGTCTTTCCAACGCCAGGGCCACCAGTCAGGATCATGATTTTGGAATAAGCTGCTGTTTCTACGGCTTGACGTTGCTGTTCTGAAAGCTGGATTTTACGGCTAGCAGTAAAGCGGTCAATCCAATCACGCACGCGCTCAATATCAGTACCGACAGGATTTTCCAAGCGTTGGCGTATCAGTTGAGCTAAATTCTGTTCTGTATGAAAGTAAGTCGGTTTGTAGCAAAGTAATGTTTTATCCTCATCCCACTCTCTAATCAGGTCGTCTGCTAGAGCCATATCCTTAAATAATGAGCGCGATCGCTTCTTCTGTAGGCTGATGAGATTCGGTAGTCAGCAGTTTAATTACCGACTCAATCAATTCTGGCTGAGGTAGGTAACAGTGACCATCTTCAGCAGCCTCACTTAGACAGTGGATAATCCCCGCACGATAACGAAATTCTGAGTCTGGGGCAATTCCTATATTTCTCGCAATCTTGTCAGCAGTTAGAAAGCCAATCCCGTAGATGTCGGCTGCTAGCTGGTAGGGGTTTTTGGTTACAGTGGCGATCGCCTCATCCTTATACTGTTTGTAAATCTTCACGGCATAAGTGGTAGAAACGCCATGTCCTTGGAGAAACACCATCACTTCTTTTATCGCTTTTTGGGTTGACCACTCCCGGTTCGCCCATTTTTTAGCGATGCCCTGGACTTCAATCAGTCGTTCAATCTGATTTTCGATAATTTCAAGAGTTTCAAGTCCAAAGTGAGCTACGATACCCTTGGCTGTGACTATCCCTACACCTTTAATTAGTCCACTGCCCAAATATTTCTCAATTCCGGTGAGAGTGGCAGGTTTTGTTTCCTGGTAGTTGATGACTTGGAATTGTGGCCCAAACTGCGGATGGTCACGCCAAAAACCCGTAAGTTGCAGAGTTTGACCTGGTTGAATATTAGCAAAGCTGCCGACAATTGTTGTGAGTTCGTTGCTTCGGGGGCGGGTCAGCCTTGCCACAGTATAGTCTGACTCAGTAGAGTAAAACCCACATTCCGCAGGTATATCAGGTGAGAAGATAATATTTTCGGCAAGGCGCACCAAGAAATTGGAGAATCCATCGTCGTTCGTCAGTAAGATTGGTAATGTGTTGAAAGCCAGCGATCGTTACCAGATGAATCGACATGAAACATTGAAACACCCACCGCATCGTAGGAGAGGCAGTTGGTTTACCCAATTGATTGTTGATGGTTTGTTTTGCTTGAGCTAGAGCTTGGCGTAACGCCCGTTGTCCCAAAGTGTAAACTAACAAGCATAGACCCATGACCATTGCTAAAGCAGCAACACGTTCTTTCGAGTTGAGAAAAACACTGCTGGTAAAAAATAAAGGGTCTTTGAGAAAACGAAAACCACGCTCAGTAGATTGCTGGGCTTTGTACTGCTTGAGTAAGTCATCATTGCTCAATTGTTGAGCATCAAGAACATTGGTAGCCAAAATAAAACGCCCGGCTCGTTGTTTTTCAGTGGCAATTGCTAGCTCGTTAGGTACAACAGTCGCACGAATTTGATAGTAACACTGTTGTGGTTGAGCATCTTTACGTGGTCTGCCTGATTTGGCATGGCGTTTGTGTTCGATAATTTCTAGTTCAGCAAGTTCATGAAAGCGTTGCTGAGTCTCAAAACGCCCTGAAGCCTGTATCGCGTCTGCGGCACAAGCAAATTCTTGTTGTGACAACTGTCGCAGTTGAGATTGTGCTTGTTGGAGGTGCTTAGTCAGACGTTTTTCCAGTTGCTTTAAATCTGCTGCGGCACGAGCTTCACTTTCCACCACTAGCCAACGCTGTTTGACTCCACCATAATCGCAGCAACACTCTGCTATTCGGTAGCCTGTGACTATGCTATCCACAAAAGCTTCCTGACTCATTTTCTCCAAGAGTAATTGGGCAGTAGTCAGTGTGGCTGGAACTCGTGATAGCCATCGCAAAGAATCCATTTGTTTAAGATTGCCTTCGGTGTAGAGTGCTGCATCCGCTACAAACAAAGCATCTATTTCCCATTGGTGACGAAATTCTTTCAAGATTTGAGCAAACACGGCTGAGTCGGCTTCATTCCCATCTGCCACTCTTAGATTTAGATATAGAGGAATATCCCCGTCTCCACTGCACATCAGGTCTACAATAAACTGTTTCAGGTCTGGTCGATGATCTCTTGAGTATCCTTTTGTGATTGTTATCTCTCTTGGCTTGCCTGAACCTTCTGTTGAGTTGTTGGTATATTCTCCATGCACATGAAACGAACTTGAATCCAAGTGTAAACTGTCCTTTTCCACCCCAAACTTCTTGGCTGCTGCCAGTGCTACTGTCACAAATACTTGTGTTAATCCCGCTTCATACAGTTTGTCCAAGACTCTGCCCAAGCGGTCATCATTCAAGTGTTCTGGACTTATACCTTCCCCTAGTAAATGCTCTGTGGCTTTGCCTACAAAGAACTTCTCAAATAGGTATAGTGGCGCACTTACTAAACCCAAGCCATTGAGAATCATTGCTTTGACTGCTTGACCTGAACTGACTATTTCTTGGTGATGTGTTCCCAGTATTTGGTTGATTTGCTCTACCAAACACATTTGATCAATAATCCCTGCCACTATCCCACAGTGGTCAATATCTTGTACTCTTATTTCTGATACTGATGGTGTCATTCATCAAAAATACCATTGATCTCCTCTCTTACCTGCGGAATGTAGGGTAAAAAGTTAGGCGTTCTACAACTCCAGTGATTATTTCGTGTTGAGGAAAGGCGCTTACTTGTTGGGGGAAAGATTAGGGGGAGTGGACATTGCCTGTTAGAAGAGGCCGCACATTATTATAATACTGAAGTTGGTTAATTGTAGTATCATAAATACTATATTTTTTGAGATTACAGTAATAGTAGATGATAAGGTCAAAAATACTGCTTTATTTAACCATACGATGTCTACGGTCGCAAGCTATGCAAGTTAGATATCAAAGGTTGGTGAGAGTGAAATGTGTTGTACAAAACCCTAGATTTTACTTTAATAAAGCTTCAATTTGGCCTAACAACTTCTCTAAAACTTTTGCTTTATTAGGATCTTCCCAGATTTTAGCTTGCTTAACTCGCTGATAGGCTTCCTTCATCCGATTAGTCAGGATATCCGGCTGTGAAGACTTAGGAGGTTGAACTGATTAGACTTGTCCACAAAAGATAAAAAGCCTACTGTGAAAGCGTTATACGAACTATAAGTGGGATGAAATACACTCTTATGAGTGAACGTAAAAATAAGGGTTTGGGGATGAAAATATTAAAATTATTAAAAGTTTTGAGAAACATAGCTTTGTGAAAAAGAAAATATCTTGGCTGATAATTCAAATATCATGACTTAGTATAAATGAATGATTTAGATGTAACCTAACTAATCCACATACTGCCATTATCATCTGATTATAACGATGTCGAGCTAAACGAAATCTATCACTAGCTACTCGAAAAGTTTTGACTCTACAGATGAGATGTTCAACACCAATTCTTCTTGATGATAATTTCTGATTTCTCAGTTTCAAACCACTGTTCGACTTGAGAATAAAGAGTGGGATGATTGGCCTTGAGTGCCAAAACATAATCAGCTTTTTGAGCGACAATCTGTTTGGCAATTTCAGTTTGTGTCCCCATTGCATCAATGGTGATGATAGCACCTGTGATATCTAGTAACTCTAATAATGCAGGAATCGCCGTAATTTCATTGGATTTATCTTCTACTTTCACCTGTGCCAAGACTAAACGTTGTTGACTTGCCCAGGCACTTATGATGTGGAGTGCGCTTTGACTCTGATTTCGATCATAAGAACCTCTAATGGTCTTTCCATCTATGGGGATAATCTCTCCTCCCATCGAACCAACTAGGGTTTCCACCCATTGCAGAAAACATCGATTTAATGCTTCTGGGTCGATGAATTCAAATACTCGACCGAAGGTGTCAGACGCTCGAAGACTCGCTAACGCTACGCTATCAGATGGAATACCGTTTGGTAATGCCAAAAACTCTTCTAACCACTGTTGCTTGCTGATGCCATAATTCTCAATATCTTCCCACCCTTGCGCTCCAGCGATGATGGCTAAAATCGCAATTATTAAAATATCTGTAAGTTGATGTTTTTTGGTTCGATCTACTCTCGGGTCTTTGATATCTCCAAAATGCTCCACTAAACTCTCTTGAATACTACCGATGTCTGCTATTTCTTTTGACTTTCGCTGACTACGTGCGTTTTGAAGTTCATCCGCAGATTTTGTTTCAAAGCCCTGTGACATTAACTTGACTCCTGAAGATTTTGGGACAACAGTATTGAAGTCTTCTCATTAATCTTGTTCTTAAGTCAAGTGCATTTTTTCCGCCTTTGTTTATGCTTATCTTACTTAATTTGTCAAGCTCATCTTATACCAAATTAGATGAGCTTACACTGACTGCCTTGTGCCAAACTTCAGTATTTTCTTTTGGGAAACATAGCTGTTTGATTGCACATTTTGGCTGAGTTGGAAGATGTTCATCAATAGCTAAAAATGTTCTCCCAAAGCCACCATGCCCAATCACAGCGAGTGTGCGATATCGCTGTTTAAGTAACAATTTCTGACTACAACTATTACAAAAACCAGAACTATCAGAATTTTGCGGATGTAAGCAATCAATATTGGTACAGTAGCTCATACTAGATTAATACTATTTATTGCAATTACTATATATAAAGTATTCCCATGTGTTAGCCCCTATTACTTACCCTAAACAGGAGGTTTAATACTCAAGATTATTCAGAGATTAAACACTATAACAATGTAGCTTTAGTGTAATGTTACCCAGGGCAGCTTAATCAAGTGTTTATGAATATTTTGGCAAATGCGATCAATGCTTTAGAAGAGGCTTTTGCAAACAACTCTAAATCAGTCGCTAAAGACAAAAGACTATTGACTTCTCTAGAGATTTGTATTCACACAGAAATCATCTTTGACAATCAAGTTACTATCCGCATTGCCGATAACGGTGAAGGAATAGAAGAGTCTGTTCAAAAACGTCTCTTTGACCCCTTTTTTACCACCAAGCCTGTTGGTAAAGGTACGGGAATGGGACTTTCTATCAGCTACCAAATTGTTACCCAAAGACATGGCGGTTCTTGAAAATTTATTTCCCAACCAGGACAAGGCACTGAGTTCATAGTTACCATTCCCCTGATCTAAATGAACCAGCAGAAATATCGTATTTAAAATTTAAATTGCTTTTCTCAAAGTTTAGCACTCAAGTTCATAGAAGTACTAAAGTCTAATTGGTAATCATCTCATATTAATTTAACGCACTTATGATAAACTTATGACAAAAGTATGACGAAAGCTTTCTACTGAATAAGCTATTTAAAATCAATAAATAAAGGAAACTTATCCAGATGGACATTAGTCATGAAATTTTGTAACCTTTGACTCATCCATTAGGATGTTTATTATATGAATCAACTTTTTTTTAAGAGCTTATTGGGGTTAGCAGGTATATCATTTTTGCTTTGCTTGTCTCAATCAGCAATGGCGCTTGTACGCAGTGATGTTGTTATTATCGTCAATAGTGGCTCTACCAATACCATTGGATATCGAATTTATGTATCACCATCTGGAGAAGTTAATTATGTTGATGGCAAAGGGTCTAATCGAGGTAAATTGAGCCATAAGTTGACACAAAAGTTTTTCCGGGACGTGAAGATTGCTGAACCTTTATCTAATTTGCCAGTAAAACTTGGTTGTGCCAAATCTGTTTCTTTTGGTACAACAACTACTATTAAATTAGCTGAACAACAGTCGCAAGATATCAGTTGTCCTGGCAATGGGAAAGCTAAACAGTTAGATAATGACGTGATTGCAATTGCAAAAGCTTTAAACGTAGTTAATGTGTCTAAGAGCCAAGGAAAACCACTGCCACCCCAGAACTTTTAGTTGATTCATCGATTTGACTGTTTTTAGCTGGGGTTAGGGAGCCTGTATAAGATAAAGCTGCTCTTTCTACTAGAGCAGCATTAATCTTAATCTCTACCTCATTTTCCGATCAATTAAGATCCGTTTGGCTACAGTATTTGGTATTCTATTAGTATTTAAACCCGGCATTTGAAGAGATTGTCTCAGTAAAAAGTCCTTGAATGCGATCGCCTAAATCCGTTAACAGGTTTCTTGCATTTCAGTTTTCTTGGATAATCTCCTGGGAAAGTAACTCCCAGTAATACCCTTGGAACCCGAAGATGCTGTTCAGATCTTCGGTGAGCGCAAATCCCAAACTAAAACCGAAAACAATGGCACAACTAAGAGCGAATTCTACTATGGTAAATTCCAACGTGTAATTCCCTATCTGCTCGGATTCAAAATACCAATGTCAGCGCAGATTATAAAGATGGCATTTTGAATTTGACACTGCCTAAAACTGAGCAAGAAAAGAACAAAGTTGTCAAGGTCAATCTTGAACAACCTGCTGCATAGTCTAAAACTTCTCTACCGACAATAATTGATTGATATAGCTAAGAGCTTGGTCATCTCATAACCAAGCTCTTTTGTATGCGATCGCAGACGCGATTTTAACAGAATTGGTGGGGCGATGAGCAGGAGCGCAAGCAAGATGTATTGATTTGGTCAGTTTTAAAACAACACACCGACAAAACCGAATCGCACTTGGGCATCCAGAAGCTATAGTCCAAGAAGTATTTCAAAAATCAACTGCCTTTGCCCTGTTTAGATCACTTAGGCGCACGGAAACCAGCAAGTTGTGCTGTATTCGTATCTTTAAAACAAATATCCGGCTTTACTTTTTCATAATCTAAGGTTTTGGGTACGTGATAAATGTTGCCTCTCTTATTCGTAATCTTGCCTTTTACCTGTGCATCACTTGGGCAAGTTGTTTGGTTTTGTGGTTTCACCCCTAGATTTTGTGCTGCTGCTAAAACTGCTGTTTTATTTCCCGCCGATGCTGGCTTCTTAGAGCTAGAAGTTGTATTTGCAGGGGCAGGACTAGCTGCTGTACTAGGGACAGGATTAGCTGGAGCAATAGCAGTTGGTGTTTGAGGTGTAGTACTAGTAAATTCTTCAGGTTTCTTCGCACAACTACCTAGCATCAGCACTGTAAATAACGTCAGTACCATGCTCAATTGACGAGGTTTAAGTTGATTGTTCATTACCGTTAATTCTTGCTCCTCATCCTTTAATATTTAATTCCCAATATTTTAGCCGATACTGACTTCATCACTCTGCACATCGCTAGCACCACTCACGCCTCTGGCAACTTCCACCAATTGTGCCAATAACTCTTGTGTTGCTACTTCTCCCTTTAAAACTACGCTACTTCCCAACTGAGCAACATACACAGAATCAATATCATCAAAGCGTGAATCTTCGTCAAAAGCTAAGGCAACTCTTTTTGCTAATCCACTTTGGTCATATTCACCATTCAATCCCACTCTCTCCAAAGGAGTAGTTTCTCCCGACTCGGAATTGTCAGCAATTAAAGCTTGTTCTGGATTAACTTGAGCATCTTCTGGTAATTCAAGTCCAAACAGTCTTTTTAACCAACCCATAACTGTAATCTCTCTGGGAATATAGATTTAAATACAGTTAATTATTGCACTGATCTGCGCTATAAACGCTCAACAGCAGTCTCACTGACCATTCGGAAAGCCATAATCAAATTCTGGAGCAGGTGTTACCCACAGATGAGGACGTGCCCTCCATTAATTAATCTTTCTCTAATCCTAGCGGCATAAGTAATCAAACAGAATTAATTACATAGCAATTCTTGACTAGGCAAGATTCACGATTTTTGACAGAATTCTTGGTAATCTATTTCTACTTGCAAAGAGTAGTTGGTTGCATACTCTAGGATTTGATTACGCCAATCAGATAAGTGAGCAAACTTGATTAAATCATCTGCAATTGCAGAACCTTGTCTACCACCACTACGTAATTGATCCCACGCTGTGACTTCACCCATTGTCTGCATCAACTTCTCTAAACGTCCCAGCTTTCCATCCCACGCCTGTAGACTCACCCGATCTTCTTCTGGCTGTAACTCTCGTAAAACATAAGATTTATTGCCGTTAACTATCACCCCCAAAAGAGCAGGTGGCGTTCCTTGCACCCGTTGTTGGATAGCTATTACCCGTGCAGATTCACTCGACCAATCCGGCTGAGGTAGTGTTAAATAGGGTTGTAATGAGGAAGTTTTTGTTAACTTCAAATCTAATAGATAATTGCCATCAGGAGAACCAAAACCTTCTACTAAAATGGCATAACGTTCTAACCCTAAACTACCTGTACCAGCGATTCGTTGTTGCACATCTAAAACTTGATAAAAATTCGCATCTTTTTGTGTATATTTTTGCCAAGTTGAGATGAGTTCTCTAATTTTTCGCTGTTCTGCTTCTGTGGCTTCAATAATATGCTTATTATCAATAACTAAGTGCCGCTTACCTTTCTTTCTCTTGGTGTGTTGATCTAAAAATTCTGGACGAAGGCGGGATTTTAAACTTCTTAATAAATCTTTAACTAAGCCGGAAGCGGTTTCCTTTTCCACACTTCTAGCAGTACCTTTAGCTAAAGCATTGCTGTAAGCATCAAGGAAGTAATTGCTCAAATGCAATGCTTCTGATTCATTCACCTTCAGCGTGTGAGAGCCAACTATCACACTGGTAATAAACCTCACCACATCCCAAGTGCAAGGAGCAAGACATGCTTCATCAAAATCATTAATATCAAAGTAAACTAATCGGTTATCACCTTTATAACTACCAAAATTTTCGAGGTGTAAATCACCACAAATCCATACTGGCGGGGCTGCATTCAGTAGTAAATCTTTAGGGAAGTCTTCGTAAAATAAATGACACGTCCCGCGATAAAAAGTAAAAACATCAGAACGCATTGCTTTGTATTTTAATTCAAGCAGTTTTGGGTTGCGTCCAAGGTTAAAGCGATGAATTCTGTCAATGATATCCTTTGTCATAATTCTTGGCTCAGTTGGGTAAGCGCGTCTCGTAGAGAGTAGACCTCTTGCAAAAGTCGCTCAGAAAGATTGGGTTTGGGGAAGAAGAAGCTCATAATTGTAGAGAGCAGCAATCAAATTAAACCTCAAATTAAATCTTTTTCGACGATTTCTATAAGTAAGTGACAAAATTTTAAACACCACATTCGCTTTCGATGTACATGCTCACTTAAAACTCTAATTCTGGCTAATTCTTGATTACTCTTTTTATCCTGATAACTTAATTTACCTCCTCTAGGTTTCTTCTTAGGAATCTGACTATTGCTATGTAGTTTTTGAATACCTTGATAACCTTTATCTCCTCAACACTCAATGTTTTCTCTCAACCTCACTTTCCTATTTTTAAATATACGGAAATCATGCTCTCTACCCTTACCATGAGCGGTACAGATGATTTCACCATTTGATTAGTTTACTACTATCTGGGACTTCAATGTATGTTGCTTCTTTTTTCCACTGAAGAATTTCTTTTGTTTTTTTTAGGGCGTTCAATCGGACTTTCTGTAACATCAATTACTACCACTTCTAACTGATAATTAGAAGTAGCTAATTTTTTCTTTCCTGGGAGGGTGAATGTCCTAGATTTAATCAGCGTATCTTCTATTTTTCGGATAATTCGATATGCCGTAGACTGGTTTACTCCCCACGATTGATCAATATGAAAGTAAGTTCGGTATTCTCTCCAATATTCCAATGTCATCAACAATTGGTCTTCCAAGCAAAGCTTATCTGACCGTCGTGTTTTTTGTTTTTGCTGACTGTGCCATCGCACTACCTCGACCATTTGGTTAAAAGTATCAGGACGTACGCCATATAAGCGTTTAAAGTCTTCTGGCTTCATACTTTTTACCTGTTCGTAGGTCATAGATGCTACCTAACTCTAACTCACTTGTCCCACGCATCTGGGACTTTTGCAAGAGGTCTAATGACTATGGTGCTTTTTATTTTTTATTTAGGACTTACGCAACTGGCATAAGCAATGGTGCGTCGAACGCGCCGAGCGCCTAAAAACTAAGCCATAGACATAGCAATATCCGGACGTTTTAGTTGCTCGATTAAATAATTAGAAAGTAAATTATGCTTGATTTTATAAATAGTTTGACCTGTTTTATAGGCTAAATTTTTGAGCCTTAGCCAAACTAACATTGCACAAGCAATATGATTTCTTTGAATCCGACCTTTACGACATTGACATGATTCAATGCCAGTTAATTGTTTAATCTCTCTGTGAACAGGACTCTATTTTCCAACGGATTTTACACACTTTTTGTGCAACATCCGTAGAACTTTGAGATATATCATTAGTTGCAACATAATCCGTTCTATCGGTAGAGATAGTAACCCGGAATAGCTTCACTTTTTTCTCAGCAGTGAATGCTTTAATTTTTATTATTTTACCACATTCTAACTCTTCGTCACTCCATGACAATGATTCAATATTTTTATATTTTTCTTGACCAAAAGTATCATCAACCAAACGATTCGTTTTTAAAGGACAATAATAAATTTTATCTAAACTATCAATATAGAGCATTAACTTGTTGACTGCATACTATGTATCCATTAAAACCGTTTCAAAAGGAAGGTTTCTTTGATACACAAGACTTAGCAGCATATTTTTAACGTGGTCAACTTTAGTTAAGCCATCATTTTCCGGATTAAAAATCCGATAATCTATTACCCAAAAATTGAGAGTTTTAGGATTGACATATATACAATTAACTACTCCAATTCCTCTGATAATACCATGTTCATTTCCACTATACTGCCTTCGGACTATTTCTATTTCTTCAGAAAATCTTTTATCTAAAACTGTATCGTCAAATATAATGTAAGCATCCTCGTCAACTACAATTACATCCTTTACAGAAGTGTTGAATGTTAAGAAAAATCCGATAAAAATAGCCCAAAATATGGTAGTTTTGGGCTAAGGCTTAAAATATATTAGTTTGATTGTGATTATAAATTCATTTCCCAAAATTGTCAAAGATATACTGAAAAGCCTGCCAAAAAACGATTATCCAGTATTGAACAGTCGTCTGTTTTTTGAGTGCTGGCTATCCTATGCCCTGGATAACAGCTTAACAAGTATGCGAGATTTGTTTAACAGATTAAATAACAATTGTTTTGAGGTAGATATTTCTACTTTCTCTAAAGCAAATTTACATCGAAGCCAAAAACCTTTTCAAGAGATTTACCAAAAATTAAATGAATTAGTACAGAAGAAAGTTCAAAAAAAGTTACACAATAAATATGCAATTTGTCCAATAGATTCAACAATTATTACTCTCACAAGTAAATTGTTATGGGTACTAGGTCATCATCAAGTCAAGCTGTTTAGTTCCTTAAATCTCTCCACAGGAAGCCCAGAAGATAACTTCATCAATTTTGGACATGACCATGATTATAAATTTGGTTCCAAAATGATGTCTAGTCTCCCAATAAATGCTGTTGGAGTAATGGATAGGGGTTTTGCTGGATTAAAATTTATCCAAGAATTAGTACAAGAAAACAAATATTTTGTTTTGCGGATAAAAAACAATTGGAAACTAGAATTTGATGGCTCAAATGGATTGGTCAAAGTTGGTGCATCTGATGATGCTCAAGCTTATAGAGTAATTAATTTCTGTGATTTAGAGACAAAAACCGAGTTTCGCTTAGTGACTAATTTACCAGAGTCGGGAGATGCAGCTGTTCATGATGATGAAATTAGGGATATTTATCGATTACGTTGGGGAGTTGAATTGTTGTGGAAGTTTTTAAAGATGCACTTAAAACTTGACAAACTCATTACCAAAAACGTCAATGGTATTACCATACAAATTTACGTGAGCTTGATAGCCTATCTGATTTTACAGCTTTTATCTATTCCCGAACAATGGGGACATACACTATTAGATAAATTCCGCTATCTTCAATCTTGTATGTGTCAGAAAATCAGCTATGTTCATTGGTTTGAGGAGATGATGTTTTGCTGACTAATTTAAGCTTTTGAGACTTAGTGTAACTAATAATGTAAAGTTTTGTATCAGCATTCAACATTTCTGATATTCCATAGCTTGTATTTCCTTTGCGTTCAAAAATGTTATAGCCTCGTTTACGAGTTAACTGTGCGTACTCTTGCTGAATTTGTTCTAGCGTTGCTCCTTGTGGTATGGGAAATTCAGTTAACAGAATTCCCCCAATAAATGCACTAGACCAAACGACAAATTCACTGTCTCCATGCTCTCCAATCACATAAGCATGAACGTCTTGTTTTGCAACATTCAGTCGCTTTCCAAGTTGATATCTCAGTCTAGCAGTATCAAGAACGGTTCCCGAACCGAAAATTAGGTTTTCTGGCCTGGTAGAAGTAGCTTGAGCAATCCGCGTGAGTACATCCACTGGATTACTAATGATAAGTACGATTGAATTCGGTGCAACTCGATCCAATTCTTTGATTGTCGAACGTATAATCTCTGCATTGTCGCTCAATGTATCTAATCGGGTCTGTCCAAGTTTTGGCTGCACCCCAGCAGTCACAATAATGATATCTGAATCAGCTAAATCTTCATACTGATTTGATGGTAGAATCTCCATTTCTTTAAGTAGGGGAATGCTGTCTTCAATATCCCATACTTGCCCTTCAGCTTTTGATAAGGTTCGGTCAAAAAGGACAACCCTTACACATCTACCGAGTAAAACTAAAGCATTTGCAACGTTTGCACCTACATTACCTGCACCAATAATACCGACTTTAGATGTTTTACTCATCATGCTATATCTACTTGACCTTCAAGAATGAAATGTCGTTTGTTTGGTAAGTCCTTGAGTCTGCAATTGCTGTCTTTTTACAACTTGGAAAACAATATATTTAACCCTTCGGTCATCGTGGGATGAGTCAAAATACCATCACGCAGAACGGTGTAGGGCATCTGAGCTTGCATCACCATCTGCACTGTTGAAATCACTTCACCTGCTTCATGACACAACAGAGAACACCCAAGAATACGACCTGTATCTGCATCCACGATCGCCTTCAGCAGTCCATCGGTTTGACCCAGTGTTCTTGCCCTGGGAACGGCTGACGCATCGACCTTTGCCACGCGGATGGCATATCCTTGTTGCCGTGCTTCAGTTTCAGTCAAACCCACATGTGCCAGTTCTGGATCGATGAACAGACAAGATGGAACCAGGCGATCGCTTGTACTCCGGTTGCCCCCATCAATTAAATTAGCTTTGATAATGCGATAATCGTCGAGCGATATATGGGTGTATTGTGGGCCGCCATTGATATCGCCTAACGCCCAAATCCCCGGAATGTTCGTCTCTAAACGATCGCTAACTTGAATAAATCCCCGTGTATCGGTTGCCACACCAGCAGCAGCTAAATTTAAGCTCTCGGTATTGGGCGCACGACCAACGGCGACGAGCAAATGCGAACCCTGGAGGCTGAGGGAGCGATCGCCAACTTGGATTTGCAGGATGGTTTCATTACCAGTGCGATCAACCCTCAACACCTTCGCCTTTAGCAAAAATTCAATACCATCTTGTTCTAGCAGTGTTTGAACTGCGATCGCTATATCTGGATCTTGCGGTGACAGGATTTGCTCACTTTGCCCAATGACAGTAACACCAGAGCCAAAGCGCCGAAACATCTGGGCAAACTCTAAACCAATATAGCCACTACCGAGAACGAGCAGGTGTTCAGGCAGGTATTCTAGCTCCATAATCGACTCACTCGTTAAAAACTCAACTTCTGTGAGTCCGGGAATGGATGGATGTCAAGAATTGTGCGATCGCCTCACGACCAGATAGAAATTCTGAACGGTTGCGCCAAACGCTATCCGATGTGTAAGCAAGTGATACTAGTTCCGGGCTACGTGTGTTCCAGGCATTCTCTGCAATTCGGACTTTTTGGACAGCGGATTCATGATCAAAAGGCGGCAGAGGTAGTCGAGGATTTTCAGGGTTGTTCATAGTATGTAAGCGGTGGAATTGCGATCGTTTCAGTATGATTTAATTGGCATTAAATCCGTCCCGACCGAATTACCTCAAAAGCAGTTTAATACAGATCAATGACTACCACCCGCGATGTGCAGCGTTTCCTCAGATGCCCCCGTCACAACTGCGATTTTTCCCTCTAGTTTTTTCATGATGATTTTTTAGGATCAAGCAGCGTGAACTCTACAGTTTCGCTAGTGATTACTTTGTGCGTGGGGTCAGCTAGTTCGATCAGCACCTTGTGTACGCCAGGTTCTAGTCCGACCAGGATGATCGTTTCCCCACTGGCATCGACAAAGTGCCACGGCAAATCGTCAACGGTGATGTGGATATGACCGATGCGCGGCGATACTTCGAGGGCACTTTTGCCGAACACCGGCAACACGCGCAGGTTCTCCGTCCGGTACTGAATAAAAACACGACCCTGTGCCAGTGGTTCGGGAAGCGGTGGATCGACAATCAGCTTGGGTGGTGCTTCGTTTTCAATCGCAATCAACGGTGATGATCCGATAATGTCCCTAGCGCTCGGTGTGTGGCTGTTCATAGCAGGTAATTACCTGAGAGTAGTTTGTATTACGATCCCTTTAAAGGTGAAACGGTGCAGAGTCGAATGGCACTAAGATAAGCCGAAAGTCTTGTTTCACATCGTTCCCAGCCTGTAGCCTAGGAATGTATTTCGAGAGGCTCTGCCTTCGATCAAGTCTTTGGAGGCGGAGGCTCTCAAAATTAGTTCCTAGCCTGGAGGCTGGGAACCAGTTACAGCAAAGGCTGTGTCTTAACTTAGTGCCATTCTGCTTTACCCTTTTCCGCTACGCTAACTCGGTAAGCAGCAAAGCGATGGAAGAGCGTCTTTTCCTTTCCCCAAAAACATCGATCGCATCCTATTGCAGATGTTTCTTCAATTCAGCAGCAGCTTGAACAAACAGAGAGCGGACTGCCGGAACCTCGGCTAAACCATTGAGCAGTCCAAAGTCATGAATCATGCCGTTGTAACGCACGGTGGTTACTTTTACCCCAGCTTCATCCAGCTTGCGCCCATACGCTTCGCCTCCATCTCGCAGAATATCGCTTTCTGCAACCTGAATGAGCGCTGGAGGCAAGCCTTGCAATTGCTCAACCGTAGCTTGTAAGGGCGAGGCATAGATATCTTGGCGTTTTTCTGGATTAGCTATGTACATGTCATACATCCACTTCATCAACGGTGTAGTCAGAAAACGCTTCTCACCAAATTGGTGATACGACTCTGTTTCAAAACTAGCGTCTACGATCGGCCACATCATGATATGTAGCTTGATGTGTGGCCCTCCGTTTTCTTTCGCCTTCAAAGCAGTGACTGCTGTCATATTTCCGCCGACACTGTTGCCGACCACTGCCAGATTCTTGCCATCCACTCCAATCTCCTCACCATGTTCGGCAACCCATTTGGTTGCAGCATAAATCTCATTGATCGCCTGTGGGTACTGAGCATCTGGCGTGCGCGTGTAGTTGACAAAGACCCCTGCAAACCCTGAAAGCACCACAAGATCGCGCACCATACGTTTGTGGGTCGGGTAATCGCCTAGCACCCAGCCGCCTCCATGAATAAAGATAAACACAGGCAATATGCCTTTAGCACCTTCTGGTCGCACGATGTTGAGCGCGATCGAATAACCGTCAGCAGTAATTGTCTTCTCAGACTCTTCAATGCCTGAAAGGTCTACTGGAACGGAAGCCTGTGCATCCACGAGAACTTGACGCGCTTCGAGTGGAGGTAATGTCTCTAGAGGCACACCTCCTGAGTTCAGCACTTTCAAAAATGCCTTCACTTCTTTAGAAAGACGTGGATCTTCTGCAACTTCCAAAATCTTTGCTTGTGAATTTACTTGAGCAACCATGACATTCTCCTTTGATAATTAGTAAACAATCTGTTAAAATGACACTGTTAAGTGAATTGGTTTAACAGTGATGCTTGATCGGCTGCGATTGTGAAATGGTGATCGCTTTCTACTGACATCATTTAAGAGCCGAAATTCTTTGTTACTGGTGAAAAGGTTGTCCACCTAGCAAGTCGCTGCCTCGATCGGTTGTTTCCACACCGCCGCAGCATAGAGCGAGTCCTCAAAATCGGGGGCAATATCGCCTGTGATCCTTGCCTCATGATGCGCCCAGTCCTCAAAGAACAAGTCGTGACTGATACGCGATACTATTGCAGGTATGTCGCGGCGGATGCTATGGATGTCACCAACTGGCAATCCGAAGCTGACCAAACCAGCAGGATTAAATACGTGAATGTCTTTCAGGTAAGGGGCAGTGCCAGGTACTTTTTCTTGGTATTCATGGGCGCTACCGAGGTAAGGATGTGCCGCCAAACCGTCGTCGCGCAGGTCTTCTGGTGGCTGGTAGCGATCGCGCCAGAGGGCAATATGCTGGGCAAAGTCGGCTAGTTCGGGACGCTTTGTTGGGTCAACGAAGTAACCAGTGCCAGCGATCGCAAAATCAAACTCGAAAACATCATCGTTCACCTCGATGGCAATGCGATTGCCCAGTTTCCGTGCTGATTTCCAAGGTGCAGATAGATGGATGTGAAAGTTCGGGAAAGCGATCGCTCGCTCAATCGAGTTCGGGGGTGGCGCGGTGCCTGCTTGATGAAAGCGC
The DNA here is from genome assembly GCF_013343235.1 of Nostoc sp. TCL240-02. Lineage (GTDB taxonomy): Bacteria > Cyanobacteriota > Cyanobacteriia > Cyanobacteriales > Nostocaceae > Nostoc. The sequence goes on along the minus strand of NZ_CP040094.1, from coordinate 2,005,634 downwards.
CAAGCCTGGAGCCAGCGTGCTGCATCGGGTAGTTGGGGATAGTTGTCGTAAGCACCAGGGTAATCCCGTACCCGAAGGACTGACAGAGATGCGATCGCCGATCGCCGTACAAATAGATGTACTGCCTTAGCTCCCGATTCCAGCGCCACTCCTGCTGCATCGAAAGCTGAAGCCGCCGCACCCAGCACCGCCACAGTCTTACCACGCAGTGCTTCAAAATCGATGGCATCGGCGGTATGTGCGTACAACGTGCGGGGTAAGTCAGCCAGTACTGGAGGTATGTATGGGCCACCAGTGCCAGCCACGCCATTGGCAAAGATAATTTTGCGCGTAGTCTCTAAGAGCGGGACACCGTTTACCTCAAGGTGTAAGCGAAAGAAACCTGCGACTGGTTCAATCCGCACCAACTTCGTCTGGTAACGAACCTGGATACCCAGGAAATGCCGATACCAACTGAGGTACTCAGCCCATGTCACTCGCTCAATGCGATCGATCTCCGCGTAGGCTGCCGCACCGTGCCGCGCTTCGTACCAGGCTTGAAAGGACAATTCTGGGATGCCTAGTTCTGGGCCAGGCAGATGTTTCGGTGTGCGGAGCGTTCTCATCCGCGCTCGCGTCAACCACACGCCTGCATGAGCCTCATCATCGGCTGCATCGATCTCTGTCACGCGACCGATCCCAGCACGCCGTAGCGCAAATACAAAGGTACTACCGCTACCACTGCCACCTATTATAGTGACATTGTGATCGATGCCAGGGCGATCGGGCACCCAGTTTTCGGGATCGGGACCGAGCAGGCGTAGTGCCTCGCAAGCAGCAAAATCGGAATTGCTCGTTGTTGTCATGTCGATCTCCTCATATATCGTTGCGATGGATGAAAAAATCCGAATAGTAGACAATTAAGCTGTTAAGCTAACGCGCCTACATATTGCACTATTTTCTGTGTAGACCGTCATTAGTCATTTGTGTTTACTAAGGACAATCTCACCAGTTGATGTGCAACTTAAATGCGTAACAGCTTATACCAATTCTCTGTGAAGCTGCATATTATTTTGACCCCTCTCAACCTCCCCTTGCTAAGGCTACGGTATACACACAAGTCTCTTGACCTGCACCTTTGATGCATCGCCCTGCACCTTTGTTGCATCACCTTGCAAAAATGAACTTATCCTACGTTACGCAACAACTCTAAAGGACTTGTGTGTACACGCTAGCTTGCTAAGGGGAAGTGTCGCAGGCGGTGGGGTTTTTTCTGTGCGCCTTCATAAAGAATTGGTATTAGTAAGTTTTTGTTCGTGGATTTGGATTCGCTAGAGCGTGTTATGAACAACTGCCAGAAGCTAGAAAAGGGTTCGTATCTTTAACTCCTTTTGGACTTCAAATCTGTGCCATACCGCCATCGACAAACAACTCAATGCCGTTCACAAAGCTGCTGTCGGCTGAAGCGAGAAAGACAACGGCTTTGGCAATTTCATCAGGTTTGCCGACTCGTCCCAGTGGGATGGCGCTGGCTTGGCTGTCCACAAATTCTTGCAACTGCTGGTCATTGAGTCCCAAATGATCGTAACCAGGAGTCGGAACCACACCAGGGCTAATGGCATTCACTCGGATCTTGCGTTCTTTGAGGTCGAGTATCCAATTCCGAGCAAATGATCTTACGGCGGCTTTGGTGGCGCTGTAAACACTAAATGCTGGCGTACCTTTTATAGAAGTAATCGAAGCATTCAGGATAATAGAAGCGCCCTCTGGTAACAGTGGCAGTGCCTTTTGTACAGTGAACAGCAAACCTTTGACATTTATGTTGAATGTTTTGTCAAAGTGTTCCTCAGTGATTTCTCCAAGTGGGGCAATTTGTCCACCGCCAGCATTAGCGAAGATGATATCGAGGTGTCCTTGCTCTTGCTTAATGGTGGCAAACAGACGATCGAGGTCTGCCAGATTAGAAACATCGCTCTGCACAGCCGTAACATTTTTACCAATAGCTTCTATAGCAGCATCCAGTTCGACTTGGCGACGACCCGTGATGTAGACATAGGCTCCTTCAGCAACAAACTGTTTGGCAGTGGCAAGACCGATACCACTATTGCCACCCGTGACAAGGGCGATTTTTCCTTCTAGTTTTTTCATAGGTTAATCTGATAGAGATTCTGGATTTGTATGAACCATTGAAGTGTTATCGGTTCTGTTGCATCATAGCTTTGAGAACAGTAGATTTAACCCTTCATTCATTGTTGGAACCAGTTGGGGCAAGGGCTGTATCTTAACAAGCGTGCCATTTCTTACATTTCCTTTGATCGATCTGCTTGATGACGCTACTTGAGACTTGCAACGAGGTCGGTCACTTGACGTTGAGCCTCTGCGCTCAGTGAATCAAAGTCGTCTAAGAAGAATTGACGTTCTAGCGTTAACTTCCGGGTATTGAGTAACCCTTCGATCTGCCAACCTTCGTCGCCTTTCGTTATGACGTATAGTGGCAGCGAATCTCGTGACGGTGAAGTTTCGGTTTGTCCGGGCAGTATTACCCTGATAACTACGAGCATGAGCGCGAGTTGCGAGTTCACGAAGCGGACAAAATCCACCTCACCCTCCAGGCGTGTTCCTTTGACAACCGTGTCGAACGCTTGCTGATGAAATGCAGCGATTTCTTTTCGACCCTTGAGATGCGTGCCCTCGAACGTGATGAAATCGGCAGTTTCGCTGAACGGGGCAGCGAAGCCTTCGCCGCTACCTCGATTCCAAGCATCAATCATCTGGCGATGGAAAGCACGGATTGCCGACTCGTCAGCAGTAGTGGTGGTTTGAGTTGTTTGTAAATTCATAGTTTTGAGTTTTCCTTTTAAGTGATAGACCAGTTCTCAAGCGTCTCATTGGTTCGCAGGACTTGGCTCACTAAAAAATCGTTAAATTGGGATTACTTCACAGAGCCGTGCTTGCTGCTTTAATCACTTTGGCAACCTCTTTTGGATGAGAGATAAAAGGAACATGACTGGAGTTAACTTCGCTTGTCTTAGCACCAATCCGTTTAGCCATAAATCGTTGAAGTTCAGGGTTGATGGCGCGATCGCTTTGAGTCACGATAAACCAGGAAGGAATCGTTTTCCATGCGATTTCATTCAGTGATTGCTCAAACGCGGCGCTGGCGATCGGCTTTTGGGTTGCTGCCATTACTCGCGCCTCAGCCTTCGATATGTCCTGGGCAAAAAATTCGTGAAACTTCCCGCGATCGATATAGAGAAAGTTTGCAGCATCAGACACGATCGCCGTATTAATCGGAGGTGCTGCGTACCTTTTATTCAAATCACTCGTCTTTTCACCGACATCTGGTGCAAAAGCATTAACATAAACCAGCATAAGCCCCATGAACGAGAACGATCGCAGGTTTAGAGTTGGACGCTTGAGGTAATTCCTTGGAGGTGGCTGGTGTTGGATGCATTGATATTCCAACGACAACACTTAATGCAAATAACCACAGTAATAATTTTTGAACTTTTTTCCATGTAAAAACCATCATTGCGATCGCCTCTGTATTCTTGCTAAATTGCTGAAATCTCTGGTTTTTGTCGTCCGTATAGAAGTTATGAAATACTTGTTGGGATAAGCATCAAAAACCTTAATCATTTGCAGCAACAATGGCTGCCATTATCTGCTCAACAGTCCAGCGACCAAAATAGCGAATTCCATTAATAAACAAAGCGGGTGCAGCCTCCACTCCACTTCGCAATCCACCTTCGATGTCTGCATTGATCCGATTGACATACACTCCCTTGGATAAATCCTGTAAAAATTGAGAAATATCAAGTCCTAAACGATTGGCATACTCGACTAGATAGCCATTTCCCAATTCCTGTTGATGGATAAACAGCATCTCATGCATTTGCCAAAACTGCCCTTGAGCCGCTGCGGCTTCCACAGCTTCCGCTGCCCGTTGAGCATGTGGATGAATCTGTACCTGAGGAAAGTGACGGAAGATAAAACCTACATTGTTTTCTCCAAACGAAACTTTCAATTGCTGTTGAACAACTTTAATCAATCGATAGACATTGGCACTTTGAAAACATTCATAATCTCCATACATTACGAATACTACAGCAGCATTCAGTACACCTTGAATATGATCCTGGGTTGAAGGCAGAACGAATAAAGAACGATTATCACGGTTGTAAGTCATGTTTCGGTTTGTATTAAGCAATACTTTTGCCTTACAACCCAACTGCGCTTACATTGCTATGGATTTAATATAGACAATTGACCCTCTCTTGTCGTCCACTCTGAGTTGACATTTTTATACAATCTAGTGATGGATGAACCTGTTCATCTCGTAGTGGAAGGTTGTCTCCAACTTTAGTTTGAGTCTAAAGCCAATTCTATTGGGGAAAAGGTCATAAGAGGCAGGGGAGCAGGGGAGCAGGGAGCAGGTAGCAAGGGGGAAAACTGAAACGGAGCTTTGTACTCCGCCCCAGTAAGAGTGCCCTAAAGAGGGCGGGGCTTCTCTGCGAGACGCTTCTCTACGAGAGGCTTCGCCAACGCGAACATACCCATGTTCAACCTGCAATTCCACGGCTCTTGAGAAGGAACATTCCCCTTGCCCGAATGTCACTAAGAAAACGTGAAACTCTTGCTATGGCTGGGTGTAGGGGTATAGGGGTGTGGGGTATAGGGGAAGAGCATTGTTTTGTAAATCTGATTACTTGGTTTTAATTCTTTTCCTTACACCCCTATACCCTTACACCCTTATACCCAAAAGCCAGCCATCTTAAGGATTTGCGCTTTTCTTAGTGCCATTCCCCCTTGCCCCCTGCCCCTTTCCTTCCCCACTACAAACTGACAATCCCACGCTTAACAGCAGTAATCACGGCTTGTGTGCGATCGCTCACGCCCAGTTTGCTTAAAATCCGATTAACATGGGATTTGACGGTACTTTCACCAATACTCAAAACAGTCGCAATTTCCTGATTACCCATTCCTTGTGCCATCAAACGCAGCACTTCCAACTCTCGTTCACTCAGTTCTGGATTACTCATTCGCTGCAATAATTTTGCGCCCACTTCTGGCAGAATGTATTTCTGACCATTATGAATGGCGCGAATCGCATTCAATAGCTCGCCAAGTTTAGAATCCTTAAGCAGATAGCCTTGAGCGCCTGCCTGTAAACCACGATAGATATCTTCATCGCCATCGTAGGTTGTGAGTAGCGCGATCCGAGCCTGCTTAAATTCAGCACAAATCGCCATAATGGCTTCAACACCTCCCATTTTGGGCATTCGTAAATCCATTAGTGTGACATCAGGTTGGTATTCTCGAAACGCGGCGATCGCCTGTTGCCCATCTTCAGCTTGAGCAATCACTGTCATTTCTGGATCGCGGTTAATGATAGTTGCTAGACCCTTTCTGACTATGGCATGGTCGTCAACAATTAGCACCCTAATCTTAGTGGATCGGCTCATTGTAATTCTCACTCTCGATTGATAGTGACAATAATTTCTGTTCCTTGACCTGGTTGGCTTTGAATCAATAGTTGTGCGCCAATGCGCTCTGCCCGTTCGCTCATTCCTAATAAGCCAAACCCACCACTCAAAGGAGTGCTACCTACTCCAAAGCCCCTGCCATCGTCTTTAACCCGTAAGATACACTGTGTTTCGTTGTACACTAACTCAACCCGAATTTCGCCAGCATAAGCGTATTTAATCGCATTGGTTAATGCTTCCTGCCCAATTCTAAGTAAGTTATTCTCCACTTCGGTTGATAAGAAATAGGCTATACCCTGAGTTTCGCAAATCAGAGCCGTGTCGGTCGTTGCTCGCATTTGAGCCACAATACGATGCAGGGCACTCTCTAAATTACCTTCTTCTAGTAGCCGCGGACGGAGTGCTGATACGGATCGCCGTGCCCCTGCCAGCCCAGCGCGTGCTAGTTCCTCAATCATTTCCAGATGTACTTGGGTTGCTTCCGGGTCATCCGCCAGCACTTGTGTTACTGCTCCAATTTGAAGCAGAATACCTGTGAAAGATTGAGCTAGTGTATCATGAATTTCTCGCGCCATCCGGTTGCGTTCTTCTAAGATAGAAGTGTGTTCAGCTCGTTTACGATCGCTAATATCTGTCATGAGACTGTAGAAACCTCTTACCTGAGCATTGTCATCGAAATCAGGAATAAAGGTCGCGCTGATGCACCGCTTATCATCCAAAAAAGGGATTTCTGCTTCTAGAGGGACAGTTTGCCCTGCAAACACCTGATTAATATACGGCTCAACCCGTTCATAAACCACCTCACCGAGCAGTTGACGAACAGAGTTGCCCAAAATTTCCTCACGGCTACGGTTGAACCAAACCTCATAGGTACGGTTGATAAATTGAAAGCAGCGATTGGCATCGACGTAGCTAATCAGAACGGGTAGAGCGTCGGTAATCAGTCGTAATTCCTGCTCCTGTAAGCGAAGCTCGTCGTAGACACCGCGTAGCTCTGCTTCGCTTGCCTGCAATGCTGCCGTTCGTTGGGCAACTTGTTGCTCTAAGGTGCGATTGTATTCTGCTAAAAGCTTCTCTGCTTGTTTACGTTCGGTGATGTCTTGAAAGGCTGCGATCGCATATAGAATGTTGCCAGACTCATCAAAAATTGGAGTTCCCCAACTTTCGATCGGAATGATGCGATTCCCCTGGTGAATTTCGATATCATCCACACTGCCCTGTTCGCCGTTTAGCGCTCGCCTAATCATCAGTTGTTCGGTTGGGTAGGGGCGATCGGTTCCTGCCACATAGAGTTTATAGACCTCGGCAATTTGCTCTGGGGTGACAGACGGCAGCACGCCCTTGCCCAAGAGTTGGATTGCCTTCTGATTCGCGTAATAAGGGCGACCTGTTGCGTCCATAACCACAATTCCTACCGGAACCGACTCTAAAATTTTCTGAAGGCGGGTTTCACTTTGGGCGAGGGTCTGATTTAAAGACTGCATTTTGGCAAATGCGATTTGAAGCTGCTGTGCCATCTGGTTGAACGATCGAGCCAGTTCGCCCAAATCGCCCGATCGCTCAATTTCTACCGTCTGATCCCATGCACCGTCTGCTAGCGCTTTTGCCGATTGACTGACGCTGACAATTGGTTTAGCGATCCATCGGGCAATCAAAATGCAGATCGCAATGCCAAGCAGCAAAGCCGCGATACAAAGCAGAATCGTCATGTAGATGCTTTGATTAATCTTTGCCATGAAATCGGATTCAGGCAACACCGTGACAATCAGCCAGTCTAGCCCACGAGTATCTTTGAATGGCATCACCTGAATCAACTGCCGCCTGCCATCGAACTTAAAATCAAGCTGTTCCGCAGTCTGGATCTGCCACAAATCGCTGAAATGCTCGCGCAAATAGTCAGCAGTAGCTCGCACGGTAGGATTACGGCTCTCAACTGCTGACAATCGATTTGCTGCTGCCCCACTACTTATAATCGCCTCTCCGGTGGAGGTGGCAACCAGTTGCCCCGATCGCTCTAGAATAAAGGCGATGCCTGTCTTGCCAATTTGCAGGCTAGCCAAAAAACGGCTCATCTCATTAGGCAGAAATACATCGGTGGCACAAACTCCCAACAGCGATCGATCAGCAGTGCTATACACAGGCGTACTAGCGGTGATCGTTGGCAACTGGCTAGCAAAGTCGGCATAGATTCCACTCCAGCTTGGTTCGCCTGCCGTCACTGCTGCTTTATACCAGGGACGAACCCGCGCATCGAAGGCTTTGTTACCTTGACTAATTAACTGGTCTCGCTGACCATTGCGATCGAGGCTGTAGCCGTAGAGTTTATGATCTGTAGCAACATTACTTGACCGCAGTTCAATTGAGCGATCGGCAGGGCTACGTCGCACCCCTAGAAGAGAACCTTTGCGATCGCCACAGTAGATATCACTCACCATTGGATAAATCTGAATTTGCTGCCAGAGTGGAAACTCACCTTTGACTGCGCTAGGGTCAATTTTTCCCTGAGCGAAGGTGCTGGCATTGAGCCGATTGATGTTATGGGGTATCTCGGTATAGGTTTGTAATTTGCCTTCGATCCGGTTCGTCAGTTCGCGCCGCAGTTGACTGGTCAGATCGTTGATGGCTTCCTGTCTATTTTTGAAGGAAAAATATCCTACTAAGCCGACTGTCACCAAAGTTTGCAGCACAAACGGCACAATCAAAACCGTCTGTAATGGCACTGTTCTGGAAACTTGAGCTACAACTTGCTTGAGAAGACTGCTCATCAATCAGATTCCTCATTTACGGCAGTTCACGCACGTTAGTCCATTTATTGACGAAAATACTAGTAGTCTGCCAAACCAAAATTGTTAGGTGAGGGCTGGGAAAAGGGTAAAGGAATAATACTTTTTCCCTTTACCCTTTAACCGAATGGCACTAAGAAAAGGGAAAATCGTTGAGGCAGCTCTTGTGCACAGGAGCAAAGGAGCAGGGGAGAAAGAAGAAGGAAGAAGCATACGGACAGAAACAAGAGGCATACGGAAAGAAGCAAAAGAAATTCTCCTCTGCCCCCCTGCTCTGCAATCCTTACGCCGCCTACCCTTCAGCTTAACAAGCGTGCCATTCCCCTTTAACCTTTACCCCGCCAAGTTTCCCTGACGGACTACTAGCCATGAGAAGCTCCAACGATCGCAACAAGTAGTGGCTCAAGCTCTAAAGCGTCTCTGTAACGCACACCATTGATAAATAGACCTGGAGTGTTAATCACCCCACTATCCATTCCGCTAGCAATATCTTGATTGATGCGATCGACATACACTTTTTGGGCAATGTCTCGAATAAACTGAGTTACATCAAGCCCTAAATTGTCAGCGTATTCTGCTAAATACCCATCTTCTAGCTGTTGCTGATGCTTCAATAACATTTCGTGCATCTGCCAAAACTGCCCTTGTGTTGCTGCTGCTTCTGTCGCTGCTGCTGCCTTTTGAGCTTGAGGATGGATTTGAGGTTGAGGAAAATGTCGGAATACAAAGCATAGAGAATTTCTCCCGAATAAGGTCGCCTCAAGCTGGCGTTGAATTGCCTGAATTGAGGTATAAAGTTCACTACATTGGGGACACTGATAATCTCCATACTCAACAAGCACAACGCGAGCATTCAATGATCCTTGTCGATGGTCTTGCTCAGAAGGAAGTACAACTAATTGATTGCGCTCTGTTTCGCAGTTACCGCAAGGGTTGCCAGGAATAACATCGCTCATTCTAAACCCTCATTTTAAATCTTTGAGGAAAAGAGATTCATCGTCTGCACTCTGAAATTTCTTCCCTCAAACCTATAATCGTTTGTATGAGTTTAATGTATGGGATTTGCTTAGGCTTGTCGTCAATTCAGGGTCTGTATTTTAATCAACAAAATGATTGAGGATGAGTCAATTTGAGGGAGTAGAACGAATCAAACTCAGGTTTGATTGCTTCACAGACTAAAAGTTAGGTCGGTGTAGGTAGTTCACAAGCTAGCAATTCCGCGTTTCAAGGCAATAATGGCTGCTTGGGTGCGATCTTTGACATCTAGCTTGCTTAAAATTCGGTTGATATGAGTCTTCACTGTACTTTCACTAATATTGAGAGCAGTGCTAATTTCCTGGTTGCTCATGCCTTGTCCGACTAACTGGAGAACTTCTAACTCACGATCGCTCAGTTCTGGAGCAGTCATCCGTTGGACTAACTTGGCAGCCACGTTGATAGGAATATACTGTTGTCCCCTGGTCACTGTCCGAATTGCTGTCAATAGTTCCTCTGGCTCCGAGTCCTTCAGTAAATACCCCTTTGCCCCGGCTCGCAATCCTTGATAAATCTCTTCATCGGTGTCATACGTGGTCAGCACAATAATTCGGGCATTGGGAAACTCATTGCAAATAACAGTAATCGCCTGAACACCTCCCATATCGGGCATCCGTAAATCCATCAAAGTCACATCAGGTTGCTGTTGCTGAAAAACTGTGATCGCCTCATTCCCATTTCGCCCCTGACCAACAATGACAATATCTGGAGCCTCCTCTAACATTCCGATCAAACCCTGGCGGACAACAGGATGATCGTCCACAACCAGAACGCGAATGCTACTGAGCTGATTCATGCTGACTTAACCCCCGATTAATAGATACCATGATCTCTGTCCCTTGCCCTAAGTCACTTTGAATCTTTAATTCAGCTCTAATGCGTTCAGCCCGTTCTGCCATCCCCAGTAGACCAAAGCCATTCTGCATCGCCTGGTTTTTTACATTAAATCCCTGCCCATCGTCTTTAATTCGCAAGCTGCATTGGGTCGGTTCATAGATCAGTTCAATGTGGATTTCACTTGCGTCAGCATGTTTGATTGCATTTGTCAAAGCTTCCTGCCCAATCCGAAACAGATTATTTTCCAGATCGGAGGATAGGGGATAGGGTGTACCCATGACTTCGTAGACGATTTGGGTTACGATCGAGGAGTTTAATTGAGCAGCAAGACGGCTTAAGGCATCCTGTAAGTTACTGCTCTCTAAAAGGTATGGGCGGTGTAGTGCCTCTACTGAACGACGTGCCTCCGCAAGCCCAGAACGGGCTAAGTCGAGGATCTGAGTGAGGAGAGTTTGCGCTTTTTCTGGGTCTACCGTTACCTTATTGGAGGCAGAGCGAGCATGAATGATAATACCTGTAAACGCTTGGGCTAAAGTGTCGTGAATTTCCCGTGCCATGTGATTGCGCTCTTCTAGAATGGAGGCTTCTTCGGCTCGTTTGCGATCAGTGATATCTCTTGCCAGCCAAATGACAGAATGTTCTGAGATGGGTGAGATGCGAGTTGCAAACCAGGTTTTCCACCCTCCCACAATCGAGCTATACTCAACCGTTAGGGGCTGCTGAGTGCTTAATGCTTGCCGAATACAGCCAAGAAATGTATCGGCTTGCGATCGCTCAAAAATTTCGGAAAATGTTCGACCCACCTGTTCGTCAATCGGGTTAGATAATTTCTCTGACTCGATCAGGCTTGCTCTCAAAATCCGCCCTTCTGCATTTACTACCAAGAGGGGATCGGGCATTGCACAAAAGAGCGCCCGAAGTTCTGCTTCGGAGGCTTGCAACGCTTCTTCTGCCTGTTTGCGTCTAATTCCTAATGCAATCTCGCGGGCTGAAAACTCCAACGCCTCCAAGTTGGACGACGGAATGGGATGTCGAGTAAACATCGCTATAACTCCAACCAGCTGCTCATCCAGCAGTATCGGATAGCCCGCAAATGCCACCATGCCTTCTCGTTTTGCCCATTCTTTATCAATGGATGATTCCTCAAACACATTGTTAGTCAACAGAGGACAGCGTTCCTGAGCAATTCGTCCAACTTTAAGGCTACCTACAGGAATTCGACTGTATTCACCGTCAAGACGGGTATACATCCCCACACTGGCTTGTAACTCCAAAACATTATTGTCTTTATTTAGCGTCCAAATCCGAGCAAATGCCGCATTAAAGTGCTTAACAACGGCTTGGGCACAGCGATGCAGTATCAAGGGCAAACTAGCACTTTGAGCCAAGGCACTATCCACATCGGCGCGAAAATCGGAGAGGATTGCCTGTTCCCGAAATTGAGCCTCGGACTGACGCAACACTTCTTCTGCTCGTTTGCGTTCGCGTAGCGCAGCTTGCTGTTCGCTAATATCCGTGATGAGACTGTAGAAGCCTCTCACTTGGGCATTGCAATCAAAATCGGGGATCAAGGTCGCACTGATGCAGTGTCTACCAAGCGAAGAAGGGATTTCTGCTTCCAGGGTTACAGTTTGCCCTTCAAACACTTGATTAATAAACGGCTCAAACCGTTGATAAACCGTTTCACCTAAAAGTTCATGAACAGATTTGCCCAGAATCTCATCACGGTTATGGCTAAACCAAACCTCATGGGTACGGTTGATAAATTGATAGCATCGATTGGCATCCACATAGCTGATCAGAGCGGGTAGAGCGTCGGTGATCAGCCGTAATTCTTGTTCTCGACCGCGCAGTTCTGCTTCGCTTTGCTGTAACGCGGCTGTTCGTTGGGCTACCTGTTGTTCTAAGGTGCGGTTGTAATTCGCTAAAAGATTTTCTGCTTTTTTACGTTCCGTAATATCTTCAAAGGCTGCGATCGCATAAGCCACATTGCCCTGTTCGTCAAAAACTGGAGTTCCCCATACCTCAATGGGAATGGTGGTGTTATTTTGGCGAATTTCTATATCGTCAATAGTGGTGCGTTCGCCACTCAACGCCCGGATAACTGGCAGTTTCTCAGTAGGATAGATTTGATCTGTTTCCGCCAGATAAAATTGATAAACTTCTGCGATTTGCTCTGGCGGCACGGCAGGATCAATCCCTGTGCCCATTAGCTGGATGCCCCGTTGATTGGCGTAGTAAGGGCGACCAGTCGCATCCACTATTCCAATTCCCACTGGAACTGCTTCTAGAAATTGAGCCATCTGACTTTCGCTGGTGCGTAGCTTTGAATAGAGTTTGGAATTTTCGATCGCGATCGCTGCCTGAGTGGATAGCAGATTTAAGACTTGCGATCGCGTAGCGTCTCCGTTGGCGCAGCCTCCCGCAGGGAAGGAGACTCGCTCTGGTGTAAATGCCCCAGCCGCTAGTTGATTTTCCAGGTACAACACGCCAACAAGTTTACTTTGATTCAATAGTGGCAAACAAAGAAGTGATTTCGTTTGGTTCTGCTGAATATATGGCTCATTGATAAAATGACCTTCACGAGTTGCATCATTTAATATGACAGATTCATGAGTACGGATAACATAATTAATAATTGATTCAGGTAGATGATTTGCAGTTGGGAGCGATTGCAACACTTGCGTAGCACAGACCTTCTCATCGTCATTGAGTTCACAATAAGCTTCGATCACCCATTTTCCTGAGTTTTCCAAAATCAAAAATCCTGTTTGTGCGCCAGCATTTTCGATTAATATCTTCATTAAGGAACTGAGTAACTTATCCAATTCAATTTCACTCGAAATTGCAAGGGAAGCTTTCATCACTGCTGCTAAGTCGAAAGCTATAGGTGAGTGATTAGAGGAAGTTCCAGAAGTAGTGCGAATTGGCGTTTGAGCTATGCCCGACGACTGAGGAAATAGTTGAGGATAACGAGTTTCTAAATCTTTAACCTTTGCCATTGCTCCCCACCGTTCATAGCAGTAGTGAGCTTCTTTCATGTATAGCTGGGCAAACTTTTCTCTACCACGAGCTAAGTAATGTTTGGCGGCTAATTCATAAGCTAATGCTTCTTCTTGAAGATATCCATTTTCTCTCGCTCCTTGAATTGCTTGTTCGTAGAACTCCTCGGCTTCAAGAACTTGCCCTAAGACTCGTGCTTTCTCTGCCTCAACGAGATGAAATTTGTGTAAAAAATTTTCTGGACAGCTATCCGACCATGCTTTCAAGCGCTCCCGATTTAATAGAATCTGTTCCAAAGCATGACTTTGTTCTGCTTGAGATAGGCCGAAATACAGGTTGAGTAGAATCAGAGAACCATAGTAGAAATAACCACTATAGGTTGTAAACCCTACGATAGAATTTAGGATCTTCCCCGCTTCAATGAAATAATGGCAACCTTGCTCAAAATCTGCTGTTAAACAGGAAAGATGCATTCTGAGGATGTAATAAAGACAAATTGAAGACCGTATTTGTGAGGTTTCACCCCGATCGACTATTTTTTTCGTCTCCCTGAGCGAGCGATCGCTCTCCTGTGCCGCTTGCCCTAAAGCAAGTTTTGCGATAAAAAATTTAGCTCCAGCCAGTGCCACCCTCGAACGCTCGTCCTGAATCTGCTCTACTACCAACTGATATTTTTCGTTGTCTTCTGCAACGGTTATTAAATTTTCTCCTTGAAATAAACGATTAAAAATGTTACCCAACAAGTTATAGGATGCAAATTGAACATCTCCCGACTCCATGCCTGCTAGAAAACCTTTGTAATTGATCGTAGCTGCCCCTGTTATAGGTTTTGACCAAACGTGAATCCAGCCTCCAAACAACATCTGTGCCTTACACTGCTGAGATTTACTGTTTAGCTTGTAGCTAAGTTGCACTGCTAAATCTGCAAACTCATAGCCTCGTTGGTGTTGCCCTTCCATCAAACCTAGAAGAAGACCATAGTTTGCATAAGCCTTAATCGACTCAGCAATATTTCCATGTTCAATGGAAAGACGAACTACTCTTAAACTGACAAAGCTGAAAAGTTCAATATTAGCCGTATGGTAGAGTGATATATCTACAACGACCAATTTAATCACTGCTTGGATGACCGGATCGCTCACTGTTGGTAAAGTTAAAAGTGAGGAAATTGAGCGATTTTCTAAGCTTTTGGCAACAGCATCAAACTCTTCACGGACTAATTCTGTCAAATTTTTGCCCTTAATCTCAATCCCCAACTCATGCAATCCGATCAGACCTGTTTGAACTGCTTTCTCACATTTGCCTTGTAGGGTATATTGAGTGATTTGAAATACACGAATATCTGCGCGATCGACAGCAGAAGAAATGTGTTCTAAAGCAACCTTGGTTGTGGCGCTTAATTGCTCATAGCTAGCATTGCTCAACTGTGCTGTGCAGAGAGTCCGATACAGGTGGAACATCAAGTCGTACTGACTCATCCAAGCCTCCTCTTTGAGCAAGCCAATGCCAGTCTCAAGATACCGAATCGCAGCTTCATAGGCATTAGAGGCGATGGCTTTTTGAGCGGCAGCCAAGTTGAGTCGTGCTAGTTTCTCTTTTTCATTTTTCTGTGTCAAAAGGGATTGACCATAGTTGATGTGGTTGACAATATCAAAAAGCCTTTCACTTTGTTCGACCTCAGAGAGCTTGTTCAGCAGGAGTTGTCCAATGCAGTAGTGCGTTACTTGCTTTCGATCCTCAGAAATCAAAGCATAGGCGGCTTGCTGTACTCGGTCATGCAAGAACTTATACTCTTGAACTAACAAGTCTTCGTCTAATTCAGACAGGGTTTGAATGAATCCTCCTTGTATCGCTGGTAGTAAATCCTGAAAAACCGTTTTGGGTGATTTCTCACACATGATCGCTAACGTCTCTAAATCAAATTCAGCTCCGATACAAGCGGCTAAGCGGAGAATTTGCTGGGTTTCTTCTGGTAGTTTCTTCAACTTTAAGAGCAGCAACTCCACAACATTATTAGTGATATTTTGGGTTTGAAGTTGAGCAATGTTCCACTGCCATCTTAAGTGTGACCTATCAAAGGTCAGCAGATTTTCGCTATACAGCATCCTCAAAAATTCATTGACAAAGAACGGATTGCCCTCAGTTTTACGCAAAACTAACTCAGCTAAGGGACGAACGATGTCTGCATTCTGATGCAGCGTTTCGGTAATTAACTGACTCAACGGCTCAAGCGTTAGGGGTGCTAAGATTATTTCCTGAAGTATTACCCCTTGTTTTCGCAGTCTCTCAAGCATTAATGCTAATGGATGCGTTGAATTTACTTCATTATCTCGATAGGCTCCAATTAAAAATAGTGATTGGGCTTGCTCATCCAGCAGCATCAACTCAATTAAATTTAGCGTTGCTGAGTCTATCCATTGCAAATCATCTAAGAATATCACCAGGGGATGTTTTTTTGCACAAAACACCCGCACAAATTGCCCAAAAATCCGATGAAAGCGATTTTGAGCTTCTGTTGCGCCAACTTCCGGTACAGGTGGCTGCTTGCCGATAATTAATTCAACTTCCGGGATCACATCAATGATGATTTGTCCGTTGCTTCCCAGAGCTGTTAGAAGTTGCGATCGCCACTGCTGCACATACTCGTCTGGCTCACCGAGTAATTGCTGTACTAATTTTTGCAGAGCATCTGCGATCGCACTGTAGGGAATATTACGCTGAAATTGATCGAATTTACCAGAAATAAAATAGCCCCGCTTTTGGGTGATTGGTTTATAAATTTCCTGCACTAAGGCTGATTTGCCAATACCAGCATAGCCAGATACCAACATCATTTCAACTTGGAATTTTGAGTTGCCCGTTTGTTGGGTTTGTGAAGTTGTTTCTGAATTGCTTGGTAAAGTAGCAACAAGATTTGACTCTGAACACGCCACACGGTCAAACGCCGCCAGTAACATTGCAACTTCTTTATCCCGTCCATACAGTTTTTGGGGAATTTGAAAGCGATCGCAAACGTCTTGAAGCGCCAGTTGGATACTAGAGATTTGACCGATTTCTTTTAATTGTTCAGCACAGATTTCTAAATCCGCTTTGATGCCCCAGGCACTCTGATAGCGATTTTCAGCATTTTTTGCCATCAGTTTCAAAATGATATCTGAAACTGGTTTGGGAATCGTTGAATTCAGTTCGTGAGGCGGAACAGGCTGTTTAGCTATATGACAATGGACTAGTTCCAGGATATCTGTGGTGGGAAATGGTAGTTGTCCAGTGAGCAGTTCATAAAATGTCACACCAAGGGAGTAAAAATCGGTGCGGTAATCGAGTAAACGATTCATCCGCCCAGTTTGCTCTGGAGATAGGTATGCGAGTGTCCCTTCTAAAACATGAGGACTTTTGAAAGTCGGATTCGTGCGGTTAAATTGGGTAGCAATCCCAAAGTCAATAATTTTGACAACGCCAGTATCCAGATTGAGGACTATATTTCCAGGGTTGATATCTTTATGAATGACATTGGCTGCATGGATTCTGCCTAGAATGTCGGTGAGGGCGATCGCAACACCGAGAAAAGTGGATAAGAGCATGGGGCAGAAGATATCTGGGCGCTTGTGCATCCATTGCTCTAGGGACTCTCCCCCAAAATCTTCTAAGAGAATCACCAGAGTGCGTTGATAGTCTTGCTGGCTGTATGCCTTGATAACTCCTTCCAGATTGAGGGAACTAGTAATTTTATATTCCTGTCTGTAGCGAGTCAGTTCTTGGGGTGAGGGATAATCAAGCTTTAGCATTTTGACGATGATCCCTACTCCATCGTCTCTGATGCCTCGATACACTAGAGAATTAGAACTTTCGTATATTTTGTCTTGGATGGCGATACCAGGTAGAGCAATCATAGAGCAAATCTTGAGAGTATAATCTGGCATACCTCAAAATATACAGCAATTCTCATTATGAGAATAATTACTTGCTATTTGCTCCCACCCAGAATGAGTTTGAGTAAATAAGAGATTGATAACTAAACTCTAATTTCAGCCTCCAAAACACTCAACAATTTCTCTTCCACAGCAGTAAGAGGGGTGAAATGAGCAACCGTACAGAAAGTTACGCTAAGGCTGAAACAATTACTGGATAAGGCTTTCAAAATTACCTCTCCAACTCTGGTTTCTTGGCTGACTGTCTGTGGCGTTTGAAAATATCATTGACAGTAGGGTGTTGATTTTGTTCGATAAACTCTCTAGTTTATTCATGCAGTTTCCGTGTCGTCAATTGCGGCAGAAAACAAAATTCTTCTTTTCGAGAGCATAGATTGACCGAGAACTTGATTAGACCAGTCTTCAACATCCAAAAAACGGACTGTTTCTAATGCCTCTTTCACAAGAGTAGTTGTCAAATTCATGGTTGATAAACAAATACTCAAAAATATTTGACTTATTTGTTTAAAAGGAGAACGAGAAGAAAACTGCTTGTATTTACCAAAAAGCGATTCCAGGACATCAGAAGTTGCTAATAATGTTTGTCCTGATTTAAGCCCAGAAATCTCCCCAGTCAAATAACCAAGTATTTTCTGGGCAAACCCCTTTGAAAAATCTACTTCCACTGTTAAATATTGTTGAATAATACTGAAGCTTTATTGATTCAGTCCTTCAAGTTTAATTTGAGCTTCTACGGTGCGAGTCATTTGAACAATTTGTTTCCAATTACTGAGTGAGTCTTGATAAGACGCTAACCATCCCAACTTCTGTTTCAACTTAGTCTTGAGAATTTCTGGCTCAATATTTGGTACTAAATCGGTTAAAATATCAAGCGGTGAATTTAGCAGATTATTTGCCCGCTCTAAAAGTTTTTCTACGTTAAAGTAACGACACTGTGAACGTTGTGAAGGAGGAGCTAAGAAAGATAGTTCAGTTTGTTGTAGTTGTTTTCGACATTGACTACACTGCTGTATAAAAGACTGATATTTTGAGGAACCATGTAATTTATGCTTGAGTAATAAAGCCATTGCATGAGTTACATCATAGGTATAAATTACATCAGTATGATTCTAGGGTGTTGACTTTGATGAGATTTACCCATTTTTTATTCATACAGTTTTGGTGTCTTCATCGGTGAACCAAATTAAATGAGTAATAAGTAATAAGTAACAAGTAATAAGTGGATTATTTTTTATTTTTCTTTCAATTTGTTGATTGAAGTTGTTAATATCTTAATAATTATTTCATTCTCTTCTATCAGGTTTTGAAATTTTGATTTTGACATTAACTCCGATTTTATCATTATTTTTATCCAATAAAGGGTTTCACTGGCTTACTTTAAGGCTATATAATACTTATTGATAAAGTCTTTATTTGATTGTGCATATTTAGCTTCTGAACAGTTTGCATCATGAAAAACAAGTAATAAGTAATAAGTAATGAGTAATGAGTAATGAGTTAGAGATTTTTACAGATTTTTAGCTCACGGTGAATAAATAATAAATATTTTTTTACTTATTACTCATTACTCCTATTGATGTCCCGCTTCTTAAAAATTGTTTAGACAAGATTTTGCCAGCGTCGTCAAAAGGTCTTTTATTTAGCTCAGAATAAGCTTTGATAACTCTTATCGCCAAATTTTCTGTTCTTTCTTGAATACTGAGATTTGCGTTATAATTAATCATGAGTAAAAAAGGGTAATTCAATTTTACTTTATAAGTAATGGGTAAGCTGTCGCGCTTTTAAGTTGCACAAATAGCATTTCCCTTATTTTTTATCTTGCGTCCCCAGTGAATAATGAGTTCTCCATCATTTAGCAATCTATCTAACAGAGATTTTAGCTCGGCTACTGACTGGAATAGTCGATGTGCTATGTATTCTTTGCAGGAATGCCAAACTAATTTAATCAGGTTATAGTCCTGACTATAAGCAGGTAAGAAATCTAAAATAACATTGGGTAAATTTTTCTCAATCTCGGCACAGATATCTTTACGCTTATGGTAATTGGCATTATCTAAAATGGTAATTATTTGAGAACCTGATAAACAAAAGTCTTCTGAAGAATATCCATTTCCTATCCATTCTTGTCGGACAAATTCATATAGTTGCTTTAATTGTTCATAAAATGTGTCACCATTTCCCTTGTCTACAAAGTAACATAATCGCTTCTTATCACAAAGGCGTAGACCTCCCATGATATTTACTCGACCTCTACTGCGTTGTCCTGTCACCTTTTTTCTCTTACCTTTTTTGCCCCAAATTTTTCTTCTTAAAACTCGTAAACTAAATCCACTTTCGTCCCAAAACCATACCTGAAAATGATTTGGATTCATTTTACCTATTGACAGATAATTCTTAAATTTCTCTTTAAACTCCTTTCTCTTGACCAGATTTTGTCTGTCTTCTAAACTGTATTTTGCCCAGAGATAGGCATACTTTTTTCGCTGTAATATCTTCCTTACCTGAGAACCTGTTAGTTTTATTCCCGTTTTTTCTGATAAATATGTAGCTAATCTTTCTCCTGTCCATCTGCCAAATTCGTATCCTAAATCACTTGGTTCTTTTTCTACCGTTTCTATTAATTTATCTAGGTATTCTTGTGTGACTTTTCTATATTCTCTTTTTCTTCTGCCATCTTCTAGACTTTCTATTTTATCTGGATCTCCATGAACACACCAATACGCTACTGTTCGACGCGAACAACCTATTACAGCCGCAATTTCTTCTTGAGTTCTACCATCATTCATTAATAATATTATTAAAACTCTCTCTCTGACCTCTGCTCTAAGACTCTGTTTCAAAATTTCTTGCAGACGCTGCTTTTTCTCTAAACTCAAGAAACCTTTTGCAGGCATAGCACCCTGTAATATAACTTATATCAGTATTATTATATGCAATTTATAGGCGCGACAGCTTACTAATAAATTCTCAAATTTTTGCCAACTGATATTGTAAAGAACCACTCGGTCAGCGCGATGTTCAGTTAGCAGCATAATTCCTCGTAGAATCAGTAAGCAGTTAATGTTAGTCAGTATTCAGTAAAAATTTAGTATAAGTTTCCAAATTTACAACTGATTACTAACTAATATCAAAATCATCCTAATTCATTTTATCAATTATGATTGATGAATATTTCCAAACCCTCACTACCTTCGCCCCGCGCAATTTTCAACGAGAAGCGATCGCTAAACTCTTACAGCGCCAAGACATCCTCCTCCGCGCACCAACAGGATCAGGAAAAACAGAAACAGCGATCGCACCCTTCCTATTCGCCAAAGCCCTGAATTGAATATAGACTTCCCCAATAAACTCATCTACGTTGTACCCCTGCGAACGTTGGCCAACAGCCTGCGCCAACGTGCTGAAACTTTAGTTGAAAACTGGGAAAAGGCTTATCCATCATCCCGTTCCCCTGTAGTAACTCTACAAACAGGAGAAAACCCAGAAGATCCCCGCTTTGAAGGTGACATTGTTTTCTGCACCATTGACCAAATGTTAAGCAGCTTCCTGAATATTCCTTACTCAGTCGGTCGTGGTTCTGCCAATGTTAACTCAGGAGCGATTTTTGCTTCATATCTGGTATTTGATGAATTACATTTGCTTGATCCAGACCGTTCTTTCGATACTGTTCTGAAGGTTTTACAACAAGTTAAAGGCATTTCCCCATTTTTGCTAATGACCGCGACTTTAACTAATGAACTTGCAACCCAAATACAGACGTTGGTAAACAATGGAAATTATTCAAGTTGAAGATGCAGATTTACAAGCCATAGAAAGCGATCGCTGTCGTACATTTCAAGCTGTGTCTCATCCTCTTAACGCTTCGGTAATCCTAGACGATATTCGAGCTTATGGGCGTAAACGAGTAATAGTCATCTGTAACACAGTTTCCCAGGCTCAGGGTTTATTTAGGGATTTAGAGGAACTGAACTACGATGAGGGAATATTGCACGTTACATTGTTACATTCGAGATTCCTCCCAGAACATCGGGCCCAAAAAGAAACTGACCTGAAAACTATATTTGCTCAAAACTGGCAAGATGATGGTAATTGCTACGTTTTGATTTCTACCCAAGTAATCGAAGCAGGAATCAACATTACCTGCCAAGTTATGCACACTCAACTTTGTCCAATGAACTCGCTTTTACAACGGGCTGGACGTTGCGCTCGGTTTGGTGGTGAGCAAGGAGAAGTCTATATTTATCCTACTATTGAAGTTAATCCAGCTTCTTGTGAAATAGCGATCGCAGATTTAGAACTAGAAGAAGAATCAGCACCCAAAAAGCAAAGCTTTCTGCCATATCCTCAAGAAACCTGTGAACTCACATGGCTTGTGTTACAAGAACACAGTCAATCTGTACAGGCCAATGAGAATGTTGGATTTCGTACTGAAGAACAATGGATAAATCAGGTTCACACTACAGAAGACTTACTACAGCAACAGCGATGACTTAACAACCGGATGAATTTTGAACAACGCTTTGAAGATGCGTTTTTTAGAGGGGATCAATCTGCTGGGAGAGAATTGATTCGGTCAATCGATAGCCGCAGTGTATTTATCTGGGAAGAAAATGGCTTAATTGATATTGAAGAGGAAGTAGTTGACCCCCAAAAACTGCTAAGTTTTTCGCTACCTGTTTCCATGCTATGCAAAGTGTGGCGGGAGTTTCAAAATATGGAATTTGGAGCAGACTGGATTTTTAAGCAGATTGAAAACCCAAAAGGGAAAGCAGAAACATATAGTCAACCTGTTTGCACTCCAATTAAATCTCATGAGGCACTGATTGGCAGTATACGGATTTTAGTTAATCCTCGCTATGTTCATTATGACGAACATATTGGTTTGTTAATTGGCATTGATGTTTTCGGGAATCACTTCGTTTCTCCTGATAAGTCAAAACGTGTAATCGCTAGTGAGTATCGTTACCAGATGGACAATTATGTAGGGCATCTAGTATTGATGTGGAAATGCTGGCGGGAAGCATTTACAGTAAACCGATTAAAAAATGGAGTGTCCCAAGAAACTACTTTTACTAGTGTTCGTGATGAACTGTTAGCGGCTGGTGGACGATTTATCAGAGGTAAAATTTTCTCGCAGGCGCAGGAGAAAGAAGCAGAAGCTTTATTTGAATCATTAGTGTTTTTCGCAATTTTTACCCATGACCTGGGGAAACTACAAGTGAAATGGCAAGAAGTGATGCGGGGATGGCAAGCGATGGCTCATTCTTCATTCTCTGCCAGAAACCCCGGAAAACATCTATTAGCGCACACTGACTACAGTCCAGAAGACAGACATCAGCGAGATGCGCTCAAAGACTATGAAAAGAAACACAAGCGTCCTAAGCATGCTATTGAAAGTGCTTACTTAGGGCAAGATATCCTCAAGCAATCGTTAGTACCCTTACTGCAAGATAATTTCTTGGCAGATACAGAACAAATTAAATACATTTGTCATACAGTAATCATGGCCGCAGGTCGTCACCATTCTGCCTGGGCAGGAGGATGGGATCGAGCAGCAGTATCCAAGATTAAAAGTATAGAGTTACACCCACAGGCAAAGCAAGCGATCGCCGATAGTTGGCGGAGTATTCATAGGTTTCTACCACAGTCATTAGCTTTAGCAAAAGCAAACTTGAGTAAAGATGTCTACCCGATTAAAAAAGACTTTGATTTAAATAGGTTTACATCTGACGAAACTGAATATTTGCAACTTTACTTGCTAGTAGTCAGAGCTTTGCGCCTTTGCGATCAGCGTTCAGTACAGCTTCACAATATCTAGCTATCACCGGAATCGACCAGTGAAGTCTTGGTTTATCGCCTGTGCCCGCAGGTATGCCATCACAAGTACAGCAAAGGAACCATCAGTTTACTCTAACTCTAAGTAAGTCGTGGAGAAAATTTATAAGTATGTAACGAAAAATTAAGCAGAAGAATAAGAGTTAAATTTTACACGTTGTGTACTGTAGTTTCCCTTTTCTCCTCTATTTTGAACTCCATCAATGACAGCATAGGCAAGGTCTAATTCATCCTCAAAACTTTGAGAAGCTAGTTCATTTTCTTTCAGGTGTTGCCACTCCAATTCAATTGGATTCATCTCTGAGCAGTATTTAGGTAAAAAGAAGATGTACAAACCCATTTCTTCCCACTTTGTCCATAATTGCTGAACTTCTTTGCACCGATGTATCGGGTCGTTGTCCTGAAGGATGACTCTGATCCGACCTGCTTTTTGGGCTTCAAGTGCTTCAAGCTCCATCATTTGGATATAAGATTTGCGTGAAACACCGCCAATCACCAACCCGTACACAAAACTAATTAGAGGTTGAAGAAACCCAATAATACTTAACCTTCGTCCTCGGCGTTTACTCTGTTCTAAGCGTTTTTGTTGTCCGAGAAAGTAGTAACTGTAACTCGGTTCGCTCCAAGCACAAAACCCTGATTCATCCACATACTTTAAATCAATTTCTCCAGCCGCCGCAGACAATTCCAGCATTTCTAAGTCAGCCTGTTTGATTTGCTGTACTACCGGATCTTGTTTCCCCTTATGACAATTTCAAAGTTCGTTTCCAAATGATCCCCATGATCCCCTTTTTTTTAGTACCTGCCTTAACCAGTCAGGACTTAATTTTACGGAGCGTTCTTGTTCTAATTTTTGAGCTAACTGAACACTGTTATATGTACGTGGCTCAAGTTCCAAACATTCTTCTAAGAACACCATGTCAGCTTCTGCCCACCTTGATTTTCCTCCCCGCCCTGGTTTCTCCCAAAGCCCCTCTAAGCCTAACTTTCCCCATCTATGCAACACTTCTCTCACTGTTTGGGCAGTCCAGTTAAAGTCTGCTGCTATCCTCTCTACATACCAACCATGTGCGTTCAATCTAATCACTTCGGCTCTGTCTTTCACCTTCTGGGGTACATCTGCCGTTCTCAGGTTCAACAGAGTTTTATCTTGCTCTCTAGTCAGAAATACCCTTAAACGGTTACCCATATCGCTGTTACCTTTGTAGACGCATTGTACGTATTTACTTATCTTTACATAGTTTGGTTTTTTCACCTCGTTCTACTTACCTGGATTCGAGACTTACAAATTTATATTTGGCCACCAGAGCAATTGGTTGTCAATCGCAACGGCTACAAACTCCGCTACTACGATCAAACTGCTGATAAGGCAGATAAGAGCCGAACAACAATACCCATGCAGGGTGGGTTTGTTTTTCGGGAATGGGTGCATTTACAAGGACATCTACAAATTTGTTGTGGTGGTTGCGATCGCTTGGCAGAACTAGAGCAGCTGTTTGCTCAAATAAACTACTTTGGCAAACGGGGCTGTTTTTTTCAATATCTTCCAGAATACAAACAAGAAACTTCTGAACCATTATTTCAAGCAAATCTGATTACTGGCTTTACAGCACAGCCAATGGATGATTTGGGTGAAAAGGCTACCTTTAACCGAATCAATCCTTTTTCCACTGACAAAGCACAACTGGATAAAGACCGAGTAATTAAACCTGGATTTCTACCTTTACAACTTGTTGCTACAAGCGCCCGTTATGATATCTACCAAAGATACTGAAATCACATTCGCTGGACTTAGCGTAGTTCTCAAACAAGTAGAAACTTCAATCAGCCCCACCCCACTGAACTATTGGCTATCAGAAACTCAGCTTTTACCAGTTTGGATTCCTTTACAGATTAACGCAGGTGTTACCAAAATTATGCCTGTATTGCCAAACTCAGTTTTATATCCAAATCTGATGCAATCTATTTGTCAGCAGATTGCTCAGAATACATTGGTGGAGTGGTGGCAAAAAACCTATGAACTGACAGGGGTTGAGGTAGATTCCCATGCCTTGCATGTGATTCAAGTTGCTGTTGTATCTGCCGCACCCCTGCCAACGCTGGGACGAGCCATCCATGCTCAATGTTTTCAGTGGTTTGCTAATGCCGATACTGCCTTAGCTGAACACTTACATCAACAAAATACTTTACCGTTAACTGTGGTAATGCAGTATGTTTCTCCACAAAAGATGCAGTTGAGAATTACCTTGTTGAAAAAAGAACTGCTAGCACCTTTACTTTGGGGATTCAGTACCAACCTGGGAGAGCCAATCATGCTGGCAGGCATACCTTGCCAATTGGGGAAGTCGATAGATATTGTGCAAGCTAGTAGTTTTGAAAAACTAGTACAGGTAACAACCCAAAACGTAATTGAGTTGCGCTTTCTTTCACCTACTAGCTTCAAGCAAAATCGAGGAGTACAGTCTTTCCCACTACCAGAATTGGTTTTTAACAGTCTATTGCGCCGTTGGAACACATTTGCTCCACCGGAACTGCGATTTCCCGAAGTTGAGTGGAATGGTTTAGTTTCTGCTTATGACCTCAAAACCCATGCTTTAAAAATGGAAGGTGGAGCAGAAATTGGTACACAAGGATGGGTAAAGTATCGATTTTTAGATTCCCAACAAGCAAGAATAGCTACAATCTTAGCTCATTTTGCAACATTCGCAGGAGTTGGTCGCAAAACAGGGATGGGAATGGGTCACGTTGCTTTGAATTCAAAATTCAAAATTCAAAATTAATGATCCCCATTAATTAGGGGTTTGTATGCTTTTCGTTTTCGGTCAAGTGCAGAAGTGTTGAATCCCGCTCACGGGGCTGAACTAAAAATACGCATTCCAACGAAAATATGAATGAAGATTACTTACCTTTGGCATACCTCAATGCCTGGGAATATTGTCCACGCAGATTTTACCTTGAATATGTCTTGGGTGAAATGTCAGATAACGAGCATATTATCTTGGGTCGCCACATACACCGCAATATCAATGAAGAAGGAACACTTCAAGAAGGAGAGATGCTGATTCATCAGCAGCAGTGGGTGTGGAGCGATCGCTTGAAGGTCGCAGGTATCATTGATGCAGTTGAAGAATGCGATGGTCAACTTGTCCCTGTGGAATATAAAAAAGGGAAGATGGCACAGCATCTGAACGACCATTTTCAACTTTGTGCTGCTGCTTTGTGTATAGAAGAACGTACTGGACGCTGCCTTGCTTATGGTGAGATTTTTTATCATACTAACCGCAGAAGACAGACAGTAGCATTTACACCTCAACTACGACAAATGACTGAGCAAGCAATTGTTCTTGCTCAACTTGCATCTCAAACAACTATGCCTGTACCGATTGATAACACTAAAAAGTGTCTTTCATGCAGTTTAAAAGAGATTTGTCTGCCTTTTGAAATTAAACAGTTACGGGAGTCAATGACTTCTGAAACCGAGGATTAATTTCATCGGGAGTAACTGACCCCTGAATTCAGAATAGCTGAATTCTTCTTCAACCATAACTCACTATCACAAATCTAAAATGTCAGTACTTTACGTAACTCAGGCTGATGCTGTTTTAAGCAAGAACTACGAAGCTTTTAATGTTGCTCTTAAACAATCAGATGGTTCTTGGACAAAACAGACTGTTGCAGCCAAAACTGTTGAACAAGTTGTCTTGATGGGCAACCCTCAAGTCACAGGTGATGCTCTAGTTTATGCTTTGGAATTAGGTATGCCTGTTCACTATCTTTCTAGCTTTGGTAAATATCTGGGTTCTGCACTTCCTGGTTATTCGCGCAATGGTCAATTGCGATTAGCACAATATCAACTATATAGCGATCCCGTCGGACGTTTAGAATTAGTCAAAGCAATTGTGACAGCCAAAATTCATAATCAATATCAGGTTTTGTATCGTCACAATGAGCGAGATAATCCTCTTAAAGAGCGTAAAAGTCTTGTTAAAAGCCAAAAAACAATAGCCTATTAACCCGCAAGGGGACTGAAACGTGTTGTTTGATGAGTGCGGAATATCTGTTAATGCTCGTGGTTTCCAAAGCCTATTACCCCGCAAGGGGACTGAAACTCATTTTGATTTAGGTTCGATTTTGAACTTATTTCTAGTTTCCAAAGCCTATTACCCCGCAAGGGGACTGAAACTTTCCCCCATCACCTGCTCCGTCATAGGCAGGAGATGTTTCCATTAACCAAATCCCCTCACGGGGACTGAAACATAAGAATAGGGGCAGAAAACGCTACAACAATAGTCAAAGTTTCCATTAACCAAATCCCCTCACGGGGACTGAAACACTTTGTATTTTGTGCAAGGGTCGCCTTGGGTTGGGTTTCCATTAACCAAATCCCTTCACGGGGACTGAAACTCCTATTTGGATTGCCTATTTAATTCGTTGTTTGATGGTTTCTGATTTCGGTTGCACCGTCAGAATGTGGGATGGTGAGTACGCCGTTAGGTTGCAGCACCTTAAATCTTACAATTACTTGTCTGCCGAGTGCGAGCAGATGCAGGTGATTAGCGATGGCATCAATCGGGTGTATTCGAGTGCGCTGGAGGAGTCGGTGCAGAAGTTTTTGGAGATGCTGGGAAAGCTGAATCGGGCTTATTTGACCCAGTTGGAGGAGAAAGTGTTGAGTTTGCTGGAGTCAGAAACTGGCAGCTGAGGCAATTATCACGCTTGAGTTCTGGAGCGATGGCGATTGCTTTTTTGTTGTTTACGGGAATTTTATGCAAGGGCAGGCAGTTAGCCTGTTTTATTATTCATGGTGGAAATTATGAGCGAGTTAAATGATGATGTGGTTGCAATGAGCGAGGAATTTAGTTTTGCCCATAAATCAATGACTAAGCATCAGGACTTAATTAAAGCCCTTGAAACAGAAGTAAGGATTCAGGTGGCAGAGTATTGACAAGGGGGACACTTGAGGGTAAGTATCACAAATATGAACTAAAGTCTGCCTCAAGAATTAGACCGAGAAAGCTTAAATCAGTTATCGAAAGACGAACTGGAAGATATCATCATTGAGCAGAGAAAGGCAATAGGTGAGTTACAGAAAATAATCTACGAACTACACCTTGAAGTAGAACGGTTAAAAGTCAGCAGAGATTTGGACAGCAAAACTTCATCCAAACCACCATCTGGGGACATTCTGAAAAAGAGTGAAAACAAAAAAGCACCCTTGGAAGAAGAACCAAACCATCCTAAAAGAAAACCAGGTGGGCAACCAGGACATACTGGAAAAACCCGTAAGGGCAATGGCCTAATAGATCGTTATGAAATCTTACGACCGACTGATTGTGCTTGTTGTGATCAAAAAGCATTTGCTCACACGGCAGTAAAAATAGAGAAACAGTCTGTAGCGCAATTAGTAGAACGTCCAATTGAAATAGTGGAATATCAACGCTATACCTGCGTGTGTGAGTGTTGTGGAAATATACAAACAGCCTCATAGTCGCCAGATATTATCCCAGGACAAGATTTAGGAATCAGATTACAGTCGAATGGCACTAAGAAAAGCTCTAAGATATGCGGGATAAGCGCTACAGCTATTGAACTGTGAAAGTCTTGGTATGGGGCAGGCAATTATCTTTGATGCAGTACTGCGATCGCCACGGAAAAGAGCAGGTATGCGATCACTGTGCCTGACAGAAGCAGTGCAAAGATGTACGAGTTGTTCAAAAATTTTTTAGAGATAAGAAAAGCTCACTCGTTCATGAAATACTTTCATTGATACGAATAAGCCAACAACATAAATCTACTGTGACACTACGAGTACAAATTCTCAAGGATAAATTTGGTCAAAGCTTAGGATTAACTTTTAAAGAGCTATAGCAATAAAGAAATTACCATAACCTACGGTTATTCACGTGACCATAGACCTACTGAAGGCAGAATCAAAAGCACTTCTGGAATTGAAAAAGTTATCACAAGATAAATTTGCTTGTGAAGCTGATGCTATCAAAGCATTATCAACATTATCAAAAAAACTTAAATATCACCAAATTACGGATACTAAAGTATCTGAAATTAAGCCTAAAAAAAAGATAACCAATCAGAAGTATCTTACCAAATTTCTGCCACAGTATCGAAGAATGAAAGTAAAATTGACACAGACATTTTGAGTGCAGGGCGTTTCATTATTGCCACAAATGTTTTAGAGTCCAGTGAACTCAGTGACGATTTAATGCTGAGTGAATATAAATCTCAGCAGTCTTGTGAAAATGGGTTTGCTTTTCTTAAAGACCCATTATTTTTTGCAGATAGTACTTTCCTGAAAGCAAGCGAGAGAATAGAGTCTCTAGGAATGATTATGGGTTTATGTCTCCTGGTTTATACATTGGCTCAACGCCAAATAAGAGCCGCGCTCAAAGAATCTAAATCAACTATTAAAAATCAATTGGGTAAAGCAACTGACCGCCCCACTTTACGTTGGATATTTCAATGCTTCCAGTCTATTCATTTAGTTGGATTTAACAATGAAAAACACGTCTCTAATTGGACTCAAGACAGGGATTTCATTTTAAACCTTTTACCAGATGATTGTCTCCATTACTATCAATTAGTCAGCTAAATTTTCTTTTTATTAATTTAATATAGACAAAACAATGAGCTAATATCTTTAATTTATAGCTCTAACTTGCTATGTCGATAATCTAGTTTCGCTACTGTTATTTATTCATCTAATTTATGATTAAAGCATTTAATATCTTCATTTATTTATCTCATTTAAATCTATCTACCACCAGTTATTATTGCTCGTTATTGACAATAGGCTTTGATGCCATTTTTGCTGATTCATGGCTGCTCAAATCTCTTTTTCGACTAAATATGTCTGTTTTAATTCCTGCTTCGCTTTTTGATCTCAGTAATTTCCCTCTGTGACACTTGGGGGTGCGGAAGGTGGGATATATACGAGTTATCAATTAATGAGAATTACTGCTAATCATGGGTTACACGACTTCGTTGATTTTTTAAAGCTTCAGATCGATTCGTGGGCGGATCATTTGGCTAACGAACAAGTACGATACTTCAGAGTTGGTAATTACTCGATTGAAGCCGCAGCGACTCCCGGTCACGTCTTTAGAGTCATAATAAGCTAATGAGCATTTAAGTTGCATAAAACCAGGGCTGAAGCCTTTGCTAGCAGGTCATATTTACACTGAAGCGATGTCTAGCGATAAGCTGTTTCACGTCTACGCTAATCAAACACCAGGGCTTGTAGAACAGGGTTATTCTGCTTTGTTCTTACTTGAAAATTCAGTTTCGGGTGTAGAAATGAAAGCGGCTCATGAAGGTGAAAGTTCCGCCGCACCCGTACCAAATCTTGAAAAGTGGTCACATGAGGCGATTATAGCGAGATCAAATATGCGACCGGAGCGTATGCAGAAACTTAAAGTTGCGGTGAATTCGGGGGAAAATCTGGGTTTTGAGTACTTGCAAGAGTGCTGGGATGATCCGGCGTTGCAGATTGTGATCAAGAAGCTGGTAGCAAAGTTTCCGCAGTGGGGTATCGCTTGTGTTGATGGTGTAATATGCGACTCGCTCCCATCCTCACTTATAAGCAGCGCGAGTGTACTGGGTTTTTGCACTACGTTCAAACAGTTCATCCAGAATTTTGGGACATAACGCTTTTTCTAAAAGCCTGCGAACCATTACGGAAACTGGACTTTTATAAATCGCTTAAACACCTTCCAAGCGCAACATTTCCATTCTCCACCCAAGAGAGTTTCACCTATGCATGAACAAACTACAAATCAAGCCATTACACAACACCTTGAAAGGGCTAGTCCTAAGATATTATTTTCGTGGATGGAAATTTAAAACGGCTTCTACAATCGTCATTGATGACTCATCGAAACCGATGCTCTCCCCCTCGTACTTCCCCTATCTTATATACGGTTATCATACCTATTCCGTCTGTATGCTGTCCATCCAGGGTCACGGTGTATAACTCGTGATCAGATGGATGGACATAAGTGGGAATATTTGTCCCCTTCATCTTAGTTGAACGATGTAAACGCGTAGAATCTCCGTTCGCTACTGACACTATATGGTCGAGCGCCACTCCCCCAAACTGGTGATTATTGGGATTATTGATGTATGCGGTGGTACCAGTGCTATCATTTTGTAATGTGTACCCAGGCGGTGGTAATATTTGCATTGGCTGTTGGACTGCATTAGCGGGCGGGTTGGCTGACACACCTCTGGTTTTTGTCTTGCTACGCCCGGCATTCACACCTATGGGAATCGGCTCCGCAGACCTTGGTGCGCTATAACTCTCATTTGGTTCACTGGTCAGCACTTGTCGCTCTGTTACGTTCCTGACAAGCTGGACAAACTTCTGTGCCTTCTTCTCATCCCTGGTGTATTTCTTAGCTATGATAAACGCCCAATTTCTTTTTTCTCCGTTTGTCGTGGCGTAAGGAGGAAATTGTTGTTTGTTAATATAAGCCCTTAACTCACCTAGATTTGCCGGTTCTTGAAATTTTTCTGCCTCTTCTTTCCCATTTCTTTCTTTCTCATAAGTTTCTTCACATGCTTCCCCTGTCGCCTTTTGCACCTCCAATAAGGCTTCTTCCTTACTTTTACTGTTTTTCAACAATAAATACAATGCTGAGAGCCCGACAACTGCTACCGCAGTGTACACCATCACCGACGATAGACCAAATCCCTCAGCCATACTCCATATTTCTTCCCACCCAAATGCCTGTACCGTCGGACTAGACTGAGGAAACACCTCTTTTAAGCCCAATTTTTGATACGGATTTTTAGGAGATTGTATTGCCTTTGCCCCCATCACATCTGCCTCCTTTTCCATTCCTTCCTCGTGATTGGCCTCCACCCCATCCTTCATCTGCATCGTTGGCTTTACTCGTCCCTGCGTCTGCTGAACGACGTGCCATGCTTCGTGCGGCAGATGTTGTTCCTCTCCCGACGCGACGTGAATATCGCTGCCTTGCGTATACGCCAACGCATTCAACTCGGCTGGTTTGGGTGAGTTGTAATGTACCCGCACATCATCCATCGCCAACCCTGACAAATTCTCAATCCCCACTTTCAGGTTGTCCGGTAATCCGGTTTTGTTCTCCGTCTGCACACTAGCCTTTCGCTGGATTTCCTTATTTTCTTCCGAT
Organism: Nostoc sp. TCL240-02; assembly: GCF_013343235.1. Lineage (GTDB taxonomy): Bacteria > Cyanobacteriota > Cyanobacteriia > Cyanobacteriales > Nostocaceae > Nostoc. The sequence continues at coordinate 1,973,577 of NZ_CP040094.1, read as the reverse complement.
ATCTTCTCCCGTTGTTCCGTTTTCCCGTAAGGCTGTCTCTGCATCTCTATCTCTGCCGAGTGTGGGGTATCAGATGGCAACTGCTTTCCCTGCACCCTTCCCCCACCCTGCTGCACAACGTGTGTAAGTTCATGCGCCAACAACTCCTGCCCCCCACGACTCCCAAGCTCATACGCCCCCTGCCGAAAGAACACATCCTGCCCCGTGGTAAACGCCTTCGCCTGAATCGACTGATTCAACTGGTCAGCTTGGGAATCTGTGTGAATCTTCACCCCACTAAAATCAGCCCCAAACGCCTGTTCCATAGGTTGCCGAATATTGTCAGCGAGGGACTGTCCACCACCCCTTGCTTGTAGTATTGATGTTTCTAAATCAGGCGATGCTGCCATACCTCCCTCTGCCACACGCTGCACCATCGGCTTCATTTGTAGTTCCTCATCTTCGGCTGGCAGAGAATCTCGCTGTATACTGCGCTCCGGTTTCATTTGCAGTTCATCCTCCTCTTCGGACAATGACTCTCGCTGGAGTTTTTCGCTCCGTGGTTGATGAATCCTTTGGACTACCTGACGTGCAGTTTCGTCCGCCTCTTGCTCATACTTATCTCCAGGTTCTCCAATGGTCAGTTTTGCTTGTATTGGTATATCTGACCTATGAAGTGGAATATTGGCAATATTATGACCAAATCGGGTTGCATGTTCGAGTCGAGAATTCAATAATCCGTTCATCTTGGCTTGCAAGACAGTTAGGCAATCTTGTCCTTCAGGTGTAATTGAGCCAGACTTCGCCTGTAGCTTTAGTTCAGTTGCTTCCATCTGTTGTTCTGCAAAGCTTTCATTCTCTATATCAGTTGGTGTTTTAGCTGCAACTGATGCTTTTTGGATTTCGCTACCATAAGGTCTATGTACTAATTGAGGGTGTGAGTTTAGTACTGAGGAATTGGAATAGGTAGATGAGTCAGTCTTTGAAGATTTTGTTTTGTGCATTGTTTTTACAAGTTCAATGATTTACGTTAACCTGACATCAATCAGAGATGTCAGGAAAATCTTGAATATCGTGTTGTGAAAATCTAGGTACTTATAGTTACAAAATGCCAAAAACCAACCATTGGATCACAACAGTTACAAAATTCTGTCTTAACAGGTTTTCATAACTATTTTTACATTCTTTAAAAACAGACAATTGAGCTATTTGATCTTTGTCCAACAACAAGATTTCGAGATTTACTCCAGCTTTTATGCAATATTTATATTTTAGTAACAATCCTTAACGATTTTGATCTGAATATGTATAAGACAAGAACTTTCAAGAACTTTATAAAAAAGAAGATATGTATAGCATTTTAAAAGATATTCGCTTCATATTAGGAGATTTTTATCTATCTGGTGGTAGAGATTACTATTCAGTAACGTGAAATTATATTAATAATAAAGTTTTTAACTATAAAAATGAGCATTTTTATGTATTAAAGCAAATAGCTCGTTTCAACTTTTTACAAATCATACTTTGTTTGCGATCGCAGCCAAAGAAAAACCCTTCCCCACTGCCGCCGATTTCGCTCTTGGAGTTCAGAAGGTTGCACCAACAGCTAAACGCGCCGCAAAAAGCGAAAACCCTAAAACGCAATTGTGTAATTCTGTCACTGTTTCACAACAGTCACACCCTCGTTATAGGGATTCGGGAGTGATTGAGGCTTTGGCTCCAAACCATTGGCAGCAGATTGTTACCTTCAGTGATGGTGAGAGGCTGCTGATCAACAATGCGGATCTAGATGCTGCGAGTGTTCCATTCCCCAGAGAACAGAACTATCCACCAGAATATAGCTCAGCGATCACTCAAATTAAAGAACAGCATCAGGAAGAGTTAGAGCGCCTAGAGCAAGAGTTGAAGATTGGCTTGTTAACAGAAGCGTCAGCCAGAGCCGAAGCCCAGGTACAAGAACAAATCCAATCTCTGCAAAATCTGTACAAGCAACAGAAAGAGCAGAATATCCAGTTGCAGCTACGGCTTTCTGAAATGGAGGGGTTACGCAAACTGGAAATTGAGAATCAGCAACTCCAACAACGGATTCAGGAATTAGAACACGCCGTACAACAGCATCCGGTTCAACAGTGGGGGAATACCATGACCCAACAGGCGACCAAGGCTTTGAACAAGCAAGTGAAACAGGCGTTAGAAAAAACTATTGACTTGCGATCGCTAGCTGTTGAACCACCCAAGGAGAATGCCCAAGAATGTCTACGGTTGATGGGCATGGCTTTGAAGAATCTCGCCAGTGCAATGAACAATACCCAGGCGTTAGAGGCTGCGGCCATAATTCTGGGGAGTGAACCTACACCATCTGCGATCGCTTTCCGTGCCGAACAACTGGAAATGCTACCCCAGGCGGTTACTGACATTCGGCAGGTACTTACAAAACCTGGGTGTACTTGGCAGGAGTTTTGGGCAGTGGGACAAGAGTATGAGGTGATTAAATCAGACTACTGGGCAGAATTAAGCACAGAGGAAATAGATTTAATTACTGCTCTCCCGAAAACATCCTCTCAACCGGACACAATTGGCATCGGCTCTATCGTTGCCCATGCTGACCCGTATCGTACTTTGTATGTCGAGAGAGGTGAAGTTGTAGAGGATTTAGGCGAGGAAGTATTGGTGGCTTGGGATTGTTGGAAGGAGCAATCGAAAAAGGCTCATGCGCCCTTGAGGGGCGCGTCGCCTCAGATTGTTCAAGGCGTGTCAGAGAAGGAGGAAGACTTGCCTATGGCAATGGACTGCACATCGCTGGCGCTTGTGGATGCTGCACAAGATGAATCTGCTTTGTTGGAAGGAGAAAAGCAGGATAGTGGTTTTGAACTAAAAGATTGTTATGGAGGTACTTGTTCCGCCGCGCCCGTTGCACAAAATGAAAAATCTTCAAGTTCTGCGATCACTAATCAAACTCAGGGGCAAGTAGAACAGGATTATTCTGCTACGTTGCTGGTTGAAAATTCAGTTTCCGGTGGAGAAGTCAAAGTAGTTGATGAGGGTGAAATTTCCGCCGCACCCGTGCCAAATCCTGAAAAAGGTCGGATGAGGCGATTGTTGCAAGGGCAAATATGCGATCAGAACGGATGCAGAAACTGAAAGTTGCAGGGAATTCGGGGGAGAATCCGGGTTTTAACTTCTTGCAAGAGTGGTGGAGTGACGATCCGGCTTTGCAGATTGTGATCAAGAAATTGCTGGCGAAGTATCCGCAGTGGGGGATTGCGGTTGTGGATGGAGCGTTGGTTGATTGGGAGAGGTAAAAATCACACTGTCTCAGAATAACGTGTAGCTAAAGCGATTGCTGCTAAAAAGATGGTATTGTTATTATTTATACATCGATACCGTCGCTATGAAAAATCTGTTGCCATTGTTATTGAGTATTATTTTAATAAAACTAATAATCAGACTGACAACACTTCTAGTCAACCAAATAATCAATAAATATCTGTACCTGCTGGAACAAGTTTTGAGACTGTTCTTCAACAAGAAATATCTACGAGTAAAAGTCAAAATAATGACCGCTTTGTTTTAGAAATCAAAAATCCCTCAAACGCCGCTTGCTACCCTTTGGGAAGGCTAAACGCGTAACTTGCTTCCCAACTTACGCAGATAGAATAACCCTCTTTTAAGGCTAGGAAATAAATTCTAGCCTTTTGTCTTTCAGGCATTTCAGCAATGAGGATATTAGTAAACTGTTTTATTTCAGAGCTGCTAAAGTCCGATGTCCAACTATTCCGTCTGCTCTTAATCCTTTAGATTTCTGAAATTTGATCACAGCTGCCCGAGTTTTGTTATCAAACACACCATTCACACTTGCTGTATAGAATCCTTGTTGCTTTAAAGAATTCTGAACAGCTTTCACTGTCTCTCCCCTGCTGCCTACTGTTAGTACATTACGAGTACTACGCTTTGCCACATTATTGGACTTGCGCTTGGCATTAACCTTTGGTACAGCATTAGGTTTTTTCATGATGTTGCCTTGTTGAGTACTTTGGGCAATGTGGTTAGCAGGATCTGAACTTTGGCTTTTATTATTAGTTAAAGAGTAAGCAGGCACAGCAGTAGCTAGAATCAAAGCAGGGAGTAAATAAATTACTTTCCAATTCATCTTCTTGTTCCTTTCAAATGTATGAGATTTTGCAATTTCTATTTGAAGATCCATCTTGATAAGGGAATGTGCCTTAAGTAGATTTTCTTCTGTAGATTCTGGTGTGTGGGTTTAGTCTAAGACTATTTCCGAAGCCAGACCTATAGCATCACACGTTGTATTGACAAAGTTATTGCAAAATTGTGACAAAAGCGTGGCTAAATGTATTAAAATTTATGTTGCACTAATAGCTGATTCGTAATCAAAATCTGAACCTGCCATTCGCTTTATCATCAAACGAAATACAAAAAGTAGCTTCATGTGATTTATTCCCATTGAAAATAAGCTGTAGGCATTGCAATAAAAGCCATTAGTGACGCATTTATGGGAGGAAGTGCTGGAAGGGCGATCCTTATCCCTCTCCTAAGAAAACAGAATGGTTTGTTAGGAGAGGGTTATAGTTCCCTTGTCTACTGAGATGGGTTACATTATTTTTATCTCTGCGACGAAAATTCTCTCTGACAGTGAGCTATTCATTTTCAAACCCGACAAGTCCATAGAAGATGGACGGGAAACGGCTAGCTGGATGGTGAAAAATTTGCATGGCAGTCGGATGAAGGAGTTCTGGGAGAAAGCTAATTCTGAAAAACGAGAACCAAATGCTGGGGATTCAGAGATAGATGCTGCCTCTGAAGAAATGCGTGCTTTGTATAAAGCATCTATTTTAGCTCAAAGTCAGTCAGAGCAAGGATTCCAGTAAGCCTCACGAACTGCTTAGGAACACCTCACAAACTCTACAAAAGAGTTTGTGAGGTGTAACTCTGACACGCAACCCGTCATTTCGCACTGTGAGGAGGCGGCGATCACTCCCTTGGGGGTCGCGTCGCCTCAGATTGTTCAAGGCGTATCAGAGAATGAAGTTGAGTTACCTACGGTAACAGACTGTACGACGCTAGCGCTTGTGGATGCTGCACAAGGTGAATCTGTTTCGTTGATAGGAAAAGCCCAGGATTGTGGCGTTGAGCCGAAAGATTGTCATAAAGGTGCTTGTTCCGCCGCGTCCGTCGTTCAAAATGAAAAATCTCTAAATTCTGCGATCGCTAATCAAACTCAGAGGCAGGGGCAGGTAAGCTAATCGGCATTCAAGCTGCAATATAGCTGAGATTGCCTTTGTTTTTGATTTGGCGATGCCACTTAATCACTAACTCGCCTTGATTCAAAAGCTTATCTAGCAGTGATTTTAATTCATCTACTGATTTAAATAAGCGATGAGCAATATATTCTTTACATGAGTGCCAGACTAACTCAATAATATTGTAATCAGGGCTGTAAGGGGGTAAAAACTCTAAAACAAAATTTGGGAACTCTTCAGATATTTTAGCTATAATGTCTTTGCGTTTATGAAAACTAGCATTATCTAAAACTAAAATAATCTTCGGCCCAGATTTTACAAAATCTTCGCCAAGGTTTCCTTTACTTATCCACTCCTGTTTAATTAATTCAAATAATAGTTGTAATTGCTCGTAAAAAATATCTGCATTACCTTTTTTCACGAAAAAGCATACCCGCTTTCGGTCTAATTCTCGGATTGCTCCCATCACATTAACCCGACCACAACGCCGTTGCCCTGGAACATTTTTACGTTTTCCTTTTTTACTCCAATTCTTGCGTCGAATTACACGTAAACTAAACCCGCTCTCGTCCCAAAACCATACCTGTAGACGCTCTGGCTGTTCTCGTGCAATCAATAAATATTGGGTAAGTTTTTCTTTAAATTTTGCTCTATCTACTGGATTTTGTTTATCCTTTAGATCATATTTAGCCCAAATATAACTATACTTTTTTCGCTTTAATATCCTCCTCACTTGAGAGCTACTTAAATCAATACCTGTTTTCTCGGTTAAATAAGTAGCTAATCTTTCTGCTGTCCATTTCCCAAATTCGTAACCTAATGATGAGGGTTCTTGAGCAGAAGTGTTGAATGTTAAGAAAAATCCGATAAAAATAGCCCAAAATATGGTAGTTTTGGGCTAAGGCTTAAAATATATTAGTTTGATTGTGATTATAAATTCATTTCCCAAAATTGTCAAAGATATACTGAAAAGCCTGCCAAAAAACGATTATCCAGTATTGAACAGTCGTCTGTTTTTTGAGTGCTGGCTATCCTATGCCCTGGATAACAGCTTAACAAGTATGCGAGATTTGTTTAACAGATTAAATAACAATTGTTTTGAGGTAGATATTTCTACTTTCTCTAAAGCAAATTTACATCGAAGCCAAAAACCTTTTCAAGAGATTTACCAAAAATTAAATGAATTAGTACAGAAGAAAGTTCAAAAAAAGTTACACAATAAATATGCAATTTGTCCAATAGATTCAACAATTATTACTCTCACAAGTAAATTGTTATGGGTACTAGGTCATCATCAAGTCAAGCTGTTTAGTTCCTTAAATCTCTCCACAGGAAGCCCAGAAGATAACTTCATCAATTTTGGACATGACCATGATTATAAATTTGGTTCCAAAATGATGTCTAGTCTCCCAATAAATGCTGTTGGAGTAATGGATAGGGGTTTTGCTGGATTAAAATTTATCCAAGAATTAGTACAAGAAAACAAATATTTTGTTTTGCGGATAAAAAACAATTGGAAACTAGAATTTGATGGCTCAAATGGATTGGTCAAAGTTGGTGCATCTGATGATGCTCAAGCTTATAGAGTAATTAATTTCTGTGATTTAGAGACAAAAACCGAGTTTCGCTTAGTGACTAATTTACCAGAGTCGGGAGATGCAGCTGTTCATGATGATGAAATTAGGGATATTTATCGATTACGTTGGGGAGTTGAATTGTTGTGGAAGTTTTTAAAGATGCACTTAAAACTTGACAAACTCATTACCAAAAACGTCAATGGTATTACCATACAAATTTACGTGAGCTTGATAGCCTATCTGATTTTACAGCTTTTATCTATTCCCGAACAATGGGGACATACACTATTAGATAAATTCCGCTATCTTCAATCTTGTATGTGTCAGAAAATCAGCTATGTTCATTGGTTTGAGGAGATGATGTTTTGCTGACTAATTTAAGCTTTTGAGACTTAGTGTAACTAATAATGTAAAGTTTTGTATCAGCATTCAACATTTCTGGTTCTTGAGCAACAGTTTTTAATAAAAGTTCAATATATTCAGGAGTGGCTTTTCGCCAATGTTCGTACTCTCTTTTATTATGTAAGGTTTCTAAATTATCTGGATCTCCATGCATACACCAATATGCCACTGTTCTATGCGAACAGCCTAAAAATTTTGCAATTTCGTGTTGCGGCTTCCCATCATTTTGCAGAAGAATAATTAGAATTCTTTCCCTAATATGCGGTAGGTTGCTCTCTTTTAGAGCTTCCTGTAGCTTGCTGACTTGCTCCTGTGTTAAAAAGTTCTTGGCTGGTGGCGGCATAGGTGCTTTGAAACGGCTTCATCTTCTTATTATGCAACTTAAGTGCCGATTAGCTTAGAACAAAAGACTTGTCCACAAAAGATAAAAAGCTTACTGTGAAAGCGTTATACGAACTATAAGTGGGATGAAATACACTCTTATGAGTGAACGTAAAAATAAGGGTTTGGGGATGAAAATATTAAAATTATTAAAAGTTTTGAGAAACATAGCTTTGTGAAAAAGAAAATATCTTGGCTGATAATTCAAATATCATGACTTAGTATAAATGAATGATTTAGATGTAACCTAACTAATCCACATACTGCCATTATCACCTGATTATAACGATGTCGAGCTAAACGAAATCTATCACTAGCTACTCGAAAAGTTTTTACTCTACAGATGAGATGTTCAACACCAATTCTTCTTGATGATAATTTCTGATTTTCTGATTTTTGAATCTCGGAAAGTTCAGCTTTTTTTGGCTTTTTATAAGGTGTGGTAATAAATTCTTCTCCTATATAAGCTTTGTCTCCCAAAAATCTTTGTTTGGCATCTAGGTTTTGGCGATTATTTCTAAATAGTGTAATATCGCTTATCTTTCCTAATTGTCCAATACAAATATCAACTATATATTCACCTCTTGGCAATACTATAAATTGATTTTTTAGCGTGTGCATTTTCTTCTTACCTGAATAATATTTTTTCTGCTCTTGATAATCGCCTGGTCAAGGTAAGAGCTTGTTCTGCACTATCTATTATTAATTCATACTCACACAGTTGTTCGCATAATTCTTGATATTTTTGCTCATTTTTTTGGCTTCTTCTATTTGAGAGGCAGGTAAAATTTCCCTCAGAATTTCTACCCAATAATTAAATGTGTTATTTGCTTTTGTCCTCGATACATCAAATAATAATCCGAGGATTTCAAATATTGGCTTCTGTCTCAGGTATACTAGGCATAGACACACTCCCTGTCTTGGGGTCATTTCTGCTTTACGTCCTTCGCCAGATGCTATTAACCTAACTTTTATTTTTTCAATTTCTGCTTGTTTCTCTAGATGCCTTTTTTCTGCTAACGCTACTAATGTGATAAAGTCTTCATACTTAATCCCAATTAATCTTTTTGATTCCTGTGGGTATAGTTCTATTATTTCTAAGGGACTTGTCATTATTGATATACACAGTTACATTTTTCTGTTTATTTTCCCACAAAATTTATTTTAAAGATAGGTCTATTGTAGTTAGAAACTTTCCTCGGATTTTCTGCCAATGCTTTTTGAACTGACCCTTGCTGTTCCACTATGTCAAACAGGCGGTTAATTTGTGCTTCCTGTTTGGAAATCAGTAAATCTTTATCTTCAAGTCTTTCTTGGTACTGTGCTTCCAGTACCTTAGCTGCAAACTCATATCCCTGCATGAAGTGATTGTGAATTTTTACTTTATCTGCATCAGGAGCAACAGTCACTCGAACTACAAGAATACCATCGCCTTTCTTCTCTATGCTTTGCACATCCAATTGTGCGCCTTGGTTTTCGACTTCTACTTTTTTAAACGAGTAGGCGAAAGAATCCCAGTCGATACCATTGCGAAAGATTCAATCAATGGTTTCTAGAGATTTTTGGAACAGCTTGGTGAACTCTCCAAAATTAAAGTTCCCGGTATATGGACAGCGTTCTTGTTTATCAATACTAAGATAAATATACTGACAATCAACTTATGTAGTTTTGTAGCTTTGTTAATATGCCAATCTTCTAAACACGCACCTATAATTTTAACTCCCGTTAAATTTGTTCCTAATGCTTGAGTCCTACTCAAACATGCTCCACGCAGATCAGCATTACTAAGGTCTGCATCACTTAAGTCTGCCTTGGTTAGGTCAGTTCTAATAAGTTTATGCCTGCTAAGATTGAACTCACCCGGAGCGAAAACTTCTTGTCTATTGTCTGGTTTGCGGTGAGGGTCTGGGTTTTCTTTTGTTGGGAGCCGCATATAAACGTATTCGCATTTCACGCCGTCAAAATTGGTATCAGTCGTAATGCCCCAGTCTTCAACGTAGGCTCCAGTGAGAGTAGCGCCCGTGAAGTCGGTTCCGTCTAATTGAGTTTGCTTTAGCTTTGCTCTGGATAAGTCTGCGTCTTGCAAGTTAGCCTCGCTAAGATCAGCACCTATGAAGCTGGCATCTGCTAAATTAGCTCCTTGTAAATTGACCTATTAGCAAGAGCAAATAACCATTTAAATACCAGATAAATCCTGAGATTCCCGACAACAAACATGAGACCAGGACTAGGAAAATTGCCCACCACCCTTGCAGTCCCGCTTGGGCATGTCTGAAGTCAGCTTCTCTCAAATTAGCCCCACAAAAATCTGTTCCCTGAATATCTGCGTACCTAAAGTTTGCACCGGTAAATTTTTGACCTTTGAATGAACGACCTCTAAGATTCTTGTGAGAGAAGTCTTGCTGCATGGCAGGGCTTGTGAAAGCAAGGGTTGAAGCCGGATACAGCTTGATTGCGCGCTTTTCCGGACTTCTGCACAAGATTTTGTCATAAATGGCAAACAAACGGAAGTTATTACGGCTGTGGTGAATTTCTACGGGGTGATCCCACCCTGAAAATCGGAGTCTGCAAACTCAACGATCTGCTTGAGTCGGCTTTTGTTGTTCTTGTGCGATCGCCTCCGGCGGGCGCTAGTGCCATCGCAGTTTTGGCTAAATGCAGAGATTGGGCGTACAGTCAGGCGGTTCTGGGGCAAAGTTCGGCTAAAACGATGAGTTCTTAAAATTCCTTTAAGGTTTCCTGCAAGGTTCTTTAACCTATTGTCAGTAGTCTAAAAGTTATGGTATTCCAATCTACCTTGTCAACTACGAGCTTGTGTATAGGTAATTTTGGCAGTTTTTACGAGAAATCTTGCCAACTCTGCTCTTAACAAAGGTATTGAACTCACTTATCTTAAAGAAGCACTCTGTACTTGGAAGAAGATCAAGTCACCGGAGGCGGTGGAAAGTGAGAGCTTGTAAGGAGGGCAGAAAGCCGGAGTCCGCGCAGGTTAAATCTGGTGTGTTCGCTTGGTTCGAGTAGGCAAGGCGGCAAAGGATTGTGATTGCAATGTCGGGTGAAGCTAGTGTATACGCGCCAGATGGGGAGGCGGTGGCGTTAGCCGAGATGATGTGGCGCTTTCCGATACAGAGGTAAGGTTTTGTGTCTGCCTAAAATTTTAAATAGTCGAGTGAGGCGATCGCTACTCGTTTTCAAGCTAGACTCTGGTGCATAGCCCTATTTTATGACACTTGGGTGCTGAACCACTGGGATTCTTCCAGTTCTGTGTCCTGGACTCGGTAAACGAGTAATGTTCCTGCAACGCGGGCAAGAGTAAGAGGTGATGGAGAAACGTGGCTCAGTAGATCGCACGCATTCTGGTATATTTCCATGACTGATAATTCGGACAAAGGAGATCCCAACTGAGCAGAAAGCTGTTTTAGATTCTCCTGAATAGATGAATGAAAGTCTGGATCTTCGGGATGGGAAAGAGGGTTACTCATAATTGTCGTTCAAATGCCATTGGATGTGAAGGTAAAAGTATTAAGTATTACCATTGTTAATTACTTATCGTATCTTTTCACACATTGGGTATTCACTTACCCCACTCAACCTTACCCAAGCTTTAGATCCGATGAGTGCAACTCCCTAGCTGGTTGCGAAGGCTTTGGGCTACAGCAGTTTGATCTGTGCAAAGAAAATTATCTCCGAAAGCGGGTTGTTCATTTTCAAGCAGGACTTCATTTATAGCTAGCAAGTTGATAGCCTAAAGTTTGTAATCCTCATCCTTATCTACAAGATTGGTTGACGAATCATGAACCGTTCGCTTTTGGGCAAAAGGCGTTAGTAATTGGTTGTGGCTTGGGAGATGATGCCGAAGCTTTAGCTCATCGAGGGTTTGAAGTAACTGCCTTTGATATTTCACCGACAGCAGTCGCTTGGTGTCAGCAGCGATTTCCTGGTTCAACTGTCAATTATGTAGTTGCAGATTTGTTAGCAATTCGCTCACAATGGTATCAAGCTTTTGATTTTGTTTTTGAATGTCGTAATATTCAAGCTTTGCCGTTGAATGTGCGTTCTTGGGTTATTTCTTCAGTTACCTCTGTACTTGCTCCTGGTGGAACGCTGTTGATGATTGCTCGTGTTCGAGACACAGAAGCTGAACAGGATGGCCCACCTTGGCCATTATCTAACTCAGAATTAGCACAGTTTAAAAATTTAGGGTTATACCAAGTAGAGCAACTTGTGTTTTTAGAGTCTGGGCAAATTGACGTTAAACAAGTTCGGATTGAATATAGAAGACATAATTCTCTGAGCAAGTAGTAATTAATGCTCGACTTCTGCTGCTGTTATTCAGAGATCAAGCAATTTGCAACTTTATGAACCCAAGTCATATATAGCTATCAACTATGAAATTATTTAAATACCTAATTCAGCTTGCTTCTTCTTGCTTTGCCATCTGTGTTATCGCTTCTACGGCTGCGGTAATCGCTCAACCCAAACCTCCACAAACCAATTCAGTAATAAAATTAACACCGACTCAGTTAAAAGTTTTGCGTTCACTAGGCTTAAAAATAGCATTACCGAGTTACGTACCCACAAATTTTCATGCCGACAAGGTAATAGTCCCGGCTGGACGCGAAAATGTTGACAGTTTGCGTTACTTTATTATTTACCAAAATTTAAGTGCAGATAAATGCTTTGCGATTGAGTCAGTATCTGGGGGTATTGGAGACTTACCTGCTGGGTCGCGCAGTTACCCGATAAATTCTCCGATATTTGGAAAAAGCACTTTGGAGCAAGGATTATACGGTAATGCCAAACAACTAACATTGCTATCGCAGTGGTGGGGAGAGCAAAATGGCCCCTTTTACAGATTTGTTGGTACGGGAGTAATGCCAGAATTGTCTAATTGCAATAGTTATTTTTCGCGTTCTTTAAGTAATGAGTAATGAGTAAATACCCATTACTTATAAAGTAAAATTGAATTACCCTTTTTTACTCATGATTAATTATAACGCAAATCTCAGTATTCAAGAAAGAACAGAAAATTTGGCGATAAGAGTTATCAAAGCTTATTCTGAGCTAAATAAAAGACCTTTTGACGACGCTGGCAAAATCTTGTCTAAACAATTTTTAAGAAGCGGGACATCAATAGGAGTAATGAGTAATGAGTAATAAGTAAAAAAATATTTATTATTTATTCACCGTGAGCTAAAAATCTGTAAAAATCTCTAACTCATTACTTATTACTTATTACTTATTTTTCATGGTGCAAACTTTTCAGAACCTAAATATGCACAATCAAATAAAGACTTTATCAATAAGTATTCTATAGCCTTAAAGGAAGCCAGTGGAACCATTTATTGGATAAAAATAATGATAAAATCGGAGTTAGTGTCAAAATCAAAATTTCAAAACCTGATAGAAGAGAATGAAATAATTATTAAGATATTAACAACTTCAATCAACAAATTGAAAGAAAAATAAAAAATAATCCACTTATTACTTGTTACTTATTACTTATTACTTATTACTCATTTAATTTGGTTCACCGATGAAGACACCAAAACTGTATGAATAAAAAATGGGTAAATCTCATCAAAGTCAACACCCTAGAATCATACTGATGTAATTTATACCTATGATGTAACTCATGCAATGGCTTTATTACTCAAGCATGAATTACATGGTTCCTCAAAATATCAGTCTTTTATACAGCAGTGTAGTCAATGTCGAAAACAACTACAACAAACTGAACTATCTTTCTTAGCTCCTCCTTCACAACGTTCACAGTGTCGTTACTTTAACGTAGAAAAACTTTTAGAGCGGGCAAATAATCTGCTAAATTCACCGCTTGATGTTTTAACCAATTTAGTACCAAATATTGAGCCAGAAATTCTCAAGACTAAGTTGAAACAGAAGTTGGGATGGTTAGCGTCTTATCAAGACTCACTCAGTAATTGGAAACAAATTGTTCAAATGACTCGCACCGTAGAAGCTCAAATTAAACTTGAAGGACTGAATCAATAAAGCTTCAGTATTATTCAACAATATTTAACAGTGGAAGTAGATTTTTCAAAGGGGTTTGCCCAGAAAATACTTGGTTATTTGACTGGGGAGATTTCTGGGCTTAAATCAGGACAAACATTATTAGCAACTTCTGATGTCCTGGAATCGCTTTTTGGTAAATACAAGCAGTTTTCTTCTCGTTCTCCTTTTAAACAAATAAGTCAAATATTTTTGAGTATTTGTTTATCAACCATGAATTTGACAACTACTCTTGTGAAAGAGGCATTAGAAACAGTCCGTTTTTTGGATGTTGAAGACTGGTCTAATCAAGTTCTCGGTCAATCTATGCTCTCGAAAAGAAGAATTTTGTTTTCTGCCGCAATTGACAACACGGAAACTGCATGAATAAACTAGAGGGTTTATCGAATAAAATCAACACCCTAGAGCCAAACCCTACCAGAGTTATCTTCTCTCCATTCGCTACAGCAGGGAGCATCCAGTTTTGGAAGATTTAGCATTTGTGGGAAAATATAAAAGGAAATAACCCTGTGCGATCGCTGACTATGAGCCAACAGAAACAAGAACGGATCAAAGCGTGCTTACAAGAACTGTCAACATTGCTGTACTCGGAAGCTGATAAAAGTCAGTTAATAGACCTCGAAGGTATAGAAAAAACAGTTCGTAGTCAAATATTGGAATATGTCGGCCCAGAAATGGCCCTTTTTTTATCGAACAAACAACAAAAACAAAAATCGGTAAAACTAGGAAAATCAAAAGCTTGGTTGGGGAACTGAAATTAAAAGCTAAACAGATACAGAGACTGGGTTTGAAGCCAAGGAGTCGATTAAGTCCATGACTTCAAAAGTGCTGTTTGAGGCTATCAGCTAATGAATCATACCAAAAAGCAGAAATCGAAATTGAGGCATTGACAGGAGTGAAGGTTGGTCATACAACGCAACAAAATCTAGTTCTCAAGCAAGATTTTCAACTACCCGTAGCATTACAACCTGTATCAGAAGTGAGTGTGGCGGAAAAGTTCGACTACGAGGGAAACCTCAAGTAGGTTGCCACAAAGATTAGACCTCTTGCAAAAAAGTTTTGTGGTATGGTGGAGGGCTGACTAAATCCAAAAGAAATTTAGGCTTCTTTTTGAATTTCGTAATTATAAATCCCAGCAATTAAATGACAGCGCTCTTCCATTACGTTTTCTACGATTGCGGTAGCGCTGACTTAAAATCAGAAAAACTTTTAAACGCCGAAAAACAAGTTCAATCACTACTCGACAACTCGCTAAAGCGCGGTTGGATCGCTTTTGTTCCTTGGTTAACTTACCTCCTTTAGTTTTCTTTTGAGGTAAGTGACTATTAGTGTGTAGTTTAGAAATTCCTTGGTAGCCACTGTCTTCTAAGCTTTCGGTTTCGGAGTGAAAACGAACCTTACTCTCTATAAATAGAAATAGTTTGTAGTCATGTTTGCGACCAGAACCGTTTACAATACAACGAATTTCTTGGGTTGTTAGGTCAATTATCAATTGAGATTTGAGAGTATGCCGTTTTTGTTTACCACTATAAAAGCGTTTTTGCCCGTGTTTCGGACGTTCAATTTGACTCTCTGTTACATCCATCACAGCTGTTTTTGGTTTCTGTGATGAGATCAACAAGGACTTTTTTCCTTCTAAACGGAATTTTCCAGAACTGATTAATGTGCTTTCAACCCAATGTACTATGCGGCAAACCGAAGATTTAGGATACTTGCCAGTCACTAGCAATCTGGAAGTAAGTCCGATATTCTCTCCAATACTGTAGGCAAACCAAAGCTTGGTCTTCCAAGCCTAGCTTGTTCGGATAACCTCGTGTTTGCTTAAAACTGGTTGTATGTTCTAACACCTTAACCATCTCATCGAAAGTACGTCGTTGCACCCCGACCAAACGTTTGAACTGCCGATTCGATAACTTTTTTGTTTGCTCATATCGCATAAGTAGTATTGATTCAAGCGACAAAATCCAACATCATACCATAAAATATTTTTGCAAGAGGTCTATTAATCATCATGAATACCAAATTCATCGTAACTACCAGACTATAACTACCAAAACCCAAATCCCCAATCTCAATTCTTGGCATGACTACGAGCGATCGCACTTCTCCAATTTGGAATGCGTGAATTTGGAATTGATTTATCTTGCTTTTTCAAAAATACTTCACGTCCTTGCTCAAATTCTTTTTCGGACTCACTGAGTATTTTTACTTAAGTCGAAAACAGCCAATTTTCTCAAATCAACAATAGCCTAAATAAGGCTAGTAAGTACACTTATTTTCAGACGGCTGATTTGAGCTTTTACCCTTGCCGTGTAGGCCGTCAATTTTACCATTAGAAGATTTACAAAATCCCAGAAAAATTTCGTTTTTGACGGCACTATGACCGTCATACTGCCGTCATTACGGGAGCATCTCACTTTTTAAAGTGGCTCAAACTGACAATAATCCATTGAGGTAAGCACAGCGATGGGCTAGGACTTGAGGCACATTTTCTCGTTTCCATTGTGCCCCGGAAATTTTTGTTCGACGGTCAACCTGTTTAACGGCAGATTCAACTGAACCTGAACCAATTGAACAAATTTCTTCAGCTTGATAATATTCGTAGTTGATAATGCGATTGCGATGCTTATCAAGATAACGGCAAAAGTTTTGTACTTGTTTGCCTTTACAATCTGTAAATAAGGCAATAGTAGCCTCAACTTGGCCTTTCCATAGTAGATTTTGTGCTTGTTTCAAGCGTTTTTGTGAACCCCCAACTTTGTGGAGGTTTTCTATTAAATGGAACCAATCAAGTATTTCTCGA
The DNA here is from genome assembly GCF_013343235.1 of Nostoc sp. TCL240-02. Classification (GTDB taxonomy): domain Bacteria; phylum Cyanobacteriota; class Cyanobacteriia; order Cyanobacteriales; family Nostocaceae; genus Nostoc. The sequence goes on along the minus strand of NZ_CP040094.1, from coordinate 1,957,144 downwards.
CGTTGTGCATCAGGTGCTAATTGGTCAATTATATTCCAAATGCCGTCATGTCCATCACCAATACAAGTGAGTGGGCTAGCCAGTGGTTGGTCATTAACCCAATCAATCACAATCTGATTATTCTGAAATGAAGTTCCCAAGATTCCGAGATGATGTAAGCTAATTGCTTTATAGCCAAGCCATGCACATATTTGACCTTTAGGAGTTCGGACACGGATGTTTCCACCATCGACGCTTAATTCTTCAATTGTCTGTTCTGGTGTTGGCAACTCAAAATTCTGGCGATGCACTAATCTCTGTTGACTGCTGTGAGAAACCTCTATGCCCGTAAAATACTTGATGTCTGATGCCGCATCTTCATAGCTGACATTCGCACTTACCCTCAAACAACAAGTTTCTAGATATGGACTCAGTTGAGTACTTGGTGCGACTTCTAATTCAATGGCTTGTTTGCTCGTTATTGCTAACTCTCCAAGAATGCTTTTGAGCCGTCGTTGGTATCCTGCGGTTGTCCCTGTAATCGTTTCGATAAAAAAACCCCTACTTCTGGCATAACATGCTTCTGCATTTGACTCCGCACTGCTTCTTCAATTGCTGCAAGATTTGTGAGCTTTTCTTTTGACGTATCTTCATACAATATTTTAGCAATCGCCTGAATATGTTTTTGAAGAGCTTGCTTTTGTTCTGGGGTCATCGGTAAGTAAATACACTCGTCTTACCTATCCTGACTGATTTTCGTCTTCTTTGCAAAAAACTGGGATGCTCCCGTCATTACTGCCGTCTCTAATGAAATGTTTTAAAATATACATTTTTCCCACTTACAGCAATTTGAGATCAAATCCACTACAAATATCGTAAACTTTACTTTAAAGATGTAAAAAAGAAGATTATTAAGAAATGGCAGCATATTCAATCGACTTACGAAAGAAGATATTAAGTGCATGGTCAAACAAAGAAGGCACGCAAAGAGAATTAGCAAAACGATTTAAAGTTAGTTTATCATTCATCCGTGACTTCTTGCGTCGGTATCGAGAGACAGGGGAGATAACTGCCAGACCACAAGGAGGAGATCGCCGCTCGAAGCTTAAAGGTAAAGAGGAAGAACTATTAAAGATAATGGTGACAGAACAAAGTGATATATATTTGCGAGAAATTCAAGAAGCAATAAAAGAACGCACAGAAATAGAAGGGGAGCATCCAGTTTAGGCAGAAAGACTTAAATAGCAAGAAGCAAACCATTGAGATAAGCACAACGAACGGAAAGGATTTGGTTGACGCTTTCAACATTCCACTGTGCGCCGGAAATTTTAATCCTTGCTCCAATCTGTTTAATAGCAGACTCAACAGATCCAGAACCAATAGAACACAGTTGTTCAGTTTGGTAATAGCTGTAGTTAATAATGCCAGAGCGATGCTTTTGGAGATAAGCGATAAACTTCTTAACTTGTTTGCCTCGGCAATTATTAAATAAAGCCTGAATTGGCTCTATCTGACCTTGCCACAATAAACTCTCAGCAGCTTTGAGACGCTTTAAAGAACCACCAATTTTATAAAGATTTTCCTTGAGGTGATACCAATCCAAAATTTCCCAACGTTCAAATTGTTCAGTTCCAAACTCTTTAACTAAATTCCAAACTCCATCATGGCCATCTCCCAAGCAAACAAGTGGATTCACCAAACATTGGCTATTGACGTAATCAATTAATGATTGGTTGTCATCAAAGAATGCACCATAGTAAATCCCTTGCAGACGAACGGTTTTATAGTCTCGCCAGTGACAACCTACTTGAGGTTTCCCTCGTAGTCGAACTTTTCCGCCACACTCACTTCTGATACAGGTTGTAATGCTACGGGTAGTTGAAAATCTTGCTTGAGAACTAGATTTTGTTGCGTTGTATGACCAACCTTCACTCCTGTCAATGCCTCAATTTCGATTTCTGCTTTTTGGTATGATTCATTAGCTGATAGCCTCAAACAGCACTTTTGAAGTCATGGACTTAATCGACTCCTTGGCTTCAAACCCAGTCTCTGTATCTGTTTAGCTTTTAATTTCAGTTCCCCAACCAAGCTTTTGATTTTCCTAGTTTTACCGATTTTTGTTTTTGTTGTTTGTTCGATAAAAAAAGGGCCATTTCTGGGCCGACATATTCCAATATTTGACTACGAACTGTTTTTTCTATACCTTCGAGGTCTATTAACTGACTTTTATCAGCTTCCGAGTACAGCAATGTTGACAGTTCTTGTAAGCACGCTTTGATCCGTTCTTGTTTCTGTTGGCTCATAGTCAGCGATCGCACAGGGTTATTTCCTTTTATATTTTCCCACAAATGCTAAATCTTCCAAAACTGGATGCTCCCGATAATTCTAGCACCTCTGTTTGCTAAAGTAATTCTAAGGCGCGTGAATTTCCGAACAATCCAGAGACATCACAACAATGAGAATACTTCATGGCACCTGGATACCAAACGAGGAAACTGACTTTATCCAGTCAGGGTCTTTTTACTTGTGGGTAGAAACTCAATCATTCCCAAAAAATCACACGAATACTCAACAAATTCATCCTGGACATTTGGTTAAATCCGAATTAATCGCCTTTTTAGTATAAGAATTGGGAATTAAAGAAGACAATACTAAATTTTCCCAACGCATATCTCCTAAATACTTTGCCTTACCAACTACCAATAATCAGCCCCTACCTTCACCAGAATTAACCAAGTATTTAGAAATTGAGTTGACTGACAGCTATGAAGAATTCCAATACTGGCAGGTAGATTGTTATGAAACAGTAGTATCTACCAAAAATGTCACAGCACTTAATATTATCAAACTACTTAAAGATATCCATTTTTTAGCAATATATAATGCCGAGAAGTTTCAAATTGGTTCAGATTTATTATTTTGGTATTATTACACTCAAAGTTTTAAACAAGTAATCCTCAAAGACCAATTTATTCCCGCACTGAAGTATCGACAGTTATCATCGGAAAATCCCCACAAAAAAGGCAAAAAAAAGACTGCTAAAGCAGCATTTGAAATTTATGCCACCTGGGAAATTATTTCCGAACAATATGAAGCAAATATTCTTAAATATATTGACTATATGCCACTAATATGTATGGCAGGTAAAGCAACAGTTAGCTATCCTATTGAGTTTTTTGATCGAGAAACACTATTGCGTCACTTTTCCGAATATGTACTTCACGATTTAGTAACTCACACCCCATCAACAGCTGCTTTTGACAAACAAATTACTGATTCTCTAATTGAATCTTGCTTTTATCCTCGTCAGCATAACCCACTCACAACAAATACTGCCCTTGAGGAATATCAGCAATAGTTGGTATGGAAAACCAAAATTACTCGTACTCAATCTGATTCACCTTTTCATCTGTGCTTCCAGTTATATTCTCCTTCATCGTCACAAATAGACAATTGGCAAATTCAATAGACCTCTTGCACGTTCGGCGAGTGGTGAATTGTACAGGGGTAGCAGCAGATTATCGCCGATCGCCTCATCCTCTGATTACTGATTTGTGATCGCAGAAATTAATTCGCCCCAATGCCAACTGACGTGATGGTGTCAATCGAAGGTGAGAACCTGCGTCCAGTGACGTGGGTTGTGATCGAAGAGGTCAAGAGCGGCGACTGGGGAGTGGGTGGCGCGGCTCTCACCACCGACGATGTGCAGGCGCTCGCGGCTGGCAAGTCCAAAGTTAACGCCTAAAGAAGCACAGCAGCGAACCCGACCATCGCGCTGTGGTTGCAAGCATGACCCCTCGCTGGTCGGGTCGTTGAGCGTGGGTCGTTCGCGTAGATATAGTTCCTCTGACACCAGGGGCAAGATAGTACAAATTCTTCTAAAAATAGCGTTTCCTGCGTTTCCTAATCATACAAGGTACATCGTAGCCCCCTCATCGCTTGAGAAGAGGGGGTTTGGAGTGGAATTGCTGTGTCTAACTCGACAGAGAAATGCTCTATAACCAGATATAAAATACGATCAGGTTGTGTGATTTGTCTTATTCAGCACATTTATCACTATCAATGTTATTCTGATTTGATTTCTAGTCATTAGAGATTGCGCTAGGTTGATTATTGCTGCTATCTCGTGCCTGCAATTTGGACTGAACGAGGGTTTTTTTATGGACAATGGTACTTTCTTGATTGGTTCCATTATTCAGAATGATCCCTGCGATTCGTTCTGGAGAAACCCAGTTTGACATTAGTTAAAGTTTCTGTACGATTGCAATCAAAAGCCAAGGGAGAACGTATCATTTCGAGATAGGTTATTACTGCCTCTATAAGGGCTATGTTCTATGGGCTTTACAATCAAGTCACTATTTAGTGCTGCTAGCGTCACATTAATTACATTAGGACTAGTTAACACACCTTCGGCTCAAGCTGCTCTCTTCAGCTTCAACTTTAGTGGAAGAGGAACCACAGGTAGTATACTTTTTGATGATTCCATACCAGATAGTAATCCAGACCCACTCAAGGGACTGTATAGAGACGCAATTAGAGACTACAACATTAAAATTGATGGAACACCTCAGACAGAAACAGGCATACCAACCTCTGAAGTTATTCAAGGTTCTTCTGGTGATGTTGTTGTCGGTTTAGAATCTGACGGTGTAGGTGCTTGTGGACTGACTATTAACTGCGTAGCCTTCATTTTAGGTTCGCGTTTTCTCGAACAAAGTCCATCAGACTTTGATTTGTCATTTTATTATCCAGCAGGTTCTCTTCCATCTGATGGGCCACCAATTGTTGTTCCTACAACTGGTCAGGGAATTCTTAGAAGTGATTTGCGACAGTTTTTTTTAGGTGCATCTGCATCTACATCCGTTGTCCCTGTAACATCAGTTCCCGAACCAATGACTATTCTGGGTTCATTGACGGCGTTTGGTTTTGGTATGGGTATGAGGCAACGTTTTGGGAAAAAAAATTCCACATCGGATGGGAATTCGAGTCTTCCCTTGTGAATTCGATATTTGGAAGCAACAAAAAGAGGTAACTAGACGCTACTCGTCTTGATTCCACAAAATCCTAATCAATAAGAGCAGTTAAATAAATTTACCCAATAGCCCATTGATCAAAGCTCAATTGAGAATAATTTGCAATAACTCTTGAGTGGCGCGACTATCAACGAAATAATAGGGTTCTTGGCGTAGTAGACTGTCCATAATAGACCGTGTACACCGGACACTACCAGCAAGAGTAAATGAGGCTACCGCCCCCAGTTCGTCTACCCAACAAGCATTACAGGTCTAGAGAATACCTGACACCAAGCGAGGTGCGAAGTATTCTTGATGCTGCGCTTGATCGTAAAGCTCGTTATTCCCACCGTGATTATACACTGATGTTGCTCATGTTTCGCCACGGTCTGAGGGTGGGGGAAGCTGTAGGGGCTAAGTGCGGTTTGCGCTGGGATGCGGTCATGTGGGGCTAACGTCAGATTTTCATCACCAGGGAAAAGGGCAGTGACTCAGGGGTGCATCCCTTGAGAGATGATGAATTGGTTTTGCTCAAAGAACTCAGAGAGATGTTACCTGATAGCAAATACATTTTCGTTTCCGAACGCGGTGAGGTGATGTCTACTGATGCGGTGCGAAAGCTGCTTGGGCGATTGGCGGCACAGGCTGGGCTTGATATCAAAGTTCACTGTCACATGATGCGTCATGCCTGCGGGTACTATCTGGTGAATCAGGGGTATAACACTAGGGAAATCCAAGACTTCCTGGGACACCGCGATATCAAACACACTGAAAAATATACCAAGCTTAACGCTCGACGCTTCCTGAATTTTGATTGGGGTGATTTGTAAAATGTTGAGAATGCGAAAACTGTTTTTAGCTTTTCTTCTTTCAGTCTGTTTAACATTTGCATCATTATTCTATGTACAGCCCGCCAACTGTATCGGTGGATGTCAGAGAGAACCATGTATTGAATGCAAACCAGGCGAACAAAAAGCAGGATTTCCGTTTCCGTTTATGGGATTAAAAGTGCCTACAGTAAAGCATTCAATCTCAGATTAGCCTGATCAAGTGTGATCGCACCCAATCCCAAAAAAACAAACCTCGTGCCATACGAGGTTTCTACGAGGTGTTATTTGGGGTTGTGGGGTCTAGCACAATAATTAGGCTTAAAGAACCCTAAACGCAGTGTTTATACTGAAAATTACTTTCTGTCCTGGAGTAGCTCACTAGTTATTTGAACAGAGGGCATACGATATAGCAATTCCGGTATTTACCTGCGCTGCCCATGTATTGGGACGAGACAGACTAGGAGCGTTTATTCTAACGATGTCGCTCACGGCTATAACCTGGTTATTAAAATTAAGTTGGACATTTGGCACAATTTGATACCCACCACCGATGAGTGTGGTTCCTACAGGACATGTTGCAAAGGACACTTCGTTGCTTCCCTTGGCTTGATTGCCTTGAACTACTGTTGGTGGAGTCTTGGGAGTCTGGGCGTTCGTGGGATTAGCCGCGCCGCCCAGTGCGAACACTGCGGCACATCCTGCCACTACTGCCGTTCTTACCGTAACCTTCCACATCTTAGTGTTTGCCATACTGTAGTCTTCTCTTCCATTTTCAAGGAGTCTTCTGTCTTCAACAATTTTTTTTAACTTATCACTAAGAAAAATGGGACACAAGGACAGTTAAGACACTTAAGAGATTTAATGAAAAATTGATCAATTATACATAGTGTGGAAAATTCTGTTACCCCACTATCAAACACCTCAGCCCGTCCCTGTGGCGGGTTTTCTCATTATCCTACGCTCTGAGATGTCGGTAAATGTGTAGTTTGGCGACATCTCTTGAGAGGGGGCAGGGAACATCAGCCATCATTTACCTCCAAAAGCCGCCTTAACTCCTGCTTTAAAACCTCCGGATCTGGCAAATAAAGTTGATATCTCGATACAAAAAGCTGATTAGAAATACCACCCGTCGCATACTCAACTAAAATCTCATCCTTATCTGGCGCCAACACAATCCCTATCGGCTCGTTGTCATCCTTCATATTCTCCTCAGCGCGAAAATAATTTAGATACATATTCATCTGTCCAATATTCTGATGACTCACCGCTTGCGTCTTCAGATCGATTAAGACAAAACACTTGAGAATGCGATGATAAAACACCAAATCCACAAAAAAATGCGTGTTGTTTAACGTAATTCGGTATTGCTGCCCAATAAATGCAAACCCCTTGCCCAACTCAAGTAGAAACTTCTCCAACTCAGCAATTAAACGATTTTCTAACTCACTCTCACGATAATTACGGTCTGGTAAATCCAAAAACTCGAACACATAAGGATCTTTGACCACATCCCGCGCCGACTCGATCCGTTGCCCATCCTTAGCCAGTGTCAAAATCTCCGCCCGATCCTTACTCAACGCCACCCGCTCAAACAAAGCCGAATCCTTCTGGCGTTTCAACTCCCGCACACTCCAGCGATCTTGGATGCACTGCTGCTCATAAAATGACCGCGCCAAATCATCGGAAATAGCTAAAAGCTCCGTATAGTGCGACCAACTCAATTTGCCAGACAGTGTTTGGCAATTCTCATAGTTCAAATAGACTTGTCCGAAAACTCCAAAGCCAGACTGTTCAAAGCTTTGAGGCAAAACTTTGATATTTGCGTAAAAACGCAGTAATAATACTTTGAGATAGTTACTGTTAGTTTAGAGGCATAAAAAATAACTCACTTTTTTGATATTTTTCTGGCTATTCTTAGTAGCTAACTTGGCAAAATTAAGCTGCCGATTCTTAGCCTAACTAACCCACAAACTGTTAATATAATCTGCTCATAAGTCTCAAGATTTAACCGAAACCTGTGTGAGGAAATCCGGAATATTTTGAGCAAGCAGATTAAATGCTCAATAAATATCCGATTACTGGACAAAGCTTTGTTTTCATCTTTTTGCTGTTGAGTCAGTTCTCGTTTCGGTTTTCTTTTATGAGGCGTAGTGATGTTTTCGCCACCTTGAAATCCTTTATCACCTGAAAAAGGTTGAGATGTATCAAATTTTGGCTGAGATTGACGAAACAATTTTATATCTGCTGTTGGCCCAGGAACCCCCACCTCTACCTCCACAATATCCTTACTTCTGGTATTCCAACCATTAGACTTTTTAATGTATGTTGTTTCTTTTTGCCAGAAAAATATTTTTGTTGTTCTTTTTGGTTGGAATGCCTATATATAGGCTGTTATAGACTATCGACTAATAGCCTAAAATTGGTTAATACTTCCTGAACAACAAGTAATTCACTTTCACTATTTGAGACTTGCTCTAATAAACTTGAGGGTAAAATATCTCTCAAAATTGGTATCCAATAATGAAAAGTATCGTTTGCTTCTGTCTTCGATACCCCAAATAACATTCCTAATACAAGAAAAGTTGGCATCTGTCTGAGATAAAATAGGCATAAACATACTTGTTCTCCGGTTGATAACAATTCTTTGCGTCCACCACCAGCCGCATTTATTCTTATTTTTCGACTCTGGAGTTTTGTTTTAATCTCTTGGTGACGCTTTATCGCGCAATTCAACAGTGATTGTAACTGTTCGTAACTAATCCCTAAAATTTGTTTTGTTCGGTGGGGATATTTCTGGATATAATCAAAAACCATAACTAATATCGAAAAATGGTAGACGCTCAATTTAACGTTTTACCATTTTTCTTTTCCTAAGTTAATATTTCGGACAAGTCTAATAAAACAGACGCATATACTGCAAATTAGAACGGCTAAACCCCTTACCATACGCCGCTTTCAAATCTCGTGAAAGCATCTGTAACAACTTACTGCCATATTCTGCCCGTTCCTTGCCCGCTTGCTCAAACTCGACAATATAACGCCCAATCTGCCAGTAAGTTTCTACTAAAACTGAATTAACCTGCTCAAAAGCCCGTTGTCGCCCCAACGCCAAACACTCACCAATGCGATCTAACAACTGCTGATATGAACCATCATTAACCGTTAAATCACTCATAACTCAAACCCCAATAAGAGCCAACTGCGTCTGAAATCTCCAAACAGATGTAATAATGTAATTATGTAAATAAATACAAGTGTAATAATGTAATTTATTGCATTAGCTTTTTAGCTCCTCCTCAACTAGAGCAATCATATATTCCTTAATGGTGATGCCTTTTTTGGTAGCACGGATTTTAATCTCCTGGTGCTGGGCTTCAGTGACTTCAAAAGTAACTAGCTTGCTTTTGCCGTTGTTAACTTCTTCTGTCCCTGTAGTACTAGGCGTTTCAGCACCATTACGACTTTCCACCCACGCTGCTGCTTCATCTTTTACAGGCGTTTTCTGAACACCTGGCCTCAGAGCTGATTCGTAAACAAAAGATTAAGCTGCCATTCGTTTTACCATCAGACGAATCAATGAGCCGTAAATCATGGCTTCACTGATCTCTGTGTACAACTCATAATCCTTGCTCAAACGCCGAAATCGATTGAGCCAGCCGAATGTCCTTTCCACAATCCACCGCTTGGGTAATCGTTCAAATGTTTTCGATATTCTCTCAATCACCTCAACACGAACCTGTTCTCCGCAAACTTGCTTGACAGCTTGAGCAAAGTTTTCACCAGAATAGCCTTGATCTACCCAAACAACTTCCAATTTAGACAATTCCTGAGCCGATTCATGGAGTACAACCACAGCCCCCAAACGTTCCGACGCATTAGCTTCAGTCACTAAAACGCCAATCAACAAACCTTGAGAATCCACAACTATATGTCGCTTACGGCCTTTAACTTTCTTACCACCATCGAAACCGTAGACTTCCCCTTTTTTTCCGTTGTCTTCACTGACTGAGAATCGGCGATCGCAACGCTAGAGTGTTCGTCTCTGCCCAAATCTTGTCGCAGTTGATGGCGCACTTGGTCGTGAATTTTCTGCCATATTCCTTTGCGCTGCCATTTCTGAAAGTAGCCGTATACTGTTGTGTAAGGTGGAAGATCATGGGGTAGCATTTCCCACTGACACCCGGTACGTTGCACATAGAAAATAGCATTCAAAATTTCTCGTAAATCTACTTCTACAGGATGCCCAAACCCTTTAGGTTTTGGTAGAAAGGGCTTGATAATTAACCATTCGGCATCGCTTAAATCACTTGGGTAGGGTTTACGCTGTGGATTTTCAATCGCAGGTAGACGGCTCATCGACTACAACATAAATTACACTCGACTTAGCCTATAACCTGAACAAAACCGGATTCAGTTTTCTTTAGATTTTCTTTACGAATCAGCTCTCAAGCTTAGTTTTTGTGATTTTTTAACTTCTGCCATGATTCGTTTCCTCTCTTGCTTCTAATATTTCCTCAACAACAGCTCGTACTTCATCGCTGGCAGCACTTTTCGGGGCAGCCTCCAAAACAGTACTCCCAATGTTCAAACACTCAGCAAATGCTACCCTTTGACTTATCTGTGCTTTTAGGACTGGAAAGGGGTATTCTCCTAAAACTTCAGTTACTTCTCGCCCAAGAGCAGTGTTCACTATCTTTCTGTTGATTAGAAATGCTGCTGTTAGGTCTGGCTTATATATAGTGGCCTCTTGTACCAGTTCTACTACCTCATGCACTGCCCACACATCCAAAGGAGATAGTTGCACAGGAACCAGCACAAAATCCACTGCCATGATTGCTGATCTGGTTAAGTCAGAAACTCTTGGCGCACCATCAATGAAAACAAAATCATACCCCTGCGCTAGTTTGGGCAATTCTTTGTGCAAGATAGGACGATCCAAACCAATAACGCTAAATGGAGCCTCACCATTACGTGCTGCTGCCCAGTCACGGGTTGAGCCTTGAGGGTCAGTATCAACTAGTAATACTCGATACCCTCTCATAGAAAAAGCATGAGCCAAATGGATAGATACTGTGGTCTTGCCACTGCCCCCTTCTGGTTCAAAACTGCAATTTTCATAAATGTGTTTTTGTAAAAATGTAATTCATTAGGTTATGACAAATTCCAGAAACTAACAATACCAAGCTTAATCCCTAAATTACAAATTTACAAATGCACAAAATAGTATTAATACAAATGTAATTAATTACAAAAATACATTTGTAGCTGGAAATTGACCACTTTTACACGGTCTTTTTATCTCAGTAATGTAAAGCTAAATTAATTACAAACTTATCTAGTGTCTGTTGTGATCTCAAGGCAGGCTTATTTGTTATTAGTAGAGTACATTCTCTCAAGAAACCCAAATTACAAGGTTGTCGGCTCAATGCCAAAAAAGCGATCGCGTTAGATCAATATATATAGGCAGTAATTACACGTAATGGCTCTTTCATTTTATGCACTCGCAGTTTCGATGTCGGAAAAATTCTATATAATCTTACCATAAAGGGTGATTATACGGAAACTTCCTGTATAAGAAATAGTTGGGCGGGGAAAGGCAGTACATGAGCAGCAATTCTGAGAGATGGCGACGTATGGTTCAAGTATAAGCGGTACTCGAACGTACTTTGTTGTTAAAACGCGATTCTTTCGCTCTCTTCAATGGAAGGGAGCTTCGTAACATGTGCATTTCAGCAGGGAGGTTCGTATGAAAAACTTTGTTCCAACAAGCATCGCATTGGCAGGTCTTGTGATGCTTGCTGCGTCCGCAGCGCCTATACACGCGCAATGTGCCTCGCCGAAGTATGTTAGCGGAGTTTGGAAGGCGAATGATGGGGGCACATACCACCTTCATGCCATCGGCAGTACCATTTGGTGGGTCGGAATGAGCGGTGACGACGGTCGTTCCTGGACGAACGTGTTCAAAGGTACGCGAAACGGCAATATCATTGATGGGGAGTGGGCCGACGTTCGCGGACAACCGTGGGGGCATGGAACGCTCAAGCTACGGATCTCGGGTACAACTTTTATGGAGAAGATCGACGGCACTGGCAACGGATTTGGCGGGATTCGTTGGGGCCGTGGCGGATGTAACGACACGCAAGGCAACCCGGGGTAGTGTGAAAGTAGCTGCAACCAAGGGCAAACTGAACAGTTTAATTTATATAAATTGATAAATATGTTTTCCGCCCAAGCAGCGATCGCTCTTGTTGGGTTAATCTGCGGCTGAATGCCAAAAAGTAGCCGCTTTTAATTGGACACGGTGCTTATGCTGCTTGTAGGTGACTTCCTGGCTTAGGCATCCACCTACATATCTATTTCAATAGTCAGAACTTCGTGATACTCCGCAGTTGCAGTAATCTTATAGTTAATAACAGTCCATGTTTTCCTGTTATTGGATTGGCAATCAGTCAGCCTGGAAGGTAGTAAGAGTCAATTAGCAGTAATTAAGAAACAGCAAAGAATATAAAGCTCTAAACCCTTGTAGGAAAAGGGTTTAGAGTAAGTGCGACCATTCACCTTTATTGCGCGGCATTGGTTTTTACCCATAATTCCAGTCTCGCTAGATACAGCCCAACACTACACTTTTGGCTTGGTTTTCTCTAACTTTGGTTGAAGATTAAATCTTAGTTTTCTCTAACTTTCGTTAGAGGGATAAGTCTTAAAACTTATCATAATGGATGTGTATAACCAAAAGATGAAAGATATTTAGTATCAGACAAATAGCCGATTTTTCAGTTTTTTATAACCGTTACAAAATCGGTATTTTTTGTTCCTTCAATTAGGTTTTATCTGAGGTTCTAGGCAATGAGTTATCACAATCATCTCTAATCCAAAATGATTTAAAATCCAACAGGATGTTTGGTTTTTTAAACATTTATGGGTGTGTCTCAATAGCATTTACCTCATGACGTTCAAAGCCAAATCTTTGTAATAAGACATTAAAATGAGTAAACAACAGGTCGTTGACCGGATTAAAGAATATATTTCGGAACTTGAACTTCCAGAAGTCGATTCTAAACTGCCTAAAGTCTTTCGCTCAGAGTCTCTTGCTTTCCAGAACGATACTCCAGGTGCTGCTGCTAATGCTGGAAGCCTTGTTTCATTTGTATCAGGATTGACACAAGAGCACAAAAGTGATGTACTAAACTCCACGTTGCTGGCGCAATTAGCCGCTACTAAGAAATATGATCGTTTTAAGCAGACAAGGCAGTGGTACGAATTTTATACATCTGTTCTCGCACAAGTCGGTTGGGTTGTACCTGCGTTTGCCTATAGGGAGTATTCACCTTCCGGTAGCTCTTTCTTAGTTGCGGACGCTATTATCGAGATTCTAAAAGCTATAGCTACTGGCAATGAGATGGATATATTAGTGACATCTCTTAACGCACTCAAAAATAACCCTAAAAACGAAGGATCTCTCACTCTGTTCGAGCAGCAAAGCTTTCCTGAAAATTTAGGAACCTTTCAAGTTCTCCCAGTTGGTGAAGATGATGGGCAATTAGTAATGGCAATGTCTGCCTTAGAGTTTAGGGCAGACAAACATGTAACAAGGTTCTTGTGGTTTAGTTGGTCAAATGTCTCTACAAAACTCTTTCAAAGTTCTCAAAAGGCTGTACTAAATGAAGATGTCTATAGCCGAGTTAGGGCGGAGGTTATCAAGAAATTAGGCGATAGGGCCAGCCAATACATCAAAGACATCGAGATTTAACTTAATCGTGTAATGCCAGGCAGAGATCGTGTATCTGTATGCTTCTTTGTTTAGCGCAGAACGCTGCACATCTCTGTCTCGCTGTCTTTGCACATATTTCAGCAGATCCTCCACCACTAGAGGTTAACAAGCGTCAATGCCGTCAGCATAACCACCTTTCTAGCGAAGGAATTATTCATGAATTACAAAAACGAAGTGTTACTAGAAGCTGGATTTGTTAATGCGGGAAATCTATTATCATTCGCTTCGACTGTGCCATATCTGCAACGGTGCGATATTTTAAATTCAATTCTTCTAGCACAGCTCGCGGCAGATAAGAAGTACTCACGAATAGACAACACCGAGAAGTGGTATGGATTCTATACAGATACTTTGGGACAGCTAACATGGCAAAGCCGTGTATTTCAGTTTAATGAGTATACTCCTCATAACAATACTTTCACCTTAGAGGATGTTGTATTCAGCGTGTTCGAGAAGAATATTACTGATGATCAACTATCTCTTGTGAAAAAAACGATCAATACTTTCAGGGACTTGCCAAATGACGATATGAGGGTTGAATTGTACGATAAATTAACTCACTCCCTGCATATAATTAATGTCCAGGTGGGCGTGGTAAATAGCTTATCGGTTATGTCAACTGTGGGCATCATACTCAAAACAAAACAAGAGGTGGAAAGATTGTTTACAGGAAAGTTTTCTGTTTCGATGCTTGATAGCAAGATTATAACAGTATTATATAGTGCTGCTCTAAATGAAGAGTTGTATAGCTCAATAAGAGAGAAGGTTATAGATAAACTCGGTTTAAAGCGGAATGAGCTTATTTTAGATTTAGATATCGTTTTGAAAGTTAGCTAGGATATAGCATATAGATTGCCCCACAGTACTTATGGTTTGGATATCCTGGCATTTGTTGGCTGACAACATGAACATGAGAATCGACAGTTAGTTGAGATTCAACACTTACTCAATGAACGTGGAATCGAAATTAACGAGCGAAATATAGGCAAGCTCTACTGTCAATTTCTGGCACTGTTGGGTAGAATGATTGGACATACTCGAACCTATCCCACTAATAATATTTTGTTAATCCAGATGTGGATTGTAGCAAGGTCAATGAATGCATCGAAGTAAACTTTTTGACGTTTCCATCTAACAACAAGACGGCGGTATTTGCGCTGATACCAAGCAAAACACCGCTCTTGCTGAAATCTAGGAACAGAGATTTTGATTGGTCTTCCAAACTCGTTTCGGGATTTGAGGACGAATACCTCGTTTCCGCAGGTCAGCGCGTTTTTGTTTCGAGTCGTAATCTTTATCAGCAGCTAGTACTTTGATTCGCTTACGTGGTCTGCCACGTTTCAATGTTTTAAGTTTAACTTTATCGAGTAGAGGTATTACTTGTTCTTTCTCGTTGCCATTGGCTGGGGTAGTGCAATTAGCTTTAGTTTATTCCACCACCTTCGGTAAGTGTGTGGATAAGAACACCTTTCCCTTTCCCTCCATACGCAACTTCTTCACCTCCTCCCATTGAGCGCTACGGTGTACACACAAGTATAGTCCGCAAAGGTTTCAACCCTTTTAGCCTCGTAAATACCCAAATTTTGGACGACTAGAAACTCCATTTATCCCGCTAATTTTAAGGTTAAGGCAACGAAACCAAGTTTTAGGTGGGATTTCAAGACTTGTGTGTACACCGTAGCTTTATAAGGGGAGGGTTAGGGTGGGGTAAAACCTGTGTTATTCAGCTATTTTCAGACTTGTGTATACACCGTAGCCATTGAGCGGGGGAAAAAGAGCCGTCAACAGCTCCAAAGTCCCAGTTTATAAGCCCCTTCTCATTAGCGATCGCTAATACACGTCCTTGTATATATTCAAATGTCCCATCAAAACGCCATCGCTTTAACCATCGATGGGATGAGCTTTTCGATGCCCATATATCCCCTCGTGGAAGGTCACACCATCGACATCCAGTTATTAGAATGTATAACAGACTATTTAATACATAGCGATACGGTGCATGAGGCATTCCTTTACCACGTTTGGATGCCTGCTTAGGAAATATATCCTCAAATAGCTTCCATTCTAGGTCGCTCAATCCCTCAAAACGTCCAGCCATCACTAATACACCCAACCTCTTGCCAAAAAATAGATTACTACAATCTGGCATTAGTGGGATAGGTTCAAATAACGCATCTTTGGCTTTACCGAGGATAGTATACACATCTGTGCGAAATTGTTTAAGCTTTTCTAATGTCATGGTCAAGCTGTTAAGATTTTTCCTTTTATCAGCATTGACCTATTTGCGATCAGTTCAACATAGCTGACCGCTTTTTCTTTTCAGGCACTTTTTATCTGACCTGCTATGTCAAATTTTTAGCCATAATTTCCTACGTGTTATTTCCCGATCGCTTATCTTTAGTCTAAACTCCAGTTATTTAATTTTGAGAGATTAATCAAAGATTTTCGTTTCCAGTGCAAGGTCACTAAAGTTGTGAAAAACTTGCGTAACACCTTGATGGGCTTTTTTGATGCACTAAGAGCAGTGGAGTGAGAAAAAGAAAAAGAGGTTCCTAATCACTCAAAGGATGCAAATCGAGACATCGGAAAATCAAAAATAAGGTAAATATAAACTATGTTGCAGCTTAAATGACGATTAGCTTACCAGTCATTTATGAGCAAGCCAACTTATTTATTTAAGTCCACTAAACAACGAATGGGCAAATAAAGCGGCTTGAGTGCGATCGCGCAAACTCAACCGACTCAGAATATTGGTAACATAATTTTTAACAGTGTTTTCTGAAAGAAACAGCGATTCAGCAATTTCACGGTTATTAGCTCCAGAAGCAATTAACCGCAACACATCTAATTCTCTGGGTGTGAGTTGCGCCAATTCTGGAGGGGGTTCCACAGATGGCACAGTTACGGGAATCGGTATGAGTGCTTTCTCAAACAATCCTGGGCCGAGTAGAGTTTGTCCCTTATAGACGGATCGAATTGCCAACATTAGTTCATCAGGTTCGGTATCCTTGAGCAAATAGCCCTTTGCACCCACCCGCATCGCCTGGAAAACATATTCATCATCGTCAAAGGTGGTCAGGACGAGAACCTTAATATTAGGATATTGTTGAGCGATCGCCTTTGTTGTGGCAACTCCATCCATTACAGGCATTCGAACATCCATTAGCACGATATCAGGTTGTAATGCGGGAATTTGTTCGAGTGCCCTTTGCCCATTCTCCGCCTCACCGATTACCTGAATCTCTGCATTCGACTCAAGCATACTCTTAAGTCCCTGACGAATAAGATGCTGATCGTCAACTAATAAAATCTGAATCATAAGCTAAAACACCAACAACTTTGATAGTGGCAAACAAACAGAAATACAGCAACCTGTTCCTAGTTGACTTTGGAGATTTAACTGAGCGCCCAGTGCAACCGCCCGTTCTCGCATCCCTTGTAGCCCAAATCCAGTTGTATTTTGAGTGGGGTTAAATCCTTTTCCATTATCTTCGATTGACAGATGAATCATCCCAGCGTGAGCCAGTAATCCAACGGTGACACTTGTCGCCTGAGCGTGTTTGCAAATATTTGTCAGCGATTCTTGCACAATACGGTATAAGGCCGTGTTTACTTCTGTTGGTAAAGTGTGCGGCACGTTAATTTTACAGGATGGTTCAATACCTGTGGTTTGGTGAAAATCTGTCAGCAGCTTTTCAATAGCTGATTTGAGAGATTGCCCTTGCAAAGGATTTGAACGTAAAAGAGAAAGCGATCGCCGAATTTCTAGCAGCGCCTCAGCCCCCAATTCCTTTGCCTGTTTGAGAAATGTTAATGCTTTGTCATTATTTGATTCCCAGAACAACAGGGTGTTATTAATCTGAATAGTTTGGGCAACTAAAGTGTGTCCTAACCCATCATGAATTTCGCGGGCAATTCGGTTGCGTTCCTGCAAGGTTGCCTGATCTTCAATCCGTAGCGCATACTGACACAGTTGTTGATTGGTGATCTCTAATTGCAGATGGGCAATTTCTAACTGCTCTCGACTTTGGCGCTCTGCAAGCAGAGCATTGATTAACAATAAAGCGAATACTAACGTTAAGCTAAACAATAATATATTACTTAATCGCCAATCTAAAGACATGGCGATCAGCTTTTCTCTCATAAACTTATCAGGTACAATCGGTCTTGATAAAACCAGTGTTCCATAAGTAAGTAGAGATAAACCTAAGACAAGAAACTGTCCCAATCGCTTAAATATTAGACAACTCCGCATCACCAGTACTAGACACAGTAGGAAAACGGAGCGACTAGATAAGCTATGTTGAGTTGTTGGCAGCAAAATTAAACCGAATTCTAGGACTGTATAAAATAATTTTGTTTCCAGCTTCACCATCGGTAGTCTCAAACCCATCAAGCTGAAAGTTGTGATCGCAACAACTCGTAACAGCAACGACCAGGACAACTCAAACGGCAGCACAACTTCCATGAACACTGCCGTGGCTAATAACAGCCACTCTAGGTAAAGCAACAGACGAAACGATGGGTAAGTCAAGAGAACCATAGAACTGTTCCAACTCAATGGCCTTTTTAACAAAACCATAGGTATTTTCACAATTTTAGAATGAAACTCTTCTTCCTATATAACGAATCTGTCTTTAGCATGAATAGAGCCGTTCCGACTGATTAAGCATTCTGAAATTAGGAAAAAAGTCACAATAACTTGAGTACTTTTTTACTGGTCAGGTTAGGAATTCTAGCTCATGCACAAATCTATCCCAACTTTTAAGATTAGCTGGTGTAAGCCAAGTAGCAACTTTTCAAACATCCTCTCAGATGAACACTCGTATTACACACAACAAAAACCAGAGAAGTCAATGAATAAAAAACAGATAATTTTACCAACTCTTTTATTTGCAACTATCCTCATTGGAGGGATGACAGGTTGCACCAGTTCTAAGTCTCCCGATGTATCTCAAGGTGACAACTCTGGGACAAAGGTGTCTGACACCAACACTTCTGCACCAAGCTCTCCTGGAGCGAATACGCCGGAACGCGCCCAGAAGCGCGAAGCAATTCGCCAACAAGTTGAGGCAGTTTTGACCCCAGATCAGGTAAAGGAATTGTCAACGAAATTGCAACAAGGTGAAAAAATGCGTAAAGCAGTGTTCAGTCTGAATCTCACGGCTGAACAAAAGACTAAAATTCAGGATATTTTTAAGGCTGCCTATCCCCGCCGTAAAGGGTAATCTCAAGATAATTCGTAGTAGTTTTCTCAAACAGAATTCGGGAGTCAGAATACCCTTTCTGAAAAACAAGCTACAGAATGAATTGTATCTGTATTATTCTTTAATAGTTAAAGTATGTTCAAGCAAAAATCGATCGTCAGGATAGAACTAGCCGTTATTGCCGCAATCCTGGCAGGAACTAGTCTCTACACTTCTAAAGTTCTAGGTAAAACTCAAACTACCCCTCAAAAGCTAGTAGATGAGGTGTGGCAAATCCTAGATAAAAATTATGTTGATGCCAACTTTAACCATCAAGATTGGAAAGCAATTCGACAGCAGTATCTTAGCCGCTCCTATAGTTCTAAGAAAGAGGCTTATGGTGCAATTCAAGAAATGGTGGCTAAATTAGGCGATCGCTACACGGAGTTTTACGACCCCCAGGAATTTAAAGCCCTAAATAGCGATATTTCTGGCAACCTCAGTGGTGTAGGGCTGGAACTGGCAGAGAATGAAAAGACTAAAGCTTTAACTGTTATTGCCCCAATTGAAGGAACGCCTGCTTTTAAAGCGGGTATTTTGCCGGGTGATTTAATTGTCCAAATTAACGGTCAAATCACTCAGGGAATGAAAATAGAGGATGCCGTTAAGCGGATTCTTGGCCCGGTGGGAACCAAAGTAGTACTCACGATTAAACGGGGTAGCCAATCCCAAACTTTTCAACTTACCCGCGCCAATATTGCCATCCATCCTGTAACTTACAACACCCAAACAACGGCAGTGGGTAAGATTGGTTACATTCGTTTACCAGAGTTTACGCAAACTGCACCTGCCCAGATGCATCGGGCAATTGAAGCACTAGAAAAACAACAGGTGCAGGGCTATGTTTTGGATCTGCGTTCCGATCCAGGTGGACTGCTGGATGCGAGTTTGCAAATTGCCAGTATGTGGTTAAAGCAAGGAGCGATCGTGTCTTTGGTAAATCGAGACCAAGTTAAAGATAGCTACAATGCGTCGGGACATCCTCTTACCAACAAACCTTTAGTGATACTGGTCGATAAAGGATCTGCTAGCGCCAGCGAAATTCTGTCGGGAGCGCTGCAAGATGATAAGCGCGCCACGTTAGTAGGGACTCGCACCTTCGGGAAAGGTTTAGTTCAGGCTGTAGAGCCACTGGACGATGGTTCAGGGCTAAAACTAACGATCGCCAAATACTACACACCCAAAGGTCGAGATATCAATCATATCGGCATTGCACCAGATATTAACGTGGAGTTAAGCGAGGCACAACAGCAAGCATTAGTAGAAAATCGAACCTTGGGGACATTAGCCGATCCTCAGTATGCTAGCGCCGTTGCCGACCTGAGTAAATTGATTCAGTCCGGGGCTAATCATGTGAGTTTGCATGATGAGAAATAAGTATACGGATACTTTTGACAATATCTACTATCGTCACTTTTAATCATGTCAACCCGCAAAGCCCAACGACTTCAAATGTGTGAACCAGTTCCAGGTTTGCAAATCTTGGTTAAACTGAGTAACACTCCTTTAGTGCGGACAGTCATAACCACTGTTACCCACCATCAGCTAGCGATCGTCGGAGTTGTATTTGTTGCTACCCTGCTTTTTGCGATGCGGGAAAACGCCCCTTGGTTGACAGTGCCTAAACAGGTGGCAATTGAATTCTTTTCTGCTGTATCCCAATCGTTAGCTGCTTTATTAGGGGTATTAATTGTTTTCCTCACCTTTACTAGTCAATTAATCGCTCAAAGACGGCATGAAGACTACTATACACTTCAGATCCAGATTGACCAACTCATTCGTCTAACTCAGTCTCTTCCCACTGAACTCAGTAATTTTGATCAAACTCTAATAGCACTGATTAACTATTTAGTTCCCTTGCATTTAAAGGATTTCCCAATGTGGGCAAATAGTTCCCAGATGCTACCTTTAGACAAGCTCTTAGATAATTTCAAGAATGAAAATGAATGGGCGCAAGTGCAGCCAGAATGCTCATTAGCTACCCATTTGCATCGACAGCAAATTTTACTTGTCATCAATAACATGGAAGAAATTCTGGAGGGCTTTTCCAGACTTTACAATCGCATTCTAGAGATCAGCCGTTTTATTCTCGCGATCGTTAAGTTGTCATTTCTTCTAGGAGTCTCTCTCCTGTTTTTACTATTATTTGGCATTATCGATTTACAAAGAAAGTTTCCCGATCTCAGTCTACCTGTAATTGTTTCTCTAGCAATTTGGGTGTTGATTTCTCTTTTGGAGCTAGTGCTTGATACCTGGTTTTTTTATAAAAATCTTTATGGTTCTTCAAGTCACTATTTACGGTTTTTTCCTAATACCAAATACCCTAATTAAATAAGTGGGCGTAAATAATTTTTATTGGCATAAAGCAATAGACATAAGGGTTTTAGCCTAGTTCATTTTCCTTTAAATATTTTGATTGTATTGTGCCAAATTACTTAATAGATAGAGACTCACTCACTATGAATAACTTAACGTTCTCAGATACTAAAGCTAGTAACACAAACAAATCTACAACTGATACAGTCCGTGCTTATCTTAAAGAAATTGGCAGGATACCTCTGTTAACCCAGGAGCAAGAAATTATTTTTGCCCAAGAAATTCAGCAGATGATGACAATACTTGCTGAAGCAGAAAAACTAGCTGTTGAATTAAAGCGTACACCCACGCTGTCAGAATGGGCTAAACAGATGCAGTTAAGCGAACAGGAACTACTTCAGCAGCTAAATGAAGGGAAAAAAGCCAAGCAGAAAATGATCACGGCTAATCTCCGGCTGGTGGTATCAATTGCCAAGCAATATCAGAGACGTAACTTAGAACTGATGGACTTAATTCAAGAAGGTACATTAGGTTTGGAAAGAGGGGTGGAGAAATTCAATCCGGCTCTAGGATATAGGTTTTCAACCTACGCTTACTGGTGGATTCGTCAAGGAATCACCAGAGCGATCGCTCAACAAGGACGCACGATTCGATTACCCATTCACATCAATGAAAAATTAAACAAAATTAAGCGTGTTCAGCGAGAGTTATCTCAAACACTGGGTCGTATTCCCACTAGTACGGAAATTGCTAATGCACTTTCTTTAAAACCTAGTCAGATTCGAGAATTTCTGCTTTTGGCTACTCAAACTATCTCTCTCGATATTCGAGTTAGCTCAGAAAAAGATTTAAGATTACAAGACTTGATAGAAGATTATAGATATTCTTCTAGTAGCTATATTACAGAGGAATCTCTCAATCAAGAGGTTAAAAGTTTATTGTCAAATTTGTCTCGCCAACAGCAAGAAATATTAAATTTGCACTTTGGTTTGACAGATGGAGAAGAACTTTCTCTACAACAGATTGGTCAGCGTATGGGTATTAGTCGCGAACGAGTCCGGCAGATAGAAAAACAAGCTCTCAAACTTTTACAGCAGCAGTTAAATAAGTATTGAAAAAGAATTCAGAAGGTAGAATCAATTAGTACAGAATAACGAACCGCAGAGGCGCATAGACGCGGAGCGGCTACTCTACGAGAACGCCAAAGGCAAACCCGCAGGGTAGGACACAGAGAAATGAGAGTTTGAGAGATATTCCGCTTCAGTACTATCATCCTGAACTCTGACTTCTATTAGCGGTAGCGAGGCGTTTAGCCCGTCCTGAATTATGTTTTTAATCAACTAAAATCCAGTGGAGGTTCTGATGAACCATGAAATTGCT
Source organism: Nostoc sp. TCL240-02 (assembly GCF_013343235.1). Lineage (GTDB taxonomy): Bacteria > Cyanobacteriota > Cyanobacteriia > Cyanobacteriales > Nostocaceae > Nostoc. The sequence goes on along the minus strand of NZ_CP040094.1, from coordinate 1,934,610 downwards.
AATGAAAGTTTGACTGAAAACGAGAACAGCGTAGAACCAAAGTTACCGCGATCGCCAAGAAAGATTATTTTGGTAATTTTGGGTGTACTGTTGCTGGCTGGGCTGGGTTTGTTTGGTATCCATGCGAGTGCAGCTAAGTCAGACAAAACTGAAAAATCTGGGCGTAATAAACAGCAAGTGACACCTGTAACCGTGGCAATGGTGACACAAAAAACGGTTCCGATGCAATTGCAGGCGATCGGTAATGTGCAATCGGGTTCTACAGTATCGATTACGCCCGAAGCTAGCGGACGGATTATTGGAGTTTATTTTAAAAAAGGTCAAGATGTGAAAAAGGGACAACTTTTGTTTACCCTGGATGACCGATCGCAAACTGCTGCAATCCAGCAAGCTCAAGGTACTGTCGCCAAAGACCAAGCCTCGGTACAACAAGCTAGAGATGGATTAACTAGAGACTTGGGTCAGGTAGATCAAGCGAGAGCCACTTTAATTAAAGACCAAGCCTTGGTGCGACAAGCCCAGGCGACTTTGGCCAAAGATCAAGCCCAAGCTGAATTTGCTCAGGGACAGAGCGATCGCTATAGTGCATTGTATAAGAAGGGCGCGATTAGTTTAGATCAAGCACAGCAATACGTTTCTAACAGTAAATCGGCCACAGCAACCCTACAAGCAGATCGAGAAGCGATCGCTAATGCCCAAGCTGTTTTGAAAAGCGATCGCGTGGCGCTGACTAATGCCGGCGCAGTTGTCAAAGGCGATCAAGCTGCGATCGCTAATGCTCAAGCTGTTGTCCGTTCCGACCAGGGAGCATTAGACAATACCAAAGTGCAATTATCCTACGCCAAAATTTATGCGCCGATTGATGGCCGCGCTGGCAATATTCTGGTAACTCAGGGCAACGTGGTACAAGCTAACAGCACAACTTCACTTGTTACCCTGACCCAAATTCGCCCGATTCAAGTTGCTTTTTCCATTCCCGAAACAAATCTACCCCAAGTACAAAAGTATATGCAGAATGGCAAGCTGAAGGTAGATGTGACGTTCCCCAACGATCAAGCTCATCCCGCACCAGGTGTTTTGACATTTGTCAATAATACGGTCGATAACACCACAGGGACAATTCAACTGATTGGCGACTTCGACAACGCTCAGGGACACTTGTTTCCCGGTCAATTTGTGAACACAACGCTAACGCTGACGGAAGAACCCAATGCAACGGTTGTCCCCAGCCAAGCCGTGCAGAATGGCCCGGATGGCCAGTTTGTCTTTGTAGTTAAGCCAGACATGACGGTGCAAAATGTCCCAGTTACAATTAGCAGCACCATTAAGGGACTAGATGTGGTTGAGAAAGGGCCGCAACCGGGCGATAAAATTGTCACCGATGGTCAAGCGAATCTTGTTTCGGGGAGCAAAATCCGCATTAAAACAGCCAGCAATGACTCAAATGGAAATTCCTCGAAGTCGAGAAGAGGAAGGGGGGCAGGAGGCAGGGTACAGGGGGGAGAATCCCAAAAGTCAGGCGGAGGTGATTCATGAACCTCTCAGAACCATTTATCCGTCGCCCGATCATGACTACTTTGGTGATGATGGCGATTTTGATCTTCGGTTTTATGAGTTATCGCTTGCTGCCAATTAGCGATTTACCAAGTGTGGACTATCCCACAATTCAGGTCAGCGCTTCCCGACCGGGAGCTAGCCCCGAAACGATGGCAGCATCGGTTGCCCGTCCTTTAGAGAAGCAATTTTCTAGCATTGCTGGACTTGATTCGCTCAACTCAACTAGCACCTTGGGACAGACTCAAATTACCCTGCAATTCAACTTGAGTCGGAATATTGATGATGCAGCCCAGGATGTAGAAGCAGCGATATCAGGAGCATCGGGGCAAATTGCTAACGATTTACCCAATCCTCCCACTTACAGCAAAGTTAACCCCGCAGATCAACCAATTCTTTACCTTTATTTAGACTCTCCCACTCTACCCCTTTCCCAGGTAGACAATTATGCCGAGACTTATTTGGCCCAAAAGCTATCTACAATCAATGGGGTGGCACAGGTAGCTGTCTACGGTTCCCAAAAGTATGCGGCTCGAATTCAACTAGATCCGCAGCAATTGGCAGCACGGCAAATTGGGCTAGATCAGGTGGCGACAGCGATTCAACAAGGTAACGTCAATTTACCTACCGGTAGTCTTTCAGGAAATCATAAGAATTTTACAGTTCAAACTAACGGTCAACTCGAAGATGCGGCTGCTTATCGGCAGTTGATTGTCTCTTATAAAGATGGAATGCCCATCTATCTCAATCAACTGGGTAGGATTATTGACAGTGTAGAAAATGACAAAGTAGCAAGCTGGTACAACAATACCCGTGCTATTATTCTCACCATTCAGAGACAGCCCGGAACCAATACGGTACAAGTTGTAGACACGATTAAGAATTTGCTGCCAAAGTTACGAGAGCAGATTCCGGCATCCGTGGAAATTGGGATTCTCTATGATGCGTCTCAATCGATTCGAGATTCGGTAGATGATGTCAGATTTACATTGATTTTGACGATCGCTCTAGTTATCTTAGTAATTTTCATATTTTTGCGGAACCTCTCGGCGACGGTGATTCCCAGTTTGGCATTACCTGTTTCGCTGATTGGTACTTTTGCGGTGATGTATTTGCTGCACTACTCACTAGATAACCTATCGCTGATGGCGTTGACCCTTTCTGTGGGCTTCGTTGTAGATGATGCGATCGTCATGCTAGAAAATATCGTCCGTCACATGGAAATGGGGGAACGTCCCTTAGAAGCGGCGTTGAATGGATCGAGAGAAATTGGTTTCACTATTCTGTCGATGACCCTTTCTTTGGTTGCAGTCTTCATTCCCATGTTGTTCATGAGTGAAGTACTAGGACGATTATTTCATGAATTTGCTGTAACGATCGCAGTTGCAATTCTCGTCTCTGGTTTTGTGTCTTTGACTTTGACTCCCATGTTGTGCAGCCGTTTTCTGCGTCCTGTAGATCATGCTAATCAAAGTCGGTTATATCAAGCTTCAGAATATGTATTCGATCGCTTCCTGGGTTTATACGATTGGAGTCTCAAAAAAGTCTTAAAATATCATCGCACCACGATGATTTTATCTGTATTTCTATTGGCGGTGACAGTTGGATTGTTGGTAATAGTTCCCAAAGGTTTTATTCCTAGCGAAGATACCGGACAAATTACAGGCATTACCCAAGCAGCCGAGGATGCATCCTTTGATAATCTTGTCCAGCATCAGCAGACAGTTGCTAACTTGATTCGCCAAGACCCGAATGTAGATGCAGTCAATTCTAATATTGGGGCGGGAGCTAGTGCTAGTGGCGGTGGGGCAGCCGTTGCAGCCAATTCCGGGAGTTTGTTTATTCGGTTAAAACCGCGATCGCAGCGTCAGCTTGGGGCTGACGAAATCATTCAAGAGTTGCGAACCAAACTCGCCACTGTTCCCGGCATCCAAGTATTTTTACAAAATCCTCCAGCAATTCCCATTGGCGCTCAACAAAGCACGGGACTTTATCAAGTTGCACTCCAGAGTTCTGATGTCAAACCCTTACAGGAATATGTTCCTCAACTTGTTCTCAAGATGAAGGAGATGACAGAACTCCAGGATGTTAATAGCGATTTACAGTTTGCTTCTCAGATTCAAATTGACATTGACCGCGATAAAGCGTCAACTTATGGTATTACCGCCGAGCAAATCGAAAATACCCTGAGAAGTGCCTACGGTTCCTACCAAGTTTCAACCATCTATGCAGCTACCAATGAATATCAAGTGATTCTGGAATTAGCACCCCAGTATCAGGAGGATATCAACGCACTTTTGACATTGTATATTAACTCCAGCACTGGAGTGGCAGTTCCTCTGAAGACATTCGCCAAACTATCTCAGGGGGTCAGCCCGTTAATGGTTAATCATAACGGTCGGATGAATGCCGCAACTATTTCCTTTAACCTCGCTCCCAGTGTGTCCTTGGGAAATGCCAACGAGGAGATTGAAAAACTGATTAATCAGGTGATTCCTGTCAGCATTAGCACCAGCTTTCAGGGTGCAAGCCAGGTATTTCAAAGTTCACTACCGAGTTTGGGTTTATTGTTAGCGATCGCCATCCTCGTAATTTATCTGATTTTGGGTGTTCTCTACGAAGATTTTATTCATCCAATTACGATTCTTTCCGGTTTGCCTTCAGCAGGTTTTGGGGCATTGCTAACGCTGATAATATTCCATGTCGAACTGAATGTTTACTCCTTCATCGGCATCATTCTCTTAGTGGGCATTGTGAAGAAAAACGGGATCATGATGGTGGACTTTGCTATTGTTGCCCAGCGAGAAGAATTGAAAAAACCGTCTGAGGCAATTTATCAAGCCTGTTTGGTGCGTTTCCGTCCAATTATGATGACGACAATGGCAGCATTAATGGGAACCTTGCCCATAGCGATCGGATTTGGGGCTGGCTCCGAATCCCGCCGTCCTTTGGGGATTGCAGTTGTGGGCGGGCTGGTGTTTTCTCAGATATTGACTCTGTATTTAACGCCTGTGTTCTATATCTACATGGAATCGTGGCGGAAGAAGCTTAATCAAGTTAAGTTTCGGCGGGTGTTCTCATTTACAGGGGAGCGATCGTGATTTTCAACAACTTCCAAATAAAAAAATACTCAACTAATTCTTATGGGGTGGGCGTGTCGCCATTAGTGTCAAATTAAGATGAAATCACTGGGGTCAACTAGTATAGCTGGGGACACTTCGTTGAGCTTCAGTGCATCGCTGGGGACTAGGTGAAAAGTCTTTTTGTGTTTAGGTTTTATCCGACTCAAATTAAAATTGCACAAAAATAATAAACGGCTGCCCGAATTCAATAAACAACACCCCGAATTCGATAAACAACACCCCGAATTCGATAAACGACACCCCGAATTCGATAAACAACACCCCGAATTCAATAAACGACACCCCGAATTCAATAAACGACACCCCGAATTCGATGAACCTTCCTTCTCTTCCTTTGCGTCCTTCTCTGACGAGACGCTGCGCCAATGCGTTCTTTGCGGTATGCCTCCGGCACGCTACGCGAACGTTTAAAAAAATTGACTTTGAAAAAGAGTTAAGTCTTAACACCAAGCGTATTGCATTATTTTTAGCGATGCCTAACGGCAAGGCTGCCGCCAACGCATCTTCATCACATTTCTGGGATAACAAAACCCATGAACCTTTCAGAACCCTTCATCCGTCGTCCAGTCATGACCACCTTGGTGATGATTGGTATCCTCATCTTTGGTTTGATGAGTTATTTCCTCTTACCCATCAGTGCCCTACCCAATGTTGAATACCCTTTTATTTCTGTGTCCGCTAGTCTCCCAGGTGCTACCCCCGAAACAATGGCATCTTCCGTCGCCGCACCCCTAGAAAGACAGTTTACCGAAATTGCCGGACTCAATTCATTTAATTCCACTAGTTCAACTGGTAGCACTAACATCTCCCTACAATTTGACTTTAGCCGCAGAGTGGAAGATGCCGCCAAAGATGTACAGGCAGCCATCTCAGCCGCCGCCGGACAACTACCCGCCGGAATGCCTCATCCGCCCACTTACCGCAAAGTCAACCCCTCTGTTTCACCAGTTCTCTTCCTCTATATGTATTCTGAGACACAGCCAATCTCTACAGTAGATGAATACGCAGAGGTAACAGTTGGTCAGCCAATCTCGATGATTGATGGTGTTGCTCAGGTACAGGTTTTTGGTCAACAGCAATATGCAGTCCGCGTCCAGCTTGACCCGCGAGAGTTGGCATCGAGGGGAATTGGTTTAAATCAGGTAAAAACTGCTATTCAACAAGGAAATGTCAATTTACCAACAGGTAGTCTGTCTGGCACTTACAAAAGTTATACAATTCAGGCGAACGGTCAACTTACCGACGCTGCCAGCTACCGCCAGTTGATTGTAAGCTACAAAAATGGTGCTACTGTGCGCCTCCAGGATTTGGGGCAGGTAATTGACAGTGAACAAAATGTCAAAGTCTCCAATTTATATAGCGATCGCAAGGTAACAAACCGTCATTCTGTTGTTCTCGCTGTACAGCCGCAGCCGGGAGCTAACACGGTAAATATCGTTGATGCCATCCAGAAACTCTTACCTACACTCCGCGAACAAGTTCCCAAATCCATTGAGATGGGGATTATGTACGATCGCTCCCAAACTATCCGCGCCTCTGTCAACGATGTGAAATTTACCTTAGTTTTGTCAGTTTGTCTAGTTGTCTTAGTAATTTTCTTATTCTTGCGTGATACAACTGCAACGCTGATTCCTAGTTTGGCGCTACCTGTAGCCATCATTGGCACTTTTGCTGTGATGTATCTATCAGGCTTCTCCCTAGACAACCTCTCCCTCATGGCGTTGACACTTTCTGTAGGCTTTGTGGTGGATGATGCGATCGTGGTGTTAGAAAATATCGTCCGTTATCGAGAAATGGGCGAATCTCCCCTAAACGCGGCATTAAAGGGATCGAGGGAAATCAGCTTTACCATTTTGTCAATGACCCTCTCCCTAGTGGCGGTGTTCATCCCCATTATGTTTATGAGTGGAATAATCGGTAAATTATTTCATGAATTTGCCGTGACGATCGCAGTGGCAATTTTGGTTTCGGGTTTTGTTTCCCTCAGTCTCACTCCAATGTTGTGCAGTCGTTTCTTAAGTTCATCCCATCAGCAAAAGCCAAATCTGGTGTATCGCGTCTCAGAACGAGCATTTGATTTACTACTGCAAGGATATGATTGGACGCTCAAGCCGATTCTAAAATACCGTCTGATGACACTAATCGGTTCTGGTATTTTGCTGGTAATGACTGTCTATTTGTTCGTCATCGTTCCCAAAGGCTTTATTCCCACCGAAGACACCGGACAACTGATGGGGAATACCAAAGGAGCGCAAGATATTTCTTTTGATGATATGCGGCATCACCAGCAAAAGGTTGTTGATATCATTCGTCAAGACCCTAACATTGAAGCGGTTGACTCGATTGTGGGTGCAAGTGGGCCGAATGCATCAGTCAACTCCGGGCGAATTACAATTCGGCTCAAGCCACGTTCTCAACGTCAACTGAGTGCTGACCAAATCATTCAAGAGTTAACCCCCAAGTTGAGACGTGTAGTTGGGGTTAAGACATTCCTCCGTTCTCCGCCAGCTATTCCCATCGGTGGACAACAAACTAATTCTACTTATCAGTTCACATTGCAGAGTTTAAATCTGCAAGACTTACGTCAATACGTTCCTAAACTTGTAGATAAAGTCAAAACCCTACCAGGACTCCAGAACGTTGACACCGATTTACAACTCAGCACTCCCCAAATCCAAGTCAAATTTGACCACAACAAAGCTGCAACTCTTGGGATTACTGCACAACAGGTTGAACAAACCCTCAGCGCAGCCTATGGTTCCAGTCAGGTTTCCACTATTTATACCCCAAATGACCAATTCTATGTAATCTTGGAAGTAAAACCGGAGTTTCAACGAGATCCTAGCGCCCTATCGATGCTCTATGTGCAATCAAGTACAGGGAAACTTGTTCCCCTGAGTGCGATCGCTAATATTACTCAAAATGTCGGTCCCCTCACTGTCACTCACGTTGCTCAACTCCCCTCTTCAACTATCTCTTTTGATACACTCCCAGGAACGTCTCTAAGTCAGGCGACAGAAGCCATTAAGCAAGCAGCCAGTGAGGTGCTACCATCAACAATTACCACTAGCTTTCAGGGTTCAGCACAGACCTTTCAACAGTCTTTCAACGATTTAGGCGTGCTGTTGTTGGTGTCTATTTTAGTAATTTATCTAATTCTCGGTATCCTCTATGAGGATTTCATTCACCCGATTACCATTCTTTCCGGTTTACCTTCGGCGGGTTTTGGTGCATTACTGACACTGCTGATTTTCCAGGTTGACTTAAACCTTTACTCTTTCATCGGCATCATCCTGCTAGTAGGCATCGTCAAGAAAAATGGGATTATGCTGGTGGATTTTGCCATTGAAGCGCAACGAAAGGAAGGTAAAAATACCTTTGATGCCATTTATGCCGCTTGCTTGATTCGCTTCCGTCCAATTATGATGACGACGATGGCAGCTTTAATTGGTACACTCCCCATTGCTCTGGGTACAGGAGTGGGTTCAGAAGCGCGTCGTCCTTTAGGGATTGCGATCGTTGGTGGATTGCTGTTTTCTCAGATATTGACTCTCTATCTAACTCCAGTGTTTTACATTTACATGGAAACATTGCGGAAAAAGCTTAAAGGGTGTTTATAAATAGGGCTTGCTGAAAAAGAAAGAAAAGCTGACATACTGAGATGATCAGACCAAAGAAGTATATTCAGGTGCAAGAGAAGAAAGTAGAATAGCTCAAAATAATCGTCTCCCTAGCTACTTAATCAATTACAGAGGAAAGTCAATTTTAATACTATAAGCTTATTTAATATTTACACTGAGAGTTGAGTCTAAGTCACGGTTGCGCTACGCGCAACCGTCAGCTTATCTTGTGCGATCGCATGAATTGACAAGTGTAGAATTTGATAACCCGCAACTTGGGTTAATTAATAAAATTTAAACCTAAAAAGAGAGCCGCGACAGTTCCCGCCACAGAAATTTCTCCTTGAATAATTTTATCTAAAACTGATTCCACGAGAATAAATACAATTTCAATCTCTTCGGTAATATCTAGTTTTTGCTCTCCAACTTTACTTACATTTTCTGCTAAAAATAAATGGATTTTATTTGTATCTTTGCTTGGCTTATCATATAGATTACCTATTTTTCTAAATTCTTGGGGTATATAACCAGTTTCTTCGGTAAATTCTCTAATTGCTGCTACTTCTGCACTCTCTTTTGTAGGATCAAAATTTCCTGCTGGTAGTTCCAAGAAAAATTCACCTACTGCATGTCTATATTGGCGGACAAAAATAATTTCTCTATTACTCGTAACGGGTAAAACCATCGCAACATCAGGCTTAATACTGACAAAATAATCATCTATAATTTTGCCATTGGGCAATTCTATTTCATCTTGCCTGACCTGACACCAGGGGTTATCTAAAACCATTTGTGATTTTAAAGTCTTCCACTTTTTTAAGTTACTCATAAATCAAGTATAAAAACTTTAGTAACTAAGGAATGAATGTAAAAAAGTATAACAGATACATCCGATAATCTAAACTTTGAACTTACACTTGCTTCTGAAATAACATAATATGTATAATTAGTATGCAAATAAATGTAAATTTATTTACAGTAAATAAAAGATTTCCATTGACCATTAGTAGAGAGACAACGGCACAGACAACGAATGTATGGGTGAAGATTTCAGCCGATGGTATCGAAGGTTGGGGGGAAGCATCACCATTCGGTGTAGGTAATCATCGTCAATCAACTGATGCAATCAAAGACGCTCTACAGCAAGTTGTGCCACTGTTGCAAACATTCAGCCCTTTACAACGACAGGAAATTGAGCAAGTTTTAATACAAAACCAGCTTCCTTCTGCTGCTAGAGCAGCCTTGGATATGGCAATGTACGACTGGTTGGGTAAGCGCGTAGGATTACCTTTGTGGCAACTTTGGGGACTCGATCGCAATCAAATAGTACCAACTTCAGTCACAATTGGGATCAATTCGCCTGAAGGTGCCAGAGCCAGAGCGCGAGACTGGTTAAAATTTACCGATGTCCGCCTTTTTAAGGTGAAGTTAGGTAGTCCAGATGGCATAGATGCAGATAAAAAAATGCTATTGGCAGTGCGAGAAGAAGCATCGGAACCAGAGTTTTTTGTTGATGCCAACGGGGGTTGGAGTTTAGAAGATGCGATCGCAATGTGCAATTGGCTAGCTGAATTGGGTATAAAGTATGTAGAACAGCCATTGCCACGGGGCGAGGAAAAAAATTTAGCAAAACTCAAAGAACACTCTCCCCTACCCATCTTTGTTGATGAAAGTTGCTTCACAAGCTCTGATATTCCCGATTTGGCAAACTACGTGGATGGTATTAATATCAAACTGATGAAATCAGGGGGATTAACAGAAGCGATGCGAATGGTACATACAGCGCGAGCATATCGGTTGCAAGTAATGTTCGGTTGCTATTCTGACAGTTCTCTAGCTAATACAGCAGCATTACAGCTAGCGCCACTAGCTGATTATTTAGATTTAGACAGTCACCTCAACTTAATCGATGATCCCTTCACGGGTGCATTGCTAAAAGAAGGTAGAGTTTTGCTAAACGATTTACCAGGTTTGGGGGTAAAACACAGTGCGTCTACCACTTAATCAACGAGTAGCTATCTTACTTCATGAGGGAACTACTGGGGCTCACGGCAAAACAGGACTCGCAATTTTACGTTACAGCGAAGCACCAATTGTAGCCGTCATTGATCGCGAATGTGCTGGCAAATCTCTGACAGAATTAACAAGTATCAAACGTGATGTTCCGATTGTGGTATCGGTAGCCGCAGCCTTAGAGTACAAGCCAGAAGTTTTGGTAATAGGCATTGCTCCCAGTGGTGGTGCTATCCCAGATGATTATTGGCTAGAAATAAAAGATGCTCTAGAAGCTGGGATGTCCTTGGTAAACGGTTTGCATACGCCAATGGCAAATATACCCGACTTAAATGCACTGCTCAAACCAGGGCAACTAATTTGGGATGTCCGCAAAGAGCCGCCTAATATAGGTGTTGCTAGTGGAATAGCACGCACGCTTCCGTGTCGGCGGGTATTGACAGTGGGAACCGATATGGCGATCGGTAAAATGTCTACTAGCCTACAGTTACATTGGGCATCAAAACTGCGGGGCTGGCGTTCTAAATTTCTCGCCACAGGTCAAACTGGGATGATGTTAGAAGGGGATGGTGTGCCTTTAGATGCCGTGCGGGTAGACTTTGCTGCTGGTGCAGTGGAACAAGTAGTGATGCGCTACGGCAAAAACTATGACATCTTGCACATTGAAGGGCAAGGTTCACTGCTACACCCTGGTTCAACGGCAACCCTACCCCTGATTCGTGGTTCCCAACCAACTCAACTGGTGTTAGTCCATCGAGCGGGACAAGTTCATGTCCGCAATCATCCCCATGTAATAATTCCACCTTTACCAGAGGTAATTCGTCTTTATGAAACCGTTGCTAGTGCAGGTGGCGCTTTTGCAAGTGTGCCTGTAGTGGGTATAGCGCTTAACACAGCACATTTAGATGAATCTGCGGCTGAGGAAAGCATCGCTCAAATAACAGCAGAAACCGGGCTACCTTGCACCGATGTAGTCCGCTTTGATGCCAATGTGCTTTTGGATGCAGTGATGAAGAATTAGCTGGTTAGAGAGACGCGATAAATCGCCGTCTTTACAATAGACATAGGAGTGAAAATGAATGTAGAGACGTTGCAATGCAACGTCTCTACAAGGGTTTCAGGTAACGCATAATTAATTTCTGGAGATGTCTAATAAGTAAGTCCTTTGTAGAGACGGCGATTTATCGCGTCTCTTGCCTTAACCGAACCGTATTGTCTTTACTCTTTCAGGACTTACACCAAAAATAGCCCAAACCGTTATTTTCCGGTAGGGGTAATTCATAAATTGCACCTACCGCGTGTAGTTTTGCGTAAGTCCTATTTTTTATACAATTTTGGATTTTAGATTTTGCAATTTAAAAAATTGCGTAATATATGGCATTTTCGGCGGCTGGGGTAGCTTCACTTCAGTCCACTATGCCTGATAAGTTACTTTTATCAAAATAATCAGCCTTTTTTTGTCAAGTCCTCTTGACGTTTTGTAACAATCTTGTTAAATTTAGTTACATAAGTAAACAAAAGAAGAGAAAAAAATATGTACACCACTGTAAATGAAGACGGCATTCTCAATAACTACGCAGCTGAACCCAAGGTTTACTACGCCGAGTACCCAGCAATTTGGGAACAACGTAAATACGTATTACAAGGTCTTTTTGCTAGTTTAATTGTTACAACTTTAGTTTTAATTGGTTTTAGCGTTAGCTAAGACTTTTAATTGCGGTATCGCTGTATCTCATCGTCATTCGTACCTCTCTCTCTTACCCCGGTTAGTTTCGCCGGGGTTTTTTGTTGCCCACTGGAGGTATCACATCCAAAACAGCGACGTTGTAGAATAAATGCGATCGCTCATAAAATAAAGACAAATCAATAAAAAGGGGTGTTTATGACAACCCAACTTGGTGAAGCTAAATCTTCAACAGAACTGGTAATATCTTGGGAAGCGTTGCCCGCAGATTTTCACCTAGAGGATGAACCAGTCGAAAATACAGGTCAGCCACTATTAGCTGGTGCTTTGCGCGAAAGCCTAGAGATAAGTGGTTTCATCCAACCGCAGATGTTAATAGCCTCGAATTTTGGACTTTGTGCAACGATAAACGGGCAATTTGTTGCTAAAGCACCCGACTGGGTTTATGTACCATCGGTAAATCAAGTTTTGGGAGAACGCAAAAGCTATACACCCAATTTAGACGGGGATATTCCGGCAATTGTGATGGAATTTTTATCTGACGCTGAGGGTGGAGAATACTCTTTTAAGCGAACCTATCCACCAGGAAAATGGTTTTTTTATGAGCAGATTCTTCAAGTTCCAATTTACGTAATTTTTGACCCAAATGGCGGTTTGTTAGAATTTTACCAACTCGAAAACAGCCACTACGAGTTAAAGCAACCTGATGAAAATGGTCGTCATTGGATTGATTCAATGGGTTTATTTCTGGGAACTTGGCAAGGAACAAAGGAAGCTAGAACTGGTTACTGGTTGCGCTGGTGGGATGAGGCAGGTAATTTGTTGCTTTGGGCAGTGGAACAAATTGAACAGGAACGCCAGCAAAAAGAACGGCTAATTGCCTATTTACAATCTCAAGGTATTGATCCAAATAATTTGCCATAGCATATATAGAAAAATTTTTCAAGTATTTGAGTAACTCAGTTTAAACATAATAGTGCTGGGGTGCGTCAGCCCCTTTAGGGAAGTTAAAAGTCAAAATTAATAATCCTCATAAATAAATTTACTTGCTCTGTATCATGACTCTGTTTCGGTCAACTAACAGTTTGCGCTTGGGCATACTGCCTCACAAAAAATACATCACTATATGCGTATTTTGCTAATTGCTCATAAAATTTAAAAAAGAGCCTTTTGCATACGTGGGCCCAAGTATGAAACGAATCTGGAAGTCTTTACTGCCAGCTTGGAAGTGGGTATTACTTTCAGCTGCTACATCAATTTTGATAATCCTGACGCAGCCAACACCCCTTCTGGCACAAGAACCTGCTGCTTCTACCACTATTGAAACGACAAAGCCGAATTCAGAAACAACTAAAGTCCAAAAGTTACGGGAAGCACTGCAACGTTCATCAACGTCAGAAGCACCAAAACCCGCCCCTGAAGTTTCCGAACCGAAAAAGCCAGAGTCGCCACAGGAACCCCCACTCAGCCCGGAAGAACTCACCCGTCAGCTAAAATTTATAGAAGCAGATAAACTTTATCTGGCGGGACAAATCCCAGAGGCGGAAAAAATTTACCGCGAAGTTAAGCAGCCTTTTGGTAAAACATCAGATAATCAACAGCGTAAAGCTGCCATACTCGACCCCACGCAACTATCCCCAGGAGGTAAAGTCTACTGGCGAGAATCAGAGGCGGGGATAGCACAAAAGTTGCAAACAAAAACTTTAGTACCTCTGCAACTATTAGTTGAGCAATATCCTGAATTTATCCCTGGCCATATCCGATATGCTGAAGCGTTGAAACAATACGATCGCACTAAAGAAGCATTAGATATATTAGAACGGGCTTCTTCGCTGTATCCAGATCAAGCAGAATTAATCAAAGCTAGAATTACAGCCCTAGCTGGTGATCAAAAATGGATGGAAGCGTCTTTGGCGGCGCGTCAATTTGCTATTCTCAACCCGAAAAATCCCCAAGCACCTGAGTTTACAAAACTAGCAGAAGAAAATCTGAACCATTACAAAACTTATACACAAAGAGAAATTAGAGGCAATGTCATCGGTAATATTATTACAGGTGCTTTAGGTTATGCCGTCACTGGCAGTCTGCTTGGGCCGTTTTCTGCCCTTGACTCTACCATCATGCTGCTACAAGGTGAACGAGCCATAGGTGAGTCGGTGGCAAAGCAAGCAAAAAAACAGCTGGGTGTAATTATAGACGAAGATATTTTGGCATACGTCAATGAAATTGGACAGAAATTGGCGAAAGTAGGAGGACGGGACGAGTTTAAATACGAATTCTTTGTGATTCCAGAGGAAAGCCTTAACGCCTTTGCATTACCTGGGGGTAAAATTTTTATTAATGCAGGTGCGATCGCTAAAGCTAATTCCGAAGCAGAATTAGCTGGGTTAATGGGTCATGAATTATCCCATGTACTTTTATCCCATACTTTTCAATTAGTCAGCGAAGGTAACCTGATCTCTAACGTTACCCAATATCTACCTCTGGGCGGCACTATCGGTCAACTGTTTGCACTCAGTTACAGCCGCGACATGGAACGTCAGGCAGATAATCTCGGTACACGCCTAATTGTTGCCACTGGCTACGCTGCTGATGGCTTGCGTAACTTAATGGTGACGCTAGAAAAACAGCAAAAAAATGCTCCTCCTAGTTGGTTATCTTCGCACCCAGGCGGCAATGAACGAGTTAGTTATTTAGAAAACCTCATAACCCGTAATAGCTACAACCGTTACGCCTATGAAGGAGTGGAGCGTCATCTAGAAATTAAAGCACGGGTGAAAAAGCTACTCGAAGAGAAAAAAGCAAGAGAGGAAAAAAAATAGCGTTTTTGATGAATCAAAATAGAGAATTATTCGTCACTTAAACTATCAATTCCCTACTTATTTATACTGGAGAATGATTTATGTCATCACAACTACTGCGATTGATATCTTTGGGTAGTATTGGCTTATCTTTGTGTCTGGGCAATTCGGCAGCAATGGCACAATATGACTCTACTGGCAATGGCGATGGCGTTGTCGTACCAACAGTACCATCAGGTGGCTCATCAGTCCCAATAGACACATCAACAGGTATACCCCCTTCACCCTCATCTGACGGTACAACTCGGTTTACCTGCCAGACTTACAACGGTCAGTCCACTGTTATGTATCAGCCACAAAGTCAACCAGGACAATTCTTTCCTTGGGCAGCACCTGCGGCTTTGGGCGGCGGTTGGGATGCACAAAGACGTTGTGCAGCAATTGCTAGTCGCTTAGAACTGTATCGTCCAGATGGTTTACAAGAACTCCAGACATCTGTAGAAAATAACGAAAATATTGTCTGCGTCACAACAGAAGCTAACCCAACCTGTAGAATTGTGCTGACAGTACCGCGTGGCAAAGATCCTGTTGTAATCCGCAATAGCATTTTTCAGAACTTGACTACTGCTGACAACGGACAGCAGACTATAGCCGTTAACACTTATGGCGATCGCAGTAGTGGAGGCAACGAATTATATAATTTAGGACGTACACTTCTAGGGAGTGGCAATAATCGGATTAGTTCATCTAGAAGTGGCATTAATCTAAAACCTTTCCTTGATCGCCAAGATGGTGGTACTGGAAACAATTTGCGGAATGGAGTAGCAGTTCGTCGTCAGTCTCAGTCTAACTCTGTTCGCTTAAAACCTGGTAATTTCCGTTAATGTTTTGAATTACTTACCAGTTCAGAACAATTTCGCCAAATCCAAAAATATTGTTTTTTCTGTCACGGCAATCTTAAAATACAAATTTGCATTCAGGTGGGTAAATAGCCCACCTTATTTTATGTCTCGTGAAAAACCTATCATTAAGACCCCTAAGAGACCATTTATAAAGTAAATCTTTAAATGGCTAGACGACGTAGCATAATTCGAGTCATAACGGCATATATGGCAGCTTCACTCATTTCAGTCAGACGTTCATAATCTTTACTCAAACGATGGTATTGGTTAAACCAGCAATCATGTTCTTTCTACTACCCAACGCTTGGGTAAAACTTCAAACTCTTTATTAGTACGGCGCATGACTTCAACATGAGCTTGAATCATCAACCAAACAGCCAGCGCAAACTTATCACCGTCATAGCCTGAGTCAACCCAGATGACTTCAACTTTTTCTAATAACTCTGGTCGCTCCTCCAGCAGTTCCATCAAAGCATACGCTGCAAGCACTCTCTCACCAGCATTACCCTCACTCACAACCACTTTGAGCAATAGTCCTAGGCTATCAACTATTGTTTGCCGTTTTCTTCCCAAAACTCGCGCTTTCCACCATCAAAGCCGTACACATCCCCCTTTTTTCAGTCGTTTTTACCGACTGACTATCTGCCGCGATCGCTGTTGGTTGTGTTGACCTACCTAGTTTCTCCCTTAGTTTGTCACGTAGTGTATGGTTTAATTCTTCCCAAATACCGTATTTTTGCCATTTGCGATAATAGCTGTAAACCGTTGAACTTGGTGGAAAGTCTCCTGGTAGCATGTCCCATTGACATCCCGTTTTCAACTGATAGTATATTGCGTTGCATACTTCTCTCATATCAGTAGTCCTTGGATGTCCCCCAGATTTAGCTGGTGGGATTAAGGGAGCTAGAATAGCCCATTCTGAGTCACTCAGGTCGGTAGAATAAACCTTTCGAGTCATTGAACGCTACGTAAATGCACTGTCTCAAAAGTATCTTATCGTTATCATTTCATTTGATTAGTCCCCTTTAGATTTACTTTATAAATAGCCTCTAAGATAAAAATAGCTTAAAAAGCTTATCATAAGGCTAAACTATTTAGTAATAAAATTATTCTTTTAGAAGTCCTTTTACATCTTTTAAGATGGCATGATTCCAGTTGACATTACTTCGTTCCGTATCTGTCAAATCGGCATTAGTTAAGTCGGCATTGCTTAGGTTGGCATTTGTTAGTTTAGCATTTGTTAATTTAGCATTTGTTAGCTTAGTATCTCTTAAGTCCGCGCTAGTTAAGTCGGCACTAGTTAAGTCGGCACTAGTTAAGTCGGCACTAGTTAAGTCGGCATTACGTAGATTTGCATTACTTAAGTTTGCATTACTGAGATTGGCATCACTTAGATCGGCATCATGTAAGTCTGCCTGACTTAGCAGGGCGCGACTTAGTTGAGTACCGCTTAGTTTAGCGCCTTTCAAGCTAGCAGAGTTTAAGTTTAATACAATGTACTCCCAGTTACTTATAAGTTCTGCATCAATTAGAAATCGTATAACACTGCCTTTCCGTTCTCCATCTTTGTCAAGGCTACGCAATATAGTCAGCGTTCTTGTACGTACTATATCTTTTATCAGTTCTAATAAAGAATCAGAGGGTTCTAGGCTATTTGCTTTGTTATTGATCAGTAACTCTGATACACGGTCTAAATAACTTTGTAGTGCTTCCTCACGGAGATTTATGCCTGCTATTTCTTTCTCTTTCTGCTGTAGTTGATTACCTAGATACAAAAGCAGAAATGGAACCGCTAATGCACTAAGTAGTTCTAAAAAATCCCAAAGTGTTTTTCCAGACTGAGTTTCATCAGTAAAAGTAACCTTTTCGATGGAACCATTTTCTCCACCTTTTCTCTCTATGCTCTTTTTTGTTATTGTATCTTCTCCAATTCCAGTCCAGTCAGCCCATTTCCATATCCAACTGTTGCTGGTTAAAACCGGAGAGACTAAAAGAATTCCAGCAGTAATTACAGAGCCTAATACGGCTCCTGCAACTAGTAAGCGCCAACGACGACTAAACAAAGAAGTTTCTCCCTTTGGCTACTTCAAAGATATACATAGCAATCCGATTTTATTTCTGAACTTACTTGTAGAAATACAGTCCAGGGGAGAGATAACTCTTAATAGTAAAGAAAAAAGTCGAGGTATACTGAGCTTTTTCACAAATAAAATAGGATTGCTACAATCACAATTCAAGCATTTTAAGCAAACCTATGTGCAATAAAGATTTTAACTTATTAGTGAGTGTTCAGAACCACCTATTCTTAAGAGGTTGTTTGCTCCATTCAGAAACATTCTTGAACCTATCCCTCTTCTGTCACTTTCCGAGTATTCTGAATAAAAGGATTAAAAGAAAAAACTCTCTTCAGGTAAGCAGGGCAATGGATGTAGAATTACAAATCCTAAAACATTTGGCAAGAGATGCCCAGCCAACAGTTGCGATCATAGATGAATATTGTGCAGAGTATAAAGACCTGTTCAAAGAAGTAAGAAATTATGAATGCTTCAAATATTTACATTTAGGGATAATTGCACCAATAAAAAGAAAATCATTACCAGAAATAGCCAAAGTAGTAAGTATAAACTCGGCACAGTCATTACATCATTTCATAGCCTATTCAGATTGGTCAGCAAATAAATTAAAGAGCCGAAGATTAGATAAATTAAAGAAAGCATTAAATAGTCAGGCGATAACCGTAGTAATAGATGAAACTGGAGATAGGAAAAAAGGTAAAAAGACAGATTATGTTGCAAGACAATATCTAGGGAGTGTAGGAAAAATAGATAATGGAATAGTATCAGTCAATGCTTATGGAGTTTATGAAAATGTAACATTTCCATTAAGTTTCAAAGTATTTAAACCGAAAGGGACGCTCAAATCAGGAGATAAATATAAAACCAAAATAGAGTTAGCGTCAGAAATTATTACAGAATTAATAAATGAGGGGTTTAATATTGAATTAGTATTAGCCGATAGTTTATATGGTGAAAGTAGCAAATTCATCAAAAAGCTCAATGAATATGAATTAGCTTATGTTGTAGCAATTAGAAGTAATCACGGAGTCTGGCTACCAGCTAATCAGAGCGTTAGAGCTAACAAGTGGTGCAAATTTGAGAGAACATTTAGTAATAAAAAATCCGAAATCAGATATATCCGAGAAATAATTTATGGTAAAAAAAGAGCCATAACTTACTGGGAAATAACTACTGATCCAGAAACAATGCCGGATAATTCCACTTCATTTGTCATGACGAATCTTCAAGGAAATCTCAAAAAAACTTTAGGCGATTTATATGGATTAAGAACCTGGGTAGAATATGGGTTTCGACAATGTAAACAGGAACTCGGCTGGACAGATTATCGCTTGACAAATTTTCAACATATAGAGAGATGGTGGGAAATTATTTTTTGTGTTTACACAATGATTAGTCTAAATTCCCCAGCCTTTTTAGCCTTAAATCAATCTCTTCAAATTGAAACTGAGGTGATAGGTACTAGTTATGTTAATTGTGTAGATTTTTCTCATCATCAACAATGGAATCATAATTCTGGATGGAAGAATACTCTTAATAATCTTCGTTTAATTGTCCAACCTCTTTTACTATTTTGGCTGATTTATCCCTGGTTAGATATTTTTCCAAATTCTCATTTATTGCTAGGATTTAATCATTTAATTTGTGCCATGAACCAATTTAAACCCTTTTTTGCTTCTGGATGATTTCACTTATTTACTACTTGCTTATCTCGGAGAGTGACAGAAGAGGGCTATAGCGGTTATCAGTCTTGTGAGGTACAGTAGCAGCAGTGAGTAAACCAACCCAGCAAATTCTCTATTGTCACTTCTGCGAATGCCGTATCTAATGCCTGGAGTAAATCAGGGTATGTCCTTGCACCGATGCGACGGAGAATGTTCTTAATCTTGGACCAACAATTCTCAATCGGTGAAAAATCGGGAGAATAGGGGGGGAGATAAATGAGATGAGCGCCAGCAGCGATGAGCAAAGCTTCAAGTTCATCACTTTTATGGATTGAGCAGTTATCCATGATCACCACTGCACCAGGCCAAAGTTTGGGTACGAGCTTTTGGGCGATGAAGGCATCAAAAGTCAAAGCATCGATAGAACCTAAGCCACTCCATTGGGTGAGCAGTCCTTTCAAGCTAATTGCACCAATTACCGAGACATTTTTCCCTTTGCGGTTGGGCTTTTGAGCATAGGCTGAAGGCCAGGCAAGGCGCGGGCACATTTGCGGATGAAGGACAGATTAACTCCCGATTCATCTAAGAAAATCAGCTCTTCGACGGGTATCCCCCTCAAGAGTTTCCAGTACTCAAATCGGGCTAGTTGGACTTCATCACTACCTTTTTTTGTGAGGTGGAGACTTTTTTTTGAGGTTGAGGTGAAGTTTCCAGCGAACCATCCGATTCACCGTAGCTACCCCAATTAAGACCTCTGTTTTCTCGTAAAGTCGTTCCCGCAATTCGCTTAACGTCGCATCGGGCTGTGCTATGACGAGTTGGCGCAGGATTTCTAACTGTTCAGCATTCAACTTTGTTGCTGTCTGCTCAGTCCGCACCTTGGGGCCTATCATCCCCAATTCTCGATGGCGTTTGAGTAAATTTTGCACAAAACTTAAGGTGACACCAAAGTTTTTAGCCAGTTTTCGTTGGGAAATGTCACCGCAGGCATAAGCATCAACTATTTTTTGACGCAAGTCGAGAGAGTAGGCTTTCATCACCACCAATTATCAGTAGAATTGCTCTCTCCTACTGTACTGAAGTAGACTGATAACCGCTATAACCAGATGCTCCTAGTATAAAAAACTGAACTGGAATTATAGTATTTCAGTCCGTCTTCACAAACCAAGCCAGTACCACTTGCAATTTGTAAAACTTCATTTAAATACTCCTGAAATCTTTCTTTGATTAGTTGATAATCAAAATTATTGCGATCGTATGTACGACCAAATTCACTCCTAAACGTGATTATATTTCTATAAAGTTCTTGTATCGATTGCAGGTTAATTTGAACTTGCTTTTGGATAAAAACGTCGCAGCTTAACAC
This sequence comes from Nostoc sp. TCL240-02, assembly GCF_013343235.1. Lineage (GTDB taxonomy): Bacteria > Cyanobacteriota > Cyanobacteriia > Cyanobacteriales > Nostocaceae > Nostoc. The sequence goes on along the minus strand of NZ_CP040094.1, from coordinate 1,913,788 downwards.
GCAAGATGTGTCAAATCTGTTTAGCCAAGTTTTTTCCTGGTCAAATGTAGTATAGGATGGACTATTTCTCAGATCACTATTAATATGTCTGACCATTTGATCTTTATCCATGTAGTTTCTGAGATTGATGTATTTCCTCAGTGTATCGGAACATTTATCAGTCAGGGTGAATAGCTCACCAACGTCTCTATATGTAATTTTATTTATATCATAATTATTCTCATTGAATTTTCTTGCAATTCTTGTGACTGAGCGCAAATGATTTTGTGCATTTGCTAAATGAATACTGCGGTCATTTTCAAGTGTAAATTTTGATGGTTCTCTATACTTTTTTTTGCTCATAATGTTCTCCAACACCCTGTGTAAGTTACAGCATTAGTCACAAAATGCCAAAAGCCTAGTTTCTTTAGGCTTAGTAAATTCACTCTGGATATTTACAGTCACTGAAATCAACCGAGTTTTTATCTTCGGTTTTCAATAACGTTTTCATGTTTTATATCTTACAATATCCACAAAATATTTTGATTAAATAAATTTAGATAAAAAAGTTTTAGATGGGTTTTGGCGGAGGAATTTCAAATACATAAAGAGGACACGAAAGCTTGAAACTTAGTCGGGGAAAGACATATACAGAGTCAGCATAAAATAATCATCCCTAAGTTTTGGCGACTACATCATTTGCTCAGGATACTATGACTGAGAATAATTGCCGTGGAAAAAATATCTCTAAACCTACAATTATTTTTGTCTTAACCTTTTGCTAGCTGTTTCTTAATCTAAACGGGATACTTTGAGATTGCCCAATTAAAAACTCATACAACAAGTTATGTAGCTGTCTTATAACAATCTCTAAGAACAGTGAATTGGAAGGCAAGTTTTATATTGTCCATGTTGATAATGCGAACTCTCTAAACTGCGAAGCGCATCTTTGCAGTTAACGGTCTTTTACTAGCAATATAAATGACATTTACACTTAAAATTTTCTCCACTTTTACAGCGATTTGATTGGGCAAATTGGTTCTGTAGTTGCCGCAGATAAACACTAAATCTTTGCAAAACTTGAATTTACCCCAGCACTAACTTATGGTAATTAATAATACAATCCGCTTTTCCCAATTCAATGCTTCTCTAAACCGCAGCGCTCAAGGTCAATTAGCGACCGATTTGTCAACCCCCAATAATGCTCAGGCAAAAGCTGTTGCAGAAATTATCCAGCGTAACAACCCGGATGTGCTGCTAATTAATGAGTTTGACTACTCCCAAGAGGCAGTTCAACTATTTCAGCAAAATTATTTAGCCATAAGTCAAAACGGTGCAACTCCTGTTGACTACCCCTATTTCTATATCGCTCCCTCCAACACAGGTATTGCCTCTGGCTTTGACTTAAACAACAATGACGCTGTAGTTACAACCCCAGGCACATCGGGATATGGCGATGATGCCTTCGGATTTGGTGATTTTCCTGGTCAATACGGGATGTTGCTATTATCCAAATATCCCATCGACACTGCCAACGTCCGCACCTTCCAAAACTTCCTCTGGAAGGATATGCCCAATGCTTTGCTTCCCAATGATTCCAACACACTACAGCCAAATGATTGGTATTCTCCAGAGGAACTCGCAGTTCTACGCCTCTCTTCCAAAAGTCATTGGGATGTACCCATCCAAGTAAACGGCGAGACAATTCATGTCCTCGCTAGCCACCCCACACCCCCAACCTTTGATGGGCCGGAAGACCGCAACGGTAGGCGTAACCATGACGAGATTCGCTTTTGGGAAGATTATATCACCCCTGGTAATGGTAATTACATTTATGATGACCAGGGTAAAACAGGTGGTATCGCTGCTGGTTCAGACTTTGTGATTGTGGGCGATCAAAATGCAGATCCGTTAGATGGTGATAGTTATGACAATGCCATTCGCCAACTGTTGCAAAATCCTGAGATTAATACTAATGTCATTCCTACCAGTCTTGGGGGTTCCCAACAAGCAGATTTGCAAGGTGGTGCAAACGCTAGCCAAAAAGGTAATCCTAGCTTTGACACCGCAGACTTTGCTGATACAGCTCCCGGAAACCTGCGTACTGATTACGTGCTACCCTCCACTGACCTGACAATTATCAATTCAAGAGTATTTTGGCCTCTAAATACTGAGCCGACATTCTCCCCAGTTGGTACTTTTCCATTCCCCAGTTCCGACCATCGCTTGGTGTTCGCAGATGTGCAAACTAGACCAACTCAAGCAGGTAAAACCATTCCCAACGTAGGTTTTGAAAAGCAGACTACCTTCGTTACTGGCTTTATTCCTAGTGGTGCGGCCGGAACTGTCAACGGCACACCAACTCCAGTGGGAGGATTATCTGGTGTCACATACGATGCAGTTAACAACCGCTACTATGCAATCTCAGACGATCGCTCTCAAGTTGCCTCTGCCCGTTTTTATACCTTCACTACTGCCGATTCCGGGGTGACTTTTACTAACGTCACACCACTGAAAGATAGCAATAGTAATTTCTTTGCAATCAACAGCCTTGACCCAGAAGGTATTGCTTTAACTAACAATGGGACTGTTTTCATCTCTTCGGAAGGCGAAGTAAATCCTACTGTTGGTCGTGTTACCAATCCCTTCATTAAAGAGTTTTCGCTGACAACAGGGCAAGAAATGCGATCGCTAATTGTCCCCAGCAAATTTCTGCCAGTAGTTCAGGACACTAACAGCAACGGTATTGTCGATGCCGGAGATACGCAGATATCAGGCGTATACAATAACTTAGCCTTTGAAAGCCTCACCATCACACCCGACCAGAAAACCCTATTTACCGCCACCGAAAATGCACTATCCCAAGATGGATTAAAAGCTTCACTCACCAGTGGTAGCCCATCCCGGATTTTGCAATATAATCTAGTTACTGGACAACCAGAAAAAGAATACCTCTACATTACCGATGCCATTCCCGAAGCACCAAACCCAAGCACAGGTTCTGCTGACAATGGTTTGGCAGATTTACTAGCAATAGATAATCGTGGTACTTTCCTGGCGTTGGAACGCTCCTTTGCCCAAGGTGTGGGCAATACCATCAAAATCTACGAAGTTTCTTTGCAAGGTGCAACTGACATCAGTTTCTACGATTCTCTCAATAGTTTGAGCGCTGAACAACTAGCAGCTATTAAACCTGCCCAAAAGCGTCTGCTGTTGAATTTAACTGACCTCAATCTGCCCACTGATGCAAATCACCCGATTACAGGAGTAGATAATATAGAAGGTCTTGCTTTTGGCCCCAAACTAGCAGATGGTCGTCAGTCCATTGTGCTGGTGAGTGACAACAACTTTAGCAGTACTCAATATACCCAAATCCTCACCTTGGGCGCAGACTTGGTTCCAACTGCTGCACCTACAGTAGAAACTCGTCCTGGTTTATTTGATGATGAAGATCCAGCATTACCTGTTGTAGATCAGAATGCCGATGCTGATGACCCTGCCATTTATGTTAATGCCACAAATGCTGCTGATAGTTTAGTATTAACCTCAGTTAAAAATGCTGGACTGCGAGTTTATGACCTGTCTGGCAATTTGTTACAAACAGTTAATCCCGGTGGCATTCGCTACAACAACATTGATCTGCAATACGGTTTCAAATTAGGCAATCAATCTATCGATATTGCTGTCGCTAGCGATCGCAACAACGACAAACTAGCAATCTTCAAAATTAATCCCAACCCCACCACCCCCGGTCAATACCTGGAAAATATCACCGATAGCAATATTGCTACTATCTTCCAAGCATCACCTTTTGAACCTCCTTATTCGCCATCAACTCGCAGTTCTTACGGACTTACCTTATACCGTAGCCCCGTAACTAATGATTACTATGTCTTTACCAGTCGCCGTCAAACTGGAGATATAGCTCAGTTCAAATTGATTGACAAAGGTAATGGTCAAATTGGAGTAGAACTGGTGCGGGAGTTCACCATCCCCTCACCCACCACAGCAGGGCGTTCTCCCCAAACAGAGGGTATGGTGGTTGACCAAGAAACCGGCTTGCTCTACATAGCCCAAGAAGATGTGGGCATCTGGAAATTTCAGGCAGAACCGGACGGTGGTACAACAGGCAAATTAATTGATCGCGTCCGTTTTGAGGGTGGTTCTCACCTTACCGATGACGCAGAAGGGTTGACCATATACTACGGCAAAAACGGCACAGGTTACTTGCTAGCATCCAGCCAAGGTGATAGCACCTTTGTTGCCTACACTCGTGAAGGTAACAACGAATACGTGGGTAACTTTGCCATTGGTAACAATGGGTCAATTGACAGCGTACAAGAGTCAGACGGTGCAGATGTGATTAACGTGCCACTGGGGCCTAACTTCCCATTTGGTTTATTTGTCACTCAAGATGGTTCCAATGAACCCGCTAAGACCATCGATGGCGAAAACGTAAACTCGAACTTTAAGCTGGTGCCTTGGGAAAATATAGCGAATGTCTTCCCCAATTCTTTAAATATCGACACCACTAGTTACGATCCCCGCAATCCCGTTGCCCAACCCAAGCTAACTATTTATGAATTTGCAAACCTACCGAAGTTAGACACGACTTCTAAAGGTCAAGATATTTTGTTGGGTGGTTTTTCTGGTCTGTATTTCCAAGGAATTGCAGCAAATGGCAACCTAAAATTTGTCACCAACACAGATCGGGGCCCCAATGGAGAACCTGATGGTGTCAAAAGACCATTTTTATTACCCGATTTCCAGCCAGAAATAGTTAGCTTTGAACTCAACCGTACCACAGGTGAAATCAGCATTACCAACAGAACAAAGCTATTTCGCCAAGATGGGACAACGCCATTAACGGGATTGCCTAACTTGCAAGCTGTAGGAAACGGTTTAGCCTACACAGATGAAATTGCCGTTGACTTAGACAACAATGTTCTAGCTAATGATCCTTTGGGTGCTGACTTAGAGGGTATTGTAGTTGCAGAAAATGGTGATTACTGGTTGGTGGATGAGTACCGTCCGGCGATTTACCACTTTGACACTAACGGTAAACTGATTGACCGCTTTATCCCTCAAGGAACTGTCACTGCACCCAACCCAGATCAACCAGCTGGAACTTTTGGCACTGAGGTTTTACCAGCAGTTTATGCCCAACGCCGCAATAATCGGGGGTTTGAAGCTGTCGCACTAGAAGGTAATAAATTATATGCCTTTATCCAGAGTGCGATCGATAATCCAGATGTCGCCAATGATGCGACTTCCAAAGCTTCTCTCAACCTGCGAATTCTGGAGTTTGATATTGTCAGCAAGCAGGTAACAGGAGAATATTTATATCGCCTAGAAGGTCTACCGGGAACTGATAAAATTGGCGATGCAGTCTCATTGGGTAACGGCAAATTTGCAGTAGTTGAGCGAGATGACAATGGCACATCTGCTGGCAATAAACTGATTTACCAAATTGATTTAGCCGGGGCGACTAACATCAACAACCCTGCTAACTTTACCTTGCCAACTGGTAAAACTATTGAACAACTGACCTCTGCGGAGTTAGCTGCTGCCAATATTACCCCTGTCACCAAAAGCCTAATTGCTAATGCTGCTCAGTTAGGCTACACCGGAGTGGAAAAATTAGAAGGTCTAGCATTGGTAGCACCCAACACCTTAGCCTTGATTAATGACAACGACTTCAACATTACGGGTAATACGGCTGCGGAAAAACTCGGCATTCTCGAATTACCCAATAATCTGACAACTGCACAGCCTACTTTCACCGATAGCTTTGGTTCTAGTACCAGCGATAATGTTACAGTTCAGCCAGAAAAAACATTCTTTGCAGGTGACGGAGCAGATTTTGTAGAGGGTACTGAAGGCAACACAATCGAGGCTGGGAACGGTGATGACACTGTACTTGTAGGCAGTAACTCTTCAGTATCCGGGGGAGACGGTGACGATCAAGTTGTAATTGGTCAAAATGGGCCGGCTGAAAATACTAATGCTGATGGTGGCAATGGTGATGATGTTATTACCGTAGTGGAAGCTAGTGGTAGTAATAATTTGTTTGGGGCGGAAGGTGATGATCGTCTCACAGTAATTGAAGGTTTTCGTCAATCATTATTCGGTGGCTCAGGTAACGACACCCTCACGAGTAATGGTAGCAATAACCGTCTTTACGGCGGTTCTGGAGATGACAAACTCTTCTCTAATGTCAATGACTCCCTGTTTGGTGGCGATGGTGATGATGTCCTATTTGCTGGTCAACAGGGTGGCGATCGCCTCAGTGGTGGTACTGGTGTCGATCAATTCTGGATTGCTAACGCCAGTCTGCCAACTAGCAAGAACATTGTGACTGATTTTACAGTTGGCATTGATAAAATTGGGCTGGGTGGTATTGGTGTTACTCAGTTTAATGCCCTGACGCTATTACAACAGGGTAATAATACTATCGTGAAAATCGGAAATACTGAGTTAGTTTCATTGACAGGAATTATATCAACTAAGCTCACAGCAAATGACTTTGTTTTCTCTGCCAGTATTGTGGGTTAATTTGTTCGCCTAACGTGATTATTACAGGTTCATTAAACAACCAAAGTTAATGAACCTGTACTCAATCATTATTGCAAAAGTAATTAAAAAGAAGGGTTATAAAGGAATATAGTTCAAATAAGACCAAACACTTGTAGAGACGGCGATTTATCGCGTCTCAAAACCTTAAAACCCACGATTTTGTACAAGTAGCCCTTAACCCAAGCGTATTGGGTTATAAAGAACTTATTATCTGACCAAAGTTACAAAATAGACATCATCTCAATGTATAAAAAATAACTTTTAACATCACCAAAAATATGCACAAAATTGTTAACTGCATATTAGGTACAAGATTGCAATACAAGATTTCTTAACCAGTTCACAATTTATTCACAACTTTTGCTATGTATCTTAATTAATATGCAATTGACGTTGTTAATTAAGATACTAAAAATCTCTAGGGAAATGACAATTGTAGTGGTGGTTAACATTTAATAGTTCAGACTCCAAAAGCTGAAAAGGCAATTACATCTTTACAGCCTAAAACTATTAGTTTTTTCCTCACCATATTACTTTTTTGATTTCACTAGAGCGAAGACCATCTCAACAATTAAACACAGGGAGATTCTCTTTCATGGCTAAAAACGTCATTATAATGATTGGGGATGGTATGGGCTGGGAAATGGCTCGTGCTGCGTCCATTTACAAAGAGATTCAAAATGGTAAGACAGGTGCTAATCTAAGTGATTTTTATACAGAAGGTAAAGGTCAAGGACTCAACTTTCAAACACTCCAAGGTTACGGTTTGGCAACTACCTACGGGACAACGATCGCTGGTAGTAATGGAGTTTTTAGCACTGGTAATTCGGCTCTTGACGGTACTAATCCAATTACAGGAGAAAGCCCAGTTCGCCCTGGTTTCACCTTTGATCCAACTTTTAACCAAGGTAATACCCCAACAGGTGGTGCAAAAGTCAGTGATGGTGCTGTTGGGAACCTAGTAGGTTATGACCCTACCAAAGGTGGTGTTAACCCTTGGACTCCCGGTAACGATCCTGAATATATTAAGTACAGCTATCCTGACTCTGCAAACACCGCGACAACTCTCTACACTGGCGTAAAAAGCTACAATAACGCTGTTGGCGTTGATATTTTCGAGAATCCTTTAGAAACAATTCTCAAAACTGCAAACGAAGTTGGTAAATCTACTGGTTTAGTAACTTCAGTTCCTATTGACCACGCCACACCTGCTGCTGCTGCTGCCAACGTTAACCGTCGCAGCAAGTATGATGCTGACTATCCGGCATTAGACAACATCCTGCAACAGCAACTCCGTGTCTATCAACCAACAGTATTACTTGGTGGCGGACACCCACTCTCTGCTCCTGGAGACTTATTACCAGCAGGGGTTGAGCCGAATACGAGTAATGAATACATTAGCCAATCTACCTACACAGAACTTAGCACTAAACCAACAAACAACATCTACGATTACACCTTTTTAGAGCGCGGTGAGAATGCCGCCCAGAAACTAGCTGAAACTGCGGCGACAATCGATCCAGAAAAAGGCGATCGCCTCTTCGGTCTATACGGTGCGCGTGGTCAAAATGGTAACTTACCTGTAAGTTCTGCCAATGGCGACTACAGCACTACTGGTTTAGATATGTTCAGCGTTTTCACTAACCAAGGTGATAACACCAAAGTGGACACCACACGTCCACTACTTCCCGGAGAGACGGATGCATCTTTCATTGCCAAAGAGGTTAATGAAAATCCAACACTCAATGACTTGACAAATGCTGCATTAGATGTATTAGGTAAAGACCCTGATGGTTTCTGGTTGATGGTTGAGGGTGGCGATATTGATTGGTCTGCCCATGATAACAATATAGATAACTTGATCGGCACCACCTTGGACTTCGATAAGGCAGTTGGATCTACGATTGACTGGATCGAAAAAAATGGTGGTTGGGAAGAAAACCAACTTATCGTCACAGCTGACCACGATCACTATCTGACTCTCGACGGTGATTTTCCAACTTTAGTACAAAATCAAGGTGCTGAAGCATTAACCAATTTGGATACTCCAGCAGAAGTTGGACACTACTGGGGGTCTGATCCCAATGTCAAGTATGGTTGGGGAACTCACACCAACCGTCCCGTACCTGTTTACTACCAAGGTGCTGGTTCTGAAGTGTTAAATAGCTTGGTAGGTAAAGGTTATAACGCCTACGGTTCTGATATTCCAGGAATTGCGGGTTTAAACGATCAAAGCCACATCTACCAAACGATGTTTGCTTCAATAGTGCCAAAAGTTGAGTTAGTAGGTTTTGCCTCTTTACCTGCTGATACCTTTAGTGATGGGCCAGCTTCAGGTAAGGATATTTCCGCTAATGGTAGAACCGGGCCGTTCCCAGGACAGCCAATACAGGGTTTCAGCGGTGTCCAATTTGCTAACAGCAACTCTTTCTACTTCCTTTCAGATAATGGTTACGGTAGCAAAGATAATAGTGAAGACTTTCTGCTGCGAATCAATCGTCTAGACCCAAATTTTAAGGGAACAGAAAATGGCGATGGTACTGTTAAAGTTTTAGACTACATCCAATTGTCTGATCCCAACAACAAAGTTCCTTTCCAAATTGTGAATGAGGGAACTGCTGGAAGATTACTAACTGGTGCAGACTTTGATGTAGAGTCATTCGTCTTTGATAAAGATGGGACAATCTGGGTTGGAGACGAGTTTGGCCCTTACCTGCTGCATTTTGATGCCACTGGTAAGTTATTAGAGGCTCCCATTGCTACACCCGACCAATTCAAAACTTTAGATGGAGAAGCACCTAAAGTTATTGGTCACAGAGGTGCAAGTGGCTATCGTCCAGAGCATACCTTAGAGTCTTATAAGCAAGCAATTGCGCGAGGCGCTGACTTCATTGAGCCTGATTTGGTCGTGACAAAAGATGGTGTGCTAATTGCTCGCCATGAGCCAGCTTTAGCAGTTTTGAACGCTGATGGTACTGTCAATTTCAACAATACAACCACAGATGTTTACAAACATCCAGAGTTTGCCGATCGCAAGAAAACGGTAAGTTTAGATGGAAACACAATTACAGGTTGGTTTGCTGAAGACTTCACTTTAGCTGAAATCAAGACTTTACGCGCAGAAGAACGTCTACCTTTCCGAGATCATTCCTTTGACGATCAATTTGAAATTCCTACCCTCACAGAAATCATCGATTTAGTTAAGCAAGTAGAAGCCGACACAGGTAAAAAGATTGGCATCTACCCAGAAACTAAGCATCCAACCTATTTGGCCGATGAAGCTACTTATGTCGGCACCACGGACAAAATCAACAGAAACATCAGCCAGTTACTAATTGATACACTCAAGGCAAATAACTTCACTGACCCCAGTCGCATCTTCATCCAGTCCTTTGAAGTGGGCAACCTCAAAGAACTACATGATGTCATTATGCCTACGGCTGGAGTGGATATTCCCCTAGTTCAATTGCTAGATGCAAGTGACATTGATATCAACGGTAAGATAATCGAGAGTCAGCCGTATGATTTGAAGGTAAGTGGTGACACTCGCACCTATGGCGACTTGCGAACTCCAGAAGGCTTGGCTGAAGTTGCCACTTATGCTGATGGCATTGGCCCTTGGAAGCGGATGATTGTAAGCGTCAAAGGTACTGATGCTAATGGTGATGGCAAAGCCGATGATGTGAATGGGGATGGAGCAGTCAATGATGCTGATAAGACAACATTACCCCCTTCAACCTTAATTCAAGATGCTCACAACGCAGGTTTACAGGTTCACCCTTATACCTTCCGTGCGGAAGATCAGTATTTAGCAGCAGATTACAAAGGCAAGCTAGAGCTAGAAATTCAGCAGTTCTATCAATTAGGTGTAGACGCGCTATTTAGTGATTTCCCAGATATTGCGGATGAAGTACGGGATCGACTCAGAGACGATCCTCAGTATAATGTAGTGCGATCGCCACAAAACCCCGATGTGCTTTCAGGTGATGCCTTTGCTAACTTGGGTGGCTCCAAAGGTTTTGAAGGTGGAGCAATTAACGCCAGCAAAACCAAGCTTTATTTCCTATTAGAAGGTACTGTTCAAGGCGATACTCCCGGTGCTTTGCGGATTAACGAATTTGATTTAGCTAGCCACAAATACAGCGATCAGTTACGCTACTACAGATTGGATAATCCATCAAATTCCATCGGGGATTTAGCAGTCATTAATGATAATGAATACCTAGTCATTGAACGGGATAACAATCAAGGGGCTGCGGCTAAATTTAAGAGGATCTACAAAATAGACTTGTCTAAAACAGATTCTAATGGCTATGTCGCTAAAGAAGAAGTTGCAGACTTGTTAAATATTCAAGACCCCAACGACCTGAATGGGGACGGTAAGACAACCTTCAACTTCCCATTCCAAACCATTGAAAATGTTCTGGTTGTTGACAAAAACACCATTTTGGTAGCTAATGACAACAATTATCCCTTCTCTACAGGTCGTCCTGGAAACGATCCTCAAAATCCAGTTATAGACAACAATGAGATTCTACAACTGAAGTTAGAGAAGCCCCTTAATCTTGCTCCTGGCTTAGGTCAACCTCAAGCTGAAGAAATTAATTTTGGCTCCACTACCAGCGATGATATTACCGTTGAGCCAAATCAAACCTTATTCACAGGTGACGGAGCAGATTTTGTAGAGGGTACTAAAGGTAACACAATCCAGACTGGAAACGGTGAAGACACGGTGTTAGTCGGCAGTGATTCTTCAGTGTCCACAGGAGAGGGTAACGATCAGATATTTATTGGTCAAAACGGCCCGGTTCAAAATATTACTGCTGATGGTGGCAATGGTAATGATGTTATTACCGTAGTGGAAGCCAGTGGAAGTAATAATTTACTTGGGGCGGCAGGTTATGATACTCTCTCTGTAGTTGAAGGTTCTCGTCAATCATTATTTGGTGGCTCAGGTAACGATACCCTTAGCAGTAGCGGTAGCAATAACCGTCTCAACGGTGGTTCTGGCGATGACAAACTCTTCTCCAATTTCAATGATTCCCTGTTTGGTGGCGATGGCGATGATGTGCTATTTGCTGGTCAACAGGGCGGTAATCGCCTCAGTGGTGGCGCTGGTGCCGATCAATTCTGGATTGCTAACGCCAGTCTGCCAACTAGCAAGAATATTGTGACTGATTTTGCGATCGCCATTGATAAAATCGGGCTTGGCGGTGTTGGTATCACTCAATTTAGTGCTTTAACACTGTTGCAACAGGGTAGTGACACTATCGTGAAAACCGGAAATACAGAGTTGGTTTCATTGCTGGGAATTGCAGCAACTAGCCTCACAGCAAATGATTTTGTTTTCTCTGCTAGTGTGGTTTAGCCGAAAGATAATTACAGCTTAGATTCAACATTCAAAATTTCCTCATATCCCCGACTTCTTGAAGAAGTCGGGGATCTTTTTGTTCCTTTTTGTCCAAAATCTTAACTTGTTTATAACTTTCCTTAAACATTGAACAATTATCTTTTGAGACAGTAACCAAAGTTAAGTTCATTTGATTGTCTGCACTATTTTGTGTGGAAACTAAGCATTTTGTCGCCAAATACTATTTAGGTTTCTGTAGCCAAGAATTTTTTGCTTGGGTTGAGCGTAATTAATTGCTCATACAGATACACAATTGCTGCGATTAATCGTAGCTCACAATATTTAAGGAATAGTAAGCATGGCTGATACAAACGACAACGGTAGAAATGTCATCATTTTTGTTGCGGATGGATTGCGTAACGGTTCTGTAAACCCAATTGATACCCCAACTTTATATAGTGTCCGTCAGCAGGGAGTTAGTTTCGCCAATAGCCATTCATTATTTCCCACATTTACCACCCCGAATGCTTCTGCGATCGCAACTGGGCATTATCTTGGTGATACAGGTGACTTTAGCAACACGATTTACACTGGTTTTCCAAGTCCTAATGCCAATGGTAGTGTCACGCCATTTATCGAAAATGATGCAGTTCTGGGGGATATCGATGAAAAATTCCCCGGTAACAACTTTCTAGATGAAGAGTCATTATTAGCTTACGCGCGATCGCAGGGTTTCAACACAGCAGCAGTTGGTAAACTAGGCCCAGTTGCTATCCAAGATGTCACACAAGTTAACCGAGAAGGTGGTACTACAGGTACTATTCCTACTCCCGATACAATTATTATTGATGACACTACAAATGGTGCAACCCCGCCTCTTACAGCCGCTGGTTCACCTTCTGCCGTTCCACTTGATCCAGATATTGTCAACCGCTTACAAGCGGCTGGTCTAGATGTAAAACCGACAACGCGAGTCCAGCCAGCTGGTACCAACACAACTCCTGGTACTCTAAATGCCAATGTGGCTCAACAACAATATTTTGCAGATGCGACTACCAAAGTAATTTTACCCAAGTTTCAAGAAGATGGTAAACCATTTGCATTGGTTTACTGGTCAAGAGATCCTGATGGTAGCCAACACAATCAGGGTGATAGTTTAAACACTTTGACACCAGGTATCAATGGCCCTACTTCCAAAGCTGGGGTCAAAAATGCTGATGATAATTTAAAGCAACTTCTTGACTATCTCAAGAGTACAGGCTTAGACAAGACTACTGATGTCTTTATTACTTCTGACCACGGTTTTTCTACTATTAGCAAACAAGCTATTGATAGCCAAGGCACAAAAACTACAAGTTATGCTGCCACTCAAACTTATGCGGGTGTAAATCCGGGATTTCTACCAGCAGGTTTTGTTGCAATTGATTTGGCTCACGATCTCGGTCTACCCCTGTACGATCCTAACCCTACAACCCTTCCCCCAGACCTCAACAAGATCCAGTATGCAACTGTTGATGCCACAAAAGGTCAACGTCCTATTTCTGGGAATGGTGTAATTGGTGGTACAGGTGAGGTAATTAATGGCCAACTTGACACAGGTACAAAAATAGTTGTAGCTGCAAATGGTGGCTCTGACTTAATTTATTTACCTAATGGCAATGCTGACTTCGCTAAACAGGTAGTGAATTTGCTCTCACAGAAAGACTACATCAGTGGGATTTTTGTAGACGATGCCTATGGAGACATCCCAGGTGCTTTACCACTGAGTGCGATCGGGCTAAAAGGTGATGCTCAAACACCAGTTCCATCTATAGTTATCAACTTCAAAACCTTTAGTACAGACCCAAGCAATCCAAACAACCCTCAAGCTCAGGTCGAAATTGCTGATACAACATTACAGCAAGGCCAGGGAATGCATGGCAGCTTTGGTCGAGGTGATACCTTCAATAACATGGAGGCTATTGGCCCTGATTTTAAACAAAGCTATGTGGACTATGCACCCGTTAGTAATGCTGATGTAACGCCTACCCTTGCTAAAATTCTGGGTTTGGACATTCCTAGTAATGGCGATTTGAAAGGTCGCGCCATCACAGAAGCACTAGTGGGAGGTCCCGATGTCGTTGCCTCTACTAAAGAAGTCTTGACTTCGGAAGAAACTGCTAATGGTCAAGCAACAATTCTGGATTCTCAAAGTGTAGGTAATACTCAGTACTTTACAGCCGCAGGGTTTGATGGTCGCACTGTTGGACTAACAACACTAGACCTTCAATTTGGTTCTACTAATAGTGATGATGTCACCCCCAAGCCAAATCAAACCTTATTTGCAGGTGACGGCGCAGACTTTGTAGAAGGTACTAAAGATAACACAATCGTGACTGGTAAAGGTGAAGATACGGTGTTAGTCGGCAGTGGCTCTTCAGTGTCCACAGGAGATGGTAACGATCAAGTTTTTATTGGCGTAAATAGCCCTGCTAGTAATACTAGTGCCGATGGTGGCAATGGTAATGACGAAATTACCGTAGTGGAAGCCAATGGTAGTAATAATTTGTTCGGAGGCGCAGGTGCTGATACTCTGACAATAGTTGAAGGTTCACGTCAACTATCCTTCGGTGGCTCAGGTAACGATACCCTCAAGAGTAACGGTAGCAATAACCGCCTCTACGGTGGTTCTGGAGATGACAAACTCTTCTCCAGTGTGAATGATTCGCTGTTTGGTGGCGATGGTGATGATGTCCTATTTGCTGGTCAACAGGGCGGTAATCGCTTAACTGGTGGTACTGGTGCTGACCAATTCTGGATTGCTAACGCCAGTCTGCCAACTAGCAAGAATATTGTGACTGATTTTGCGATCGGCACTGATAAAATCGGGCTGGGCGGTATTGGTGTTACCCAATTTAGTGCCTTAACTCTATTGCAACAGGGTAGCGACACTTTGGTGAAAGCCGGAAATACAGAGTTGGCTTCATTGGTTGGAGTTACATCGACTAGCCTAACAGCAAATGACTTCGTTTTCTCGGCTAGTGTAATTTAACCTAAAGATGATTACGATTACAGCTCCAAATTCAACAATTAGGCTGTAGTAATTTGGCTATTGCGGGGGAGTGATACTCCCTCGCCTTTGATAAGCTGTCGCACTTACAAGTTGCCTCATAATCTTTTAGGTAAAACCTGTAAACCCTCCCCTCTGCCCCTCTGCTCCCCTGCTGTCTCAATGTGCAAATTAAAAACACAACAGCTTATCCTCCAATACCTTCGCTAAAAGAAGAGGATGAAGATAGAGGGCAGTCTGTAGTAGAGTTGTTGTCTTCCCAGTTTAACAACTCAACTCGATGATCTTTGCGATCGCCAAAGGCGGGTCTTCGACCATCGCCCCACCAAAAATCTCAATACAAAACCCTCACTGATAAATTTCAAAACTGATTCACGCTAATCGCTTTCAGCAAATTGTCTATTGAATACTTTTTCACATCCTTAATTCTTCCTTTGGCTGAGATAGCCTTGGCGGTAATCACTTTTCTTTAATTTGGAAGCTTGACGTGCAGACCACTGACGCATAAGTGTAACTTTTTCTACATGAAGTAGCTTCTGGCGATAAATAATAACCCTAGTTGCGGGTTATCAAATTCTACAACTGTCAATTCATGCGATCGCACACGATAAGCTGACGTTTATCGCAAGTTGCGTCGTCTTCCTCTATCGATTGAGTTGCAGAGGTTGTCTGTATCCTGTGAGCTTGGTCGTTAGTTTTCGATAGCGAGTTTGAGTATCCACGCCACCTAATATTTTTTAGTTTTTTATCTTGCCCATTGCTGCAAGATATAAGTATAAAAAGCGTCTTTATCTATTTTATCCATCGCATAAATTTTCCGACCACCAGGAACTACTTTAGTCCGTCCCTGACTGACTCCAGTGGTGATAATTTCTGTTTCCCATTCGCGCAATTGATAAAATTCTGGATGTCCTAGATAAGCTGTCGCCAGCACATCCCAAAAATAATAATCCTGGGGGATAACTAGCGCATAACATTGTCCAGCTAAATCAGAGATGGGATAGTGGTGTTGCTGCCACATTTTTTGCACTAATTTTGATGTAACTGGGACATTATTAGTCAAATCCAAAGGACACATAATAATTTCAATTTGTGTTTCCCAGACTCGTGCTGCTGAAACCGCGTCCCAGTAAACATTCCATTCAGCAGAACCATCTTGTCCAGGTTCTAAACTTTTTTCTACATTACCAGGGACATTTAATGCACCTCCCATCCAAACAATTTTGTGAATCTTGGCTTCAATATCCGGTGCTTTGTCTAAAGCTACTGCAACGGTGGTCAACGGCCCAGTTATCATCAACGTTACGGGGTCTGATGCCTCGCGCAGCACCTTAATCATGAAATCTTGACCTGTTTCGGCAACTAGAGGCGTAGTAATGGTTTCGCTTTGATTGAGAATGGGAAGATGGTCAACGATAAAGGAATCACGGCGATAGAGAGTAGGAAATGGATTGATGCCGCGCACAGTGCTTTCTGCAACTGAGATATGAGAAAATCCCATCAAATCGAGAATTTTACGTGTGGCGCTAACAGCCGGTTGAATGTAGCAATCTGCTGGAGTGACGACAACACCAAGGAGTTCGATATGATCCATTGTCAAAAGCAGCATAGTTGCCAGATAGTCATCTACACCGCCATCATGATCCATTAATACAAGTTGTTTTGACATAAAAGGAGATATTAATATGGATGAGTTTATGGAAGTTGCTATTCAAGAAGCAAAACAAGGCAGACAAGAGGGTGGAATTCCTATTGGTTCGGTTCTTGTCAAAGATGGCAAAATTCTCGGCAAAGGACACAATAAACGTGTGCAAGATGGCGATCCTGTCACGCACGCGGAAATCGATTGTCTCCGCAATGCTGGGAGAGTTGGCAGCTACAGAGGCACTACACTCTATTCAACTTTAATGCCGTGTTACCTGTGCGCTGGGGCTGTGGTGCAATTTGGGATTAAAAAAGTCATCGTCGGAGAATCCAAAACTTTTCCTGGTGCTAAAGAATTTATGGTATCTCACGGTGTGGAAGTAATTGATCTTAATCTTGACGATTGCGAACAAATGATGAGTCAGTTTATTGGAACAAATCCCGAACTTTGGAATGAAGATATTGGGAATTAAGAATTGGGGAATGGGGAATTGGGGATTGGGAGTAGCCTTGTCAAGGTGACTTTCTTTTGATAGGAGAAGAAGGTAATTTACAGCCAAGCATTAGACATTTCCAGAAATTAAATATGCGTTATTCATAACCCATGTAGAGACGCGAAATTGTACTTCGTCCCGCTACGCTAACGCGTCTCTACATTCTTTTTTGGAGATGTCTATTCAACTCAGACAAAAAAGTTACCTTCACACGGATACTCATCACTCCTAACGCAGCAAAAGTGTGCTGTTATTATCAATCAGTGTAAGAGTTCCACCAGTGGCCATGCCTGGGTTGGACTGTGCTGATGCACTATAAGTCTCAATATAGCGACGCACTTCTAATGGAAACTGGGGATAGTCTAAGACTGCATCTCCATCGGCAATAGTTGCCCAGAAGTCTCGCAAACTAGGAGCTAATCTTTTTGCCTGTGATAGTGGTAAGTTTAATGGAGAGTGAGTTAGTAGCTTGACTAAAAAGGGAAAAGAGCGATCGCCCATCCATTGCCGCGATGACTGTTGCAAGTCGGGGAAATCAGGCACTGACTCTACCCGATGGGATACAATTTGCAACGATTCTTTACCTTGGTTATCGCGATGAAACTCTAGCACCCGATAAGGGTGAGGATAGCTGACTAAAGAACCAGTGGTAATATCATATACTCCATCTGAGTAAGCAATATCCTGAACGTGCAAATGCCCCGTAAATACTAGCTTGACTCCGTAGCGCTTTAGTAACTGCAATAGTTCTGCTGAATTGGACAACATATAGCGATTTGCCAGTGGATGGTTCGCCTGATTGGGCAAATGTTCCACCACATTATGATGCACCATCACCAAAACTAATTCATCAACAGATGCCGCCAGTACCTCTTCTAACCACCGTAGCTGTTTGGCATCCAAACACCCCACTTGCTCACCCTGGTCATTAAAGAAGTTAGAATTCAGTCCAATCAGCTTAACTCCAGGGAGTAATTGACGAACGTAGTAAATCTGCTGCGGATCTTCATAGCCAAACTTTGTGTAATAGTAAGGAAAATCTGCAAAAGCGATTGATTGCTGATCGGCCAACAGCACAGGAACGTCATGATTACCAGGAACAACATAGACAGGAAAAGGTAGCTGGCCTAAATATTGTTGTAACCAAGCGTGGTTCTCTGGTTCGCCGTGTTGGGTTAAATCTCCTGGTAACAATAAGAAATCTAAATCGAGTTGTATTAAATGTTCCAGTACACTTTTAAACGCCGAGATACTGACTTCTACCAGATGAAAACGGCTAGGATGATCCCAGATTGTGTGGGGAAGTGCGACGTGTAAGTCGCTAACTACCGCAAAGCGAAAATTGAGAGCCATTGATTTATGAAAATGTTAAAAGCAGGGGTTAAAATAAGCCTTTTCCAAAAAGTATAACGCTTGCTTTGTTTCGCTGCTCAGAAGTACATTTACTTAATATTTGTATACATTAAGCATTGGTTAAACCTATGATGGCGATTAATTTAAGGGCGAATCTTAACTATTAATGTGTACAAATTATCGAAGATTTAATTGTTAAAGCCCGGAAGTCAAACGATTTCGGATTATCTCGATCGCAAATTAATAGAATCAATGTGCTTTCCTCGCTTCTAAGCGTTGAGTAAACAATAGTTTGGCAAGACATCCAAAGTAAACAGTTACCCAGAAATTTGCTCTAGCTAGAACTTGGCTTCTCTGCTACTCCCCTTTTCGGTAAAATAACTTAGCAGATCGGTAAGGAACAGGTTCAGAATCATGGCTCAAGCTAGTATTGGGATTATTGGTGGCAGTGGTCTGTATAAAATGGATGCGCTCAAAGATATAGAAGAGGTGCATATCCAAACCCCCTTTGGTTCACCGTCTGATGCTTTGATTCTGGGGACATTGGATAGTACAAGAGTAGCTTTTTTAGCGCGTCATGGCCGCAATCACACGCTGTTACCCTCAGAATTACCGTTTCGTGCTAATATCTATGCGATGAAGCAATTGGGCGTGAAGTATTTAATTTCAGCTAGTGCGGTGGGTTCCTTGAAGGAAGAGGCAAAACCACTGGATATGGTAGTGCCAGATCAGTTTATTGACAGAACGAAAAATCGGATTTCAACATTCTTCGGTGAGGGAATTGTGGCTCACATTGCCTTTGGCGATCCGATTTGTAAGAATTTGGCTGCTGTGTTGGCAGATGCGATCGCATCTCTCAATTTACCAGAAGTTACTCTCCATCGAGGGGGGACTTATGTGTGCATGGAAGGGCCAGCATTTTCCACAAAGGCAGAATCGAATCTTTACCGCAGTTGGGGTGCAACAATCATTGGCATGACAAATTTACCAGAGGCGAAGTTAGCAAGGGAAGCGGAAATTGCTTATGCAACCTTAGCACTGGTGACAGATTATGATTGTTGGCATCCAGACCATGACAGTGTGACAGTGGAATTGGTGATTGGCAATTTGCTGCGGAATGCTGCGAATGCTCAGAAGGTAATTCAAGAAACTGTGCGGCGCTTGAGTGAAAATCCCCCAACCAGTGAGGCGCATTCGGCTTTGCAGTATGCGATTTTGACTCAGTTGGATAAAGCACCAGCAGCGACGAAGGAAAAGTTAGGGTTATTGTTGCAGAAGTATTTGTAGTATTGCTGATGAATGAGCAATCGCTACGACGTATTTTCTCAGATTACATCAAAAGCTAATACAGTTCGGTTAAAGCAAAAGACGCGATAAATTGCCGTCTCTTTATTGTAGAGGCGGCGATTTATTGCGTCTTGGTGATGATTTATCACATCATTGCGATCTAGAATTTTCATTATTTCATTAAAAACCTTAACCGAACCATATTAGAGCAAAAGCGATCGCTACAACGAGCTACGCCTACGCACCATAAGATTCTTCGGTGACGTACCATTATTATAAAATCATATAAGTGATAACACGTAAATATATAAGCTTTCATCAACAAACGCATGAGTTTCATCAACAAACGCATGAGTTTCATCAACAAACGCATGCGTTTCATCAACAAACTCATGAGTTTCATCAACAAACTCATGAGTTTCATCAACAAACTCATGAGTTTCATCAACAAACTCATGAGTTTCATCAACAAACTCATGAGTTTCATCAACAAAGGCATAAATTTCGTTATGAAGCTTTGCTTGTTCGTGGTGTCTGGCAAATTTATTCTAAGTTGGGGCTGCTCATTACAGAAATCTCTCCGCGTACCCCAACCAAAAGACCTCTCCCTGCTTTTACTACACAAAACCGTCCCTCTCCGACTCGGAGAGGGACTGCCTTGAACTTTAGTTCAAGGCAGGGAGAGGTTTATCACCTGCTTGTGCCAATATCATCACATAAATGCTTATCCTTCTCATTCACATTGGGGTTATTTTGCAAATAATCGCGCACCCAAGCACAACCCTTAACCATTAAATCATCCAAATTGAGATTCCACAGCTTCACTGTGTTGTCAAAACTTGCAGAGGCAATGGTTTGACCGTCGGGGCTAAATGTCACGCCCGAAACCGAATTGCTATGACCTTGGAGAGTTTGTAAGAGTTGCCCGTTGCGATTCCACAGCTTCACCGTCTTGTCAGAACTTGCAGAGGCAATGGTTTGACCGTCGGGGCTAAATGCCACGCCATTAACCCCACTGCTATGACCTTGGAGAGTTTGTAAGAGTTGCCCGTTGCGATTCCACAACTTCACCGTCTTGTCAGAACTTGCAGAGGCAATGGTTTGACCGTCGGGGCTAAATGCCACGCCATTAACCCCACTGCTATGACCTTGGAGAGTTTGTAAGAGTTGCCCGTTGCGATTCCACAACTTCACCGTCTTATCATCACTTGCAGAGGCAATGGTTTGACCGTCGGGGCTAAATGCCACGCCATTAACCCAACTGCTATGACCTTGGAGAGTTTGCAGGAGTCGCCCGTTGCGGTTCCACAGCTTCACTGTGTTGTCAGAACTTGCAGAGGCAATGGTTTGACCATCGAGGCTAAATGCCACGCCTAAAAACGAACCGGTATGACCTTGGAGAGTTTGCAGGAGTTGCCCGTTGCGATTCCACAACTTCACCGTCTTGTCATTACTGGCAGAGGCAATGGTTTGACCGCCGGGGCTAAATGCCACGCTCCAAACCCAACTGCTATGACCTTGGAAAGTTTGCAGGAGTCGCCCGTCGCGATTCCACAGCTTCACAGTCTTGTCCCAACTTGCAGAGGCAATGGTTTGACCGTCGGGGCTAAATGCCACGCCATTAACATAACTGGTATGACCTTGGAGAGTTTGCAGGAGTTGCCCGTTGCGATTCCACAGCTTTGCAGTCTTGTCATTACTGGCAGAGGCAATGGTTTGACCGTCGGGGCTAAATGCCACGCCATTAACCCAACTGCTATGACCTTGGAGAGTTTGCAGGAGTCGCCCGTTGCGGTTCCACAGCTTCACTGTGTTGTCAGAACTTGCAGAGGCAATGGTTTGACCGTCGGGGCTAAATGCCACGCCCCAAACCTCACTGCTATGACCTTGGAAAGTTTGCAGGAGTCGCCCGTCGCGATTCCACAGCTTCACCGTCTTGTCATTACTGGCAGAGGCAATGGTTTGACCATCGGGGCTAAATGCCACGCTCCTAACCGAATCGCTATGACCTTGGAGAGTTTGCAGGAGTTGCCCGTTGCGATTCCACAGCTTCACCGTCTTGTCATCACTTGCAGAGACAATGGTTTGACCGTCGGGGCTAAATGCCACGCTCCAAACCCCACTGCTATGACCTTGGAGAGTTTGCAGGAGTTGCCCGTTGCGATTCCACAGCTTCACCGTCTTATCATCACTTGCAGAGGCAATGGTTTGACTGTCGGGGCTAAATGCCACGCTCCAAACCGAATTGCTATGACCTTGGAGAGTTTGCAGTAGTTGCCCGTTGCAATTCCACAGCTTCACCGTGTTGTCAGAACTTGCAGAGACAATGGTTTGACCGTCGGGGCTAAATGCCACGCCCGAAACCAAACTATTATCTTGGAGAGTTTGCAGGAGTTGCCCGTTGCGATTCCACAGCTTCACAGTGTTGTCCCAACTTGCAGAGGCAATGGTTTGACCGTCGGGGCTAAATGCCACGCCCGAAACCGAATTGCTATGACCTTCTAGTCGGTTACGTTCCTTGACTCCATAAAGCACCTGCTGGAGTGTGGCTACTACAAAGACGCGGGTATCTGGTTCTACATTTTTATCTGGTGTTTTGAGTCGTTTTCCTACCTTCAAGCCTGTGACTAAAGCATCAAGTTGTAAATTTGATGCCATTAAGTTCTGTGATTTGAGGCTTTGGGCAAAAATTTCGGCATTTATTCGGCGTTTATCTGCATCTGCTTTGGCGGCAGTTGCTTGCTGTTCTTGTTTTTGGGCAATATTTCGCTGTCTTTCAGCGTCTGCCTGTCTATCCTTTGCTAATTGTTCAGCAGTTTTGGTTTTATCAAGTGCAATTGCTAACTTTGTTCCCCTTTCTTCAGCTAATTGTTGTGCAGACTTTGCTTGCTCCTCTCCTTTTTTAGCTCTTTCACTTTCTTGTTTAGCAATGCGCTTTTGCTTTTGTGCCTCCCGGCTTTGTTCCTCTGCTTTTTGCTGCTGTGTTCGCGCATTTTCAGCCTGATGCTTTGCCTCATTGCGTTGAGTTTCGGCTTCTAGACGCTGTTGTTCTTCTTTATTGCGGGCATCTTGGGCAGTCAAACGTTTGTTATTCACATACACAGCCACTCCCGTCATTAAAACCGAAAATATTACCAGTATCGCTACATAAGGCAGCGCAGGTTTAAGCTGTTCCCACCTATCCCGCAAGTTAAACGGCAAATGTTTATTAATCCACTTGTAATCAAAGACTTGCCGATAGATTTTATTCCGCACCCGCAAAACATTATTCTCTCGCCGCACCACCCCCGATAGCTTCAAGTGAGATTTAGCTAAAGACTGCTCCTCATCCACAACCGCCCGCTTACCCCAGCGAATCTCGCGGTAAATAGTCAAAACCTCCGGGTCTGGTGAGCGTTTAGTCAGCATATCGCGGACAAATTGCAGGTTATTGTCTTGCTCACTCATTGCGCCCAAAAATGTGCTGTTAACTATTCTGTCTACATCAGACGCGATAAATCGCGTCTCTACAAATTCTGGATTCTTTGTTAACAATGCACCACAAAGACGCTGGGTTAAATATGGGTGTCCGCCTGTCCAGTTCAATATCCAGCGTAATATCTGGCTGGCCTCATCACTGGGTAATGCCAAACCATCAGCCAGGGGTAAAGCTTCCTCTAAGGTAAAATCAGTTAAATCTACACGCTGTCCAATATTAAATGGTGTGCGCTTGGCATCGCTGATTAAATCGCCGGGAGTCGCTACGCCCATTAAGACAAAAGAAAGTCGCCCAAATTCAGGATTAGTCGCACGGGCAACATAGAGATAACGAATGGCGATAAAAAAATCATCGGTAAAATCCAGGCTGAGGGTAGAGTCAATTTCATCGACAAAAATCACCACTTGCCCTTCAACCTCAGCCAGCAAAACTCTCTCAAAAAACTGTGTCAGCCGTTGCGATACTCCCAGATGCTCGTGTTGTTGCCACCAACTCACCACATCTGTATCAAACATGAGTTGGTCATCTAGCTTGACTAAAAACCCAAAATACCACTGTTCGGCTGTGACACTTGCCCCCAATTCTTGAAGGTCAACAATTACCGAGCGAATTCCCTCGTCCGTCAGGGTTTGCGCCGTGCGTACCATCAGGCTAGATTTACCCATTTGACGCGGCGTTAGTACATAAGCGAAAGTTGCCGACCGACATAAACCGAGTAATTCTTCATCAGCTTGACGAGGAATGTAAATCCCACCGCCAGCCTGTACCGTCCCGCCAACAGTGTAAATGCTTGGATTACCCACGAAGATGCTCCCGGAAATAATCGGTGTAAAGTTGACAACGGGGAAACACTACACGCCCTTCTCGGTGCACTAAACCCGCACCCCGCAACCGGAAAAAGATGCGCTCATCTTCACAGGTATTCTGGCGAATTATTTGGAACATACCCTGAACTAACTCCTGTTTGTTATGCAGCCGGAAGAGGTGATTACGCAAATGATTACCAAAGGGGCCATCCTCTGCGATCGCATTGGCAAATAATTCGGTAGGATAGAAGCGATCGCTAGCTACTGAGTAGAGTGCAAGGCGTATTAAGTAAGGATGTCCACCCAGTAACGCTATTAATTGCTTTTCTTCCTTAGCGTTGAAAGGTGAACCATGACGGCGGTTTAAATCAGCAACCTGTGCTGCGGTAAAATCTTCTAAATCAATTACTAGCCCAACATTAAAGGGGGATTGGTTGAGATTATCAATTAGCTGGTAGGGTTCAGTGGAAGTAACCAGTGCCAAATCCAGTTGCTTCCAGATGGGAGTAGTGGCGCGGCTATTGTGCCAGCTTCGCAGCATTCCAAAGAAATCAGAGCGAAAATCAGTATCAAAGACCCTTTCAACTTCATCCATTGCTAAGACAATGGGGTTGCCAAACTCTTTGAGCAAATAGCGGCCAACATAGCGGGTGCAACGCTGACTATTGCCCAAAGGCATATTCCAATACTCATCAACTTTGTCAGTCATTTCCAGTTCATCAGTTAACCAAGTACAGAACTGGCGAAAGAAAAGATCGGCATTAGTTAAGGCAGCTTTATCAAACAATTGGAAATCCAGTAAAGCAACCCGCTTTCCTGCATTCACAGCAGTATTAATTGTGCGGATTAACAACGAACTTTTGCCCATTTGCCGGGCGCCTTTAATTGTAATTGTCACACCCTGCCGCTCAATAGTCTCTAAAGTAAGGGCATCAGATGAGCGTTCTACGTAAAAAGTAGATTGCGATTCCATAGTTCCTTCCGGCATTTCCAGCGAAACTGGCTGTGCTGAAGGAAAGGGATGAGGTAGCAGTGACGGCTGACTCATCTGGAGTAAATCTGCTTTCAATTTTTCTTCACTAATAGCCAATGCACCGCCAGAAAGAGCCTGTAACAACTCTGCAATTAGGCGCGGCGTATCTTCTGCATCTTTCCAGAATGCCCAGTTAATCCCATTTAAGTAAGCACTCAAAGGATACAAGAGCGGTTCTTGATACGCCAGACGCACCGGGAGAATTATCGGTCGTCCTGACTGTGATTTTGTCAAGTGGTGTGCTGTCTCTATTTCTGCCACCACCATCTCGCTGTTGGTTGACAAAGCTGAAAGGAAAGTAATCAGAAAATCAGCTTGGCGGATTTCTGCTTCAATACATTCAGCCCAGCGTGTGCCAACGGACATGGTTTGGTCGATAAAGACTTTGTGTTGCTGCGATAGTGCCTGGAAGACTTGCACCGCCACCGACTCATCGGGGCTAGCATTACGCTTGTAGCTGATGAAGATGCGTTTAGCCGATGAGTTTAACATTACTATTAACCTTGTCTTCCTTCAGCTTTTTGAGTGGAAAAGCTTGTCTAGTTGCGAGTGAATCTTGTACAGAATTTGGGTAATTCTGTGCTTCGTCATTCAAGGGCAGTTTTTCCCTATTTTGAGGATTAGCTGAACAAATTAGGATTTTATTCACAGCGCTATCAATTAGTTACACTCTACTACAGCGCAGTTGCAGGCAATTACCGACAGCATAAAAAAACTGCTCACGGAGTTCAAATACTCGTTCACGCAGTTCAAATACTCGTTAGCTGGTGAAAAAGAATGTAGAGACATAGCATTGCTACGTCTCTACAAGGGCATAACGCATATTTAATTTCTAGAGATATCTATGAATAGAGTTCAAGGAAATTAAACCCCACCTAAAACCAAAGCAAAGCCTGCTTATGCAGGCTTTGCTTTGGTAGCCCCAGACTTTACTCTATGGGCGCTTTCATATTTTTGCAGGAGATTGAATAACTAATTTCAATCAGCGTTTCTGACTGCTCCCTTCACTGCATCGCCTGCATCTTCGGCTGTGCGTTTAACATTTTTACCAGCATCCTCAGCCCCACGCTGAACATTTTTTGTCAGGTCTTCGGCAGCATTCTGGGTATTTCCTTTGAGATTTTCAAATCCACGCTGAGTCCCCTTAACAACACCTTCGCGCAATTCCTCAGCAGAACTACCAACATCTTCACCCAGGTTCTTCACTCTTGCACCAAGGGGTGTGCCTTGCTGAAAATTCCTGCCATATTGCTCTCGGCTGTCAATTCCTTTCTGCTCGATGTTTCTTTGAGCATTTTTTACTAGCGCACTAGCTCTGTCATTTGCTGCCTTTTCATCTTTCGCTCTGGGATCTACATCACTAAAGTTATTCATCCCACCAGCAGGAGAATTCAGAGGATAATCTTTTGTAGGATCGTATCGCTTAACGTTAGGTGCTTGGGAACCTGGCTGTGGTGGTTGTGTTGCTACTCCTGGAGCCCCACAAGCTTGTGCCATAAATAGAAACATCCCTGCTAAAAAAACAGTTAAAACTTTCAAAGGACGAATATTTTTCAGCCAAGTCATTGCTTTTTTCATAGTTCTAACTCCTTGCATTTTTTTGTGACTAGTTAAACTTCAACCAAGATGGCATTTGAAATTAATTTTGCATTCCAAGCATTCAGACAAAATAAGAGTCTTATCTGTTTACTGCTGGATTAGGTTGTAATTCAGGTCTTGCTTTTGCTTCATCTGTCTTATTTTTCAAAAAACCGGAAGCTTCTTCAACAGCCTCTTTTACAGTCTAGCTAAAAAGATAGTTAACATTTGGCGCAGTCGCAGTTTTTTCAAGAAAGCTATCACAGCGTTCACATAGTCCTCCTTACTAAACTATTAATAAGCAGATAAATATGCTGAATCATGAGATTATTCAGCATATTTTTTCACTTGTTTTTGTCGGCTTATCTTTTAATAACCTTTATTTAGGATATGAATAATCAAATAAGTTTTGCCTCTAGCGCAAGTCACATTTTAATTAGTACAAGAACAATATTTTTATCTAACTCTAGGGAGATATAAACTAAGATAATATGGTTGTCGTCAAAAGAGCGACATCAACTTATTTGATACTTCAAAAGCTTTAGATAGGTAGCTGATGTGCTGTAATAGTTGAGGCATTAGTCCCTTGCTGCTTAACCGTTAAATTACTAAATTTATGAAGCAATTTTTACGCTGGATAATTTTGGGGGGAACGCTGTTTTTTTTAGCAAAAGCCTTGAAGGATAATTGGATTGGAGTGACTGCTATTCGCATTAATGGGGTAGGATGGGCAATTATAGCGATCGCTACAGGGGTAACTTTACTAGCACATACTTGGGCCGGCTGGATTTGGACCTGGATTCTGCAAGATTTAAATCAATCTGTATCATCTCCCCAATTCATCCAAGTTTACCTAAAAACGAACATCGCCAAGTATTTACCAGGTAATATCTGGCACCACTACGGGCGAATTGTCGCCGCCAAAAATGCCAACATTTCTGCTGGTGCAGCCACTTTAAGCGTTTTGCTAGAACCCCTACTCATGCTAGCGGCTGCTTTAATCATCATTGTCTTATGCAGTAGCCAATTTGCAGCAGCTAATACTACCCTTGTTATCCAAATACTACAATTACTGAGTTTAGCTGTAGTTCTTGCTGCGATTCATCCCCGGTTTTTAAACCCAGTTATTTGCTTTTTATACAGATTAAAAGCAAAAAAGTCTACTGCTACAAAACCAACTGTTCCCTTCAGTCTTAAAAACTACCCTGTACGCCCTTTATTAGGAGAATTGGGCTTTATGGGACTACGCGCCACTGGGTTTATATTAACTATGTCCGCCCTGGGTTCGTTGAACGTAAATCAAATTCCTTTATTGCTAGGGGCTTTTAGTTGCGCTTGGCTGTTAGGTTTTGTGATTCCGGGTGCGCCTGGTGGTTTAGGTGTGTTTGAGGCGACTGCATATCAACTTTTGCAACATCACTTTCCAGCGGCCCTAGTATTCAGTGCGATCGCTCTATATCGCCTCATTAGTATTCTAGCTGAAACTGCGGGCGCTACCCTCGCTTACTTAGACGAACGCCTTCCTAAATAATAAATTAGGCAAAACTCATTTGGGTCTATCTACTTTCATCTGTGAAAACACACGATAACCATCCAGATTCAACTGCGGATTACTGCTTTGTTCCTCTTCCATCTTAATCAAGTTATATTCTACGTTTTCTGCATAAATTGCAAACGTAATATTAAAAATTTCCATAAAATTTATTACACCTTTGCATTCATCTTCAGAATAGTTCTCGTAAAAACGAATCAAATGGGCAATCCGAGTTTCTAAATGACGACGGGAATTATTACAAATTAGAATTATTTTTAAAAGTATAATTACCAATGTTAGAGCATGACCTTGACTAATTAATAATATAAATAATGATGAAGGTTCCTTGCCGTTTTCTATTGTCAAGTAATCGATGACTCGATTACAGGTTCTCAAAAACAATTCTTTGGTGATCAATTCCTGATTATAATCCTTTTTCCATGATGATAAAACACCTATAAATTGCTGCTTCCAAGTCTCAACTGATTCTTGTTTGCCTATAGAAAGAAATAGATATTTTTCGAGATTAATTTTAAATTGTTCTAGAGTTTGATTTTGAGTTTGTTTGATAAATATATGAGCAATATTTTCATGACTAAAAATACCTCTTTTTAAAACAATTGCTTTTATTAAACGCAGAGCCTGGTCTCCCAAAACACTAGGATTTTTATAGCGTGCTGTGCTTGAAATGGTAGATTGAGAACGAGCAATATACATTGCCAGTTCAAACTTAAATTTTTCTTTTATCTGTTTAGAAAGCTTTCTAGCAGCCTCTTGTTGCTCTATGGGATTATTCTTATTAACAGATTGATCGATTAATAAATAAGAACTATAGCGATTAGCCCAATGACCTTTATATGATTCATCATATTTAGCAGCAAATAATTTCAATTCTTGGTAGTCTTTGCTGTTGACAAAATTCTTTAACCAAGTCTTGCAAATCTTTACTACTGGATCGTTATTGTCTTTGACATTGAGATTTTCATTAACAAATAAATTAACTAGTTCTTGGATATATTTATCTTTTCGATTAGTCTTCCAATTATTAACTATAATGTAGCAACACCGTTTGAGTGTATTACATAATTCTTGCTCATTATCATCTAAAAAAATACTATATATCCCAGGAATATAATCTGACTCTTCTGAATCAAGACCGTCTAAAAATAAACCTTTGAATTCTCGCAAAACATCATCTGGTGACAGCTTTTTGACAATTTCCACGAAGAAGCTATAAACCTCTTCTTGTGCGATTTGCACATTTATCTGGTTAGAGTTAGACGTAACACTATGGGTATTTTCCTGACTAATTGATAAACTGTTAGCGTTCATTCTAGTTATCAGGACAAAAAGGCTTCCTGTTCATATTATTATCAGCTTAACCTTGGTGAACACTAGCATCAATCTATTCTTCTGAAATTCAGTGATTTTTTTACACAAATTTGATAAAATCCGACCATAAATAAAGTATTAAATCCAAGTTGTTGAATACTTCATCAAAAATACCAGTGAAATTACTTAGTCTCAATAATTAAGTACAATTTGAAGAAGAATTCAGAAGTCAGAATGGGCTAACCTCAGCTATCCGCTAACAGGAGTCAGCAATCTTGACGCTTGTTCCTCTCTACGAGACGCTGCACGAACGCTACCGCTACGCTATCAGTCGGTTATTCAGACGCTCTCTACGAGACGCTAAAAGCGTAGCTTGCAACTCTTACAGAGTACGAATACTCGCTTTCCGCGTCGCTATCCGCCAGCGATGCACTGAGTTTCAGCTACGCTCAACTACGGTCGGTCTTTGTGTCACACAGAATACCTTTCCTGTATTCTGACTTCTGACTCTTGATTCTGTTTGATCAAACTAAATGGGCGAGTTGATTTACCATTAAATACAACTCACCCATACTTTATATAAAAGCTTTTTGGCATTTTCAATTTTTAGTGGGGGTGGAGGGACTTGAACCCACACGACCTATTACGGTCAACGGATTTTCATCCTCCCGCAGCTTTCACTGCTACCTGATGGCAATAGCCAAATTAGGTTTTGAGAATTGGACTCTCCCTTTACCCTCGACTTAACGTTAGGGTAGCTCCCGTCGGGTCTCTGCACCTTCCCTCGATTTTGGGTTTTGGATTTTAGATTGAAAACTAATCCCAAATCTAAAATCGCAAATCTAAAATTTTCGGGCTTGGCTCAGGATTGCCATGTCTGTCACCAGATTTAGGTTTCCCTGAGTTTGAGAGCTTCCACTTGAGGGATTTCTCCTTCAAGGCTCAGTTATCTAAGTCCGTAGCGTCTACCATTCCGCCACACCCCCGCAGGTGTTTGGTAAATAACTAGTTATACTAGTTATTTTTTGGAGGCAGCAAATACCGCCTTATCTATTCCACCATCAATTGTGTTTTTTGTCCAACTAGATTGAAAATATTTTTTCTAGATTGTGCGATCGCTTCCAAATCGGAAGTTTTATTCGTAATCAACCTAGATGAGTTTTTCATCTTGTGTGACTAAAGCATTTGTTTGCTAGTAGATTTACGATAATAGCATAAAATTAGCTTTTATCAATCAATCTGGATAAAAAAAGGAATTATGGCGTAGTGATATTGAAAGCATCATGATTATACTTCCCTCAGTTTGGCTGTTCAGCCTATGATGGAAAACAGATGCTTAGACCAAAAAAGTTATGATTGTCGCCCTGCTATATCTGATTTTGGCTGGAGCTTACCTTCTGGTAATCCCCATTGCTGTATTGTTTTACCTGAAGCAGCGTTGGTATGTAGCTAGCTCCATCGAGCGTTTGTTGATGTACTTTTTGGTGTTTTTCTTTTTTCCAGGTTTGTTGGTTCTATCGCCGTTTGCAAATTTCCGACCCCAACGGCGACAAGTTCAAGTTTAACGAGAATTGGTAGGTCATAACTCTCATGCGACGGATTGACGCTATTGGAATTGGCTTAGGTGTTTTTATTGCCGGCGGCTTGGCTTATGTAATATTGCAGCTAGTCGGTTTGGATACTCAGAAAGCTGGTATATGGAGCCAAGTCTTACTAGTCAGTGGGTTAATTGGCTGGTTAGCGACCTATTTTTTCCGTGCGGTGGGACAAAAAATGACCTACCACCAACAACGGGAACAATATGAGCAAGACTTCCTGCAAAAGCGGCTAGATGAGCTTACTCCAGAAGAGCTAGCACGAATTCAAGCTGAAATAGAACAAGAAGAGCAATCTCAGGTGTAAAGTTATCATTGGTCAGTTGTCTGATTTGTTCTTTGTCATTTGTTCTTTGCAACTTGCCTAAAGCTAATGACCAATGACTAATGACCACTGACCAATGACCACTGACTATTGACACTTGACTGAAATGACTGCAATTTCTGATTGCTTTGAAACCCTTGGGCGGAATCATGAGTGCGCTCTGATTCCGTTTGTTACTGCTGGCGATCCAGATTTAGAAACAACAGCAAAAGCTTTGCAGGTTCTAGATGAAAGTGGAGCCGATATTATTGAACTGGGCATACCTTATTCCGATCCTCTAGCTGATGGGCCAGTAATTCAAGCTGCTGCTACCCGTGCTCTACAAAGGGGAACAAAATTGGAGCAGGTGCTGGAAATGTTGCAAGGGATTACTCCCAAATTGCGATCGCCCATTGTTCTGTTTACCTATTACAACCCAATTTTGCATCGGGGAATTGATAAATTTCTCCAGGAAATAGCTGCTGCTGGGGTAGCAGGATTGGTAGTACCAGATTTGCCCTTGGAAGAAGCAGCAAGCTTGCTTGAACCAGCTAAGGAGATGGGAATTGATGTAATTTTGTTGGTCGCTCCCACCAGCGATGCTAAACGAATAGAAGCGATCGCTCATTCTTCCCAAGGATTTATTTATTTAGTCAGCGTCACTGGGGTTACAGGAGTGCGATCGCAACTGGAAAGCCGCGTGTCCGATTTACTCAAACAAATTCGTGGTGTTACTGAGAAACCCATCGGTGTAGGCTTTGGCATCTCCGATGCGGCACAAGCCCGTCAGGTAAAGGAATGGGGCGCAGATGCGGCGATCGTGGGTAGCGCTGTTGTCAAACGGTTGGCAGAAGGCACACCAGAGCAAGGACTAAATGCGATCGCCCAATTTTGCCAAAGTCTCAAAGCAGCCATCAAAACCAGCACAAATACTCCTCTTGATTAGAACGGAAAAGTAGATTAAAAAGTATAACAGCGTAGTTTTTCTATCCTTGTTTGGTAGACAATTTGACCATTATGGTTTTGAATATTAACATCAGATATCATGATGTAAAAAAACTAGCTGATACGGTCGCTTATAGTTTGAGTATTATGTGAAGTCAAGTAGGCATAATTTATGAGTGTGAGTGTGAGAGTGAGTCAGTCACAAATGATTATAGTTACGTCGCAATTGAGGAGCATAGGCGATGAGTGAGAGTATGGCGTTTATCGGCGGGGTCGCCGTAGCTGGGCTGGCGGCTCTCGTATTGCTCAAAGGAACAAATACCCCTCTACAACCTAACTTTGCTGTTGCTCCGCAAATGCCAGGGGTAGTAGCGCCGGGAATACAGCCACAAATGTATCCTTACGGCCCTTATGGGCAACCAATGTATCCCAATCCTAATCAGCCACCAACCGCTACCAGTGCTGACCAACGTCTGGAGATGGAAAAGCTGAATACGCAGATGCAGCTGGAGCGTTTAAAGAACGACAATGAACAGTTGAAGTTGCAAAATCAACAACTTCAAGGACAAGTTCAAAATTTCAATACTCAGCAGCAGTGGCAACAAGCCCAGCAGTATAACCAACAGAAAGTAGCAGCACTCCAGCCGCAAACCTCTTGGTGGTCTTCACCCATGCTTTGGGCTGTGGGAGGCGCAACTCTGACTATTGGTGGTGGTGTTGTCGTCGCTGGAGTATTGGCTTTGTTCTCGCCACGGCAGCGTCCAGCCCGTACTGTACAAGTGATTCACCCCTACCAAGGAAATACACCTCCCTTGGTTCCAGTTCGTCGCGCTGAGTTTTTGCCGGCTTCGCGGATGGAAGCAAGACGAGTTGAAGCTCCAGAATACGACGAAATGCATTAATCGGGAAAATAAAACCACAGATAATCAAATAGAGGGTGGAAGGAGGCGAGAGTCGGTTGCCTCTTTCCACCCTCACTCATGTACGATTATCATTTTCAATCAGACTATTGTAAGTATTTTAACTGATTGACAAAAGGCGCTTAATCTTAGTCTCTCACCGATGATGCATAGCTGATTATCCTTTAGATCAATACTCCGGACAAAATTAAGCAGCAATAACGCCGTAAGATAGTAGGTTTTGGTAGTTAGGATGGGATTTAATTAGAGTCGGCGAGAGTCCTAACGTTGAAATAAAGGTGTCGAGCAAATGGTCATTGAGTGCCCTGACCCCCGTGACAAAAGGCTCCTTGGCATATGCTCCATCTACAGCAAGGTAGCGAACTTGGGTAGGTAATTGAGGTTGAGTAATTTCCAGGTGGTGGAGATAGTAGTCCATCCGCGTCAGGTCTGGACAGAAGGTTTGGTCAAATGTTTGTTCAGCAAGCAGACCATAGCCTACTTCAGTTTCTACATCTACCACCGCCACCAAGGACACTTCTAACCCTCTCTCGACTCGATTATGACTGCCATTGTAAAATTGGTCGAGTCCAAAGGTCTTTTCGCCGCTTTTGGCAATGAATGAGCAATCCATGAGGGCAATCATTGAGTGATTTTCAGACGTTGCTGCTTTAATTACTTCCGCGTTGAACTCTAGCGTTGTCAAACTGTTTTTTAAACTGTTTAAACCTGAATTATTAACATGCACTGAGAGTTTGATATAGGACTCTAATTTTGCCATGCCTAGATTTTATATCCAAAGGTTTTTTATTTCAGCACTTCAGTATTTTTAGTTATTTATTTAGCTAATATACTCTGTATTAATACTTAAAAATATCTCGTCTTCATTTCTGAGTTAGTTATGTATCAATTCGATTAGTCTTAATCTTGAGCATCTGAATGTTTTTTTCTAACTTGTGAGAAATCACGGATTAGTAATACAAATTTTGACAAGGATGGCGAAGAAGATAAGGAATCTCCTAACGACGAGTAAGCTCAATAGCGCTCAGACTAACCCTCTGGAGGTTATTAACTACTAATACTATTGTAACGATAAATCAAGGTTTTCAAGTATTTTGCAGTTGCAAGAATTGGGGAAGCAAACCAAACCTTATCTGTCATCCGTGCGTGAAAGCTTAGTAGAGAATTAACACCCATTTCTAGCGTTTTTAGCAAGCATAATTTTTCCTGTGATGTAGGCTTGAGTGATTGCTATTCGCCGTAACTTGCCACTGCTAGTTTTTTCTAGTTGTCCTGGGCGAATGAAGAGTATATTGTCCACAGGGATTTTAATACCCAGCTGGTTGAGAACAATCTCGCTGACTTGGCGCTGATGGTCAATTAATTGCTGAAGAACACTGGCCTGTTTGGTTTCTATCAAGACGATAATGCGGTCATCAGCCTGAATTGTCGCAACTTTGCTCGGTTGTACAAACGGTAGCGACTCTATGGCATGTTCAAAATCACTCGCAAAATAACTTTGACCATTAATTTTGAAGCGATCATTCAGCCGACCTGTGACGAACAACTCACCCTCGCTAATTACACCCAAATCACCAGTAGGGAAAAAACCATCACAATTGTAAAAAGGGCGTTCGCTTTCAAAATAATTATCGACCAAAGTCCCGCCTTTGAGTTCAACTTCACCAATTTCACCCTCATGGCATAAAAGACCATCTTCAGTTCTTAAACGGATATCAAATGTACTCAACGCTTGACCTACGGAAATAGCTTTGCAGCCATTTGCCAAAGTCATAATCCGGGGAACATCTTCTAACTTACAGCAGGAAATCATCAGGACTGCCTCCGCCATGCCGTAGCAAGGCTTAATTGCTGTAGGTTGCAATCCATAGGGTGCAAGCACTTCCAAGAACTGATGTAGTTTGTCTATATTAATTGGCTCACTGCCATTGAAAACCATTCGTAGCTGGGTCAAGTTTAAGTTGGCAATTTCTTCTGGATCGGTAATTGCCAAGCGACGGAGACAGTAGCTAATGGCAAAATCTGGAATAACTGCGATCGCAATCTTTTTTTCTGACAGTTCGCTCAACCACTCCACAGGATTCATCAAAAAATGTATTGGGGTACTTAGGTGCAAGTTATGCCTCACGTATAGCGTTGTGAGCAAACCACCGACTAATCCCATATCGTGATAAAGTGGCAGCCAACTTGCAGTTGCATCACTGGGTCTATTTTGAGCATGGTTAGCGATCGCCTGCATTTGTGTCACAATTTTCCCATGAGTGACTGGAATTCCTTTGGGGAAAGAAGTCGAGCCAGAAGAAAACTGCACAAAAGCAATATCAGTATCTGTAATTGTTGCAAAATTTGCTGATTCTTGGGGCTGAATATCTGTGTCTGGTAAGTGTAGACGCTGGAGGCTCAATTCTAAACTTCTAATACTAGGTGCTTCCAACACAAATTCAGCTTGATATTGGGTTGTAACCTTCGTCAAAAATTGCAGGTAGCTCTCTTTAACAACACCCATGCTGTAGGGTTTGACTGACAGTGGAATTGCTCCCAGTCCAACTAAAGCAAAGAATGCAATAATCACACCTTCGGTTGTTTCAAAAGGAAACAGAATCTTTGAGCCAGCTGTCACACCCGCAGCCCGAAAGTACTCCATATAGGCTGCAATCTTCTGGTACATCTCACAATAGGCGAGAAACTTAGACTCAGCAGCGCGATCCTGCCTTATGAACAAGCCCAAGTGTGAGTCAGTATTCTTGAGAGCCTGAATCATTGCGATCGCGGTCATCGACAGCTTAGTTCTAGGTTGTAAGTCTTGCATTGTTTTGACCTCAACTATCTTGTTGCTTATTTTCATCAAGAAAATCCTGGAGAGTTCTAAGCGATCGTTCAATTGAATCAATGAATGCTACTTTCACAAGAGCATCGGCAGCAACCTTTACAGTTCCGTTTTTGAAAATCTCAATAAATTGGTGAAAAATTACTTGATAATAGTAATTTTCCTCCGCATCTTTGAGTTTCGTAATAATATTGACCTCTCCAGGTAATATTTCACGGCTATAGTTGACTTCAATACGAGCAACTACAGGAATAATCCGCTGTCCGTGAAATAAGTTGTGATGCTCAAGCCATGAC
Organism: Nostoc sp. TCL240-02; assembly: GCF_013343235.1. Classification (GTDB taxonomy): domain Bacteria; phylum Cyanobacteriota; class Cyanobacteriia; order Cyanobacteriales; family Nostocaceae; genus Nostoc. The sequence continues at coordinate 1,877,408 of NZ_CP040094.1, read as the reverse complement.
CATCGCCCTGCTTCTAGGTATTCGAGAACAGTGGCATTATTGACGTGACCCAAACTGTCAAGGTCATTTGGGCGTACCTGAAGTTTTAGATTAACAGCTTCAAAGTTCATAAGTGGGTTGGCGTGAATATTTATTATCAAGGCAAGGTAGAAGGCAGAGGAGCCACTACGTTGCAGAGGTTTTCTCCGAGCAAGTAGCGTGGCAGAAGGTCAAAAGAGGCACAGGGGAGCAGGGGTCAGGGAGCAAGGGGGAAGAGAGTTTTAGTTAACTTTACTTTTTGTTACACACTGCTGTTTATTTGCACCTTTCTACTGCCAAGTCGCTGCAATCATGGCTGGGGAGAGATAGCCACAACAGTAGACACATAATCCCCACTGTGAGATATGGAAAGGTGAACAGTCCAACCTTGAACCTGAACATGCTCTGCCAGTGAGCCGTAAAATTCAAAGTAAGGTGCGTAACAGGAATTATGTCGCACTTCTACATCTGTCCAGTAGAAATTAGGGGCCATTGCCAAAGCCTTAAACAAGGCTTCTTTAGCTGAAAAAGTACCTGCCATACTTTGGAGAGGGTTTTTACTTTGGCTGAAGTAAAGGCACTCAGTGTTTGTAAAGAAAATGCCTGGAACTTTCAAAGCTTCAACTGTTGTTAGTTCTGCAATCAGTTGAATATCGTGTCCCAGTCCAATTAACATCCCACCAGTTCCAGCCATGTCTGCTCAACTTCAGCCGCAGAGTTTACCTGAATTCCTGTAATTTGTCTGAGAGCAGAAAAGATCAGACTTTGTTTGCGCTCAATATTGTCTGGCAGAACCATCTCATACTTGATGGAATCCCACCAGTTGACGTGAGAATCTCGCTGCTCAAGATGTTGGCGGTTACTACCATAAAGTTCGCCCCCTTCTCGCACAAACAAGTGTGCAACAGCAAATGCGCCTTTGGGTGAGTACTCTTTACTATCAACTAAAGCTTTGGCAAAACTTATGAAGTATGTCATATGCTGCGATTCATCAGCAGCAATTTGCTTAAATAACTTTTTCAATCCAGGGTCTTGAGCAACACTAGCACACCAAGAGTAGTTAACCGTAGCTGTAATCTCTGAAATCGCTAATAATACTAGTGTTCTGAGCATGTCATCGTCAGGAAAAATCTTCCGAAACTCAATGACAGTCTCGTCACTGACAGGTTCTAGACTGAGTAAAGTCGATAAGCGATTAAGTGTGGTTTCGTGAAAGCTTTCTTCCTCATTCCAGTAACGGCTCCAAGTACTACAAGCTTGCATAATGCTTGCTAAAACTGGATTGCCATCTTGCCAACGACGACACTCAGCATCAGCCAATCTAGCCAAGCGATCGGCTCCTGGCTTAGTAGTCAATTCTGCACGTCCAGCATTCCAGAGATTAGCTTTGTCAAATTTATTCACAGCCTCCAGGTTAATTGCACCAATCATTTCCACTGCACTCCATCGGCGCTTTTCATGGAAATAGTGTTGTTCCCATATTAAATCAACTAAAGAGCTTCGTTGCTCGGCAACAATTGCATATAAGTTACTGACAATATCAGATCGAGAAATTGTATTTACCATAGTGAAGATATTTGAATTTAATCTTTAAGTTTTAGAGATTGTTTGAAAAGCCTTGTTTAGATTTAAAATTTATCATTTTTAGGTCAATGTATTAACTGTATCAGCTTCATTTAAAAATGCTTCTAATACATCTGAAATAGGTGTATCAAGAGAGAAAGCTGGCAAACGTATTTGGACTCCATACTGCTTTTTCAGCATATTCGCAGTTTTGGCGAAAACCTCCATCAGATCGATGCTGTTATGTAGGAGATCGGAACGAGCAATAATCGCCGATAGCGTCAAGTCATTTTCAAAAATTTCTGCAATAGATAAACCAACATTTTGGGCAAAAATCTCACAGATATAGTCTTTCAAGATTTGAAACTCCTTTGTTGCGATATTACAGTAAGTTAAATGCTGTGAGTTACAAGTTTTACTTATAGACTAATAGAAAATTTGACGTTTATATGCTATCGATTACATACAGTAAGCTCAAATTAGCACATTTAATAAAGTTTTAGCTGCGTATTTATACTAAAGATGAGTTTCCATGTGTCCAATACGGTTCGCATAAGCAGGGAAAGTTATTAAAATTTCTCTCCCCCTGCTCAAGAACTGTTCGCCTCGACTTTGTTAACCGAACCGTATTGCCACCTCCGACTTCCGACTTATGAATGCTTTACAATGCCGTTGAAGATGGCCGAAGTTAGAGAGGTTTTCACTCAGACATTATGGCTGTAACAAAAACTACTAAGTTATTCTAAGTAAAACCACCCAGCAATAGTCCTAACCATACTTCTACCATCGGCATTTGCAACACACGTTGCAGTTTAACTAAAGAAATCTCATCTTTGACATTTATTCAGATGGTTAGTGATCGCGCTCTACCATTTTTGGACATCCTCATCTGATGCCAAATTGCGGACATCTTCTAAAGTTGTCACCTCCTCGATCATTGCAAAAACATTCGCTTTTTCAACAGGTGCTACTACAGAATCACCCTCCTGGTTAGGAGATGAAAATTGGTGTGGGCCGTGTGGTTTAAAGGTTTGTAGTGTTTGCGGTTCAATCAAATCATCTAAATCTAGGTGCATTGTTGTCCGCACTAAACCAGCAAAGAGATGGGCGCTAACAATTGGCCCCTTTGGGTTATTATGATCGCGAGTATCTTATATTCTGAGCCTGAAAGATAATCATCCCACACTGCATCAACAAGTCAAAAACTGGTTTGGGGCAGCACAATCCATTGGATTTGAAGGTAGCGATATCAGCATTAGTCAGCGTATCGAGAAAGGGCATAATCGCATTGAAAAGCGTACAGTTTACACTGTACCTATGTCCCAGATTCCTGGACTTTATCAACTAGATTTATGGGTAGGGCTAAAAACAATTGTGATGGTAGTACGTTCGATTCAGCATTGGAATAAAACAACACAAGAGGTGTAATTTTACATTACTAGTCTCGTCAGTGATGCAAACAAAATTGCTAGTGCAATTCGCCAGCATTGGGGAATAGAAAATTCTGTTCATTGGACATTAGATGTTACCTTTCATGAGGATGAGTCCCGAATTCGTTCTCTGTACAGCCCACAAAACTTTGCTTTACTACGTCGTATTGCCCTGAATGCATTAGAGCGAGAATCATCTTTTCGTCGCAGTATTCGCCAAAAATCACGACGAGCAGCTATGAACGAGCGCTATATGCTTTCTGTGTTGGCTGCGGCTCTCTCAAACTCAGTACCTCTGCCATAATCCCCCTGTCAATAGGGTTTAAGACGCGCTAACCCTGACGTTTATACTCGCTTTCAATGCCACCAACAGGTCTTTAGTTTTGGCCTTACAAAAGTTAGTAGGCTAAAAAGTTTTGAAAATTGATCAAAGAATAAGGTTTTCAGTCGATGTTGCTGTTTCTGGGGTGATCGCGTAACATAGATTTCTAGCGATGTTTGTTCCTAATTACGGTCGATTCGCTCAATTTTGTTGATGATTCAGATTTATAAAGACACAAATACTTATTATTTATTCCATAAAAGTTTCAACTCAAGTTGAATAAATAAATGTAAGTATTTTCACTAGCTTGTCAGTGCTACGATAAGCTGATTCTTTCGCAAACTGCATTTACTAGTAAGACAATGAAAAAACGAAAAGATGAAAGATAAACAAAAGAGCCTGAAAGATATCGATTTTCTCACTGAACTTACTCCTAGTTAGGGGGTGAAATAAGCAGTGATGGAGAAAGTTACGTTAAAGAATTGATCGCTAGGAATAAAAACTGTACCAATCGTAGGTTCTTAAATTTAAGAATCTGAAACCTTGGTTGTACCGTACTCGTTTACAGTACCAAGCAGATTCTAGTTTTATGTATAATTGCCTCTGAAATAAGTGACTAATAATTAGTAATTGATTGCTGCGATCGCTATATTGGTTACAACAGTTACTAGGTTTTAATCCGTTCCTCATAGTGAATGAACTAAAAAACTAATTTTTAGTTCACAGATTTGTATGCCCAATGGCAAAAAGCAATTAATCATTCTACAAACTAAATGAGGCATTTCAAGTTATGACTGAAAGAATTATCAATGCAGCTACCAAATTTTCAAACTATGTAGAAATTTTAAATGTCAGAGCATCTTTACAAACAAACGATACAGCATTCGTCTTTATTAATTCACCAGAATCAAAGCTGGAAGTAACTTTTGGACAGTTGCACACAAAAGCTGCAGCCATAGCTGCAGAACTGCAAAAATACAATCCTGATGGAGAAAGGGCGCTATTGTTATATCGTCCGGGAATTGATTTTATCGTTGCCTTTTTTAGCTGTTTATATGCCAAGGTAATTCCAGTACCTGTGCATCCTGTACGTAATCAAAGAGAAATTTCTCGCCTCAGTGGAATTGTAGAAAATGCACAAATTAAATTTGTACTAACAACTGATGACTCTATTGTTGATTTTCAGAAGATTTACAGCGAAATTCCCTATATCAATAATGCACGGTGGATAGCTACAAACTCCCAACTAGAAGCAGCTAGTTGTGACTGGAAAATGCCAGCTATTCAAGGCTCTGATATTGCGTTTCTGCAATACACCTCCGGGTCTACAGGACAACCAAAAGGTGTGATGGTGACGCATAGTAATCTCATTCATAATCAGCAAGCCATTAAACAAGGATTTCAACATTCTCAAGAAACCATATTTGTTGGCTGGCTACCGCTATATCACGATATGGGTTTAATTGGTAATGTTCTCCAACCCCTATATCTAGGAATTAAATCTGTACTCTTTCCTCCCGTCAGTTTTTTACAGTCGCCTGCAATGTGGTTGAAAACTATCTCAGAATATCGGGCTACTACTAGCGGTGGTCCCAACTTTGCTTATGAATTGTGTGTGAATAAAATCACCGATGAAGAAATTAAAGATATCGATTTATCTAGTTGGAAAATTGCATTTAATGGTGCTGAACCTGTAAAAGCTAATGTGGTCGAAAGCTTTATTAATAGATTTAAAAAATATGGCTTCAAAGCGGAAGTTTTTTATCCTTGTTATGGTATGGCTGAAACTACTCTGTTTGTTTCTGGTGGAAATCCCCAAGACAAACCTGTGTTGCTTCCAGTAGATGAACAAGAACTAGAAAATCATCGCATCAAGGTTGTAGATAACGACACTAAAAAGGTTTTAGTTGGGTGTGGGAATGTTCATGGTGAGCATGATGTTCGCATCGTGAACCCAGAAACTCATACGCTTTGTAGTCCTAGTGAAATTGGTGAAATTTGGATTGCTGGGGGTTCAGTTGCAGCCGGATATTGGAACATAAACCAACAAACTCAAGAAACTTTTCAAGCTTATCTCACCACAGGAGAAGGTCCTTATCTGCGGACTGGAGACTTTGGCTTTTTTGTAGAAAGGGAATTGTTTATTACAGGTCGCTTGAAAGATTTGATTATTATTCGGGGATTGAATCATTATCCTGATGATATAGAAAACACTGTTGAGAAAAGTAATATTGCAATCCGTCCAGGGGGGGCAGCAGCGTTTACAGTTGATCTCAATGATGATGGAAATGCAAAGTTGGTTGTGGTCTGTGAAATCAAAAAAGATATGCTCAACAAGGTTGACTATAGCCACCTATTAGCAATTGTGAGAAAAAATATCTCTGATGTTCATGGGTTGAGGTTGCATGATTTGGTGTTAATTTTGCCTGGAACTTTGCCAAAAACTTCTAGTGGGAAGAAACGCAGAAGACATTGTACAACTCTATATCCACAAAATGGTTTCCGCGAGGCTGTTGCTAGACAAGTAGTTGCAGTTGAGAAGCTAGAAAGTAAGTTGGGTTGATGTCAGGAAACCCAACAAATACCTCGTCGTTAATGTTGAGTTTCACTGCGTTATACCAAACCTACAGATGATTTTCAAAATCTATTATTGACAGCAATATCTACAATGAATAATATCTATCAAATTGAGGATCGGTTACAAAATAAAATTGCAGCAATCCTAGAAATACCTCCTGAAGAAGTCTATTTATCTTTTTCACCTAGCGAATTGGGATTTGATTCTTTAAATTATGTGGAATTAACTACTTTTCTGGAAGGTGAATTTAAAATTCCTGTAACTCCTGATCTGCTGTATGAATGTCATACAATTACTGCTTTGGCAGAGTTTATTCAGCAGAATCTACAGCCAAGTTTAGAAACTAGCACTAAAGAAGAAGGTGCTGTTGCTGTAATTGCAGAGGAGACATCAACTTTAGCTGATGTTTTGGAATATGAATCTTCCCCTCAAGATATTGCAATTATCGGTATTGGTGTATTATTACCGCAAGCTAAAACCTTAGAAGAATTTTGGCAGTTATTGACAGCAGGTAAAGTTAACATTACTGATTTTCCGGCTCAACGTTTACCCCAGAAGACAGAGCAAACAAATCTCTTACAATCTCCAGAACTTTCTCCTTTCCTCAAAGGTGGATTTATAGCAGATGTCGAGTGTTTTGATGCTTGTTTCTTTGGCATTTCTCCACGGGAAGCCCAATTAATGGATCCGCAGCAACGCATATTTCTCCAATGTGTGTGGCACGCTCTTGAGAATGCTGGATATCGCGCTTCGGAGTTATCGGGTTCTAAGACGGCGGTATTTGTTGGTGCTTCTAACTTTGATTATTATGAGATGTTGTGTCAGCAGGAAAACTCCGTAGAACCGCACTTGGGTACGGGTGTGAGTCATGCTGTACTGGCTAATAGAATTTCTCACTTGTTGAACTTAAAGGGGTCTAGTGAAGCAATTGATACAGCTTGCTCAAGTTCATTGGTAGCGATAAATCGGGCTGTGGAATTATTACGGTCAGAAAAATGTGATTTAGCGATCGCAGGTGGTGTTAATGTTATCACTTCTTTGACATCCTATATAGTCTTTTCTAAGGCGGGGATGTTAAGTAAAACAGGTGAGTGTAGCCCTTTTGATGAACGCGCCAATGGTTATGTTAGAGGTGAAGGTGCAGGGGCACTGTTATTAAAACCCTTGGCGAAAGCTGAACGCGATGGTGACTATATCTATGCTGTTATCAAAGGTGTGGCAGTGGGACACGGCGGCCATACCAATTCCTTGACTGCACCTGCTCCCGAAGCTCAAGCAGAGACGATTTTAGCAGCTTATGCCGATGCCCAAGTTAGCCCTGCTACCCTTGGTTATATTGAAGCACACGGTACTGGCACAACCTTGGGCGACCCGATAGAAATTAACGGACTGAAGAAGGTTTTTGCCACTGTTGAGACTACCCAAGATTGTTATATAGGTTCTGTCAAGAGTAACATCGGACATTTAGAAGCCGCAGCCGGGGTGGTAGGAATATTAAAAACTATCTTGGCGTTGCAAAAAGGTATAATTCCTGCCAATGCAAACTTTACCAATCTGAATAAGTATATCCGTCTGGATAATTCTCCGTTGCAGATTGCCGCAAAACAAGTTAATTGGGAACGCCAAACAACCGCTACAGGCAAAGAACAGCCACGTCGAGCCGGGGTGAGTTCCTTTGGTTTTGGCGGTATGAATGCTCACGTAGTTCTAGAAGAATATTTAGCGCTTCCTCGACACATCCATACATCAAATTCATCTCAGCCGCAGTTAGTTGTATTGTCTGCCAAATCAAAAGAAAGACTAACTGCCTACGCTCAAAGCATAGTTGTATTTTTGTCACAACAAAATAGCTTCTCCTTAGCAGATATAGCTTACACCTTACAAAAAGGCAGGGAAGCTATGGAGTATCGTCTGACTATTGTGGCAAACACACTTGAGGAATTGGGTGATTCTCTGCAAAACTTTATCAATGGGAAGCTAGAAGACACTAAGACTTTTGTGGGTGATTCTAGTCATCGCCAAGCCTATGAAGAGCTATTTGAGAGTCCGCAAGAACTAGAAGAGCATTTGCGATCGCTAGCTCAAAAACCAGCATATTCTAAGTTGGCTAAGTTGTGGGTAGGAGGATTAAATATCGATTGGGCTAAGGTATTGCCTAGAGATTATTCCCCTGCCGTTGTTCCCTTACCTGGATACCCATTTAGCCTTGATAAGTATTGGCTTCCTGAAACAAACACCGCACCAGCTACGACTATCAAAGTATCTGCAAAAGAACACATCAGCCTGCTCATACCACAATGGCAGCGTCAAGCATTACCCAAGGATGCCCAGGTTGTTTTACAAGGTACAATCATTGTCTTAGCTAGTGATGATACCAAACCTCTGATTGATACTCTGCAAGCACAGCATCATCATGCAACTTTTGTAGTGGCGGAGAATTTAGAAAACCCCTCTCTTTTTAGGGGAGAGGCTTTGAATTTTCCCCCTTCCTTTGTAGGAAAAGGGGTTACGGGGTTAGGTCAAGAGAACAATGTTCCAGATGACGTGAAAAGTCATACCTACACACAAATCACACCCCAGCATTATCAATTCTGCTTTGATAATGCCGACCACAGAGCTAGATTTAACAATGAGATATCATCCTCACATATCACAGGTATTCTTGATTTAACCGCCAATAGTCAGTCTATTTTAGGCAACATTGCCTTACTGCAATCTTTATTAAACACCCGCAAACCACTGCGTTTAATACAAGTTACCCAAGGGTTACAAAACATTAACGGGACATCAGCTAACCTGCGTGGTGCAAAACTGACGGGGTTATTCAAGATGTTGGGCGCAGAATATAAGTCTTGTTATGCCAAGACCATTGATTTAGACCCCAACAACTCAGATTTAGCAGCTTTAAGTCAAATTATTGCCCAAGAGTATCAGGACTACGATCAGTTTACCGAAATTTGTTACCGAGATGGCGATCGCTTTGTCTCTACCCTCGCACCTCTGAACTATAAACCCAGCCAGTTGCAGAAATTACCACAGGGAATGGTTGTGATTACTGGCGGTACAGGTGGTATCGGTAATGAAGTTGCTCAACATTTGGCGCGTCAAGGTTATAAAACCCTAGTTTTAATGGGTAAAACTACATTACCCCCCAGAACACAATGGGAAGAAGTCATCGCAGCACCGAATGCAAACCCCGCAATTGCTAGCAAAATTACCAACATTCTTAACCTAGAAAAACAAGGCGTAACCGTAGAACTCCATACTGGCGAATTAACAGATTATGCTGCCCTAGAAGTCTATTTCCAAAACATTCGCCGTCAATATGGACGAATTACTCAAGTATTCCACTGTGCAGGCTGCGTTTCCTCAGAATCACCAGCTTTCTTGCATAAAAACTTAGACAGCATTATTTCTATATTGTCTCCCAAAACTACTGCTCTGGAAGTTTTACACCGCATCTTTGAGCATGACAATTTAGAAGCATTCGTCTTGTTCTCATCCCTGTCGAGTATTGTACCTAAGCTAGCTGTAGGTATTAGTGATTACGCAACAGCTAACGCCTACATGAATTACTTCGCTGCTTACCAAGTAGCCCAAGGCAATACCTACTACCGCGCTATTCAGTGGTCAAACTGGAAAGAAGTCGGAATGGGACAGCTAACTAGTCAGCCAATGACCAAAATAGGACTTGTACCTTTGTCAACAGCCGTAGGTTTGCAGTCATTAGATACTATCTTGGCTTTACCCCCGCAAATCCACACCGTAGCGTGTCTGGCTAGTCAAGAACAATTAAATGTATCAGAATTGCCCCTAGTTGCAAAGGAACAGACTACGCCGAAAATCCAGCCAGTATCATTACCAAAACAAAACTTTCCCACTGATGGCAATGCTTTGAAGACTTACGTTTTAGAATCATTAAGCCAAATCCTATCCCGTGAACTCCACATTGCCTTAGACCAAATCAAGTATGAAACCTCCTTTGAGGCTTTGGGTGTTGATTCTATTTTCTTAGCTGGTATCGTCAACAAAATCGACCAATGGCTGGGAATGAAATTAGACCCATCACTGTTATTACAGTACGATTCCATATCACGCCTAGCAGAACATCTCATCAGCCATCACCACGACCAATTAGAGCAAAAAATACCAGTAACACAACCCCAAATAGTAGAAATTCCACCTGTACCTCTATCCCCTCTCTGCGCCTCTGCGCCTCTGCGTAAGCAAAATCCCCAAAATTCATCTCAAACGGAAATCGCCGTCATTGGTATCGCCTGCAAATTCCCAGGTGCAGCCAACAAAGAAATCTTCTGGAACAACCTAGTAGCCGGCGTTGACAGCATCCGAGAAGTACCCAACTCTCGTTGGGATATCGAACAACATTACACTAGAGAATTGACATCAGGTAAATCAATCAGTAAATGGGGCGGTTTTATTGACGATTTAGAATACATTGACCCCGCCATGTTTGGTGTATCTCAAAATGAAGCAAGTGATGTTGACCCCTTAGTGCGCCTATTTTGTCAAAGCTGCGTGGAAGCGGTGGTAGATTCTGGTCACACCATCAAAGATGTAAACAAACGCAAGGTCGGAGTATTTGTTGGTGCTAGGGTAGCAGGATATGGCGATCGCATTCAAGTCCCCAAAAAATCCAGCGTTGTTGGTGTAGGACAAAACTTTATCGCTTCCCATGTCTCCCATTATCTCAATCTCAAAGGGCCGAGTCTGGTAATTGATACGGCCTGCTCATCTTCTCTCATGGCTATCCATCTCGCCTGTCAAAGTTTACTACAGGGTGAATCAGAAATGGCTTTAGCTGGTGGCGTGGAAGTTCTCTTAGATGAAAAACCATATCTCTTCCTCAGTGCAGCACAGGCTTTATCTCCCGATGGTAAATGTTTTACCTTTGACGAACGCGCCAATGGATTTGTCCCTGGTGAGGGTGCGGGTTGTGTCTTTCTCAAACCTTTAAAACAAGCTTTAGCTGATGGCGACCCCATCTATGCAGTAATTGCCGCTACAGCTGCTAACAACGATGGTCATACAATGGGCATCACTACCCCCAGTGTAGAAGGTCAAGTGGAAGTTATTGAAACAGCACTGGCAAAAGCCAACCTTTCAGCAGAACAAATTAGTTACATCGAAACTCACGGAACTGCAACTATGATTGGCGACCCGATTGAGTTGCGAGCCTTGTCCCAGGTGTTTACCGGGGTGGGGACAGAAAATCGCTGTGCTGTGGGTAGCGTGAAGACCAATATCGGGCATTTACTAAGCGCGGCTGGGGTGGCTAGCTTCATCAAAGTAGCATTGTCACTGCACAATCAAGTCATCCCCGCATCACTCAACTGTCAAGAGGTGAATCCCCGCTTTGACTTTGCCGATTCACCTTTCTATCCAGCCCAAACAACCCAACTCTGGAATCAAACTAATCCTAAATTTGCTGGTATCAGTTCCTTTGGTTTTGGTGGAACTAATGTACACACCATTCTCTCTGAACCACCAAAATTAGCAGTGAAACCAGGAGCAAAATTACTCAGCAAGGGTTTTAGTAGCAGCAAAATTCGGGCTTGGTTGCCAGCCGCTCAATCGGCAACTTCTTACACCATGAATGTGGAAAATATTGAACAGTTAGCACAACCCCCTCGGCGTTCCCTGTTGACCTTGGAATTGCAAGAGACTCACCAGTCTTTGCTGATATTGGAAGATGTAGTAACCAATGTAGTTAAAGAGGCGATCGTTTAGGGACTTCCAATTAAAAAAATCTCCAATTTGTAAGGTGTGTTATGCACTATTGTCCTAACACACCACCAACCCTCAAAGAATGGTAGATTACGCTCCCCCTCTACTCTTGTATTATTTTTTTTAATTCGTATTACTTGCGTAAAAATACTGAATTTAGCTAGATATACATAAGTTCTTCTTTTCAGACTGAATATTAAATAGCAAAGAAAAATATCTTTCCCCTACACTCCTTATCATTTATGCAAACTGCACAAATAATTGGCAAATTTACAATTACAGATAATGATTATTTCGTTCGCGATCACAGAGTTGATGGTATTCATATCATGCCTGGTGTCACATTTATAGACATGATTTTTAAAACTTTAAAAGCCAGGTCTTTTGATATTGAAAATCTAGAATTGCGGAACATCATGTTCCTAGAACCAATTGTGACAACTGCCGATTTTGACCGGAAAGTGGAAATTCACATCTCACCCAATGGAACTGATTGGGGAATAGAAGCCACCAGCACTAAATGGAAAAATGGTGAAGTAAAAGACTCTTCTATTACTAAACATTTAACCTGCCAATTACTGACCAAAGAATTACAAACTAAAAATATTATAGATATATCAGTCCTCAAACATAAAGCAACTCAAGTTGTCGATTTAGATGCCTGTTATGCCATCACCCGCAAAGTTGGTATTGACCACGATAATTTCATGAAACCTAGCGGTAAGGTTTATGGTAGTCTTTATGGTTGCTTGGGTGAAGTTTCTTTGTGTTCTATCGCCTTGCAGCACAGTGATGATTTCTTGTTCCATCCTGTGTTTCTCGATTGTTCGACTATTGTACCGCTTTTTTATTCAATTCCTTATCAAGCGACAGCCCAACTTTATGTTCCTTTTTATATTGAATCATTTTCTGGTAGACCTTTAACAGGACGCAGTAATTGTTATGTATACGTCGATCAGCCCGATCAAGTTGAACTAACCAAGGAAATTGGTTACAGAAGTTTTGTAATTTGCGACGAGTATGGTAATCAACTAGCAACATTCCGTAACTTTGGCATTAAAAGAGTTCATAATATTGAACTTATTAGAAGACTGGCAAAGTTAGAAAGAAAAACAGAAAATACTATCTTTGCTTATCAACAACAAAAAGCATATCAAGTTTTAACAACTCCAGAACCAAAAGTAAAACATTTAGTTGAGTCCATAATAAAACTAGTTTGCAAATACACTAAACAAAACTTTACAGATGATTTGTTAGAAGTATCATTCTTTGAATTAGGGTTAGAATCAACTGCTTTATTAGATATTTCTCACGAGTTAGAAAGGCTGTTAAATATTCACCTTTATCCAACGATGCTGTTTGAGCAGCCTACTGTTTCTAAATTGGCAGAATTTATATGGCGCGAACATTCTGAAGCAGTACAGAAATATCTTCATACTCAATTAAATACTGTTGATGATACACCTCAACAAATTGTTATTACTCCAGAACCGAGTGTGGAATATCTGGTAACTTCTATCAAAAAACTAGTTTGTAAATACACTAAACAAGATTTTGCAGATGATTTATTAGAAGTATCATTCTTTGAATTAGGGTTAGAATCAACGGCTTTATTAGATATTTCTCACGAGTTAGAAAAGCTGTTGAATATTCGCCTTTATCCAACGATGCTGTTTGAGCAGCCTACTGTTTCTAAATTGGCAGAATTTATATGGCGCGAACATTCTGAAGCAGTACAGAAATATCTTCGTACTCAATTAAATACTGAACATAGCATTGTACCTACAAATTTAAAGCACGCTAATTTACGTCCCAACAAAGTTACAGAAAATGGACACAGCGAAACAGTAAAGCTTCATGATTTATCTTTCACTACAAAAGAAAGTGAACTGATTTTCATCCCTAAATGGCAACCGACAAGTATTTCCATATTCAACCAACAATCATTCAATTATTTAAAGTTTGACCAAACTAAAGCAGCTAAAACTCTGATTGTGACATGGGGTGAAAATTTACAAATATTGCAGTTGTTACTGAATTGGCATGGTTCAGACAATAGCCACATCATTACAGTTGGTAATTTTTATCAAAATTGGCAAAATTGCACTGCTCAAGTTAGACATGACCAATCACAAGACTGGGATAAGCTTTTAGAACAATTAACAGATATCTCTCAAGTATATTTCCTAACTGCACCCGAAAAATCTGAGCAATTATTGAGTCATAACTATGCTTTTCACTTTATCAAATCTATCATCAGAACTGGATTAACTCAACATTCAATTGAGTTTAAAATTATTACATTGAATGTTGTACAAGTTTTCTATGCTGAAGAAGTTCAGCCTGATAATAGTGGTCTTTGGGGATTGTGGAAATCTTTTTCCAGAGAGTATAAACACTGCACTATTACTTTCTTGGATTTAGCAGCGTCTGAAATTGAAGATGCCTTAAGAAAAGAGAATACTGTCTGGTTAGAAAATACCTTTAAGAATGAATGTATATCTGGCAATGCCTTTGCAGTCCGTCAACAGCAAATATATTGCCAACGCCTCTACAATTTAGCTCCAGTCTTCAGAGAAGGGTTATCAAAATTTAAACCCAATGGTACTTATTTAATTATTGGTGGTACAGGTGGATTAGGTCTTGTTTTAAGTGATTATCTGCGTACTCAATATTCAGCTAATATTGCTTTATTAGGTCGCTCACCAGCAAATGATAATTTATTAGCTAAAATCTCCCATCTAGGGAAATATGATGAAAATGTAATTTATCTACAAGCTCATTGTGATGATGTCAATGAACTGACTAATGCTATTACTCGAACCAAAGATAAATTTGGCAAACTAGACGGCATCATTCACTCAGCAATGGTACTAAATGATAGCTTGTTGGTGAAGATGTCAGAGGCAGATTTTGCGGCTGTACTACAACCAAAGGTAACAGGTGCGATCGCACTTAATCAAGCCACTCTTAACGAAGAACTTGATTTGATCGTTTTCTTCTCTTCTCTACAGTCTTTTGTCGGCAATATTGGTCAAAGTAATTACGCCGCCGCCAGCACTTTTCTTGATAGCTACGCTAAATATATGCAACAAACACGAAATTATCCGGTATGTGTAATTAACTGGGGATTTTGGGGTGAAGTAGGTGCCGTAGCTAATGATAAGTATCGAGATTTAATGCTACATCAAGGCATGGACTCAATCAACATTGCAGAGGGAATGGAGGCATTAGAAACAATTCTAGCGATGCAAATTCCCCAAGCTGTAGTCGTGAAAGCTAAGAGAAATATCCTGTTACAAATTGGCTTAGATCCTCACTTAATGCTTGAGCAAAGACCAATTACAGAAATACTATCAAATCTTGCACCACTAACTATAGATCATGCAGATTTTTTCACAGCTAATCATCCACCATTACTCAAGTTTAAGCAAGGCTTAGATCAGTTAATGGCTGCTGCGGCTACTGGGTTAGTAGGAATTTTGCAAAATCTGGGTTTATTTGACCACCAAGCAGCATCCTACAGGATTACAGAAGCTATCAAATCAGCCAAAATTATTGATGAACACCATCATCTATTTGCAGAAATTTTCCAATTCCTGGTACAAGCTGGTTATTTATCACAACAAAATCACTACTTTTCTGCAACAGTAGAAATACAATACCAAGGTGAATATCATACATTGACTGAATTTGAAAATGCTGCTAATCAAATCCTACACACTGAGCCAGAACTCAAACAATACTATCAGTTACTGTACACTTGCTTAAAGAATTACGAAGATATTTTATTAGGTAAAATCGCAGCTAATAATATTGTCTTTCCTAACTCTAGTTTAGATTTAGTTGAGGGAGTCTACAGTGGTAACTTAGCTTCTGATATTTATAATGAACTTGTTGCTGCTACCCTTGTTAATCAAATCAAAGCTAAGTTCAACGGTAAATCTCCAGAAAAAATCAAAGTTTTAGAAGTAGGTGCGGGAACAGGTGGGACAACTCGCTATGTAATTAATTCACTAGTTGCTCATAATATTGCTGTCGAGTATGTATACACCGATGTTTGGTTTAAACTTTTAGAACATGGTCGAGAAAAATTTGCTAAAACTTACCCTGGAATGCGTTTCTCTGTTTTAGATATTTCCCTAAATCCCGAAAAACAAGGTTGGCAAGAACAATTTGATTTTGTCATTGCTACAAATATCCTGCACGCCACCCCTAATATTCGTGAAAGTCTACGCAACGTTAAGCAATTACTCAAGCCAACAGGTTGCTTAATCTTTAATGAGAGTGTCAAATCACAGAATTTCTCAACTTTAACATTTGGATTACTAAGAGGTTGGTGGAATTCACAAGATAGAGATTTGAGATATCCGGGATCGCCTCTTTTACAAGAAGCAACTTGGCAGAGATTAATGAGAGAAGAAGGTTTCTTTAATCTGCAATCTCTAGTTCCTACCTCTAGCGATAAAGAAGATATTCTCGTGCAGCAGGTGTTTGTAGCTAGAAGTGACGGACAACTCTTAAAAGTATATAGCAATCAAGAAATAAAAGTAGCAATTACTAGAGAACATGAGATAGTTAACAAAGATGTAATTCATCCCAGTATTCGAGAATATTTACAGCCAATCAATCTACATAATACCTATGGCTGTACTCGGCAAGAATTTGCTTGTATTGATAGCTATTTTGATAAAAATAGTTGTCTTTGGTTATTCTTAAATGCTGCCAATGGCAATGCTTTATCTATCGAAGTGCTGGATGAACTATTAGATATAATTGCAGCTTTATCTAAAGAGAAATCATCGTTAAAGATGCCCAAAATAGTTTATATTTCCCATCATGGTAAGTATTTCTCTCTTGGTGGCGATCGCACTCTCATTTTAGAATATTTAAAACAGCAAAATCCCACTATACTGAAAAAATTTGCCGCTAAAGTTCAGCAAGTAATTCACGGATTTGTCTCTTTAAATGCTCTAGTTGTCGCCGTCATAAATGGTGCCGCCCAAGGTGGTGGCTTAGAAATGCTCTTGTGTAGTGATTTTCAGTTTGTTGATACCAACGTCAAGTTAGGTTTACCTGAAGTCAAATCAGGTTTAATTCCTGGTATGGGCGGCATGAGTTTCCTAAAGCAGCAAATAGGATTGCTACAAACTAAAAAATTGGTACTAACTGGAGAGCTAATCAATGCCCAAACAGCTTATGAAATTGGTCTGATTTCTCATGTTAGTGATGACCCATTTATTGAGGCATTCAAGTTTTACAAAACCATCGACAATTTTGACACTGCTATTTACCTGAAAAAATTTCTTGACCAAGGTAAGAGCCAAGCACTGATTCAAGATATTGACTATTGGGTAGAATATCTTATCCAAAAAGGTGAATGGGTCAATCAAAAAAGAATATCCGCATCTCTACGGATAGTTAATTCCTAAAAGTTTCTTATCAGGGCTAAAGCCCTGATAAATCCTAACAACTTGACATTAAAATATACTAAGGAAATTGACATGAGTGTTGCAATAGAATCACAATTAACTTCCAAGCCTAAAAGACAAAAATGGTTACGCGCTCCCTCAGCACGGGAGGCAGAAATTAGAAAAATGTGTGCTGCTAATGGCTTACTACACCTACTTTATGGCTCACCATATATAGTATTGTATTTCGGATTAATTTCCCTGATTTTATTCATAGATAATCCTTGGATTGATTTTCTGTTAGCACTTGGGCTAGGCAATCAACTCTATGTCTTATTTATTTTGCATCATGATTGTATGCACGGTAGCGCCTTTAAAACCAAATGGTTAAATACATTATTTGGTCGTCTTTATGCACTGTCATTCACGATGACATTTACAACCAATAGAGAAACCCATAAACGTCATCATAATTTTATTTCCGATCCAGAAAGAGACCCAGATGAATATTATTTTTCTGGTAAACTCAACCAAATTTGGTTGAGAATTTGGAGATATTATGAATGGTATACCAAGATATCTTTGACTTGCTATGGCAAACAAGTCAGTTTGACGGTGATTATTGAACAAATAGTTAATTTGGCTTTTTGGGTAGTCATTCATGCCGTTTTAATTTATTCCGGTATGGGAATAAAAGCACTGTTTATTTTCTGGATTCCTTTAGCCTTTGTTGCCTTAGTGATTAATCCGATCACACGGGGTTATGAACACGCTCCCTTAACTCTTTATGAAGGTGACGATCCTCAAAAAAGAGATATGCAGAAAAACGCAATTACTATTGATAACTTTTGGTTAGGTTTACTCTGGGCTGGTATTACTTACCATGTCGAACATCACGCTTATCCAGAATGTCCATTTTATCGATTACGTAAACTACACGAGATTTTTCAAGAAGAAAAAATGCAGTATTATTGCGCTCCTTTTCCTCTGTATCAAATTCACAAAGGAGCGCAACTTACAGAAGGTTTAACTTGCAATCAAGTACCAGTAGAAGAGGTAGTAGCATGAACACTGCATTTGTATTTCCTGGACAGGGCGCACAATATGTTGGGATGGGTGTGGAAATTGCCGATCGCTACCCCGAAGCCAAAGTATTATACAATTGCGCCTCGAATGTACTCGGTTTTGATTTATTGCAAATGTGTCGTGATAGTTCCCCAGAACTGTTACAACAAACAGAGAATGCTCAACCTGCCATTTTTGTCACTAACTTAGCTTGTCTAGCGGCGGCTCAAACCCAGTTCCCTGAACCAAAATTTCTTGCTGGTTTAAGTTTGGGAGAGTACAGCGCACTAGTCGCAGCCGGCGTGATGGAATTTGAGGATACAGTCTTTTTAGTACAGCAAAGAGCCATCTTTATGCAAGAAGCCTCTATCAACCGAGATACCAAGATGGCGGCGATTATCGGTCTGAATGCCGACATAGTAGAAGCTATCTGTCAGCAGGTGAAATCAATAGGAGTGTGTCAACCGACTAACTACAATGCACCTAATCAAACCGTCATCGGTGGAGATGCGAGGGCGGTAGAACAAGCAATGACCTTAGCTGAACAAGCAGGCGCGACAAAAGTAGTGCAATTAGCTGTTTCTGGTGCATTTCACACCCCTTTAATGCAGTCAGCCGCCAAGCGTTTAGCCGGAATCTTAGCAACTATCAACATTTGTACCCCTCGCATCCCTGTGATTTCTAACGTCACCGCCCAACCCATCACCACAGCTGAACACATCCGTTTCTTACTCATCCACCAAATCACCCTACCAGTGCGGTGGATGACCTCTATTCAACACCTTGCTAATCATGGTGTGGATACCTTTATCGAGTTCGGTCCTGGTAAGACAATCTCAGGACTAGTGAAACGGAATTTTAACCAAGCTAAAACCCTCAACGTGGAAAATAGCACCTCAATGAACGAAACACTAGAAACTTTCCAAGGACTAGTAGGGATATAGGGGTATAAGAAAATATTTACCTCAAAAACATATCAAGTTTCCTCCTTACACCCCTACCATTTACACACAAATAAGGATACTTATGACAACAACACAAACAATTCGCAGACCCGCAATTCCCGCCGACTGGTATAAACCCACAATTTTAGGAACTACTGGGTTTATTCTCTACGGACTGATTTGGTTTTTTGTCCCAGCATGGCTATGTTATGTGGTTGTCACATCAATTGATTTTCTACCACTAAAAATAGCTTTAATTATTCCACTAACTATCATAACTGGATATGGTATTCAGATGATGGGTTTTATTGGTCATGATGGCTTTCATCTAGCACTACATCCTAACAAATTTGTTAGTGCATTAATTGGTCTTTTCTTTGCATCTTCAGTCTTAACATATTGTGATATGGGTGCAATGATGCGACATTGGAGTCATCATCGATTTACAAATCAAGCTTCTGACCCTGACATTGAAATACTCACACCTTTAACAACATGGTGGCAAAGATTATTTTTTGCCAGATTATTACTTAACTATCATCATTTTAAAATAACTTTGAATACTGCTTTAGGTCGTCCTTGGCCATTTCCTTACATGATGCCATTTCAGATGTCTACTGTGCGTATTCTTTGTTGGATGAACTTTGTATTTGCTTTGTTATGGATTGGGATTTATTTAGGAATAGCTGTATACAATCCCATTGCTGGTTTATTTTCTATCGGACTACCAATGCTTGCATTGATGCTAATCTCTGGATGTCAAGCCTATCTCGATCATGGTGGTCTTGATGATAATCCATTTCATAATGCCTGGAGTCGTACTTCTCCCTTAATGACAATCCTGTTTGCTGGCACTAATTTTCATCTGGAACATCATCTATATCCAGGCGTTCCTTGTTACAGATTGCATAAGGTTCACCAACTTTTGCAAGAGAATGGCACTTATGCTGCAACTCAAGCCTCTATTGAACCTTCGTTTTTCCGTTCCTATATGAACATAGCTGCAAAATATAATTCCAGCTCTCAAGATAGCAGCTTCGATCCTTTTGAACAGGCTGTTGAATCTGTTTGATGTATAAGCATCTGTAGAGATGTGGCAATTTAACGTCTCTACAGATCCATAAAGTTAACTAAATTTATGAAACCTGAAACTAATTATTGTCAAAAATAATTAACAGTAAAAATTTACATTAATGTTTGCATAATTTTCATTAATTTACTTGAGTATTATACAAAAGGAGATGCGATATGTCCGAGGAGGTAATATACATTGTAGGGAATAATTCCACGATTAGAAAAGGTATTGAGCGCATCGGGTTAAGTATATCGGAAGAGGAAATCAATGCCCTGAGATTTGGCAAGACTATTTCACTGGAAGATAGAGGGTTAGGGGAACTTGGTTCACTATTTCTTCTGGTGTCAGCACTATCTCAACCCCTATTAGGGAAACTCCACAAAACTCTTACTTTTCAAGATTTATTAGGAAAACTGACAGATTTTGCTCCTTGTTCAGGAGTACCGATTTATGCTTGGAATACTGAAGATGCCAGCAGATGTTATCTATATCTGACGATGATAGAAGGTAAACCTGCTATTCGTTTAGATAATATGTCTCTAATTAATTCTACCGACTCTTTAATGGTAGAGTCGAATTTAGCCTAAAAACGCTTGCCCCTACATCCTTTTTCAAGCCAGTTATTTACGAAAAAATCTCACAACCCAACATAAAAATGTCACTCTTTTACGCTATGCCCTCTTTCAAACTAAAAGAAAATAAAGTTTGAGGAGCTTAATTTTTCTTTACTTAATTCTGTTTAATTGTGCATATCTACTTATAATAATTGCATTCCATTTAAAGTAGGATATAGTTTGAAAAATCAGGATTGCTATAAATATATAAAACTATTGATTTCAATTGATAATGACTAAATCTATATCCACGAAATTTACAGGAAATGAGGATCGGGCCCAAGAACCATTCTCTAAACAGGAGTATCGGCAAAAACCAATTCGTCTCATATTGGCATTAGGGCTGATATTAGCAGGTGGTATTGTTTACATCATCCGGCATAATCAGCCCCAACAAACAGCAAATATACTGAAGCTGAGTGGGCGGATTGATGGTTACGAAACTGAGATTGGGGTAAAGCGTTCGGCCAGAATTGAATCAATTAGTGTACGAGAGGGAGTAGCAGTCAAAAAAGGTCAACAGTTAATCAAACTTGATGACAGTGACGATCAACTCTTAAAAGATCAATTACTTTCAGCCGAGGCTAAGATTGCATCCGCCCAATCGGATGTAGAGCAAGCACGCTCGAATGTAGAGCAGATAACAGGTGAAGTCGAAGAGATGAAAAACCGGATTGGAGAAGCTCAATTAAATTTGCAGCAATCTTTTGGTGATACCCAAGGCAAGATTGAGCAAGCAAGATCGAATGTAGCGGCTGCTAGATCCCAACTAGCCCAAGCCCAAGCACAGGTAACACAAGCAGAGGCAGAATTGAAGTTAGCACAGGTAAACCGCGATCGCTATGCCCAATTAGTTAATGATGGTGCTATCAATAGACAACAATTCGACCAAGCCCAAACTACTTTAGATACAGCCATAGCCACCCTCGCCGCCTATCAAGCCACAGTTCACGCTGCCCGCGAACAATTAAACGCTAGCCTCGGTAGTTTCACCCAAGCCAAAACTACAGGCTTCAACCCCAGCATTCGTAATAGCCAATTAGCCGCCCTCTACAGCCGGGAAAAGCAAAGCTACTCCCAAATTAAAGCCGCACAAGCACAAGTCAAATCGGCTCAGGCTAAAGTTAGAGACGCGTTAGCCACCAAACAACAAATCTACACCCAAATTAAAGACTCTCAAAAAGACTTAAATTTGCTCAGTCCTCTAGATGGCGTAGTCATCGCCCGTAGTGCTGAACCAGGAGCAGTAGTCAACAATCAAACCAAAATTCTCACGATAGTCGATCCTAAAGCTTTATATTTACGGGGTTTTGTGCCAGAAGGTGATATTGGTAAAGTACGAGTAGGACAGCAAACTAAAATCTTTCTTGATTCTGCTCCCAAAAAACCGCTAGAAGGGAAAGTAATTTCTATCGATCCGCAAGCCTCATTTACACCAGAAAATATTTATTTTCAAAAAGATAGGGTTAGGCAAGTCGTTGGGGTGCGGATTAGCATCGAAAACCCAAGCGGTTGTTTTCAACCAGAACAACCATACACAGATTCAGATTTGCCCTGCGCCAAAATTGGTATGCCTGGGGATGCGGAGATTAAATTGCGGCAATAGGGGACTGGGGAAAGGTAAATTCAGTAATGACTAATGGCTATTGACTTATCGGTTGAAGTGATCGCTGTTCGCGGTTTATATAAATATTATGGTCAGCTAGCGGCTGTCCGGGGTGTTGATTTTACTGTTAATCAGGGGGAAATGTTCGGGCTGATTGGCCCTGATGGTGCGGGTAAGACTAGCACTTTTCATGTTTTGAGTGGAGTGATGGCACCTTCGGCGGGCGAGGTGCAAATATTTGGTCAATCTGCACGGGATACTCGTTTGAATACGGGCTATTTGACACAGCAATTTTCTCTGTATTTAGACTTGAGTATTGATGAAAATTTGCGCTACGCTGCGGGATTACGACAAGTACCAGAGGAATTGTTGCAGGCACGCCGTAATAAATACTTACGATTGATGAATTTAGATAAATTTGGCGATCGCCTTGCGGGGCAACTTTCCGGTGGGATGAAACAGAAGCTGGCACTATGCTGTGCTTTGGTTTCGCAACCCCGGATTTTACTATTGGATGAACCCACTACAGGGATTGATCCAGTTTCCCGCCGGGAGTTTTGGGATACACTGGCGGCGCTATCTGCTGAAGGTATGACTATTGTTGTGGCTACACCCTATCTCGATGAAGCAGAACGCTGTCATCGCATAGCTTTAATGTACAGTGGTCAAATTCAAGAGATTGGCAGCCCTGAAGCCTTGCGTTCCAGTTTAGGTCTACATCGCTTAGAAGTTCACACATCCAATTTAGAATTAGCTGAACAAGTTTTATTGCAGAGTCAGACTAGTAATATTGTCGATGTGCAAACCTTTGGCGATCGCTTGGATGTTTTAGTAGAAGATGTAACCTTGGGGGAAACTCAAGTTAAAAAACTACTACAAAACTCCGTCAACGTTAAGTCTGCTGCACCCACCCTAGAAAATCTTTTTGTTACCCGTCTTAGACAACAAGGTTTAGCACCCTCATATTATTCTTTTCCTCGTTCTCGATTGAGGGGAATGGGGAGCAAGGGAGACAAAAAAGACAAGGGAGATAAGAAAAAATATTCTACCTCATCTTCAAACCTTGCCATCTTCGCTCATAATCTCAGCCGTGTCTTTGGAAATTTTCAAGCAGTCAAAAGTGTCAATGTCGAAGTACGTTATGGCGAAATCTTTGGACTTTTAGGCGCTAACGGTGCGGGGAAAACCACCACGATTAAAATGTTGTGTGGGTTGTTAGCAGCCAGTGGTGGTAAAATTGCCCTTGGTGGTGAAACGGGTAACTTACGCAGTGCAGAACTCCGCCAACGTATCGGTTACATGAGTCAGAAATTCACCCTCTACGATGACCTTACAATTTTAGAAAACCTAGAATTTTATAGTGGTGTTTACGGCATTCCTCCCAAACTCAGACGTGAGAAAATTGATTGGGTAATTGCTACCTGTGGGTTAGAAGGACAGGAAAATATGATCACCGGACAGCTACCCGGTGGCTGGAAGCAAAGGGTAGCCTTTGGTGCTTCTGTAATGCACGAACCAGATATTTTATTTCTAGATGAACCAACTTCCGGGGTTGATCCTTTGGCTCGTCGTCAATTTTGGAAGCTGATTAATGACTTTGCCCGTAACGGTACAGCTATTTTAGTTACAACTCATTATTTAGAAGAAGCAGAACAATGTAACCGCATGAGTTTCATGGTAGCTGGAGAAACCGTTGCTGAAGGTTCACCCAGTCAGATTAAAGCCTCCCAACCCGGACAACTCATAGAAATCATTGTCCAACAAAACCAAGCCGCGTCAGACTTGCTCAAACAGCATCTTGAGCCTTGGCGAGTGGCGATTTTTGCCAATAGTTTACATATTGTGCTCGATCGCCCTGATGAGGAAGTTCCCCAACTACTGCAATTGCTAGAGTCTCAGGATTTCACAGTTCAGTCCTTGCGTCCGATTCCCTTCTCTTTAGAAGATGCCTTTATTGGTATAGTCCAGCGAAGTTAGTAGGAGGTAGGGGACAGAGGAAGAAAACTTCCCAATCCCAATCCCCAGTCACGAATCTTGGTATATGCAAAAAATTATTGCCCAGTGTCAAAAAGAATTAGCCCAGTTTCGCCGCGATCGCTTGACGTTGGCGTTAGCATTTTTATTACCGACGCTCGCTTTGCTAATTTATGGGTTTGCACTCCGCTTAGAAAGCTCTAATATCCCCTTGATTGTGCAAGATTTTGACCGGACAAATCTTAGTAGTATTTACATTGAGCGTTTATATGCTACTAACCAATTTATACCGACACAATGGGCAAAAACGGACTCTGTAAGTAATGCTATTGACCGTGGTATTGCCAAAGCTGCCGTCATTATTCCCCCCAAATTTAGCCGCGATATTCAAGATCGTAAAAGTACCACAGTCCAGATATTAATTGATGCTACAGATGTTAATAATGCCCGTGTGATTAGAAATGGTATTCAAAATGTGACTAACTTTTTTATTCAAGAGCAAGGATTAGTCACTTTAACGAATATTATCAAACCGCAAATCCGCCTCTGGTTTAATCCCGGTCGTTTAGAATCACTTTTTTTTGTGCCAGGAGTGTATGGTGTAGTGTTGTGGATTTATCCGTCTTTGTTGACTGCGATCGCAATGGTACGTGAAAAAGAAAGAGGTACAATTATCCAAGCCTATGCTTCTAATATTAGTGCAGTTGAATTTCTCTTAGGCAAAGGATTAGCTTACCTGCTAATTGCAATTACGGAAGCAGTATTAGTCATGGTGATAGCGTCACTAATTTTTAAAATTTCTTTAGTCGGAGACATTATCAATCTATCACTAGGAACTCTACTATTTCTTATAGATAGTGTGTTATTTGGTCTGCTTTTGGGAACACGTAGCAGTGACCAAAACTCTGCCGTTCAAGGAGTTACTTTAATAGGTTTTGTTACATCATTAATGCTCTCTGGTTTTATTTATCCTCTCAGTAATATCCCTTTCCCCATATCACTTGTACCTAACATTATTCCTGCACGCTACTACATGGAAATTACCCGCGATGCATTTGTACGAGGAATTGGTTGGCGAGGAACTTGGTTTAACTTATTAATGCTAGCTATATTTGGATTAATATTATTTAGAATCTGCCACAATATGTTAAAAAAAATGCAACTACCACAGTAGAAAATGTAGGGTGTATTAAAGCAACGCTTAAGCACCACCATCATCCGGTTCGTTACGGCTAATTTCTACTCTCTTTAACGCTTAATCCTAACATTGGCGTAACATACCATATTCAGTTATCAACAGTTAATTATCTTGCAAAAATATGAAATTTATCCTCAGAATATTTGACAACATATTTTGGACATTAGTCAAAAAAGAAATTAGTCAAATTCGGCGCAATCGTGCCTTAATGGTTATGCTCATTATTCCGCCAACTTTACAGCTAATCCTATATGGATTTGTCCTCAATCCTGATGTTAAACACTTAAAATTAGGTGTTGTTGACTATGCTAACGTAACCGAAAGTTGGGAACTATTGCAGGCTATCACAGCAAATCATACTTTTGATTTAGAATCTGTATTAATTAGTGAAAAAGAGTTAAGCAATCAAGTAGAAGAAGGAAAACTAGATGTAGGTTTAATCATTCCGCCAGATTTCTACCGTAACTTAGCAACGAAATCAGCACCAATACAAATATTTATTGATGGTGTTAACGCCAACACAGCCGGTATTGCCAACGGCTATATCAATCAAATCATCCAAAAACATAATCGTCAACGAGTTAGTTATCAAACTAATCTCCCAGTCACACCTCAATTTGTCTTTCTTTACAATCCAGGACTTACAAGTAGTTGGTTTTTTGTTCCAGGAGTAATGGGTTTAGTGATGACATTAATATCCACATCTGTTTCTGCAATTACAGTTGTTAAGGAAAAAGATGTCGGCACTCTTGAACAGTTACTCATGACTCCGACAGCGAATTGGGAAATATTACTAGCCAAGATATTTCCATTAGGTGTTCTATTAATGGGAGATATTTTATTAGCTCTGACTTTAGGCAGAATAGTATTTAATATTCCCTTTAATGGCAATTTTGGTCTATTTTTAGTGGCATCTAGTTTGTATGTCTTAGTAGGAATTAGTTTAGGAATTTTGCTAGCTACAGTCTCGCGTTCACAACAACAAGTAGTCCTAATTTCTTTTTTTATTAATATACCACTTATTCAAACATCAGGAGCGATCGCACCTATTGAAGCCATGCCCCCTTTGTTTCAATTTCTATCTTTATTAAATCCCCTCCGGCATTATATATTCATTGTGCGTGGCATTTTATTAAAAGGTCTTGGGTTGGATATAATTGGGCCCAATATCTTAGCTTTAATAGGATTCGTATTAGTTTTTCTAACTGTTGGCATTAGCAAGTTTCGCCGACAGTTGCTTTAAGTAGGCTAAACTTCCGGATTTCTTACTTGTGAAAAATTCGGATAGAAGAATTCCCGGTCTAAATGCAATCGTTCTATTTTAAGCTTCAAAGACTCAATCACAGCTAAAAGATAAGTAAGAATTGCTACTAAAGTATTCGGTGCAGAAGTTTTTGGAGTCGTTGGGGAAGCTGAAGCGGGCTTATTTGACAGCTTTGGAAGAGAAAGTATTGAGGGTTTTTGAGTCGGAATCTGAAGCGGGAAAAATGCTTTTTTAGAAATCAAACAATTAATGATATATTAGTACAGAAGAACTATTAAGACGCTTTGCAGTAGTTTCAAACTGCGGTAGTCACTAACAATTAGCACTTATAAAGTGAGGAATCCCATGACAGATTCTAATTCCCTACTTTCTTTGTATGAAGAGTTGGTGCAAAATCATGCTAGTCAATTCGACTCAGAAATTGCTTCTTTGCAACAACTAGTAAAAACACGAATGCAAGAACTTCGTGGTTTAGAACAGACACTGGTAGAAGCACAGACAACAGAACTCAGTAGTGTTCACAAAGAATGAGTTCGCAAGGATCGCTTTCCGACTGATAAATCGTGTAGGAAATGTTGCCTTCCTCCGATCTGGTCTTCTCGGCCAGCTCCGGTAGCAATTTCAGTATCCGGGACGTTTCCGACTCCTTAATTCTCCATTTCACGATAACGATCTTTTCCATGTGCTTACTGCTCCCTTATAAGACAAGCATATTAACACCCCAGTAGCTTGCGAAACAGTTGTCGTGCCGTCTGTGAACGCTTAACTGCGATTAAGTTGTTCGGACTTTTCTCGTTGGATAATTGCGTATTATACCGAATTTTTCCGTATAACATCCTATTACAGCAATAGTCGTCGTGCATTGTTAATTTTCGCGTGTTGCTAGAAAATTATTCCTTTTCCCCTTTATGAATAAGAGGTAATAATGCTAGATTTCGATTACTTGCAATGTTTCAGGGCGATTTATGAACAAAGGCGAATTAGTGGATGCTGTAGCAGCAAAGACCAACATCACAAAAAAGCAAGCCGATGAAGTCATTAGTGCTTTTTTGTCAGTTATTACCGAAGCTGTAGGGGAGCATCCAGTTTAGGCAGAAAGACTTAAATAGCAAGAAGCAAACCATTGAGATAAGCACAACGAACGGAAAGGATTTGGTTGACACTTTCAACATTCCACTGTGCGCCGGAAATTTTAATCCTTGCTCCAATCTGTTTAATAGCAGACTCAACAGATCCAGAACCAATAGAACACAGTTGTTCAGTTTGGTAATAGCTGTAGTTAATAATGCCAGAGCGATGCTTTTGGAGATAAGCGATAAACTTCTTAACTTGTTTGCCTCGGCAATTATTAAATAAAGCCTGAATTGGCTCTATCTGACCTTGCCACAATAAACTCTCAGCAGCTTTGAGACGCTTTAAAGAACCACCAATTTTATAAAGATTTTCCTTGAGGTGATACCAATCCAAAATTTCCCAACGTTCAAATTGTTCAGTTCCAAACTCTTTAACTAAATTCCAAACTCCATCATGGCCATCTCCCAAGCAAACAAGTGGATTCACCAAACATTGGCTATTGACGTAATCAATTAATGATTGGTTGTCATCAAAGAATGCACCATAGTAAATCCCTTGCAGACGAACGGTTTTATAGTCTCGCCAGTGACAACCTACTTGAGGTTTCCCTCGTAGTCGAACTTTTCCGCCACACTCACTTCTGATACAGGTTGTAATGCTACGGGTAGTTGAAAATCTTGCTTGAGAACTAGATTTTGTTGCGTTGTATGACCAACCTTCACTCCTGTCAATGCCTCAATTTCGATTTCTGCTTTTTGGTATGATTCATTAGCTGATAGCCTCAAACAGCACTTTTGAAGTCATGGACTTAATCGACTCCTTGGCTTCAAACCCAGTCTCTGTATCTGTTTAGCTTTTAATTTCAGTTCCCCAACCAAGCTTTTGATTTTCCTAGTTTTACCGATTTTTGTTTTTGTTGTTTGTTCGATAAAAAAAGGGCCATTTCTGGGCCGACATATTCCAATATTTGACTACGAACTGTTTTTTCTATACCTTCGAGGTCTATTAACTGACTTTTATCAGCTTCCGAGTACAGCAATGTTGACAGTTCTTGTAAGCACGCTTTGATCCGTTCTTGTTTCTGTTGGCTCATAGTCAGCGATCGCACAGGGTTATTTCCTTTTATATTTTCCCACAAATGCTAAATCTTCCAAAACTGGATGCTCCCAATAGAAGTAAGTATATCAAGCTTGTCCCGGACTCTTAACCGCTTAAAACTAAAGCGCAAAAAAAAACTTTAGTCGCGACTGAGCAAGCTACAGAAAGAGTACAGGAATTGCGCCATGAATTTCGGCGTTGGTTAGATACTATAGATGTTAAAAACCTTGTATTCATTGATGAAACAGGTGTAAATCTAGCTATGACACGACACTATGGCAGGTGTGAAGGTGGAGTGAGAATTTATGATAATCGCCCAGGGAATAAAGGTAAAAACATCACTGTAATTGCAGCTATGAGTGATGAAGGATTAATAGCCACTATGACTTTTCCCGGTAGTTTGAACACTGATAGCTTTTTAGTTTTTCTGGAGCAAATATTACTACCATCATTGTGGCTAGGAGCAATTGTAGTTATGGATAATTTACCTGTACATTATGCTAATAGTGCAAAAGCTTTAATAGAATCTGTTGGAGCTAAAATTAAGTTTTTACCTCCATATTCACCTGATTTATCACCAATAGAATTATGTTGGTCAAAGTTAAAAGAAATTCTTCGTTCTGCGAAAACTCGCACATTCGATGCTCTTGATGAAACAATCACTATGGCTGTTAATGCTATTACTGATGAAAATGCTCTCAATTGGTTTCATCATTGTGGTCTATTTTTCAGCCCTATTTAGATAGCTTTTTTTGTGGCTGGTTTGTTCGCAAATAGCTGTAAATGAGAATAACAGACAAATGTTTTCTGTCCATGACTACGGGAGATTCTAAGTGAGTTTGTAAACGCGATAGCTTAACCGCCCGCTAGAAGTGATCGCTCCTATCCATAAGTAATCATTTTGGCGTGGTTCCTGGGGCTGCTATTTTTTTGATGTGGGATTATAACTAGCGCTTCTAATTACCTCCCCGCCCCGCCACCAAAACAAAATAAAGGTACTTGCTTGGGGCAACATGAGGAAATGGGGAATGAATGGGGCGATCGCACCCCCTACCCCTTACTAAAATCGCCTAAAGCAGTTTTGCATTGGGCATTGGTTGTTGGGGAAGAGGCGATCGCTGCTAACAGTCTCGTCGTCAGTTAGCTTTCGTTCACGGGTGAGGCGATCGCTCTGTGTTACCTTGCCTCCCAATTGAGATTTTGGTTGTCACAGTCCGCTTACGCCTCTCGACACTCCCAATACCTTCGGTTAAGGAACTTTTGCATTAGACATCTCCGAAAACGTTCAAAGCCTTTATGTAGCTAGGCTATAGTCCGTAAATGCAATCATCCTAAATTAGCTAGTCTGTACATAAAAATAAGGCTTTGAGATATTTACTGTTGATAATTAGGCAAAAACATCTAGTTATATGCGTTAATTTTAACCTAATGACATAGCAGATATTTCTAATGGTAATATTAGCGCTCTAATTCGTAGTCTGACTAATCCACAAATTGTCATAATAACTTGTTCATACTTTTTTGGATTTAACCTAAATCTGTCTTGGACAACTCGAAATATTTTTACCGAACGGATTCGATGTTCGACAAATATTCGTTTAGAGGAAAACTCCTTGTTTGATTTTTTCTGGTCAGTTGTTAACTCTTTATTTTTTGGTTTCTTAATTGGAGTATCAATTAAATCTTCTCCTAAATAACCTAAATCTCCTTTAAAACTTTGTTTTGGGTCAAAGTTATCACGATTTGCTCGAAACAAAGTTATATCGCTTATTGGTCCAGGTTCTCCTGCCACAACATCAACGATATCTCTACCATCTGGCATGATAATCATTTGGGTTTTGAATGTATGATTACTTTTCTTACCTGAAAAATATTTTTCTTGTTCATCTTTGTCTCCAGGCCTTTCTCTAACTTGTTCATAGCTATCTACTATTCATTCATATTCTGTCAGAACTTCTTTCACTATTTCATAGTCAGCAGCGTTTTTTTTACTTGCTCAAGTAAGCTAGATGGTAACAGTTCTCGTAAAGTAGGCAACCAATAATTAAACGTATTATTAGCTGTCGATTCACTTACTCCAAACTGGATACCCAGAAGTTGAAAGGTTGTCATGTGTCGGAGATAAACTAAAGTTAAAATTATTTGTTCGGCTATAGATAGTTTTGGTTTACGACCTCCACCACCAGAAATAATTCTCACTTTTCTTGATTCTAAAACCGCTTGTTTTTCGTGATGTAATCGTTCCGCATTTTGGATTAACTGTTGTAACTGTTCATACTCCAGACCAATTAAGCGCTGTGTTTCTTTTTTGTTCCCTTCAATATAATTCAGGATATCGCTCATGTTTCTGTGTCCAAAAAGCTCTCTAATGTTCTCTTACCACAGAACGTTACTATTTTGGAGATGTCTATTGAGGGCAGCAGAGGTAGAAGAGAATCAGGGGGAAAAGAACTAATTGTCTATCAACTCTTTCCTCCCCTGCCTCTGATTTGATTGGACACAAGTGTTGTAAAACCTCAGTCACTTTTGTAGTACTTTTGTAGTTTTTTGGGACTAATTTTTGGCTGATTGTTGATTTTTAGCTCAAAAAACTTTCCAAACTTTTTGGCGTACAGTACGCCAAAAAATCATATTATTATTTTCTCGTAGGAGAATATCACTGCGACATTTAAAAATGCTGAAATTCTCGCATTTTCCATTGATTTGCCATAATTCTGCCAAAATTACATCCATTTCTCAACAAGCTCAGACTGTTGAGAAATGAGTTTTTAAAATTCCATTGAAATGCCAGAAATTTGCCATTCAAATGCCATAATCCTGCCATAATTGTGCCAATTTTCTGAAATTCCTTTTTTTTGCCATAATTCTGCCATTGGAGTAAGTTTTTAGTTCGTATGCGAAGTTTTTCCGGCGAACTCTCTAGCGTTTACCAATTTGTGGCAGTCAAGAAAAAAAAGAATTAGATAAGTGTTGTGCGTGACTCAATATCCTGACTGCCTAATTTCTCTCCTTCTAATTGACCACGGCGCGATCGCTTTCCTCACCCCAAATACCCAATCTCAATTCTTGGCTTGGCTACACTTTACTCCCCTGGTCGCCCTATTAGACATTAGAGATTAGGGATTGGGTGAAATGGGCGTTGTCATTCAATCTCTGAAACTTGATCTGCTTTTGTCGTTTTTGAGTAGTTTTTTTGTAGTCAATTTGGGCTGATTGCGATCGCCATCGGCTCATGGCGGTTACGCCATCATGCGACTGAAAAAATTAAAGCGGGGTAACATTGCGCTTTGTGCATCTCACGCCAACCGCTCAGGAGAAACACCCAACGCTGACCCAAGCCTTGAAAATATTAGATTCATTGGGCGCAACCACTTGCAGGATTCCAAAGCATTGATATCAATGCTGGGATTGTAAGAATAACTGGGTGCAGTAGAGATTTTTTAAAGCCTGATAATCTACACAAAACTAAAGTAGATTTAGTGGCAAACAGTATTGTAGAATACAATTCCCCACAGGTAGCTACAAGTGTATAGGCTTTTCATGCGTAGATCAAAAGGAGGAGAGGGGTTGCCGTCGGCAACCCCTCTCCTCCTTAAAATTATTATCGTTCTTTCAGGAATTCTATTGCTTGTTTTTTTTAGAATAATTTATTCTTTGGAAGTCCCTTAGACCAACTTACATTTGAGCAAGTAATTTCTGTCTCTTCTTATAACTTTATCCTAGAAGCTCTTTTCTATGCAGCTTCACATTAAATTGGTATGAATCCTTACGAAATGGTAAGCTATAGGTTTTGAGATGAAACTCTAATTGCCGGTTTGCCATCTAGCAAAGTTAGGGTCAGACAACACTTTCCGATTAAGTCAGAATTCCAACAGTAGATTGGAACTCCTCCGTAACAGCAAGAAAACTCTTTAACCGTTTGTGGTAAGTCTTGAAAAGTAATATTTGTTTGAATTGAATTCATTGCCGAAAGAGCTTCTGCTAGTATAAATATTGAACCGATTTCACCTAATCTTCTGTTTTCTAGCGAAATAGTATTGCCAAATGCAAGTTGATCTAGTTCTAATTGTGTAATCTTTAATCCTATAAGTTTCATCCCTTTCTGAACTTCGCTTGTTTCTAAACCTTTGTTTAATTGTGTTAACTTAGATACAGTAGACATAGTTTTAAAAGCTGTAATAATAAAAAATTAGGTTTATAGGTTTTTATGATGTTGAAAAGCATAGTTTAACTGGTAAAAAAGGCTAAAATTAAACTTCAAGATAAGATTGTAATACAGATTTTCTTTAACCTTTGTACTGCAAGAACCTATCAAGTTTTTTTCTTTCTTCTTTCTGCCTTCAGGAACCCGTGATTGATCACCAAAAGCTGATAATAACCATAATTTTACTGATAATTTCATCAACTTTTGAAATAATGCTTGTTTACTTACTAACATTAGTTATACTAACAATAACGCTTCAGTTGCTAACACCTTGAGTGCTTCGCTCAACTAGGACGTTCACTGAGCAGACTTAATACCACTATCATCATCACTGGTAATGTGAAAATTTGCTCTCTTAACTTTTCGTTGTCTTTCCTGATGAAAATCGCAGTAGCTCCAAGCTTGATAGTTTTAGAGAATGTTTGAAAAGTCCTATTGTCAGTATCAAAAGTTTTATAGCCCTCTAAATCTCCCTTAAAAAGGGAGATTTAGAGTCTGGTTCCTCCCCTTTTTTAAAGGGAAATATAAAAGTAAAAGTGCCTAAAGCCACAGGAAAACACTTTTCAACCAACCTCTTAGTAGCGCAAGTACATAGATTTCTGTCTTTATTTTTTCTATTGCTGAAGCTGGCACCTGTATTTATCTTCTTCGGTCTGGATTTCCTATTTTTAGGTGCGAAAAGTAGCCATTTTGACAACTCATTGTTTTGCTATCTTTGCTCCCAAACTTTATGTCTAGCGGTTTCTTTTTGCTAAGTTGACATCAATGAAAGCTACTAAGGATTCTACTAGGGCTTGAACGTTCAAATTTTTTATTAGCAACAGGATAGCTAAAGATTTAAGGAAGTCCTAAACCACTATTAACTTTAGATGGAGATGAATATGTTTAATAGCTCACCAATGAGATAGTTTTTGGCTTTAGATTTGTACTATTGTTGTGAGGCGAACGACCAAAGAATTTACTTAGGGCAGTTATTTCGTGCATTAATTCCTTAAATCCTTCCAATGTCAGTGATTGAGGACCATCTGAAAGTGCTTTAGCTGGATTGGGGTGAACTTCAATCATCAAGGAATCTGCACCAGCAGCTATTGATGCCATTGTCATAGTTGGCACAAATTCGGACTTACCTGTGGCATGACTAGGATCAATCATGATAGGTAAGTGGGTCAGGGTTCGCAAAACTGGAATTGCAGATATATCAAGTGTGTTTCTTGTAAACTGTCGGTCAAAGGTACGAATTCCTCGCTCACATAGTATAACGTTTGGATTACCTCCGGCTAAAATATACTCTGCTGACATCAACCAATCTTCGATAGTGGCTGACAGTCCCCGCTTCAATAGCACTGGCTTAGTGGTAGCTCCTAGCTTTTTGAGAAGTGAAAAATTCTGCATATTTCGGGCTCCAATTTGCAACACATCTGCTACTTCGATGAGCTTGTCTAAGTCATCTGTGTCCATAATTTCTGTAATGATTCCTAAACCTGTAGCTTCTTTAGCTTTTGCTAACAAAGCTAGAGCGCTCTCACCGTGACCTTGGAAAGCATAAGGTGATGTACGGGGTTTATATGCCCCACCACGTAAAAATTGTACACCGTATTCTTTCACCGCTTGGGCTGTCTCGACGATCATTTCTTCGTTTTCTACCGAGCAAGGGCCTGCAACTACAACTACAGGATGGTTTTGCCCAAAAGTTATAGGTCCACTAGGTGTTGGTACTACAACCTCACTATGTTCTCCGTAACGAAATTCTAAAGAAGCTCGTTTGAAAGGCTTTTTAACCCTAATTACTTGCTCTATAAAAGGGTTCAAATTTTGAATCTGGCGTGGATCAAGTTCTGAGGTATCTCCCACCAAACCGATTACTACTTTGTGATGACCTATACAGATTTCTGGTGTAAGTTCATAGCGACGAATTTCTTCATTTACTTGTTCTATTTCCGCAGATGGGGTGAAGGGTTTCATTACAATAATCACTAGTTTGTCTACTCCTTGAATAGTGCAAAAATTGATAATTTTTAGCGAAAAAGTTGATCCAGGTTCGCTGATTTATTGTTAAATATTAATCAGTTAAATATTGTAGGTTTATGCAACTAGAAAAAAATTATTTTTAGGTCAGGTGCTAGGTATAGTGTACCCAAAAGCTCCAAAGAAGGGAAGGATTCCTATCCTTGATGCAAACATCCCTTAACCCACTGCTGTACAGTGAGTTTTTATTTGTTGCTGTGCCAAATTAATGTCATTGAGGGTGTAAAGCTTGCACTCTCTAGCATTAAGTTGAGAAGTAGCACAGTTGCCTTCCCTTATGGTGATAAACATTGCCATAAGGGAAAAGGAATGAGATAGTCTAACCTTGATAGAGCTAACCTTAACTTTTACGTTTTTAAGGTTTTGAGATGTTCGCTATACCATGTCAAAGTGTGCCGGATAGCTTCACGTAAAGGGGTAGCATGGTTGCCAAATGCTTGAACGTATTTATCATGATTTACAACAAATGGCTCATCAAACTCATACATCATCTCGACGGTTTCACGAGCTTCTGGGATAAAAATCCCGCCTAGTCGCATCATGAACTTACCCATTTTACTTATTTTTGGTGGGTGTCCAGCTTCCTCAAAAGCTATGTTGAGAAATTGTCGAGTAGTGATAGTCTCAGCGTTAGGTACGTGCCAAATTTGACCCAATGCTTTATCCTGTTCCCCTAACACTACTAATGCCTTGCCAAAGTCATCGATAAAGGTATAAGTATGAGGGAGGTCAATTTCACCGATCGCTGATGCAGGCTTCCCAGTCAGTACAGCGGGAAAAATGCGATCGCCCATTACAGAATCAAGTACTAGTGGGCCATAGAAGTCCGATGCTCGACCAATAGCAACTCGTACAATACCTCTACGGTGTGCATCCAAAAGCGCCTCTGCTATCTGCCCACGAACGCGCCCTTTGCGGGTGGTTGCAGCATTTAGCATATCTTCCCGCAACGCACCATTGACAGGGCCATACATATAGAGATTATCTCCCACAACGAGCTTTGCGCCACTGGTGGCTACCCCTTCGACAATGCTAGCTTGCAATGAGGGAAAAAACTCTGGCCATTGGGTGTAGGCTGGTTGTGCACATTGGTAAACGACTGTCGCTCCAGTAGTAACCGCTCGTGTATTTTCGGAATTATAAGCATCGCTGGCGATGATTTCCACATTAGAGGGTACGTCTGCTTTGCCACTGCGGTTAATCATACGCACCCGTTTTTTCCGAGTCAATAGTTCGCGCATGACGGCTTGTGCTAGGGGGCCAGTACCAAAAATTATATGGAGTTCTTCTGTTGTGTTCATGGGTTGGTTTTGATATTAGGAGAATTATTTTTTTAGATAATAATGCCAAGCTTCATTTAAACTTGGACGTTTTTGTGTCTTAATAAGGTCACACCTGCGGCTAAAAACCAGAGTTGGAGCATGGTCACTGATACGCTAATAAATGCTCCCAAATCCACCCCAAATAGTTCTATTAATTGAGTTGCCAAAAACAGAGCAGCGACGATCCCAAAGATTCCTAACCAACGTGGTAGTGTTCTTGAACGCAATAAGTAAATTGAGATAATTGTTAACCACAATACGGTAAATAGGCTAACACCTAATACTTCACCGACCGAGCCAGCGTAGTCATTGAGGGTTTTATAGACAACAGCGATCGCTTCACGAGTTTGTGCAGAGATTGCAGGGTCAGCATAAACTTGCGCTAAAGCTGGCATTGGTACTAACCAGCGAATAATGCCCAGGCAACGAGTGACAGTAGATGCGATTCCAAAACCTGTTGCCACCTGGAGCCATACAGGGTTGGTTTCCCCATTGCTAACGACACGAGCAGTTAATAAAGCTACTACCCAAAAAAGTAGTGAATAAAGAAGATAGATCAGATAACCAATTCTGACTGGTTCAGCTTTTTTAATTAGTAATGGCAACATGATGCTAGCAGGTTCACCAAGGCTAGTTGGCCAGTTGATTGCTGCACCAAGAATAAAAACCGGCACAAACAGCAGTAGACTTTCAATAATTAATACCAGACCAGCAGTTCGGTAAAGTGCTTTGATAGACATAAAGGAATTTATTTTTGACATGATTACATGAGATAAGGAACACATGATTAGGTAGTAGAGACGTTGCAATACTATGTCTCTACTTGGAAAAATTGGGATAATTTTGATAACTAAAACTAATTATGGGTAATTTTCAGTTCTGTAGTTTCTTGCGCTGGGACACAGCAACCAAAACTCCAAACATAAATATTCCCCAAGAAAAAGAAGCTTCTGGAACTGCTTTTAGCGCAACTGCGCGAATTTGCATCGGGTATGGCAGAAGTATCATATCGTATCCATTGCCGCTTGCAAAATTAATATCTAGTTCTCCAAAGTTCTCGTTAACTATCTGTACTCCACCACCAGCAGCATTAACATCATTTAAAAAAGCTGTGGCTAAACCTGCCAGCAATGGATCTAAGTCAGATGCTTTTTTTGCTGCAATTGGGTCGGTAAAACTACTTTCAAAATCATCATTAAATGATGGTGTAGAACCATAATCGACAATTGAATAAAAATCAGAATATCCAAAGTCAACTATTTTAGTATTGCCACTATAGAGTGCTATTTCAATATCATTTGGATTAGCTTTATAAATTCTTTCCTCAAGCGGTGTATTAGGATCAGCGTACCAATCTTGACCGAATATATCTGCACCTAAATTCCAAGTTTGGTTAAAATCGCGATCACTCTTTTGACCAAACACAAAGCCAATATCACTGAATGGAATGCCATTATTTGTCAAGTACTGGTCAAAGGTAGGGAAGCTATTAATGTTAATCAAAGTTGTCATTCTGTTAGCACCGCTAGCAGGTTCTTCCGGACTTCCTTGGCGACCAGTCCCGTAATATGGGGCGTTGTTGAAACCGGGGAAATCTCGGCGCGAATTCAAACCGATTTCCTTATGGCCGTGATCTGGAGCCGAAGGATCTGGATTATAGAAAGGCACAAAACCTTGATTTTCAGTCGGTGATCCATTTAACCCCAGAAAATTACTAGATGCTATTGGTCGTGATTTAATAAATTGCAGTTGGTTGTAGTCAAAGCTTAAGTTTGTGGCTTGGACTGGTGCAATTGCAGATAAGGTGACAGAGGTGGTAAGACCAATAAGTGTAGACAGTTGATAAGTACGCATATTTAAGGTTTAAAGGAAGCTTTAGTGAGATTTTCAGCATCATATTATCACTGGTTTGATGTGTAATATGCTAAGAATGGTAATAACGTCTGAAGAGCAAAATGAGGGAAATCATCCGAGTGCATCCAACCTGGGGAGTAAAGAGAGAAAAATTCATCCCACACAGATGCAATTAGATATAACTTGTTTTCATCGAAGAAATTACTGTACTACACAAGGCTTGATTTTGTATAACCTCAGACTGGCGGTCTGAGGTATATTTTTGGCTTGTGCTAAGTATGTAGTACGTTAAGAATAATTTGTCACGTCTATAGCATTACCTACTAAAGATACAACGGCTAGCATCTCTGCCATAAGTTCCAAATAGCGATCGCCAAGCCTGCGAATAGTTGCAGGCAGATGGAAATTACGAGAATATTCGATTTCTAAGTGAACAGTGCCATCGGTGATGGAGAAGAAAAACTCTAGTAACGCTGTACGTTTCTGGTCAGGGGAGGACAACCGACTATCTCTATCTTCCTCAATAAACTCAAACAGTTCTAAGGCGGGAGCAGTACGATTTCCTAAGTAATTGGCTCTGACTGGTGTGAGATTGTTATCGGGATAAACATGATGAGGAAGTTGCTCAGAAATCCAATCAAAAGTTACACCATTCATCGGCAACTCGTTAAATTTGGCTTGGATTTCCTTGGTGGTTTGCTCCCACTTGATGGAACGTCCTACATTAACCCCGACAGGGAAATTCATCGCAAAGTTACCAACGCTATTTAAAAACGTGTGCGTACTATCTAGATTTCTGCCGTGGCTGCGATGGCTAACTACTACCCAAGGCTGTCCACTCCACTCAGCCATCAACCGATACAAGGTAGAAAGTAGCAACGTGTAGACATTACATTTGTAATACTGTTTGGCTTCACGTAAAAGAATGTTACTACTGTTTTTGGACAGGGTAAATTTTTCGCTGGCGGCGGAAGCCTCTAAATTAGCTCCCTTTTGATGGTCAAAGGGAACTTGGAAGGTATATTCTTGAGAAGGAAATTGAGATTTCCAATAGTCTACATGACTTGTCAAAGCTCCTTGTTGTTCCGCCTGCATCAGTACACGCACATAGTCTATATAAGAAGGTATCGAAGGGAGAGGCTGAGAACTCTGAGTTCTGTTCCCCAGCAACTCGCTGTAAGTCAACCATAAGAGATTAAAAATCACCCCAGTACTCAGCAAATCACCGATGATATGATGTCCAGCCAGCGAGATATCATAGCAGGATTCATTGACCTTGATCGCGATTACTTTCATCAGCGGCCATTGGTTGATTTGAAACTGTTGAGCTATTTCTTGTATCCGGTTGTGGATTTCACTGTCTCGCTGTGCAGATGTAAGATGACTACCATCGTAGAATTCAGCACTCAACTTTTGCTCTGGGGAAATTAACTGTTGCCACCATTGTTGATCTCGTTGCACAAACACAGTCCGTAGAGCAGGATGAGTTTCCAGTACAACATTGAGAGCTTGGTTAAATATCTCTGCGTCTAATGGTTGATGGAAAAGAAAACGTGTGTACCCATTCCATTGATATGGAGGCTCAAAGTATTTCACTAACCAACGTTGAGCAGGGCCTATAGGTAAGTATTCCTGTGATATTGTTGGCTTTTCTTGGGTGACAGCTGCCAAAATAGCCTTGCGGTCTAGCTTACCATTGTGGGTTTTAGGTAAACTGGCTAGCCATTCCCATCGGTGAGGAATCATGTAATCAGGCAAGCGTTGAGCCAGGAATTCCTTAATTTGTTGATTGTCTACTTGAGAACCAGCCAAGCAAGCTATTAACCGTTTTTGACCATTTTCGTAATCTACAGCTAAAACGGCAGCTTCATTAATCGCGGGATGGCTATTGAGAACACTTTCGATTTCACCCAGTTCTACACGGAAACCACGTATTTTAATTTGGTGGTCAATGCGTCCATGATACTCGAAACTGCCATCGGGCAATTCCATAGCTAAATCGCCGGTTTTGTATAAATATTCCCCTGGAACGTGAGAAAAGGGATTCAGGCGGAATGCGTCTGCTGTGCGTTGTGGATCTTTGAGATAACCTTTAGCCAATTGCACGCCGCCAATCCAGAGTTCTCCCATTTTTCCTGGGGCTAATGGCTGCATCTGTTCATCCAAAATTAAGATATACACATTATCTATAGCTTTACCTATAGGAATGCAGATTTCTTGTTCGCCTGGACGTTGACGAATAATGTGTGCGGTGACATCGATGGAAGCTTCAGTGGGGCCATAAAGATTGGCTAAACCAACACTCATGCCATACTTATCAATCCAACGCTGTACAAAAGGTACAGGTAAAGCTTCGCCACTAAAGACTAACCAACGCAAATCGGGAAAAATCCATGATTCTGATTCTAAAGCGTTACAAAATTCTCCAAATAGGGAAGGAACAAAGTGCATGACATTGATTTGGTTATCTTTAATCCACTGTGCTAAAAGCCAAGGATTTTTGACTGTTTCTGTTTCCACAGAATAAACAGTAGCTCCCACCATCAAAGGCCAGAATATTTCCCATACTGATATATCAAAACAGCAAGATGTTTTTTGAGCAACGCGATCGCCATAACGCAATTGAAAAGCATTCTGCATCCAAACCAGGCGATTCATGTAACCCCGATGGTTGAGCATCACTCCTTTAGGTTTACCTGTAGAACCAGAGGTGTACAGTACTGTCATCAAGTCATCAGGAGTACTAACATTGGCAGGAGCTATGTCTGAACAACGCGCCCAAGTCTTTTTGTTTAACTGTGTCCAAGCTTTACCTTTCTCAAAAATACCCTCATCTAAGAACATCAAAGTATTTAAAGGTAACTGCTCAGTCAGGCATACTGCTAACTTGTTTGTCAAGCGATTTTCTGTGAGCAAAATTCCAATTTCAGCGTGTTCTAGTATGTACTTAATCCGTTCATGGGGATATATAGGATCTAAAGGAACGTAAGTCCCGCCTGCTTTGAGAATACCGAGAATACCCACGAACATCAAAGGCCCACGTCGTGTCATGATCCCCACAAACACGCCTGGTTTAACTCCCTGAGCCTGCAAATAATTAGCCACCTGATTGGAAAGACGGTTCAACTCTGCGTAGGTAATTTGAGTTTCCCCATCCGTCACCGCTATGGCATTGGGAGTACGCTTGGCTTGCTCGATAATTTCCCAGTAAGGAATTTCTTGGGGTTGTTGATTGTTGACAACTGATTGGTTTTGTAAAGAAGATGATTGTTTATTCCCAAGTAGCACAGCCATTTCTTGGAGACTGCGACAAGAAAGCAAGGCTTGACGATTTACTTTGCCTAACCGTTTTTCTAACCTCGTAACAATGCGGATGAGTTCCAAAGAATCCATTCCCAATTCTGCTTCCAAATCCTTAGCCATATCATTGTCAGTAATCTGAGAATGGCAGATTTCTGTGGCGATTTCTTGCAAAAGCTGCACTATATTTACATCTGTTTGTGTCTTGAGCAGTGGCTGCGTTAGTTGCTGAGATGGGATTTTTAGTGAGGCTAATTCTTTGATTTGGGTAATATATTCATGCATCAATTCATCGATAACAAACTCAGGGAAAAAGTTACTATC
Source organism: Nostoc sp. TCL240-02 (assembly GCF_013343235.1). Classification (GTDB taxonomy): domain Bacteria; phylum Cyanobacteriota; class Cyanobacteriia; order Cyanobacteriales; family Nostocaceae; genus Nostoc. Next base: position 1,835,400 of record NZ_CP040094.1, on the reverse strand, counting down.
GTAGCTAGCGAACAAATGTAAACTGTCGTCAAATATTTCTTGCAATATATCAATTGTTCCCGCAGCATTAATACCACCTGCGCGATAATCGATTACATCTATGGGGCCATATTTGTTTTTAATATTAGTCTGTCCTGTAAATGGACAGTATAAATTTGATTTCAGTATGCGGCGATACATGGGTAACATCCGCTCAGGGATTTTGCCATCTTCTAAAACAATATTATCTCGGAAAGCGATCGCCATTTGACGAGTTTGGGCGCGGTCATAACCGTTAACTAACCCTTGTTGGATTTCCTGATGAACGCGGTTTAACAAGCGTTGCCAATCTTCATTCAGTGCTGGTAAGTCTAGGCTAATAGACAAATTCTGAGCAAAACTACCCACCACATCAGAAGCATCTATGCCTGGATAAACCCGTCCACTGGTGGGAACTTGAACCATAATCGGTTCGTTTTTAGACTTCTCAAATTTGGCAACAGCCCGCACAAACGCACCCACTAGGAGAGAGTTCAGTGGTAATCGCCATTCACGAGTTTGGGCAATGAGTTGATTAGTGATAGCCTTTCCTAAGGAAAATCTGCGGTTATGGAATTTTGGACACAGGGATGTGATGGCATTTCCTGTGGGATTCCATAAATAAGAATCTTTGCCTCGTCGATTTACATACTCGACCAGTGCTTTGTCTTCTTCTGGGTCTTGCCAAGCATTAATTGATTGCACCAATTCGCTGTAATCTTGAACAGTTGTAGGTGGATGCAAATTAGGTTCTTCACCGCAGACATGAGCTCGGTAGATTTCCATAAATTCGCGTAAGATGACATGACATCCCAGGGCATCAGAAATGAGATGCTCGTTGGCTAATACCAGTTGATAGACTGAATCTTCCAGCCGAAAAACAAAAAATCGATGTAGTGGCCACTCTGTCATTTGCCATTCATAATTGAGGCAGCGATGCAATTCATCATTAATTAGTTGTTCTTGAGCCTCACTATGAAGATGCCTGATGTCAGTAACGGGTATATCAGGAGGAGTGGGGTTTTCCATAACTACCATTTCGTAATCCTTGAATCTGGTAGTATTAGGAGGAATGATAAAGCGTGATCGCAGCATAGGATGACGATTCAGCAAGTCTTTCCAAGACTGCCAAGCAACGTTTGAATCAAAATTACCTCGTAAACGTAGAGTAGAAAATAAGCTAATTGAATTTACTACCCAATGACCGAGTAAATGAAAATATTGCCCAGAAAGAATCTCAACCTTCTCTGTTTTCTGCTCCTTTTGATTGATAATACTTGCAGATGGCGAAGAATCTGAATTATTTATTTGGGAAACTAAGCATTTATCAGCTATTTGTACGACATCACCCAAAGTTTGCAATTGCATCAAATTTTGCAAAGGCAATGCTTCCATAAAAATGGGTTGCATTTCTTGGGGAATTAGTGCTACTAATCCATTCAATAGTTCCATCATTTTGATGGAATCTAATCCTAAGTTACCCTCTAAAAACATATCTCGTTCTAATTCTTCTGCATCATGTCCAGTAATTTTGGCAACTAGGGAGAAAATAGGCAATTCTAAGCTCTTAGTACTCATTGCATCCTCTAAAAAAATAATATTCGCAATAAAAATGTCCAACGTCTTACCTAATTAAGTAAGTATTGTTTTGAAGTCTAGTTATTCATACAAAACTAAATTTGAATGGATAAGAATTACGAGAAAAATTAATCTTTGCTCTTGTTATGTTAATTATCGCCTTGATCTGGGCTATTTATGCAAAAAGTTAGGAGCAATAAAACAAAGGGTTAGCTTTCTTTATCTATTGCTTCCTAACTAATTTTGGAAGTTTTATTGCTCTGTGGGTGTTAGTGGTCAGTTATTAGCTGTTCTGCCACTGACTACAGACCTCTGACGAAACTTTACCCACAAGGGGGTAGAGTTTTTTATACTAATAACTTCAGCCTATTTACCAAATCTCTGCAAATCCTGAGCCAGCTTGATGTAACTTGACTGGCGTTGGCTGTCTGTGAGTGGAGATAATTGTTCCATTAGCAACAGTCGAGTTTGGGCTACTGCTACCGGATGCTTTGGCTGTTGGCTATTGTCCACAATCTTCAAGTCCTGAGCCACCTTGGCGTAGCTTGACTGGCGTTGACTGTCTGTGAGTGGGGATGGTTGTTCTATGGGCACTAGTCGTGGCTGTTGGCTATTGTCCACAATCTTCAAGTCCTGAGTCAACTTAGCGTAACTTGACTGGCGTTGACTGTCTGTGAGTGGGGATGGTTGTTCCATTAGCAACAGTCGAGTTTGGGCTACTGTTACTAGATGGGTTTCCAAAACTTTGGCATTTGACTGACCTTGGCTTTCTAGGCGTGGTGGTAATAATTCAGCCGCAGGTATGGAGGTTGCTTGATTTTCCTGAGTGCTATCAACTAATGATACTCTGTAGGTTTTACGCTCGAAAGGATAAGTAGGCAGCAGCACCCGACGTAGACCTTGAGGAAATAAGGGTATGCTATTAAACCTCACCCCGGCTACATAAGACCTGGCCAGACATGTCAACACACGTCCCACTACTGGTTGTTCTTTGTCTAGATATATCCAGACTCCCAGTTCATCCAAACTTGCTAATTGTTCTTTGAGAGCTAATGAATCTCCTAAGTGTAGGTAAACACTTTCTTTGGAGATGACATCTTGACACGCATCTACATTATTTAACTGTTCAGATACTTGCACCAGGGCTACCAGTTGAGCCGTGGAAATCGTGTCAGAATAGCTGAAAATTCCTTGTGAAGTTACTAATGGACAAGTCCAGGTTGATGCTAACTGTTCTTTTGCGGACAAATTATGAGCAATAAGACCTTTTTGTCCTTCTATTTGTAGGAGCAAGGCGATCGCCTGCTCTAATGTCAACATTCCCCGCAGTGTAGCTCCTACTAGAATACCGGTTTTTTCTACTAATAAACTAGTGGGTTGTAATTCCAAAGACATCAACAAGTGTCCCCAAGCGTATTGCACCGCAAATATATGTGCCTGTTCGCTCATCTCATTTAATCCGGCACGCACGCTATCGTAAGCTACTTGGAATTGGGGGAAACGTTTGCCTAAAGTTTCTAGCTCTGCGGGAGCGATCACACTAGTTCCATCTAATATTAAGTGAAACGGTGTTGTGCGCTGGGGGTTAGCTCGACCTGTATATATCTCTGCTGGTGTTTGTGCCGAACAGATAGCGTCTAAGTAATTGAGCAGATGTTGACGGTCATTGACTACTAAAGCCGCCTTGTAAGGTAATTCTTTTTGGGCATTATTCTGAGTAAAGCAGATTTGAGAAGATTCTTGTTCAGGATGATGAATGATGTGTTCGCGTAGTTGTCTAGCTACTTCTTGAAGTGCTTGTTGATTCCGTGCGGTCAGACATAACAAATCAGGAGAAGAACTTGTGACCTGGGACTGTAAATTAGCTGCTAGCGGGGATTCCTCAAGAATAACGTGACAATTGGTGCCGCCAAATCCAAATCCATTCACACCTGCACGTAATGGGTTGCCATTTGGCGACCAAGGTATACTCTTACCCGCCACAGCAAAAGGTGTGTCAGCAAAATTGATATGGGGATTAGGCTCCTCAAAACCTACAGTTTGGGGAATTTTGCCGTGCTGCATGGCCAGTACCACTTTGATCAAGCTGACAATCCCGGAAGCAGACAGCAAATGACCAATGGAGGATTTAACCGAACCAATGGTACAGAATCCCTTTTCATCAGTAAAGCTACGGAAAGCTTGTGTCATCCCTTCTACTTCTACTGGATCGCCCAGGAGAGTACCTGTACCGTGGGTTTCAATGTAGGAGATAGTCCGGGGATCTACGCCACAACTGTTGTAAGCTTGGCGGATGGCTTCTGCTTGACCTTTAGGATTGGGAGCGGTTATCCCTTGAGAATGACCATCATTATTCACTGCGGAACCTTTAATTACAGCATGAATCAAATCCCCGTCAGCCAAAGCCTGTTTTAAAGGTTTGATAATTAATACACCTGCACCTTCTCCTAAAACGATGCCGTTGGCACGGCGGTCAAAGGGATAGCAGGTTCCACTGAGGGAAAGAGCCTGTGCCTTACGTAAAAAAGTAAAGGGACTAGGACTGAGATTTAAATTTACCCCACCGACGATCGCCATGCCAGTTTGACCGGAACGTAGACTTTCGCAAGCAATATGTAATGCCACCAATGAAGAAGAACAAGCAGTGCTAACTGCCATACTTGGCCCCTTGAGGTTCAGGCAATGGCTAACTCGTGCCGCTAATTCGTTGACCTCGTTACCTGCTGCTGACTCAGGGAGAATTTCACTTGGTTGCAGTACTTGGGAGAGGGTCTTGAGCAAATGCTGACGATCTTCAACAGGAAGGTGATCAAACCAGGAACTCTCTTGCAAACGCTGACGTAATTCCTCGTAATACTGATAATTGGTGAAGTGTTCGATGTAGGTATTCTGTCCACACCCAACAAACACGCCGATATTATCTGGGCGATATTTGCCGCCGTAGCCTGCTTGTTGTAGAGCCTGCATAGAAAGCTCTAGGAACAACCTTTGTTGTGGATCCATCGCCGTAGCTTCCTTGGGAGAGATGCCAAAGAACATCGGATCAAAGTCGAAGGGATTATCTACAAAGCATCCACGTTTGGATATTTTTGCTTGCGGAGAGTTTCTTTTGGCTTCAAAGTAGTGTTGGTTGAACCAACGGTCTTGAGGCACATCTTGAATGACAGAGCGGCCTGCATTGAGTAAATCCCAGTACTGCTCTAAGTTATTAGCGCCTGGTATTTTACAAGCCATGCCGATGATAGCAATGTCTTGTTCAGGAACGTCTTGGTATTTTTCCTGGGTAGCGACATTTGGGGGCGCTGATTTTTCGGCTTCCGGGCTAGATGTTTCTTCAGGAGCGATCGCGCTCGTGCTAGCCTTAACAGAATAACCGTACTTGCTTTGTAAATAATCTACCAGGTCATCTGGTGTTTGATATTCAAACAGTAAAGTCGGAAATAATTCCTCACCCAGAGTTGTCCCTAAATGTTGGACAACTTCTACAGTCCCAACAGAATCTAACCCCATTTCTGGGAAAGTTTTGTGTCCTTCCACCTGTGCTTCCGGAATACGTAAATGTTGCAGTAAAACTTCTCGGACAAGCTGTCGCAGATTGCGAGATTTAGTTTGTGGTTGGCTCGTGGAGGATTTTTGTGCTATTTCTGGGGTGGCTTGAGCAATCAAGTCAATGATGTGAATTACACCAGAAGCATCCAAAGATAGAGCCTGAATAAAGGCATTAGCAGCCGGCTCTGGTTCCAGAGGATTTAAACCTTTGGATTTTACCATTAATAAAGTTGATGCTCCTAAAAGAGCGCCCATACCGCGATCGCTCCACAGAGAATAATTCAGAGCCAAAGAGCGTCCTTGACCGCCATGCTGTGTCCGGTAGATGGCATAACTATCGAGAAAAGTATTGGCTGCGGCATAATCGCCCATGCCGATTCCCCATTCGGCTTTGGAAGCGGAAACCGAGGATAACAACACAAAGTATTTTAGAGGTTCATTACGGGTAACAGCATCGAGGATGATGGTTCCCTGGACTTTCGGGGCTAAAACTTTGGTGACTGAGGCAGGTTGTTTTTGTAGTAGTTTAAATGTGCTGTGGTCAACTGCACCCGCCGCATGGATGACTCCATCCAGATTACCAAAGCGGGACTTGATGTTCTCAATTAATTGCTTCATCCCCAAGGCATCCGTTATATCCACAGCCTGATACATAACTGTGGCTCCGAGTTGCTCTAGTTGCTGAATTGCCTGGATACGTTGCTGGGTTGAGGAATCATGACTAGCGGATTGCCATTCTTGTTTGGGGGGGAGGGGATGGCGACCTGTTAGCACCAAATTGATGGGTACTTGTCGAACCAAAGCTAAGGCTATTTCTGTCCCGACAGCACTGGTACCACCAGTAATCAACCAGGTTTCTCCTGCCGACAAAGGTAGAGCGTCGTTATCTGTGGGGACATTAATTTTTTCCAGGGTACGGCTCAACCGTTGACCATGACGGATAGCAACGATACCTTCACCAGTAGGGGCTGCTTTCATTTCCTGGAACAAAATATCGGCTAATTTTTCAGGCAGATAAACATCTTGGTTAAAATCTACGACTTTTGCTTTAATCTGAGGATTTTCTTGTGCCACCACCTGTGCCAGTACACCTGCCATAGATTGATGTACACCGTGTAGGGAATCATTTGGAGATATTGGATAAGCACTTTGAGTTACCACTAAGAAATTGAGGGGAGAGGCTGGGTAATGTTTGACTAAAGCCTGTGTCAAAAACAAAAGACTGTAAACGCGTTCATTGAGCAGGCGGTTATTTTCTAGTAATTGTTCTGGGGATGTTGCCCACAAACTATAGTTCCACAGATGCACGGCTGCTGTGACTGTAACACCGACTGCTTTGATATTTTTAATTAGCTGTTCGTAGTCTTCAACGGATGCCGGATTAATAGTGAAATGTTGTGCTGTTTGCTTGAAGCTCTCCCCTGGGGTGACAAAATATGTCGTGTACTTTTTAGAGTCGAATAGCTTTTCTAAATTTTCCCCTATTTGGTGGCGATCGCTAAAGATCAAAATTGCCCCTGAAGGAATATCTTGAGATTGGCTTGACACCTCTGGAGTCCATTGCCAACTATGAAACCAATTCGATGGTACAGAAAGCGGAATTTTTGGCTTCTGGCTTGTTACGGGATTTAGCAAACCTCTCTCCTTGCAGGAGAGAGGCTTTGAATTCTCCCCATTCCCTGGTAGGGAAGGGGGCTGGGGGGTTAGGTTTCGCGTTAGGTTTTCCACCCAATAGCGTTGGCGTTGAAATGGGTAGGTTGGTAGTGCTAGGCGGCGACGCTGATAACCTTGGTCAAATGCAGTCCAATTGATTTTTATACCCCTGATGTACAACTCACTTAAACTAACAAGCAATTGTGACCAGTCCGGTTGTCCTTTTTTCAGAGAAGTTAGCCAAGTGCCTGTACCTTCTGGCAAGCATCTTTTACCCATGCCTACTAATGTGGTACTCGGCCCCATTTCTACAAAGATTTCATACCCTTGTTCATGTAGCGTCTTGATGCCGGCATAAAATCTTACTCCTTCTCTCAGATGCTGTCGCCAGTAAGTTGCATTGGGAATTTCTTGGTATTTAAGTATTTGTCCAGTCAAATTCGAGATTAGGGGAATACGCGGCGCTTGAAACTGCACCGAGCTAGCTATCTGCTCAAAGGGATCGAGGATGCTAGCCATTAAAGGGGAGTGGAAAGCTTGAGAAACCTGCAATGGTTGGGCGTTAATTCCTTGAGTTGCCAATTCTTTCAGCACGAATTGGACAACTTCTCTGGCTCCAGAAATAACGATATTTTCTGGGCCATTAATCCCGGCAATTGCCACTTGCCCAGTGTAAGCAGCTAAAATGCCGTTTATCCGTGCTTCATTGGTGAAAACTGCCGCCATCATCCCATTTTGGGGTAGAAATTGAATTAAACGCCCCCGCTCGGCGATTAATTTCAGCCCATCTTCCAAGCTGAACACTCCCGCAACGCAAGCGGCTACATATTCACCCACGCTATGACCCATAACTGCATCTGGTACAATTCCCCAAGATTTCCACAGTTCAGCTAGGGAGTACTCTAAAGCAAACAGTGCTGGTTGAGTATATGCTGTTTCATTCAAGAGGGAAGTAACATCAGATGTGGGGTAAAGTACTGACAACAAAGGTTGCTGAAGATAGGGACGCAGAATTTCGTCGCATCGGTCTAAAGTCTTACGGAATGTCGGCTGGGTTTCGTAAAGTTGCCGTCCCATTTCCACATACTGAGAACCTTGCCCTGTAAACATGAACACTACTTTGGAACGCTTCTTCTGTGCTTGACCACTGACTAACGTGCTGGTCTGCTTTTGGCTAGCAAAAGCTGTTAGTTGTTCGCGCAAGCCTGCGTTAGATGCAGCGACAACAGCAAGACGGTGTTCAAAATGCGATCGCCCGGTGTTAGCTGTAAAACAAATATCTGCTAAAGATGTTTCTGGATGGGATGTTAAAAAAGATTCATAGCTACTAGCCATTGCCAGTAGTGCGGCCTCAGTTTTGGCCGATAAACTCAGCAGGTGAAGTGGACGCTCAGTTTTCGGCGGCTCTAATTTCAATTTTGGTGCTTCTTCAATAATCAGATGGGCATTAGTGCCACTCATACCAAAGGAACTAACCCCAGCCAAGCGTTTCCCGTTGACTGCCGGCCATGGAGTTGGCTTAGTTGGCACAGCAACCGCAAGTTTGTCCCAAGGAATATGAGGACTGGGTTGTTGTAAATGCAGATGTGGCGGTATCTCTGCGTTTTGTAGAGCCAGCACCACTTTCATTAAACTGGCAACTCCCGCAGCTGATTCTAAATGACCCAACTGAGTTTTCACGGAACCAATCAGCAATGGTTGCTCTGGAGAACGTCCTTGACACAACACTGAGCCTAAAGCTCTCACTTCAATAGGATCTCCCAAAGATGTGCCTGTACCGTGGGTTTCTACATAACTAATCTGTTCTGGCGCTACCTTAGCGTTGGTGAGTGCTTGATTAATCAATTTCTCTTGAGCTAGCCCATTCGGTACTGTCAGACCACTGCTAGCACCGTCGTGATTAACTGCCGAGCCTCGCACCACAGCCAAAATATTATCATTGTTAGCGATCGCATCCGATAAACGCTTGAGTACGACTATGCCGCAGCCTTCTCCACGTACATAACCATCAGCTTTGGCATCAAAGGTCTTACAACGACCGTCTGGAGCCAGCGCCCTCATTCTACTCAGACCAATAGAGGCTTCCGGTGCTAAAATCAAGTTGACTCCACCAGCTAAAGCCATATTGCACTCTCCTGAACGCAAGCTCTGACAAGCCAGGTGAACTGCTAGCAACGAAGAAGAACAAGCCGTGTCTAACTGCATCACAGGGCCTTGCAAGCCGAGGACATAAGCTAGGCGACCAATGGCAATACTCCGAGCATTTCCTAAACTGCTGTAGGCATCAATGCGGTTATGATCGCCGGAATATAGGTTAAATCGGGAATAATCTTCCATAAAGAGTCCCATAAAGACTCCCGTCTGGCTGCCGTTTAATTCCTCTGGGGATTGTCCGGCGTTTTCGATGGCTTCCCAGCCTACCTCCAGCAGTAGCCGATGTTGGGGATCCATGCTGGCTGCTTCTAGAGGGGAAAGTCCAAAGAAATGAGGATCAAATTGATCTACCTGTTTAATAAACCCACCATAGCGGGTGTAAATTTTCCCCAGAGTGTTGGGATTTGCATTGTAATACTCATCCACGTCCCATCTGTCAGCCGGAACTTCAGTGATAGTGTCTACCCCATTGTGGAGTAATTCCCAGAATTTCTCAGGGTAGTCGGCTCCCCCAGGAAAGCGACAGTTCATCCCAATAATGGCGATTGGTTCTGTCTTAGCGTTCTCCACTGCGTCCAACTTGGCACGCATTTCTTTTAAGGCTAAAACTGAACGTTGTAATGGAGATAATTGGTTGATGTCTGAAGTGTTACTCATTTTAAGAAATTGCGTAATTAATAGACAAAGAAATTGAGTCTGAAGTCAGACTCATTTAGCTGTGTAAGTAAATAAATAAATGTCTTTTGTAGACTTATCGGAGTTAAGCAGGTGATTTACGCAAGTTCACAAGTAATTACTTCAGACACCAAGCAAAGCCTCTAATTCTTGGTCAACTAATGCTGCTAATTCGTCTTCAGAATACTGCTGAATATCTATTAACAAATTAGTTTGCACTTCAGTCTCTATTTGCGGCTCCACCACAACTGGCTCTGCTACATTCAAGGAAATTACATTGTTGAGCAGATATTCAGCCAAGGATTCAATTGTGGGATATTCAAAGGTCAAAGTCGAAGGTAGAGAATTTCCTAAGCTGGTTTCTAGTCGGTTCTTCAACTCGATGGACATGAGAGAGTCCATCCCCATATCGAAAAAGCCCTGTTGCGGATTTGGTTGATCAGATGCTTCAAACCTGAGAACTTGGGCAACCTCACTTTGAATGTAAGCAATTAAAACATTCTGGCGATCGCCTATGGCGGGGCGCAGCCCATCGCTAGCAATAGTTTCCTCTAATTGACGCAGAAGTTCAAGTTGTTTGCCTGATTGTGCAGAATTGCCTTGTGGCTGGGTTTGGGGAGCTAAATCAGCAATTAAAGGTGCTGCGCCTCCTGGTGGGAATTGCTGGAGGAATTTTTCCCAATTGACTGACATCACACCAACTTGGGTGGCATCTTGTCTCAATAAATCTCCCAGTAGTTGCAATCCCAATTCTGAGGACATGGTAGCAAAACCACTCTCAGCTATTCGCTGTTGGCTACGACTGTCTAAATCTGCTGCCATCCCTGCTTCTGCCCAAGGCCCCCAGTTAATGCTCAAACCTGGCAAACCCAAACCTCGACGATAATGAACTAAAGCATCCATGAAGGCATTAGCGGCTGCATAGTTTCCTTGGCTGGGTGAACCAAGTAATGAGGCGACCGAGGAGAAGCAGACAAAGAAATCTAAAGGTAGGTCTTTGGTCAATGTGTGCAGATTCCATGCCCCTTGCACCTTGGGAGCAAGCACTTTCGCGAAGCGGCTCCAATTTTGTTGCAGTAATACCCCGTCATCTAAAACACCAGCCGCGTGAAAAATACCCCGTAGAGGTGGATAGCTGGCTTTGATTGCCTCTAACATCTGAGCCACATCTTCCGTGTTGGACACATCTGCTGTGACAACTAGAACTTTTGCCCCTGCTTGCTGTAGTTGATTGATAGCTACTTGAGTATCACCAACTACTCCGCGCCTGCTAGTTAAAACTAAGTTTTTGGCTCCTTGTGCTACTATCCACTGGGCAACTTGCAGCCCTAGCGCCCCTAAACCACCTGTAATCAAATAAGTCCCATCTTCACCAACTGCAAGTTGATTCGCCGGGGTTTGAGCTTGGCGACGCACCAACCGGGAGACTTTCCGCACTCCTTGACGAAATGCCACTTCGTCTTCTTGGTCTGGGAAGCACAACTCTGCTAATAATTCTTCAACTTCGTTCCCATTACCAACTGGGTCTAAATCCAACCGCACACATGATAATTCTGGATGTTCCAAGGGAATAACACGTCCCAAGCCCCACAAAGCAGCCTGAGTTATGGCTAAGGAATCGGACATTGGCTCTACTGGCTGGCTTCCTCTGGTAACTAACCACAGACGAGGATACTTAGACCAAGTTGATTTTGCTAAGGCTTGAACCAAATGCAGCACATAACCACAGCCAGTAACCTGGGTATCTTGGAAATCAACAATGCTTTCATGCTCCAGCCCCCACAGGTATACTACCCCACGGCAAGGAGGTTGGTTATTACCTAAGCTTGCTTGAATTAACCTCTGAAAATCTTGTGGTTCTGAGGGATTGATGTAGTAATGTTCTGCATCGGCTTGATATTCGGCACCAGGAGAAACTAAGATAGTGCGATCGCCACGTTCTTGGAGTAGTTTTGCCAACTTAACCGCTGTTCCTTGGTTATCAGCAAATATCAGCCAACTTCCTAACTCTTGTGACTGTGCCAACTGATGATTTTGCTCACGAGGCTTTGATTGCCAAGCTACTTCATAGAGCCAATCACCTAAATCTTTTTGCAGACTTTGCAGCAGAGTTGCCCGACGAACTTTCCTCACTTCAAAACCGATGATTTCGGCGATTAACTGCCCATTTTGGTCGAACAGATGTACGTCACCAATTAAGCTTTGCTGATTAGATGTTGGTGTTTTCTGACCATGACACCATAGTTGATGACCAGGATGGGAACGACCATAGAATCTAAAGCTACCGATGCTAAAGGGAATGTACATATAGTCATTCTGGACTTGCTCGGCAGGATTAACATCCCAGCAAACGTTGAGTAGTTGCAAGCATGAATCAATTAATCCCGGATAAAGTTGATAGTTATCGAGTTCGTCTGGTAATTGGGGTAGTTTCATTTGACATACAGCTTCTCCATCCTGATGCCAAATATTTTCTAGCCATTGAAATGAAGTTCCCCAACTGTAGCCAACTGCTTGAAAACTAGAGTAAAATTGCGTTCCCGATAAAACTTGAGAACATCTAGCCTTGACTTCTGCCACATCTACGAAATTGGGTACTGGCGAGAACAGCCGGACTTTTCCTGTGCCGTGTGTTTTCCAAGAGTTAACCTCGTTTTCTGCTTCTCCACCTAAAAAACTAATAATTTGAAAGGAAGTCTCTTCTGTTGTTTGGGGTGTCAAAACTAACTGAACTGTTGTACTACCGTCATCTGGGCAAACCAGCGTATTTTGAAACAACAAATCTTCGATGATGCAAGATTCATTGGGGAAAACCTCCTTAACTGCGGATAGAAGCATCGAGATATAAGATGCACCAGGAACAATTTTGACTTCGTTTAATTGATGATCCTCTAGGTAAGCAGGCGAATTGGGGCTAAATTGGGTTTCAAAGCGAATTTCTGGAGAAAAGGGTAATTTTAGCCGTTGACCGAGTACAGGATGGAGAATTTTGCTAGCCTTGGCGGGTAAAGTCTGTTGGCGATGGGATGTCTCAACCCAGTAACGCTGGCGCTGGAAGGGATAATTTGGCAGTACTAGGCGACGACGGGGATAATCTCGATCAAAGCCCGACCAGTTGATTGATGCCCCACGTAAGTATAATTCCTGTAAGCTTTGAAGTAGCTGTTGCCAATCCGACTGTCCAGGGCGCAAACTAGGGAGCCACACTCCTACTCCTTCGGGGAGACACTTACGACCCATTTCCAGTAAAATTGGTTTTGGCCCGACCTCTAGAAAAATTTCGCAACCTTGCTGCTCAAGGGTTTCCATCCCAGAAGCAAATCTCACTGACTGGCGCAAATGTCTGACCCAATATTCCGCATTGGTGATTTCTGTAGTCACTACTGTGCCAGTAACATTAGAAATCAGTTTGATATTAGGTGATGAGAAGCTGACTTCTGAGGCGATGCGCGCAAATTCCGCCAACACTGGTTCCATTAAAGGAGAGTGGAAGGCATGGGAAACGTTTAATTTGACACTATTAACGCCTTCGCTTTGGAGAGTAGACATCGCTGCTGCGACTGCTTGATGCTGTCCAGAAATAACGACACTCTCCGGGCCGTTAATGGCAGCAATCGATACTTGATTGGCATAAGGTTGAATAGCTGCCAATACTCGCGCTTCTGAGGCGAATATATTGACCATTGCCCCATCTTGAGGTAATGACTGCATGAGGCGAGCGCGGGCAGCAACCAATTTTAGTCCATCTTCCAGGCTAAAAACTCCAGCTATACAAGCGGCAACATACTCACCCAAACTATGCCCCATAACTACTGTGGGTTCTATGCCCCAAGACTTCCATAACTGGGAGACTGCATACTCTAGGGCAAATAAAGCTGGTTGGGTGTAGGCGGTCTCATTCAGAGGGCTAGTCCCAGATTCAGGATAGAGAACCGACAGTAAAGGTTGTTCTAAATAAGGACGGAGAATTTCATCACAACGATCTAAAGTTTGCCGGAATGTTGGTTGGGTTTCGTAGAGTTCTCGCCCCATACCTATATACTGAGAACCCTGTCCGGTAAAGAGAAAAGCAATTTTTGGGCGCTTTTTGTTGTGTAATTGCCCGCTCACACCTGGGGTTTTACCTGCTGTAAAAGCTGCCAATTGTTGACGTAAGTCTTGAGTAGATTCAGCGACAACAGCAAAACGATGGTCAAAATGCGATCGCCCTGTATTCGCGCTGAAACAAATATCTGCTAGATTTGCTTTGCTATCACCTGCCAAAAAGGATTCGTAGCGGCTGACAAGTGAATGTAGTGCTGATTCAGTTTTCGCCGATAAACTCAAAAGATGAAGCGGACGCTCAATTAATTTTGAATTTTCAATTTTCAATTTTGAATTGTTATCTGGTGCTGCTTCCAAAATCAGATGGACATTTGTACCACTCATGCCAAAGGAACTGACCCCAGCTAGTCGTCGTCCATCTGCCCCTAATGGCCACTTGGTGGGCTGAGTCGGAACCACAACCGGCAGTTTTTCCCAAGGAATATAGGGATTAGGTTGTTGAAAATGTAAATGTGGTGGTATCTCTGCGTGCTGGAGAGCTAATACAACTTTCATTAATCCAGCAACTCCGGCGGCTGATTCCAAATGACCCACCTGAGTTTTGACAGAACCGATAGTTAGGGGATTGTCTTGGGAGCGACCTTGACCTAATACTGCTCCCAAGGCTAACACCTCAATGGGATCGCCTAAAGGTGTACCAGTCCCGTGAGTTTCCACATATTGAATCTGATGGGCTTGGACGTTGGCATTTTCTAAGGCTTTGCGAAGTAATTTTTCTTGAGCAGAACCATTGGGGGCTGTCAGACCATTACTAGAGCCATCATGGTTGTATGCTGAACCCCGAATCAATGCCAGGATAGGATCGCCATCAGCTAAAGCATCAGATAAACGTTTGAGTACTACTATGCCACATCCTTCTCCGCGTCCGTAACCATCGGCGCTGGCATCAAAAGTTTTACAGCGACCATCAGTAGATAAAGCTTTTAATTTACACAGACCAATGGAAGGATCTGGTGAGAGAATCAGGTTGACACCGCCAGCTAAAGCCATATTACATTCTTGAGAACGCAGGCTTTGGCAAGCTAGATGCACCCCTAACAGCGAAGACGAGCAAGCTGTATCTAACTGCATGGTAGCTCCTTGCAGACCCAAGACGTAAGCCAAACGCCCAGCTGCCATACTTCTGAGAACACTTAAAGTATTGTAAGCATCAATTTGAGTGCGATCGCCATAAAAGCTCAGTTGTGAGTAGTCATCCATAGACAGCCCGACGAATACCCCTGTAGGACTGCCATTTAACTTTTCTGTTGCTTGTCCAGCATTTTCTAGCGCTTCCCAGCTTACTTCCAAAAGTAGCCTCTGTTGAGGGTCGAGGCTGACGGCTTCGCGGGGAGAGATGCCAAAGAACTGAGCATCGAACTTGTCTACCTCATTTAAAAAACCGCCGTGGTGGGTGTACATTTTCCCCAATACATCGGGGTCTGGATGATAAAACTCATCTACTGGCCATCTTTGTGCAGGAATTTTGCTAATGGCATCTACCCCATTATGTAATAGATTCCAGTAATCCTCTGGGTTATTGACACCCCCAGGTAAACGGCAAGACATCCCAATAATAGCGATGGGTTCTTTCTGTAATTGCTCAACAGTATCAACTTCAGACCGCATCCGCCGCAATTCTAAAATGGCATTTTCTAGTAACAAGCGATAATTTGTATTCTCTGAATTAGGAATCATACTAATCTCTTTTGTTTAACTGTGGCAATTTCTCTGGTTAGTAATTCAGCTATTTCTGCGTCTGAGAGTGCTTTTAAGTCTGTTGATTCGGTCAGTTCTGCTTTATTTGTAGGCAATTCTACAGACACCAACAGACTTTCTGTGTGCAAATTAAACTCTGGCTTTGTCTTGGCTAATTCTGTCAGTTGGGGAATTTTTTGACTGGCTAGGTGGCGTGCTAAAGATTCGATGGTAGAGAAGTTCCAGACTATAGTTGCTTCTAAGGGATATCCCAACCATTCACTCAATTCTTGGGCTAACTTGACAGCCCTAACGGAATCTAATCCATAATCAGCAAATGATTTACTTTGGTCGACTGACTGGGCTGCTACTGCCAATTTTCTCACGACCCAATCCATAATCCAGTTTTCGATCAATTCGGTAGTTTGGTAAGAGACATTTACCGACGCAGATGTCTGAGTTTTGCTAACCACAGTACTATGGGAAGGTGCAGCAGAATTTTCTTGCCTTAGTAGCCGCTTGAGTATTTTGCCAGTCGGGTTCTTGGGGATCGAGGAGACAAGTTCGACGGCACTAGGAACTTTATATTTAGCCAGTTTTTGGTAACAGAAGGCAATTATTTCTTCTTCTGTAACTACTTGGTCTGGTTTAAGAACAACACTAGCTTTCACCTGTTCACCTAGTACTGAATCTGGTACACCGTAGACAGCTACCTCTGCAATACCTGGATGCTGGTAAATAACATTTTCAACTTCGGCTGGGTATACTTTTAATCCACCGTTGTTGATCATATCTTTGAGGCGGTCAACGATGTAAAAGTAGCCCAATTCATCTATTTGACCAATGTCACCAGTGTGAAACCATCCGTTCTTCATGGCTTTGGCAGTTTCAGCCGGGCGATTCCAGTAACCTAGCATGACATTGACACCGCGAATAACGATTTCGCCGAGTTCACCAGGGGCAACTTCGCAACCATCATCGAGGCTGACAATCTTCATCTCGACATTCTCAATTGGTGAACCAATAGAACCCAGTTTGTACCTCAATTCGTGGTTATAACTAGCTAATGGTGATGTTTCTGTAAGACCATACCCTTGGTTGATGACTTTACCAAACTTGTCTTGCCAACGTTTGGCAATTTCTACAGGCAAACCTGCGGCCGCAGAGAAGTAGTAACGCACTGAATCCAAATCGCGGATAGATGCTTTATCGCATAAAAGAATAAAAGTAGTGGGAACACCAAAAAAGATTGTAATATTATATTCGCTTATGGTTGACAGTACCGTTTCTGGGTCGAACGATCGCTGTAAAACGATAGTTGCACAGGTATTAAGTCCACTATTGAGAACTGCATTCTGCCCGAAACAGTGGAACATCGGTAAAAATAGTAAAATTTGATCGTTAGGGCGCATTTCGCAACAGTGATTCATTGAGTGCATATTAGAAATCACATTGCCATGAGATAAAGTCGCGCCTTTAGGGAAACCTGTTGTACCAGAAGTATAAAGAATCGCCGCCGGATCATCACGTTCCATCTCCACAGCACGAGCGCTAGACGAAGCATTTGCCATGAATTCACTCAATGCGATCGCGTCAGTTGCTTTTCCCTCAGCAATTAAGATGTGCTTGAGGTGCGGTAAATCCTGCTTGGGCAATTTTTCTCGCAGCGTTTCTGTGGTTACGAGTACAACTGCTCCACAGTCATTGAGAATAAACTTGAGTTCATCACTTTGCAGACTTGGGTTAATGGAAACTGCGATCGCCCCAATCTTGAGAATCCCCAGATAGGAAATGATAAATTCAGGAATGTTTGGTAATAATAATGCTATGCGATCGCCACGCTCAACCCCTAATCCCAGCAAAGCATTGGCAAAGCGATTTGCCATTTCATTCAGTTGTTTATAAGTAAAATATAAGCCTTCAAAAATGAGCGCTGGTTTGTTAGGAAAAAGGCAGCAACCACGCTCCACATTTTGTGAAATATTCATAAAATTTGTTGCAATATTTAAGTTGTAGCTCTTGTTGTACTTATCGCCTTGATGTATAGAATTTATGCAATAAGTGTATAAAATTAGTAAACAGTCAACAGTTCAATTGACTGCCGACTGTTCACTATTGACTAATAACTGTTAATAGATATCTTGAACTGCTTTCACAATCAAACCACCAGCCGCGATATCAGCAGAAATTCGGGCAATATGCTCATCCAGACCTTGCTCATTATCATTCCAAATATATGGGCGATCTGAAGTTGGTTTTTGTCCAACTACGTGGCGGACTGCTGAATACAACCGCTCAGTTGCAGGTGATAGACAGACACGTGCATCGTAATGACCAGTCTTTTTATATGTGCGGAGGTCAACAGCTTGGACTCCAAACATGAGAGCGATCGCCATATAATTCTGGAATATATCGACAGAACGGCGGGCTAGAGTCGCTGAAGTGTATCCTTGACTGTTGATGTTTTGATTAAATTGTTCCGCATGGGTAGGAAAGCGATCAGCGATGGAATTTCCATAGAAGGTCAACAGTGGCATAATTGAGTTACCGCATATTTGCAGACCTTTGAGTCCCATATTGACTTTACGTTCTCGGTTGCCAAGTAAAGATGGTGGTAGTCCATTGCTAAACTCCGGTGAGGCGAGGAGGGCAATCTGCACATCCAGGTGTTTAGCCAATAGCCCAATATAGTAACGCAGGTGATCCATTCCCATACCTACGTACTGTCCGAGAAAATTGCCTCCATGATAGCTAGCTTGGTTATTCACATCAATCAGTGGGTTATCAGTCACTGAGTTGATTTCGATTTCAATTTGTTTGGCAATCTGGGAAATCCCATCAACAATGGGCCCCAAATACTGGGGAAGGCATCTGAGTGAGTAACGGTCCTGAATTAATTCGTGATCACGATAATCGTGTTTACCATCTAACTCATCACGGACTAGCTGGGAATTTGTTAGCAAAGAAATCATCTGATCTGCTGCCCATAATTGACCAGGATGTGGTTTGGAATTATGGATAAATGGGTGAAATGATTGATTGGTTCCGTTTAAAGCTTGGATATCTAGAGCGTGAACGCCCATAGCGATCGCAGTTAAAATTTGAGTATCGTAGACGCAGTTTGCCGCAATACCTGTCATTACTGAAGTGCCGTTCATCATCGCCAAGCCTTCCTTCGGCAACAATGTCAAGGGTGACAAATTCAGTTGACGTAGAGCTGTTGGCGCATCCATTTCTTTACCGTTGAAGTCAACCTTAAAACTGGGATCTAAGCCTATCAGTGAACCAGTAATGTAGGATAGTGGCACTAAATCACCACTTGCACCAATTGAGCCAAACTCATACACATACGGTGTAACACCAGCGTTGAGAAAAGTTTCCATGCGCTTGATAAGTTCCAGCCTGATGCCAGATGCACCGTGCATGTGAGAGTTTGCACGCAAGAGCATAGCTGCACGCACATCCGCCAAGGGTAATTTGTTACCTGCACCTGTTTTCAGGAACCAAACTAAGTTGGTTTGGAGTTCAGATGCTTGTTCACGGGATATGGCAACATTGGCCATACCACCAAAGCCAGATGTTACTCCGTAAATTGGTTCCCCAGATTCAACAGCATTATTAATGTAATCACAAGATGCGTGAATATTCTGCAAAACGTCTGCGTTATCGGTTAAAGACACTAATGCGCCATTGCGTGCTACCCTTGCAACATCATTGATTGTGAGTTTCTGATTACCAATAATTACATTGGTGGAGGAATTTCCAGTGAAAGAAAATTGTTGAGATAAGGTTTTGCTTTGTGCTTGAGATAGTGTCTTCATACAGGGATTATGTTTAACTTGTAGTAGGTATTGCAATTAACTTAACTTTTGTTTTTTGCTGAGAGTATTTGACATAACATTTCAGCAAATACAAATTGATATTTAGCGGGCATCAGTGTTTTCAGGAAGCAGTCATTCTCCATAATTGAAACTTTCAAGAATAATTTTTGGATAAGTTCACGTAAAAGTTAACCAAAAAAATTAGCTATTTTTTTCAATTGTTTTGCTCATATATTGATGATAGATATTCCGTTTGTTGTGTTTTGAAATTACAACATGAGATAATGAAAATTGTAATCGTTTGTTCTGTAATTGAACTGTTATATATTTATCTGGAGTAAGTAAAAGATTTATGCAACTATTCCATAAATTTGACTTTATTTATTTTACTTACCTGTGATTGCATATATTAAGCCTTATGTGGACAGGGCGGCCGCGTCATGTCAATAAGACTACTCTATTCTCAATAGACTCAAGAATAATCTCATTAATCCCTGCTTATTGACGAAGATTTTATCGATCGCTTTGAGCCTTGGAAAATAAATCAAGCCAGAAATACTGATTTTTCGTTGGGTCTTAATGTTGGTCGTGATCAAGAGTACTTAGATGTGTTTGCTCTGCTTATGTGGAATATCTTTCGCCTATTTCGGTGTCTACAATACTAATACAGCGTGGTGCAAACAGCACAAACATTTAAAATCCGTGAAAAGCTCATATAGTAGGATTTTCACAGATTTTAAATATTTAGATATTTTCTTACTCGAAAATACCTAACAACATAGCTCAATCAAATCAAGCCGTATCCGAAAATTATGTAACTCGATATTAGTAGGTAGCAAGAACTTGGTTAACTTTCTGTTTCTGTAACTTTATGCTAAAGGCTATTATTTACCTTTAACTTACTTTTTCATGTTGTTCCCTATAGCGCCGATTCAGTAAAGCACTTACTCGACCTATATCTAGACTAATCAGCGTTATTAAAGTATTAGGTTCTGGAACGGTAGCGAGAGTGCCATTCACTATAATCTGAGTTGGCTTAGGAACATTTGGTTATAGATCAACTATGAAGCTTCCAGAAAGGGATAATATGCCATTAGTACCAGCGAATCTTCCCTCTTCACCAGTGATATTGACAAGTTAAGCACTTCGGAACGGAATTTTTTTATTCTGTCTGCCCACATAAAACAAAAATATGGCAAAGATGATTATAACTAAGCTAAATATGTAACCATCACCAAAAAGTTTGATGGCTAAGGATGAAGCAATAGGCCCAGTAGTACATCCGAAACTATATATAGCTGTGAACAAAGCACTTCCAGAAGATAGTTCATTTCTAGAAAGTTTTGCTCCAATTAATGCCATTGCTAAGGGAAAAATCGGACTGATACTAGCTCCAGCAATAAATGCAAATATCTGGGTAGCAGTGGAGTCTTGAATCAATGAAAGAGATAAAAACGACAATATTACGATAGACACACTCATAAAAATAACTTTGAGTCTGCCGAATTTGTCTGCTATGTGAGTAACTGGAACAGTAGAGAGCAAGCCGCCAACTACAAATACAGCAAAGGTATAGCCGATCTCCTCTATATTGTAATTTTGTCGTAGCAGATAAACCGGATATAAAGAAACTAGCGTTGATTCGGCAAAACCATAGGCAAATGCGCCCTGAAGAGGAAGTTTCAGCTTGTTGAAAATTCCGGAACGTGAAGATTGTTGAAAAACAACTGTTTTATCTGGTAGAGCTATCCAGACCACAATTACACCGCTAAAAATTAAAGCACTACCCAACAAAAAGGAAAGTTTTGGTGAAACATTATAGAAAGCAGAACCAATTACTGGGCCAATACCAAATCCAAAAGTAAAAGCTAGAGCATTCAAACCATTGACGATCCCTCGATTATCTTCATGACAAAAGTGATTTAATGCAGTGTTTCCGCTGACTAGATATAAACAACAAGCAATGCCCATAACAGCACGTATAATAAACCACAAAGGCATTGATGTAGTCATAGTGAACAAAGGAGCGCTAATACCCATCATTGTCAAGCCAAGCATCATAGTTTTACGAAGCCCCAACTTGGGTAATACTTTTACTACGAACGGTGTTCCCAAAGCTATGACTAGAAAATACACGGTAGAATTTGCTCCTATCCATAAATCATCAACTTGATGTTGCGCCATTAATGTTGAGATAAAGGGATTAAATAGCCCTATAGAAATACCAGACAAAAAAGCTATGCTATACAAAGCTGGTAATCCAGTAGAAAAAGGGGAATTTGATTTTTTCGAGATCAATTCTGTCATAAAACCTGAGGATAATTGATAAATTATGTGGTTTAAGTGCATCGTATAAATACGATGCACGCAATCTTGTTATCGCAAAAAAGCTATGCAAAATAGAAATAGCATTTTTTGCAATAAAATTATTTTTTGAACTTTATTGAAATAAATTTAGCTACTTAGTAAAGTATAGATTTGTATCTCAAATTCTTAATTGTTGTTGATAGCTACTAGGTAATGTAAATGTTGGGATAATGACTGCAAAAAGAGTGATTGAGAATTATGTAAAAAGAAATGATCTCCAGGAAACATTTGCAGGTTTAAGTAACTACTAGTCTGCTCACGCCAAGCTTCTAAAGCATCAAACTTAATTGCTTTATCCTGCAAACCTCCAAATACAGAGATTGGGCATTCGAGTGGCATTTCACTTTTGTAAATGTATGTCTCTAGTATCGTAAAGTCCGCTCGCAGACAAGGCAAGAAAAGTTGCAACATTTGTTCATTCTGCAAAATCGCATTGGGAATTGCATTGTAACGATCGCAAAGTTCCGCCAGGAATTTAGCCTCAGGCATTTTGTGAATAAACGGTTTGAGAATTGGTTTTTGGGGAGCAGGGCAACAAGCAGCAAATAAATGAACAGGGCTAAGATTATATTCTTGACGGAGTAGACGCGTTATCTCAAAGCCAAGCGTTGCACCCATGCTATGGCCAAAAAAAGCAAATGGCATATTCAGATACGGTCTAATTTTTGATGCCAAAGTTTGAATAAGAGGTAAAAAATTGGTATAGGAAGGTTCTTGCAATCGACGGCCTCTTCCAGGAAGTTGAACTAAGTAAACCTCTACATCCTTTGGTAATTTGTTTGTCCATGTACTATATGTTGAAGTTGTACCCCCCGCACATGGAAAACAGAATAAGCGAAGTTGGGCCTTTGGATTAAGCTGAGGGCAGCTAATCCAAGGATCAACTATTAGTCTTGCTGTCATAAAATTATGTCTGTAATCTGAAAATTTTTGTTATAAAGCCTAAACCTGTTTCTTTATCAGACTGTGGTAACTCTGTTCATAGCAGCGATTAAAGGTAAATATTATTTCTGTACATATACACGGTTAATTAACATGAGTAATTAAATCTGACTATGAGTAAGAAGAATTACAGCCAAGACTTCTAATTTTAGTAAATATTCACAGCAAATAATACTATCAAATTCATTGATAAAAAATGTCAATTTATCTCTATTGTTAACTGCTATAAAATAGAGATAGCTAAATAGTAAAAGCATAAAATTTTAATGCCTGAGAGATTGCCAATCATATTTGATTTTTCCCGTCAGTATAATAAGTTCTTAAAACTTAAGAGTTAATTTTTTGTTTGCTCTTACAGCACTTATCGCTCTTCTCTGGGTTATTTATGCAAAACACCAAAATCCCCAGCAAATAAAATTTGATTGGTGAAAGAATGACATGAACCACAGCATTAGAAGCGATGGGCTACGCCCCGCAAAGAAGCGATCATTGGCGGGTACGCCATTGCACTATCCTACTCCTGGATTTCTCACTTGTGAGAAATCCAGGAGTGTGGGGAGTGTGGGGAGTGTGGGGAGAGAGTTCTTCTTTTCTTCCCACACCTCCCACACCTCCCACACTCCCCACACCCTTGTGAGAAATCCGGGCTACTCAGTTAACTAGGATAAATACCAGGAAGGCGATCACTTTTCACTTAAGTAAGTAGGCAGGAAAAAACCAAACTATGTAAAGAGAAGTAAATACGGAGAATACATCTACTGAGGTAACTAAAAGATGGGCGCTCGTTTAAGGGTATTTTTGACTCGTGAGCAAGACCAAACCCTGTTAACCCTAAGAACAGCAGATGTACCCCAGAAGATAAAAGACCGAGCAGAAGTAATCAGGTTAAACGCACATGGCTGGTATGTGGAAAAAATAGCGGGTTATTTAAATTGGACTCCACAGACAGTGAGAGAGGTTTTGCACAAATGGAAAAAGCAAGGTCTAAAAGGGCTTTGGGTGCATGTTGGCAACGGAATAAAAACTATTGCGCTGCCGATAAATTTTGTTTGTCTTTGGTATCGCCTTTGATGCGTAATTCAAGCGATACACACTTACAGGATGCTAACTTTTAGTTATAATTAGCCGTAACTTATTATAGGCACAATTAACTATAGCTTTGACTGAGTGCAAAGATAGTTTACATTGAAGGGGAAAAGGGGCTTGGCATAATATTGGTTCAACGAAGAGACAGAGGTATTGCTGCCGAAGAATGCATTCGGGAAAACTTTTCTCCCTGAAGCGGTTCCTGCCCCTCAATCTCTAAGATTGGGATCATGGATAATTGCAACCGGCTCAATGGTCAACCATCTGGGAATATAAATTGCCTGCTTTAATTAACTACAGAAATCATCTACCCGAATATCCCGCCAGACATCAGACACTTGCCAGCCAGAGTTGCCAACAGACTGTACTGGAGGGTTGTCAAGGAGCGGAATATAGTCAGGAACTCTAGGCTCAGAAATTGCTACTGGTTTCTCCTCAACTTCAACCACAGGGGCAGTAGAATTGTCAGTATTAGCTTGAAGGAGTTGGTCTTCAGCCTCCTCGATTAGCTTCATCTGTCTCAGGGTAAGCTTGTCCGATTTTTTGATGATCTTCTTAATATCTGTATCATTAGAAGTTTTCATTGGCTGTTCCCTCGAAGGCATTGGTTTAAAATTTGTCTGAGTAAACTTGGGAGAAGTTAGGTATAAATAATTTGCACAGAATTAACAAGGTACACCAAATCGATGAGAAATACGAGTCCCTTGCTGAACAATTTATTAATTGGACATAAATATCTTTTTCGGGCAGATGCCTAAAAGCGATCGCAGTAGGATCATTGTCTAGAAGTCAAAATTCTTTTGGATTTTGACATACGTTGACCTGTACCAATGCCATCGCTACGATCCAAATACGCCTTTAGAAGAAACCATGACGGCACTCGCTGAGGTAGTGGGTCAGGAAAAAGCTCGTTACATCGGCTTTAGCGAATGGAGTCCGCAGCAGATCCAAGCAGCGCTGAATCTTGCTGATGTTGAACGCTTTGTTTCTAGCCAAAGTACTTAATGGCTATTCAAAAAATCAAAAATGGAAATGCGATCTCCATACAGCCAATGTTCATACTAGCTAAAATAAATCTGAGAGTAGGCAATAAAAATTAATAAACATCAAAAATGTTTGAGAAAGAAGTTAATGTCAGAGATAGTTTTCACTCAAAACAGCCTGGGGGCGGCAGCGATCCGAATAGTTTTGATTGTAAAGAAACATGGTATCCCATCCATTACCTAGAGGACTTAGACAAATCAAAACCAACGCCTTTTACAGTGCTGGGAAGAAATATTGTAATTTGGTGGGATAGACTTGCCCAATCTTGGAGAAGCTTTGAAGACCAGTGTCCTCATCGTTTAGTACCGTTGTCTGAAGGCAGGATAAGTGACGATGGGCTTTTGGAATGTCCCTATCACGGTTGGGCTTTTTCTGGAGATGGAAATTGCCAAAGGATTCCTCAACAAGTCAAAGGTGGAACAGCAGAGACATCAAAACGAGCTTGTGTGGCATCATTACCAATTATAGAAAAGCAAGGACTACTGTTTGTATACGTTGGTGAATATGAAAATGCTGCCAAAACCGAAGTCCCAATAATTGAACCATTAGAAGAATCTGCCGAAGGATGGGTTGTAATTAATACATTTAGAGATGTACCTTATGATGCATTAACACTATTAGAAAATATACTAGACCCTAGCCACATATCGTTTACACATCATAAAACGGTAGGAAATAGGGCAAATGCAGCACCTTTGGAACTTGAAGTGATTGAATCTGGGAAACATGGATTCAAAGGGATTTGGAAACAAGGTTTGAAACCAGGGCAATCAGGAGAGTTATCTACAACCTTCGTCGCTCCGAGTTTAATGTGGCATGACATCAATTCCCAGCGTGGTAGAATTCTAACCGTTGTTTATGCTACACCCATACGTAAAGGAGAATGTCGTGTATTTGCACGTTTTCCTTTTAAGTTTCCTGATAAACTTCCAGGTTGGTTTATTAAGCTCAGACCGCGTTGGTATTACCACATTGGACAAAATGGTGTTTTAGAAGACGATCAAATTTTTCTCCACTATCAAGAAAGATATCTTGAAGCTAAAGGAGGTAGCCCTAACTTTACTAAAGCCTTTTACCTTCCAACCAAAGCAGATAGTTTTGTATTTGAATTGCGTCAGTGGGTAAACCAATATAATGCTGAACCATTTGGCAAAGAGACTTTTTCTCCCCCATTGGCAAAGTCCGTGCTTCTGGAGAGGTATCATTCTCATACGGAAAAATGTGCCAGTTGTAGCTCGGCGCTTTCTATTATTGAGCGATTGAGATTTGGAAGTGGAGTTGCAACAGTACTTACTTTGGCTTGGACTCCAATGCTTTTTTTATTTTTTCAGACAACATCAGTTGTAGTAGTTGTGATTGAAACTCTAGCTCCCTTAATCTTTGCACTAGCATGGATGGGACTTAGTAAGTTAGTTATTCAGTTTTATGATGGACGAATCTTACCTCCACGAAACCGACCCGAAAAAAACTGAAATCTAATAATACCAGAAATATATGAGTAAGCTCATCTTAATTACAGGCATAAGTAAAGGTCTAGGTTATGCGATGACCGAGGGTTTTATTCAACAGGGACATACTGTTATTGGTTGTGCCCGTTCATCAGATACGCTCGATAAAATACGCCAAAAGTTTAGTGCGCCCAACGATTTCACATCTGTAGATGTGGCAAATGAACACCTTGTAAAAAAACTAGAACCGCAAAATTTGCTAGAGAAGTAGTGTTTCAAGATTTGTTAAGTAAGCTTGAGGATTTCGACGGAATCGTAGTTGTTCAATGCGACTAAGTTGATGTTGGCGTAAATCAGAGCGTAATTGTTGCCAATTCTGAACACAAACTTGTGCCAAATCTTGGGCTGTAAAAGAATGAAGTGCAGTAGCAATAGCTGAAGCTAACTGGACTGTTCCTCGAATTACAAGTGATGAAGGAGCGACTTTACGACCAGTACAACGACGTTGATGATGTCGTAAAACACCAAATGTTTGTTCAAGGTCATTATTGGTTCGAGGTAAACCTTCAACATCGTAACAATGAAAAAGTCCAGACCAATAACTACGAGTAATTTTTAAGAAATGAGCAATACCAGACTCTAAAGTTCCTGCTTCATTTTTCGCCTGTGACATTGAATCAATTAAAGCGTGGAAACTTTGTTGAACTTCAATTGCATCAAGACATGTTTCGTTGTCAAGAATCTCGGCGGCTTGATGAACCCAGTGATAAGCAACAGTAATTGGAGTGAATAAAGATGCTGTTTGTTCAAGGCCTTTGTTCAGAATTTGTTTGAGCTTTATTAAGGGTTTTGGTAAGCCCCTTTTTTAGCCACCCGTTCTAGACTTGCTTCAATTAAACTTAGACGTTCTTGTAGTTTTAATCCCGAAGCATCTAGCGGTGGACGACCATCATTGGTCAAGGAACCACGTACAGCTAAACAATATCCACGTACAACTTCAGACGTAGCTTGGTCACACTCACTAATACTACGTTCAATCTGGCGTATGCCCCGAACGTGTTTTTTTAATTCCTTTTTTGCGTGCCTATCTGCTTCATAAATAACCTTGGCTGCTTCCAATAAAAGAGTGAAAATGGCATAGACCATGAGCAATTCCCGGTAATGCCACTTCAACGGCTTTGTGAATTGACTGTTGTCCGTCACTGATTACCCCATCAATCTCTACATCAAGAGTATTTTTTACCTCTAATAGCAAGGCGGCTAAATCCTCATTCCTTGACGATAATAAAATTTTTGCCAGCAAAATTTCTCCTGATAAACAATCTCGAATTACCCATAGTACTTCATGCCCAACATCCGGTTGCATCCCATCAATTGCTAATATCAATCACCCTTGTTTTTTAGTTATGCCTTTGAGTCTTGATTGGTCATTTAACCACAATGCTACCAATTCGTCATATCTTTCTAACAGGTAAGTAACGCTTCGCTCGCTTACTTCTACACCATGATTACGAAGATGTTGATGAATTTGAGGTATGCTTCTGTGTTCTTGGTAGCGCAACGCTCCTACCAGTGCTATCACATCTAAACCAAATTCTTGTTGTGGTAATGCCCATGAACCTTCCTGTTCTGTTCAATATTTAATTCTGTAACGCTCACAAGATATATTCTGACAACGGCGAATTTTTAAGAGCAGTTGTACCACTCCTTTGAGGGTTCTCACACGCCGAAGATTGTTGTACTCATTCCACATGGGTTTGCCGCAACAGGGACAATCCTGTTGCACGCATTCTAGTACTTCAGAGGATGTCGCTTTTGGTTGAGGGCTTTTTCTTGCCATTTATACTCCTCATCTTCTCTGTGTCCCCTAGTTTACTTGAATATCTGAGCCTCTGTAGCAAACTTTGCGGTTCTAGAAAAAAATGCGATCGCTAATCATCTTTTTCAGTATAAAAATATATTTATTACAGTATTAATTAGTATTAATACTTAAAATGTTCTAATAATGAACAGCATCCGTAACATCAGTTTGGAGTGCTATTTTTTTGTGGATGCGAAAAAAGGTAGAATTTCCTTTTAGCAATGCTTTTGAGACAGGAAATGCCTACCTTGATGGAAAAAAATATAGATGCAACTTTAGATTTAGTGAAATCATTGAAAGACTTTGAAGCTCAGATTACTAAACTTTTAGAATTGACTAATGTTATTGTTTGGGATGGGCAAGTATTAAAAGAAAGAGAACAAAAAATTAGAGATTCAGTGCTTATTTTAGGGGGTCAATGTATTGCCTTATTTTTATATAATCTTTCCCAATCTCAATCAGTTCTCGATACAGCAAAAACTCAAACTCAAGGCTGGTGGCATCCCAAAACCCAAAGACATGGTTTTCGGACTCGACAAATATTAACAATTTGGAATGTACTGGTTATTTTAAAATTACCGTATGTAGTAACTATCAACAAAAAACAGGATAAAAATAAATCTTTTTGCGAAGGATTTTGCCCATTTTTAATATGGTTAGGAATGTCAGAAGGATTAACCCCATTGGTATGGTCTACAGTTGCTCAATATGGTGCAATCACTAGCTCATTTGAAGCCGCCTGTACAACTTTGACGGGTTGGGGAATTAACCTTAGTTTAAAACGAATTGAACGTTTAACATATAAATTTGGTCAAATTGAGATCAACTTACGTCAATCTAAAACCTTAAATCGTCAATTAGGGAATTTAGCTGAAGATAATATTCTTAAAGACCAAAGAGTTGTCATCGCCGTAGATGGTAGTCGGAGTAGAATCCGAATTAATAAAAAGGGGAGAAAAAATTCCAAAACCAAGCGACACGGGTTTATCGGCAAATGGGTTGAGCCAAAGTTATTCACAATTTATGTTGTTGATGAGCAAGGTAAAAAAATAAATAATTCTGAAATTCCTATTACGAATGATGGCACTTATGAAGGATATAAAGCGCTTTTGGAGATTTTAGAAGCGGATTTAGTTGACTTGGGAATTAGTCAAGCAAAACAAGTCTTATTAATCGGGGATGGAGCGGAGTGGATCTGGATACATATTCCCCCACTTTTAGCAGGGTAAGCTCATCTAATTTGGTATAAAGAGAACTTGACAAATCAAAGAAGATCAGCATAAACGACTCTGTAAAAAATGGACTTGACAACTGAGCAAGATCAATGAGATGAATTCAATTGCTCGATTGAAAATCGCCTGGAGTCAATTTGATGTCAGAAGGCTTTGAAATTAAATCTGCTGATACTCTAGAAAATTCTCCTCATCAGCGAAAGCCAGAAGAAGTGGCAGATATCGTCCGTATTCAACAGAATCTAGTGGAGCATTTTGCTCTTATTAAAGACCCAAGAGTAGAGCGAACCAAAAACATCAACTTAGGGACATTTTAGTAATTGCAATTCTGGCAGTCATAGCAGGAGCGCAGGGATGGGAAGATATCGAGAATTACGGCATAAGTAAGCGACAGTGGTTAGAAGAATTTTTGGCATTACCAAATGGAATTCCCTCCGATAGCGTAGCGTTAGCGAGTCTTCGAGCGTCTGATACCTTCCGACGAGTGTTTGAGTTCATTAACCCAGAAGAATTGAATCGTTGTTTTCTAAGATGGATAGAAACCCTGGTGACAAAGATGGGAGGAGAGATAATCCCCATAGATGGAAAGACAATTAGGGGTTCTTACGACCGCAATCAAGGGAAATCAGCACTGCACGTAATTAGTGCTTGGGCAAGCGAAC
The DNA here is from genome assembly GCF_013343235.1 of Nostoc sp. TCL240-02. Taxonomy (GTDB): domain Bacteria; phylum Cyanobacteriota; class Cyanobacteriia; order Cyanobacteriales; family Nostocaceae; genus Nostoc. The sequence continues at coordinate 1,805,529 of NZ_CP040094.1, read as the reverse complement.
AAAATTTGGTGTTGGCACAGATGAAAGTGGAAGATAAATCTAATGAAATTACTGCTATTCCCGCATTACTAGAATTACTAGATATCACAGGAGCTATCATCACCATTGATGCAATGGGGACACAAACAGAAATTGCCAAAAAGATTATTGATAAGAAAGCAGATTATGTTCTGGCACTTAAGGCTAATCACCCGACTCTCTACCGTCAGGTAGAACAATGGTTTGAACAAGCTTCTGCACAGGATTTTCAAGGTATTGATGTCAGTTATGAGCAACGCATTGAGAAAGGACATTATCGCACGGAAATCCGTCAAGTTTGGTCTGTTCCAGTTTCTGCCATTGGTGAACTTTACCAGCCCCGACTATGGGCAGGACTTCAAAGTGTGGTTATGGTTGTCCGAGTGCGTCGTCTTTGGAATCAAACTACTCGTGAAATTCAGTTTTATCTGACTTCTTTACATAGTGACGCTCAACTTTTAGGTCGAGCTATCCGAAAACATTGGGGTATTGAAAACCAGGCTCACTGGACACTTGATTGTACTTTTGCAGAAGATTCTTGCCGCATTCGCTCTTTCCATAGTCCGCGTAATTTTGCCCTTTTACGACGCATTGCTCTCAATGCCCTTAATCGCGAACATACTTACAAACGTAGTCTTCGTCAAAAAATGAAGCGCACGGCTATGGACAACGATTATATGATTCGCGTTCTCAGTTTTTGTTTTCTTGACTCTACATTAAATTCCTCTGAATCCTTCTGTCAAGCCTGATTGAGATGCTCTTACCCTGTCTGAGAACTGATTCCCAATCCTCTGGCCCTTCATGTTTCTCAATAATCCTATCCCATCTAACTGCCTTAATTTTCTCTAGTCTTTCTGCTGATAAGTCTGATAATTTCATAGCTTGTATCTTATAAAGTCTGTTTTAATAGCTAATATACATTAATCAGAATTATTATCTCTTTATTCTAGTGGATTGCAGAGATATTGAGTATATGCAATACTGAGCTTTAGTAAAAATCTTAATCTGAAAATAGAATGATTGTTATGAAAGTTAAAGATAAATATTATGATTGACCACGACCGCATTTTCAAAGAATTACTATCTACGTTTTTTGTGGAATTTCTTGATTTATTCCTGCCTCAAGTAGTCAGCCAAATAGATCGTGATTCTATCCAATTTTTACCCCAAGAAGTTTTTACTGATGTCACTTCTGGCGAAAAGAAGGAAATTGATTTACTGGTGCAATGCCGCTTCCAGCAGCAAGATACTTGTTTTCTAATTCACGTTGAAAACCAGTCTTACACTGAAACAGCTTTTGCAAAGCGGATGTTTAAGTATTTTGCCCGTTTGCATGAAAAATATGATCTCCCTATCTACCCAGTGGTGATTTTTTCTTTTGATGAACCCAAACGCGCCGAACCTCAAAATTATAGTGTCACCTTTAGCGACTTAAAAGTGCTGGAGTTTCAGTTTGTAGCAATCCAGTTGAATCGTTTAAATTGGCGCGATTTTTTAACGCAGCCAAATCCGGTGGCCGCAGCTTTGATGTCAAAGATGAATATTCCAACAGACGAACGTCCACAGGTGAAGGCAGAATGTTTGCGTCTGCTGGCAACGTTAAAATTAGACCCAGCAAGGATGCAACTAATTTCTGGGTTCGTTGATACGTATTTGAGGCTCGATGATACTGAGAAACAAGTCTTTCAAGCGGCAATCAGTACAATGGGATTAGATGAACAGGAGGAAATTATGGAGATTGTTACAAGTTGGCAACAGGAAGGCGCTCAAAAAACAAGAGAAGAGATTGCATTAAATTTACTCAAAAGAGGAATGATTGTGCAAGAAATCTCACAAGTCACGGGTTTAAGTCTTGAACAAGTTCAGCAGTTACAAGCTCTTCTTTCCCAAGAAAATTGATGTCAGTTGTACAGATGGGTGAACAAGAAAATGAGTGCGATTATAGCGGTTATCAGTCTTGTGAGGTACAGTAGCAGCAGTGAGTAAACCAACCCAGCAAATTCTCTATTGTCACTTCTGCGAATGCCGTATCTAATGCCTGGAGTAAATCAGGGTATGTCCTTGCACCGATGCGACGGAGAATGTTCTTAATCTTGGACCAACAATTCTCAATCGGTGAAAAATCGGGAGAATAGGGGGGGAGATAAATGAGATGAGCGCCAGCAGCGATGAGCAAAGCTTCAAGTTCATCACTTTTATGGATTGAGCAGTTATCCATGATCACCACTGCACCAGGCCAAAGTTTGGGTACGAGCTTTTGGGCGATGAAGGCATCAAAAGTCAAAGCATCGATAGAACCTAAGCCACTCCATTGGGTGAGCAGTCCTTTCAAGCTAATTGCACCAATTACCGAGACATTTTTCCCTTTGCGGTTGGGCTTTTGAGCATAGGCCTGAAGGCCAGGCAAGGCGCGGGCACATTTGCGGATGAAGGACAGATTAACTCCCGATTCATCTAAGAAAATCAGCTCTTCGACGGGTATCCCCCTCAAGAGTTTCCAGTACTCAAATCGGGCTAGTTGGACTTCATCACTACCTTTTTTGTGAGGTGGAGACTTTTTTTTGAGGTTGAGGTGAAGTTTCCAGCGAACCATCCGATTCACCGTAGCTACCCCAATTAAGACCTCTGTTTTCTCGTAAAGTCGTTCCCGCAATTCGCTTAACGTCGCATCGGGCTGTGCTATGACGAGTTGGCGCAGGATTTCTAACTGTTCAGCATTCAACTTTGTTGCTGTCTGCTCAGTCCGCACCTTGGGGCCTATCATCCCCAATTCTCGATGGCGTTTGAGTAAATTTTGCACAAAACTTAAGGTGACACCAAAGTTTTTAGCCAGTTTTCGTTGGGAAATGTCACCGCAGGCATAAGCATCAACTATTTTTTGACGCAAGTCGAGAGAGTAGGCTTTCATCACCACCAATTATCAGTAGAATTGCTCTCTCCTACTGTACTGAAGTAGACTGATAACCGCTATACCCTTACAACGAATTGCACTCATTTTCTTGTTCAAACCACAAAAGTTCATTCATCTTCATCTTCCTCCTCATAATCTCCATAATCTGCATAATCTGCATAGTCTTTCCCGTGTTTCTCGTACCATAAACGTTCTTCTTCTTGAGCCGCCTCTCGCTGTATTCTTTTCCTTTCTGCCATCTCCGCTTCTATTGCTTCTTGCTCTAACTTTGCCTTCTCCAACTTTTCTCGCTTCAGCCTTTCTCGTTCTTGGGTTTCTTGGTCTACCCTCTCCTTCTCAATTCTGATTAATCGCTGCTCGATTCGCCAACAGTAGAAATCCAAAGCCTTGCCCGTCGCGCCTCCGGTAACTGCACCACCGAATAAAAAGATCAGTCCAGTTTTCCAGCCTCGGATCGGGCCACCGCTCCATTCCAAACTTTTTTGATTCAACCACACCAGGACAGAGAAGACAAAAATTCCAACTACTGTCTTGAGAAGAGCGAAAATTCTGGGTGTGATCTCAGTCTGTCGCAGTACCAGCCACTGTCCCAGCAAAAGTATTGCACTAAAAATCACCGCAGCGATCGCACTCATAACCAAATGATCTGGATATCTAAACGGATCTAGCATCATATTAATGATCAGTGGCACAAATATCAGCGCACAGACCAAGAAACCAATTAATAAGCCAGCAACACTTATCAGGCTCCAGTAGCGACCGAGATAGCCAAGGCGGAATTCCAATATCCATTCTTGTACTGGGAGCATTGTGACGTAAAATGCCATTGCTGCACTGACGTAATCGAGCATTGGGCTAAGTTAACTGTATATTTAGTGTATTTAGCATCACCGTGCCAAAACGGACAAGGCAAGATATTAATAATCTAAAACGAATTGAAGCGATTATTCAGTAAGGGATTTTTTAGCCCACGCCATCGCCTTGTTGCATCAAAATGAGAACTACTGTAGTTTCTGCTTTTTACAACGCAATCAAAAACTCTGCGTCATTTTTTAGTACTGGACTGTTAAACAAGTGAACACCTTCAGACCTTGATACTCAGGCAGTTAAATTATGGCTAATATGTCTCCAGCCTCTAGGCGTAGCAAGAGACACCAATTATTACAAATGTATGGCAACCGCTGTTGCTGGTGTAGCAAGCAAATGACCAAATCCGAAAGAACCATTGAACACTTAGTTCCTAAGAGTCTAGGCGGCTCTAATAGTCTCTCGAATTTGCGTTTGGCTTGTTTCACTTGCAATAATTCCCGTGGCAACAGTCCGTTTCCTCCATGCCTCAAAAATACTTTTGAGTTTATAAATAAAACTTATTAGAGGTTGTTTGAAAACTCTAATTTATTACTTGCTTTGGTGACTAGAAGTCATGGCTATACGAGACTTTACACTCTCTACGCTGGTTAAAAAAATAGCGAATTATATTCACTCAATACTTTTCAAATATCGGGGTATGAGTAGCATTCGCGCAGAAAACCGGGTTAAGAGATATTACATGAGCAAGACTTGCATTTTTAGAAGCTGAAACCCTTATTTTCTCGTTGAGTAGTGACTCGATAATAAGTTTAAGTCAATGACCTTCGCTATTGGGAAAATCCTTAGCGAATAAGGCTTTTAAGCTAAACCCGGTTTTCTGTTCTGATGATACTCATACCCCATAATTGACCCAGCCGTAGCAGTTTCGTTAGGGAATTCGTACCAGTCAGGAAAGCCTTGTAACTTCGCCGCTCCCGCAAGACACTCCAGCCTCAGCCAGACCCCACCAACCGCACCGATAGAACTCCTGCTGTAACCCCGAAAGCACTGCCAGCACCCCAAGTTCCGACCAATCCCCAAAATCCTCGCTATATTCCAGATACCTGCAATCACACATTTTGAATCAAAATTACTGTTTGGGTTGTACAACTGGAATTGTAATAATAAGTTCTGCTCCCTCTTCAAGAGAAGAAACACACTCTAACGAACCACCATGCCGCTCGGTAATAATCTGATAGCTAATCGATAAACCTAAACCAGTACCTTTCCCCACATCTTTGGTAGTAAAAAAAGGATCAAATAACTTTTGTTTAACTTGTTCGGGAATACCAAGTCCATTATCGATGATCCGAATAACTATTTGTTGAGCATTCAGTTGCTGAGTACAAATCCGAATTTGTGGGTGGTTATGCGAGAGTTTCCCTTGAATTAATGCTTCTTCTAAAGCATCGATTGCATTGGATAAAATATTCATAAATACTTGATTTAGCTGGCCAGCATAGCACTCAACTAAAGGTAAATCGTCATAATCTTTAAGAACCTGAATTTCGACATGATTAGCTCTGGGTTTTAAACGATGCTCCAAAATACTCAGTGTACTTTCAATACCCTGATGAATATCTACTGCTTTTAACTCGGCTTCATCTAGCCGCGAAAAGATACGAAGAGAAACTACAATTTGCTGTATGCGTTCAGCACCAATTTCCATTGAAGAGAGTAATTTTAGCAAATCTTCTACTAAAAAATCGAATTCCATCTCTTGAATTGTCATTTGAATTTCTTGAGCAGGATTTGGATAGTTTATGCGGTAAAGATGAAGTAGATTCAGTAGTTGTTGGATATATTTGTTAGCGTAAGTTAAATTGCCGGAGATAAAATTTACTGGATTATTGATTTCATGGGCAACTCCAGCAACTAATTGACCCAGAGAAGACATTTTCTCACTTTGGATAAGTTGAGCTTGAGTACTTTGTAATTCTTTGAGAGTTTGCTCTAGTTCTATTGCTTGCTGTTTGAGTTGAGCCTCTGCTTGTTTATGTTCTGTAATGTCGTATCGAACCACTAATAAATATTTAGGCTGTCCTTGAGAATCAAGAATCGGAGCTTTTTTAATCTGCAAAATGCGGGTTTCGCCGCTTTTTGTCCGAATTATTTCTTCAGGAATCTCTAATAATTTTTTGCTATTAAGTGCTTCGCGATCTCGCGTGGTAAAAAAATCGGCCTCTTCTCTGGGGAATAGGTCGTAGTCGTTCTTTCCTAAAATTTCATCGGCACTGACACCAGCTAACTTTTCCGCGGCTTGATTACATAAGACAATTCGCAGATCAACCACATCTTTGACAAAAACTGCTACAGGCATGGTTTGAATCACAGAATACAGAAACTGTTGAGTAGTTTGGAGTTGTTCTTCTATCCGTTGGCGCTCAAGCAGTGCAGCTTGCTGTTCGCTCTTGTGTTGCTTTAATTGAGTAGTATATTCTAGAACTGCCTGGCGTAGTTCAGCATTATCTGTTTTTAGTTGCTGAAGGCATTGACGTAATCTAGTTAACTCTTGATTTAACTCTTCAATAGACATACAAATTCACTAATTTTTAGTTTTAAACATTGAGAAGGCTATGCATATCTCAATACAGTGAATTGATTTGTCTATTCCCAAAGTAAAGTAACTTGAAAATGTGATAGTCATGTGGAATTTTTGTTTTGGTATAGTTGCTCATATATATAAATTTGTTGGTGAAGAAGTTATCGTTAGATAAATTGGACAAATCTACTGTCATGAAAAGAGCCTGAGATCATTTTGCCCAAATCAATATCAAATATTAACTACTATTTACATTTAAATCCCCTAGCTTTTCATAACAGCGAGAGCCTTATATCACTAGGGTTTTGCGTTGCCAATTCACCCAAAGCTCAATCAACTGCTGCCGAAGAGTGAAGAATCCCTCGCAACCGACGCTCGTACCATTCCACGCTGTAAAACCAGCAATCGTTAATTTGGATGCCTTGGACAATCCTTGCTGGTGTCCCGTCGCCATGAAATCGGAACTCGACTAATTCACCCAGTTCAAACACAGGCTTTTCTTTGGTAACTAATTGTAAGTTACCTGTACCAATGATTTCACGTCCTAAAACAGTTAGATTATCGTTGCCGGAGACAATCTCATAACTTCAGCCTTTAGCTGACCACTCTACACCGCAACAGTAACCGAAAGATTTGGTGGTAGTGACGTAGACTTTCTCCAACAGGGAAACTTCTAAGGGGGGAATCTCTTTACCCCAAGGTGGTGAAAGATACCAACAAGTTTCTAGATTCGGGACTTGGTTAATCATGGTTATGCCTCCTGACTGGACTTTAGACTCCACAAGTAATCAATCCGTTTCCAAGCGATCGCAGCTTGCTGTGGAGAGCAACTCAAACCATAAGCACGACGGGCATCATAATTACCCCTGATTCCCTTGGCTACTCCAACGGGAATCCCAAAAGCCACCTTACGAATGCCGGGTTCAAAGCTTCGGTCTTCATGAGAGAGCCGTACTTGCGTAAGTAAGTAGGCAGGAAAAAACCAAACTATGTAAAGATAAGTAAATACGGAGAATACATCTACTGAGGTAACTAAAAGATGGGCGCTCGTTTAAGGGTATTTTTGACTCGTGAGCAAGACCAAACCCTGTTAACCCTAAGAACAGCAGATGTACCACAGAAAGTCAAAGATCGAGCAGAAGTCATTAGATTAAACGCACACGGTTGGTACGTGGAAAAAATTGCGGCCCATGTAAATTGGAGTTCACAGACAGTCAGGGAAGTTTTGCATAGATGGAAAAAGCAAGGTCTAGAAGGGCTTTGGGAATTACCTGGTCGAGGAGGGAAAGCCAAATGGACTGAAGTTGACATAGTGTTTTTAGAAGAATGCCTCAAAAAAGAACCACGCACGTATAACAGTCCTCAATTAGCGAAAAAATTAGCAACTGAACGCTCGATTAAACTGAGTCCCGACAGATTAAGACGGGTACTCAAAAAAAGGGGATCAATTGGAAACGGGCCAGGAAAAGCCACAAAGGAAAACAAGATCCCATAGTTCGAGAACAGAAACAAGCAGACCTGGATATGCTGGAACTATCTGCGGTCACAGGAGAAATAGACCTCAAATATTTAGATGAATCAGGGTTTTGTCTGTGGAGTGAACCAGGCTACACCTATTACTTCAGAGGTGAGCAAAAACGTTTGGAACAAACTCGTCGTCGTGGTCGCCGACTCAGCATTATCGGGTTACTTCAACCTTTGCTCAGTTTTGTTTACGGTTTGGTAATCGGGGGTGTTAATCGCAAGTCTTATATCCCACATTCCGCAGGTATATCAGGTGAGAAGATAATATTTTCGGCAAGGCGCACCAAGAAATTGGAGAATCCATCGTCGTTCGTCAGTAAGATTGGTAATGTGTTGAAAGCCAGCGATCGTTACCAGATGAATCGACATGAAACATTGAAACACCCACCGCATCGTAGGAGAGGCAGTTGGTTTACCCAATTGATTGTTGATGGTTTGTTTTGCTTGAGCTAGAGCTTGGCGTAACGCCCGTTGTCCCAAAGTGTAAACTAACAAGCATAGACCCATGACCATTGCTAAAGCAGCAACACGTTCTTTCGAGTTGAGAAAAACACTGCTGGTAAAAAATAAAGGGTCTTTGAGAAAACGAAAACCACGCTCAGTAGATTGCTGGGCTTTGTACTGCTTGAGTAAGTCATCATTGCTCAATTGTTGAGCATCAAGAACATTGGTAGCCAAAATAAAACGCCCGGCTCGTTGTTTTTCAGTGGCAATTGCTAGCTCGTTAGGTACAACAGTCGCACGAATTTGATAGTAACACTGTTGTGGTTGAGCATCTTTACGTGGTCTGCCTGATTTGGCATGGCGTTTGTGTTCGATAATTTCTAGTTCAGCAAGTTCATGAAAGCGTTGCTGAGTCTCAAAACGCCCTGAAGCCTGTATCGCGTCTGCGGCACAAGCAAATTCTTGTTGTGACAACTGTCGCAGTTGAGATTGTGCTTGTTGGAGGTGCTTAGTCAGACGTTTTTCCAGTTGCTTTAAATCTGCTGCGGCACGAGCTTCACTTTCCACCACTAGCCAACGCTGTTTGACTCCACCATAATCGCAGCAACACTCTGCTATTCGGTAGCCTGTGACTATGCTATCCACAAAAGCTTCCTGACTCATTTTCTCCAAGAGTAATTGGGCAGTAGTCAGTGTGGCTGGAACTCGTGATAGCCATCGCAAAGAATCCATTTGTTTAAGATTGCCTTCGGTGTAGAGTGCTGCATCCGCTACAAACAAAGCATCTATTTCCCATTGGTGACGAAATTCTTTCAAGATTTGAGCAAACACGGCTGAGTCGGCTTCATTCCCATCTGCCACTCTTAGATTTAGATATAGAGGAATATCCCCGTCTCCACTGCACATCAGGTCTACAATAAACTGTTTCAGGTCTGGTCGATGATCTCTTGAGTATCCTTTTGTGATTGTTATCTCTCTTGGCTTGCCTGAACCTTCTGTTGAGTTGTTGGTATATTCTCCATGCACATGAAACGAACTTGAATCCAAGTGTAAACTGTCCTTTTCCACCCCAAACTTCTTGGCTGCTGCCAGTGCTACTGTCACAAATACTTGTGTTAATCCCGCTTCATACAGTTTGTCCAAGACTCTGCCCAAGCGGTCATCATTCAAGTGTTCTGGACTTATACCTTCCCCTAGTAAATGCTCTGTGGCTTTGCCTACAAAGAACTTCTCAAATAGGTATAGTGGCGCACTTACTAAACCCAAGCCATTGAGAATCATTGCTTTGACTGCTTGACCTGAACTGACTATTTCTTGGTGATGTGTTCCCAGTATTTGGTTGATTTGCTCTACCAAACACATTTGATCAATAATCCCTGCCACTATCCCACAGTGGTCAATATCTTGTACTCTTATTTCTGATACTGATGGTGTCATTCATCAAAAATACCATTGATCTCCTCTCTTACCTGCGGAATGTAGGGCACAAGGGGGGTTTGGCATGACTTTCTTAGCTCAAAATATGCAAAGACAGGGGAATCCACAATGCGTTGTTAAGCATTTTAAGCCACTCTCTACCGATGTATGGCACTTGCAAAAAATAAATTATCCCAAGTTCTGAGATGGATTTATGAGTATCGAAAAGTACTAATTAACTACTGAAATGGCAGGTATAACAGCAAAGCTCGTTCAATTCATGCGATCGCACTTTGATATATAAACATCGATACACAGCTTATTTTTATTAAGATTTTCACCAATTTAAAATCAGCATATTTTTCTCTAATGACAAAAATTTATAAAAGAACACTAATCCCTACTCTTGTTGATGAATAGATTGCCGCTTGAGACGCTTATGAGCGTACATTAATTCGTCAGACCTGGCAATTAGTTGTTCTAGTGACATATTACTTCCTGGTGAGTAAGGCTCTATTCCCACACTCATCGAAAGTTCATAGCTACGGTTTTGCTGTTGATTAAAATTGGCAATATTTACTTGCAGATATGCTTGGATGCTATCAGCATCCTTAAAGTAGCTGGAGATGAAAACAATAAACTCATCTCCACCCAAGCGAGCAACAATATCCGAGTTCCGAAAACTTTGCTTGAGTAATCGACCAGCATCAACAATCAAGGCATCCCCTATATCATGACCAAGGGTGTCGTTTATCTGTTTTAGCCCATCTAAATCAATGAAAATCACCCAGCACAACAATCTCATACGGTGAGCAATTTTCAACTGTTGTTCAGCCATCACGAAGAAGCCACGTCGGTTATGCAAACCTGTTAGATCGTCGATCAGCGATAACTGCCTTCCTTCTATCTCTGATTGTTTACGGTTGCGAATTTCCTGAATGAGTTCCATTTGAGCGATCGCTTGCCGAGTTAAGCGGCGCAGTGCATCCAACTGCTGGTAACTTAGCTGACGAGGAACGATGTCCATCACACACAACGTCCCTATTGGAAAACCATTAGGCGTAACTAGTGGCGCACCAGCGTAAAAACGAATTTTAGAATTACTTTTGACTAGAGGATTGTTCGCAAAGCGAGCGTCCTTGATGGCGTTGGGAATTACTAATATATTCTCTGGTTGCAGAATAGCATGGGAGCAAAAAGCCGACTCTCTGGGTGTTTCTCTAACTTTTAGTCCAATGTTAGATTTAAACCATTGGCGATCGGCATCCACTAAGCTAATTGAAGCAATTGGAGTTTTACAAATGTAGGCAGCAATTGCAGTTAGATCATCAAATGCTTGTTCAGGTAGAGTGTCCAGAATATTGTATTTTGCTAATGCTTTGAGCCTTTCTGCTTCATTTTTAGATAGAGGAGCAACTGGTGTTTTCACAGATGAGTGTCCAAGCCTGAGCCAGGAAAGTCTAATACGCTGGAATTTTTGCAACAACCGCAGGGCTAACTCCCCAGCAACCAGGCTGCGTGATATAAATATCTCTGCAACGAAAATCAACATTCGATTGAATATACAGAAATATTGTATTGCATGATGTTCTTCATGCCTTTGGTTTACTCTGTTGTTCATATCACCCTAACTTTCACTGTGCAAATCCTCTGAGCATATAGATGCTTACAAGGTCTTCTACCCAAAGCCATGTTGAAAATTATCATTGTCAACTAAAAATTATCAAAACTTATCATACTGCCAGAGTTCCTATCAAAATGGGATATTTTTGAGACTGCTAATTTGTGTAGATGCAGAGAAATTCTGAGGGTTAGATTCCAGCCCTCGGAACTCTCCTCCGGGTCTGTTCTTTGCCAAAGGCTGCGCTAAGGAGAGCGGCAGACAATTAAGCAGACTGACGGCAAAAATAAAAATGTGCGATCGCTTAATTTTGTAGCCCAGTCCAGACGATCTCTGCGTAGATGACTGCCGTGCTTCATTAGTTTTAATCCAATACGTTTGGGTTAAGAAAAATTGTAAGTTGGGTGAAGCAAAGCGCAACCCAACAAAGCTATGAAAATGTTGGGTTTCGTTCCTTAAACGCCACTTGCTACCCTACGAGAATGCTAAGAGCGTAGCAAGATACCCGTAGGGCTACAAGTCGGGAAACCCCAAAGGCGCAGTGGCTCCCCAACCTACACAACTTAAGGTTTTTGGCGCTAACTGAAGTGTATTGAGCTTTTATCTTTGAGTTTTAAAAAGCCGTAGTGGATTTAACTAAAACAAAAATATCACTAGCTCTCTTGTGGTGGGCAAAATTTTTGCTTTGATTCATCTACCACTTGCAGAAAAGTTATTCTGACTGCTTAATTCTGTTTTCAGTCACTTGGCTTTACAGGGTAAGCTCATCTAATTTAGTATAAATAAAACTTGACCAATTATAGAAGATAGTATCAATATGCAGATGAATTATTAGGAGCTTTTACTGTGATTTCATCTAAAAGTATTCGCATTCGTAAAATGAAGTGATATAGAAGAATTAAAAGAGGCGTTTTCCAGTAACTACGGTAAAAATAAAATCCCTATGACCTGCTATTAATCAAGGTCGTAGGGATTTCTTTGCTTACGGGACTGGTGCGGCTCGAACGCACGACCTGACGCTTAGGAGGCGTCCGCTCTATCCAACTGAGCTACAACCCCAACTAGGAAGCATATATGATTATAGCAGTAGTTTTAGCGAGACTGCCAAACATTATCCCAAGAGCCGCCGCCTACTTCTAAACCACAAAGAAAACTTTCTGCTTTTAGAATTATGTGAGATTTTCTCCCATTTAGTTCTCGTAACTCTAAATTTAACTTTCCTTGCATGGTGTCTCGGCAACAGTATCTTAAACCATCCTCTGTAGGCGCACGCAGAGGTGTACCAGGTAAATCCGTGATTCCTGTCAATTCAATTTCATAGTTAGAGTTAGTAGCTTTCATTTGCCATCTACCCCAAGGCTGAATTTCCCAATCTACTTGTGAATTCCAGGGAACGAATTCATAAAACTTGCCTTGATAGTGCAACCCAATCATCGCTACAGATTCCATCCACCACAGCACACCCCGCCGTCCCCCGCCAGCAGTTAATGCTAGGTCGGGTTCGCCTTCAAAGCAATTACAATTTATCCAAAACCATTTTTGAGGAAAAGCACCGCCCCAATTTTTCTCCCCGTAGGCTGGGGCGTTGGTAAATTCGTAGATTTTGCCATTCCAGTCAATTTTTCCACTGGCTAAACCGTGAGCCATCAAAATCTGCCATCCAGGTTCAAAAATCTGCGAGAATGAGAGCCAGCCTGCGGTTGATTGCTGAATACTATTTTTATTACCCCAACCATATACTGATTGAATTTCATACTCCCAACGGCAATAATTATTAGTTACAGGTTCGCGAATAATTCCCTGATTTAAGGTGGCTGTAGCTTGATATCCTTCTTGAACATGATGCTCAAACTCTTCTGGTAGAAGATACAGAGGAGCAATTTGCAAATCCGTTTTACCCCAATGACCTAAACCCAGAACATCTTGGCTACCCCAAAATTTCTTCACATCAGGAAAAGTACGACATAAATACTCATCATCTGGGCCGAGGATTTGGGCTGCACCGCCACTGTGAGGTTTACCGCCGATGGGATCTTCGATGGAGTACATAAAGGCGAATGTTTGCCCAATTTCTGGTAGAGTGACGCGGTAATACCAGCCTTCAAAGAAGCGTCGGCTACTGCCATCCCAGTGATAACCAGAATGGGGCGTTTGGATTGATTGGAGGAAATTGAGGGGAATAGTTAACATATTTATAGTTGCCGATTTTTTCAGTATGCGCGATGTCTAACGACAAGCCGAAACGTCTACGCTCCGATATTAATGATGCTTATGAAATTCTTGGGCTAGAACCTGGTGCATCTCAAGCACAGGTGAAGCGAACTTACCGTAAACTGGTGAAAATTTGGCATCCCGATCGCTTTGTCGATCAAAAACAAAAACAGGAAGCTGAGGAAAAAATTAAATTAATTAACGTAGCTTACAATAAGCTCAAGTCAGAAAGTCCATCTGAGCCTCCCATTCCTGAAAATCCCTCTTTATCTTCGCCTAAAAATCCCACAAAAATATCTGTCAATCGTTGGGATGCAGAAGCTTTCTATACTTTAGGCGTAGAGAATGCCACGGAAAGAAGATATGAGGATGCGATCGCAGATTTTACCCATGCAATTCGTCTCAATCCTCACTATGTTGACGCATATAAATATCGTGGGCTAGTTTGCTCTCAACTAGGATACGAATATAGAGCCGCTTCCGATTTAAATAAAGCTGCACAAATAGAACAAGGGTTAAAAAATCCTGGTACTGCACGGAAAATGCGATCGCCTAGATATGTATCTAAACCTAGACCTTGGCTAGAAAGATTTTGTCAGGGGATTAAAAAGATATTACGGCTAAATCGGCGTTGGAGATGAGAAGCGCCATATTTTAAGATGCTTTGAATGGCGATGCAATATCTAACGACAAATTAAAAATTTAGATAATTGCATTCAAAGGAAACTCTTAATTGGCAACAGGTAACAGTGCCCTACGTTTAAAAATGCGGGATTGAAACAATCATGCTGTTTTCGAGACCCTCAAAGCGAGAAAAACATCTTTATTTAAGTGAAGCTGTAAACTCACAACTAAAGTTTCTTTGTTGTTCCCTATTTCCTACTTCCCTCTCTCTTGTAATTTACTAGATTTGATATCAATCCATCACCTGACAGTTTAATAACATCCATCTTTGGGATACTCTTTCTCTAGATTAAGTATTAACTTCCTATAGATAGAGCCACTTGTCCGATCTCAGAGGTTATTCTGACATTAACCAACAGTTGAGTAATAAATAAAACTCAATATTTATCAGCAACATAGATTTTTAAACTCATTAAAACCTCTTGTTCTTACAAAGATTTTAGTTTGTCAATATCATATCGAGGAGTGAAATAAACAGCTATGTCTATTCCCAATGAACGCGAAATCAAAAACAGTGAAATTAAGCAAGAATCTTACACCGATGCTAATGGTAATATTCACACTGACTTGACGCGAACTACAGAAACAGTCAAGAACAGCACAGCTAATCCCAACTCTTACACTAACGGTTACGTACAAGGTCGAATTACTGAGCGTAGCTACCAGCAAGCTGATTTAGCCGAGCGTGACAATGAGAATGCTAGCCGTGGTTTGCTTTTGGGTATTATTGTTACTTCTGTAGTTAGTTTGATTGTGGGTGGGATATGGTACTTAAACCAAAGCAATAACGCTGCGGTTGACAATACTGTACCGACGGTGAGTAGTCCAACTCCTAGTGCTTCTCCTCAACCACAAACGAGAATAATCGAAAAAACCAGAGAAGTACCTGTTGCTGTCCCTGTTCCTGTTCCACAACAGCAGGTTAATCCTCCATCTGCGCCTCGCCAACCGGATATTAACATTACTATTCCACCCCAGCAGCCTGCGGCAGAAAAAGCACCTTCTGTAACTCAGCCAGCCCCGAAAGCAACACAAAGTCCGGCGACGAGTCCAACTAGTAATACTCCTACTTCGCAGAATGGGGGCAGTACTTCTACTAACACCGTCACTCCAGGTGCAAAAGATGACACCTCTAAGACCACTCCACCTCAAGGAGTAGACCAGTCAAACAGTACATCTAATAATGGTTCTTCTAGCACAGGTGATACTACTACAAGTGGTTCTGCTCAATAACGGCTTCTGAACTTCTAGCCCACTTGTTATATGTTGGCGTTAATCCCAGCATTATCAAGTGGGAATATTCTTAAGAAAGATTTCAGAATTGTTGCGATAAATTAATGGTTTTCAAGTTTGGTAAACGCATCTTGTAGCTAAACAAACACGATGCTAGATTAAGAGCAAGGTACAAACAGGTTAAAAGTTAATAAAAACTTTCAAGTTAGAGCCTGTGCCTCCTGCTCTAATGTTCTTGCGATCGCTCTGAAGTTGTGGCATCCATTGAATGATTTTTGCTTTAAGTTCAATGAGTTGTTTTGGAGGTTTTAAAACGCACTGCCAGAAGACGCCTGCCTAGTTGGAATGTTAGGATGTGCAATTCTGAGTCTAGCGATCGCCAATAGTGTCCACCTTAGTTGTGTAAGTTATTTCTGAATTATTCAATCTTCAAGAAACCGCCCCAAGCTGCTGATATTTCTCCATCGTAGCTTCCGGCGGTTTATGCTTTGAGTGTCCTTTGTCATTTGTTTAGACCAATGACTAATGACTAACTAAGGTAATTACAGTCACTTCTGGCGGACAAAATAAACGTCCTGGTTTATAAGTTCCTAAACCCCGATTAACATATAGTTGATTTTCTTGCACCTTGTGAAAACCTTGCGCCCATTCCCAATATCGCACGACTTTAGAACAGTCTCCTAGTAAAAACGTTACCCAACACCGCAATTTTTTGGGAATTTTTTTGAGTAGCTTTTTATAATGGAATACTAAAGGGCCAATGCCTGGAATTACGATGTGACCGCCGTGGGTATGACCCGATAGTTGCAAATCTACACGCCATTGTTGCAGTATCTTGGCTGTATCTGGATTATGGGATAAAACTATGCGGGGTGTAACAGAGTCTAGTTGATTCATAACTGGTGCAGGGTAGAATTCCCGTGACCAATAATCAGCTAGTCCTACAAATGGTAATTCTTTTCCTAGTGGATAGGCTATTTCATTCCAAAGTACATGCACGCCAATGCTAGTTAACGCCTGTGTAACTTCTGCTTTTGAATGACTGTAATAGATATCATGATTACCCAGTACAGCGTAGATACCACAGCGACTTTGCAGATGTTTGAGTCGATGCACCAATTGGTGAATTGGTGTCGGATCGTCAGTTACGTAGTCACCAGTTAATAGAATTAAATCCGGTTCAGCTTCGTTAGTAAGTGCGATCGCTTTTTCTAACATATCTTCCGACAAGCGCAAACCATCGTAGTGAAAATCTGACAACTGCACTAGCGTTGTACCTTGTAAAGATGCTGGAAGTTCCGCAATCTTAACCGTGATTTTATCTACTCTTAAATGTCCCGTAAACAACCAATGCATAAGGCAACCGATACTCCTCATACCAGCGCTTACAGCTTACCAAATATCAAAATGTAACTTGAGAAACTGCAATAATTTATGTCACATACTCAAGATAAAATTAACGAATTGATTTAAATCCTGAGACTAAACTAAGCAGAACTCACTCAAATCTACAGGTACTGATTAGCCAGAATACCTGCTGTGATTCCGTTCTGGAATTTAGAATTTTAGATTACTTACTCACCCTGTAGGGTGATTATAGTGACTTCTGGGCGGCAGAATAAGCGTCCTGGGAGGTAAGTTCCCAAACCACGATTGACATATAGCTGATTTTTTCCCAGCTGATGGAAACCCTGTGCCCATTCCCAATGTCTGACTACAGAAACATTTTCTTCCAAAAATGGAAATCGACGCTGCACTTTTTTAGGTATTTTTTTTGCAAGCTTTTCGTAAAAAAATATTGCAGGGCCAATTCCGGGAATCACGATTTGACCACCGTGAGTATGACCAGATAATTGTAAGTCAACTCGCCATGCTTGCAGCATCTCCGCAGTATCTGGGTTGTGGGATAAAACGATGCGTGGTGTGTCGGGATTTAGTTGATTCATCACAGGTGCAGGGTAGAATTCCCGTGACCAATAATCAGCTAGTCCTACAAATGGTAATTCTTTTCCTAGTGGATAGGCAATTTCGTTCCAAAGGACATGGATTCCAATGCTAGTCAGGGCATCGGTAACTTCTGTTTTGGCGTTTTTGTAATGTATATCGTGATTGCCAAGAATAGCATAGATACCACTGGGACTTTGCAGATGTTTCAGTCGAAGTATCAGTTGGTGAATCGGTGCCGGATCGTCAGTTACGTAGTCACCAGTTAATAGAACTAAATCTGGTTTAGCTTCATTAGTAACTGCGATCGCTTTTTCTAGCATTTCTTCCGATAGCCGCAAACCATCGTAATGAAAATCTGACAACTGCACCAGTTTCTTACCTTGTAACGATGCAGGCAACCCTACAATCTTAACCGTCAATTCTTCTCTACTCAACGGCCCAGATAATAACCAGTGCATAAGACGTTCAATAAACTCTAATCATAGCGCTTACAGCTTAACGAAACATCGTCGCTTTGTGTGTAGCGACTGTGCAACTTATTGAAAATTTCATGAAATCTGTAGATTTGAACGTATAATCATCCAAAGGCAAAGACATAGCTAGACTTAAATACTTTGGAGGGAGAAATAAGCCTTAAGTTCATACAGGGCAAGGTAAATACACCAAATACTGAAACATCGCCCAACCCTAGATATATCAATAAGCCAAGCAAGATAATGTCAAACTCTATCTATATATAAATTTGAGGCTCTTTTATAGGTGTTTTTTGTCTAATTTCCACTAACAGCGATCGCACACCATTAAATTCCTACAAATTTTGATGGATCAAAAGTTAAAAAATAGCACCAACCTGTGATTAGGCTAGCGCTATTTTTTTGATTTAATTCACGATAGTTAAATAAATTTGCTAAATTACCTTCAGTTATTGTCAGCAATTTTGCTCTTATACAGCACTGCGATTTGTTAATAGGTTCCACAGGAAAACCGCAACGATTGCACCAAGAACTGCTACTGCAATACCAGGAATGCTGAGAGTAGGTGCCGCTAAACTTAACGTTCCTGTACTAAAAAACACTCCTAGACTACCACCAACAAACGCGCCGATAATTCCTAATAAAATTGTTCCTAGAATACCGCCACCTTGATGACCGGGGTAGATAGCTTTAGCGATCGCACCAGCAATTAGACCTAAAACAATCCAAGCAAGAATATTCATTGTTATTAATTCGGTAAACGTTTTTCACTCAATGAATACATATTAGCAATCTTGATCTTTTGAATCCATCTACCATCAGAATCAATCATTAATATCCATAAGGAGTAGTTTAATTGCAACTACGCTTGTTTATATATACCGCCCCTACAGGTAGATAATCACTTAAACAATATCAATTAAAAAAAGCTCCTAATAGGTCTTTAATTAGGAGCCGATCAAACTATTGCTTGGTAATTGCAGTATATGGCTTTTTAATTAGCTCTCTCCTCTACTAGAAGAATTAAGCTGAGTTTTCAAAGACTGTCTCTAAAGTAATGTAAAGGAGCAAAATCAGGCAATTTCTACTACAAGCGTAGTTTTAGCAACTTTATTACCAGCATTCCACACTGGGCATCACCAGGATACCCGTAACATCGCATCTCTTTGGGATGGAGGCTTTAAATATTAGTTAGGACTTACGGATGAGTTACGGAAGGCCAAAAGCGGACATTGCCTACCCAAAGGAAATGGACTGCCTTCCCGTTGTCGCATCTGGTGCGACACAGAGGAATAAGAGTACAAAAATGTCACTAATATTATGAAGCGATCTAGAAAAACTTAGACTATTTTTTGATACTATTTAAGACCGGACTCTTGAAATATTAATTTACGTATGAGCAAAGGTACCCTGTTTGATAAAGTTTGGGACTTACACACCGTTGGTACACTTCCCTCTGGGCTGACGCAACTATTTATCGGGCTTCACCTAATTCATGAAGTCACCAGTCCCCAGGCCTTTGCTATGTTACGCGAGAGGGGTCTAAAAGTACTGTTTCCAGAGCGGACTGTTGCCACAGTCGATCACATAGTGCCGACAGAAAATCAGGCGCGTCCCTTTATTGATAGTTTGGCAGAGGAGATGATTCAGGCGCTCGAAAATAACTGCCAAGAAAATAACATAACTTTTTACAACATTGGTTCTGGTAGTCAGGGTATAGTTCATGTCATCGCTCCAGAACTCGGACTGACTCAACCAGGAATGACGATCGCTTGTGGAGATAGCCACACTTCGAGTCATGGGGCATTTGGTGCGATCGCATTTGGTATCGGTACTAGCCAAGTGCGGGATGTTCTCGCTTCCCAAACCCTCGCTCTCTCAAAACTAAAAGTCCGCAAAATTGAAGTTAATGGCAGTCTGAACCCAGGAGTTTACGCCAAAGATGTCATCCTACATATCATCCGCACCCTTGGTGTTAAAGGTGGTGTGGGTTATGGCTACGAATTTGCAGGTACGACATTTGAACAAATGAATATGGAAGAGAGGATGACTGTCTGCAATATGGCGATCGAAGGCGGTGCTAGATGCGGCTATGTCAATCCAGATCAAGTCACCTACGATTACCTCAAAGACAGAGATTTTGCTCCCAAAAATGCAGATTGGGATAAAGCAGTGGCTTGGTGGAATTCCATCAAGAGCGATGCTGATGCCCAGTACGATGATGTAGTCGTATTCGACGCTGCTGAAATTTCTCCTACTGTCACCTGGGGAATTACTCCTGGTCAAGGTATCGCTGTCAACCAGTTAGTGCCTCAACCAGAAGAACTACTCGAAGAAGACCGATTTATTGCCGAAGAAGCTTACCGCTACATGGATTTATATCCGGGTCAACCAATCAAGGGCACTAAAATAGATGTCTGCTTTATTGGTAGTTGCACCAACGGCAGAATTAGTGATTTGCGGGAAGCTGCGAAAATCGCCAAAGGTCGCCATGTTGCAGAGGGAATCAAAGCTTTCGTTGTCCCCGGTTCTGAAAGGGTGAAGCAAGAGGCGGAAACTGAAGGACTGGATAAAATCTTTCAAGAGGCTGGATTTGAATGGCGTGAACCGGGATGTTCCATGTGCCTAGCCATGAACCCCGACAAGTTACAAGGAAGACAAATTAGCGCCTCCTCATCTAATCGCAACTTTAAAGGCAGACAAGGTTCCTCTTCTGGTCGGACATTGTTAATGAGTCCGGCGATGGTTGCCACAGCTGCGATTAAAGGCGAAGTATCTGATGTGCGCGAGTTGCTGTAATTTTTTGGTCATTTGTCATTTGTAGAAACTAACAGGCTGTCATTGAAATGATAGGTAAATAAAATTTATGGTGAGTGAAGTTAAAACAGTTTCAGGGCGCGGTATACCTTTAGTGGGCAATGATATAGACACCGATCGCATCATTCCCGCTCGTTATTTAAAAGCTGTTACCTTTGATGGCTTAGGTGAAGGCGCATTTATTGATGACCGGACAGCACTTAAAGGTGAACATCCCTTTGACCAACCCCAATACAAAGGCGCGAATATTTTAATAGTCAACCGTAACTTTGGCTGTGGTTCATCAAGGGAACACGCACCCCAAGCGATCGCAAAATGGGGAATCCAAGCTTTAATAGGTGAAAGCTTCGCAGAAATCTTTTTCGGTAACTGTGTGGCAATGGGTATACCTTGTGTGACAGCCGACGCTGCTACTGTTAAACAACTGCAAGAGCTAGTAGCTGCCAATCCTCAAGCTGCCGTGACAGTAAATCTGGAAACTTTGCAAGTGCAAATTGATGATTATACTGCCCCAGTTGCGATCGGTGAAGGTACAAGAAGCACATTTATTTCTGGGACTTGGGATGCTTGCGGTCAGTTGGTGGCGAATACTACCCAAGTTCGGGCAACCGCTGCAAAATTACCCTACATAGGTTGGGGCAATGTAGCCGCAAGTTAGTTTTCTCTCATTCTCTGCTTGTCAGGAACGGAATAGAGAAAATGGCAAAAATTTTATAACCACTCGATAAAACATCAAGATTGGGTGGGCATCACCCACCCAAAATTGTTATCCAATTACCTCAGCAGTCTTCTTCTTATCCAACTTGAGAATCAACACACCTAAAGGTGGCAAACACAAATCTAGCGAATAGGGACGACTGTGCAAAGACCAATCATCCGTCCACTTCCCGCCTAAGTTACCCATGTTACTGCCGCCATATTGACGTGCATCACTATTGAACAACTCAGTATAAAATCCCTTTTGCGGTACACCAATGCGGTAGTGAGAATGGGGTTGCGGTGTAAAATTGCAAACCACGATCGCAAAATCATCAGAATCCTTGTCACGACGGATGAAAGAAACTACACTATGGCGATTATCACTACAGTCAATCCATTCAAACCCCGGTTCAGCAAAATCTTGGGTGTACAAAACAGGCTCAGAACGGTAGAGATGGTTCAATTCCCGGAAAAACGTTTTTAACTGTTGGTGTGGTTCATGCTGTAATAAATGCCACTCCAAATCTGCCCAAGCGTTCCACTCACTCCACTGCCCAAACTCCATGCTCATAAACATGGTTTTCTTGCCTGGGTGAGCAAACATATAGGTAAATAAACAACGGATATTAGCTAACTTCTGCCATGTATCCCCCGGCATTTTACCGATGATATTGCTCTTACCATGCACCACTTCATCGTGGGACAGAGCCAGCATAAAGTTCTCGCTGTGGTTGTACCACATACTAAAGGTGATATTGTTTTGGTGGAACTGGCGGAACCAAGGGTCCATGCTGAAGTAATCCAGCATATCGTGCATCCAGCCCATATTCCACTTCAAATTAAAGCCCAATCCGCCTGTATAGGTGGGCCAAGATACCATTGGCCAAGAAGTAGATTCTTCAGCAATTGAGAGAATGCCGGGGAAATAACTAAAGATAGTATGATTTACCTGACGCAGAAAATCCGCTGCTTCTAAGTTTTCTCTGCCACCGTACTGGTTGGGCAACCATTCTCCGGGTTCGCGGCAATAGTCGTTATAGAGCATCGAGGCAACAGCGTCGACACGAATCCCGTCAATGTGGTATTTATCGAACCAGAAGAGAGCATTGGCTGCGAGGAAATTACTAACTTCATGGCGACCATAGTTGAACACCAAAGTACCCCATTCTTTATGTTCCCCTTTGCGGGGGTCAGCATGTTCGTACAGGTGGCTACCATCAAAGAAAGCTAAACCATGTCCATCTTTGGGGAAGTGACCAGGAACCCAATCTACAATTACCCCTATATCATTTTTGTGACATTTGTCAATAAAATACATGAAATCTTCGGGGCTGCCAAACCGGGAGGTGGGAGCATAGTACCCAGTTACTTGATAACCCCAAGAACCATCAAAGGGATGCTCCGCAATGGGCAGCATTTCTATATGGGTATATCCCAATTCTTTGATGTATGGAATGAGTCGGTCAGCTAGTTCGCGATAGGTAAGGAAACGTGCGCCCGGCTTAAGTTCCGAAACGATAACTACCGGTTCAGCTTCACCATTTGGCAGTTTAGCAGGTTCGGCACTCGAAGCATGTAACCAAGACCCTAAATGCACTTCATAAACTGAGACCGGCTGGGTAAGGGGGTCAGTGTGCCGCCGCTTTTCCATCCAGCTTTCGTCATCCCAGGTGTAAGCATCTAAATCAGTGACAATAGATGCGGTTTTCGGGCGGGGTTCTTGCTGGAAACCGTAGGGATCGGATTTTTCGTAAATGTGTCCTTCAAAATTTTTGATTTCATATTTGTAATGCTCTCCCGCAGCGATTTCAGGAATAAATAATTCCCAAACCCCGGTTGGCCCTTTACGCATTTGGTGTTTGCGCCCATCCCAGAGGTTGAAATCTCCCAACAATGAAACGTTGCGAGCATTGGGTGCCCAAACTGCAAAATAAACGCCCTTAACGCCTCCTATTTCCGTGGGGTGCGCTCCCAGTTTTTCGTATATCCGGTGATGGTTCCCTTCACTAAACAAATGCAAATCAAAGTCTGTCAAATTGGGAGAACGGAAGGCGTAAGGGTCATAAGTAACGCGCTCATGTTCCCCTTCTTTAATCCGTAACTGGTAGTTTGCCAGTTCTGTGGTTTCAATAGTGCATTCAAAAAAGTGAGGATGATGAACTGTTTGCATTGGGTATTCTTTCCGTTGTTCAGGAAGAACGACCCATACTGCACTTGCATTTGGTAGATAGGCCCGCACAGCCCAGACAGTTTTGCCATCTTGTTCTATGGGATGAGAACCCAGTATTTCAAAGGGATCGTTATGCTGATTCCAAACGATGCTGTTAACCTGCTCAGGGGCGATCGTGGTCATGGACATGAAGCTACCTAAGTGAAATAACGTGATTGACTAAATCTACTTTTTTAATATCTATATATATTCTTTACATTTATTTGCAATTTTGTTGCCACCGTTATCGTACATCAGAATGGGGAATGGGGAATGGGGAATGGGGAATGGGGAATGGGGAATGGGGAATTTCTCAAAAATTTAAAAATGGGAAAAACTGAAGTAAGGTTTTACGTAGGCGAAGCAAGAAAATCTGTTCCCGAATTTTGGGGTCTAGTTTTGGTGGTGGGGCTTCTTGAAGCTGTGCTTGTAATTGAATATATTCGGCAGCTGTTAGGAAGCTTCCATCAATTGGCGATCGCGCTTCTATGATAATCTTTGTCCGTAATATTTCTTCTGGTGTATCTTCTGGTGGCGGTAATGCTATGACTACTGATGATGTCCAATAGCCACTTACCATAAATAAAGTTGCACTAATCACAAACAAGCTCAGAAATTTTACTGCCTTTATCGCTTTAATTCTCCCCATATCCTGAACTGCATTTACAACGCAGCATGAAAATCTGTTTCCCAATACCCAATTCCCAAAGTTAGAAATTTTCCCAATAAAAATCTGGCAATTTCAAGAAACATCACTAGGTCTCTCCTAATACAGAATAGACTACAGGGAATGCTCTTGAGCAATTGCCAGCGATCGCAATGAATTCTTTTGTCCTCTCAAAACTCAGGAGTTTAAGCTATTCCAAACACTAAATCGTGGAAGTATTTTGCCCACAAGATGGCTTAGATTTACGGAACTAAACTCTCTTTTACTTGGAATAAGGTTCGGTCAGGCGAGAATTTTCAGGCGGACACTTGGTTGACGAGGTAATTCTCATCACCAGTGTCCTTTTATTGCTGCCCTACTTAGCTGATATTTGAGCAAACTCTAGGCTCTGATACACCGAAAGAAAGATAAAGGTTTCTAGATAAACCTATTAATTCAAGCTATGTGGTGACGAGCGTTGTTACTAAGCTGTTTTGGGCATGATTTCAACTAAAGCTAAAAGCTTAAGATGCCTTATTTAGGTGTAGCAGCAGGTGTAGCCGCAGGTGTAGCAGCCGGTGTGACTTTAGTAGCGGGAGGCGCATCAGTTGGTTCACCTGTAGCAGCAGGAGTACTGTTAGTAGTACCACCACCATCACCACCGCCTTCACAGGCTCCCAGAATTGTAGCTAGACTTAAGATTACAGCCAAACCAAAGATTTTTGTTTTCATAACTCCTCTTTCACCAATTGTGGCTAGAAAAATTTTTCGCCTGTTGAATACGATACCGTATTTATTGCTTTTTTAATGCTGTGAGATTACATACTTAAAAAAATAATCCTTTGGGATATTCTTTTTGGCAGCATGTCTCATACAGCTATCTGATTAGTTTCTCTTAACTCAGAAGCAAAAAGGAAATTACCAAATTTTCTAGCAAACCGAGCTATCATAACAAAAAATTTTATTTTTTTCACAGAGTATTGCACCTTGCTGCCCGGCGTTGCCATACTTTAGGTGCTATCTCTAAAGGGTAAGCTGTCCAGTTGCTAATCGCTGATTGCAAACATTGCAATATCTAGAGGATGCAAACATTGGTACAGCTATCTATCAGAACAGTTAAAAGGGTGTAGTCTGTTATGTGTGCTTGTTGCACAGAAGTAAGTCTCAACCCTATCAAAAACAGACAATCAAGAAAATCAATCTAAAGTACAGTATTTTCAATCTAATAAATTTATGGTAGTTGCTCGTAAATCTGCTATTTCTGGAAAGGGTAATTGGTTCTGGCGAGATTCTATGTTTTCTTTAGGAAGGCGACGTTCTGCGCGTATAGAGTCGGTAGCACAGAGCGCTGCTACACCAGCGACCAAAGCCACACCCTTATCTTCTCAAAGACAACAGCGTTCCTCAAAAAATTTGGCGGTTTCTGCCACAAATAAGGCAGCTATGCCCAAATCGGTGAAAGAGTTGGGTAGACAAAAGTTACCAAATCTCAATGAGCAGTCAAGTGCGACTCAGAAAAGTTCAGGGGTAGATTCTCTTCGACTTCCCACAATGCCTAATTCTGGAGCCGTACCTTTATGGTTGTTGCGCTTGTACACATTTCATCGTTATTCGACAGTTTTGGCGTTTTTGGTAGTAGCATCGACACTTGCTGTTTATGGCTGGACAGTATATTCCCAAGAGCTTTGGAGTAAGTCATATCGCAGACTGCAAAACCTCCAACGTCATGAGCGGCTACTAACGACAACCAACGCCACGCTGACAAATAGAATGGCTAAGGAAGCACAACAACCAACAGCAGGGCTAGTATCGCCAACCCCTCAAGGAATGATTTTCTTGTCTCCAGCACCTCATACGCCTAAGCCAGCATCATCTAATAACATAACGCCTAACATAACGCCAAGTTCGGAAACGCAACGGCAAACGCTATCGCCACTTGGATATTAAGAGTTAGGAGAGACGCGATTAATCGCGTCTGTACAGGAGTTATGGAGTAACTAACTTTAAGTTTGGACTTTTGACTCCGAAAAGTAATTTGGTACTGAGTAGGCAATGCAAAAATTACCAAGCAGAACAAGATTAAGAAAGTCTCGGAATCCAGACTTCAAAAAGCAGCAGAAGGGTTCTAAACGAGGGTTATTGGGGACACTTGCCTCTAATATCCAAAACCAAACATCCAATACCAAGTCCCGACTATTCGTCGTCTGGGGCGTGTTAATGGCAGCAGGATTGGGGTTAAGTATCAAGTTGTATAACTTGCAAATTGTTAAGGGGGCAAAATTAACAGAGCAGGCGCGGAGCCAGCAAATGGTGGATTTGCGACCTTTTATGCCCCGTCGCCCGGTGGTAGATCGCAATAGTGAACTATTGGCGATTGATCGTCCTGTATATACTTTGTACGCTCATCCCAAACTGTTTGATAAGTCTAATGAAGAGATGGCAGAGCGACTTGCCCCAATATTGGCCAAAGATACTGCTGAATTAGTGAAAACTTTTCAAAGCAAAAGAAGCGGAATTATACTTGCCCCAGCCCTACCGGAAGAAATTATCGATCGCGTGACTTCTTTGCGTTTAAATGGCTTAGAGTTAATTCAAAAATACTCCCGATATTATCCGCCAGACGATTTGGTTTCTGATGTGGTGGGTTATGTGAATGTTGACCGTCGTGGTCAAGCAGGTGTGGAATATTCTCAAGAGAAATTGTTAGAACGTCCTGTGCAAACGGTGCGGCTCAGTCGCTCTGGTAATGGAGCCGTGATGCCAGATCATGCACCGGAAGGTTTTCTGCATTTTGATGATTTAAGGCTGCAACTCACAATCGATAGCCGTCTGCAACGGATTGCTAGCCTGGCACTCAAACAACAAATGGAGAAGTTTGATGCTAAACGTGGGGCGGTAATTGTAATGGATGCGTTGGATGGTTCCTTACTCGCCCTCGTTTCTCAGCCTACCTATAACCCTAATGAATACGCTAAAGCTAATATCTCGCTGTTTAAAAACTGGACGGTGGCGGATCTTTATGAACCAGGCTCGACTTTTAAGCCTTTGAATGTGGCGATCGCTCTGGAAAATAATGTCATCAAACCAGATGATATGTTTAATGACTCCGGTTCTATTCGAGTAGCTAATTACACCATCAAAAATGCTATGAATAATGGTAATGGGCGAATCAGTATCGCTCAGATTTTGCAATATTCCAGCAACATTGGCATGGTGCAGATTATCCAACGTTTAAAGCCTTCAATTTACTACAACTGGCTGGAACGCTTGGGATTAGGACAAAAAGTTGATACAGATTTGCCTTTTGAAGTTGGCGGTCGGCTCAAAAGTCAAGAAGAATTTATCGCTTCCCCAATTGAACCAGCTACTACTTCCTTTGGGCAAGGTTTTTCGATGACACCGATACAGCTAGTGCAAATGCACGGTGCTTTAGCCAATGGCGGTAAATTGGTTACACCCCATGTAGTTCGAGGACTGATTGATACCAAGGGGCAGATGCATGATTCACCCACTCGGACTATATCACGCCAAATTTTTTCAGCCGCAACAGCCCAAAAGGTCGTAGAAATGATGGAAACTGTTGTTAATGAAGGCAGTGGGAAGGCGGCACAAATTCCCGGATATCGCATTGCTGGTAAAACTGGTACAGCCCAAAAAGCTAGTCCTAATGGCGGTTACATCAAGGGTGCAAGAATGACCAGTTTCGTGGCTATTTTACCCGTAGAATCTCCTCGCTATGTAGTATTTGCACTGGTAGATGAGCCAAAAGGAGAAAGTGCTTATGGTTCTACTGTTGCTGCACCAATTGTTAAGTCCGTGATCGAAGCACTGATTCCTCTTGAGGAGATTCCGCCAAGTAAGCCGATTGAGCAACAGCCGAAAGCGCCGTAGGGAGTAGGGGAGGGGTAGGGGGCAGAGGAAGAGGGAGCAGGGGGTAGAGAGCAGGGGGTAGAGAGCAGGGGGGGAGCAGGGAGACAAGGGGGACAAGGAGGATAAGGGAGAATTATAGAATAAGTCTCTCCCTTGTCTCCCCCCTCTTCCTTGTCTACCTTGTCTCTTCTTCATTCCCAATGCCCCATACCCTTCTTTTGAAACCTAATCTTTGTTTATAACCATGGAAAGAGGTACAGAAAGCTACTCGTGTGGAAACCTAGATATTAGAGGTGAAACTAATTTCTCACTTTTTCAAAGCTAGCGAAGATTCCATGCAAAGCAATTTAGTTATATTTCCTAATACTGGGGCTGCGAAAAAAAGTACGCAAGCAGAAGAAAGAACAATTACCAAGTACGACCGTGCTGAAGAGCAATTTATAGAACTGTTAGCAATCGAGGATTTGGATCATAAGCTGGATATAAAACCTGCAATAGCTAGTGAATTTGAACAGGCGCTCTCAACAGCAATTCGCGCCGCCTATAAAAACGATCGCTCTGATGAACTTGCTCACCGTTTTCTGCAACGGATACTTTATCGAATTAATCGGCTTAAGCTGTTTTGGTACGACGATTTGCGACACTATACCAATGAGCGATCGCTTTATTTATCCTCATGTCGCGATCAAATTGAGGCTGCTTGGCAAAACTGGGAACTGGCACAGATCGATTTACCAGCGCTACAACAATTGGATGTCAAGCACGCTTTAATTGAGCGTGCATCCGCCGATTTAAATCCGCCTTTGTCGGATAGCAGCCGCTATATTCGTGAAGAAATGACTGAAGCTGGATATCGTCACCTGCTAGCGATCGGTTCCTTTGATGGCTTGGTTGAAGGTAGTCGTCTTTGCTACGTATTGGGTGGTGCTGCTAATGAAGTGCAGTGTACGCTGGTGCGAGTACTACTAGAAGAATACGGCAATGGTCGTTTATCCCGCAAGCACTCGACATTTTTTGCCCAAATGCTGGCTGAATTTGGGATGAACACTGAACCAGAAGGATACTTCAATTTAGTGCCTTGGGAAGTTCTAGCTTGTGCTAATCATAATTTTTTGACCACCGATCGCAAACGCTATTTCCTACGTTATTGTGGTGCGTTGACATATTTTGAGGTGGCTGGCCCTGCGGCTTATAAAAACTATCTGGCGGCGGCGCAACGATTGGGACTGTCAGAGGCGGCGATGGGTTATTGGGAACTGCACATCAGGGAAGATGAACGCCACGGTCGTTGGATGTTAGATGATGTTGCTTTGTCTTTAGCAGAACAGTATCCCAAAAATGCCTGGGAACTCCTGCTTGGGTATGACCAGGAGAAACTAATGGGCGATCGCGCCGCTAGTGCTGTTGTGCGATCGATACGCGAAGCAAAACAATTCCTCTAACTCGTATGTGAAGATAAATCCCAAAAATTAAAAATAGCAGGTTTTAGCATTTTAATTTGACATTTTTAAGTCATTTTATATCTAATTTACCTGCAAAAAGATTTCTTTAGCAACCCTTGCTAAAGGAACAGTTTTTTATTGCCTTAATACAAGGTAATAAATAATTTATTTCTTGCTTATTATACATTACCAATTGATTGCAGTCAAATGAAAGATATCTTTTTTTGTCCTGAAGAATCCAATTTCTACTCAAACTGTTTAGAAAGCTTTGTGATCAGAAATTGTAAAAATTCTGAATCTATTGTGGAGTTTGGTTCAGGAGATGGCAGCCCTGTAATTAATTCCTTATTGAGAAACAACTTTAATGGTGTAATCCAGGGATTTGAATTAAATACTTCTGCATTGAAGGTTGCCAATTCAACCATTGATGAATACAATCTTACAAATAAATATATAATCCATAATTCATCTTTGTTTAATTCTTCTCAACCAGATGCCGAGTATCTTGTAGCCAATCCACCCTATCTACCCGCACCAGATGATGATATTTATATACCACTTTTATTTGGGGGCGTAGATGGAGCAACAGTTACCAATGATCTTTTATCGTTAGATTATGAAAATGTCTTGGTTTTAATATCTAGCTTTTCTAATCCCATAAATACGTTGAACCTAGCAAAAGAAAATGGTTATTATGTTCAAAATTTCATGGTGGTACCTTTGCAATTCGGCTACTATAGCTCGGAGCCGAAAGTAAAAAAACACATAGAAGAACTCCGAAAAAACAAAATGGCGTTTTATTCTGGTGATTATTATTTTTTAGCTGGTGTTTTATTTACAAAATCAGAGAATCCAGGAATTGATTTATCTAATCAATTAGCTCAGGTGATGACGAGTTTGTGAAAATATATAGGCTGAGATTCCTGACTTATTTAATTAGTCGGGAATCGGATTTTTCTTGATTAAAAGTGTGATATTAGGTGAATAAGGTTTAAGCCGAAGACTTTCCTTTACAGTAGAAGCCGTATCTGGATAATCGCTAAATACGCCATCAACACCTAAGCTGAAAAATAGTTCATATTCCCCTTGGGGATTTCCTTGAAAATCCAGTGGCAAAAAGTAGTCTTCATTGCGGAAAGTCCAGACATGAACCAGCAAACCAGCCGTGTGAGCGTCATTTACTAAAGATGTAGGCAATCGCAATTTACCACTACTATCTCTAGGAACCAGCAAATTTTTATGAATCCCAATCGCCTGTGCATATTTAGCAATTTCCCTTAAACCTGATGCAGTCACTAAATCTGCATAAGTGCGTTCATCGCCACTAACGACAAAATCATTAGGTTTACCAATGTTATTCAGTAATTGCACCAGAGGTAAATCAGTCTTTGTAGATAAATCTTGTAAATTACTCACTTCAAAAGACTGAATGAAAACAGGTGCATTAGCGCCCTCATAACCGTTGACTGTCAAAGTTGCAAGTAGGGGTGGTTCTAGGGCTAACCCAATCGATTTAAAGTAAGTTGGGTGCTTAGTTTCTGGATAAATGCCGATCGCACGATTAATTTCGGCACTTTTACGCTTCACTAAATCGATGATTTCTTGTAGCGTAGGAATTTCAAAGAGTCCATCATATCCCTCTTCTGTCACTCTCCGAGATAAGCAAGTAGTAAATAAGTGAAATCATCCAGAAGCAAAAAAGGGTTTAAATTGGTTCATGGCACAAATTAAATGATTAAATCCTAGCAATAAATGAGAATTTGGAAAAATATCTAACCAGGGATAAATCAGCCAAAATAGTAAAAGAGGTTGGACAATTAAACGAAGATTATTAAGAGTATTCTTCCATCCAGAATTATGATTCCATTGTTGATGATGAGAAAAATCTACACAATTAACATAACTAGTACCTATCACCTCAGTTTCAATTTGAAGAGATTGATTTAAGGCTAAAAAGGCTGGGGAATTTAGACTAATCATTGTGTAAACACAAAAAATAATTTCCCACCATCTCTCTATATGTTGAAAATTTGTCAAGCGATAATCTGTCCAGCCGAGTTCCTGTTTACATTGTCGAAACCCATATTCTACCCAGGTTCTTAATCCATATAAATCGCCTAAAGTTTTTTTGAGATTTCCTTGAAGATTCGTCATGACAAATGAAGTGGAATTATCCGGCATTGTTTCTGGATCAGTAGTTATTTCCCAGTAAGTTATGGCTCTTTTTTTACCATAAATTATTTCTCGGATATATCTGATTTCGGATTTTTTATTACTAAATGTTCTCTCAAATTTGCACCACTTGTTAGCTCTAACGCTCTGATTAGCTGGTAGCCAGACTCCGTGATTACTTCTAATTGCTACAACATAAGCTAATTCATATTCATTGAGCTTTTTGATGAATTTGCTACTTTCACCATATAAACTATCGGCTAATACTAATTCAATATTAAACCCCTCATTTATTAATTCTGTAATAATTTCTGACGCTAACTCTATTTTGGTTTTATATTTATCTCCTGATTTGAGCGTCCCTTTCGGTTTAAATACTTTGAAACTTAATGGAAATGTTACATTTTCATAAACTCCATAAGCATTGACTGATACTATTCCATTATCTATTTTTCCTACACTCCCTAGATATTGTCTTGCAACATAATCTGTCTTTTTACCTTTTTTCCTATCTCCAGTTTCATCTATTACTACGGTTATCGCCTGACTATTTAATGCTTTCTTTAATTTATCTAATCTTCGGCTCTTTAATTTATTTGCTGACCAATCTGAATAGGCTATGAAATGATGTAATGACTGTGCCGAGTTTATACTTACTACTTTGGCTATTTCTGGTAATGATTTTCTTTTTATTGGTGCAATTATCCCTAAATGTAAATATTTGAAGCATTCATAATTTCTTACTTCTTTGAACAGGTCTTTATACTCTGCACAATATTCATCTATGATCGCAACTGTTGGCTGGGCATCTCTTGCCAAATGTTTTAGGATTTGTAATTCTACATCCATTGCCCTGCTTACCTGAAGAGAGTTTTTTCTTTTAATCCTTTTATTCAGAATACTCGGAAAGTGACAGAAGAGGGATATAGCGGTTATCAGTCTTGTGAGGTACAGTAGCAGCAGTGAGTAAACCAACCCAGCAAATTCTCTATTGTCACTTCTGCGAATGCCGTATCTAATGCCTGGAGTAAATCAGGGTATGTCCTTGCACCGATGCGACGGAGAATGTTCTTAATCTTGGACCAACAATTCTCAATCGGTGAAAAATCGGGAGAATAGGGGGGAGATAAATGAGATGAGCGCCAGCAGCGATGAGCAAAGCTTCAAGTTCATCACTTTTATGGATTGAGCAGTTATCCATGATCACCACTGCACCAGGCCAAAGTTTGGGTACGAGCTTTTGGGCGATGAAGGCATCAAAAGTCAAAGCATCGATAGAACCTAAGCCACTCCATTGGGTGAGCAGTCCTTTCAAGCTAATTGCACCAATTACCGAGACATTTTTCCCTTTGCGGTTGGGCTTTTGAGCATAGGCCCGAAGGCCAGGCAAGGCGCGGGCACATTTGCGGATGAAGGACAGATTAACTCCCGATTCATCTAAGAAAATCAGCTCTTCGACGGGTATCCCCCTCAAGAGTTTCCAGTACTCAAATCGGGCTAGTTGGACTTCATCACTACCTTTTTTTGTGAGGTGGAGACTTTTTTTTTGAGGTTGAGGTGAAGTTTCCAGCGAACCATCCGATTCACCGTAGCTACCCCAATTAAGACCTCTGTTTTCTCGTAAAGTCGTTCCCGCAATTCGCTTAACGTCGCATCGGGCTGTGCTATGACGAGTTGGCGCAGGATTTCTAACTGTTCAGCATTCAACTTTGTTGCTGTCTGCTCAGTCCGCACCTTGGGGCCTATCATCCCCAATTCTCGATGGCGTTTGAGTAAATTTTGCACAAAACTTAAGGTGACACCAAAGTTTTTAGCCAGTTTTCGTTGGGAAATGTCACCGCAGGCATAAGCATCAACTATTTTTTGACGCAAGTCGAGAGAGTAGGCTTTCATCACCACCAATTATCAGTAGAATTGCTCTCTCCTACTGTACTGAAGTAGACTGATAACCGCTATAAGCGGTATTTTGCGATCGCAGTTGCCCAATTCGCTCTTTGGCTCGTAGTGTTTTCACTTCTGCCAAGGTAAAATCTTCAGTAAACCAGCCAGTTTTTGATTCGCCATCAATTATTTTGGTCGTTTGACGGTGAGAAAATTCTGCATGGCTAGCAACATCAGTAGTTTCAGAAATCTCATTTTCGTGACGAGCAATTAAAACGCCGTCTTTGGTGGAAACTAAATCAGGTTCAATATAATCAGCACCCAATGCA
This sequence comes from Nostoc sp. TCL240-02, assembly GCF_013343235.1. GTDB lineage: Bacteria > Cyanobacteriota > Cyanobacteriia > Cyanobacteriales > Nostocaceae > Nostoc. Next base: position 1,771,591 of record NZ_CP040094.1, on the reverse strand, counting down.
ATCGCTAATTCATAAGCGGCTAAAGTATGTTCTGGACGATAGCCGCTAGCGCCTCGGTGTGCAATGATAATTGGAGATGTTGTACTAATAGCCACTTACATCAACTAATCGATATCCTTCACCAACCAGTTTGTCAAAAGTAGCTTGATACTGTGCTGAAGTCAATCCATGTCGCGCCTGCCAAGCTGAACTACCAGACTTTTCCCAAATAGCGGCGTATCGGTTTTGTCCGTTGACATTGTAACCACTTACGTCAACTAATCGATATCCTTCACCAACTAGTTTGTCAAAAGTAGCTTGATACTGGGCTGAGGTCAATCCATGTCGCGCTTCCCAAGCGGGGCCACCAGACTTGACCCAAATAGCGGCGTATCGGTCTTGTCCGTTCACAGCATAACCACTAACATCAACTAACCGATATCCCTGACCAACCAATTTGTCAAAAGTAGCTTGATACTGGGCTGAGGTCAATCCATGTCGCGCTTCCCAAGCTGGGCCATCAGACTTCTCCCAAATAGCGGCATATCGGTCTTGTCCGTTCACAGCATAACCACTAACGTGAACTAATCGATATCCTTCACCAACTAGTTTGTCAAAAGTAGCTTGATACTGGGCTGAGGTTAATCCATGTCGCGCTTCCCAAGCAGGGCCGCCAGACTTGACCCAAATAGCAGCGTATCGGCCTTGTCCGTTCACACTGTAACCACTGACATCAACTAACCGATATCCTTCGCCAACAAGTTTGTCAAAAGTAGCTTGATACTGAGCTGAGGTCAATCCATGTCGCGCTTCCCAAGCCCCACTACCAGACTTGACCCAAATAGCGGCGTATCGGTCTTGTCCGTTAGCGATCGCTTGTCTTCTGACATCGGGTATTCTCTGTAATTGGGCAACATTTTGAGCAATTAGTTTTGTGTTTGTCTCACTATTGCTGACACTATTAGCAAAGTTAATGGGAGCGGCAAAAGCGGAACTGATTAAAGTTGAAAGTAACACTGCACTAGAGGCGGTAAATGTTAAAGAGCGGATGAACATATTAGTAAAATAAAACAGTAAATTTGGGCAGCGCTGACTACATAGGAGGTTTGCGTTTATTTTTTATGCAATACTCAGGTAGCAATGCTGATAATTGTGGATACCCCAGATTTACAGGTGATTCCTGAATTCAGAGTACCGAACTTTTATTTGTATATCTTTGGCATAACTTTACTATGTAGTTTTAGCTTATTTTCTGCCGATGATAGCTAATTAAAGGCGCGATAATCTCTATTATGTGCTTTAAATTTCTTACACTTTCAAGAAAAAGTATTTTAACTCGCTGAGAAGAACATGAACTCAAATAAGCTTAGTAGAAAATACATTTATATTGACTTTAAAAACATCTTATTTTCTAGCCAACAAGAATGGCTTCTATGGTTATTGATCCATATTTTTGAGATGGAACGCTCAAGATCGCATCACTCTCAATACAGTTCAAATAAGGTTTTTTGATGAAAGTTATAGATTGCAAAGAGGCGATAAATCACCGTCTTTACAATAATCATTCCTTTGTAGAGACGGCGATTTATCGCCTCTCTTCCCTTAACCGAACCGTATTGGCATCACTAGTAATGAAAGCTGCTGAAAGATATCCTGTACTTCCTTGCCCTTGTTGTGGCGATCGCCTACCAAGACATCCAATTTGGGTAGAATATAATATGAAAGATTAATTCATGAAAGCCTTAATTTCACGGGTTAGTCGCGGCTATCCAAACAATAGGCTTCATTATGTTTAAATTTTATTCGCTAGATATTTTGTAATTATTCTAATGACACAGATTAAGCCGGAAGTAAAGCGCACAGAAGAATTGCGCCAGTTATTGCAACAAGCCAGCTATGCTTATTACGTCCTAGATACTCCAATTATGGAGGATGCAGTCTATGACCAGCTATATCGCGAATTACAACAACTGGAAATTCAATATCCAGAGTTGACAGCACCCGATAGCCCGACTCAGCGCGTGGGTGAGAGACCGGCAACGCAATTTACCTCGGTGCGGCATAATATCCCCCTGTATAGTCTAGAAAATGCATTCAATATTGATGAGTTGCAAGGGTGGGATCAGCGTTGGCGGCGACAAGTACCGAAAATAGATTCGGTGGAATATGTCACTGAATTGAAAATTGATGGTTCTGCTTTGGCTCTTACCTACCAAGATGGCATTCTAGTTAGAGGGACAACTAGGGGTGATGGCGTGACAGGTGAAGATATCACCCAAAATGTACGGACAATTCGCTCAATTCCCTTGCGTTTAAATTTTGAAGGATTAGAAATTCTCGAAAGGGTGGAAGTGCGAGGCGAAGCGTTTTTGCCGTTGGAAGTATTTAAACAAATTAATGAGGAAAGGCAAAAAGCTGGGGAGCAATTATTCGCTAATCCCCGGAATGCCGCAGCTGGTACACTCAGGCAACTAGACTCCCGCATTGTCGCTAAACGGCGGTTAGCTTTCTTTGGCTATACCCTGCACATTCCTGGTAGAGATGACACCAGTATTGCTAATACCCAATGGGAAGCGTTGGAGTTGTTAGAAAAGATGGGTTTTCAAGTGAACCCAAACCATAAACTTTGTGCCTCGATCACAGAAGTCGCAAAATATTATGAATATTGGGATACGGAACGCCTAAATTTACCCTACATGACTGATGGGGTAGTAGTAAAGCTGAATTCTTTTAAACTCCAAGAACAGCTAGGGTTTACCCAGAAATTCCCTCGCTGGGCGATCGCGTTAAAGTACCCCGCCGAAGAAGCGCCCACCCGTGTGGAAAATATTGCTGTAAATGTCGGACGAACCGGGGCATTAACGCCGTTAGCCGAAATGCGCCCTGTGCAACTGGCGGGGACAACAGTTTCCCGCGCGACTTTACACAATAGCGATCGCATTGCTCAATTAGATATTCGCATTGGGGATACTGTTATTGTCCGCAAAGCTGGAGAAATCATTCCAGAAGTCGTGAGGGTACTCAAAGAACTCCGTCCTACTGACACTGAACCCTTTGTTATGCCCACCCATTGCCCTGTCTGCGATCAAGCAGTAGTGCGAGAATCAGGTGAGGCGGTGACTCGGTGCGTCAATGCTTCCTGTGCAGCGATTCTCAAAGGTTCTATTGAACATTGGGTAAGTCGTGATGCGTTGGACATTAAAGGTTTAGGCGAAAAACTGGTGCATCAACTCGTTGATAAAGTTTTAGTACATTCCGTTGCCGATTTATATGAGTTGACAGCAGATAAGTTATGTGCATTAGAAAGGATGGGGCAAAAGTCAGCAGAGAAATTGATTGATGCGATCGCTCAATCAAAAAATCAACCTTGGTCAAGGGTATTGTATGGTTTAGGCATCCGTCACGTTGGTAGTGTAAATGCTCAACTGTTGACTCAGAAATATTTCACCGTAGATCAGTTAGCGACAGCAAAGCAATCGGATATTGAAGGAATTTACGGTATCGGTGCTGAAATTGCCCAATCTGTGTACCAGTGGTTTCGGATTGATGCCAACCAAAGGTTGATAGAACGCTTACAAGCAGAAGGATTACAATTAACTGCCCCAGAAGAAGCAAAAACAGTTGGTGATGGTAATCAAAAATTCGTAGGTAAAACTTTTGTAGTTACAGGGACATTGCCAACCCTAAAGCGAGATGAGGCAAAGGCTTTGATTCAAAAAGCTGGTGGCAAAGTGACTGATTCGGTGAGTAAAAAAACAGATTATTTGGTGGTAGGAGAAGATGCAGGTTCTAAATTAGAAAAAGCGCTCTCTTTGGGAATTACACAGTTAAGCGAAGCGCAGTTGCTGGAAATGCTTAACGAATAGAGGCAAGGGGCAGGGGGCAGGGGGAATCCACCCACATAAGGGATCTGCGGGTTAATAGTGTCAAAACTCGTTTTACTAATACTTTATTTTCACGCAAGTCCCTAAAAAGGAGGGAATTAGAGTAAGGCTAAGTTCCCCAGAATTGTCTGTAACAAGCTCATAAGGTGCGGAAGGTTCAGCAGTCTAAAAATCGGTATTTTTATACTACTGCAAATCGATAGATATATCGTATAATATTTTTCAAATGCGATCGCTTCCTTTGAGATGTAGGCATAAAGTGCAAACAACATACCAAAGGAAACGGACGAGTGTGAACATTGCCCTATGAATCAAACTATGGAGAATTCAGATGACTAACAAACACATTGAAGTAAAACAGGTAGCTGGTTTCATTGGTGCTGAAATCAGTGGCGTAGACCTTTCACGTCCTTTGCACGATGATGCAGTTAAAGAAATTCGTCAAGCGCTATTGAAGTGGAAAGTCGTGTTCTTTCGCGGCCAGAACATCGATCATGCTGCACAGGTTGCATTCACGGCTCGTTTCGGCGAAGTGACCTACGCACACCCCCACGAAGATGAGCCGATAGAAGGTTTCTCAGAAATCCTACCAATTGACCGCAGCCGCTACGAACGGCGCAATGGTCTACGGCGTTCCAGCTACGAGAGTCGCTGGCATACCGATGTGACAGCAGTTGTCAATCCACCTGCGGCATCTATTTTGCGTGCAGTCAACGTTCCTAGTTTTGGTGGTGACACACAGTGGACTAATTTAGTCGCAGCCTACGAGGGTCTGTCAGCACCCCTGCGGATCCTAGCAGACGGATTGAAAGCTGAACATCGCTTCAATGCGCGTTTGAATCTGCCCAGCAATAGCAAGATCGCCCAGCGCATTGCTGCCAATCCACTGGTTTCAATCCACCCAGTAGTCAGGGTTCATCCTGAGACAGGCGAACGAGCATTGTACGTGAATCCTGGTTTCACCTCGCACATTCTTGACGTGTCACGACAAGAAAGCGACCTGCTGCTTGAGTTGTTCTTCAATCAGATCACTAAGCCTGCCTACATCACTCGCTTCCGATGGAACAACGGTGACATTGCCTTCTGGGACAACCGCGCCACCTCGCATTTAGCCCCACAGGATTTGGATCATCTGGAAGTTGAGCGCGTCCTCTATCGCACAACTATCACGGGTGACGTTCCAGTTGGGCCAGATGGTTTCCGATCGCAAGTGGTTGAAGGTGAAGCGTTCAGTAGCGAATTACCAACCATCTTGAAGAACAGAGGCGATAAGCTAGAAGCAGAACCAGTGCTTTCGTAAGTAGTTAAAAGCTTATATATATACACAAGGCTTTACCCACCTACGCGGGTTAATAACAAGGGGCAAAATCCCCTTGTTAATTTTTTCTGAGTCTACGGAGGTAGACGATAACCAAAATTTATCTGGATTGTACTGTTATATTTGTGAAGAATATTACCAAAACCTTGATAATATTGATAGCTATACCTGCGATGGGCAAAGCCAACGCCTTCAACTCTGCAACCCTAGTAGATCGTTTACCCTAAAAATGGTCAAAGGTAAATTTGGAGTTTTATTAAATAAAACAAATGTCAGAAGAAAAGTCTATAAGTCCTTGGAACTACAAACCTTGGTGGTGTCAGCCCTGGTCTATAATTCTCACAGGTGTAACACTGATTAGTGGTAGCTGGTTATTATTTAAAACCATCTGGCTAACCATTCTCGTCTCTATCCCTATAGTGATGTGGATGGGATTTTTTGTGTTGTTTTGGCCACAACTAATGATTCGCAGTGGGATTTTAGAGTCGTATAAAGACTAATTCTAGAGAAAATTTTAGGTTTCATAATTCTTGCTTTTGCGTAACAATCCACATCAAATCTAACCACAACTGAGGATAAGCTTTCTTAATCTGCAATTTGGGGTCGTGCAACAGATTTGTCGCATTCAGGCAAACAACTTCAACTAGACCCAGAGATTCTGCCACTTCTATCAGTAAATTTTTTTCTGCTACTACAGCAACCATCAATCTGTCAGGACAATAAATCCTAATATGTTTGGCATGAGCGGTATACGCTGCTTTTAAGCTAGAATTTAGCACTTTTATATAGCAGTGGCGTAGTAATTCCCATACTGTTGGGTGAGATTGCTCCATAATAAGGGTAAATTGTTGGGCTAAGTCTTCTTCGGTAATCATTACTTTCTCCATTATTATTGTGCTAAAAACTGTAACTTCATATCTGCACAGTAAGATCAATACGGTTCAGTTAGCGCTAAAAACCGTAAACTGCGTAGTGGCGTGGCAAGGCTAAAATGTTGCAATAGAATCACCTGTTTCATCGGTGTCAAACACCGGATAAAGATGTTTAAGTTTGATACGCGCATCTTCAGTAGTAAAATGCCAAATTACTTTACTGGTGGTGGAGTTACGTTCTTGTTGCCAAGCAGCCAACTCAGTAGAAAGTTCCTCCACTGAAGAAATACGTCTATCTAAACACTGTTGGCTTAAGACACTTAATTCAATCTCAGCAACATTGAGCCAACTACCATTACGGGGAGTGTAATAAATCTCCAGTTTCCGAGCTAAACGATGAGCTTCAACACTTCTGAAAAGCTTCATACAAAGAGGCAATATTATGAGTGTTGAGATGATCACAGACTAATTTGACTTTGTTAGCATGAGGATAGTCTTCATCTAATAACTGACGTACTTCTTCAGCCCAATCTACACGAGTCCCATGGTCACGATTGCTGACTCTTCGCCAACCTCGATTCGGGTCGAAGAACATAAATAAAGCTTGGACTCCTTCACGAGTGTAGTGATAATCTTCTTTTTCATCATGACCAGGTTTGGCGGGAATCGGCTCGAAGACATGTCCCGTTAACTGTATAGCCGCTTCATCCATACATATAAGCGGTTCCGACTCACTATGCTCTTGACTGTAAATATCCAAAACTACTTCCATTGTCCATTTTTTCATTGCACCCTTACCTTCATCACACATCAACAGCACTTGTGCGTGCAATATTTTTTTGGCTGAGGCATATCCATTACGGCTAATCACTTCTAGTTTTTGCCTCTGTTCTGTATTTAAAAGCACTTTATCCCTACGACCTTTTCCCATCAGCTTACCCCGATTTTGCGCCTTTTATATTCCACTATTTTAGCCTTGCCATGCCACTAGGTTGGGTTAAGCAAAGCGTATTGCACTAAAGATGACGCAGCATTGCTAATGTTGTGTGCATTTTTATCTGAGTAAAATTAGCAATTTTAGTTTGGGTAAAATTTATCCATCAGGCAGAATTTGTTGATAAGTTTTCTACGGCTTATGTTACTTTCCTATCAAGGATCAAAGCTGAAACTGATTACTAAAACCGTATCAATCGCTGCTTTATACCAAACTAATTGCTATAAAGCCAAGCAGGGTAAGAGCATCTCAATCAGGCTTGACACAATGAATTAGAAGAATCTAAAGTCTCGCCAATGAAACAACTGAGAACCTGAATCATATAATAGATTAGTCCTAAATATAATCTTATACCAATTTAATATGAAGCTGCATATAATAGAGAAAACAAACTCGATAAATTAAAATAACCTTCTGAAATTGTCTAGAAAAACATCTAGCACCCGGCAAGTGTGTTCGCTACCTGTGCCAGGATGAAACTATGGTTGGACTCAAAACTCTTACAGGAAAAGTGATTACAGCTTCCGGAGTCAAGCCCACTGTTAAGGTGATATGGCCAAGAGATAACTTTTGGATTTATGGTGCAATTGAACCATTAACTGGAGACCACTTTCTTTATGAGTATCCGAAACTGAATGGCGAGTGTTTTCAACAGTTCTTGGACTGGCTATCTGTGCAATTAGGCTCGGATTATGCAATTTTACAGATTGATCAAGCATCGGCTCATACAAGTTCAGTGATTAGCTGGCAAGAGTTTATTATTCCTCTATTTCAACCACCATCGGCTCCTGAACTCAATCAAGAAAGAAAGGCTTTGGCAAGCTCTTAAGAAACCTCTCAAAAATCAACTTTTCTCTTCTTTACAAGCTTTACGCGAACGCATCCAAGAGATATTCGACCAACTTACATTTGAGCAAGTAATTTCTGTCTCTTCTTATAACTTTATCTTAGAAGCTCTTTTCTATGCAGCTTCACATTAAATTGGTATAAGGGGAACACGCTACTTTGATTCAGAAACTTGGTTAGAACAAGTTGGTTTAGGTATAACTTTGTGGAAAGGTAAATTTGAAGATAGACAGGATACTTGGTTACGTTGGTGCTATCAAGATGGTACTGTTTTGCTAACTGGAGATGAACACGCCGAACAAGAACGACAACGCACTGAACAAGAACGACAACGTGCTGAACAACCTGAACAACGCACCCAAATTTTAGCAGAACGGCTACGAGCTATGGGCATCGATCCCGAAACTCTCTAGGACACTCATGTAAAAACGCGAAAATTTTGATATGAGCAAAAAATCTTATGAAGAATTAGTGCAATTTGTAAACTCACTTATCCTGTGCCAAACCTTATCTAATAAATCAGGATCATTCGCATCAAACCATTCAATTTGGGGATATGCGCGAAACCAAGTGCGTTGTCGCTTGGCAAATTGTCGTGTATGCAAAACTATTAACTCTTTCGCTTCATCTAAGGAAATATCCCCAGCTAAATATTGTTTGATTTCTTGATAGCCCAAAGTATTCAACAAAGACAAATCAGCGCCATATTTTTGACAAAGATATTCCACCTCCGCAACCAAACCATCTGCTATCATTTGGTCAGTACGCTGTTTAATCCGATTCCCCAACTTTTCAACATCGCAATCCAAACCAATTTGCAAAATCGGATAATTCGGCGGATTCTCCCCTTGTTGTTGGGAAATCGGGTATCCAGTAACATAATATACTTCTAAGGCTCTTAGAGTTCGTACTGAATCATTAGAATGAATTTTTTGTGCTGCAACGGGGTCAATTTGTTGTAGCATGGCGTAGAGTTGAAGCTGACCTAGAGATTCAAGTTGCGATCGCAATTCAATTTGTGGTGCAACTCTAGGAATTTTCATCCCTTGAACAATGGAACGGATATATAAACCCGTGCCACCAACTAGCAAAAGTGGCGTAACATCAACAGAAGCAATTAACGCTTGTGTTTGTTCCTGGTAGTCTGCTACTGTCATCGTGTCTGTGGGATCGCAGATATCTATTAGATAGTGCGGCACTAATTTTTGTTCAGCCACAGTTGGTTTTGCCGTCCCAATATCAAACTTACGGTAAACTTGACGAGAATCGGCACTAATAATTACAGAACCCAACCGCATCGCCAAAGCCAAAGCCAAACTCGACTTACCCGTTGCCGTCGCCCCACAAATCACAATTAATTTAGTCATTAGTCATTAGTCATTAATTTTCTTCCCTTTCTCCCCTGCCCATCTTTGCCACTATTGCACGGTAGTGCAACCCTAGTATAAACTTCTCTTGAAAATGCCCTACAGACGCTAGCAAGGCTTTTGTGTTACAATTTTGGAGTGTTTTTGCTTTTAATTAATTTTAGGCGAGTTTAACCCCACGCATCAGGAGAGTTTACATGACGAGCAGTTACAGTGCCGATCAGATTCAAGTTCTGGAAGGTCTGGAAGCCGTCCGCAAACGACCAGGAATGTACATTGGTACCACCGGGCCGCGAGGACTCCACCATCTAGTTTACGAGGTGGTGGACAATTCAATCGATGAGGCTTTGGCGGGTCATTGCACTCATATAGAGGTGGATATCAACGCAGATGGTTCCGTGACTGTAACAGATGATGGTCGCGGTATTCCCGTCGATACTCACTCGCGCACCGGGAAATCGGCTTTGGAAACCGTGATGACGGTACTACATGCTGGTGGTAAGTTTGGCGGTGGTGGCTACAAAGTTTCTGGAGGATTGCACGGGGTTGGTATTTCTGTTGTTAATGCCCTATCTGAAGTTGTAGAAGTTACAGTTTGGCGAGATAAAAAGGTTCATCTCCAACGCTATGAACGCGGTATCCCAGTTACCGAACTGCAAACAAAGCCTTACAAAGAAGCGAGAACTGGAACTTCTGTCACCTTCAAGCCAGATACTCAAATCTTTACAACTAGCATTGAATTTGATTACATCACTTTATCAGGTCGCCTACGGGAATTGGCGTATCTGAATGCAGGTGTCAAAATTACCTTTACTGACCATCGTTTAGAACTACTAAAAAGCGATACACCCAAGGTAGAAACCTACGAATACAAGGGTGGGATCAAAGAGTACATTGCTTACATGAACCGTGAAAAGCAACCCCTGCATGAAGAAATTATCTATGTACAGGGCGAACGCAACAACGTACAAGTGGAAGTTTCTTTGCAATGGTGTACTGATGCTTATACGGATAATGTGTTAGGTTTTGCTAACAATATTCGTACCGTGGATGGTGGTACGCACTTAGAAGGGTTGAAGGCGGTTCTGACACGGACATTAAATGCGATCGCTCGTAAGCGCAATAAAATTAAAGAGAATGAAACTAACCTCAGTGGCGAACACGTCCGCGAAGGTTTGACTGCGGTAATTTCCGTTAAAGTTCCAGATCCAGAATTTGAAGGACAAACCAAGACCAAACTCGGTAACACTGAAGTGCGGGGGATTGTCGATTCTTTAGTAGGAGAAGTCCTCACTGAATATCTAGAATTTCATCCGGCGATCGCAGACTCAATTTTAGATAAAGCTATCCAAGCTTTCAAGGCCGCAGAAGCAGCGCGTCATGCGCGGGAATTAGTTAGACGCAAATCTGTACTGGAATCTTCGCCATTACCTGGTAAATTAGCAGATTGTAGTTCTCGTGACCCTAGCGAATCTGAGATATTCATCGTGGAAGGTGACTCAGCAGGCGGAAGTGCGAAACAAGGACGCGATCGCCGCACTCAAGCTATCTTGCCTCTACGTGGTAAAATTCTTAACATAGAAAAAACCGATGACGCTAAAATTTATAAAAATAACGAAGTTCAATCGTTAATTACAGCACTCGGTTTAGGTGTCAAAGGTGATGAATTCGATTCCAACCAACTGCGTTATCACCGTATAGTCATTATGACGGATGCTGACGTAGATGGGGCGCACATCCGTACTTTGTTGTTAACATTCTTCTATCGATATCAGCGATCGCTCATCGAACAAGGCTTTATTTATATTGCTTGTCCCCCACTGTTTAAAGTAGAACGGGGACGTAATCATGAGTACTGCTATAGTGATCGCGAAAAGAATCAAGCGATCGCCAAATTCCCTGCTAACGCCAACTATACCATCCAACGCTTCAAAGGTTTGGGTGAAATGATGCCACAACAACTCTGGGATACCACCATGAACCCAGAAACCCGCAAAATGAAGCAAGTCGAAATTGAGGACGCAGCCGAAGCCGATCGCATCTTCACAATTTTAATGGGCGATCGCGTCGCACCCAGACGAGAATTTATCGAAACTTATGGTTCTAAACTCAACTTCACCGATTTAGATATTTAATATCAATTCCCTACCACTACTCTAATAATTTGTGACATTGGTAATGAGTGATACGTTTTCACCCATTACCTTTTTTATATCCGAGGCTTCTATGAAAATACTTCTTTTGGATGATGACAAAGCAAGATTTCATAAATGCTTTATCCACCTGTGCCTCTGCGGTAGACTTCGACAAGCCACTCCACATCTATATTATTCCGTAACTCTTACGTAAATTTGAAATTAGTAGATACCCATATAATTTGCTTATTGTCAATATCTGACGAAAATTCAATTTTCTAGTGTTAGCAACAATACCAACTTTGTTGGAAAAATAGTTATAACAATGCTTTTTACACTGACTAGCTGATTAATTTTGTCCACCAACTAGAAACACATTTGTTATGCTTTAAGAAAATCACTGAATATAGTCTATCAAACAGCAATTAATAAGTATTTTGAGGATTTTTCATCATAAGATGACAGAAACTTACTGAAAGAAAAGTATTGAAATTTACAATTAAGTTACGCAATCAAGCTATGTAACTAAAATCATCAGGTAGTTTTCTGGGTTCTCTCGGCTTGAGAGAATGGCTAGTGGAAGCACACACCATCTGGCTAAAAACTTGTTAGTATCTTCATGTACTGCCGTAGCGATCGCGATTGTATCGTATGTATCTAATGAAGTTTTGCCAGAAATAGGACTATACTGGCAAATTCACAGGACAAATTGTTTTTGAATTGATTAAAATATCCTTGTATACAATAAGAAGAGTTTGTCAAGTTTCATAAGGCTGAAATCGCCACAGTGCGCTAACGTGTGAATAAGGCCGAATTAGTTAAACCTAAATTGATCTGCCATCAGGTCGATATGCTACAGCCTCAACTCCTCAGTTAAGGTAATTAGTAAGCAGAAGGTTAACTCCTTTAAGGCAAGCACTGCCACCCTGGTTGTATTTACCCAATCGAAAGATTAGCTTTAATCTCAGGAATGCGTAATTTATGAAGGAAATGTAAAAATGGGTAGATTAATACTTGTCGTCTGAGTTAACATACAATGCACTCTTTCTAAGTAATTAATGTTGTGTAAAATACATGAAATCGAGCAGGAGCAAGCGTACTTACTTTGTAATGTAATAAGAACGTCACTGCAATTCCGAAAAGTGGAGAAAAAATTTCAGGGTATAACTCTTGTTTTTAATGTCTTTTTGGTAATAGTGACTAATAATTACTCTAGGAGTTCATGATTAATACACAAAAAGAGTGCAATTTCTGTGAAACAGGCTACAATCGGAAGAGTCTTTATAAGAAAATCTGCCAGCAGTCTGAACTCATTAGTATAGAGTGGCAAATTTTTTCAGAAAGACGAGTATTTTTTTGACCAGTTAGTTGAAAGCAATATGTGATAGCAACACATATAACATTTACTAGGGTGAGCAAATCACTTTTAGAAATGGCTTAAACTAAAGTAAAAAAACCTCCTACCAGAGGTGCAAAAGATCCGAAAATATTTCTGGCAAATCTGCCAAAAAGCTTATTTTCGGTTGACAATTGGCTCGTTTAAAAGAGCAGTAAACACATCTTGAGTAATTGATTCTGCAAGGAGCATGAGGAACGCGGCATGAACCAGGCTAACAACGTACTCGAAAGCATATATCAGCCTGACCTAGAAATAATGAATCAGCCTGAGCTCGAGTTAGAAGAACTCTTAATAGATGATGAAGAGGACTTGCTTATCATCGATGAAGGTGACGATGAATTTTTAGAGCCTCAGTCTGATGAGGACGACGCAAAGTCTGGAAAAGCCGCTAAATCGCGTCGTCGGACACAAAGCAAGAAAAAGCATTACACAGAAGATTCCATTCGGCTTTACTTGCAAGAAATTGGTAGAATTCGTCTGTTGCGGGCAGACGAAGAAATCGAATTGGCGCGGAAAATCGCCGATTTGCTGGAATTAGAGAGGGTGCGGGAAAGACTCTCAGAACAGTTGGATCGCGATCCTCGAGATAGTGAATGGGCAGAAGCAGTCCAACTGCCCTTACCAGCTTTTCGTTATCGCCTGCATGTTGGTCGCAGAGCGAAAGATAAGATGGTGCAATCTAACCTCCGTCTTGTGGTTTCAATTGCTAAGAAGTACATGAATCGTGGTTTGTCGTTCCAAGACTTAATTCAGGAAGGCAGTCTCGGTTTGATTCGTGCCGCTGAAAAGTTTGACCACGAAAAAGGCTATAAGTTCTCCACTTATGCTACATGGTGGATTCGTCAAGCAATTACCCGCGCGATCGCAGATCAATCCCGCACAATTCGTCTTCCAGTTCACCTTTACGAAACCATCTCTCGGATTAAGAAAACTACCAAGTTGCTGTCTCAAGAAATGGGTCGCAAACCCACCGAGGAAGAAATTGCCACTCGGATGGAAATGACCATTGAGAAATTGCGGTTTATAGCAAAATCTGCCCAGTTGCCTATTTCATTAGAAACGCCTATTGGTAAAGAAGAAGATTCTCGATTGGGTGATTTTATTGAATCCGATGGTGAGACACCAGAAGACCAAGTTTCCAAAAATCTTCTGCGCGAAGACCTGGAAAAAGTCCTCGACAGTCTCAGTCCCCGTGAACGCGATGTCCTTAGACTACGTTACGGCTTGGATGATGGTCGGATGAAGACCCTTGAGGAAATCGGACAGATTTTCAACGTCACCCGCGAACGGATTCGTCAAATTGAGGCGAAGGCACTCCGCAAGTTACGCCACCCAAATCGTAACAGCGTTCTCAAAGAGTATATTCGGTAGTCAATTAGTCATTAGTCATTGGTCATTAGTAAATAAACAAATGACAACTGACAAATGACAAAACAATAAAAAACCTGGTAGTGAATTAGCACTCCAGGTTTTTTTATTTATAGGTCATCTTAAATATTAAAACTTATTATAGGATGCCCCAAAAATGTAGGAAGCCTTGACCAGAAAAAACTTCAACCAAAATAGCTGCTGAAAAGCCAATCATTGCCAAGCGACCGTTCCAAATTTCTGCTTGTGGGGTAAAGCCCCAGCGCCAAGCGTTGCGATCTTCAATTACAGGAGTTGTTACTTTTGTTGTGCTTGCATTTGTCATGGTTCGGACTCCAAACTTAACTTTTAAGGTTTATTGCCTTATGTAAACTAATATAACAAATATTTTTAGAAAGGCAACATTTTTTATACTTTTGTTTCCATACCTTGACATAAATAGAAATAGCTATTTATACAGATTAAAACATCAGCCTTTAGTGAGATTTACAGAGATCAAAGAAATGTTCTCTAGACTTTTAGCTTTATAGGCTAATACATCTTATTAAGATTTATTATTAAGTAATTTAGTTATATGGTCTTTATTTTGGAATAATTTTGGATTATAAAATTAAAACTTATTAAGAATTTAAGTCATTACTAGACCATATCCATTTCTTTTGAAGTCGAAACAAAACCAAGCTGCCCGTACCTCAGTGGAATGAAGCCAGAGGCATTTTGCCTCAGTTTCTCTCACAAAGCAGATAATTTCCTTTAATAAAGCTGTTGCAATTCCCTGTCCTCGCCACATCGGAATTGTATAAACGTTCATAATGTAGGCCTCTAAACCTGAGATATTGCCGTTATAAGGCAATAAGCTTGGGTTAAAAGCTACTGGCAAAAATTTTGGGTTTTTGAGACGTGATAAATCGCTACAAGGGTTTTAGTCTTATCTGAACTGTATTGCGTTATGAGGGGTAAGGGGTCGTTGAAAAAATACCAAGCCGCTAGTGGCAACATTTTGATAATCCACTTCAGCCAAAGGATCTGCGGGTTAATAGTGTCCCAAGCAGGTGGGTTTCGACTGCGCTCAACTCTCGACATCTGAGGGTTGAGCGCAGTCAAAACTCGGTTTACTGGTACTTTATTTTCACGCAAGTTCTAACCAAGCTAAAAACTTACCCGACGGCATTTTTTCGCCAATATATTTTCGAGTTGCTTCTGCTAGGTTTGCGGTGTCACAGTCACCTTTAATTTCGCCAGCCTCCCGCAGGAATTCGAGATACAGTTGGATTAGCGCCTCTAAATCCTGCAAGTTAGCTTGTCGAAAGTTGAAGATCACTCTGATTTACGATCGCACTTCAGCCACAGTGATTATTTTTTCATCGCGGTTGAGTTGGATAATACTTTCACCTTTGACATCCCTACCCAAAATCGGCACTGTTTCCACAGGTATTCGCACTACCCGTTCTTTATTAGTCACTAAAGCGACCTCAGCAGATGCAATCGCTATAACCATACCAGCTAAATTGTCAGTTTTACTGGCAAATTTCAGGGCTTGCGTGCCTAAATCACCGCGATTAGCCGCTCTTAACTGACTCGCAGCCATCCGCTTGGCATATCCTTCTTGAGTAACTAGCAAAAGATAATCATCTTTGCCGACAGTGACACAACCAACCATCTGCTGATTTCTCAATAGTCGAAATGCTTGTAAACCCATTGCTGCGCGACCCATGACTGGTAACTGTTCATCATTGGCTGGAAAGCGCAACACTCGCCCACCGGAACTAGCTAGAATCAGATGCGCCCCTGGAGCAGTGAACTGGGTAAATGACAATTCATCATCGTCTTTGAGCTTTAAAATCGTGATTCCGCGCCGCGTCAAGTTTGTGAATTCTCCCAGAGACAAACGCTTAATTCGTCCCTGTTTTGTTAAGAGAATCATCTGTTGAGTTTCGAGATTATCCGGTAGTAAAAAGCGGCTGACTACAGCTTCTTGAGCGCCTTGAGCAGTATTACTGAGCATAGTAATCAAAGGTTTTCCCCGTGGAGAACGCCCAGTAGTTGGAGGAATTTCTCCTACATTCACAGGATAGACTTTGCCGCCACCGGTTAGTATTAGCAAGTCTTTTTGGGTGTCAGTCAACACAGTTTGGATAATAAAGTCATTATCGTGCAGACCATTTTCAGCTTTTGACTTTCTCCCAGATGGTTGGGTGCGACGAACATAACCCCGTTGGGTAAATTCTAAAATTGCTTCTTCTGCTGGTTCAGAAGATTTAAGTTCCTCCTCCTCTGCCCCTTTGCTCCTCTGCCCCTCTGTCCTAGACTTCTGCTCCTCTGCCCTAGACTTTTGCTCCTCTCCAATTTTTGTCCGCCGGGGATCGCTGTACTTGCGCTTGAGCGATCGCAAATCTTTTTTCAGCGCCTTGAGTAATTCGCGGCGATCGTTGAGTAATTGCTCCAGCAAACTAATTTGTCCGCTGATCTGCTCAAATTCCTGCTGCAAATTTTGCTGTTCTAAACTGGTGAGGCGACGCAACGGCATAGCCAAAATTGCATCTCCTTGTACCTCACTCAAATCCAGTCGGCTACAAAGATTTATTTTTGCCGTACTACCATCGGGAGCTTGGCGCAAAATTTGAATTACCTCATCCAAATTAGACAGCGCTTTCAGCAGACCTTCTACCAAATGCACACGACTTTGGGCCTTCCCTAACTCGTAATTGTAGCGACGGTTTAGCGTCTCTTCTCGGAAACTCAAAAATTCTTGCAACAGTTGGCGCAAACTTAACTGACGGGGTTGTCCATCCACGATTGCGAGGAGAATTGCCCCAAAAGTCATTTGTAAAGCAGTTTGGTGATATAAATGCTGGAGAACTTCTTGGGGATTGGTATCGCGTTTGAGTTCAATTACTACTCGCATCCCTTCGCGATCGCTCTCATCTCGCAGATCAGAAATTCCTTGCAAACGACCTTGATTTACTAAGTCTGCTACCTTCTCAATCCAGGCAGCTTTATTCACTTGATATGGCAATTCTGTAATGATAATTGCCGTCCGTCGCTTGCTTCCCCTACTGGCTGGAATTTCTTCTAGAGTCGCAACTCCCCGCAGCAGAATTCCACCTTTACCTGTGGTGTATGCTTCCCGAATTCCAGTCTCACCAATTATTTCTCCACCGGTGGGAAAGTCTGGCCCTGGAATTAGCTCAAATAATTTTTCATCTGGCAAATCTGGGTTGTCGATTAAGGCAATTAACCCATCCACAATTTCCCCCAAGTTGTGGGGTGGTACATTTGTCGCCATTCCCACGGCGATGCCAGAACAGCCATTGAGCAACAGAAACGGCAATTGAGCAGGTAGCACTGTTGGTTCTTGCTGGGAATTATCAAAGTTCCCGACAAATTCTACCGTCTCTTCGCCGATTTCTGTCAGCATTCCCTCATGACTGATGGGTGCGAGGCGTGTTTCTGTGTAACGCATCGCTGCTGGCGGGTCATTATCGACGCTACCAAAGTTACCGTGTCCTGCTAGCAAAGGATAGCGGCTAGAAAAATCCTGCACCAGCCTGACTAAGGCATCGTAAACTGATTGGTCGCCGTGGGGATGGTATTTACCCAACACATCACCCACTACACGGGCACATTTTCGATAGGGTCTATCTGGTACTAAACCGAGTTCGTGCATTGCATACAAAATGCGCCGATGCACTGGTTTTAAGCCATCACGCACGTCTGGTAGCGCTCGCCCGACAATCACGCTCATGGCATATTCGAGATAAGACCGTTGCATCTCGGTGTGCAGGGCTGTTGGAATTACCTGTCCCGTTGAGAGAAGGTTTAACTGTTTTGCCATGAGTTTTTTCCCTGAAATTTAACTACACAAAAGCCGGCGGAACTCAATATTGCAGCAACCACAGCATAACGGATGAAATGGGATTCCTAACAAAATATTGATAGTCATAGAAGAAAAAGCAGTAGTATCATCCTTGATGACAAGGAGGTACATACACTATTAAAAAGGAAACAGATAGCAGGTAGCTGTTTTAATCGAATGATAATCTGCTACACATTTAATTTGTATAGGCTTTATAGCCAGGATACCTGCCATGACTGCATTTTCTCATTTTTAATTTTGAATTGCTTAATCCCCTCACCTCTACCTCTATAACTAAAATTCTCATGAAAACTGTTTTAATTGTCGAAGACGATCTAATTAATGCTCGAGTTTTTTCCAAGATTTTGTCCAAGCGCGGCGGCTTGGGAGTGAAACATACTGAAAATGTGGAAGAAGTAATAAAAATTGCCCAATCAGGAGAAGCCGACCTGATTTTAATGGATGTTTCTCTATCCAGAAGTGTTTACCAAGGGAAATCTGTTGATGGAATCAAGATTACACAGATGTTAAAATCCGATCCAAAAACAGCGAACTTACCTGTTATTTTGGTGACGGCACATGCTATGGAAGGTGATCGCGAGAATTTTCTCAAGCAAAGCGGCGCTGATGGCTACATTTCTAAGCCAGTTGTTGACCATCAACAGTTTGTTGACCAAATCCTCGCACTTCTACCCACAGACGGCCAATGATAATTGACGACTGATTTCAGGAATATTCGCCCGCAAAGGTTTTTGGGCGATTATTTCCTGTCTTTAGTTAGTATAGATGTACTACGAAAAGGTACTATTAGGCAAGTGGTAATAGGAAAGTCAATGGGGAATGGGGAATGGGGCATTGGGCATTGGGCATTGGGCATTGGTTCTTAGTTCTTCTCCCCCTGCTCCCCCTGCTCCCCTGCCCCCTGCTCCCCACTCCCCACTCCTATTGAGTAGGCTGTTTTCCAGGAGCTGATGATGAGTTTTCTGGTTGCTGTAGGGCTGCTTGAATACGGGGTAATTCTAGGAATTTTTTCGTATCAGACAATAGGCGATCGCCCCAGAGATTTTCTTTAAGAAAATTCAAATTAGCATAGCGCTGATCGATGCGGAGTGCAGCTTCTCCCATTGTTAAACCTTGTTGGCTATCGCCTTTCGTATAAAGTGCCACTGCCAAAGCTAATAAAGGTTCTGCGGCTTGCTTATCAAGGGTTATGGCAGATTGCCATCGCTTAATCGCTTCAGAGGTATTACCCTGTTCGTAGTTGATTAAACCAATATTGTTGAGCGCTGGCCAGAATTTTTTATCTTGAGAGACTGCTTTATCGTACTGTGCGATCGCATCTGGCAATTTACCCAGTAGATAGTAAGCATTACCCAAATCAAATAACCCTTCTGGATCGTTGGGTTTTAACTTCAAACCTTCTTGGTAATTGACAACCGCCGCTTGGTAATTTTTCTGCTGAAAATTAGCTGAACCCAAAGCAAACAAAATATCACCATTTTTAGGGTTGATAGATTGCGCTTTTTTGAAGCTAGCGATCGCCCCGTCAAACTCTTTGGTTTGTAGTTGCAATCCACCTAAAAGCAACCATACTTTATCATTCTTCGGAGCCAGTTGACTAGCCAGCCGCGCTCGTGGCAAAGCTAATTCAACCTGTTGAAACTGAGCTAGTTGAGCCGCCTCTTGTGCCAGGCTCAACCCCTGCTTCTCTAACTTTGTCCCATCTAGTTGCAGTGTATGGGGTATTAATGCCTGCGCGTTAGCGGCTTTTGGCATACTCCACAAACTACAGACCATTAGAAAAGAAATCAAACGAACATGTTTAGGCACATTACCGCCTTTAAGCCACTAATCAAAGAATCTTTCAGCTAGCTTAAACGATCTCCGCTCTTGACGGCAGCAAAATATTACGTCATTAGTTATTGACATTCCCATCACAAGGGCAATATATTAATAAGTAATTACTCACTTATTTATGGCTCGTGTACCCAAAATCACCAATCAGCAGATATTAGAAGCGGCTCGTCAAGTTTTCCTGCAACAAGGATTTGGTGCTTCAACCTTAGAAATTGCTCAACAGGCAGGTATTTCTGAAGCTTCAATTTTCAAGCGATTCTCAACCAAAGAAGAATTATTTTTTACGGCGATGGGAATTCCAGAAAAACCCGTGTGGGTGAGCGAGTTGGAATCTCTTAGTGGCAAAGGCAATCTCAAAGAAAACTTAATCAATATTTGCCTCCAGATTACGGAATTTTATCGTGAGGTGCTGCCTCAGATCGTGATGCTGCGATCGCGAGGCAATGCGTTTCCAGAACTTGGAGGTAAAGAACCAAGACCCATACAAGATTTCAAAGCACTGACCGCTTTTCTAGAGTATGAAATCAACCAAAATCGCCTTCGCCCTTGCGATCCCCAGACAGTGGCTCATATTTTACTCGGATCGTTGATGAACTATGTTTTCTTAGAGCAGATTTCGTCTCAAAAAAGTATAAAAGAAGACGATTTTACAATAAAACCTTACTTAAAATCTGAAGATCGTGGTACAGAAGTATCAGCATTTATCCAAAATTTTGTGGATATTATCTGGCAAGGAATTGCACCAATACAGGATTAAATTTAAAAAGATTGGGCAATAAATATTAATTATTCTCCCTCATCTCCCCATTAAAAACTGATGACTTTGGTCATACATAAGTCTTGAATTACTAATGACTTTTGTCATACATTGGTTTCAACTTTTTGATCGATAATTATTATGTATGAATTTATACGATGAGGTAAACATCAAACATATTGATACCCAAATAAAAGCAACTATCTAAGTATTGCTGAATCTAAACCTCAGCAGAATAGAAATTTAATACCAATAAGGAGTTAATTTCATGTTGAAACCAAACCGTGTATCGATAGTCCTAGCTGCTGCTGCTCTGATAATTGTTCCCACTCTTTTGACTGCGCCTGCAAGTGCCCAGACGAAAGTCTATGTTGTTGGCGATCGCGATCCCAATTTTGATCGCGACGGCAGATCCTATCCTGGAGAAGTCAGAAACCCTAGAGATCGGGATAATAATTGGAACCGCGACGGTAGAAACTATCCTGGAGAAGTCAGAAACTCTAGAGACCGGGATAATTGGAACCGTGACGGCAGACCCTACCCTGGAGAAGTCAGAAACTCAAGAGATCGGGACAATTGGAACCGTGACAACCAATCCTATAACAGAGTAGTCAGACTTGGTAATGGTGACATCAGATATCCCAATGGGCAAATTATTCCTTCTAGATCCATAGTTAGACTGCGTAACCAAGGTTACTTCAGACTTCCTAATGGAGATATTCTTCTTCCCAGTCAGGAAATTGTTCCTGCTGGAAGATTAGTGAGAGTGCGTGATGATTATTTCAGACTTCCTAGTGGGTTGGTACTGCAAATAAACCTTTAAAACACTAAAAACTCAAAATCATTGTCAGTATAGGGCTACCAGGCTATAGTTTAGCCGTAAATAACTGGCTCGGTAGCCGTTCCTTATAGACAAAATGGATATGAAAATTGATACACCAAATACCGTAGATTCATCAGTTTTAGTTCCAGAGGTAAAGAAAAAAAAGGGCAAACGAAATTGGCTCTCTTGGCTAATTGCTTTTTGCCTTTTGGGTGGAATTGGCTATGCAGTTTATTACCAAGTAGCCGTTGTTTCCCAGCAACAAGCCAGCCGTCGGGTGCTGACAAGACCTGTACAAAGGCAGAGTTTAACAATCACAGTTTCAGCGAACGGAACAGTGAAACCTGAGCGGTCAATTAACCTCAGCCCGAAAAATTCCGGTATCTTGAAAACACTGCTAGCGAAAGAAGGGGATCTCGTTAAACAAGGACAGATTGTCGCTTACATGGATGATTCCAACCTGCGTGGGCAACTTACTTCTGCTCAAGGACAATTGGCACAAGCCGAGGCGAATTTGCAAAAAGCGATCGCAGGTAATCGTCCTCAAGATATTGCTCAAGCACAAGGAGTATTAGACGAAGCCCAGGCGAATCTGCAAAAGGTACAAGCAGGCAATCGCTCTCAAGATATTGCCCAAGCACAGGCACGCTTGCAAAGCGCTCAAGCCACCCTTCGCCAAGCAGAAGATGATTTTGTTCGTAATCAACAGCTTTACAATGCAGGCGGTATATCCCTTCAGACTCTTAACCAAAACCGTGCCACTCGTGACAGCGCCCAAGCTAGTGTAAATGAAGCACAGCAAGCACTAGGGTTGCAAAAAGCCGGATCACGTCCAGAAGACATCGAGCAAGCACAAGCTGTAGTGAAGCAGAGACAGCAAGCTTTGGCTCTTTTAAAAGCCGGAACGCGCCAAGAAGATATTAGCGCAGCCCGTGCCCAGGTAACATCTGCTCGTGGTTCGCTGCAAAACATCCAAGCCGAAATCAATGACACGATCATTCGCGCCCCTTTTGATGGGGTAGTGACAAAGAAATTTGCCGATCCCGGTGCTTTCGTGACACCCACAACTGCTAGTAGTGAAGTAGCTTCTTCTTCTTCTTCTTCAATCTTGTCTCTAGCTTCAACAAATGAAGTTGTCGCAAATTTAGCAGAAACAAATATTTCCAAAATCAGCCTTGGTCAAAAAGTCTCGATTACAGCAGATGCCTACCCAGGGAAAACCTTTGAAGGTAAAGTCAGCCAAATCGCTGCCCAAGCAATAGTAGAACAAAATGTTACCAGTTTTGAAGTGAGAGTATCACTTTCTGACCCTCAAAGATTACTGCGGTCTGGGATGAATGCGGAAGTAGATTTTCAAGTCGGTCAAGTTGAAAATGTTTTAGTAGTGCCAACCGCTTCAGTGGTGCGCCAACAAAATACCACAGGTGTGTATGTGGCTGGAGCAAATAACAAACCTGTCTTTACTCGTATTGAGACTGGCGTTACCGCAAATAACTTTACCGAAGTTAAGTCTGGATTGACAGGAGATGAAAGAGTATTACTCAGTTTCCCACCAGGCTCGCGTCCGCAATCAACACCACGAGGAGGAGTTTTCCCTGGTATAGGGGGAGGCGGCGGTGGCGGTGGCGGAAGAGGAGCCGGTGGCGGCGGTGGTCGTTCAGGCGGTGGTTCCCCTTAGTTTTAAGTCAATACGGTTGGGTTAACGCTTAACTCTTTGTCATAGTCAATTTTTTTAACTAACCGCATTCGCGCAGCGTCTCGTTAGAGAAGGACGCAAAGGACACAAAGGAAAAGAAGAAATGCTTGACTCGATTGTATTGAGTTTTAAATAAAACCTTATGTTTAAGATATTTAAGGGCTTTTACAAAGCTAAGAAGACCCGCACAGTACCGTTGCTGGAAATCTTGACAATGGCGGCAGAGACTCTGTGGAGTAACAAATTACGCACAGGTCTAACGATGTTGGGCGTGATTATTGGGATTTCCTCAGTCATTGCCATTACTTCTGTTGGTCAGGGAGTGCAAAAGGGCGTTGAGCAACAGATCCAAGCATTGGGTACAGATGTGATCCAAATCTTAGCGGGTGCTGCAAGAAGCGGGAATGTCCGTCAAGGAGTCGGTTCTAGCAGCACCTTGACCTGGGAAGATGCTAAGGCGATCGCTACACAAGCGCCATCAGCACAGATGGTTTCTGCTTATCTCCAACGGACTGCCCAAGTTGTGTATGCAGGACAGAACACCTCAACAACCATTTATGGCACAGATTTGAACTACCCAGAAGTCAGAAATACTCACCCACAGCAAGGGAGATATTTTACTCAAGAAGAACTAGATACTGTCGCACAGGTAGCGATTCTTGGCCCTACAGTTCAAAGCACGCTCTTTGGACAGGGTGTAAATCCTATCGGCGAGAAAATTCGCATTCAAGGAGAGGCTTATCAAGTGATTGGGGTGATGGAACCTAAAGGCTCTCAGGGGCCGATGGATCGAGATGACCAGGTTTTCATTCCTCTAACTAGTATGTCCAAGAGACTAGTTGGGAACAATGCTTTGGTAGGCGTTTCTGTAAATGGAATTTTAGTCAAAGGCGCTAATCAAGAGGAATTAGAAGCTGCTCAGTTTCAAGTCACAAATCTTTTACGGCTGCGTCACAACATTTATCCGCCGCAAGCGGATGATTTTCGGCTGACTAATCAAGCTGATATTGTTAGTACTTTTACTAGTGTTGTAGGCTTATTTACAGTAATGGTGGTAGCGATCGCTGGCATTTCGTTAGTGGTTGGTGGAATTGGTATTGCCAACATTATGCTAGTTTCCGTAGTTGAGCGGACGCGAGAAATTGGGATTCGCAAAGCTGTAGGAGCCACCAATTCGGCAA
This sequence comes from Nostoc sp. TCL240-02, assembly GCF_013343235.1. Classification (GTDB taxonomy): domain Bacteria; phylum Cyanobacteriota; class Cyanobacteriia; order Cyanobacteriales; family Nostocaceae; genus Nostoc. Next base: position 1,747,259 of record NZ_CP040094.1, on the reverse strand, counting down.
TCCTTAATCAATTTTTAGCTGAAGCGATCGTAATTTCCATTGTTGGCGGAGGCATTGGGATGGCCACTGGCATTTTATTAGCCTTTATAGCTTCAAGTATTTTCAAATTTCCCTTTATCATTTCTTTCTTGTCGATTATTGCTGGATTTGTACTCTCATTGAGTGTTGGCTTAGTCGCTGGGGTAATTCCAGCACGAAACGCATCTAAATTAGATCCAATTAATGCTTTAAGAAGCGACTAGTAATTCGTAATGACGCTCCTACGTCGCTAATGCTGCGCTAACGTAATTCGTAATTAATATGCCAACGATGATTTGGATGGAATCTATTACTAAAACTTACTACTTAGGAGAAGTTAGTGTTCCGATTCTTAAGGGAATTGAACTCTCTATTGAGGAAGGGGAATATGTCTCGATTATGGGTGCGTCAGGTTCGGGTAAATCCACTCTGATGAATATTTTGGGATGTCTGGATCGCCCGACAACTGGAGATTATATTTTTGAAGGGAGAAACCTGACAACTTTTGATGATGATGAATTAGCGTATATTCGTAACCAAAGGATAGGTTTTGTTTTTCAACAATTTAACCTATTGGCGAGGGCAACAGCACTGGAAAACGTTATGTTACCAATGGTTTACGCTAACTTACCCAAGCCAAAACGCCGTAAAAGGGCATTAGAAGCCCTGGAAAAAGTAGGATTACAGGGACGCATAGCTAACCGTCCTAGTCAACTATCTGGGGGACAACAACAACGGGTAGCGATCGCTCGTGCTTTAGTCAACCGACCTGCATTAGTTTTGGCAGATGAGCCAACAGGAGCTTTAGATACTGAAACTTCTCATGAGGTGATGAATTTGCTGACAGAACTTAATGACCAAGGAATCACAATTGTAATTGTCACTCATGAACCAGATATCGCTGCTCAAACCAAAAGGATTATTCGAGTTCAGGATGGCTTGATTGTTGGCTAATTTGTTAATATCAACCCTTAGAGGAGGAATTTAAACTTTAAATTTCTATAGGTCAATCAGGATAAAAACTTTTGATTGTGTCCTCAAAAAACCTAATTAATGACTACATCTAGATTATGAATTTTAGCTTATTATTTGTGCATTCTACCTGGGTTGGTGTTGCGTTTGCGATTCTTTTTCCAGCTTTAGCAAGTGCAGTAACTCCCCCAAAACCGCAGAATAACTCAAGCACTGTGCAGGTTCCTGATTACCTCAACCCTAATCCTAATCCTCTGCAATTTCCGACTAAACCCCAGGAAGTAAGGATTCAGGGAACTGTGCCAATCACTTTGGCACAAGCTTTGGAACTAGCACGACGCAATAATCGGGATTTACAGGTAGCAATATTACAGCTAGAACGTAGTCGTTCAGCCCTACGCGAGTCTCAAGCTGCCTTATTTCCTACTTTGGGAATCAACAGTAATTTGACTAATAGTGGTAATGGTTTTACTAATAATTCATCTCAATCCAGCACCTCTTTTAATGGTTCAGCACAACTAAATTACAACCTCTATACCTCCGGTAATCGACAAGGGGCAATCCAAGCAGCTGAAGAACAACTACGTGTGGATGAATTGAATGTTGAAAGCCAGTCTTTGATAATTAGATTGAATGCCACGACTCAATACTACGATTTGCAACAAGCTGATGAACAAGTAAGAATTAACCGAGCTGCTGTAGAGAATGCCCAGGCTAGTTTACGGGATACTCAAGCCAGAGAACAGGCGGGAGTGGGTACGCGGTTCGATGTGCTACAGGCTCAGGTGAATTTAGCAAACGCCCAACAACAACTAACTAATGCTATCTCGCAACAGCAAATTGCCCGTCGCCAGCTTACCACCACGTTAAGTTTGTCGCAGTCAGTTGATATCAGTACCGCAGATCCTGTACAGTTAGCCGGTCTTTGGCCGCAGACCGTAGAACAAAGTATTGTCCAAGCGTTTCAAAATCGTCCAGAATTGCAACAGCAATTAGCACAACGCAACATTAGTGAGCAACAGCGACGACAAGCACTTTCACAGCTAGGGCCGCAAATTAGTTTGGTCGGTAACTACAATCTCCTAGATCGCTACGATGATGGTGTCAGCATTACTGATGGCTATTCAGTAGGTCTCCAAGGAAATCTCACTTTATTTGATGGGGGAGCAGCAAGAGCAAGGGCGGCTCAGTCGAAATCTAATATTGCGATCGCAGAGAGTCAATTTGCCAGCCAGCGTGACCAAATTCGCTTTGATGTAGAACAATTCTATTCTCAATTGCAATCTAATTTAAATAATGTGCAGACTTCTAGTGTGGCTTTAAATCAAGCTAGGGAAGCTCTGAATTTAGCAAGGCTGAGGTTCCAAGCTGGTGTGGGCACTCAAACAGAGGTGATCTCTGCTGAAAATGACCTGACAAGAGCAGAAGGTAATCGAGTCACAGCTATTTTGGATTACAATCGTGCTTTAGCTAATTTGCAACGATCGGTTACTTCCAGAGCTTCCCGCTAGGGGACTTCCGAAAAAATATCCCATCGCTTTAAGGGTAGGGGACAGGGGGCAGGGGAGCAGGGGGCAGCTTTCAAGGGTAGGTATTTTGTATTTGGTCATTTTTTGGCTATTTCAGCCGATGCTTAAATCCTGAAATGACCAAACCACGTTAAACAATTGAGAATTTTCTCAACTATTTTTGAGATTCTAAAAAACCTACCCTTGAAAGGCAGGGGGCAAGGGGCAGGGGAGCAGGGGAGTAGGGGGAGACAAGGGGGATAAAGGAGAATTATTAAAGAAAAGTTTGCTTAGATGCAGATGAGAAAGACTATGGTACGGTAATTACTGCTACTGGACAATGGGCTTTACTCAAAATTGCATCAACTCTGTGACCGAAGAAAACGCGACCCGTAACCATTCGGATATTACTTCCGAGAATAATTAGGTCAACTTCCTGGGTTTGGGCAAACTTGAGGATTTCCCTTTCTGGGCTGGTTCCTTGAAGAATATATGTTTTGACATCAGCACCCAGATTGCGGCCAATTGCTGCTTGCTGTTCAAGCAGATCGTGAGCAATTTCCTTCACTGGAGTTAGCGATCGCTGTTCGTATAGAATATACTCAACTTGTGGCAAATTAATCACATTCACGATCATCACTAATGCTCCCGTTTGAGCAGCGATCGTACTTGCCATCTCTACAGCATTTTTGCTATATTCTGTCCCCACAGTTGGCACCAGGATCTTTGTCAGCTTTTGTTGAGCGATTTTGCATATCTCGCCTTTAGCTTGGGGTAGGTGCGACTTGACCACCATCGTTGCACATGGCGCTTCTTGTACTACCCGATCTACAAGCAAATTGAACAATGTTTTTTGAGGGCGCATCTGTTCAGAAGCTCCCAATACGATCAAGTCATAGTTTTTGTTCGCTTCATTCAAAATTACCTCGGCTTTACTACGCCCAGACTCCATTTTTGTTTGCAGGGTCGTATCATCAGGTAGCTGCATTTCCTCAGCAACAGAAGCCAGAGCTTCCTCGGCGGCGGTATCTTTAACCTGGGTCGCTGCCCTGCGGCCTTTCTTCTGAGGCTGCTTGTCACTCAGAGCATATAGAGATGTCACTTCTATCGAGTTTTGGTGAGCCATGTAGCCCACTAGTTGCGCTGCGAGTTGGATGTTGGGACCACCACTAGTAGGTATTAAGATACGGTGGATTTGCTTGATAAAGCTGCGGCTATCCTGCTCTTCTTGTTCCAACCGTTGAGCTTCCTCCTCACTCATAACCACTTTTGATAAAGTCCAGCGCAGAAGGGGTGGAGCCATTAGGGAAGTGACGATCGCCACCATAACAATAATTGAGTACATCTGGGGATTGAGCACTCCCAAAGATAAACCAATCGTGGCAACGACAATTTCCATTGCCCCGCGAGCATTCATCCCGGAACCCATAGCCAAACCTTCCCAATGACTCAAGCCACCGACGCGAGAACCAAGGTAAGCACCTGTAAATTTGCCAACACAGGCGACAGCAAGAACAATCAAGCCAAATAGCAGCGTTTGAGGGACTAACAGAGTTAGCAAATCAACTTTCAAACCAGCCCCAGCAAAGAAAATTGGCGCTAGAAAGGCTGCTGTGAATACTTCTAGCAGATGTCCAGCTTCGTTACTAAAGCGGCGAGATTGGCCCGCCAGAATCCCCAGCACGAAAGCACCTAATGCTGCTTCTAGACCTAATGCGTGGGTAAGTGCTGCTGCCGAGAGCGAAAGAATCAGTACAGCCGATATACTAGCTGAGATTCCACCAACGTAGTCATCAACCCACCGCAAAATCTGATCTACGATGGTACGGCCAATTGTGAAAGCGATCGCTAAAAACAATATAGCTGCACTCACAGAATGAAAAATTGTCCCGAAGTCAAACTTGCCGCTACTAGCTAGACCGGAAACCACAGAAAGTAAAATCCAGCCGATGGTGTCGTCAGTCATCCCAGCCGCTAAGGTTACTTGACCAATGTCACGGCGAATCAGGTTTAAGTCCATCAGCACCTTAGCAATCACTGGTACTGCGGAAATACTCATTGCTGTGGCGATAAATAGACTGAATACCAGTCGCTTTTCTGGGTTGGCTAAAAAACTATCTGGCAATAGCCAGCCCAATCCAAATCCGGTGATAAATGGGACAATAATTCCGCCAAGTGAAATGAGTAGAGCGGTTTTACCCTTACGAAGAATCAGCTTGAGATCCGTCTCCAAGCCAGTTACAATCAGCAAAAATAACACACCTAACCAAGAAATCACCGAAAGTAAATTAGACTGTTCTTGACTTTTAGGAAAGATGTGAGCTTGCAAGTCTGGAAGGAGCAAACCAAAAATAGAGGGGCCCAGCAGTACACCCGCCAATAATTCCCCAACAACAGGCGGTAGATTAATTCGGCGCATTAACTCACCTAATCCCCGCGCTACCAGAAGCAATAGTGACAGTTGCACCAGCACCAACAGCAACTCATGATGACCGAGAGGTTTAATTAAACCGTCACCTGCTGCTTTCTGTGCAGCGAGTACAGGCACTAACATTAGGGACAGGTTTTGCATAATGTCCAAAGGTTGGATTACAAATTTTTAAACGGGCTGTTCAAGTAAATCCTGAAAATGTTTATTTCCACATCGGCCTAGAAGCTTAAAGTGTCATGATGATGACTTACGCACAAGAGATCCCCCAACCCGCGACAATTATTAATTGAGGCAGAGATGAGTTATAACCCAACAGTCTCATTCTATTCGCTTTGAAAACATCATTTAAAATTTAATTATCACTTGCGATTTTCACGCCGCCACTTACCCCGTACTAAGCGGATTTCGTCAAAACTATAGCTTTCACCTAGTTGTTCTCGAATTGGAGTCAAAGAGATATCACCAAGAACTTCTAAAACTTGCCAAATTTTTTGCTGATGTTCGAGAGATACTAACTGATTTAAATCTACAGGCTGATTTTTCTCAATTAAATCTGTAAGATGACGAATAATTGTTGTGGGACGAATGTTGCGTTTTTTGGCAATTTCATCAACACTCAAACCTTGTTTATGTAATTGGAATGTGACTATTTCTGTGTCGGAAGGTAAGCTAACAGAGGGTGTAAATTTAACTTGTGGTGGATCTATCAAACCTTTTTCTTGGCGGTAGGCGCGAATTTCTGTGAGGAATTTATCACCATATTGGGAAAGTTTGTGACTACCTACGCCTGAAAGTTTACCAAATTCTGTTAGTGTTTTCGGTTGTACCTGTGCCATCACTTTCAAGGTAGAATCCTGAAAGACAACGTAAGGTGGAACAGACTGTTCATCAGCTAGTTGTTTACGGAGCGATCGCAATCTCTGCATTAAAATCTCTGCCTCAGCAGCCTTCTCACTCCCTTCTTCCCATGTAATCTTCTGTGCTACAGGAACAGCAAGAGAAACTGTCCTCTGTCGCCGCATCACTTCCCAACTCAGGGGGTTAAGTTTCAAAACTGAGTAACCATCGCTAGTCTGTTCTACCAAACCTTGATGTAAAAGCGATCGCGCCAACATCCGCCATTCATCTATACTTTTATCTTTGCCAATACCATAAGTAGAAAGTTGATCGTGTTCGTTTTGGATGATTTTCTGGCTTTTTGCCCCCCGCAACACATCAATAATGTGCAGCATTCCAAATCTTTCTTTACAACGCGCCACACAAGATAAAAATTTCATGGCTTCTATTGTCCAGTCTTGCATTGGTTTGGGATAACGGCAATTATCGCAGTTACCACAATTTCCATCAAAACGTTCGCCAAAATAACCTAACTGAATTGTCCGTCGGCAAACAGTACCTTGAGCATAGTCAATTACCTGACGCAGTTGTTGTTTAGCAATCAATTGTTCTTGAGGATCGGGTTTTTGGTCAATACTCCATTCAATAGTTTTAATATCACTAAAACTGAAAAAAAGTGTACAACGGGAAGGTTCACTATCCCTTCCCGCTCTTCCTGATTCTTGATAATAACTTTCCAAATTACGCGGTAAATCAAAGTGAATTACTAACCGCACATCTGGTTTATTAATTCCCATCCCAAAGGCAATTGTTGCTACCATAACGCGCACATCATCTCGAATAAATCGAGTTTGATTGCTGCTGCGTTCTTCGTCACTTAAGCCGGCATGATAAGATAAGGCGGAAATTTTATCATTTTGCAATTTAAAGGTGAGTTCATCAACTTTTTTGCGCGTCAAGCAATAAATAATTGCTGAACATTCATTTTCTCGAATGAGTTCTAATAATTCAGCATACGCAGACTTGGTTTTAGAACGAACTTCGTAGTAAAGATTTTGGCGGTTAAAGCTAGCAATATGGATACTAGGTTGCTTTAGCCCTAGTTGTTGGATAATATCAGCACGGACGCGATCGGTGGCTGTGGCGGTGAGGGCGAGGGTAGGGACATCAGGATAGCGTTTCCGCAGAGATTTCATCTGGCGGTATTCTGGGCGGAAGTCGTGCCCCCACTCAGAGACGCAGTGGGCTTCATCAATGGCAAAAGCTGCAATCCCAATTTTTTCTTTGACTAAATCGAGAAAGGGCAGAAATCTTTCACTCAACAGACGTTCTGGGGCGACGTAAAGTAATCTGACTTTACCACTGAGGATGGCTTCTTCCCGCGATCGCACTTTATAAGGATTCAGACTACTATTCAGAAATGTGGCATTAATATTATTATTTCGTAGTCCTTCCACTTGATCTTGCATCAAAGCGATTAATGGCGACACAACCACCGTTAAACCTTTTTTGATCAATGCAGGTAACTGAAAACACAGAGATTTTCCCCCACCCGTAGGCATGACAATTAATAAATCTCGATTTTGCAGCGCATCTTCGATAATTTGCCGTTGTCCCGGGCGGAATCTGTCGTAACCGAAGTGATATTTTAGCGCTTGTTCGAGATTGGGATACTGAAGCATAGCGATCGCTTTTTCGGGGGCTGTCTGCGTGAGTAGTTCTTAAAGATATCAGGATTTTAACTCACATCATCGGCAGCTTTGGTCAGACCTGCGTTTCTGTTGGCGATCACTCTTGATTAGCATCTGGCTTCTCATAACCTTAGAGGTTGTTTGAAAAGTCTAAATTGTTACTCGCCTGGGCGACTAGAAGTCGCGGCTACACGAACAAAACCCACCTCCGTGGGTTAGAAACCCTTGATTTTTCGTTAGTCCATGCAGGTGGACTAAGCTTTATCTAGTAGCGAATTATATTCGCCTAAAACTTTTCAAACATCCTCTTACTAATCTTTAAATTCAAACTTACTTCTCGCATTACCGATCTCGTAATTTACACCCTCTAACTTAAGTGACTTAGCCGCTGTTATGGCTGCATCGGCGATCCCCTTAATCCATTTTTCCTTGAACGGTAGTTTGCTTAATTCTAGTGTGATCAATTTACTTTCTTCTCCCCCCTTGTCAGCCCTCGTACTCTTCAGTCCTATCTGCTTTGACCATAGAGCATCTTTCGCTTCCTCTTCCCGCTCCTGTCTACTCTTGTTTGCTTTTTGATGCCCCTTTTGTGATTTCGCCCTCTTTTCCTCAGCTTCCTGTCTCGCGTTCTGCCTTTTAGTGTCTCTCATGGTGAAATGGGGATTTATTCTTATAACTCCCGCACCATCGTCTTTGATAGCGATGATCGCATGGGCACTGATCTCTGCCTGCCCTCCTAACTTTTGTATAGAATCATTTAATGTAAAGTTTATATTCTTTGACATCCATCCGTTTTTCGTTTGGTATTGTTTCTCATCAACCCATTCCAATGTACCTAATCCATTGGGCAGATCGTAGTTGAATACTGCCATCTTGGGGAATAATTGACTTTCTCTATCATTAATCTCTGTCTTCTCTTCCTTGCTTGCTTCTTTCAGTTCTTCATTCTCCCTTACATCTGAATCCTCATATTTCTGTTCTTGTTTATTTTCCGATATCTTATCTACTGCATTTCCAACATCCTCAGATGACCTCTTTTCTTCGCTACCACCAACCGTTGCTATTTTGGTGTATGCGTCATCCCATCCCCCTATGGTAAATTCGACCTTTACCTCCTTATTATTTTTGCCAATCCCCACTGCCACTACTTCTTCACCCGCTAGTGAAGTGATCTTATATTGGTCCCCCTCATTATCTTTGATATGATCGCCAACTTTAACTTCTACCCCATCCAAAGCCCGTTGTATTACTGGTATCCTGCCATGTACTTCCTGCATCTTCTGCAACGGAAAGTCTTGGGTGGATGCTTTTCTCATGTCTGTAAGTTGCGTCTGCTGCACAACATGGGTCAACTCATGGGCAATCAACTCCTGACCCCCTCGACTCCCAGGGTTATATTCCCCCTGCCGAAAGAACACATCTTGCCCCGTTGTGAATGCACGCGCTTGAATTGACTGATTCAACTGGTCAGATTGACCATCGGTGTGAACCTTCACCCCACTGAAATCTGCGCTAAATGCCTGTTCCATCGGTTCCCTGACGCTCTTCGCAAGTGGCTGTCCGCTACCCCGTGCTTGTTGTATCCCTGTTTCCAAATCAAGTGTTGCTGCCATACCACCGTCTGACACACGCTGCACCATCGACTTCATTTGCAATTCATCTTCTTCTTCAGGCAATTCTTCGCGCTGGATATTGCTTGATAGTTTCATTTGCAATTCATTTTCTTCTTCAGGCAATGACTCGCGCTGAATTTTCTCACTCTGTGGCTGATGAATCCTTTGCACAACCTGACGTGCTGTTTCGTCAGCTTCCTGCTCGTACTTATCTCCAGGTTCCCCAATTGTCAGCTTTGCCTGAATTGGTGTATCTGGTCTTCTTAGTGGAATATTGGCAAAGTTATGACCAAATCGAGTTGCGTGTTCTAGTCGAGAATTCAATAATCCATCCATCTTGGCTTGCAGCAAAGTCAGCCGTTCCTGTGACTCTGGCATAATCTTGCCATATTTGGCTTGTAATTCCAGTCCAGTTGCCTCAATACTTTGTTCTGCAAAGGTAATATCCTCTATGTCTGTTTTTGTCACTGATGCAACTGCTGCTTTTTGAACTTGGCTACCAAACGGTCTGTAGTCCAATTTAGGATTTTGTTCTGCTGTATGGGAATTGCTATTGATAGATGAGGAAGTCTTTGACAATTTCTTATTCTGCATTGTTTTTAGAATTTATTTATTTGCACTTAACCTGGTATTAAGCTTTCGGTCTACTTAAATTTGGTAATAATTTTATCGAAAGAAATATATATGTAGTACTACATAGAATTATTTTATTGCTTGGAAAATGTATTCATCTATCCACGGATAGATATTACTATTCCATCAATGCAAATTTTATGAATTTTAATTTGCATCGTCCAAAAAATAAATCTTTTGTGGGGTGGTAATCTTGCCATTAGCTGTACAAACTAAATGCACGACAGCTTACTGCAAAATCTAAAATCCAAAATTTATTCAGCATCCATCTAACCGAGAATTTGCTGTTATTTCTTTTCCATGATGCCCGATCTGGTTACATTTTAACTGTGATTCTAAAGCATCAATCTTTCGTAAAAGCGACACTCCCCACACTATAGAAATCACCAACTTGATTGTCATACCCGCGAGCAAGAGTGTGACTATTGTGGAAGTTTTCTTTTGTTGAGCTAATCTTTTTTGTTGTTCTGCAAGTCGTGCTTCAACTTCTTTGGCACGTTCTGCTTCTAATGATTGCTGCATTTCTCGCCGATCTAATTCTTCACTAGCAGCTAAAAATCGATAATCTAAATTGCTCAAGCTTTTGCCATGTGCCCAGGTTTGGGCATCAATCAAGGCTTGTCCGCGCAATAGGCGAGATTCATCATTTTCCTTTGAGGCTATCCACGCATTGAAGGTTTCATAGTAGGGGCGCAAGTAAGCTAATTTTTTTCCAACCCATTCTAAATTGAAAACTTCTTCATAAATTCGGTTTTTGATTTGGAGAAAACCTTGCTTTTTAACCACCAAGCCAGACAGCAATAGTTCTACTTGTTCTCGACTATCATCGGCTGGTACTTCCACTCCTTGGAGGATTTGCTGATAAATTCCTAGCAATCTGGCGGCAATTTGTTCGTTTCTGAGGATGCGATCGCGAATTGTCCGCAAATGCTCCGGTTCATCTTGTGATTCCCATTGATCGATGATGTGCGATTGCACCACATTTTCTATCCAAAATTCTTCTGTACCAGGGGGAATTTTTAACTTTCTACCCACATCATCTTGAGATAGACTAACAAGTAATCGACACAGCTTTTGAGTCAGAAATGGTTGCCCTTTTGTCCAAGCCAATACTTCTTTCAAAACTTTTTGGGGATGATTGTCTTTAAGATCTAGTCCTAAAGATAGTGGTTGAGCTTCTTCAAATGTAAAGCCATTTACTCGGATAGCTTTACCAAAATTAAACGGGGTAATGTGATTTTGATATAAAATTAAGTCTGAAGGTGTGGCAACACCGAAAATTGCAAATGTAATCCGCTCATACTCTGGATCAATTGCTCGTTGGTTATAACAAAACCGAATCAAGCTAAAAAAATCATCCACAGAGAAATCTAGACCGAGAATACTATCAATTTCATCAATAAAAATGAATAGCCTTTCGTTAGGAAACTGAACTAACAGAATTTCTGAAATAAACCGACTAAGTTTCTGAGCCAAAGAAATATCATTTTTTTCTTGCCACCAGGTTTTTAAATTGACTTTTCCTAACAGCTTAAAACCCAGCCACAAATCGCCTACAACTCCCTTATACCACTGTTCTGGAGTTATATTTTCGCAACCAATATTAGTCATATCAATGGTGACACATTTAAAGCCTTCTTGTTGCAAGCGATGCTTGGTTTTTACCATAAGTGAAGATTTGCCCATTTGCCTACTACTTAGGATGTAGCAAAATTCACCCTGCTTTAAGGCTTCGTAAAGTTGCACATCCGCTTTGCGCTCAACATAGCTAGGAGCGTCACTGGTTAAAGTGCCACCAACTTGGTATCGATAATTGTTCATTTGATTGAAAATTTTAAATTAGTTATCGTTCTTAATAAATAAGTTTGGATCGGAACAATAGATTTAATTCATATTAAGAACGAGAATTACTTATTTTGATTATTTATCTTTTAACAGTCTACCAGAATCATTACTATCCTGAGTGCTTTCTAAGCTGTTGACTAAAGTAAAGGCGATATAACTCACACATAACATGAGCTTGATTACCGTTGAGTTTAACCAAACCCATACTTTCTAGCTTGTAAGCAGCGATCGCATCTAACTCTACTTTTTCATCTGTTGCAATTACCTGTTGCATCGCTGACATTAATTTTGGGTCTTTTTGCAGTAAGCTCAATAGTTCCCGTAAATGCTGACTATAAATTCCCACTGGTGTAGATGCAGTTTCCAGTAATGTCTCTAATGTCATTTCCTCCTGACATAGATGATAAAGTGCAAGGCTCACCAAGTAAGGATGTCCTCCTACCATTGCTTGTAGGGGTACAAGGCGTTTTGCCCCTTCGGAGTCTGCTGCACAATTTAGCCCGTAACGCAATGCTAAATTCTGTACCTGATTGAGAGTAAATGGTGGCAGCGTAATTGTAATCCCAACATTGAAAGGCGATTGGTTAAGCTTTAGTGGAATATAGATTTCTGTGGTGTGAACTACCACCATTCGTAGTTTTTGCCAGATTTGATCCTGCTTTGCTTGTTCGTGCCAAAATCGCAGCATTGGCAAAAAATCTTGGGCAATATTGGGATGTTCAAAAACTCGATGAACTTCATTCAAAGCCAAAACTAGAGGACTATTATCAATGTATTGCAGTAGATATGCTTCAAAATAAATTTTACAGCTTACCTTGCTGCCCATTTCCGTATCCCAAAAATCATCTAAACAGGGAAGGAGATTTAACTGTCTGCTGACATTGACACAAAACCAACGCAAAAATTTATCAAGAGAAGCAAAAACGTCTTGATCGGCTTCTTGAAAGTCCAAATAGACGATTTGATAACCTTGCTCTCTAGCATAAGCAATCATCCGGTTGAGCAGCGAACTTTTTCCTGTCTTTCTAGGTGCTTTGATTCGGATTAAGCAACCAGGGTATAAAATCTCGTTACAAACAAGTTCTTCCAGAGGAGGGCGGTTGATGTAAAGAGGAGAACCCAGTGGTACGGGGCCGCTAGGAAATTCAATCTTGCTTGCTGAAAACGAGTCTGGAGACACCATTTCTAAATTAGATTTTTCATTGAATTCTTGTTGGCTCTGATTATCCCGATCGCCTATTTTTTCTTGCAGGTATTTCTTCAAGGCTAAATGCAGATTTTTTTTGGTTATTTTTTTTCCAAGTGCGATGGAAAGGTCTTGCCACAACTCAGAGCCGACTTCCTTGATGTAATTGTTGCGGTAGCCTGATTCCTCTGCCATTTCACCATAAGTTTTGCCCAACCACGACTGAGACAGCACAAAACACTGAATGGAAGCAAGAGGCTTGTCTTGCAGAATTGTTTCTACTGCTTGCAGAATATCTTCTACGGACATTAAAGTTTAAACAATGACTAGATATATTTATTTATTTTGACCTATTAGTAATATACAACTGAATAAATACTTAAAAAAAGAAAAATAAATTTCTAATAATACAGTTTTTTAGACTATAATTTAATATTGCTTACTTCAAAAAGCTTGTTTATTTTTAAACAAGATTAGGGAAAGTCAAGTATTAACCTAACCGGATTGGGTTTTGAAAAGTTAGAAAGACATCACTTTTTCAGTGCCAGAGTCAAACCATCTGCGATCGCTACTAAACTCAGACTAACTCGCTGGTCTTGATGCAGCTTTTGATTAAAGGCACGAATTCTTTTAGTTCTATTATCCTGCACTTGGGGGTCGGCAACCCTGCCTGACCAGAGGACATTATCGATCGCAATCAGTCCCCCTCTTCGTACTAATTGCAGCGATCGCTCATAATAACTATCATAGTTGCTCTTATCTGCATCGATGAAAGCAAAATCAAAGCTTTCCGCCTCTCCTGTTGCCAGTAAACCATCTAAAGTCTCCAAAGCTGGGGCAATGTGCAGTTGAATTTTATCCGCCACTCCAGCTTGCTGCCAATAACGCCGAGCGATCGTTGTAAATTCTTCACTCACATCACAGGCTACCACCTTCCCATCGCTCGGTAACGCCAAGGCCACCACCAGGGAACTATAACCTGTAAATACCCCAACTTCCAGAGTTTTTTTGGCTCCTAGCAACTGCACCAGTAACGCCAAAAATTGCCCCTGTTCAGGAGCAATCTGCATTCTACCTACTGGATGCTGGGCTGTTTCTTGCCTCAATTGGGTTAAAATTTCTGGTTCTCGGAGAGAGACTGATAGTAAATAGTCATAAAGGTTTTGTTCGAGTCCTAGTGTTTGAGTGGTCATAACGTGCGTTTTTCTTTTACCTAAACCCCACAGACTACTTTAATTGCGCCGACCGACTTATCATCTGGAATAAAGCTCGGCTGTTGTGTAAGAACTTCATAGCTGAACTTTGATGACCTAGAGGTTTTTCTAATGCCTATTGATCTATTAAGCCGTAAAAAAACTCATTTTGTCTTGTGGCGTGTCGGTGCTTCAGAACTAGCTCCCACTCTTTACATTGGCAACACTACTCCCGAAAGCCCAGACAGATTAGCTCAATTTAGAGAAATTCCGCTTCGTCAATCAGCAGAATTTCCAGAATTGTGGGAAGTTTCGGCTAAAGAATCTGGTCTGATTGAAGGACAGGTATACTTTTACTGGTTTAAAGTCCGCAACTCAGACCCTTACGCAGCTGCCAATGCTAACCAAATTCTCTACTGTACAGATCCAACAGCGACGACTGTAGATCGGCGCTTTCCTGCACCAACGCCGTCAGAATCGGGAGGCGTTACTAGCTCAGATCCGGCAAGCGTCGTGCTTTATCAAAATGGGATGCTGATTCCTTGCGATCCCGAAGGGCAAACTGTAAATTGGGAAGGCGATGCTCCTTTAGAGACGCTGCCAACCAATAATCAACTGGTAATTTATGAATTACCAACCCGATGGACAAAGATTAACTCAAATGGATTGGTTGAAGAAGGAGTCGGGACATTTCGTGATGTACTTGCACTGTTGATACCAGAAGCGATCGCTCCGACTTTTCCCATGATTACCGCCTTGAAGAACCGCGCTCATCTTGGGGAACTGGGAATCAACGCCTTAGAACTTCTGCCACCAGAAGACAGTGATGATAATCTCAATTGGGGTTATGGTACAGCAAATTATTTTGCAGCAGATTTTGACTTAGGCCGCCCAGATAGCCAATCAGCACCGACTGCTTCAACTGATTTAGCTAATCTAATTAAAGTCTGCCATCAGCAAGGGTTGCGCTTTTTTGTGGATGTGGTGATGGCATTCTCGCGGAATAACCCTTACCATAACGTTAATTTTTTGGAATTTTACATCAAATGGGCTAGTGGCGATCCAGAACAAGGGTCAAGAGATGGCTTTGGTGGAGATTTATTTAAGTACAACTATTGGGTAGAGGGCTATAACCCCACTACTGGGCAAAAGTCTTGGCTTGTACCAGCCCGTGAATACTTAAAAGCCCATATTGCCCACTGGTTAGAATACTATCGAGTTGATGGTCTGCGGTTGGATAGCGTGAACAATATTGCCAACTATGACTTTTTGCAAGAATTTAAGGATTTTGCCCGCACCCTTTGGGACAAAAGAGGCGGAAGTGGCAATCGCTTCCTTGTAGTTGGCGAAGAGTTGAGTGTACCGCTATCTCTTATCCAACAAAATCGTCTAGATGGACTTTGGAATGAAAAGTTTAAGCAAATCATCCGACAAGTGATTTTAGGTAAGAATGCCTGGGATGAACCCAGCTTTGAATGGAGTATCCGCAAACTAATTGATTGCCGAAACTTAGGCTTTACAGATGGCTCTCAGGCGGTAAACTATATAACTTCCCATGATGTTGGCGGTTATGGTAACGAGCGTTTCTTTAGCTACTTGCTTAGTAATGGAATTGCTGATACTGAACCGCGTATTAAGTTAGCATTTGTTTCCCTGCTGACCTCTGTAGGAATTCCCATGATCCTGGCTGGAGATGAATTTGCCGATCAACAAGATTTGCCTCCAACAGACGATCATAAGCAAATTGACCCGGTTAACTACAGTCGTGTGAAAGATGAATGGCGGCAACGAATTTTCCAATATGTTGCGAGGTTAGTTCGCTTGCGTAAAACTTCTCATGCTTTAGCTGTGAATGATACTAAATTTATTCATGTTGACTTTAATGATGGTAAACGAGTTCTAGTCTGGCAACGTGGTAATAAAGCCGATCAATTAGTAGTTGTAGTGGCGAATTTCTCTGACTACGGTACTCCTCCTGCTTCTGAGTACAGAGTCCCGAATTGGCCTGCAACCCCAGTTGGCAAACAGTGGAAGGAAATTACTCAAGAGCGGATAGTTCCATCAGAATGGGTAGGCAGAGAAGGTATCTTCCCTTGGGAAGCGAAAGTGTATGCTCTAGTTTAATCTTGATACCACTCAGTGAAAGACGATCTTAGGTCTGACTGGAAGAGGCAGGGGGAAAAGGAGCAGGGAGCGGGGGGAGCAAGCCCTTTCCCCCTGCGTGCGTGGAGCGGAGCATGGGTAGGTTCGCGGAGCGTCTCGAAGAGAAGCCCCGCCCTTCCAGGGCGCTCTTGCTGGGGCGGAGTACAAGCTCCGTCCCAGTCTTCCCCCTTGCTCCCTGCTCCCTTGCTCCCCTGCCTCTTGTGATCTATTTCTATTGCTAGGGTGAAACAAGCTATGTAGATTGCAACTATTATGCAATAAACCAGCGCACAGATACTTTATATGTAGAGATATTGCATACCAAGCCTTTGCTTGAGTTACTGGACTAAACCCTTCTAGAATAAAAACTATTGTAGGGAAATTCTATTAAAAAACATTACTTATATTCTGGGAGGTATGATGAGCCGTCCAATAATTCTTGGTATTGTCGGCGACAGCGCTGCTGGGAAAACAACACTAACGCGGGGAATCGCTCAAGCACTCGGCCCAGAAAATGTCACAATCATCTGTACAGATGATTACCACCGTTATGATCGCCAACAACGTGCAGAAATTGGCATCACTGCTCTCCACCCAGACTGCAACCACTTAGATATTATGCAGCAACATCTCTCGCTGCTACGCACAGGACAACCAATTCTCAAGCCAGTTTATAGCCACAAAACAGGCACATTCGAGGCACCGCATTATATCAAGCCCAGTAAATTCGTGATTATCGAAGGATTGCTTGGTTATTCTACTCGTGCCGCCCGTGATTCTTATGATGTTAAAGTCTACCTTGCGCCTCCTGAAGAGTTACGTGCTAAGTGGAAAGTCAAGCGAGATACGCAAAAGCGGGGGTACACACCGGAACAGGTACTAGCAGAACTAGACAAACGCGAACCAGACTCAGCCCAGTTTATCCGTCCGCAGCGCCAATGGTCTGATATAGTCATTAGTTTTTATCCACCCACTGATGAAGATGATGAAAGCAATGGACATTTAAATGTCAGATTGGTACTGCGTCCGACAATTCCGCATCCAGATTTCACCGTAATTACCAATTCTAGCTATGGTAATTCTGACTCAGCCATCCGCCTGGGACTTGACAGGGATATGTGTAAGCCGGTAGATGTGTTAGAAGTTGATGGTCATGCCACCTTAGAACAGGTGAATAAGCTAGAGCATATTATTTGTTCTGATATGCCCCATTTACGTAGTATTTGCGATCGCGAAAGTAATCCCGAACTGGGTAAAATTGCTGGCACAACTGGGGAGACATTGCAAAGTTACCCTCTTGCTCTCACCCAGCTAATTATCACCTACCACATGCTCAAAGCAACGCAAATTTATCAGTAAGTGGGATAGAGAGTAGTATAATTTCACCAATTCAAAGACGACTTACGAAAAGAACCGTTCATAATCATCATGGCTACCAATCCAAAACCATGTAACTATATCGCCTTCTAGCACTCCAAGCACTCGATAACCTCTTGTCACTCTTACAGACCAAATACCCTCTTGGCTATTGATGCACTTGAAATGCAAAGACGGGTGAAATGGATTTTGTATCCACAATCGGTAACTTTTCCTGGCACTCTGTCTGATATCATCGCTTAACTTACCATATTCAAACCAAAATGAGGGCAGCACTGCGGATTTCATAATTGATCGTAATCTAACGCCTTAGCTTGTCCCTCAGCGATTTCTTGTTTAGCACGCTGTGCAGCAGCTACAAGTTTTTGTTGCGTTCTCTCAAAAGATTCGTTCCATTGAATTTCATCTTGTAAGTCATTAATGTATTCTCGAAGATGCTCTGCAACTCGATCCTGGGCTTCAACAGATAAAGACTCCATCATCTTCAATACAGTAGCGATCGCTGCGGATGACATGGTGTGCGGCTCTCATATAAAATTCTTTTATTAAAGCTAGCACCAATTGCAGCTTAGTTTAACTTTACTGACAGAGGGTTCGCTCTTCTATTACTCTTGTCAAATAAAAATTAGAATTCTTGATTTCTAAAGCTTTGATAAATTTATGGGTGGGTTGGGTTGAGGAACGAAACTCAACACGAAAAATCCTTGGTTTTGTTGGGTTTAACTCTGTTCAACCCAACCTACGTTTTTCCCTTTGATTCAGAGTCATAAAAGAGCGCTAAGTAGGTAGGCACAATTAAATCTAACTATGTAAGTTTCTGTAAAGTACCAGAAAGGCTTTGAACATAAGCTTTTAAGCAATTTACATGTCGTAATCTAGTTGTATTCGGCAGGTGTGAATCGACGAATCAGTACAAATGGTTCTGTGGGTTCGGGAACACCAAAGCGCTTTTGCAAATCGTTTCCAACTTCTTGAATTTTAGAATGAAATTACCCACACAAGCTTACCAAGGTTAAAGATTTTCTCAAATAAAGATGATTTGGGAAGCAAACAAGGGATAAATAAGAATAGTTGGATGTGTGGTGACAATTTTCTTAGTTTATGACCTATTGCCTCAGAATTGCCGACCTACCTACAAATGAGCGTCCGCGTGAGCGATTAATGACGCATGGAGCCAAAATTTTAGCCACAGCAGAGTTAATCGCAATTCTTCTAGGCACTGGTCAAGGCCCAGGAAAACTATCTGCTGTGGGTTTGGGACAATATATCTTGAGCGAACTAGGCAAACATCAACGCGATCCTTTGGCAACTCTCCGAGAAGTTAGCCCCGCAGAGTTAATGCAAATTTCTGGTGTTGGCCCGGCGAAAGCGACAAGTATCTTAGCAGCAATTGAATTAGGCAAACGCGCCTTTCAATGTCGGCCCAATGATGGCACATTGATTGATAGCCCACTTGCGGCTGCTGCTACCCTCAGTCAAGATTTGATGTGGCAGACACAAGAACGTTTTGCAGTGGTGTTATTAGATGTCAAGAATCGTTTATTGGGTACACAAGTAATTACCATTGGCACAGCAACCGAAACCTTAGCTTCTCCCCGTGATATTTTTCGGGAAGTTATTCGTCAAGGCGCAACGCGGGCAATAGTTGCCCACAACCATCCTTCTGGGAACCTTGAACCCAGCCAGGAAGATATAGAATTAACGCACCAGTTGTTAGCAGGAGCGCAGCTTTTGGGCATTCCGGTACTAGATCATCTGATTTTGGGTAATGGCAATCATCAGAGTTTACGGGAAATAACAACCTTGTGGGATGAACATCCGCAAGGGGATTAGTCATTATCAACAAAGAGGCTCTTAGATGGGGGCAGGGAGAAATGGCCCCTTCTTCCTGCTGTGAAGCCTACTGTGTAAACATTATGATAATTACAATAGAGGAATGAAAGTGGGGTTTTAAAAATAAGTCGCACATCGCGTTACATACCATTTCTTGAGAGAAAATATGATTCCTATCGCAATCCTAAATGAGTTTTGAAAAATATAGATAATAGTAAAGTTAAAACAACTTCCAAAAATCACAGTGGATGTTACCGAATTAGTCAAAGTTTCAATTATTCTCTTGCTCCTTGCTACAGGAGTAGCTTTGCTATCCCGGCGGTTGGGAATCCCTTATGTTACGGGTTTAGTATTAGCAGGTTTGCCCATCACTGAGCTATTATCTCGTCCGATTGGTTTAAATCCAATCCTTGTTTTGGAGCTTTTCCTACCAATTCTCCTCTTTGAAGCTGGTATTAATACAGATGTCAGCCGCCTACGCAGCACCTTTAAACCAATTGCTCTACTTGCTGGACCAGGGGCTGTGCTTTCTAGCGCGATTATTGCAGTACTGTTGAAATTTGGGCTGGGACTAAGTTGGATACCTGCTTTATTTGTCGGAGTAATGCTGGCAAACACTGATACAGTTTCAATGATTGCCGTCTTTAAGGAAATACCAGTACCCTCCCGGCTTTCCACCATCGTTGAAGGAGAAACCCTATTTAATGATGCTGCTGCCCTGGTTATGTTCAACCTAATTGTGCAAGTATATTCAACAGGTTCACTCACATTTATAGAGGGAATCCAACAACTGCTAGTTATCTCTCTAGGGGGCTGCGTTGTGGGGCTAGTCTTGGGCTACTTGAGTATACCTATATTCGCCCGTTTAGATGATGCTCTTAGCAGTCTTTTACTGACAGTTGCGGTTGCATTAGGAACTTTTCAGGTTGGGCAATTTCTCGGTGTATCAGGTGCTGTGGCTGTAGTTGTTGCGGGATTAATTTTCGGGAATTTAGGGCTTTCTCAGAATACTTCTGCTTCTAGTCGCATCACCTTGTTGAGTTTCTGGGAATATGCCAGTTTTACTGTCAACACCTTTATTTTTCTGCTAATTGGTGTAGAAATAGACCTGATAACGCTCTGGAGAACTTTACCTGCGATTCTATTTGTAGTTTTAGCTTATCAAATTGGGCGAGTTTTGACAGTTTATCCGTTGCTAGCAGGGATTCGTTTGATTGACCGTCCAATTCCGTTGCGCTGGCAACATTTACTGTTTTTAGGTAACATCAAAGGTTCGCTCTCGATGGCTCTGGCTTTGAGTTTACCTACAACACTACCAGGGCGAGATGTTCTCATCGCTTTAGTTTTTGGTAGTGTGCTGGTGTCATTAGTTGGACAGGGTTTAAGTTTGCCTTGGGTGGTAAAACGCTTAAAATTATCTAAATTTTCAGAAGCTCAACAACAGGTTGAAGAATTGCAAGCACAGTTGATGACGGGTAAGGCAGCACAAGATGAATTAGATAGCCTGTTGAAATCAGGGGTATTACCAAAAGCTGTTTATGAAGAGATGCGTTCAGCTTATCAAGTGCGAATTGCTGGTGCAGAAAAGATACTGCGGGAACTTTATAATCGTCGTTCTGATGATGTGGACGGCAAAAGTAACAGCAGTGGTAAACTTGATGCCATTCGCCGCCGTTTATTGCTGGCAGAAAAAGGAGCGCTTAATGAGGCGATGCGGAAGCGAATTCTCTCAGAAGAAATTGTGCGTGGACGGATACAAAATCTTGATGAACAATTACTGAAGTTAGATGATGATTAAATATGGGGAATTGGGAATTAAGGATGGAGAATAGTCTGAGCTTTGTGAGTGAACCTTTGAGCTTTTGCTGATTGATTAAAATCTGCTGCCTCCTGTTAAACATTAAGTCAGAGACTCAATTAATACATTCTCATAGAGAGCACAGGAACGAGGAAAAACTTAATTACGAATTACGAACTTGTATTGAGCGTAGCCGTAAAGCCTGCGGCATAGCTACGCTTCAGGTGCAGCCTCTCGCAGAGAAGAATTACGAATTACGAAGGCGATCGCTTATCATTATTTTGATTTTTAATCACCCTACCAGGACTGATAAAAGAAATTCCTTGTTGAAAGTCAGTACCAATCATGACTGCCTCCACTATAGGTTCGGATATTTCGGTTTGAGCTACCCACTCAACAATAAAGTTTGCGCCTAAACCTCCACTGGTGTCATTTCTATTTATAAAAAAATCTGTAGAAGCTAGGGCATCAAGTTGAATAGGTTGCTCCAAATACTCTTTAACTAATTTCCCCTCTGAGTTATAGTAGCGTACAGCAGTAATAACGATCGGATTAGTCAAATCTGTATTCCGAACACTGAGCGTAACGGCTAACTCGAAAATCTCCTGCTTATTGTGATGATAGATATGGGAATAGACAGGGACATAAACAGTTTGACCGCTTGCTATCTTAAAATTTTTATCTAGCGTCACTACTTTTTGAACTGGGGTTGCTTGAATTGCATCGGGTTGTGACTTGGGTGGAATATTTGTTGATTGACAAGATGCAAGAAAAATAACAGCGATCGCTAAAATATATAGATACGGTTTCATCAAAACTATTTACACCCATTTTTTATCAGTATGTAGTTAATCCCACCTAATAAATACTTTAGGTAGGGATTGCGCTCAACATCTTTGCTCAATAAAATCAATGACTTGATGTAAAGATCCTGGTTTAGTCACAATCAACACTGTTGAATGAGGTTCCAGTATTGTACTGCCGTTAGGAATCATCAAATCTTCGTGAGGATGGGATTGATAACCAATAATTAGCGAACCACTGGGAAATCGGACATCCTGAGCGATTTCGGCAACACTACGACCAGCAACATAGCAATTGTTTGGGATGGCAAGTTTCAGAACCTCAATCTGTCCTTGCTCAAAATGCATCATTGATTCCACTTGGGGATACTCAATGGCATTCACCATTGTTGAAACTGATAGTTCAACAGTACTGACGATATGGTTGGCTCCAGCTATCCGCAATGGTTCGGCAAAATCGGGGTGGCGCATCCGACTCAAAATATGGGTGACACCATAGTGTTTAGCAAGAGTTACCATTGCCAAGTTTAAAGCATCACTTCTTAAGACAGCTGCCAAGGAACCAGCTTTGCGAATCCCAGCTTCTAACAATACTTCTGTACTCACAGCACTGCCTTCAAAAGCCATTGCTCCTACTTGTTCACGGGCATAACGGCAAGCGATAGGGTCAATATCAATTACAGCAACAGTATGTCCTAGCTCTACTAGTTTTTGGGCTAAACTTAAGCCCACTAAGCCTGCTCCACCTATTAGTACGTACATGGCTGTTCCTGATATTCTTGGAATTTTTACTTCACTTTACAGGTTAACAAACACATACACTGGTAGTAAGGGTGTACAGATGTACGCCCCTACTATTCATTAATTGTCGAGATTTGTGAATTTTTAAAGTTGTGTTTTTCGAGTAACTCTTTAACTTGAGCGGCCACCAAAGGATGTGGATCTTTTTGTAACTGGGGTAAGATTTGCAGGAGGACACGATGTGAAACCATATTTAGATATGCGATCGCAGCTTCTCTAACAAAACCTGTTGGATGACGCAAACTCACTAAAATCTCGGAACTGGTAAGTCTAATGCGAGTCACTTGAGCAAAATGGAAACAACAAGCTAGACACCAATCAGAAAGGAAGTTACCTAACATCAGCAATCTGTGGAGGCGATCGCTAACTAGCATGTTCTCATATTCTACGATCTTGGCTTCTACAAGATGTTGTAATTTTTCTGACTGCGGTCGGTTATCTAAAATATTCAGTAACAGAGACTTAGAAGGCAAAGTTACGGTATGCTCTAAGATTTCTAAACCCCTTGCTAAGTTTACCACTGAGAGCGATCGCAGATTAAATGCTGCTGCCTGCATCTTTTCTGGTGAGTAAAGCAGTCTGAGCAACAGTAGCAGCCGCTCTTTGACATCCAATTCCAATTCTAAAAGGGCGCGTTGCAGTAGCTCAGAGACAATCACAATCCTCTCACTTGATTGATGATTTTCTTTTTCATCTAATATTTTCAAGTCTATATATGCACCATAAATCTCACCTAAAAACTTTAATTCCTGCTCAATTAAATTTTCTACCCGACTTTGATAAAACCGATCTACTAAACCTCTAATTCCTGGTTGTTTATGTATTTTTAGTAAGCTCCGAAGAATATGATCCCTAGTTATACCCCAGGATGTCTCCAAGTTTTCCCATAAAGTCTCTAATGCTTCCTGAGTGCCAATTTGAGCAATGGTACGCCAAGCGTACATCCGCACTACTTCTGGTTTATAAATATTGGTAGCTAACCGCAACAGCATCTCTATCGCTTCATTTTCCAGTCGCACTAGGGATGACATTGCTGTAGTGCGGGTTGATTTGTAATAAAGTGCTGCAATCAGCGCCGAATAGTATTCCTCTAAATGGGTTGCTGCAATCATTTCCAATACGGCACAGCGCACCCGTAACGATTCATCTTGTAATAAATTCGGAATGTGAATCCGTAGCGCTTGTAAATAAACTGCTTCTCTAAGCGCTCTAACTCCATTCACCCGTTCCCGTTCTTTCTTATGAGTCAACATCCGCCGCATAGTTTGGGTAGCTGCTACCTTTTGCATCGGCGTTCCCTGACGTAAGACTAAAGCGGCTGCGGTAGCGCGGATGAGTGAGTTTTGGCGGGGGTTAAGATATTCTTCTAGGATGCTTAAATTGGGATTTGGTTCAGCTAGCCAAACGTAGCGTAGCGCTAGGGCGAAAACTTCGGGGTTAGTTTCTTGGGGTTGTTCTAACAAAGGACGAATGGCGGATAGATAAGCGAGATTTGCACCTGCTGTCAGCATCACTTCCAAACTTTGACGCTGCAAATCTGGGGTTAACTTAACTAACAGGGGTGCTAAAACTTCCGCAGCTCCTTGAGAGTCAATTTGGGCTAAAAGTTCAATACAAGAGCGTTTATCTGCCTCGCTGCCTTTTTCTCCCAAGGCTTTGACTACACCTTGCTTAAAGAATCGTAAGCCGACATTGGTTGCACTCAACTGGCCCCGTGCCACACTCAAGACTAACAGTTCAACGTAGCGCGATCGCAATTCCCAAACTACTGTTAAACAGGTGCTAGCTATTAGCATTGTTTCTGCCACCAACACCCACTTTTGCAGGGATACGGGAACAAAGCGGCTACAAAATAATAGAGTTGCAAAAATTAGCGCTCCTGTCAAACCTGTAGCGATCGCTTCGGCTGTTCCGCCAGATAAAGTCTGCATCCGGCTGCGAATTGACTCGGGAATCGGTTGGTAGAGGATGGGACCGCTACTCATGACAAAGGTATAGCGCAGAAGTTCATCGCAAAATTTGACAATTATCAGACCCCAGAAAAAGCTTTGCGATTGTATGGCTGGAATTAAATGGAAAAATACCAGCACTCCTGGTAGTGAAAAGCCTACTGTAATTGGTAAAAGTGTCGCGGTGAAAAATACCCCCATCCGTTCAATGAGTCGGCTAGAAATAAACCACTGCAATAACAACTCACACAGTCCCAACATCCCACCAAAAAGACCCAAGAAACTGGCGAGTTCTCGGTCGCCCAAATTGGACTGGAGTTCGCGCAGATATTGAAAATCTATTAACAACCCAATGACTTGCAACAGACCGACAAAAGCAAACAATTGCCAAACATACCGCTTCAGCGGACTTTTAATAAAGCGCTCTCGTGAAGCTTGTTCTTCAGGAACTAGTCTTTGTGGGGTTTCAGGAAAAGCTGCTCGATAGTGATTAGTTAAATAGAATAAAATCGCCGATCCTAATAAAATCACAAAACAGGCGATGAAGATGATCTTATTCAGCGAGGTGTATTGCACTAGCCAAGGCAAACTAAAGCCACTAATCACATCTGCTACCAAAAGTCCACTACTCACCAGTGGGTAAGTCCGCTTAATCTCGCGAATGTTAAATATTTGGTTAGCGACGATGGAGGTGTTGAGATCGTTGACTACATAAAGGGCATCTACCCATAGCCGCAGCAGAAAGGCCGAAATAACTACCAGGTAAGAAACATGAGATCCCCAACGTAATAAAACTAATAGAAGTAATGGCATCAACATGCAAGGTGCGATCGCTACAATTACCCGGCGTAAGGGAAAAATTCTTTGCAGCCAAGAGTATAAAAAAACCAGTGCTGCGCTCATAACGGCACTGGCAATATACATCCACGGCAATAAATGAGTCCCATATTCATCCAAAAACAGCGCCACCGTACTGTCCTCTGCCCACCGCAATCCTACACATACAGTTGTGTAAAAAATAAACATTAGCTGAGTTCGTTCACTCTCCTCTGGCCGGAGATTCACCCACTGTAGTAGTCGTGGTAAAACAACTTTATTTACAGCAAACCAGTGATTTTTCAGTTCCATGCAGTTTTATTTTCTGGTAGTATCACCGCGCAATAGGGGCAGGGAGCAGGGAAGGCAGGAAGACAAGGGGGACAAGGGGGAATTATTGAACAAGTCCTTGTCTCTTTTTCATGTTCAATGCCCAATGCCCAATTCCCCATTCCCTATTCCCCCTTCCCCATTCCCTCATCCTCTGGAAATAGCAAAAATCCTGAGCAACTGAGTATTATGTTTCCCACTCAGCCTTCAAGACTATCGATTTGAGATAAATTTAAACGACTTCAAAGCTTTGGGTATATCTTGCATCCAAACGAAAAAACCCCTGACTTCTCGCCAGGGGTTTTTCAAACTTGGTCTATTAAACAGTTAGAGGATTATTTTTTGGGCGAGATAAGCATCATCATGTTTCGCCCTTCTTTTTTAGGCGCTTGTTGAAGCTCACCAAAAGGCTCCAAATCCGTTGCCATTCGCTTGAGCAAATCTTCTGCTAGGTCGCTGTGTTGAATTTCTCGACCCCGGAACATCACAGTCGCTTTGACTTTATCGCCATCTTTCAAAAAGCGCTCTGCTTGCTTAACACGCACGTTGTAGTCGTGTTCTTCTATTTTGTAACGCATCTTAACTTCTTTGACATCAGCCGTGTGCTGCTTTTTCCGGGCTTCCCGCGCCTTTTTCTCCTGCTCAAACTTATATTTCCCGTAGTCCATAATCCGACAAACTGGCGGGTCAGCTTTGTCACTTATAAGCACCAAATCTAACTCTTTCTCTTCTGCTAGTTGTAGTGCTTCCTGTGGGGACATAATTCCCAATTGGGCACCGTCAGTATCAATGACCCGAATTTTCGGGAAGCGAATTCGTTCGTTAATTTGGGGCAGATCGCGAGTTCTTTTCTTCTCAATCACAGGCATTATGATTTGTGGGAGCTCTTAATGAAGGATTTGGTGTGGTCTTGATTGGTATGCCTCAGAGGCAAAATACGGAAATAACTCAGGACTGAAAACATAGTCTACAGTTCTAGAGTAACTAATCCACAAAATAGTTGCGTCGTTGTATTTGTCATTTTACTAACTCTGAGAGAATTTCTTTGCAATAGTTAATCTAAATTACACAACCTAGACACATGTTAAATATTATTACAAGTTTTGCTCAATAATGTTGATAGTCGAATTAAGCACTGTTTTTCTAGAATACCAAGCTTACAGTATGTAGATACATCTAGTAAAATTTATGTAATATATCACCTTACATTAAGTATTTTAGCATTTAAAAGGGCAGTTAGAAACCGTAGCTACACTAGGTTTTACCCTCCTGCGTGGGTTGGAAACCCTCCATTTTCCTGAGACTACCCTGCGGCAAGGCTTTGTTGAGGTTTGTATAGCTGCTCATAGAACAAGGTAGTAATCAGATTGACACTATCAGGTCTAAAGACACGCTCGATTCTCCAAGTCAAGTTCACCTTCCCTCTTTAGCTTCGTGAGCGTTCTCAAGGTTAGAGGAAAAGCAATAACACACAGGCGAACTTCGTTTATTATGCAAGATGAACTGCAATTTCTAATGGCCAGGTATATTGATTTACAAAGGTGAGGTGCTTTCATACATCTGTTTATGCTTGGCTAAAAGCTCTTGATATTTCTCATTTGTCTTTGCTTGTATCCACTTGGCTTTAAAAATTGCTGCTGACTCGGCTTTAACAGGGTCTTCTTCGTAAGGAAGAATTTCTTTTTTCGAACCTGAAGTTTCCGAATTTTGTTTATATTTTCTGCCTGTTTTATGATTAGCATAACGGCGAGAGCGAGTATAACCCATTTGGATAAACTTTCGTGCCATATCTGCGCCGATAAAATCATCTTGTTTTAGATAATCAAGAAACATTTCGTAGATTTTTTCACTTGATTCTCTAGCAATCTCAGGAGTTTTGAACCGCCAGTAGGTAAGAATTTCTGATTTGTATGGTTCTACTAAAAGTACGCCCTGTTCACCCTTACCAACGCGATATAGTTCAGGATGTTGGCGAAAATCGATATTTTTAAAGTCTAAAGAATAATCAAATGCCATGATAGATTTTTATTAGAAATAATAAACTTTAAGTAAAAAGTTCAGCTTCTATCCTAGTAAGGAGATTTTCTTCTACTATGCTATCTAGCACTCCCTCTGTGAACAGTGTCCTTGCGCCAGGAAATTTGCGTAAAGTGCATCACATTGCCCTAAATGTCCAGGATATGCAAGCTTCCCGCTACTTTTATGGCACAATCTTGGGTTTACACGAACTTACAGGCGACGAAGTACCCGCAACTCTGACGGAACTTGTCGCATTAGGGAAAGTAGCCAACTTTATTACCCCAGATGGGACGATACTGGATTTATTTGGGGAACCAAAATTATCACCACCAGATCCTAATCCAGAGAAGACATTCACCAGAGCTTACCATTTGGCTTTTGACATCGATCCGCAGTTATTCGATCGCGCAGTGACAGTGATCGGAGAAAATAAAATAGCGATCGCATACGGCCCAGTCACTCGTCCTACTGGTAGAGGTGTGTATTTTTACGATCCAGATGGCTTTATGATTGAAATTCGTTGCGATCCAGAAGCTAGTTAACTTAGGGGTAAAAACAAAAGTATCTACCATGACCGCGAAACTCATCCAAATATTTAAAGTAATTGAAGACACAATCGCAAAACCGCCAATTCCACACGAACCATACAAGCAATCATTGAAAGCCTGGGCGATGTATTGTTTACGAGACAAAGGTTTTATAGTTGTTTATGCTCAAAATGCCGACTTTGCGATTGAAAGAAAAGGCGAAGAAAAGCTATATTTTAAAGTTTCAAATAGTCCCGATGATTTAGATAATTCTGTTAGCTGGATTGTTTGGGATAGCGCAACTAAAAACGTCACTCTCATTTCCCAAAAAATAGACTGATATCAAAAAAGGGCTATAGTCATAGAATTTTACTCCCATTCCCCACTATTGCTGCACAAATATTTGATGTTCTGGCGAATTTAATCCCAACTGCAACACAGACAATACTTGCTGCATATTGCCAGCAAGTAAATTTGAAATTGACAACCATAAACCAGGAAATACTTGACTCTTGATAATTTCATCTGCGTCCACTTCTAAGGATACATATTCTCCTTGTTGAACGTGAATTTTCAAACATCCTCTTATGATTAAAATACAAGAGCAAGATTAAAGGAGTTAGCCGATGAGCCAGATGCTAACGGCAGGAGTACACTGGACAATTCACGACGTGGAACTTTTACCAGAAAATGAGGGTACGCGCTACGAGATAGTTGATGGAGAATTATTTGTGATTAGAGCGCCTCACTTTAAACATCAGCAAACTTGTGGCAAGATTTTTCGACAACTTGATGTTTGGTCAGAGTCTACTGGTTTAGGAGAAGCTTCGATAAACCCCGGCGTTTTGTTTTCAGAATCAGATAATGTGATTCCTGATGTAGTTTGGGCTACAAAGGAAACCTTGGCGGTAATGTTGGATGAAGGAGGACATTTAACTGGCGCACCAGATTTAGTAGTCGAAGTTTTGTCTGCTAGCAAGGAAGACCTAAGAAGAGATAAGGAAGCTAAACTTAAACTTTATTCTTCCAGAGGAGTAAAAGAATATTGGATTGCTGATTGGCGTTCGCCTAAACTAGAGGTCTATCGACGCGAACAAAACCAACTTAAATTGGTAGAAACCTTGTTTAATAGTGATATTATAATTTCTCCTTTATTACCTGGTTTTAGCTGTACTGTAAACCAGTTTTTTCCTGTATAAATTTTAGGTTAAATGGAAAAACCAATACCAACTAACGCATTAACTAAAGTCCAGGTACTGATTATGGCGATCGCATCTGGTGTTTGTGTTGCCAACATTTATTATAATCAGCCAATCCTCAAAGATATTGCATCTTCTTTTCGAGTCGGTGAAGGCGAAGTGGGTAGCATATCTGTGCTTTCGCAAGTTGGTTACGGTTTTGGGCTTTTCTTTCTAATCCCATTGGGCGATAAAATAAACAAGAAAAAGTTAATTCTTTCCTTATTGATATGTTTGTTTTGTTTGTTGATACTCATGACGTTTTCACAAAACATCATCGAAGTTTGGATATTGAGTGTAGCGATTGGGATTGCGACAGTATCGGCTCAGGTTATTCTTCCCTTAGCAGCAAGTATAGATAGAGTAACTACAGGCAAAACTGTAGGCTACATTTTTACTGGTATATTAATTGGAGTTTTAGGAGCAAGGGTTTTTAGTGGATATATTGCTGAATGGTTGAATTGGCGTTATGTATATGGATTTTCGGCAGTAATGGTTTTAATGGTTACTGTCTTACTAAATATATATTTACCTAATGTCAAAAACGAATTTAACGGTTATTACTTGGAATTATTAAACTCAACAATTCAACAATTCAAACGCTTTTCTTTATTAAGAGAAGCGTCTTTAATTGGTGGGTTATTATTTGGTGTATTTTGCTCATTTTGGACAACGCTGACTTTCCATTTAAGCGGAGCGCCTTTCAATTTTCAATCTGACACAATTGGAATGTATGGCTTTGTGGCGATCGCAGGTGCATTGATGGCACCAGTTTTTGGTAAATTAGCCGATCGAGGTAACTCGCAACGTTCCTTGACTATTGCTATATCGCTTGTCATTGCAAGTTTAGTAATTGCTAAAATTGCTTCTACTTCAGCGATCGCGATCGCTGTTGCTGTATTGTTGCTAGATGTAGGTGTACAGGCAATTCAAGTCACCAATGTAGCGAGGATATATACTCTTGATGCTCAATCGAATAGCCGCATCAACACAGTTTACATTACTAGCTATTTTATTGGTGGTGCTGTAGGTACTAGCATTGGTCTATTATGCTGGAATCTTGGTGGCTGGAATTTGGTAACTTGGCAAATGTTAGTTTTTACTATACTTGGATTCTTTATTATAGTTAGACCTAAAAAAAACTACAGCAAAAACAAATAAAGAATAACAAACAATCCGCGCCAATAAAGTAAAATTAAGCTGCTATAAACCTTTTTAATAGTAAAAATATAATCTATTTTTGGGAAATATGCACATTCATTTTTTCTAAAATGAGATGTATATAACTTTCATTAAGATATCGCCTTGCACCAATAACTAAATTTTCTCCTCATCAAGGCGATATCTAGAGACAATCAGCTTATACTATGAAAAACTGGGCATCTCAGAGTTAGACGCTTCTGATGTTACAGTGTTTTGCTTTTTCTTAGACACAATCACTAGCAATTTAGGCAGCGCAAGACAAGCAACAGTATTTAGCAGCGTCAATAATATACCATCGGTTAAACTCATGTGCGATCGCCTTTATTTAAAAATTGGTGTTTACTATATTTTTAGTTTGAACCAAAATCAGTAGAATTACTTTAAAACAGGATTTTAATTTCTTCTATCGCATATAAGCTAACTAAATATATTCTGATAATTTCAAGTTGACTAATAAAAATTGTTATATTAGTTATATCTGTACTCTAAGTTCAATTAATAATTATACTGAGTTAAACTCTGGCAAGGAAACACAGGTTTAGTGGGAGCTTAAGAGTTTCAAGTAGTTATTCGCCATGTACTTCAAGCCTTAACGAACTGTTCAGTTAAGGCAAGAAATTCGAGTTATGGGGTTTTTGCGATCTTATAGCAATCCTGAATCATTGCGGAGAAACAATAACCCCAACTTATTTAATAAGTCGGGGTTGTATGAGTTGCAATTATTACAAAAAAGTAAATACCCTACTGAACGACGCGATCGCACTGTGAAAGTATGTACGTACTATTCAATCAGCTTGTGGGGAAATGATAAATACTTACAGCATAAGAGTTTCAGCAATTATAGTAGGATGAGCGTTAGCGTAGCTCGTCGTATATATCGCTGAAATAAGTAGACGAAAAAATCCGATATCAGAAAAAATAAATTTTTCCAATTTGGTAAATAGCCCATCAATTCGGAGAACATTTGGAACAAAAATCAGGGCTGAATTTGCAGTATTGACTACCCGTTAATGAGTAAGCTGTACAATAAGGAAAACTCGTAAGTTCAATTTTGGCTACTTGCAATTTTGAACCATTCCGTGACACTTTATTAGAATTGGTTTTATCAGCTAAAAGCATAGCTACAAGCTTAGGAAATGCTACGCAAAAAGTAATATTGAGCAGTGTCAATAGTATAGCGTCTATCAAATTCATAGGTAATCATCTCCTGTGACAAATAGGCGTAGGCGTAGCCCGTCGTAGACATCGCTGTTTTGAGGTGCAAGCATAATATTATGTGTAGGATTCACTTTCAGTTGATCTATTGCTTGCACTCTATGTAAACTAACTTTAACATAAATTTTTGTAAATATAAACGTGGAATTTCTGGAATTATTCTACACAGAAGGGAATGTGGATAATAAGGATGGTTATTGTAGCGGGATAACAAAATAAACTAGAAAAACAATTAATTTATGATATTTAGGTAAGATGTTATGTCAAAAAACCAAACCGCGTCTTCTTTTTTATCTAACATCAGTGAGCGAGAACGTGAGGGCTTAAAGCGGTTGGTAGATTACACAAATGTGGAATCGCTACCAGAAGTCTGGCCTTTAGCGGCTCAACGATTTGGTGATATTATTGCTCTCCGTAGCCCTCACGGGAAACCAGAAGCTGTGATTACTTATACACAGTTAGCGGAGCAAATGCAATTATTTGCTGCTGGTTTACAGGCGTTGGGAGTGAAAGTAGGCGATCGTATTTCCTTAATTTCTGACAACAGTCCTCGCTGGTTTATTGCCGATCAAGGCATCATGACTGCTGGAGGAGTTGATGCGGTGCGTAGTTCCCAAGCGGAAAAAGAAGAATTGCTGTTTATCATCGCTAATAGCGGCAGTACGGCAATAGTAGTTGAGGATTTAAAGACACTTAAAAAACTACAAGACCGTCTCAACGATTTACCAATTCAGTTTGCAATCTTACTTTCAGATGAAGCACCATCGACAGATGAAACCCTAAAGGTGCTGAATTTTGCACAGTTGATTGAAATTGGGAAAAATCATAATTTTGCACCAGTTAAACAAAATCGTGATGCTTTGGCAACCCTAATTTATACCTCTGGCACTACAGGTAAACCGAAGGGTGTAATGCTGTCTTATAAAAATTTGATGCACCAAATAACAACCTTTGGCACAGTATTGCAACCAAATGCAGGTGACATTGTTCTCAGTATCTTACCTTCGTGGCATAGCTACGAGCGGACTGTTGAATATTACTTACTATCTCAAGGTTGTACGCAAGTTTATACTAACTTGCGCTCTGTGAAAGGAGATTTGAGACAATTTAAACCTAACTATATGGTGGGTGTACCCCGCCTCTGGGAATCGATTTACGAAGGAGTGCAAAAGCAGTTCCGCGAACAACCAGCGAATAAACAACGTCTAGTTAACTTTTTATTAGGCATTAGCGACAAATATATCAAAGCGCGGCGAGTTGCTCAGGGATTAGATTTAAATAATCTTCATGCCTCAGCCATCGAGCGATTAACAGCTAAAATCCAAGCATGGGCTTTATTACCCCTCCACGCCTTGGGAGAACGACTAGTTTATGTCAAAGTGCGAGAAGCCACAGGAGGACAAGTCAAGCAGATGATTAGCGGCGGTGGTGCGCTTCCCAGACATATCGATAACTTCTTTGAAATTATTGGTGTGCAGATTTTGCAAGGCTATGGCTTAACCGAAACTTCTCCTGTAACCCATGTGCGCCGTCCTTGGCGAAATTTGATTGGTGCATCAGGGCTACCACTTCCGGCTACAGAAGCTAAAATTGTAGATCCTGAGACAAAAACACCTTTGCCAATAGAGAAGCGAGGCTTAGTATTGTTGAGGGGCCCGCAGATTATGAAAGGCTATTACCAAAATCCCGAAGCGACAGCGAAAGCAATTGATGCGGAAGGTTGGTTTGATAGCGGCGATTTGGGTTGGCTGACACCACAAGATGACTTGGTGCTGACTGGCAGAGCAAAGGATACGATTGTATTGACTAATGGGGAAAACATCGAGCCACAGCCGATTGAAGATGCTTGTTTGCGATCGCCCTACATCGATCAAATTATGCTCGTCGGTCAAGATCAACGCAGCCTGGGAGCCTTAATTGTCCCCAATGTCGAAGCCTTAGAAAAATGGGTGCAGAACGATCCGGCGACTTCTTCACCTAGTCAACAAATTGACTGGGAGAGTAGAATGATCCAGGATTTATTTCGGCAAGAATTGAATCGAGAAGTGCAAAATCGTCCAGGCTATCGACCGGATGACCGCATTGGGACATTCAAACTCATTCTAGAACCGTTTTCCATCGAAAATGGTTTGATGACACAAACACTAAAAGTTCGCCGACATATCGTCACGGAACGTTATCGCGATATTATTGACGGCATGTTTGCCTGATAATTCCACCTCCCAACTGTAAAGAGTGAACGTGAAATATTTATGGATGTCTCCAAATCTAATTTGCTTCTGAAACGTGTCGTTAACGTCAAAGTTATTGTGACTCCTCTGTGGAAAGAGGAAGTACAACAGCAGCTGCAAACCCAGATCAATCAACTCGATCAGCAACTGCAACAGCTAGACGTTGAAGGACAAAGAGCGATCGCAGCAATTCAAAAGCAGAGTCTGCAACCACCCGGCCCCCAGACCCTCCAACAAATTGACAATATTCAACTCCAAGTCAATCAAAAGAAAAGTGAATTTCTAGAGCAAAAAAATCAGTTGCTGCAAAATCTCCAGCAAGTGCAGTTTCTCCAGCAAGATCAAGAAGTCAACCAATTCCAAATGGAAGGCTTTTTCCGGGTAGAGATAGGAGATAACCTGATTAGCAAAATGCAAGTTGAAATAGTTCTGCGCGACGGCGTTGTAGAAGAAATTCGCGGTGACATTTAAATTTGTCATTTGTTATTTGTTATTTGTCCTTTGTCATTTGTTTTGTGAGCAATACTTCGACTACGCTCAGTACAAGTGACCAATGACTAATGACAAATGTGATTTAACTTAGTGCGGGAGAGGCTCCCAGCCGAACATTCTACCTGGGAGCCAGCCCAAACAATTTGCCAGACTGGAGGAGAGCTAATAAATAGCGATCGCCCGAAGGCTGACATCTCAACTCGATATTTAACTGCACTAACTGCATCATCACCCCGCTTGAATTGGGTAATCGTCACTAAAGCCTGATTTCGTTGTGGATAAGCTACCTCTACCTTTCGCGTTCCTCCCACTGCTGCTATGTTGTCAAAGGCATTCAGAGCGAGGGTAGCAGGATCGCTACCTTGGAGAGATGAGTTGATATTTCCTAAAGGTATAGTTTTATAGTTAGAGCGGTCTGGGTATGCCACAACCTCTTGAGATTGATGTATTGCTCTCACCTGTTGGGTTTGACCATAACTAGTCTCAACAATCGGTGTAGATTGCTGGCGCTGGGTAATATATACTCCAGCGCCAGCAGTGGCAAAGATACCCAATATCACAATCAAAAAGAATTTTAGCTTTGCCGACATAAAAGTAAACAGGAATTTCAAATAGGTTTATTACCAATTTTGAATTCTAGATTGAACTGCATTCAATATCCTCTACCTGTGAGAAGCTCTTGTATCTTAAAGCATTCGGTATGAGGAATATAAATAGTAGTCGCATTTAATCTATGAGAAACTCGTGATGGTTTTTGCAAGTCAACGATTTAAACGAGATCGAGATATTGGCTAACCTTGGAGATAGCCCTGTATTATAGACCTCCAATTCATATTTAGGTTCCTGGGGTATAAGAGACGCGAAAAATCTTTGTCTGTACAAAAGGTGGGAGTAGTCTTCCCATTCCCAATTCCCAATGCCCAATGCCCAATGCCCAATTCTCAATCTAAAATATAAAATCTCCAGTCCAAAACTCTCCCGCCAAGATACAATTCGATCTGATGAAAGCTGTTAAAGTCCATAAACCATTGATTTCCAAACCACCCTATGAGCATTCATGAAGTATTTATGCCGGCGCTGAGTTCCACCATGACGGAAGGTAAAATCGTCTCCTGGGTGAAATCGCCAGGGGACAAAGTGGAAAAAGGCGAAACAGTGGTGGTTGTAGAGTCAGATAAGGCAGATATGGATGTAGAAACCTTTTATGAAGGCTTTCTTGCCCATATCATAGTTGAAGCTGGTGAAACTGCCCCGGTAGGATCTGCGATCGCCTTCATAGCTGAAACTGAAGCTGAAATTGAACAGGCGAAATCTCTTGCAAATTCCTCTGGCGTGGCTGCTACTACTACCTCTTCTCCTGAGCCAATCCCCGCCACAGCCTCAGTTGCAACACCTGCCTTAGCGTCTCAAAACGGCTCTAATCACAAAGAAGGCAGACTTGTAGTTTCACCCCGTGCCCGCAAGTTAGCCAAAGAACTCAAAGTTGATTTAACTACACTCCAAGGCAGTGGTCCCCACGGTCGCATTGTCGCTGAAGATGTAGAAGCATTGTCCAATAAGGGCAAACAACCCGCCACTGCTCCAGTTGCCCCACCAGCAGCTGTACCAACCAGCGCCCCAGTTGCATCCCCAGCACCTCGCACACCAGCACCCGCGCCAGTGGTAGCTGCTGTTCCTGGTCAAACTGTACCTCTAACTACCTTCCAAAATGCCGTAGTGCGGAACATGGTAGCCACCATATCCGTGCCCGTCTTCCGTGTCGGTTATACAATTACCACTGACGGATTAGACAAACTTTATAAACAAATTAAATCCAAAGGCGTGACAATGACAGCGCTACTGGCGAAAGCTGTAGCAGTGACATTGCAAAAACACCCATTGTTAAATGCTAGCTATTCAGACCAGGGTATTGTTTATCATTCTGATATCAACATTTCCGTAGCCGTAGCGATGGATGATGGCGGATTAATTACACCTGTGTTGCAAAATGCAGATGCAGTGGATATTTATTCTCTATCGCGTACTTGGAAGTCTTTGGTAGAACGTGCGAGGGCAAAACAACTACAGCCCCAAGAATATAACAGTGGAACTTTTACGCTGTCTAATTTGGGGATGTTTGGCGTAGACAAATTTGATGCGATTTTGCCGCTTGGACAAGGTTCAATTTTAGCGATCGGGGCATCCCGTCCGCAAGTAGTAGCAACACCCGACGGTTTATTCGGCGTGCGGCAACAAATGCAGGTGAATATTACTTCTGACCACCGCATTATTTACGGTGCCCATGCTGCGGCGTTCTTGCAAGATTTAGCAAAATTGATTGAGACAAATCCTCAATCTTTGACACTGTAGTTTTGAAAAAACACCCAATTTAAATGTTAGCGCTATGAGCGAACAGCAGTTTGTCGTAGAGTAGCGCTAACAATAAATAATACCTAAACTTAAATTTTTTAGTTTATTAAAAACTCTATTTTTATTAGTGTTTAATATGCTATTTTATGAGCAACGGCGTAGATTAGAACAAGAAAAAAATTCTTTTGAACAATCTTATGAACTCCAAAGTGAAAAAATAGCAAGACTGCGAAACGCTTTGGTTATTGAAACTGATACATTACGTAAGTTTCAGTATGAACACCAGATTAAAAATGCGGAGACTGAGCTTAAGAGACTTAATGACAGGCTAGATGAAATTGAAAAGCAGTTACAATCTGCCCAGTCTATACCTGTAATTTATGAGCCTAAAAACATACCTAACATTGCTCTTAACACACTAGAGATAGAATATCGTAAAGTAGTTAAGCTATATGTTGATTATAAACAAGCAAAAATTTTTGATAAAGAATCTGAAGAAATATTAGAAACTAAGAGACATACTTTTGGCATATCTTTTGAAAAATCACAGGAGATCATTGGGAGTATATTAAAGCCTCTCAAGAACCGACAACGTTATATAGAAAAGTATACAGAAAAGTGTCAATCTAATTTTCCTATTGATAAAGAAACTTTAGAGCGGTTAAAGGAATGGCAGCATGATGTACTGGGTTTAGAAGATAGCTTTGTACGTGAAGTTGAGATAGAAATTGATGAATTCTTTTTTCAACAACCTGACCCTCTTAAATCATCACGAGGAATAGATTACACTGAATTACAAAATTTTCTAAAAGCTAATAAGTGGCAAAAAGCAAACGAAGAAACAACACGTTTATTGCTTAAAGCTTCAGGAAGAGAAATTTTAGGTCCGTTGGATAGCCCATCAAGTATTGGAACTCTTGGTGATAGAGATATTGAACTAATTCCTTGTCAAGATTTATATACTATTGATAATCTTTGGATGAAATACAGTCGAAAAAAATTCGGTTTCAGTATTCACTTAAACATATATAAAGAGGTACGCGATTGGCATGAATTTGTAAAACGTGTTCGATGGTTTTCTAAGGAATCTATTGAATTTTCTCTAAAATCTCCTCTAGGTCATCTTCCAACACCACCTCCTCACTGTTGCATTGGTGATATTTATCACAATGTTGCGACTATTATTACAAAGTTAGCGCAATGTAAGGGACATGATTTATCTAAGCTTTACCCAAATTACTATACATATCCGGAAAAGTAAGGCTTTTGGCTACTTGTTCCAAAAAATTAAGTAGTTCAGGAAGTATGATGTAAACAATCATATCACTAATTCTATCTCCACCGAAACTTTACTTTAATAATTGAGTAATTTTAAAAATAGGTGGATCTATTATCTCAATAATAGTAAATTGAAGAGCATTCTGTGCTAATTTATCGGCTAATTTTTACCCAATTCCTTTTCCTTCAGGATTGTTAGTGGAATATCCTAATCCAACCATATAATTTTATTGAAAATTTAACTTTTCGCTTGTATCAGATACAATCTGTTGAGGTTACAATTGCATTTAAAAAATAAAAAAGGTGGGCATTACCCACCCGACAAACTTATCCCTTCACACAAAGAACTTGCTTGAGAGTAGCTACAACCTCAACCAAATCTGCTTGATTTTCCATAACTTGCTCTATCGGCTTATAAGCACCAGGAATTTCATCTAACACACCCTCATCTTTGCGGCATTCTACACCATTTGTTTGCTCAATCAAATCATCAAGTGTGTAGACATTTTTTGCCTTATTTCTAGACATCAAACGCCCCGCGCCGTGAGAACAAGAACAGAAACTATGAGCATTACCTTTACCCTTAACGATGAAAGACTTTGCTCCCATCGAACCAGGAATAATCCCATAATCT
The DNA here is from genome assembly GCF_013343235.1 of Nostoc sp. TCL240-02. Taxonomy (GTDB): domain Bacteria; phylum Cyanobacteriota; class Cyanobacteriia; order Cyanobacteriales; family Nostocaceae; genus Nostoc. The sequence continues at coordinate 1,708,297 of NZ_CP040094.1, read as the reverse complement.
TCAGTCTGGGCACGAACTGCACCCTTACGAGTAACATATACATCCTCGTCAAAATGCACTTCTTTTTCGGCGTAATTGTGATGACAATTAACTTGCAATAAAGGTTTAGTTGCTTTCCCACCTACCAGATGTTTTTCAACTATGTGCTTAAAACGCGCCATCATCACATCGCGGTTGACACGCGCATAGTTTTGTGACCATTGCAAATCATGCCAATATGCCTGGAATTCTGGCGTACCAGCGACAAAGTGAGCCAAATCAGGGTCAGGTAATTTATTACCTGCCATTTTTGCTAATTCTCTGGCTGTGTGAATATGGCACTGGGCGAGTTTATTGCCGATGTTACGCGAACCAGAATGCAGCATTAGCCAAACTTGATTCTCTGTATCCAGGCACACTTCAATAAAGTGATTTCCTCCACCGAGAGAACCCATCTGTTTCATTGCTTTACCTTGTAGGTCTTGCACACCGCGATGTAAGTCTTTAAAATCATCCCAGTGTTGCCAGTTACTGACGGATTTTTCAACGTCTTTATTTTCGTTGAATCCAGTCGGAATTACTGCTTCAATATCCAAGCGAATTTTCTTCAGTTTTCCTTCTAGTTGTTCGGCGGTAAATGATGTTTTGATCGCGCTCATACCGCAACCAATATCCACACCAACAGCAGCAGGGATAATTGCCTCTTTGGTTGCAATTACAGAACCAACTAAAGCACCTTTGCCTAAGTGGACATCTGGCATTAAGGCCACGTGCTTAAACACAAATGGTAGTGATGCCACATTTTTTGCCATTTTAGTTTCTTCTGGGCCCAAAGAGTGATTTGCCCAAGATAAAACGGGTGCTTGTGTTGTAATTTCTAACTTTTCGTAAGGCATAATTTATTCTATTTTTGATTTTAAATTTTAGATTTGGGATTATGTCTATGCCACTGATAATTTATCTAGTAATTTTTAGGGTTTGTAGTAAACACTAAATTCTATTACTACTAACTTGCTTACCCATAAATTTAAACTTGACACACTACTTAGTTGTAGCAATTTAAATGTTTATTGTCTTTCATTTAACTCGTTCGGTCTTCGTGAAGCTAAAGAACTACTTTTAGAGAGTAGCACATTTATACTACAAATGTAACTCATGTAATTACAAACGTCAAGTCCATACCAGAGAGAGAAAACAGATGTTTCCTAGATATATTAAAATTTGTAAAGAAAATTACTCTGTTTAAATAAACTCTTAAAGTCCTGACACAATATGGCAGTGCGTCAAGATACGATCTGGGAACGTTTTTTATCTCCTGTAGTGCGTCTTTTAATTGATGAAGACGGGTTACGGCGTTACGCTGATAGTATTGACTGGGAGAAAGAATGCGATCGCTTCCGGCGAGATGATGTCATAATTCCCTCGTACTACAGCAGTCAAAATTTTCACGGGATTAAAGGCGGCTATCTCACTTACAATGCAGCAGTTACTTACGATCCGATTACCCAATATGTTGTGCCACCGAATGAAACTATTGTCCGTCAGGCTTTAGTTGATGCCGTCAAGGTAAAACCACGACGCATACTTGACCTAGGTTGTGGCACAGGTTCCACTACTCTAATGTTAAAACGGGCTTTTCCCGAAGCGGAAGTTATTGGTTTGGATTTATCACCCTATATGCTGGTAAGGGCAGAAGATAAAGCTAGAAATGCTGGTTTAGAGATAGTCTGGCGACACGGAAATGCGGAAAAAACCAGTTTCAGAGATGCATCATTTGACTTAGTGACAGCTTCTTTGCTATTCCACGAAACTCCAAATGAGGTGTCCCTAGAAATTTTGCAGGAAAGCTTTCGGTTGCTAGTAACTGGAGGGCAAGTCCTAATTCTAGATGGGAATCAGAAGACTCTGCGGCAGCTAGAATGGCTTAATGATGTTTTTGAAGAGCCATATATTCATGAGTATGCTGCTGGTAGTATAGAGGCGAATATGGGTGCGGCCGGATTTGAAGCAGTGCGATCGCAGGATGTATGGTGGATAAATCAGGTAACTGGTGCCGTTAAACCGATCGCAACTGAAAATGTCCGTCGTTATACTCCCACATCAGTAGATAATAATGATTTGGAGGGACTTGGATCTCCCGCATTTGGCATAATCGCATGAGTTTAAAGGCAGTTCTCTTTGATTTCAATGGTGTCATCATTAACGATGAGCCAATCCACCTACAACTGATCGATGAGATTCTCATTGAAGAAAATCTCCAACCCCAAAAGGTGAGTGAGCGTCAAGCTTCTCTTGGACGCAGCGATCGCGCTTGTTTTCAGCAACTACTCGCTAATCGTGGTAGAGTCGCTAACGAAAACTACTTAACTCAGTTGTTGTACCGCAAAGCCCAAGCTTATACGGTGGAGTTAGAGAAAATAGAGAAACTGCCTTTATATCCAGGTGTAGAAGACTTAATATATCAGGTGCGATCGCGGAATTTGAAATTAGGATTAGTCAGTGGCGCTATTCGCCAAGAAATAGAATTGGTACTCCATCGCGCCAAACTAGCCCAACATTTTAAAATTATTGTTGCTGGTGATGATATAACCACCAGTAAACCAGAACCCGATGGTTATTTACTGGCAGTAAAATGCCTAAATAAAGAATATCCTGAATTGAATCTTCAACCACACGAGTGTCTGGCCATTGAAGATACCCCAGCAGGGATTGCAGCAGCGAAGCGATCGCAAATGCAAGTTGTTGGTGTAGCCAATACTTACCCATTTCACATGCTTCAGCGCTGCTGTAACTGGACTGTTGATTATCTCAGTGAGTTGGAACTCGAACGGGTGCAGAAGGTTTATTCCCAAAAAGAGCCTCAGCCATCGGCAACTGAATGTTAGAATACTATATGGTGATAGTGTATTGAGTTAATGAGTAGTATTACTCTTGACTTAGTAACGATTAAGGGGAATTAGCTCAGTTGGTAGAGTGCTGCGATCGCACCGCAGAGGCCATCGGTTCGAATCCGTTATTCTCCATTTGTACGTTCGCAAATTATATGTCGCAATTCGCTAATTAAAGTCAGATAAAAATGATAAAGGTGCGTGGGGGAAGAGGGGAGCGTTGGTCGCCTTTTCCCTAACCCCTTTATTTAATTATTTTGTTCTGCCTGAGTTTGAATAAAGAGGAGAAAGTTTGGTATGTTACTTGAACTCAATCAACTAATTGTTAAAGCCGGTCATCAGTTGTTGATTAAAGATATCTCCTGGTCGGTATACAAACGTATTTTGGCAGAATTGGGGGACAATCGCAGTTCTAGGATAGGTTACAGTCAAGGAATGCTGGAAATAATGGCTCCATTACCAGAGCATGAAGTAGCTAAAGTTATTATTGGAGACTTGATAAAAGTTTTATTAGAAGAACTCGATCTGGAATTTTGGAGTTTGGGATCTACGACTTTTGATAAACAAAGTATGGATGCTGGAGTAGAACCTGATGATTGTTTCTACATCCAAAATGAAGCTAGAATTAGGGGCAAAGATAGAATCAATTTAGAAACTGACCCACCTCCAGATTTGGCTATGGAGATTGATATTACCTCCCGCACTCGTTTCAATAATTATCAAGCGTTGAGAGTACCAGAACTGTGGCGATGGAATGGAAGCAAGTTGGAAATAAACGTGCTGCTCGATGGTAAATATGTAGAATCAAATACCAGTTATATTTTCCCCAATCTTCCAATTCAGCAAGTGATTCCCGAATATTTGATCCTGAGTAAGACCAATGGAAGGAATGCGACAATGAAAGCATTTCGTGTATGGGCAAGACAGCAAATAGGAACGATTTAGTTATAATCTAATTGGTATTCCATTGATTCCACTCCTGACGTTGATGTTGAGTCTGTTGGGTTTAGGAGCGCTCCTTACCTGGAAATTTGGTAAGGTATAACCGCCGATGTTGGGGTAACTGAATTGACGTTCCCCATCCTGTAGAGGGATGAGAGATTACGGTAATTTAAGATAAAGTCGTCGAAATAGTGTAAATGGAAGCAAGATCGATATCAACCTGCTTCACTCAATCCGTAATGACGAATATATAGTTTGCCAAAACACTTAGATTACCATCAAACCATTGTGATAGAGCGGGTTGAAGCATAGAAAAAATTGTTATTGAAAAAGACGTTTATTGTTTGAGGAAACCTCCTATGAAATCGGATTACCTAATTGTAGGCAGTGGTTTATCAGCATTGGTCTTTGGTGCTTTGATGGCAAACTCTGGCAAGACCGTGCAAATCCTCGAAGCTCATGAGCATCCGGGTGGCTTTGGTCACACGTTTACGATGGCTAAAAAATACACGTTTAATGCCCAATTCCATTATGTTTGGGATTGTGGTGAAGGACAAACGGTTAATTGGGTACTCAAGAAATTAGGCTTGGATCGGGAAGTAACTTTTGAACGGTACGACCCCGATGGTTTTGACCACATGCGAATGCCGGGGTATGCGTTAGATATTCCTTCGGAACCAGAGGAACTGATCCAGCGATTATCAGCGCTGTTTCCTGCATATAGCGATCGCATTCGCCAATTTGTTAACGATGTTGAAAAAACGAGCGCAGGTTTGAAAAGACTTGCTCCTCCAGTTAAGCCAATTGAACTGCTCAAACATACAAGTGAAGTGTTTTGTACTGTCCAATATCTTAACAGTACACTTCAGGATGTATTCGACAAGTTTCAGCTACCACAAGCCGCCCAAACCCTATTAGCTCTGCAATGGCCTGATTTTTTGCTGCCTCCAAATCAACTCTCGTTTTATGCCTGGGTCGCTTTATTCAAGGGCTATCAAGCAGGTGCATTTTACCCAACCCAGCATTTTGAGCATGTTATCAATTCGTTAGTCAAAGTGATTGAATCAAATGGAGGGCAGGTATTGCTCAACCATGAAGTCACGAATTTTAGAGTCATAGACAAAACGGTTACGGGCGTTGAGGCGATGGATTTAAACACCCATCAAACTCACGAATTTACAGGTGGCACCGTGATTTGCAACATTGACCCCAAAAAAGCTGCCAAAATGATTGGTGAGTCAAATTTCTCTAAAACTGTGCGCCGAAAACTCAACTATGAGTATTCTGCATCTAACTACATGGCTTATTGCGTCGTCAAAGGCCTTGACCTGCGAGACTATGGATTTGGCAAGTGGAATCTCTTCCATACAGGTCATAAGGATTTGAATGAAGCCTTTGCTCAGATGTATGAACACAATGACTTTTCCAATCCCAGCTTTGCCATAACAACGCCCACTTTATTGACACAAGCAAGTCGGGATTGTCCAGAAGATTGCCAGATTGTCGAATTCCTTACCGTTGCTAATTACGACTACTTTAAGCAATTGCGACAGAGCGAACGTAAAGCTTACAACCAGAAAAAGCAAGAAATCTTGGATTCTATCCTCGATGTCGTGGAAAAAGAATATGTACCGAATTTTAGAAAGCATCTAGTCTTTCAGATCACCGGCAGTCCCACCACCAATGAACGTTATTGCTGGTGTCCTAACGGGAATTCCTACGGTTCTAGTCTCACACCGCGCAACATGGGTTTGGGACGCTTGAATCACGAAACCTCACTCAAGCATTTCTATTTCTGCAATGCTTCATCAGGCTATCCGGGCTTTGCTCCCACATTTTGGACTGGGGCGTTGCTGTATCAACGATTATCTGGCGACGTGCTTTTAGGCAATAGCTAAACAGACAAATCGCACATATTATTCATATTCAAAAACTGAGAGGTCAGTTATGAGAATAGCAGTTATCGGTGGTGGAGCCAGTGGTATGGTTACAGCTTACCTACTTGATAAGCAAGGTCATCATATCACGGTGTTTGAACGGCAGCCCATGTTAGGGGGGCATATTCGGACACTCAACAAGAATGTTTTGCCCAACCAATCCGATTGCAATGAAATGTTGGAAAGTGGAGTGCTAGAATTTCCTACCGTATTCCACAACTTTGTTGCTCTTATGCAAGAGCTAGGAGTGGAACTAGAACCCATCCGTGTCGGTTCAGCTTTATTCCCCAAAGATGACATTCCCTTTTTCTCGAAGGTCACGAATGAGAATAACTATACAGGCATCCAACGCCTCATTGAATATCTGCGGTTCGATACCATCCATACCCATTCCCTTGGATTATGGCTAAAAACGCGATTTACCCAGATGGAAGATTTTTGCGATCAGCCATTGTCTCAATATGTAAACAACAAAAGTATAAGCAATACCTGGCTAAAGTTGCTGACAATGTATAGCTACTCAATGCCCTTTGAACTCATTGATAATTTTCCCGCAGAGATGGGAATTCCGATGTTACGCGACTACCTTGCAGTCAAATGGCTCAGGATTAAAGGCGGTGTATATTCCTATATTGAAAAAATTCTGGAGCGATTTAAAGGAGAAGTTTTGTTGAATATGGAGATTGTTAATATTTCTAGAAGTCCAGATGGTGTGAAAATCAGGCGATCGCAGGGTGAGATCCAGGAGTTTGATAAAGTCGTATTTGCTACGCCACCCGACCAAGTAATGGCTCTGTTAGCTGACCCAACCGGGGCTGAAATTAAACGCTTTTCAGATTGGAAAGCCAATTATGCAACCACTACAATTCATACTGATACTTCTATGTATGATCATCATCACATCCACCACCCCTCGGAATTTGATTTCTTCCAGACAGACACCCAATGGGGATATAACAGTTACTTAAATCAGCTTTGCGGGATCTCATCGCCACAGAATTATTTTTTATCGTTTCAACTAGAAGAATTGATTGCCAAAGATCGAATTATTCACACTCAAAAGCATCACACTCCGTTGTATACCACTGAATCTTTTCGATATCGAGACGAAGTAGTTGCCACCAATGGAGAAAATCATACTTACTATGCGGGAGCTTATCTAGGAGATGGATTGCATGAAGGAGCGATCGCGTCTGCCTTTCGAGTTGCTCAACTCATCGGTTCACCCTTAGCTGTCTCCATTTCTGGGTTCAACGACAGAAACCCAGATACAGTAAATATAGCAGCGGATACGGCAGGCATTGGGAAATATTTAACTCATCCCCGTTCCCATCGATCTTGAGATTTTAGTTATAAACCAATACGCTTGGGTTAAGGGCCATTGGCAAAAATTTTGGGTTTTTGAGACGCGATAAATCGCCGTCTCTACAAGTGTTTTGGTTTTATCTGAACTGTATTGAGATATAAACCCTTACTTTTTACCTAATGTGATATTGACTACTGCGATCGTTCCTACGGTTCAAAAAGAACAAACTCATGGTTCTGTTGAATAATTTCATTTAATGCAGCCATATCAATTAAAAATGCGTCATGTCCGTGGGTTGACTTTAACCACGACAGTTGAGCATTAGGGATTAAATTTGCTAATTCTCGTTGTTCTACTGGTGGATAGAGAATATCAGAATCAATGGCGACAACTAGAGTTGGTTGCTGGATGCTTCCCAGAACAGATTCATAATCTGATAAATTAGGAGCTGTGCGATCGCGTGCAATATCGTGGCCATCCATTGCATGGGTGAGGGTAATATAAGTATTGGCATCAAATCGTTCTGTCAACTTTTGACCTTGATGCTGTAAGTAACTCGCTATAGCAAACTTCTCAGATGGATCATACTGCCGTCCAAAGCGGGTTGTAAAACTATCCCAAGAACGGTAAGTAGACATCGCCATCATTCTCGCCACTGCTAGTCCTTGCTTTGGAGGTGCATCCAGGGTGTAGTTTCCTCCTTGCCAATTTGGATCGGCATAAATTGCCTGTCTTTGGGCTTCACTTAATCCAATACACCAAGCGGAATGTCTGCCAGAAACAGCGATAGGTGCAATACCTTTCACCTTGTCGGGATATAATAATGCCCACTCCAGTGATTGCATTCCACCAAGCGAACCACCAATTACGAACCGCAGAGATTGAACACCCAGATATTCTAGTAGTACAGCTTGTAGGCGAACCATATCTCGGATTGTAATTTTAGGGAAGGATACACCATAAGGCTTTCCCGTTGTTGGGTTGATAGTAGTTGGTCCTGTTGTACCATAACAACTTCCCAAAATGTTGCTGCACACAATAAAATCGCGATCGGGATTGAAGGCTTTCCCTGAACCAAACAAAGGTTCCCACCAATCATCAGCGTCAGCCGAACCAGTTAAGGCATGACAAATTAGTACTCCATTATCGCCTTGAGCATTTAACTCTCCCCAGCTGCGATAAGCAATCTGAACCCCAATTAATACTTCGCCGCTTTCAAGTTGAAATGGCACTGTCAGCTGGTAAAACTGGGTTTGTGGTGAGATGAAATTTGAGTAGATCATATTTGATGGGAGGCAGGGGAGCAGGGGGCAGGGGGCAGAGGGACAAGGGGGACAAGGGGGACAAGGGGGAATTATTGAATAGTCTCTTCCTTGTCTCTTCATCATGCCCAATGCCCAATGCCCAATTAAGAATTAAATCTTAACTTGCCCGAATGCCTGCTGAAAATCCTCTTTAATATCGTCAATATGTTCAATTCCCACTGATACCCGCACTAAATCGGGTGTTACACCTGCTGAAAGCTGTTCTTCATCACTTAGCTGTTGATGAGTTGTGGAAGCGGGATGAATCACGAGGGTTTTAGCATCACCAACATTTGCTAAATGACTTGCCAATTTCACATGATTAATAAAAGCTTTACCTGCATCCAATCCACCTTTGATGCCAAAGTTTAAAACTCCGCCAAAGCCATGCCGGAGATATTTTTTCGCTCGTTCATGATAAGGGTGATTAGGAAGTCCAGGATAATTAACCCATAATACTTGCTCTTGTTGCTCTAACCACCGAGCCAATTCTAAGGCATTGCTGACATGACGATCTACACGTAAAGAAAGAGTCTCTAATCCTTGCAGTAAAAGGAAGGCGTTAAATGGACTCAAAGACGGGCCAAAATCCCGTAACCCCTCGACTCTGGCGCGGATAATAAAAGCAATGTTGCCAAAGGAACCGCTAGGCCCAAACACTTCTTGAAAATTCAGCCCATGATAGCCTGGTGCTGGCTCAGTAAATAGGGGAAACTTACCGTTACCCCAGTCAAATTTACCCGAATCGACTATTACACCACCAATAGAAGTGCCATGTCCACCAATCCATTTAGTTGCAGATTCTACTACAATGTCTGCACCATGTTCAATTGGTCGAGCTAGATATCCACCAGCACCAAAGGTATTATCCACAATTAAAGGTATGCCGTTTTCATGGGCAATTTCAGCTAAAGCGGCAAAGTCGGGAATGTTGAATTGTGGATTGCCAATGGTTTCAACGTATAACGCTTTGGTGCGATCGTCGATCGCCTGACGGAAACTTTCTGGATCATCTCCCAGGGCAAACTTGACGTTAATACCTAAACGTGGTAATGATACTTTAAACTGGTTATATGTTCCTCCATATAAAAAACTGGTGGAAACGATATTATCTCCAGCCTGAGCGATCGTAGTGATTGCCAAGAATTGCGCTGCCTGACCACTAGCTGTTGCTAATGCTGCTACACCCCCTTCTAGTGCAGCAATCCGCTTTTCAAATACATCCGTCGTCGGGTTCATGATTCGGGTGTAAATGTTACCAAATTCCTGGAGAGCAAATAACCGCGCTCCGTGTTCGGTGTCGTCAAAAACGTAGGAAGTAGTTTGGTAAATTGGTACAGCACGGGCATTAGTTCCAGGAGCCGGCTCTTGTCCAGCATGAACTTGCAGGGTTTCAAAACGATATTGTTCAGACATCAGCAGTTATTTTGGTTTCCAATTATATAAATAAGTAATGTGCTATTTGAGCGTTGGGCTAGATTAATCAACGGTAATTTGCGTGGTTTACCGTATTTTACATTTATTTTTGGTAAATTAAATCATAGTATAAGGGCGCACAACTGTGCGCCCCTATCGTTGATTCTTAGCTGATTAAGTTAGGGAACCAACATTGAACGAGGATTAATCATTCCTGCCTCTTGAATCGTTGAAAAAGCAGTTTCCCCGATGATGCGATGAGCCGCAGTTGTCGGATGAATGCCATCCCAGAACAAAAACTGGTTTGGGTTACTATAGGTGCCAGAGCCAGATAGACATGGACTGATGACATTGGTAAAGTTAAAGGCTGCCGGATTTGCGTAGGTGTAGCCCGTCGTAGACATCGCATCTCGATATAGCGCATTGGCATCTAATTGCACAATATCAAGATCAGAATGCTGTTGACTTAGTACCTTTAGCGATCGCCTCAAGCCTTGATTATGTGCTTGTGTTAATGCACTGAGGCTCACAGAATTCGCACTGTTTCTAGTGGCAGGTAACTGTCCTAAATCTGGTAAATTTGCTACCAGAATCTTTTTAGCACCCACATCAGTTAGAGAGTTGATTGCCGTTATTACATTTTTAACAGGAATACTTGCACTGCTTACTCCTTGCAAATAATCATTTGCTCCTGTCCACAGCACATACAAAGCATCTGAATTTGTATATTTATGTGTCTGCGTAAACGACTGCACTTGATTTAGCAAGCTAGGTACATAGCTGTTGCCAACACTGCCAGTAGTCGATCCTCCATAAGCAAAATTATTAGTTTGCTTGGAGGAGAGATGGAGGGATTCGGCAAGATACTCAATCCAAACCCGACCATTTGAATAACGCCCCTGAAAGTAAGTTGGGTTAGGCGGGTACATTCCTCCTGTTGCCCGGAATACCATTCCTGTATCCGAAAGACTATCCCCAAATACGTAGAGTTCAGCGATGGGATGAGTTTTATCCATAAATTTTGCCGCTACAACCATGATAAAAATTAGGAGAGCAAGTCCCGTTCTTAAAAGCCACTTTTTTTTTGCATTAAACTTTTCTGCAAACCCTAAAGACTAAAGTTGTTGATGATTATTGTTGTAAGTAAAGATTGAGCTTGCAATTGAACACTTCTCTAAGTTAACAACCTAGTTTCAGAGCTAGTGAGAATAACCGGATACTTTCAGGTGTGGATTTTGCTAATTGTTTTAATGCAACGCTGTTGTGTTTTACTACAATGCTTAGGCGTAGCCCGTGGTAGACATCGCAACGACAAACCGATTGAACTGCTTATGGTTGCATAAAAGCGATCGCCTGTTTGAAGAGTCGTAGGAAGTTTTCGCGAATCTGGAAGAATAATTGCTGCAATGCTTATGAAACTCAAGATGCAAGTTGAAAAATTGCATAAATGTTCAACTCACCTCAGTTAAGTATTAGAAAATTACAATCGCTCTGTTATGTATGTCGACTTAACGGGATTTTTATCGCTCAATTGCTTCACCCTTTTGGGTGAGTCAGATATCAACCGATCAGATGACCTGAATGAAGGAAGCTGAGATTAATAATAAAGAAGATTCTATTACTAAAGAACAGCGATCGCATTTTACCTAAGAATAACCTTATGAAACTCCTTACTGTAATAAATTCTGCACTTATTTTTGCTTCGATTAGTCTTGTACCTGGAATCGCTGTTGCCCAAACAACTACTAACAATAATAGTGAAACAATTGCTATTAACTCTAACAATTTACCTGTTAACTCTATTACTGTAAATTACCTCCAACCTTTCGATTTAGTTACTTTTGCGTATCAGGGAGGTTTGAAGCAGCACGGGATCCCTAGTGGAGAGATGCTAGTATTTGAAACTCAGAACAGAAATATTATTGCAAACGATTTGGTGAAAGCTGCTATTAATGCAGATAAATTACCATCAAAAGTTTTAAACGACCAAAATTATCTAAGTGCTGTTAATTTACAACTCAACGCATTGCCTGATTATGCTGCTGCTGATTGATTGGTTTTTCTTATATTTTTTCTAAAACTAAATTTGTGAGTATACTATAATCGTGTGCTTCTTACCAATATAAATAAAAGCCTTGTATACACAGCGATCGCTGGTGTATAAAACAAAGTTACATATTGAAGAACAATTCCTAGATTTTGACAGAACTTGTGCATATAAGTTCTGTTATTGTGTGTTGAATGCACAGAAAATTGTATAATCAACAACCTATCAAGCAAAAATTTCGTTTTCTATAGAGAATGACAGAAGTAATTAGAACAGGGAGCCTAAATAACATCGAGTCCATTGAGTTTGAAAAGCGGTGCTTGCACAAAGCCAGAGAAATAGGCGATCGCAATAGTGAAGTCATTTGTTTAGCAAGTTTGGGCAATGCTTATCAGTCCATTGGGGAGTACCACCTGGCAATTGAGTTTTATCAGCAGTGGTTGGATATAGCAAAAGAAATAGGCGATCGCTTCGGAGAAGCCAAATCTTTGTCTGGATTGGGTAACGCTTACCAATCACTGGGGAAATACCAGCGAGCAATCGAATTTTATCACCAGTGGTTGAGTATCACCAGGAAAATAGGCGATCGCACTGGAGAAGCCATTTGTCTAGGAAGCTTGGGCAATACTTATGAATATTTGGGCAAGTACGACCAAGCGATTGAGTTTTATCAGCAGTGGTTGAGTATCACCCAGAAAACAGGCGATCGCACTGGAGAAGCCATTTGTCTAGGAAGTTTGGGCAATACTTATGAATCATTGGGGCAGTACCAACTGGCAATTGAGTTTTACCACGAATGGTTAGAACTGACAAGATTAATTAGCGATCGCAATGGGGAGGGCATGGCCTTAAGTGGATTGGGAAGTGCTTATAAGGCTCTGGGACAGTACCAAAGAGCGGTTGAGTTTCATCAATATTCATTAGAGATTAGAAGGAATCTTGATGACCAAAATGCAGAAGCAAACTCCTGGTTTAATTTGGGTTTAGTGTTAGAAAAAATCAATCGCGAATCAGAAGCAATGAATGCCTTTTGCAATGCTCGCGGAATTTATCACGCAATGGGAATCGATGCAAGCCTGCAAGATTGTAACCATGCAATTGAGCTTCTTTCTCAAAATGTTTCAAACATAGCATCTCGCTTCTGGTTGGGGAGATGGTTAAGTCATTTATCCCAGTTGATCAAAACTGATTCTAACCAGTAAATCCTCTACCACTGATTCAGATAATATAAGGATATTTTAAAAGCTTTTGACAATTTTAATCGCTAAAAATAGATTAAAATCCACTTTTAAAACATCCTCTGAATCCAGTGAGATTTATATCAAGAAGATGGATATTTATTAAATACCGCAACTGAGTTATTACCATCAAAGGCAAACACCGTAAACGGGTCTTTTCGATTCCCCATCTCCATCCCAGGAGTACCTACAGGCATTTGGGGAACAGATAAACCAACAATATTTGGCTTTTCTTGAAGCAAACGTTTGATGTCGTTTGCTGGAACGTGTCCTTCTATGACATATCCATTAACAACTGCTGTGTGGCAAGATGATAAGTTATCCGGTACATTGTACTTTTGTTTAACAGTTTCGATGTCAGGCGTAGAAAAGTCTGTGATTTCAAAACCTTGTGTCTTTAAGTGGTCAATCCATCCACCACAACAGTTACATTCAGGACTATGATATACAGTGGCATTTAGCGGTGTTGATTTTGATAGTGTTTGTTTGTCCTGAATACGCTTAGTGGTACTTACTAGTTGAGCATTAGCTGTCACAGAATCAGGAAAAACAGATTGAGCATTACTTATAGAAGCAGTGCTTCCCAAAATGCCTAACACCCCTACTGTGAGAAAAATTGTTACTACGATACGTACCAAGATGGGAAGCAACCATTTTTGCCTGCAATAAATAAATTCTTTGTGCGACATCTGAGACTTCCTGATTACAACATTGCATAAATTTGTTTTAACAAATTCTTTTCAAAAAGATTCTGCGTACCTTTCCTTTCTGCTTAGTTTGCGTCCCTCTACATCTAAGACACTACAAATTTAGCCAATACGTCGCCTGACAATGCCAATGCGTTGCCTTACAATCTCATTGCATCTCCTGATAATGCCATTGCATTCCTCTGCATTTAAAAAGTAAAGTTACTATTTTACTTCTACTACCTCAAGCCCAGTCAAGGTGGCGATCGCCACCTTGACTGAGCTGATTGACAATACCCATTGGATCTCCTATCCTTCACATACAATAATGCGCTTTAGTTATGTGCAAACACGTTTCTCGAAGGGAGACAACCATGAATAATACCGCTGGCAGAAAGTTTTTCTCACGCCCGTTCTTCCTTCTCTGGACTCTTCTTGTTGGCTTACAGAGCGCCCCAGTCACCTTTGCGGCCGAGCCCGCTGCCAAGCCTGTCACCACGGCAGCCGATGCCCAAGCGAGCATCGCTACGGTTGACGATTTATTCGACGAGGCCGAGCGGCGTATGCAGAAGGCGGTCGAGACCCTCAAACAGGATGTTGCCTCGCTGCGCGTAGACCAGGCCAGCGCAGCACTGGTCGATCGCATCACCGTGGATTACTACGGCACACCGACGCCACTTAACCAGGTAGCCACCATTTCTGTACCCGAGGCGCGCTTGCTAGTTATTCAACCCTGGGACCGCAAACTGCTGTCCGACATCGAAAAGGCGATTCGAAATTCAGCTCTGGGCATCAATCCAAATAACGATGGCCAGGTGATCCGCCTGGCGATACCCCCCTTTACTGAAGAACGTCGTCGCGAGCTGGTCAAAACCCTTCACAAGAAACTCGACGAACACAAAGTTGTCGTTCGCAACGTTCGTCGCAATGTGCAGGATAATTTGCAAGATCGGGTGAAAAAGAAAGAAGTTTCCGAAGACGAACTCAAGCGCAGCACCGAACGGCTGCAGAAGCTCACAGATCGATACATCGAGGAGATGAATAAAATCGGACAAGCAAAGGAAAAGGAGATACTCTAGGTCTAAGGAACCAACCCATTCAAGGTTATGAGAAAAAAGGCTGAGAGCCTCGACTTGTAGAACTTTACAACAAAAATGAATCAAAATTAGGTTTAACAAATATCGAAGTTACTAACAGCAACCTCAAAAAACACAATTTTTCAGTGATAAAAAGGGAAATTTTGGCTGTCGAATTGGTGGTTCAAGTGAAAAAACGTACCATTTTTTATTATGATCATTGACAACAGTTATTATTTATTCTGACCCTTAATAGCTGCCTACTGACGTTATGTGGCTCTCCAAAATCTTTGAACGTTTTGTAGAAAAATTTCTCGGTGATAATGGTAATTCCTGCATCGCTAAATATCAAAATATTTAGCGAATAATTTAGCTAACATTTAGATGCCCTGAAGGATGTTTAAAGCAACCACTTAACTTAGCTACGAATTTTTGCAGATAAACCTTGTCTACCTTGAGAAAATCCTTGTAGAAGTGAGAATGTCACTCTACAATTAACTAATGACTATTGACCCATTTGCAGCACTTGTAGGACAACCGCAAGCCATAGAATTACTGACTCAGGCTGTCAGACAAAACCGGGTTGCTCCAGCGTATCTATTTGTGGGGCCAGATGGTGTAGGAAGAAGTTTAGCAGCCAGGTGCTTTGTAGAATTGATATTTTCTAGTGGGTTGGGAGTCACTGCGGCTTTACAAAACCGTTTGCGTCAGGGGAACCATCCAGCTTTGTTGTGGGTACAACCGACTTACCAATACCAGGGACAACGATTAACAGCATTAGAAGCGGCTGAAAAAGGACTTAAGCGTAAAGCACCACCTGTAATTCGGCTAGAGCAAATTCGGGAAATTACCGAGTTTTTAAGTCGTCCGCCTTTGGAAGCACCAAGGAATGTGGTGGTGCTGGAAGAAGCCCAAACAATGGCAGAAGCCGCAGCCAATGCTTTACTTAAAACTTTGGAAGAACCGGGACAGGCGACGTTAATTTTAATTGCACCTACACCTGAGTCTGTTTTGCCAACTTTGGTTTCACGCTGTCAACGTATTCCTTTTTATCGTTTAAATGCAGAGTCTTTGGCTGTTGTACTTACACAAACAGGTCATCAAGAAATTTTGCAAAATCAGGCAGTACTGAGTATAGCAGCTGGTAGTGCGGGAAGTGCGATCGCATCTTACGAGCAATTACAAACTATTCCCCCGGAGTTACTCGAAGATTTGAAAAAAGCCCCTGCTTCCTACCGCAAAGCCTTGGAGTTAGCCAAGAAAATTGATAAGGATTTAGATACAGAAGCCCAACTGTGGTTAGTTGATTACCTTCAGCAATTCTACTGGCAGCATTGGCATCAACCCAGTATTATTAATCAGCTAGAACAATCTCGTAAATACTTGCTTGCTTACGCTCAACCCAGGCTAGTTTGGGAATGTCTGCTTCTATCTATATGTCAAAAATAAAAATTGTATTCACAAACTTTTGTACAAATATAAAAATCCACTTTGATTTTTGTCCGCGCAGTGTGGTGTAGCCATACTTACTTGCATAGGCAGGCAAAAGGCAAGAGGCAATAGGAAAGAAGGCTTTTTGAGTTGTACGGAGTTTTGTTTAAAATTAAATTATCCACCGCTTTGGGACTGCTGGTAGCGACGCAAAACAGATTGGATATTTTTTTTTACAAACCTCTTCACCAATTACCTGAGAAAGCGATCGCCACAACTGAGAACCTACTTGTTTGATATAGTCGTGTTTATAACTTATCTGCTCCGCAATTTCCGCATAAGTGTGTCCTAGCCAACTTTCTAACAAAACCACAGATTGAACATCATTGAGTCTTTGCCCAAAGGTAGAGCATAAAAGAGTATCGACTAGATTCAGCGTCTCTTGTGCTGTAATGGGTCAGTCTGCTTCATTTTCACGTTGAACTTATGAAATATCTCCTTGAAAGGATATATTTACGTAAAATGTCACATTTATTTACAGCAAAAACTCACTTTATCTCACCGACAGAGCGCTTATATTTAAGCTAATAATTAATACAGTGTAATTAAATTATGCTCACATCTCAAAGTATAAAAAGGAAATCAGCAAGATGAAATTTGGTATTGATATGGGACACAACTGTCCTCCAGATACAGGAGCAACAGGCATCAAACAAGAAGATGCTTTAACTAAAGCAGTTGGTACACAATTGATACAAAAACTCAGAGCAGCAAATCATACCGCCATTGATTGCACTCCTACAAGCGCTAGCGGTGTAACCGATTCTCTGAGACAACGAACTAATAAGGCAAATGCCAATAACGTTAATGTCTATGTTTCGATTCACTTTAATAAATTTAACGCTAAAGCTCATGGCACAGAAGTTTACGCCATTAGTAACGCATCACAAGGGATTGCGGAATCAGTTCTCAAAGAAATTGTTCAACTTGGTTTTTATAACAGAGGGGTGAAAGATACAGGTTTCTTTGTTCTTAAGAATACACAAATGCCAGCTATTTTAATTGAGTGCTGCTTTTGTGATTCCCAAGTAGATATGGATCTATTCGATGTTGAAAAAATGGCGGAAGCAATTAAAGATGGATTAATAGGCCAGCCAAAACCCAAGGAACCTAAAGCTGATAAGAAATACGTTTTGGAAATTACAACAAAAACCTTCTTAAAGCCTTCTACAGAACAGGCATCAGACTTACCAAAAGATTCTATCTTTGAGATTGAGCCAGGAGATTACCCAATTTTGGATGTTGGTTTTGAAGAAAACCATTATTCGGTTAGGTGGCCCGATCAAAGTAAAGGAAACCGAAACGAGCATTTTGTTTATTCTGGACATGCCAAAGTTATAGAAAAAGATTAACTAATTCTAT
Source organism: Nostoc sp. TCL240-02 (assembly GCF_013343235.1). GTDB lineage: Bacteria > Cyanobacteriota > Cyanobacteriia > Cyanobacteriales > Nostocaceae > Nostoc. The sequence goes on along the minus strand of NZ_CP040094.1, from coordinate 1,690,625 downwards.
TTCCATCATTTGTTAACATCTACAACCCCGACTTATCTAATAAATCGGGGTTATATACATAGTTTTTACAAGGAAAAATCCATGCCATTACTAGATGATTTAGTAAACAATTATTCCAACAAAGATTTAGTCAAAATATTTACACAAGTTGGTATTGAAAGTGCAAAAATTACCGATATCAATCGGCAAATTTTAAAAGAAGTTACCCTCGCTCAATGGTTACTAGAGTCCAGCAGGGCTAAAAGCGATCTCGCTATCAATGCTAATAATTTTGCGGGATTAAAATGGCGAATTCCTGATATGAAAGGGTTTGCCGAACCTTTAAAAATCAAGGTTCCTTCTGAACTAGAAGAAGTTGAGTTCTGTAAATTTACGGATATAGACGCTTTTATTATTGGTTATTGGAAGTTTTTAACTCGCACACCATATAAAGGTTTAGAGGAGTATACTAATACACCAGAAAATTTCCTTGGCTTTCTCAAGGCTAAAGGTTATTCATCTGATCCTAAATATGTCAGTAAAGTTGTAGACTTGCTTCCAGAGGCACAAAAGTTACTGGCTAATGTAGGTGGAGTTACCATTCCCGCTTCAGTGGTACAACTTCAGTTAATTCGTGTGCCAAAAGAAGTTGAATTAGGGCAAAATTTCAGGGTTGAAGGCGTAGCACCTTTAACCGACAGTGGCAAAGTTTTGTCGATTACGAGCGACGATAAATCTCCAGCCCTAAGTGTAGCAATTAGTCAGGATGGCAAATGGCAATTTGATTTCGTCTTTAAGCAAGAAGGCGATCGCCGGATGATAATTAATGTTGACGATCAAACTCTAGAGATCCCCATTAAAGTTGTTGTTCCTTTTGATCACAAGGACGATGAGAACACTCAACAACCTACAGCATCCAGTTTACCAGGAGCGAAGGTAATTAAACTCGATGGTAGTGTGGGAATTGGCGGAGTCAATAAAGCTGCTGATGTTAAGGCTATTAAGGCGCGATTGTATGAGCTAGGCTACAAATGGGTAGGCGATCCTGACAGTGCAGACAGAGACAGAGGACTATTTGATGCGATCAAACTATTTCAATCAATTATTGCTGGTCGCAGTACTGTTAATGGTGATGGTAGAGTTGATGTTGGTGGAATAACTCATCGATGGTTGCAAGCAGCTAATGCACCACGGTGGGAGTTGATGCCCAAAAGTGACCCGAATAATGGTTTAGTTAACGGTGAACTCGAAGATACTCAAGATAACCACGATTTTGGAACACATTGGTTAGCTGATGTGATTAAAAAAATTGCCCAAGATTATCAAAACAGTTATCGTAACACTCACCCCCTAGCTGCTCCATTCGCAATTAACGATGTTAGTCTTCCTCATGGAGGCGATACTCCCGATCATCATGGACATGAAACTGGAATGATGTGCGATATTTATTTACCCCAAAAAAATGGGAATTTTGGTGGTATTGTTTGGTCAAGTTCTAACTACGATCGAGATGCTGCACGAGCTATTCTCAAGTCTATTACTAATCAAAAGCTGGTACGCGCAATCTTTTTCAACGATCGACAGCTAATTCAAGAGGGACTTTGTGTGTCTCTAAGTGGTCACGACAATCATATTCATTTTGAAATTAACCAACCAGTCAGGAGCTAATTTTTGGTGAGTTAGATGCCTTGGATTTTACAACTTCTGCCCTGTGTAAATGGATCGCACTTCACCGTTACGGCGGATGACAGCTTCGCCATTACTAACCTCTACCAGTGTCCAACCGCTTTGGCCAATGCTTTCACCCATATTGATGCGGCGAGTTACGCCGTCAATTTTAAACAAAGCGGCAGATTTGTTACCTAACTCTAGCAATCCTTCTAGGGTATTGCTCGGTGCTTCTGCGATCGCAGTTGCCGGATATACTTGTTCCTGGGTAATAGTTGGTTCTGACTCTGGCGCGAGTGCTGCACGTAATGGAACCACTGGTAATGCAGGTAGAGGCTTGGGTGTTTGCCGCACGGGAATAGGTGCAGTTCGTCCAGCTACAGGTTTAAGTTCCGCTCGTACAGCCGCCGCTAACATATTGACGGTTACAGGCTTGGCAGCTTGTCGCACCGTATTTAGGGCACTTTTCACCACATTAGGTTGAGATGCCTGCAATGCATTAGCAACTTGTGGTAGAAGTGCGGGACTACCAGGAATTGCTGGCAGCGCGTAGCGCATTGGCGATGGCGCTTGATAAACGGGAACATAGATCCGCTCAACAACGCTTCCAGAACGGTTAGGGGCTGGTGGTGTATTATTTGCCAGAAGTGGAAGTGGTGGTAAATTCCCACTTGTTTGCCCGTTACCAAGGGCTATTTGATTAGTATTTGTCTGACTGGAGAATCCCGAACTGAAAGATTTTTGATTGCCTTTTAATTCTTGCTTGTCTATAACTGCCAGCGCTCCCAGCATATAGTCAACTAAATCTGCCTCAATTTCTGTTTTTACAGGCAATTGTGACTGCGTTTGCGGCGCTAGAAGAGCTTGCCCAGTCAAGTTGGGATTTAAAAGATATACGACTCCAGACTGCACTAGATAGAGAATACCAGCGATCACCACGCCTAAAGTTGTTCCGACAATCAGCAGTTTGCCCAAAGTCCGACTGCTTTTTTGACGCTTTCTAATAACTGGTTTAATGGTGGCGTTATCAAAGACAACGGTACTCAAGTGCTTGTTATTATTTTGAGTAACTGACTGTCCGTTTGGTAAGATAATCTGCGGTATCGTAACTGTTTGCAAAGGCACGTATTCTGGAGGCGAGTGGCGTTGAGCTTTGTTCTGCCTACCATGCCTAACGGTTTGAGAACGCAGATTATCACTAACATCCAGAATGTAGTCGATATCGGCAAAGAGTTCATCCATGAGACCATCAGCATAGTTTTCTATCGACCAAGGCTCGTTGGCGATTAAGTCTTCTGATGGTTCTGGTACTATGAGACGGGTACTGGCTTCTTGTAACATAGACGTTCTGGGTTATTGCTAGGACGAGGAAACGCCGCGCCTACTGCCTGGGAGTTAGGATTACAGATGAGATATCCAATCCACCGTCTTATTGAGACGAGTTGGTTGAGCGTTGCTATTAAAATCAACTTTAATCTGGGGATTGTTGATGATAGCAGTACTAATAGTTATGTCATCTATCATACCAATCTCCCTCCCTACTACTATACTCAGTCTTTATCAAGTTTGTGTTAAGCTAACGCTGGAAACTCATACTGGCTCTTGGTTTTACGCAATTCTAAATATAATAATAAAGCGTTAACATCGGCTGGGTTTACACCACCTATACGTGCAGCTTGACCAAGAGTGAGTGGTTTTACGTGAGTCAGCTTTTCCCGCGCCTCTTTGGAAAGGGTATCAATTGTTGTGTAATCCAAATCCGCAGGTAATTGGCGGTGGGCTTGACGGGTAATTTGGTCAATCTGATTTTGTTGCCTAGCAAGATAGCCATGATATTTAATGTCAATTTCTGCGCCTTCTTTCTCGGCGCGGTTGAGGTTGGGGTTTCCTAGTCCGAACCTGTCGAGGTCAACGTAATGAAATCCCGGACGGCGCAGTAAGTCGTTGAGGGTAATTGAACCTTTGATTGCTTGTTGGGTATCAGAGGCGATCGCTATTCCTATTTCATCATGTTCTTTGACTCGTGTAGCTTGCAATCTTTGCTTTTCTGTGATAATGTTCGCTTGTTTTTGGGTAAATAGATCCCATCTGCGATCGTCAATTAAACCAATTTCTCGTCCCAAGGTTGTCAAACGTTGGTCGGCATTGTCAGAACGCAATAATAAGCGGTACTCCGATCTACTGGTCAGCATCCGGTAAGGTTCCCGTAAATCCTTTGTACAGAGGTCATCCATTAGCGTTCCAATGTAACTTTGCTCGCGGGCAAACACAATCATTTCTTGAGAACTAACAAATCGAGCCGCGTTAATTCCTGCTACCAGTCCTTGGGCTGCGGCTTCTTCATAACCTGTAGTGCCGTTAATCTGCCCAGCACAAAATAGTCCAGCAACCTTTTTGGTCATCAGTGTGGGGTAACATTGAGTTGCAGGTAAATAGTCATATTCCACAGCATAAGCCGGACGCAGCATCACACATTTTTCCAAACCGGGGAGAGTCCGCAACATTTGCAGTTGCAAATTTTCTGGCAACCCTGTAGAAAACCCTTGGATATAAAGTTCGGGTATATCTCGTCCTTCTGGTTCAATAAAAATTTGATGGCTTTCCTTATCGGCAAAACGCACAATTTTATCTTCAATACTGGGACAATAACGCGGCCCTTTGGCTTCCACCCAACCGCCATAAACTGGCGACAGGTGCAAATTATCTTGAATTAGACGATGGGTTTCGGCGGTGGTGCGGGTAATGTAGCAGGGTATCTGTTCCCGTTCTACCCATGCCTCTGGATCAAAACTAAACCAGCGCACATCCTCATCCCCTGGCTGGATTAGCATTTTACTATAATCCACCGATCGCTTATCTACCCGTGCTGGGGTTCCAGTTTTAAGTCTTCCGGTTTCAAATCCCAGGCGATTTAGGGTTTGTGTCAATCCCTCAGCCGCAAATTCCCCAGCGCGTCCGGCTGGCATTGATTTGTTGCCAACCCAAATTTTGCCCCCTAAGAAAGTGCCAGTTGTCAATATGACAGCTTTACATTGGAACCCTACACCAAAATAAGTTTCAACGCCGATGACTTCATCATTAGCACCCAGCACTAAATCTGTCACCATACTTTCGCGGATTGTCAAGTTTTCTTGGTTCTCGACAATATTCTTCATCACTGCTGCATATTCGCGCTTGTCCGTCTGGGCGCGTAATGCCCAAACAGCAGGTCCCCGTGAAGAGTTGAGGATACGTTTTTGCAGGTAGGTGCGGTCTGCTACTTTACCGATTTCCCCGCCGAGTGCATCTACCTCATGAGTCAACTGAGATTTTGCCGGGCCACCCACTGCTGGATTACAGGGTTGCCAAGCGATTCTATCCAAGTTGAGCGTCAATAACAGGGTACGACAACCGAGGCGTGCAGAGGCCAGAGCCGCTTCGCAACCGGAGTGACCTGCACCGACGACTATGACATCAAAAGCGTCTTGGAATTCAACGGAATTGTGCATGGTCATACTTACAGGATCGGCAAGCTTAGAGTTCTTTTCAATTTTAGCTGTTCCAGTGGTTTCATGGATGTAACTTTCTAATAAAAAAGTTATCAAATTTACTAGTACTCAATCAGAGACAAGTTTATATTTTTAAACTTGGGTATTCAATAAAAATATTATATTTTTTAAAATTTGTGACAACATTCCGGGTTGTTTGTCATAACTCTTGTTCACATAGTTAGCAAATAATAGGAATTATTTTATCGCTGATGCGTTAAATACTTCTTTAAGTGCATGAAAATATATTTTATCAATAATAGATATTTAAGCAGTGCTGTTAATTTTACCTTTGAATCAACTAAGTAATTATTTAAAAATGAAACTCACTATCAAAAAGCAAAAAGATATTACTAGATTTATTAGAAAGGCAAGTTTCATCAGTATAGTTATCGGCATTATTTTTGTCTTAGTAGCTAGTAATCAGATTACCCACCACCAATTTGCTAGAACTTCCCAACCATTAAATGTATGCTCTACAACTGTTTCATCACCTTGTATAGATATTTCTAAAGAGATAACACCCAAACCATTTATTCCCAATCCTGAATTAAATAGTAAACAACGTTTTTTATCTGCGATTAACCAAAAATTACCTACAATCCCCCAGGCTGGTACTTATGAATATACTTTGCTGCGAGCTTATGGTGCAGTTTTTGTAAATCAAGATATCGGAATTAAACTGCCACCAAAAGATATCTTTGCGAATGAACAAGAAACCCAAGAATTTCAAGCTACTTTAACAATGGGTCATGTTGATGGCACTAACGATTGTTATTTACAAAAGTCGGCAGCTGATGCTCTAAATAAAGCGCGAGTTCAACAACATATCCCCCTAAAATCTGGTTATGGCTCTGGTGATTGTACTCGCACCTTCAACACGAATTTAAGATTTTGGCAAAAATATGCCAATAATCAAGTTTTGGCAAAAGTTCAACAGGGAAAAGAAACAAAAATTCTCGGTTTAGTTGCACCTCCTGGAACCTCACAACATCTCTGGGGATTAGCCATTGATTTACGCGTAGGTAGTAAAGAACAAAGAAAAGCTCTTAATCAAAATGGCTGGTTTCAAACTGTAGAAAATGATGCTCCACATTGGACTTATGTGGGTTTAAATGAAGATAATTTACCTTTATTTGGTTTTAATAAACAAGTGATTAGAGGCATTACTTATTGGATTACACCACTTTAATTGTTAGATAGCATGAAAACTTGGAAATACTAACCTAAAAGATGTATTGTCAGGGATTTAGCTATGTCAAACGAAGCTGCTAGCCAAGAGTAAAACTTCCTAATTGATTTATTAAGATCAACTTATCAAAATCAGGAAGTATATCCAATTCTGCAACATAGCTTAAGTAAACTCAACGATGATTTAGCTTTAATGTTGCGAAAATTGATAAGCGATCGCTTTGCTAAATAACCTGCCATTGCTATTAATTTAGCTAGAGTCATTATCAAACATTTTGCCGATATTTCAGGCGATCGCAACATCGACGAATTATGACTAGAAGTTACATACTTTAAAGGGTTTTTGTACGCGGTGAGAACTGGCTTTGGAAAAGGTTGAAATATCTACTTCAAATCCGGTATTATTTAATCTTTGAAATAAATCTCGCATACTTGTTAAACTGTTATCCAGAGCATACGATAGCCATCACTCAAAGACTTAATGACCACAGGCTGTTGGTTAGTCTCTCGAACTGCTCGATAAACAAGGGTTCTAGAACCCTTGTAGAGTTCTTCGCTGACTTGATAGCCGGGAATGGTAACTACACTACTAATCATAATTCTTTTGAATTTTTAAGACCTTAGCATTTAGTGTTCCCAGATCCGCCCCATCAGTGAGAGATTAAGGCAATTGCATTTTTCCAAGAGGTTACAGTCCAAGGGGACAAATCTAGCTTGGAGGCTAGCCGAAGAATCAGGATTTAGAGCCATGTTTAGCAAAAAGTAACTATTGCACCAATATGTAAATTCTTGCAGACAGATGTACTGCAATAGGTAGATTTTTGGATAACCGAAAGTTGGAATTTCATCTTATTAAAATACAACCAGAGAATAATTTAAATAAGAAAGAGATTATTTATAAGTAATAGCAGAGAGTTAATAATTTTTTAGACAAATTTAAGGCAAAATCATGTCAGACAAAATTGCCAACAAGGCTGAAGTGCTGACAGAAATATCTACTGAAAAACAGCAAGTTCTAAGTAAGCGGGGTTGCTATAGTAGCTAGGGCTATAGAGGTTTCTGTGGAAATTATCAGACTTGGCAAGGGAGATGAGAAAAACCCATTAATAACAATAAATTTGATAGCAATATTTTGTTAAATTGGATGAGTTAATAACAGTTATGGACTTCCATATAAAAATATTTTTTATTAGGATTTTAAGGTCTTGCACTACTAAAAAATTAGAAATAATTTGGAATAATTTATTTTTTTATAAGTCCTTTGCATGGCAATCTATTGCAATATTAAAAATATCAGTTTTTGGTTTACAGTAAGTTTTTTATTATTGATATTTTATTTCTACAATACTTATCAGGAGTTAATTTTAGTGACTACATCAAACTGTATAATCGGATGAAGAAATTTAGTCCTTGGATTTTCGGTATCTTGTTAGCCAGCACCTTGGGAAGTATGGCGACAGTTTACTGGAAAACTCAAGAAACTGCCTCCCAGCCAGATTTAACTAGTCAAACTATCTTAGTGCAAACTAAAGATTGGGTAGTGCAGATTCAAGCTAATGGCGTGGTGCAAGCATTACAAAAAATCAATCTTAGCCCAGAAGATTCTGGACGCATTGCTAAATTGTATGTGAATGAAGGTGATCGCGTCCAAAAAGGACAAATTATTGCCCTTATGGATAGTGAAAGATTACAAGCACAGGTAAATCAGTATCAAGCATCACTAAATAAAGCTGTGGCTGATTTGAAACAAAAAGTTGCTGGCACTCGACAAGAAGACATTGCTGAATCTAAAGCTAGAGTTGCTTCCGCAGAAGCATTAGTAGCTGCATCTCAAACTCGATTGAATCGAGCAATCGTAGAGATGCAACGCAATCAAGTGTTGGTGCAAGAGGGTGCTATTTCCCGCAATGCCTTTGAAGAGTTTGTCACTAAAGAACAAGAAGCTAGAGCTAACTTAGAAGCAGAACTAGCACGGCTCAAAGAACAACGTGAAAGTTTGAAGAAAGCCAAAAATGGATTACGTCCCGAGGAAATTGCCCAAGCTGAAGCCGAGGTAGCACAGGCTAAAGCTCAGTTAGTTTTTTATCAAAGTCAGTTCAATAATGCTATCATCCGTGCCCCATTTGCGGGAATTATTACCCGTCGCTTTGCCCAAGAAGGGGATTTTGTTACACCCACCACATCAGCTTCTAATACTGAAGGTGCAACCTCGACCTCAATTGCTGAACTCTCTAGTGGCTTAGAAATTGAAGCCAGAATTCCTGAAGCTAGCATTGCCAAAATCAATCGCGGTCAGTTTGTAGATATTCAAACAGACACCTATCCTAATGAAACCTTCAAAGGAAAAGTAAGTCTAATTGCACCAAGAGCAGTGCAGGAAAACAATATCACTTTTTTTCGAGTTAAGGTAGTTTTATCGAATGGGCAAGACAAGTTGAAATCAGGAATGAATGTACGCCTGACATTCCACAGTCAGACTATTAAGAATGCTCTAGTAATTCCTCTGGCGGCTGTAACAACTCAGCCCAATGGTCAAACCGGGGTATATGTTATTGATAGTCAAAATGCTGCCAGTTTCCAACCAGTGAAAGTAAGTGCTACTAGTGGTGATCAAGTGCAAGTTTTGGCAGGACTTCAGAAAGGCGATCGCGTGTTAATGTCTCCCCCCAGTACAGAAAAAATTGAAGGTGTAGATAAAATTGGATTTTAGAATAGCCGAATCTTCAATTGGTACTGATATTTTTCGATCATTCAACAATATTTCCCTAGTTGTAATTATCGACTCATAACTACGAATTACGAATTATTATGAATTTACTAGAAAGTACACAAATGGCAGTCAAAACATTGGCTGCGAATAAGCTCCGTAGCATGTTGACCATGCTTGGTATTATCATTGGCAATGCCTCTGTGATTACAATGATCGCTATTGGGCAAGGGGCGCAAAAATTTACGCAAGAAAAGTTGGAGTCTCTGGGGCCAAATCAACTATCAGTGTTCGCTGGTGGCGATAATCTAGAGGGGTTAAGCTCTGATGTGCCTTCACTGTTCTTGGCAGATGCTCAAGCGATCGCAACTATGGCTCCCGCCGTCCGAGAAGTTGCCCCGCAAATTAGCAGCAACTTGCAATTATCGCGTCAGGGACGCATCAGTAAAGTTAATGTTACAGGTACAACGCCAGGAATTCTTTATGTCCGCAATCTCCAGGTACATCAAGGCCGTTTTTTTGACCCTATAGAGCTAAATCAAAATTCTCAGGTGGTGATTTTAGGGCCAGTAGTTGCGCGGAAACTTTTTGGTAATGAAAATCCCATCGGTCAGTTACTACAGATGAATAACTTGAGTTTTCAAGTTATTGGGATTATGCAAGCTAAAGGTGCATTTATGGGGAATAACCCTGATGATATAGCTTATGTGCCAATTAGTACTATGGCAGATCAGCTAGTCGGTAGGCGATCGCCTAATGGTATTCCCATCGACTACTTAGAACTGTCAGCAAAAAATCAAGATAGCATTCGCGCAGCGGCATTTCAAACAATTAATATTCTGACACGCAGACGGGGCAAAAAAGATTTCACAGTTGCCGCCAATAAGTCAGTCCAAGACTTGATCAATCAAGTGACGATAAATTTAAGTTTAGTCTTGGCGGCGATCGCAGGTATATCTTTATTCGTTGGTGGAATTGGCATCATGAACATTATGCTAGTGTCTGTCACCGAACGCACCCAAGAAATTGGACTACGCAAAGCAATAGGCGCAACAGAAAAAGCAATTCTTACCCAATTCTTAATTGAGGCGATTATCCTGTCCGTAACAGGCGGTTTAGTCGGAACTGGTATTGGCGTTAGTAGCGCACTTATAGTTGCTATGTTCTCCCCCTTACAACCATCAGTACCAATAGGAGCAATATTTCTCACAGCCAGCATTTCTGGTAGCATTGGTCTAATCTTTGGTGTAGCGCCAGCCAGAAAAGCAGCACGACTCGATCCCATAGCTGCATTAAGAGGTATTTAAGTCAACGAAGAGGCAAGGAAAAGAGGGCAGGGAACTTGGCGCACCACTACTTCTTCTCAGTACCGACGGCAACACAATAAAGTGCCGCATGGCGTTTTCCATCAATACCCAACATGGCGTTCAGACTCATATCATAGAATCCACCTATGCACAGACTATCCAGCCCCAATTGCACAGCCATTAGACATATATTTTCAGCTTGATGACCAGTTTCCAAAAGTGCAAAACGGTAGCCACGCGCACCGTATTTGCACATTGAGCGCATAAAAACAGATGTGAACAGAAACAGAGCATTGGCATTTACAATGTAATCCTGCTGCAATAAAGATTCTACAAAGTCTGTTGGCACTGCATCATTCACCCGATGTAAGCCATGACCGCGTGGTTCGTAGTGATATAGTCCATCTGCTAAACCTTCTACCGCTTGTGTCGATACAAAAATCTCAATCGGATAAAGTCCTCCCGCAGACGGTGAGTTTCGGGCTTCATAGGTATAACCATCTGTTTGACGCAACCCATTGACACCGCATCCTGCATCAAGCAACTGAGCTAATGCGATCATTGGCATGACCGACTTATCAAACGATCGCACAGAAGACCGTCGCTCTAAAAGCTTACTCAGCAGGTTATCGTGTGGTGCTTTTGGAAGTTCCAGAAAAGGAGCCTCCGGCATATATCGCAGTTCAGTAGCCGGAACACGCTTGACAGAACTTTTAGGGACTGGGGAGTTCAAATGATACAACAGAGCTAACTCCAGTGGCTCATTGGCTGTGTACATTACGCTGATTTCCTCCTTTTAAGCCAATTTAAAAAATGGGAGTTGCTGAATCATGGGATGATTTAGCCAAATGTGGAAGGATTTATCAACGCTTTCACCCGCCAATTCATCCCGCATTTATGCAACGCCGAAAAATGATTGCGACAAGAAAGTAATTCCTAATCCAAAATCTAAAATCGTATTAAGCCATAGGATGTGGACACGGATTTAGATCATTTGCGGTACGTTGCTCACCGTAACCTAACTTTTCTGGTACCTTGAACAACCGCCGAGTTCCCAATGGCTCCAGTCCATAGCCAAAATATATTGGGACTAGTTCACTGGCTAAAGTCCGCACTACTCGAAAACCGAGCGACTCAATATCAGGGGTTGTAATTTCCACTAAATAAGGTTCAACACCCACTGAATGCAACCTGGCAATGACCGATTGCAATTTTTCTACCTCTACTGAAGATGCATAAGTTGGTAAATCTTCAACCGTTAGGTATTGGTCATGCTCCAACAAAAATTCCAACTCGCGTAGCCGAGCCGTTTTGTAGAAAAAAGCGCTGTGATCGTCCAAATTCTGCACATCTTCATATTTATTGAGATTAATCCCAGTGCCGCTAGCCATGCGTTCCATATCACCAAAACGGGCTTGGCAAACTTCAAAAATTGCCTTACGAAGCGCAGTTGATCCATCGAGATGGCATCCTAGACCAGTTGCAACAGCTGGACTTCTACCTGAACGGTCAATTAACATTGCCATCACAACTGGGATCTGAATATCAGTAATCAAATAGAACGTAACTAGCTCAATGCCAAATCGGGCATAGTGGCTTAAAATTTCCGTCTCAATTCCTGGACGGTGAGCGAAATAAATGCGTGGGGCAGGTAGGCGGTTTAACCATGTAATTATAAAAGCATCGCGCTCAATCAACTCGCACAAGCCACTGTAAGCAGCAAACTCAAGAGTTGGGCCACTAGCCATACCATTAGAAGTGACCGGTAAAGTATAATCTCCTGGTAGATTGCTATCCCAGTCGAAATAAACCATAAATGCTGGAACTAAAACTTGTAGGTTGCTTGCTAGAGAAAGGGCAGGTATCCACGAAGTCTGCGTTGCCGGATTGAAAGGTGAATATGGAAAATTGGGGTCAGAGTATTGTTTGTCAGAAAAAGAGAAAAAAGTTGGAGGATGGACGGCGCAATGACTTAATTCTGCGTAGCTACTGACAATCAGTTGCCGATAATCTACAATACCACCACAGTAGCGCTCTACTGCTTCGCCAACTGCACCAAAAATTGCTTGTTCATCAGTCATGCCCCTACCTACGCCGTAGCGTAAATCATCCTGCTGTTTGCGAAGCTGGAAATTTGCTAATTCGGCTTGCCACAAAACTGGCAGATCAAACTCTGTATAAGGCTTGGTAAATCTATCAATGGCTCGGATGATTCCCGTATGCGGGCTAACTAAATCGCGCCAGCGTGGACTAGCGATCGCTGCATTCACTTTGTTTTCTCCTGTCCTGAGCAATGTGGACAACCAGGTTTCTTCAGCACAACGTTGTGAGTCAGCTTTGTGCCGAGCAAGTCTAGATGCAGTAATTTACCGTCAGTGGCGATTGGCAAACCGAGCAACATCTTCACTGTTTCAAGAGCCAGATAACTACCAACCAACATCTGCGCGATCGGTAAATTTTCTCGCAAACGCGGTTGAGAACGGCGTTCTCGGTCGAGAAACTGCTCAATAGCGAATTCCGCCTCTGGAAGTTTGGCACAGGCAATAGATCGCATCCGATAGCAAAGATAGCAAGGGCCATCCTGAGAAAAGACTAGCGGCCCAAAAGTTCCTTCAACACCAACTGCGCCACCTGGTAGCAATGGGCGCTGCATCTTCAGGCATAGTCTGTTCAGGCGATAAGCGAGATTGACAGATACGGCATCGGTGGCGACAATCACCAGATCAACGTCCTCAAGCAAAGCATTTACTGTTTCGTCGTTAGTTAAAGGATCTGTCACAGTTTCAGTTTGGGTTACTTTTGCGATCGCCTCGATTTGTCGAGCTGCTTCCACACCTCGAAAAGCACCTATTTGATTAAAGACTGAGCCTGACATCATCGGGAAATCAGACGGAAATGTGCAGACATCATCACATAGGCGGAGAAAACCGATACCAGCACTAGCCAAATTAATTGCAGCTATCAACCCTGAACCTCCGAGTCCAAAAACAGCAATCCTCGCGTTCGCTAAGTGCTTCTGGGCATCTTTTTGCTTAAAGCCTAGTTCATGATAGAGGCTGATTTGAGGAAGTAAATATGCACGACTATCTAAATCAACTGGATCTTCCAGCAACTCATCTACTAAGCGATTGTCCATCAAAAACTTTAAACATTGATTTAGTGAAGAATCTGTCAACTTTTCGCAAATTGCCGCCCGGATTTCTCCTATTGTTCGGGAACCATCTAATAAAGGTAAAACAATTTTTTCTACATCATGCAGTGCTTGACCCTTCACTGTCAGGGTTCGCCGCCTCGTATTGAATATCATAGTTTCTTCGCCATTGCAATCTGACCGCATAATGTGAACGACAACGTGTTCTAGTAGACGCAGGCGTTGAGCATCATTTAATTTCATAGGCTTTGTTTTATTATCCCAAGCTCCATCAAAGAAATAGAAAAATCTGAAAACTCGGTTGTATCCAAAAATATTGAGAAAATGAAAAATCCTGCTTTTGCAGCTATAAAAGTGATGAATGCAAAAAAAACAGCTTAAAAGACAGGGTTTTTAACTTTTAAAGCCAGATATTGTGGCTCTAAACTTAAAAACTTGGTTTCTAAAATTACGGAATTGCTGTTCTATTTCCAGGTTATTTAGTATCCAAAACCGACCTCATCGGTGTCGTCTAGCACACCTGATATTGTTCCACCTTCAGTAACTCGACATCCGCATCCCCGACATCCGCATCCCCGACATCCGCATCCCCGACATCCGCATCCTCGACATCCGCATCCTCGACATCCGCATCCCCGACATCCGACACATCCACCACATCCACCACATCCACCGCAATTAGCAAACCATCTTTGACTAGTCTCAGATTCAAACATTCCTGGCATTGCTAACTTTTCTAAAGCTGCAATTTCCTCATCGGACAAAAGCAGTTGTTCGAGTTTGTCTGCTTTGTCTTCTAAACGCATATCTATTGTTTGTTGGGTCAGTGTTTTTTCTGCAAGCATGGTTACTCATTCCTTTCAAATTAAATTCATTAGCCTGTTTTTAAATCTGCATTCGAGTCAGTCAAAAGCTGTAATGATCTTCATGTATCAATCAGCTTTCACGGAAGAAATGATGTTGGAACTAGCGAATTTACAGAATGATCAAAAAATGAGATGGCGGTTAATGTCTAACTATCATTCACATCCGGTTATAGTTAAACAAAAACACTCAATCTTTTATTCAGAATCTTAACTAATCCACAAAACATCAAAATCGCTTTTTGGCAAGTTAAGGAAAATATCACCTAGGACAATACAGTCTGATTAAAATTTTAATCATTTAAAGATCCTTCCAACCCTGAATAACAAAGACTTATAATTTATCTACCTCCTTTTTTAGGAGGTCGCCACAGGGAGGAATATCTCGACGTAATTGTATTGTCTTATGGAATTTATCTTCCCTAAAACCTCGTCTTTGAGAATGCTTTTGCTACTGTTAGCGTCACATTCTCTTTTTTTTGATCATCTAACCTCTTATAACATTATCTTTTTCTAGAGTTTTTTATTCATACCTAAGTAATATTGTTTTTAGTCTTGATAGTAATATTTTTATTTCTTAAGTAGGATTATCTTTATTTTGGATAGCGCCTAATATTACTTTCTGCATTGGTTACTGATGCAGAAAAGGTAGAGAGACTTTAAAATAAAAAGCATACTGACAGTAAAAACCCATTTTATAATAGCGCTGATAGCGAATTTTAAGTTAGGGGAATATATAAGATAGGTTTTAAATACTGGCATAAAGCTTATTTACTTGACACTCGAATAAAAAATCAGGTTTAATTGATGAGCGATTTAAGAGTTTGGCTTGCAGGGTACACTAAAGCTTTATTTCGTTCTTTACCTTTATTATGGACAGCAGCACCCAGAGAAATAGTCTTGTTGATTGCTGTCACGGTATTACAAGGTTTTCTTCCTGCCATAAGTGTTTGGATAACCAAGCTAGTGGTAGATACTGTAGCAACAGCCTTAATATCTGGTAGAGAATTAGGTTATGCAACTCTTGCTCCTTTGGTAGCAGGATGGGTTGGAGCTTTGCTACTAGAATCACTGCTGTATCCTTGGGTATTGGCACTGCAAGGAAATCTCAATGACAAGTTAACGGCTCACATTAGCTTATTATTGATGCGGAAAGCTGATACTTTTTCAGATTTGAGCCGTTTTGAAGATTCTCTGTTCTATGATGACCTACAACTGTTGCAACAACAAGTTGGCTATAAACCACTGAATTTACTAGAAAATTTGGTTGAATCAGGTCGATCTTTAGTGACCTTAATAGTGATAGTTGGGTTACTAGTTCCTCTAGCTTTTTGGATACCACTGGTGATAGCGATCGCAACTATACCCCAGATAGTGGTTTCTTCTCAGTATGGCAAAGCTATTTGGCTAAATTTATTTGAGAACAGTCCCCAAGCTCGAAGAATGGAATATTACACTTCGGTGATGCTTACTGATACCTATGCCAAAGAAATCAGGTTATTTAAGCTAGGTTCCTTTTTTATCGAGCTTTATCTGCAAGCATTTCAGTCTTTACATCAATCTATGCGCTATCTGAGGGACAAGCAAGCATTTTGGTCGTCTAGTCTAGCTATCCTCAGCACTTTGGGAAATGGTTTTTCTTTCTACTGGGTGGTACAGAAAGCTTTTAAAAGAGAATTCAGTCCTGGCAGTGTACTTTTATTTGTACAGTCATTGACTTACTTCCAGAATAACCTTGAAAGATTGGTGGCTAATTGGCTGGATCTGTTTGAAAATATTCTCTACATGCAACAGTTTTTCAATTTTCTTGACAGTCCAATCCCCATGCTACTGAGCATACCTGGAGAAAAAGTACCTACTCCGATTCGTTCAGGTATTACTTTTGAAAAAGTTGACTTTTACTATCCAGATGGTAGATTAGCACTCCAAGATATTTCTTTTACCCTTTTCCCTGGACAAACAGTAGCCATAGTAGGAGAAAATGGTGCAGGGAAAACTACTTTAGTCAAACTGTTAACCAGGCTATACGATCCAACGCAAGGATGTATTCTAGTTGATGGTATAGACCTTAGAAATTTAAATTTAGAGCAATGGCGGCAGCAAATTGCTGGAGTTTTTCAAGACTTTGGTCACTATGCGCTGACGCTTGGGGAAAATATCGCTTTAGGAAACCTAGCTGCTCTAGAGCATCCAGACATTCTCAAATACGCGATTGAAAAAGCCGATATTGTCAAACTAGTCGATCATTTTCCTACAAAGGAGGCTACACCACTGGGCAAGCAGTTTGGCGGTACAGAACTTTCTGGAGGCCAATGGCAAAAGTTAGCTCTAGCTCGTGCTTTTGTCCGCCAAGAAGCCCAGGTTTTGCTATTGGATGAGCCTACTGCTGCACTCGACCCTCGCAGTGAGTGTGATTTTTACCTTCGCTTTATCGAGCTAGCTGAGGGCAAAACTACGATCTTGATTACCCATCGACTGGCTTCAGTGCGTATAGCTGACCGAATCTTAGTTCTCAAATCTGGTTATTTAATTGAGGATGGTACTCATCAAGAACTTTTACAGCGTGGAGGCGAATATACCGCACTATGGAATATGCAGGCAAAACAGTATGGCATTTCTCATTAACACTCGTAATTCTTCAGATATCTAAATTTAGGATTGCCAGTGAGGAGACAGTATATGCAATTCTGTATTTTGATTGCAAGAACGCAAATTGCTGTAAATCAGAACTTACGCAAAAATAGCCAAAACATTGATTTTCAGGTAGAGACAATTAATGAATTGCGCCTACCGCGTGTAGTTTTGCGTAAGTCCTAGATGTAATCCAATTGCTCCTCTGGTCTTAGCAAATATTAATTAGAAAATGGATTTAGTATTACTTCACTTCGCTGGGTTCAAACTTTGTCACCTTACCTTTCTTAATCGCTACAATCACATCGTAGTGAGAACAATAAGCGAATGTGACATTATTAGCTTTGTTATAAAGGTTAACTACATGACCTGCACCACCTACCTGGATACCGATTGGCTCCAAGTCACCAAAAAAGAAACGACGTAGTTGATCGCCACTACCAATCTGACCCTTACTTTTAGTAAGCAAATCTAGTTTCTGCGCTACAGACATCTCTTCGGCTGCTGATGCCTGCACTAATGACGGATTGATCGCTTTTAATGGTACGTCCCAAACTGTGAAAAAACCAACCAAAGCAAAACTTGTAAGTAAGGGTGCGAGTTTCATTTGTGACTCTCTTTTCTGTTTTATCCTGAACATCCCAAGCATCTCAGGTGGGAGTGAGAACTTATTGAAACTAAGCCACTATTTTCATGAATTTATCCTTTGAGAAAATTTAGTTGATTCTCAGCACTTTCTCAGGCAACGATGGTGACTCAAAGTCACAGCATAATTTAAGTATTTTCTCAACAAAACCTCATTTTGAAATGCGTGACAGCAACTTATAATGAGCAATGCTTTTATTGCAGTCGTGTTATTGTGACTAGGCCCAAAAGACCACATCGCTTAATTCATAGAGTTTCAGGACAAACATATCTCTGGCTAGCAATGCTAATTTTTGCAGCATCTGGCGCAGTTACCCGAAAGCTAACAGAAATCGGTGCTGAACATTTTATTGGGGAACGTAATCCGATTTCTTTATGTAATGTTTTATTTGTGGGAAACCTTTGCGCTTTGATACTTTTGATCCTCATCTATGGGCGACAGTGGAACAAAGCCACTTTGAGGCAACTCTCAAGGACGGATTGGGTAAGTCTAACGGCAGTAGCTATTTTATCAGGAGCCTTAGCCCCTGGCTTAATTTTCCAGGCACTCGCAGTCACAGGGGTAAATAATGTCATCTTGGTAGGACGCTTGGAACCGCCTCTAACTCTGGCTTTATCAGTCTGCTTGTTAAGGGAACGGGTAAATATTTGGGAATTTATCGGAGCGATCGCAGCGTTTGTTGGTGTTATCCTAACTATTGTCCTTCAGCCTCCAACAGAAGCCATGATGAATATGGGAGGTTTCAGTTTAGGCATAGGGGAACTTTTAGCAGCAGTAGGATCTATAGCTGCAACGGCTTCTACGATTATTGGTAAGAAATATCTTTCACAGATTCCTTTGGGAATCTATAGCATCTTTCGGACTGCACTAGGAACCATAATCTTTTTCTTCGTTGCTTTAGTCCTCTATGGCAAAGATCATTTTGCTGATGTCCTCTCACCGTTCTTATGGCAATGGATGTTTCTCTACGGTGGGTTGATTGTGGTGCTAGGCCAGTCTTTTTTGATTAAAGGCTTGAAAACTTCTACTGTATCTACGGCTTCCTTAATTGGCTCATTTGGCCCAATTGTGGGCATCTTAGCAGCCTATTTAATTTTGGGTGAAGCCCCTACCTTACCTCAATATATTGGCGGTAGCGTGATTTTAGTAGGTATATTTTTGAGCCAAGTTGGTAATTGGCGTAAGACTTCTAGCATTGCATCTGGCAAAGTGAGTTCGATTCCGGCACAGCAACAGGTAGAAACTGATATGGGATTCAAGGGGATTTGAATGAGGCGGAAGAATTTTAGATTTTGGATTTTGGATTGAACAATCTAAAATCGAAGGGGTAGGGAATAGAAGGAAAGAAAGCTTATGCCCTATGATTTTGCGTTATTTTTAACTGTACAGTTATTACTGCCTTGCTGCACTAGTATGTCAAAATAAAAATACCCGATACATCAAGGTGAGCGATCGCTCCCAAAGCTAGATTAAAGGATTGACCTGAGCAATGGCAGACCAAACCAATCACAATCAAGCGGGAGAAGTAACTCCCAGCACTGTTGACAAGCAAGCTCCTAGTGTGGCTGAAGAAAACGCTCCGAGTACAGACTCACCTGAAGCCACAGACCTTCCTACTGCCAACGCGCCAGATCCAAACGCTGCTAAACCAACTGCGACACCCCCCAAGCGAGAAAAACCCGCAGCCGCAGCTAAAGCCGCAGTCGGCGAAAAACCCGCCGCAGCCGCAGAAGAAAAACCCGCAGCTAAAGCCGCCAAAAAAGAAAAAGCCCCATCTGTTGAAGACAAGCCATTTGTAGAGTTCATCGAGCAAGACTACTTGCCAGCTTTACAAAAAGCGATCGCTCAAAAAGGTGTGCAAGATTTACAGGTGTCTTTTGCCAAGCAGAAAGTGCCAATTACAGGCTTTGAATCTGCTGAAGAATGCTGGCAAATTATCGGCAGTTGGAAAGAAATTGGTGCGCGTCAGTTTAACCTGTATTTCCCCGAAGAAGATATTCAAGGGAAAAAGGGATTTTCCTGCAATGAAGGCAAAAAACCTAGCACTCTTGAGTCCTTCTTAATCGATGAGCGCAAAATTACACTCGATTTGTTGGTATTTGGCTTAGTTCAGCGCTTGGACGGTCAAAAGTGGCTAGGTATAAATTAGTCATTGGTTTTTAACAAAGGACAAAAGACAAATGACAATTTAAAGTTCGTGGAAATGGTAGACAACGGCTCCAGTATTGGGGTCGTTATCTATTTTTACATAACCTGATTTGTACATCTCATTGAGAGTAGCTTCCACTTCCGCAAAGCTAGCTCCCGTGAACTTCACGCCTTGAGTAACAGTTAAAATACCACCTTTGCTTTCCGCCGCTTCAATCAGTTTAATCATCAGTTGGTTGCCTGTTGGAAGGTGGACTTGAGAGGCAACCACTGCTTGATTCAATGGTACTCCAAAGGGAGATACACCTGCTTTTAGTCTCAGCTTGTGTTCGTATTCGTCAACCATGCTAGGGATGAGAAGCAAATCCACAGTCTGCCCTATATAAAACAAACCAAAAGTACACAGCCACAGCAAACCCGTTCCTATCTTGCCATTGTATAAGCGGTGCAGTCCTCCTAATCCGAAAAATCCAACTGCACACAAGATGTAAGAGACAAGAAGTCGGTCTTTATGCTGATTGTTTTCAAGATTCATCTTGTTTTCAACCCTTTGGATTTGCTCTTGTTGTCTAAAATGGGTTTTCTATATTGTAGTAGCAACTACAGAAAATTACTGAGGTTATGGCGATTTAAAATACAAAAAATGTGTGCTACTCCACTTGATCAAAACCCTGCTAATCACCGAACTACGTTTATTTGACTACTAATCCGCGATTTTTGATTCCGTAAACATTGAATGATTGTTGCAACTCTTAATCTTTTACTTACAAATTTCTCACCCGCACCTTGGTAGACTGAACTTTATACAATTGGATTATTGTGGGCTGTTACGCCTTAACAGAACATTACCCTTAGCTTTCTGGTGAGGTAGTCTGGTCTTGGGGGTTTCCCCCATGAGGAACTGCCGAACCCGAAGGGTCTACTTAAGATAATAAAGACGAAAGAGCAATCAAGACATGGTAGATTCCCTCAAAAAACCAGGCTTTGAAGAAATCCGGCCAGGGATTAAAGTCCCGGCAAAAGAAACCCTGTTAACACCTCGGTTTTATACTACCGATTTTGATGAAATGGCGCGGATGGATATCTCCGTCAATGAAGACGAGTTACAAGCCATTCTCGAAGAGTTCCGTACTGACTACAACCGCCATCACTTTGTTCGGGATGCCGAGTTTGACCAATCCTGGGATCATATTGACGGGGAAACTCGCAAGTTGTTCGTTGAGTTTCTAGAACGTTCCTGTACGGCAGAGTTTTCTGGCTTTTTGCTATATAAAGAACTCGGCCGTCGCTTGAAAGGAAAAAACCCTGTCTTGGCAGAGTGTTTTAACCTGATGTCACGGGATGAAGCACGTCACGCTGGCTTTTTGAACAAAGCTTTGTCGGACTTTAATCTGTCCCTAGATTTAGGATTTTTGACTAAGAGTCGCAGTTATACCTTCTTTAAACCGAAATTCATCTTCTACGCTACTTATCTTTCTGAGAAAATCGGTTATTGGCGCTACATCACTATTTATCGCCATTTAGAAGCACATCCTGAAGATCGGGTTTATCCAATCTTCCGGTTCTTTGAGAACTGGTGTCAGGATGAAAACCGTCACGGCGATTTCTTTGATGCGGTTATGAAATCTCAGCCGCAAATGTTGAATGATTGGAAAGCACGGCTGTGGAGTCGGTTCTTCCTGTTGTCGGTATTTGCGACAATGTATCTCAATGACATCCAACGCAAGGACTTTTACGCCACCTTGGGATTAGATGCAAGAGAATACGACATCCATGTAATTCAGAAGACTAACGAAAACGCCGGTCGGGTGTTCCCGCTAATGCTGGATGTAGAGAATCCTGAGTTTTATCAGCGATTGGATACTTGTATCAGCAATAATGAAAAGCTGGGTGCGATCGCTAATTCCAGCACTCCCAAATTCCTGCAATTCTTCCAAAAACTGCCACTTTACATCTCCAATGGCTGGCAGTTATTACGGCTGTACCTGATGAAACCGATTGATACTGTTTCTGCTCAAGGGGCAGTTCGTTAATTTATAACAGATTTGCGAAAGCTTTAGTGGTTCTGCTGATTGCAGAGCCACTTTTTTGTCTTAAATATTATAGGTTAGCCGATTAGTACTGCGATCGCTAATTTACTGGCAGGCAAAAATCGGATTTGATAAAAAAATTAGTTTAATAGCTTTGTCTTTTTAGTATACTGTTATTCCCAATCTGCCTTTGTCTACAAATATTCAACACTCAGAATGGGAAACAGCAAAAAAATGGTTGGGTAGGTGGAGTTTTGTATTAGATACCTTGAGTTAAGCTGATTTTTCCATTCTGATTACATCTGGGGTAAATGCTTGATGCTTGGCTGCTTCTACCTCGTAACATCTGAGAATCAGTGATGTCAGCTTCTCAAAATCACTGACAGAAGAAATAATTACTTTTGATGCGGCATCCCCCAGAGAAGCTGATACTTCCTGCACTTCAAAGTTTAAAGCTAGCGACTTTACTTCACCTACACTTAGCCGAGTAATAAAACTTTTTTTCTGCGAAGATAGATATAGTCTCAGAAACCACCAAGTACTTTTGCCAACAAGATTGATACCAAAGTATGAAACAGTATCTTTGTATTGGAGTTGATAATTGTAACTGGTTGAGGTCTGCGTAATTGCTTTAATTTTTTCAAAAGCTTCGATTTCTTCAGCAGTTGTTACTACTTTTGGTTCTTGAGGATCTGCTTGTATATCCACTTCTCCATTATCTATGTCTATTGGTGGTTCAACAGGTTGATCTATTACTGGAGTAAGTGAGCGAGTCATTAACTCTACTAAACTTCCTTGAATCGACTTTTTAACAATTGGTTTGAATTTATCAACAATTTTACCAGTAATTCGACCTTTAATTTCATAACTAGGAGCAACTGTACCGAGTTCAGTCACTAAAAAGCGAACAAATTCTTCAGAAGGAGAACGTAAAAGATTTCCTAGAAGCTGAGTCATGCCTTTTACATAAACCATTTCTTCAGCATGATTGGTAATAGCTGTAACCTCAAAATTATCACGGTGAAAGAATTTGAGGTTATCAATATCTTTGGAATCATATTCAAGGATGTTAAAAGTAAAAAATGGCTCCTTGTCCATGACATTTTTATCACGCAAGTCTGTAAAGAAACGGTACTCAATCCCATTAGTGACAATAGCTACTTTTGTTGTCAAAAGTGCATTAAAATATTTGCTCAATTGCCCATCATGTGCCTCAGCTTTTTGACCACGGGCTTTTGCCTCTACGAGCATAACTTTAGTACCGTTAATAGCTAAGGCGTAATCTACTTTTTCAAACTGTCCTGCTCTTCTAGTAGCAAAGTCTGCTACGTATTCCGGCATGACTTCGCTAGGATCATAGACATCATAGCCAAGAGCGCTCAAAAAAGGAACAATCAGTGCCATCTTAGTAGCTTCTTCGCCAACAACTTGGTCAAATCGCTTACGCACTTGTTCAGACAGCTTGACAATATCTTCAGTAAATCCCATCTTAGTTAGTCCTGGTAGATTAGTGAGTATTGATACGTCTTTTTTGTAAGATAGGAGTGGTTATAAGGTGATATAGTACATTTGAATTAAAAGTGTTAGCGTGATCGCCTTCCTTATCACTCCTAATTCAAAGTATTCCCAAATAAGTACCAGCCTGTAACACTCATAACCTGTACACAAGTGCAATTAGAAATTTATCGCATCTGAGTATGGCAAAGCAGGACGTTCCACTCACAGGAGAAGCGCTGATTAAAGAAGTGTGTCGGCGGATTCGGGTAGCCCGCAGCTATTGGGATGCTCACAATAATGCTGCTTGTCGAGGTGAACGTGATCGCGCATTAGCTCTTTACAATACACTGAGTAAAAAACAAAAAGAGCAGATTCCGCAAGTGTTGCGGGTGTGGTTGCGCTATCGCAGTGAGAAGTACTTTGGCGCACACCGAACACCGCCCAAATCGGCACGAAAATCAAAATAGTCTTTAATGGGTTTTTAAATAGGGACAATACTCTGCGGGTACTCTGTTGAAGAACTTGTAAAGTCTTGTCCCTACAGCGTGTACTTTTGCGTAAGTTCTATAAACAAATCATTGATGGTTGGGCTGAAGGAAAATAGAAATAAAAATAAAAATTAATGGAAAAACCGCAAATTATAAAATTGCTAATTGGTGATTTTACTTGGCAAAGACTGCTTAAATCTTTCATATTTATTTATATATGTTTTGCTGTATATGTATATTTTCGGGCAGATAGTATGATTTTTCTATCTCGTCCTTCTAGTTATCAGGATAATCCAGAAATTATTAAGTTAAAAAGTGGTAAAAATACAAATATTTCAGCTATATATTTATTAAACAATAAAGCTAATTACACTATTCTTTATGCTCATGGAAATTCTGAAGATTTAGGAGATATTAAACAAATACTAGAAAAATTACATGCATGGGGTTTTAGTGTCTTTGCTTATGATTATCGTGGTTATGGTACGAGTCAAGGAAAGGCGACAGAAAGCTACGCATACGAAGATATTAATAGCGCTTACAATTATTTGACCGAAAATCTAAAAATACCACCTGAAAAAATTATAGTTTTGGGGCGTTCGGTTGGTGGCGGTTCTGCGGTTAACTTAGCAATGCGACAACCGATAGCTGGTTTAATTCTTGAAAGTTCCTTTATTTCAGCTTTTCAAGTAATAGTACCTTTTCGGATTTTACCTTTTGACAAATTTCCCAATCTGGACAATATCAAAAACGTAAAATGCCCGATACTAGTGATTCATGGCAAAGCAGATGATATAATTCCTTTTGCTCATGGAGAAAAGTTGTTTAATGCTGCAATATCGCCAAAGCTTTATTTGTGGGTTAAAGAGGCAAATCATAATGATTTATTCTGGGTAGCTGAAAACAAGTATCAGAAAGCTTTGCAAGAGTTTACTACTCTTGTAAAGACAAATCAGTAATTATACCGTAATTATATTCTCCTTTAACCCTCCTTAATTACTCTCATAATCATAAAATTTTAAACACTTATTACTCATTGTTTATTTATGCCTATTTATTTAAATAATCAATTACAACTTGAGGTTGCATAAAAAAAGTCCGCTTTCGCGGACTGTGGACATTGGATAAGGTTAAGTTGTCACCAAGAGTGTCTACAAGATGTTAGACTCAATATTCATTCTTTATTAGTACACTTTAAAAATCAAGTTCGTCAGAGCAAACATTAGGACATAACTAATTGATTTAAGTCTTTAAAAAATCTTATCTAAAAATATATTCTACGAAATTTTAATTATAGCGCAATACAGTTCAGGTAAGACTAAAACATTTGTAGATAAGGCGATTTATCGCGTCTTAAAACCCACGGTTTTGCACAAGTGGTGCTTAACTGAACCGCTATATGTATCTATTTATATAAAAGCTATTCTTGATAATATAGTTATTAAAATGGTACTGTATTATAATCTAAAAATAGTAATTTGTATTACTAACTAATCAGACATAATTAAGATATTTATGTCTGGATTTATATAAAATTTAAGTATTTTTGTTTTCAGACTTAAACCAGGTTTTTGCAAATTTAAATTAAGTAACGTTGAAATTTCACTTAGTTTGAAAGATATTCTGTACCATTTTCTTGCCTACATTCGCCGCCGCCTTATCTAACTCTGCAATCTCGCTGACGTTTAATTGCCAACCTAAAGCACCAATATTCTCTCTTGCCTGTTCTACGCTTTTTGCTCCAGGGATGGGAATGGTTTCTTTATAGATGCACCAATTAATTGCTACCTGTGACATGGTTTTGTTTCTGGATTCTGCCACCTCTCGCAAACATCCCAAAAGCGAGCGCATTCCTGGTAATATCTGCCTAAACAGCAGACCTCGAATACCTTTAGGCAAAGGGTCTTGCTCAGAGTATTTTCCTGTAAGTAGTCCCAAAGCTAGAGGGCTGTAAGCAATCAATTTAATTCCCAACTCATCACAAAGGTCTTTAAGCCCTAATTGGGTGACAGGATATGTAGACAACAAAGAGTATTGAACTTGTAGAGTAGTAATAGGAACACCTCGTTCAGCAAACTTTTTCTGGACTTGCTTAAGCCGTTTAGGCCCATAATTGGACAGTCCTACTCCCTTGACCAGTCCTTGCTCATATAAATCGGTAAGACCATCTAACAGCCCTACCTCTTGCCAAGGGGCATAATTTGCTGTTGACCAGTGCATCTGTACCAAATCTACGTTTTTTCCTAGGCGTTGGGCAGATGATTTGCAAGCCTTTACCATTGATTGACGTGTCCATCTCCACGGGTAAGCAGCGAGCTTAGTCGCAATACAAATATTTTCTTTGTTTGAACCTAAATATTCTCGGCTGAATCGTCCCAGAAGTAACTCACTTCGACCATTCAATCTCCCAGTTCCGTAAGAATCACCCGTATCAAATAAAGTCACACCGTTGTTTACGCAAAGGTTAAACACCGCTTGCAACTGGTCATCCATACTTTCATCATATCCCCAAAGCAGTTGATTGCCCCAGGCCCAAGTCCCGCAGCCCATGCTTGGGAGGGAGAGTTTTTGGAGAGTCTGCATATTTGCTCTCTGTAGATTGCCTTATTAACGCGATGTGCAACTTATTCTGTCACAAGACCATCGAACTGTAATGGTTCCAAACCAAATAAACGATTTAACCAGACACAAACAGTGTGAGCCAATAGTTTGCGATTTAAACGACTCGTCAAATGCCACATATCTCTGGCCCAGACTTTTTCGATATTAAAGCGATGCCTGCGGCGAGCTACGCTAACGCTAAGTTGTCCAATTACTGTTTCAATTAGGCGACGGACAGTTTGAAGTAGCTTTACCCAATATGCAGGACAGTCGTCTTGCATATTGGAACGTAGGGGTGTTTGTAAATCGATGCCATAGCGTGCTAGTTCCTGGCGGAGAGTGGTACTTATGTATCATTTGTCACCTATTACCAACCCCTGAATCAAGGTCACGATATCCCAGATCGCTTCCCGTTCATCTCCCGAAGCAGAGGTTAATGTAAAGCTTGTAATCACCCCAGAGGCGCTAATGAGTAAGTGACCATGAAATCCGTAATATGTTTCCTTTTTTGCGGCACAGTAACCGTAGTTAGCAACTCCAGGAAAGCTACGACAACCACGAGCACGAGTAAAGCAACATAACGGTATCGGAATCCCGTCAATAATGTGTGTATTATCACTGAAAGCACCAAGTTCTATTGCTAAGGCTTGTTGTAGTTCTTGCTTGTACTGCCATAGGTTTGCAGCTTGTCGTACAAAGGTTGAACGGCTTTTCATCTGGGGAAACATTGAGAACCAATGACGGCGAAAGTATTGCCAAATACCTTTGTCCGTATCGATACCTTGAAACTCTGCCACAATTTCCATTGTAATCACTTCACTATCACTTAAAGATGGCTGAAATCCTCGACTACCCATAGGTTTACCATTGGTCACTTCCTTTAATAGATCATCCACACAGCAAAACACTGCTGTGATCAAGTCTTCCATAGATAACATTTGTTCCACCCTGGCAAGAGATAACAATCACAATCTCTCGGTTAAGCATAGGGTGGGACTTTTATCTTTGGAAAGAAAGTTGCACATCGCGTTAGTTTAATCTATATTGAATCTCGTTAATAGCTGTGCATAAAAAACCTCATCTCGCAACTGGGATGAGGTTGTTTGATTTATCTAAGTAATTACTCGTACTTACAGCGAATTGCAATCAAACGTGCCACAACTAAAAGTAATACTGGTCTTTGTTTTAGGATTTATTTTTGTGGCGGGTTTGATCGAAAACTGCTGTAATATTTAGACAGGACTGACACTCAAATTTAGCTGTACAATGATGTCGTTGTAATCTTTATCACCACCATTTGGTAGATCCTCAAAACTAAAGGTGTTCTTCCCCAACAGGCGAATGCGATCTGTCTTATCGGGGTTAGCGCCCAAGAATGTAAAGTAAACCTGTTAATAGTTTTTTAATTGCAACTGTTGTGTGCTGCGGAATCCTGGATACTGCGTGGGTTTTGAACATTTGTAGGATGGGTTGAACGAAGTGAAACCCAACAAAGCCCCGAAAATGTTGGGTTTCGTTCCTCAACCAAACCTACGAAATTTAAGCTTTTGAGCAAAACCTACGCAGTATTGGGTTGGAAAGCTATCACTAAAACAGAATTCAGAAAGAACTTTGAGTGGGTCAAAATAGCCTTTATATCTGGCTTAAAGACTTAAGTTTTGTATTTCCCTGAGTTACTTCTTTCCTATGGTTTCTGCAATAATTTGATCTATGCAAGACTTCATTTTTTCAGACACAGATCGTACATGGGGTTCTTTAAAAATGGAATTATGAATCCCAGAAATATCATAAATATCCACTCCTCCTAATGCCAATTTACCCCAACCCATTTTGGCATCAGCCTCTCGTTGTCCAACTACAAGACCATCTTCTGTTCGGAATACGGTTGCTTTACCTGAGTAAACTTGTAGAACATATTTTCTTAGCGCTTGTATAGTGGCATGTTCCACCATAAATTTCCGGTTGGAGTAAGGTAAAGGGCGACCGAGAATCAAGTGAAAGTGAAAGACAAACCGCCAGAGTATCTCTTTGACTTGATACTTAAACCGTTCTGTATTTCTTTTTACCTGCTCAATAATATAGTTAGATGCAATTGCTAAAAGACTCTTCCAATCACGAGAGGCTGGCTTTTGTAATGATATGGATTCAGTATTTTTTGAACCATAAGTATCAAATAGAACTAATAAAGCTACTTTCTTACCTTGTATGGTCAATTGCCGAGCCATCTCGTAAGCAATTATACCACCAGAGGAGTATCCACCGATTAAATAAGGCTCACGTGGCTGAATAATCTGGATTTGTTGAATGTAATGCGCTGCCATGTCTTCAATTCGGGTATAAGGAAGCTGTTTTCCATCTAACCCTTGTGGTTGTAGTCCATAAAATGGTTGATCTGATCCTAAATGCACAGCCAATTCACGGAAACGTAGAACTTCTCCACCCAAACCATGTACACAGAAGAAAGGAGGCTTAGAACCGTTGGGCTGAATAGCTACTAAAGATGACCAAGGAATTGATGTTTCAGATTTGACATCAGCTGTTGGCACCGCCGCAATCCCAGGTTTTGAGCATATTTCTCGCTCAACAATATTAGCTAACTGCTCAATAGTTGGGGCTTGCAAAAGTATAGATAGAGCTAGATTTTTGCCTACTATCTTTTCAATCTGAGAAAATAGACGTACTGCCAGCAGTGAGTGTCCACCCAAATCAAAAAAGTTATCTGTTATTCCAATCGGATGAACTCCTAAAACATTTTCCCAGATTTCTGTTAATTGAAGTTGTAATGGATTTTCTGCTGTAGCAAATATTTTTTCTCTTTCAATATTCGTTGGATTAAGACCAAGTAAGGCTTGACGATCAACTTGACCATTAGCATTCAACGGCAGAGAATCAACTATGACAAAGGTAGGCAACAAATGCTCAGGTAGCTTTTGCTGGAGAAAAGTCAGTAGTTGCTCACTCCCAATCGTCTCGTCTTGTTTGGGGACAAGATAAGCAACTAAATGTTTGTCTCCAGAAACATCTTCTCTGGCAATCACCGCAGCGTTCTGCACGCCTAGATATTGAGCTAAAATTGTCTCAATTTCTGTCAACTCAATCCGAAAGCCGCGAATTTTAGCCTGATTATCTCGGCGGCCAATAAACTCAATATTGCCGTCACTTAAGTAGCGTCCTAAGTCGCCACTTCTGTAAAGGTATGACCCAGATTCGCTGCTAAAGGGGTTAGGGATAAATTTCTCAGATGTTAACTCAGTACGATTAAAGTAGCCTTGTGTAACACCGATACCACTGATGTAGATTTCGCCAGTAACGCCAATTGGCAGGGGTTGCGATCGCCGATCGAGAATGTAGATTTGGGTATTGGCGATCGCTTTTCCTATAGGAATTTCTGACCGAGTGTTACTGGCTTCAATGGCAGTTGCCGGATCGTAAACCGTGGCGGTTAAAGTTGTTTCTAGCGATCCATAGCTATTAAGCCAACGTACTTGCTTGCCAACTTTTTCTACCCAAGTTAAATAAGTATTACGTGAGACTTTTTCACCACCAACCACGACTAAGCGCAAGCTGACTGGCAAGGTTTGTGGAGATAGAGTCGGCTCTTTAACTAACTGATGCCAAAAATAAGTAGGTAGATTAACAACGGTAATCTGTTGTTGAGCAATGAATGGGAAAAACTGCGCTGTCGATTGTAGCTCTTGAGACTGGAGAATTACAGTAGCACCAGCAATCCAAGTGGGGAAAAGTGATTCAATGAAAGAATCGTAACTGATACTAAGTATGAGTAGGAGGCGATCGCTCTGGGTCAACTCCCAAGTGTCACTGATTGCTAGGCTGTGGGTGACAAGATTACGGTGGGTAATGGCTATACCATTGAATTTTCCATTGCCGCCGGACACATACATTACACAGGCTAGAGTCTGATCTGTGGTATAGTAATCTTGATTTTCTGTTGTGTGTAGTGCAATCGCTTCCCAATCATTATCCAAACAGATAACTTGTACCTGACGCTCAGAGAACTTCTCAACCAATGAGCTTTGGGTTAACACTATGGATATTTGGGCATCTTTTAAAATGAAAGACAGACTATCTTGCCCAGATGTCGCAGCTATGGATACGTAAGTTCCCCCAGCTTTCAAAATACCCAACAGCCCTACAATCATCTCTAGCGAAGGCTTTACATAAAGACCGACGAGTACCCCTGATTTTACCCCTAGAGTTTGCAAATAGTCGGCTAATTGATTTGCACGCTGGTTGAGTTCCTGATAGGTTAGTTGCTGATTTTCAGAACTTACTGCAATATTATCTGGAGTTCGTTTAGCTTGAGCCTCAAACCACTGATGAATACAAGTATTCTGCGGATAATCAGCCTGTTTGCCATTCCAGTCAACTAATAATTGATGCTGTTCAGGTACTGTCAACAGAGATAATTCAGATATCGGCTGATCGGGATTAGCAACAATGCCTTCGAGTAAAGTTTTGAAGTGTCCCAACATTCGCTCTATGGTACTGGCATCAAACATCTCGGCATTGTAATCAAATACCATACCCAGACCATTATCCTGTTCCCGCAAGACTAATGTCAGATCGTATTTGGTTTTACCATGATAGATATAACCAAATAGAGAAGTAATAGTCAAATCAGGTAGTTGCAATGCCCCCATACCACGACCATTTGACCAAGGAGGATTGAGGGAGAACTTTACTTGAAATAAAGGCGAACTGTTCCGACTTTGTTGTTCTGGTCTAAGTTCTTCAATTAGTCTCTCAAATGGTAAGTCTTGATGGGTATAAGCCTCTAAGCAATCCTTACGCACACGGTCTAACAATTGTCGAAAAGTTGGATTTCCTGCTAAGTTACCCCGCATTACAAGAGTATTAGAGAAAAATCCAATCAGCCGCTCGGTTTCTACTTGTCCCCGACTTGCACTGGCAAAGCTAATCAGTAGGTCTTCTTGTCCAGAATAACGGTAGAGCAATAGCTCAAACACTGTTAGGAGAGTCATGAAGAGGGTAACACCCCATTTTTGACTCAGGTCTGTCAGGGCATGGTTCAGCGTCTTTGATAGCAGCAGGGCAGCGCGATCGCCCTGATATGTCTGCACACCGTGAGGACGGGGATGATCGTAAGGTAACTCAATGATCGGTAAATTGCCTTCTAGCTTTTGCTTCCAGTAGTTTACCTGTGACTCTAAAACCTCTCCCTGGAGCCATTGATATTGCCAATTGGTAAAATCCGCATACTGCACTGGTAAGGGAGTTAAAGGAGAAGCATTCCCTGCCGACAATGCTTTATAGATGGTAGTGAAGTCTTGATAAAATATATCAGAAGAAGCTCCATCACAAACTATGCAGTGCATATTCCAGATTAGCAGATGCTCGCGATCGCTCAATCGCAGCAGCAGCAATCGCAAAATCGGCCCATTGGCTAGATCAAAAGGTTGATGAGCTTCTTTAGTTGCCAGTAAAAGAGCTTCCGCCTCTCTTTTTTCATCTGGTACTTGCCGCAAATCAATTACTGGCAGCGTCAAAGAAACATCAGTGGCGATGACTTGAGTAGGTTTTCCATTCACGGCTGGAAAAGTTGTCCGCAGAACTTCATGGCGGCGAACGACTTCTCTCAAACTTTCCTCTAAGAAAGCAACATTGAGATTCCCCGTAAAACGCACCACAACGGGCATATTATTTGAGGAACTGTTAGGTTCAAACTGATGCAGGAACCATATCCGTTGCTGACCAAAGGAAAGCGGCAAGTTGCCATTCCGTTCACAAGCAACAATTGGGGGAATCTGTGAACTGGCGGCTGTAGTGATTTGTCGCAGAAAGTTGATGATTTCGGCTTTTTGAGTTTTTAACTCGGTGAGCAATTCTGGTGTGAGACTGTCTTTTGCTGCCCGATAGCGTAAGCGATCGCCCTCTAGCCAAAGTTTGACATCGCGCTGACGTAGTTCAGAGAGTAGTTCATCTAATGTTTTCATAGCTCACCTTCCTCGTAATCATCAGCGGTTTCACTATCAGCAGCCTGAACACCTTGGGTGGCCCAACGCAGAGTTTCCACTCGTTCAGCCAAATCTGCTACCGTTGGCAATTCAAATAAATTGGACATGAGAATTTCTACTTGCAAGGCTTGGCGCAGTCGAGAAACAACTTGAATTCCTAGTAGAGAATATCCACCCAATTCAAAAAAGTTGTCGTAAATGCCAACCTGCCTGACATTTAAAACCTGTGTCCAGATATCTGCAATCTGCTGCTCAATGGGAGTGCGAGGCGCTACATAATTTGCTTCCAATTCTGGACGGAAAGAATCAGGCTTTGGTAGTGCCCGACGATCAACTTTGCCGTTAGCATTTAGCGGCAAGGCTTCCAGTGCCATAAAAATCTTGGGCACCATGTACTCAGGAAGCTGCTGTTTTAAGAATCGACGTAACTCGGAGATTATTTGCAGGTTATCTTGACCATTTTCTGCTACAAAATAACCAGCTAGCACTTTCTCACCAGGAGCATCTTCTCGAACAATTACTACTGCTTCTTTTATTGCCGGATATTGCAAAAGTGCAATTTCAATTTCACCCAATTCTATGCGGAAACCGCTCACTTTTACCTGATTGTCAATCCGACCCAGATATTCAATCTTTCCATCTGGCAAATAGCGAGCTAAGTCTCCACTTTTATATAAGCGTGATTGAGGATTTAGGCTAAAGGGATTGGCAATAAATCTTTCAGCAGTCAGATCCGGGCGATTGAAATATTCTCGTGCTAAACCATCGCCACCAATATACAACTCACCTGTGATTCCAATTGGGACGGGTTGTAAATGGGAGTCTAATATATAAACTTGGGTATTAGCAATGGGGCGACCAATAGGAATAGAAGCTCCTGGCTTTAGTGGTGCTGTAATCTCATAACAGCAAGTAAAAGTTGTACTTTCTGTCGGACCGTAACCATTAATTAGTTTACAGTTTTCTACTGTGTTGATAAATTTCTGGACGTGGGTAACGGATAAAACATCACCACCCGCTAACAGTTGACGTAAGGGTTTTAAAGCATCAATTTTTTCATCGACTATTAGATGGAATAAACCCGCCGTTAGCCATAATGTTGTCACCTGATATTGCTGAATAAATTGCCCTAATTCGTCTAAAGATGGCGTATGGGGAGGGAATATTATTAGTTTTCCACCATTAAGTAAACAACCCCAGATTTCAAAAGTTGAAGCATCAAAAGAGATCGGACTAATTTGCAGAAATACTTCTTTGGCAGTGAGGCTTACATAGTTAGTTTCTTTGACTAATCTAACTACACCTTGATGGATAACACTAACACCTTTGGGCTGACCTGTAGAACCAGATGTGTACATTACATAAGCCAAGTTTTCAGCCTTGACATTACTAATTAAATTCTCTGGCGTTGCTTGGTTGATAGTATGCCAATCGGTATCTAGACAAATTACATTTGCTGCGTGAGCAGGTAGTTTGTCAATTAGCTGTTTTTGGGTCAACAGTAATTTGATCTGGGTGTCTGCAAGCATGAAAGCCAAACGTTCTTGCGGATACCCTGTATCTAGGGGGATGTAAGCTCCACCTGCTTTCAGAATCCCTAAAAGACCTACTACCATTTCTAAGGAGCGATCGACGCAGATTCCCACAAGAACATCTGCACCTACTCCTAATGTTTGCAGGTATTGCGCTAATTGGTTGGCGCGAATATCTAACTCTCGATAAGTGAGTTGTTGTTCTTGAAATACCAATGCCACAGCATCAGGGGTGCGTTCTACCTGCTCCTCAAATAACTGATGAATGCATTTATGTTGGGGATAGTCTATTTGTGTCTGGTTCCATGTTGCTAATAACTGTTGCTCAACTGCTGGTAAAATTGGCAATTTAGCAATACTTTGATTGGGGTTAGCAACTATACCCAATAACAAAGTTTCAAACTCTGCCATCCGGTGGCGAATAGTGTCAGCGTCAAATAAATTAGTGTTGTACTGACATTCCAGGGTCATCTGACCATGTAATTCTGTGGCGTTGATGAACAGTTCAAAATTCTCGAAGGAACGGGGGTTAGAGAAAAATTCTACTTCCAACCCAGTGAAGGGGAGTTTATCACTATCTAAACCCTGATCGATATTGAATGTAATGGGAACTAAGGGAATACGGCTAGAATCCCGTGCCAAAACTAATTTTTTGACCAGACTACCAAAGGTAAATTGTTGATGATCGTAAGCATCTAAAACAGCCGATCGCCGCGATCGCAAGTAGTCGCTGAAAGATTTTTCGCCATCAATCTGGCTACGCAATGGTAATAAGTTTACACAGTGCCCTACGAGATTATATTGCCCCAAAGCAGCTTGTCCGGCGGCTGGAATCCCAACAACCAAGTCGTTTTGCCCCGTCAGACGGTGCAGCCAAACCTCAAATCCTCCCAGGATAGTAGTCATAAAGCTACAACCGAGTTTTGTGCCTAGTTGTTTGAGGTTGGCAACTAATTCGGGGCTTAAATGCCAATCTTCACGGGCAGCGTTAAAGGTTCTGAGTGGTGGACGGGGGCGATCGCTGGGGAAATCTACAACAGGTACAGAGTCAGCGAATTGTTCCAACCAATATTTTTCTGTGGCGATCGCTTCTGGACTATCCGCCTCTTCTTCCTGCACAATCGCATATTCACTTAAATTGTCTGGTTCTTCTAATTCAGGAACAATACCCTGTTGCAAGCCAGAATAAAGTTTACCCAAATCTGGCATCAGCACTGCCCAAGACCAACCATCACAAATAATATGATGGGCTGTCAAAGTAGCTAGATGCTCCTGCGCCTGCAATTTGACAATTTTTGCCCGAAATAGGGGGCCATGTTCCAAATCAAAAGGTTGCTCTACCTCTTGTAGCAAGATACTAGCTAATTTTTCCTGTTTTTCCTGTGGTTCCAGGTTAGAAAGATCAATAATAGGGATTTCAATTTGCCGAGAAGCTACAATGCAGAGTGTATTGCCATCCGTGCTAAAAGTTGTCCGTAGTGCTTCATGACGTTGTACTAACTTTTCCACCGCAGACTGGAAAACTTTGACATCAAGTTCGCCTTTTAGCCGCAGAGATTGGGACTCGTTATAAGCACAATTGGCAGCATTCCCCATTTGTACAGAAGCCCAGATTTCTTTTTGTGATTCTGTGGCAGGGGCGGTTAGAAGTAATTCTCCATCTGCAAATGGATCAAAATCAACCGCAGTTAAACTGGATTGGTAATCTACAGGTAATAAGCTCATAAAAATCTATTATTTTCTCAGTTTATTCGAAGTAAAATTTAATTTTTCTTAGAAAAATATTGGCATTTAAATTCATTGTTTAGCCAAGATTGTAGACTTTAAAAAATTACGCATTGGAACCTCTACAAATCTATATGTCAATGATGCAGCCAATATGATAATCATAAGAAATACTCCTAGAGATGTCAAGGCTTCATGTTCTGTGAATCCTTTACCAAAAGCATGGTGAAGTTTATAAATCCATAATGTTTTTAACAATTCTTGAACAAA
Organism: Nostoc sp. TCL240-02; assembly: GCF_013343235.1. Classification (GTDB taxonomy): domain Bacteria; phylum Cyanobacteriota; class Cyanobacteriia; order Cyanobacteriales; family Nostocaceae; genus Nostoc. The sequence goes on along the minus strand of NZ_CP040094.1, from coordinate 1,654,668 downwards.
CCAATGAACCATATAAATCGAGTAAGATATAGTCCCAAAATACAGCATCAAACGTGAATTTAAAATTTTTGATATTACACAATTATTGTTGATAGATACCGCTAAGATTAGGAGAGAAAAAGCTGGTAAGATTAGCCAATCATGAAGACTACGCCAATAAGTCCAGTAGTAATTCATAATCAGAATTATCCAAGTTATAGCTATAATTGCTAGTAAATTAAGATTAAAATATTTTCTATAATTACCTCGGCGATAGATTTTATAAGTTATAATGCCGAGTATGCACTCTAGCCCGCACCTAGCTATGGAAGGTATGCCAATAATACTATCTAAATTTCCACGGGTAAAAGCGATTAGTAGTAATATACTGAAGAGGACAAAAATGTAAATTTTTAAATCATTTTTTTCATTGTTTCGCAATAATAAAAATAAGAGGAATGGAAATATGCAATAAATAACAAATTCTACACTAATTGACCAAGCTGGCTCATTCCAATAAGTATCGCACCAAAATAAAGGCGGGCAATTTAAGTCGAATGCTTGGAGTAAAAAAATATTAGCAAAAAGGGCAGTTAAGTTAAATTTACCAGTAAAGGCAGAATTATTTAGTAAAAATATTTTTAAAATTTCTAATCCGATAAATAGAGAGAGAATAAATATATGTATAGGATAAATTCTGGCAAAACGCGACAATAAATATGAACGATATTTAGATGAATTAACTTTTAATGAAAAATCTTCAATATAAACGTGGGTCATGATAAAACCACTCAGAATGAAGAAAAAATCAACCCACAAATATCCATTACGAAAAAAATTGCTATATGCTGATAAAGTGGAACCAGTTTTAGGTAAAGTGTAATACGAGAAATGATGTACAACAACAACCAAAGCTGCAATACCGCGCAGAGCGGTGAGCGAATTGATTTGGTTATACATTGATATTTTTGGCATTGAATTATCTCAAGAATATAAACAGTTAGATATTTTTAGGATAATATTGATGGTTTCATGGAATTTATGAAATACAAGTATGCTAAACATTGTTCACCAGATTATGGTTTTGGTAGGCATTGCCTACGCTATTTATAATAATTATTTTGCTATATCAAATCTGTCAAAAGTTTAGCTTTTAATTTCTACTATGATCTGCTTAGGGCTGACTTGAACCAGGTTTAAGTAGATGATCAGTTAATATAAAAATCCCTAATCGATGAGTATTTACTATTTGCAAACATAGTTAATTTTTGGTGTTGCTGAATTGGAGTAGGAATTGACATTTTTTGATATGACTTCATACTTTCAATCAGCAACGCCAAATTTTTAAAGCACTTAGGAAACACTTGCAACTTGTAAATATTTCCCTGGTCGCTCGGTATCGGGGATATACCAGGCGGGATTGCCTTGGGGATCTCGTCCTAATTTGGCATTAGGTTGCGGAGGACGATTACGTAGGCTGTTATTGGTAACTTCGCTGTTTGTTACTTCTATGGGCGGTGCAGACAAAAAGCCAGCAGACTGCATTTCGGCAATACTTTCTTTAAAGGCTGCCATTACAAAAGCTAGATCGGCTTCGGAATGAGCTGTTGTCAAAAAGCAAGGACGGTGATCCCAAGTATGCACTCCCTTATCCCGCAGTAAGTAAAATAGCAAATCTCCATAAGGAAACTCTGGTGAAGATTTCACCATAAACAGGGAGCCGAAGTTATAAGCTGTAAACGGAGCCTGAACTTTCTCGAAATAGCCCATAAGTTCCGCTACAAACTTATCGGTTCTTGCATTGAGATTTTGCTGCAAGCTGGGGCCACTCTGTTTTAAATGTTGAAGTACTGCTTTGGCGGCTGCTAGTGCTAAAGGATGGCGGACAAAAGTTCCCGCAAAGTAAGTTACACCAACTTCTGGAACTGAGTCATCCCCAAACTGCCAAAATCCACCATCTAAAGCATCCATATATTGCGATTTCCCAGCAATAACTCCAATCGGTAGTCCACCGCCCACAATCTTGCCGTAGGTTGCTATATCAGCTTTGATACCAAAATGCGCCTGAGCGCCACCTGGATGAATTCTAAATCCGGTAACGATTTCATCAAAAATCAGAGCAATACCAGCTTCTTCCGTGAAATCACGCAATTGCTGAAGGAATTCCTTGGGCTGGTATTCAGGGCGACGGCTTTGCACAGATTCAACCATAACTGCTGCTAACTCATCAGCCCGACTTCTAAGGATTTCTAGAGACTCAGGTGAATCGTAGTCCACCACCAAAATGTTCTCTACCATTTCGGGTGGGATACCAGGAGCAGCAGGAATTGACCGGAGTTTTTTTGTCCCCCGAACAATTACTTCATCCAAAATACCGTGATAAGCTCCAGAAAAGATGGCGATTAAGTTACGCCCTGTGATGGTGCGTGCCATCCGCATCGCTCCCAAAACCGCTTCCGAACCTGTGTTGCAAAAGGCTGCTCGGTCAAAGTTGGTCAACTCACACATCAGCTTTGCCACTTCTCCAACTAAGGGAGTCTGCGGCCCAATTTCCATGCCTAGTTTCAGTTGCGCTTCAATTGCTTCGGTAATGAAAGGTGGCGACCAACCAAACAAATTCAAACCAAAGCCATTGCTTAAATCGACATATTCATTGCCATCAAGATCCCAAAGTTTAGAACCCGATGAACGAGCCGCTACGATGGGATAAACCATCTCTTTCATCGTCGGGTTAAAGCCAGAAACAGTTCTTGGATCTGCCAAATAAGGGCGATGAGATTGAGTGTATTCTTTAGATTTTTGAGTCCGTTTTGTATATCTTTGGATAATTTTATCTAGATGAGTGCGTTGTTGCGTTGTCAGAGTTTTAGTCTGAGTTTTTTCAATTCGAGCAGCCGCACCAAATGCCTTTTTAGCACCATTTGATTCCGTGTCTACCGATGCAGGTGATTCTTTGCCCGTTTGAGTAGCTGGGATAGATACGGCGCTTTGTGGTTTGACACCATTATTTTGAGGTGTCGCCACAGGTACAACTGGGATTGTTACAGGTTGACTGTTGTTACCCAATAGTGCCAATTGCTGACTCATGATTTGTAGCTGCTGATTAATCACATTTTCGAAGAAACTGGATGCAGCAGGTTGGGGAGAAATCTGAGGTGCAGATCCATTTGTATGAACTTCATGCACTACCAAAGTGGGTGATGTGGTTACAGCTGCTAGTAATGGTACTTCGGGAATGGGTTCTGCAACGGTTTCTGTTAATCCTAATGCGGATAAAGTTTCGGCAGACAAGGCTGGATTGATAAAGTCAGCCAGTGTTCCTAAATTGGGGTAAATTTCTAGTAACTGTCGAAGTGTTACCTTTACTTGAAATTTTTTCTTTAACGCTAGCCCCACTTGAGTTAGTGATAAAGAATCTAATCCCATTTCTAAAAATGTTGTCGAATCATCAACACTAGCGATTTCCAATCCTGACGTTTCTTCAATAATTTCTTTTAGCAGAGGAATAAGCTTTTGCTGAGGAGATTTTGTCATATCTTGGGTCTTTTCTAACTGGGGATTTAAAGGTTTGGGAGTTGCTGCGCGATTGGGATGAGGTAAAGGATCAATCCAGAAGCGTTGGCGTTCAAAGGGATAGGTAGGCAGAGGAATTCGTTGTCGCGTTTCCCTTTGATAGAAGTTGCTCCAGTCAATAGATACTCCTGCTAGCCACAGTTGTCCTACTGCCTTGAGTAATGCTGTCCATTCGGCTTCGTTCTCAGCGTTATCGCCCAGAGAAGCGATCGCTATCTGTTGTTTAATATCTTTTGCTTGTTGGCGGGCTAAGGTCGTAGTTGTGATTCGCGGCCCAACTTCTAACAGTACGCGTTCTGGTTGCTGCCATAAGGTTTGTATGCCCTGTGCAAATCGCACAGTCTGACGTAGATGTGTAGCCCAATACATCGGATCAGTTGCTTGCTGGGCTGTAATCCAGTCGGCGGTAACTGTGGAAACAAAGGGGATTTGAGGAGGTGATAATTTAACTTTCCTAACTACCTCAGCAAAGGGGGCTATGATGTCATCCATCATTGGGGAATGGAAAGCGTGGGAAGTGTGTAAACGGCGACAGACAACTTCTTCGCTTTCTAATTGTTTTTGCAGGGCCGCGATCGCCTCTGTTGGTCCAGAAACTACACACAGGGAAGGGCCGTTAATTGCTGCGATCGCTAATTCTGCACTCAATCGCGGCTCTACCTCTTTGGCTGGTAAGCGCACTGAGAGCATAGATCCTTGTGGTAAGTCCCACATGAAGCGACCGCGATTTGCAACCAACATCAGTGCATCTTCTAAGGTGAATACACCCGCAATACAGGCGGCAACAAATTCGCCAATGCTGTGACCAATCATTGCTTGGGGCTCGACTCCCCAACTTTGCCACAGTTGCGCTAAAGCGTATTCAATGACAAATAATGCTGGTTGAGTAAAGCAGGTTTGCTTTAGGGCGATAGCCGCAGTTTCGCGATCGCTCGGTGCGGGATATATAATTTTCCGCAAATCCCCGCCCAGTAATGGTTTAAGGATTTCTGCACATTCATCTACTACCTCCTGAAACACAGGTTCGCGGTTGTAGAGATTCAGTCCCATATCCACATATTGCGACCCTTGTCCGGGGAACATGAAGGCAACGGCTGGATTACGGATTTCTGTATGGCGGGTATTTACTTGATTGGGATCTAAAGATTGTAACGCTGCGATCGCATCTGTGATGTCGTGACAAACTACACTACGTCGATAGTTTAAGGCTTTGCGCCCTCGCTGTAGGGTATAAGCTACATCGGCTAAGTTAATTTCAGCATTGTACTGGAGATATTGCTGCAAATTTGCTGTTGCAGCTTCTAAGGCTGTACTAGTTTTTGCCGAGAGCAACAATAGCTGCTGTGGACGAGAAGATCCAGAATTTTGAATTTGTGGCGCTTCTTCCAGCACAATATGAGCATTAGTCCCGCCGACACCAAAAGAACTTACACCGGCTCGTCGCGGAGTTTCACCTTCTGGCCATTCAGCTAGTTTGGTATTTACATAGAAGGGGCTATTGGCAAAGTCAATCTTGGGATTGGGAGCCTCAAAATTTAAGCTAGGTGGAATCTTTTTATAATGCAGGGCAAGAACGGTTTTAATTAATCCTGCTATCCCAGCAGCCGCAACTAAATGTCCAACATTGCTTTTAAGAGAGCCGATCGCACAAAATTGTTTAGCATCTGTATGTACACGAAATGCTTGCGTCAGCGCTTCAATTTCAATCGGGTCGCCTAAAGGTGTAGCTGTACCGTGAGCTTCAATATAAGAGATGGTTTCTGGATGGAAGTTGGCATAAGCTTGCGCCATTGCAACGGCTTCTGCTTGTCCGTCTACACTAGGAGCCGTAAAGCTTACTTTATCAGCGCCGTCATTATTAATACCTGAACCACGAATTACGGCATAGATGCGATCGCCTTCATTGAGTGCATCTTCTAAACGCTTGAGGACAACTATTCCTGCGCCATTGTTGAACATCGTGCCCTGAGCGCTGGCATCAAAGGGACGACAATGACCATCTCCAGACAGCATACTGCCTTCTTGAGCCATATAACCACTATTTTGAGGTGTAGTCATAGATACACCACCAGCTAAAGCCATATCGCACTGATAGCTACTTAAGGCTTGACAAGCTTGAATAATTGCTACTAAAGAAGTAGAGCAAGCTGTATTAACACTGACAGCCGGGCCTTTAAGGTTGAGCTTGTAAGCAGCACGGGTGGTTAAAAAGTCTTTTTCATTTGCTAACATGGTCTGGAACTCGCCGATGCGATCGACAATTTCCATACGTCCAGAAATATGGTTGGCAAAATAAGTATTTTGACCACAACCAGCGTATAAACCAATCAAACCATCGAAAGATTCTGATTCATAACCAGCATTTTCTAGAGCTTCATAAACCAACTCTAGAAAAACTCTGGCTTGTGGGTCCATAACCACAGCTTCCAGTGGATTAATACCAAAGAAGGCAGCATCAAAAGTTTCTCCCCCAGAAATGATTCCTCTAGCTTTTACATAACTGGGATCTTTGCAAAGGTTCGGGTCAATGCTGGGATCTAATTCCTCATCTTGAAAAAAAGTCGTTGACTCTAATCCCTCACACAGATTACGCCAAAACTCATCGACATTGCCAGCGCCAGGAAATCTTCCTACCATGCCGATAATGGCAACACCATCAATAGGATCTTGATTATCTGAGGTTTGCATATTTACCATTGCTTAAACACCTTGTTGATGATTACGGCGACGAGCTTGAGCTGCTTGTTGGCGTTGAGCGCGATTTTGCAGCTTGTCATGAGACGGTTGGCTGTTCTGGTTTGAATCCAAATATTTTGCTAAAGAACCAATCGTTGAATACTGAAATAGCTTCACAGCAGGTAGTTCAATACCAAGTTCCTGTTTGATTCGCGCAGCAACTTGCAGAATTGAGATTGAAGTTCCTCCCAAATCAAAGAAATTATCATCAATCCCAACGCGATCGATTTTGAGGAGTTCAGACAAAATACCTGCAAGCAAACGTTCTAAATCGGTTTGGGGAGCAATGTACGCTTGTTCCAGTTGCGGACGTTCTCTACTTGGTGCTGGCAATTTATGTCTATCTACTTTGCCATTTGCGGTTAGAGGCAGTGACTCTAACATCACAAACGCTGATGGCATCATGTAATGAGGTAGTTGCTGCTGTAAAAAACTACGTAAATTATTATGTGTATATGTACTCTTATAGTGAGGAACAATATAAGCAGTCAATTGCTTTTCACCTGTTTCATCCTGACGAGCTAAAACAACAATTTCCCGAACATCAGGATGTTGTGCAATCTCCCGCTCAATTTCCCCTAGTTCAATTCGAAAACCGCGAATTTTTACCTGATTGTCAATCCGACCTAAAAACTCGATATTGCCATCTGGAAGATAACGAGCTAAATCTCCGGTTTTGTAAAGGCGGGTTGCTAAATTGCTATCAAATGAATGAGAAATAAATTTTTCGACAGTTAATTCGGGGCGATTCAAATACCCTCTAGCTAATCCATCTCCAGCAATGTACAATTCGCCAACTTCTCCAATTGCTACTGCTTGGAAGTTGTTGTTTAATATATAAACTTGGGTATTAGCAATTGGGCGACCAATAGGAATAGATATACCTGATTGCAGTGGCGCTGTTATAAGATGGCAGCAGGTAAAAGTTGTATTCTCAGTTGGGCCATAACCATTAATTAGCCGACAGTTCTCTACTGTTTGGAGAAACTTCTGCACATGGGGAACAGATAAGACATCGCCACCCGCTAAAAGTTGACGCAAAGATTTTAACGCATCAATTTTTTCATCCACTATGAGATGGAATAAGCCTGCTGTCAGCCAAAGAGTAGTGACTTGATATTGTTGAATAATTTGCCCTAATTCTTCTAATGATGGTGTATGAGGAGGGCAAATTACTAGTTGCCCACCGTTAAGTAAGCAACCCCAAATTTCAAAAGTTGAAGCATCGAAGGAAATAGGAGCAAGTTGCAGAATTATTTCTTCAGCCGTGAGTTGAGCATAATTAGTTTCTTTGACCAACCTAACTACACCACGATGGATAACGCTAACACCTTTGGGTGTACCTGTAGAACCTGATGTATACATGACATAAGCCAGGTTTTCAGCAGTGACGTTAGTGCTTAGGTTCTCTTTTTTATTTTGGGCGATTGTATGCCAATCTGCATCTAGGCAAATTACAAATGCTGTATGAGTAGGTAATTTAGCAACTAGGTCTTTTTGAGTTAATAGTATAGATACCTGGGTATCTAATAGCATAAAAGCTAAACGTTCTCGTGGATACCCTGGATCTAGCGGTACATAAGCTCCACCCGCTTTGAGGATAGCTAAAAGTGCCACAACCATTTCTAAAGAGCGCTCTATGCAGATACCTACAAGAGTTTCTGCTCCTATACCTAGTGTTTGTAGATATTGTGCCAATTGATTAGCACGACTATTCAAATCTCTATAGGTGAGATGCTGATTATTAAATATTAATGCTACAGCATCAGGTGTTTTCTCAACCTGTGCTTCAAACAACTGATGAATACACGCTTGCTGAGGATAATCCGTTTGAGTCTTATTCCACTCGATCAGTAGGTCTTTTTCGGATTCTTTCAAGATAGGTAATGTTAAGTTATATCGTTCTAAGTTATTATCTGATAATAATGAGGTTTGAGACTCAGTTACCAGAAATTGATTTTTATTTTTAGCTAATGAATCAGTTATTGCTTTCATATTTTATTTCCGCAAAAAATAAATCTTTTTGCAAAACTTGTAGTTTTTAAGTAGTGCTGCATTTTTAACTCAACAAATGTCAAGTTTAACATTGCAGCTAATGTTACTACTAAACTATACAAAACCAGAATTATTACTGAGTGAAAAATACTAAGGTTTGTTCTAAAATTCATATTGAGAGATACTTTTATATAGATATAGATTTTTGGATAAACCAGTAAACTATGTAATGTAAGTTGAGTACGATATTGTTTCGAGATAAAGTAAGTAACGATGAATTATGATATCTGAAAACTAAATATAGCTCCAACACCACGCAAGGTTTGTTTAAACACTAGTATTTTTAATTACATTTTTTAGTCATATTTTTAATTTTTAAATTATATTTCAAGACTAATTTGACAAGAAATCATGCCGCAATCCTATAATGTTTATATGAAAGGGCACTGACTCTTAGATTTAGTTTTTTTATTTTGACCTATTTCCTCAAAATCTGAGTTATTTTCAATACATCTTCATTGAAAATTAAAACTTTAGAGGTGATTTGCAATGAGAGTATTAACTGTACGTTCGCTTATTTGAGAGGATAAGAAGAATCAATGCCTTGATGGGCAAGGAAGACAGCGATTTTTCCAGCCGATAAACAAGCAATGGAATCCGTTTGGAGGTAGGTTGAACTCCAGGCTATGACCAGCGAAGTTTTAGATAGTTAGTAAGAAGGCGTAGTTTACCGCTCCAGGCATCGCCCCCATAAAATCAAGCGAGGAAAAGTGAAAAGGAGCGATCGCTTGCTACAAAGCAGTACACTGGTACTATGAAAATCCCCAAATCACATTCTTGCAAACAATTTTAATCATAATTTCGCTTTTTAGAAGTAATTTTATTTATGATTAAGTCTCTAAAAGGGTATCAAGAGAAATGATACAAAACATTTCCCTCTTCATTTACTTCAAAATCAGCATTAAGTTCCTTGGCTTTTTCATCTAAATATTGTTTAGCTAACTGGGTTGATATTTCCGCATTTTTCGCCAGTTGTAATACCGTTATTCTGAACACTTGTAAATGCTGATGAGTGGCGACCGCACTCGTGGGAGGAATTAAGAGTCTGTTCTCTAGTTCAATTTCCAGCGTTCGTACAACCAATAGACATAATCTAACACTAATAAGAATTTAACCTACGTAAGTAGCAAAGTTAGTTATTATCCTGTTATATTTTTATCTTGAAATATAAACTATAGCGGTATGCATTTGAATGAGATACGAACTTGTGTACTATAGTTTGATTTACTGAATTCAAGAGCGACTTGAAAGACTTGATACTGGCTCTACGTATTCAGTGATGCAATAGCAACAATGAGTAAACCAGTGATGAATATCTTGAAGAGAGACTTGTTGAAACCTACATTCCGCAGGTAAGAGAGGAGATCAATGGTATTTTTGATGAATGACACCATCAGTATCAGAAATAAGAGTACAAGATATTGACCACTGTGGGATAGTGGCAGGGATTATTGATCAAATGTGTTTGGTAGAGCAAATCAACCAAATACTGGGAACACATTACCAAGAAATAGTCAGTTCAGGTCAAGCAGTCAAAGCAATGATTCTCAATGGCTTGGGTTTAGTAAGTGCGCCACTATACCTATTTGAGAAGTTCTTTGTAGGCAAAGCCACAGAGCATTTACTAGGGGAAGGTATAAGTCCAGAACACTTGAATGATGACCGCTTGGGCAGAGTCTTGGACAAACTGTATGAAGCGGGATTAACACAAGTATTTGTGACAGTAGCACTGGCAGCAGCCAAGAAGTTTGGGGTGGAAAAGGACAGTTTACACTTGGATTCAAGTTCGTTTCATGTGCATGGAGAATATACCAACAACTCAACAGAAGGTTCAGGCAAGCCAGGAGAGATAACAATCACAAAAGGATACTCAAGAGATCATCGACCAGACCTGAAACAGTTTATTGTAGACCTGATGTGCAGTGGAGACGGGGATATTCCTCTATATCTAAATCTAAGAGTGGCAGATGGGAATGAAGCCGACTCAGCCGTGTTTGCTCAAATCTTGAAAGAATTTCGTCACCAATGGGAAATAGATGCTTTGTTTGTAGCGGATGCAGCACTCTACACCGAAGGCAATCTTAAACAAATGGATTCTTTGCGATGGCTATCACGAGTTCCAGCCACACTGACTACTGCCCAATTACTCTTGGAGAAAATGAGTCAGGAAGCTTTTGTGGATAGCATAGTCACAGGCTACCGAATAGCAGAGTGTTGCTGCGATTATGGTGGAGTCAAACAGCGTTGGCTAGTGGTGGAAAGTGAAGCTCGTGCCGCAGCAGATTTAAAGCAACTGGAAAAACGTCTGACTAAGCACCTCCAACAAGCACAATCTCAACTGCGACAGTTGTCACAACAAGAATTTGCTTGTGCCGCAGACGCGATACAGGCTTCAGGGCGTTTTGAGGCTCAGCAACGCTTTCATGAACTTGCTGAACTAGAAATTATCGAACACAAACGCCATGCCAAATCAGGCAGACCACGTAAAGATGCTCAACCACAACAGTGTTACTATCAAATTCGTGCGACTGTTGTACCTAACGAGCTAGCAATTGCCACTGAAAAACAACGAGCCGGGCGTTTTATTTTGGCTACCAATGTTCTTGATGCTCAACAATTGAGCAATGATGACTTACTCAAGCAGTACAAAGCCCAGCAATCTACTGAGCGTGGTTTTCGTTTTCTCAAAGACCCTTTATTTTTTACCAGCAGTGTTTTTCTCAACTCGAAAGAACGTGTTGCTGCTTTAGCAATGGTCATGGGTCTATGCTTGTTAGTTTACACTTTGGGACAACGGGCGTTACGCCAAGCTCTAGCTCAAGCAAAACAAACCATCAACAATCAATTGGGTAAACCAACTGCCTCTCCTACGATGCGGTGGGTGTTTCAATGTTTCATGTCGATTCATCTGGTAACGATCGCTGGCTTTCAACACATTACCAATCTTACTGACGAACGACGATGGATTCTCCAATTTCTTGGTGCGCCTTGCCGAAAATATTATCTTCTCACCTGATATACCTGCGGAATGTGGGTTGAAAAGCCCTATTAATGGCTTGAGCTAAATCATGATAGGTGCGAGGAGCGATAGAGCGAATAAACTCTTTCACCTTCGACCAACAGTTTTCTATAGGGGAGAAGTCAGGGGAATAAGAAGAGAGAAAGTGTAGAGTAGCTCCTGCAAGTTCTAGAATAGGGCGTAAAAAAGCTTCTTGATGAATGGAAGCATTGTCCATGACCACACAGGCTACCGCCTAGAGGTTAGGTACTAGTCGCTGGGCAATAAATGCCTCAAAAGTTAAACCATCTGTTGCCCCCACAATAGCAATAGAAGCAACAACACCCCGCAATGCGATTGTACCGATGACGCTAACATTCCGACCTCGTTGTTGAGGACGAGTCCCATAAGCTCTTTGTCCTGATAGGGCGCGTCCGAATCGGCGAGTCATTCCTAAATTCACTCCTGCTTCATCTACGAATACCAAATCCTCCACAGATAACATGGTCATTTGTTGTCGGTACTCTCTGCGTAAATTTTGAACTCGTTCGGTTTGTTTTTCACTGGCATGAAGCGTTTTTTTTTGCGGGTCAATCCCAACCTAGTCAATACACGACTAATAGTAGAGTTACTCACCTGAACCTGAGTCTGTTCATGGAGTTGTTCTCTCAACTCCTCTAAGGTGGCATCATTCTTGTGTTCTACTAAGTAGAACGAGGTGAAAAAACCAAACTATGTAAAGATAAGTAAATACGTACAATGCGTCTACAAAGGTAACAGCGATATGGGTAACCGTTTAAGGGTATTTCTGACTAGAGAGCAAGATAAAACTCTGTTGAACCTGAGAACGGCAGATGTACCCCAGAAGGTGAAAGACAGAGCCGAAGTGATTAGATTGAACGCACATGGTTGGTATGTAGAGAGGATAGCAGCACACTTTAACTGGACTGCCCAAACAGTGAGAGAAGTGTTGCATAGATGGGGAAAGTTAGGCTTAGAGGGGCTTTGGGAGAAACCAGGGCGGGGAGGAAAATCAAGGTGGGCAGAAGCTGACATGGTGTTCTTAGAAGAATGTTTGGAACTTGAGCCACGTACATATAACAGGTTCAGTTAGCTCAAAAATTAGAACAAGAACGCTCCGTAAAATTAAGTCCTGACTGGTTAAGGCAGGTACTTAAAAAAAGGGGATCATTTGGAAACGAACTTTGAAATTGTCATAAGGGGAAACAAGATCCGGTAGTACAGCAAATCAAACAGGCTGACTTAGAAATGCTGGAATTGTCTGCGGCGGCTGGAGAAATTGATTTAAAGTATGTGGATGAATCAGGGTTTTGTGCTTGGAGCGAACCGAGTTACAGTTACTACTTTCTCGGACAACAAAAACGCTTAGAACAGAGTAAACGCCGAGGACGAAGGTTAAGTATTATTGGGTTTCTTCAACCTCTAATTAGTTTTGTGTACGGGTTGGTGATTGGCGGTGTTTCACGCAAATCTTATATCCAAATGATGGAGCTTGAAGCACTTGAAGCCCAAAAAGCAGGTCGGATCAGAGTCATCCTTCAGGACAACGACCCGATACATCGGTGCAAAGAAGTTCAGCAATTATGGACAAAGTGGGAAGAGATGGGTTTGTACATCTTCTTTTTACCTAAATACTGCTCAGAGATGAATCCAATTGAATTGGAGTGGCAACACCTGAAAAAAAATGAACTAGCTTCTCAAAGTTTTGAGGATGAATTAGACCTTGCCTATGCTGTCATTGATGGAGTTCAAAATAGAGGAGAAAAGGGAAACTACAGTACACAACGTGTAAAATTTAACTCTTATTCTTCTGCTTAATTTTTCGTTACATACTTATAAATTTTCTCCACGACTTACTTATCCGCTCCTATTTATATAAACTAAACTGTTTAGTTTGCCCCTGGTTGCAGCTACCTTCACACTACCCCAAGTACTAGCAGATCGCGGTGAACGTGTGCTGTTAGTGGAAACGTCCGGTCTTGAGAGCTTTGAATATGTCCGATCATTTTATCGAAAGAACGGTTATGACGAGGAAGCTCGGATTCGGGAGTTCTATAAAGCAGGAGAAGACAAGATCATTTTCCGTAAAGCATTTGGGAAAAGTGCTGCATAACAATCCGCTTGCACACCGACCGGATCAAGTTACACCTTTGGGCTATTACGTGTAATAGGTGATTGAAAGTGCTTCAACAAGAGCCAATAGCTCATGGCTCTTGTTGAAATTTGCTTGTGAGTGCAGACACTGGTCTATGAAGAATGGCTCCTCTCTTCATCTGAAGTGGATGGGTTGATTGGATATAAGCCGAGGATCAAGAAGGGCGAACAGCAGTTTATTCGTGGCTCGTTCTGTTTTGTCAGGTCTGGGAAGATTGGCAATCAGTCAGCCTGGAAGGTAGTAAGAGTCAATTAGCAGTAATTAAGAAACAGCAAAGAATATAAAGCTCTAAACCCTTGTAGGAAAAGGGTTTAGAGTAAGTGCGACCATTCACCTTTATTGCGCGGCATTGGTTTTTACCCATAATTCCAGTCTCGCTAGATACAGCCCAACACTACACTTTTGGCTTGGTTTTCTCTAACTTTGGTTGAAGATTAAATCTTAGTTTTCTCTAACTTTCGTTAGAGGGATAAGTCTTAAAACTTATCATAATGGATGTGTATAACCAAAAGATGAAAGATATTTAGTATCAGACAAATAGCCGATTTTTCAGTTTTTTATAACCGTTACAAAATCGGTATTTTTTGTTCCTTCAATTAGGTTTTATCTGAGGTTCTAGGCAATGAGTTATCACAATCATCTCTAATCCAAAATGATTTAAAATCCAACAGGATGTTTGGTTTTTTAAACATTTATGGGTGTGTCTCAATAGCATTTACCTCATGACGTTCAAAGCCAAATCTTTGTAATAAGACATTAAAATGAGTAAACAACAGGTCGTTGACCGGATTAAAGAATATATTTCGGAACTTGAACTTCCAGAAGTCGATTCTAAACTGCCTAAAGTCTTTCGCTCAGAGTCTCTTGCTTTCCAGAACGATACTCCAGGTGCTGCTGCTAATGCTGGAAGCCTTGTTTCATTTGTATCAGGATTGACACAAGAGCACAAAAGTGATGTACTAAACTCCACGTTGCTGGCGCAATTAGCCGCTACTAAGAAATATGATCGTTTTAAGCAGACAAGGCAGTGGTACGAATTTTATACATCTGTTCTCGCACAAGTCGGTTGGGTTGTACCTGCGTTTGCCTATAGGGAGTATTCACCTTCCGGTAGCTCTTTCTTAGTTGCGGACGCTATTATCGAGATTCTAAAAGCTATAGCTACTGGCAATGAGATGGATATATTAGTGACATCTCTTAACGCACTCAAAAATAACCCTAAAAACGAAGGATCTCTCACTCTGTTCGAGCAGCAAAGCTTTCCTGAAAATTTAGGAACCTTTCAAGTTCTCCCAGTTGGTGAAGATGATGGGCAATTAGTAATGGCAATGTCTGCCTTAGAGTTTAGGGCAGACAAACATGTAACAAGGTTCTTGTGGTTTAGTTGGTCAAATGTCTCTACAAAACTCTTTCAAAGTTCTCAAAAGGCTGTACTAAATGAAGATGTCTATAGCCGAGTTAGGGCGGAGGTTATCAAGAAATTAGGCGATAGGGCCAGCCAATACATCAAAGACATCGAGATTTAACTTAATCGTGTAATGCCAGGCAGAGATCGTGTATCTGTATGCTTCTTTGTTTAGCGCAGAACGCTGCACATCTCTGTCTCGCTGTCTTTGCACATATTTCAGCAGATCCTCCACCACTAGAGGTTAACAAGCGTCAATGCCGTCAGCATAACCACCTTTCTAGCGAAGGAATTATTCATGAATTACAAAAACGAAGTGTTACTAGAAGCTGGATTTGTTAATGCGGGAAATCTATTATCATTCGCTTCGACTGTGCCATATCTGCAACGGTGCGATATTTTAAATTCAATTCTTCTAGCACAGCTCGCGGCAGATAAGAAGTACTCACGAATAGACAACACCGAGAAGTGGTATGGATTCTATACAGATACTTTGGGACAGCTAACATGGCAAAGCCGTGTATTTCAGTTTAATGAGTATACTCCTCATAACAATACTTTCACCTTAGAGGATGTTGTATTCAGCGTGTTCGAGAAGAATATTACTGATGATCAACTATCTCTTGTGAAAAAAACGATCAATACTTTCAGGGACTTGCCAAATGACGATATGAGGGTTGAATTGTACGATAAATTAACTCACTCCCTGCATATAATTAATGTCCAGGTGGGCGTGGTAAATAGCTTATCGGTTATGTCAACTGTGGGCATCATACTCAAAACAAAACAAGAGGTGGAAAGATTGTTTACAGGAAAGTTTTCTGTTTCGATGCTTGATAGCAAGATTATAACAGTATTATATAGTGCTGCTCTAAATGAAGAGTTGTATAGCTCAATAAGAGAGAAGGTTATAGATAAACTCGGTTTAAAGCGGAATGAGCTTATTTTAGATTTAGATATCGTTTTGAAAGTTAGCTAGGATATAGCATACAGATTGCCCCACAGTAGGCATCACCGTGCCAAAACGGGAAAATTGTACGCTAAGGCTGAAAGCGTTACCCAGCAAGCATCTTAGCCTGTCGCTTTTCTACAGCACCCGTGAGCGGCTGTTTACCCTCAGTTGATTGGTGCAGAGTATTGTACATACTCTGCACCAATCAACCTATTGCATATAAAAAACCCTGGATAGATGCGAACTATATCGAGATTGCAATTTATCCAGGGTTATAAAGTATGTATTTATGTCACGTAAAAACGTAAACTAAGTATTCCCAAAAATTTTGGAATTTGAACATTATTTATATAGATGTGATCTTCAGGGAGCCTGCCGAAATCAACCACAAAGTATATGCTCTAATCTGTACTATCTAAACAGAAATTAAACGATTGTCGGCTCAATGCCAAAAAAGCGATCGCGTTAGATCAATATATATAGGCACCAATTACACGTAATGGCTCTTACGTGTAATGCTGAATAAAGCCAGGTGTTTTGAAGGCGATCGCTGAGGTAGTGTTTTCAAGTCGGCTAGAAAGCCCGGTTAAGTTCTCGTAATCACCGGGTTACAATCTAGTTCAAAACGAAATTCTGTATGCTGACTGAACAAAACAAAGCCCTCGTTCTCCAGTTCTACAAAGCTTTTGATGATCGCAAAATGGAGCAAGCCTTAGAGCTTTTGGCTCCAAACTTTGTTGCTCATCTAGCGGGTATAGCAGAGCCATTGGACGGGGCAGGGTTTAAGCAGTTTGGGATGTCGTTTTATTTAGCTTTCGGTCAGGGACAGCACATTTTTGATGAGGTTATTGTTTCAGGCGATAGGGTTGTAACGTATGGAAGATTCACAGCCACACATCTTGGAGAATTTCAAGGTCTTCCGCCAACAGGTAAACAAATCAGTTTGTCGATCATGCACATCGATCGAGTCGAGGATGGAAAGATCGTGGAGCATTGGGGGCAAGGCGATGCACTCGGATTGATGCAGCAGTTAGGGATTGTTTTCTTACCCGCTCCGAAGCTACTACCATATATTCTGAAAGGAGTTGTATCCAAACTGTTTAGGAAAGCCTGAAAGTAGTTGCCAGTGGCAGAACAACCCGCTTGCACCCGACTGCTGACAGATGCTTGGTTGAGTCCGAGAGGTTGCTAGCAGAGGGTGAAGCGGAACGTTATACCGCTAAAATTCTTGATGAGAGGTTAATTTATACCTGTCTGCAACTTAATAAATTCAGCTATCAATGATTTGTGCTGAGTATTCCTTAACCAAAAACCTATGATTCGACTGATTACGCGCAGTGACACACCTAGCTTGATCGCTTTGGCGGAAGCGTCTGGGTTATTCGAGCCAAATCAAACCGAGGAACTCGCCCAAATGCTGGATCAACACTTCAATAGCGAACTGGAGAGTCAAGATTTGTGGTTTACCGACGACGATAATGGGGTAGTAGGCGTGGCGTATGTTGCGCCGGAACGAATGACCGAAGGGACATGGAATCTCTATCTGATTGCTATTCACCCTGATCATCAAAGACTTGGACGTGGTGGTATCCTGCTGAGTCATGTTGAACAAGTACTAGCAGATCGCGGTGAACGTGTGCTGTTAGTGGAAACGTCCGGTCTTGAGAGCTTTGAATATGTCCGATCATTTTATCGAAAGAATGGTTATGACGAGGAAGCTCGGATTCGGGAGTTCTACAAAGCAGGAGATGACAAGATCATTTTCCGTAAAGCATTTGGGAAAAGCGCTGCATAACAATCCGCTTGCACATCGACCGTATCAAGTTACACCTTTGGGCTATTACGTGTAATAGAAGCCTCAAAGTCGAATGGCACGCTTGTTAAGCATAAATCCTTGAGATTACTGGTTTTGGGGTGTGGTGCATGAAGAAGTGGTAATTCAAGATTGAAGTTGCTGCATCAGACCTGCTGCGTCAGAAACAGACCAATGTTCAGCAATCTTTCCATCTTGAATCCGATCAATCCGGATCACCGATGTCGAGATGCTCCTGCCAGTTGGTGCAATGCCGTAGAATGACCCCCTGTGCTTGCCGTGACTTATTATGTAGCTAACAACCCGATCACCTTCCGCGACCTGCTGCACAATCTCAATTTGGCTGCTCATTGCCAGTTAACCCCATCGAGTACGTCACTGGCTTTTTGTTCCCATGTTTGCTTTTCTGATTGGTCTTGTTTTGCAAACCTAGACTCGACTTTTACAGCATTGCAGTGTTTACATTTAAGTCTGGGTGTCCCAGCTTTTGTAGTTCTCTCGCTTGTAAAATCAATGCCTTTTGGGGGTAAGATCACCGAAGCTGACGTTTGCCGCCATATAACAGCTAAAACCCTTGCTGTGCAAGAGATTTAAAAATAAAAATGCCGTTACTCACCAAAAATTCGTATGTAGTACACTACTCCTGTGCCAATTGACCTTTACTTTATTTGGTGCAGAGTTTTGCAACGTCGCTATAAGGGTTTCAGGCTACAAAAATTAGAGGGGTTCAAATGGTACAGCCCTCTATAACCTGTTAAGTCCACTAAATCCGGGAGCCAACGGGTAAAAGTAAGATTTTTTTCTAAAAGCTTTACAAGGCAAAGCTTTTGAGAGTTAAGTGGCGGCAAATGACAGGCTCGCTGATTCCACCCCTAATTGGGAGGGGCGGAAGATAATACTTCCCCTCGACCTAACTGATACCCGACTTTGGCTACAGTCAACATCTCTTGAACATAGCGACAGCTACGGTGGAGCAAGAGGAATATATCAGTATCTAATAAATGGTGGTGAGGGCTGGAGCCTAACGAAGACGAAAATTATAATCAGCTACGCTGAAACTTACTTTGAATCTGGAGTTATACTTTGTTGAAAAATAGTGGTAAATAAGGGAATTATAATAATCAATTTAATTTCATTTCCTTCACAGGAACTATTTAACCTAGAAGTTAAATACGGAATAGCATTTAATCAATTAAATGAGAAATATCAAGTAGACGAAGTTGAACTTGAGCATGGGTTTCGGAAAGCATCAATTACTTGATCAAGTGACTGCGCGATCGCTAATAACTCCATCTCTCGCCAACGCTTACCGACTATCTGCATCCCGATTGGTAAGCCGTTTTGAGTTTGTCCAATTGGAATGACAACAACAGGGTGTCCTGTGAGATTGAATGGAACTACATAAGCACCCGATGCCATTGAATACGGCACACTGCGATCGTCAACTAGAATAGCTGCACCCCGTTCACGATGTGTGAATGCAGGAGTCATCGCCACAGGGCAAAGCCAGGCATCCCATTGGGCTAGCTCTCCATCCATCTGAGCAATAAAGCGATCTCGCTGCGTTATTGTTTCAAAGTAGCCTTTCAGAGTCGGGTTAAACGAAATCGGCAATCCAATGCCAGCGATATTACCAAGCTTGCGTAAGTCACGATCGCCTTGAGTGCTGTCACGAAATAGAAAAGCCAGATTCTTACGAATATCACCAGCTGTTAGAGACTGGGCATAGATAAGATTGTAGGCTGCAAGCTTGTAGTAAGATTGCCATGCCGCAGGAAAATCAAAATTTGGAACCCACTGTTCAATGGTTATTCCTGCTTCAGTAAGCTTTGTTGCAACCGATTGCATTGTTGATTTGATATCTGCTGCAACTGGATAGAGAGACCATTCATCCGCCCAAGCAATCCGTGGAGTCCGAAGTGTTTTATCACTTGATCGGTCGAGCAGAACGGGGGGAATGTCAGGTTGAGATGAATCAGCACCAGCGATAATTTGCAGGCAAAGGCTTAAATCTTCAATCGAACGAGCCAGACTACCAACTGTGAGCATTTGGCGCATACAGCGAGGTGCCCCTGGAACTTCAGGAATATGCCCGGTTGTCGGTACTCGACGATCCGTTGGCTTGAAACCATAAATGCCACAGAAATGGGCAGGCTGACGAATTGACCCACCAAAGTCAGAACAGATATCTAGAGGAGAAAGCCCTGCTGCGATTGCCGCCGCACCGCCACTAGAAGTACCACCAGGAGTGTAGTCAAGATTCCAGGGATTGTTAACGCGAGGAAATACATCGTTGAGTCCCTGATAACCACCTGCCAAATCACCTGGATTCGTTTTTCCTAAAATGATCGCTCCCGCAGCACGAAGACGACTGACAATGGTTGCATCGTGTTGGGGAATGTAATCTTTAAGAGACTCAGAACCTGCTGTCGTTCGCAGCCCAGCTGTTTCAAACGTGTCTTTAATTGTAATGGGAACTCCATGTAGGATGCCCCAATTCTCACTATTTGACAACGCTTCATCTGCTTGTTTAGCGCTTTGAAGGACGTACTCTACGTCTAAGGTACAGATGGCGTTAAGAGTTGAATTATGGTTTGAAATTTGAGTAAGGTAAGCATCCACCACTTCAAGGGACGAAATAGTGCGATCGCGAATCATTCGCGCAAGCTCATGGGCACAGGCAAATGTCAGGCTACTCATAGGCGCAAATAGCAAGTTCAAGATAAAGTTAATTATATTCACTTTTAGTTAATTGGATTAACTAAATTAGTTATGGGTCGTCCAGTCAAAGAAAAGTCCTTGACACAGCAGGATGTAATTAATGCGGCGATCGCCTGTCTTGATAAAGAGGGGGAAGCTGCTTTAGGTGTGAATCGGGTTGCAAGAGAATTGGGCATTAAACCTCCCGCGATTTACAAGCATCTAGATGGCAATGCAGCCCTGCGACGGGCAGTTGCACTCACGATTTGGCAGCAATATATTGAATGGTCTCGTCAACAAACCAATGGCTTGGACAATCCCCACGCATTACTGCGGGCAGAAGGACGGGCAACACGGGACTTTGCGCGTTCGCATCCCAACCGCTATCGAGTTATGACCCAATTTCAACTCAATCTCCAAGATCCAGAAACTTCCCCGCTGATTCAAGAAGTCTTCAGCTTCCTCAAACGTGTGTTGCAAGTCTACAATCTCAGTGAAACAAAATTAATTGATGCAATGCGAATGGTTAACGCAGCGATTACTGGTTTTATCGCCATCGAACAGGCTGGATTAATGACATTAGAACGTTCTACTGATGATAGTTATGAGGTGATGATCGATGCGCTAGTAGTTGCAATCCAACATATTCAACAAGTTGACTCATGATATCTAAGGAACTTGGGGTCGAGCCGAAATCAGCCCAAAATAGTGCCACTTACATTAGCAGACATCATTTTTAGCGGTTTTGAGCAGCAGTCTTCAGACATAAAACCCCATTTTTTAGCCCCGTTTTGGCACGGTGATGCCAACTAGCAACTAGCACTGCAACTTCATATCGGCGTAAATAGAAGGTTCGTGCAACCAGGGGCAACCTGTGGCTATAAACCTTATACAGCAATAGTTACAGAGATTGATACGAGATTTAACCGCGCTCATGAAAAGATAAGTTGCACAAATACTTTTTCTAGCGCATAGACAGTAAAAGAACTTTGCCTAAAACGGAGCTTGGAGTACCTGGAAATGTGTGTTTCAAAGTATTATTGCTCCGTATTGAAACTGAAAAACATTGCCTAAAAGGAGACAAACTAGGCAATGTTCTCATTTGTATTTCTTATCAATTAACCCTAAAAAATTGGTCATTTTTACAAAACTTTACAAGGCTGCACCTGGTGACACGAACCTTCTATTTACGCCGATTAGTGGGACTCATCACCAAAAGAAGCACTCCCAAGAAAGCTAGAAAAAGTAAACAGCATCCAACCGAAATAAATATGTTTTTGGGTTTGCCAATCATATCTGTCTTCTACCGTCGGGATTGTGTTAGCTTCAATGATTTCTAATCCCCAGTAGCCTAACGCACTGATGCCAAACAACATAGTGCTGACGATAGATAATTTAGCTATGACTTTGAGAATGCAATTGCTTAAACTAGGCGGTGTTTGAAAGGATTGCCTGTGACGATGATGGATAGCTAGTTCACTTGGAGCTACAACCAAAACACGTCCTGGTTTTTGTTGAGTGAGTTGGCAGACAATTTGTTTGTTATCAGTCATAGGTCAAACCAAAGCCTGTTGGTTGTAACTAGATTAGCTTCAGTAATTATATTGTAAACTTTCGTCAGGTCGACGTGGTTAAATTTACATAAAATTTCCATATTCATAAAAAATATTCTAATGGTTAAGCGATGTCATACGAAACAACCAAAAGGACAAACAAGCGATTAAGCTGAAAGTCAGTTAAAAATATCCCCCAGTGCAGTATGTGCTGGGGGATATTTAGCTTCTATTTTTTATTTAGCCAAAAGCTAATTGCTTGGCATACTCTTGTGCTTCATCTCCAGATAAAGGCTGAAAATTTCTAATTAGCGTTGCTGCATGAGTTCCTTCCGCACTGAAAAGCAGGGAATAGCAATGAGGTTCAGGAAGCCCTGGATCTTCCATCTTTGCGATCCACAACCAACTTGATTCTTCGTCTTCCTCACATGAGTAATCGTAATGTAGTTCTTCTGTATTAAACATTGTTTTTTGCTCCTATTTTTATCAAAAGTTTACATCTGCACCTTTACAATCACAAATGTCGCCAGAAGTTCTTACTGATAGTCTTGAGACTGACTACCTTGGGTTCTGCTGCTGCTTTAGGGGCATGACCAACAGCTACCACAGCAACAATTGGTGCAGGTGTTGCTAACAGAGAATTAAGTAATTCCATTTGATAATCAACATCTTCTACTGAGCGATATACCCTGTATGGTTCAATTTGCATACCCAAAGGTGTTGGGACAATCTTTAGATATTGATTTAGTGCATTGATATAAGCAACTGAAAAATTTCTCTGCTCTACATAAGGACGAATAATCTCTAGTAATTCAATCGCTCTGTTGATTTCAGAAACTTCACAATTACTGTCGATTTGTGACTGACTTCTTCTATAGCCTTTCATCATCTTTTCGGCTACCAAATTGTTGAATTTGCTAACTGCTCTTTGATGATTAGCTAACGTGTGGACTTTGGTTTGCGCTTGATAACCGACTCTGCCCCACTGCACTGTTAAGTTACTATCTTCGACAATGGCCGACCAGAACTTATTGCTGTTTTGAATTGCGTCAACAAAGACTAAATAGATTTCCATATTTTTAACCCAATCAACTCGCTAACTTTTGGGCATTGCCCCATCGGATTTGGTGTTGTAGTGCTTCAAGTAAGGTTTCAGCCTCCAGAGTTGTTAGCCCATTCAGAACAGAGCAGACATCATACAAATCTTGGGGAATAGAATCAGGAATCACTAGCTCACATAAAGCGTCTTCAAGGGCTGTAGAAACTGGATATTCAGTTGGAGTGTACTCTTGTTGCATAACAATGTATGTAGACAGAGCTACTCGTAATAACAGTTTTGTTTCTCTGTTTAACTTCTCTAAGTGTGCGCCGTAGTTATCAGCCAGTTGGTTAATCAAGTCTGTTTGACCGTAGTATGTAACTAAATCTGTCGTCATGTTTCTTGGTCTCATTAACTATTAAAAGGTTGCTATCAATTACTAGAAGAAAAAGCGATCGCCTCATAGAATCAGGAGACAATCGCTTTCTCATCAGTTCATATTCCGAAACTTAGCAGCACGTAGCGATTGAGTTTTCGC
Organism: Nostoc sp. TCL240-02; assembly: GCF_013343235.1. GTDB lineage: Bacteria > Cyanobacteriota > Cyanobacteriia > Cyanobacteriales > Nostocaceae > Nostoc. Next base: position 1,631,151 of record NZ_CP040094.1, on the reverse strand, counting down.
CGCAACCACAGGACTACTAGCCCGTCGTGCGGTCGATGCCCAAGACTGCATTCGCTCGACTGCCGCAGCATCCTGAATGGCAAGCGGAGTAATGGTTTGACGGCAATTCTCCAAATCATTAAGCGTCACCTGTTGCGGTCTACCCTCATCGAATGCCAGCAGAGCAGCTTCCGAAGCTAACGTCTCCAATTCAGCGCCGGAGAATTTCACGGTGGAAGCTGCGATCGCTTCGAGATATTCGGATTCCAGGTGAATGCCAAAGCGTTGTAGATGAATGCTTAGAATCTGTACACGCTCTGGTTCAGATGGTAAATCGACGAAAAAGTTTTCATCAAAACGGCCTTTCCTCTTAAGCTCAGACGGTAGTGCAGAGGGGTCATTACAAGTTGCCACGACAAAGACACCACACTGAGATTCCGACATAAACGTGAGAATATTGCCCAGAATTCTCTGTGAGACTCCACTCGTGTCACCAGTCCCCGAAAGTGCTTTTTCTATTTCGTCAATCCATAAAACGCAGGGTGCGGTCGCCTCAGCAGTCTTTAATGCGCGGCGTACATTCCCCTCAGACTCGCCTATCAGACTGCCTAAGAGGGATGCAATGTCTAGCTGGAGTAGTGGTAAATTAAGGATGTTAGCAATGTTTTTAGCCAATAATGTTTTACCTGTACCGGGCGGCCCTGCAAGCAATACACCTTTAGGTTGGGGTAGGTGTAGCTCACGCGCCTCTTGTGTGAATAGCCGCCGCCGCCGAGTCAGCCATTCGCGTAGTAGATCCAAACCGCCGAATGCGATTATCGCAGGTTTACCCAATTCGATACCCATTTGAGACAGTAGCCGAGTTTTGTACTCGACGGCTTTGGGGATGAAATCAGCATCAACAACGACACCATCATTAGTTAAGTTTTCTTTGACTGTTAACCGCAGAAAATCACTGATTTCTTCTAAAGTTAAACCCAGTGCTGCACGAGAAAGAGTTTCTTTTTCAGCATGTTCCAGGGAAATAGTAAAAGTTAGTTCTTGCTCAATAGCAGACTGTTGTAAGTCGTGTAAATATGAATTGATATGAAGTAGTATTTGGTCAATACTAGGTAAAGGAACTTCACAATAAGGAATCAATCTGACTAAGGATTTGTGTAGTTGTATGTTCTGACCCAGAAATGTTGAATCCTAATACAAAACTTTACATATCTAGTTACACTAACTCTCTTAAGCCTAAAATAGTCAACATGACATCATCTCCTCAAACCAATGAACATAACTGATTTTCTGACACATACAAGATTGTAAATAGCGGAATTTATCTAATAGCGTATGTCCCCATTGTTGTGGAATAGATAATATCTGTAAAATTAGATAAGCTATTAAACTAACGTAAATTTGTATAGTGATACCATTGACGTTCTTAGTAATTAATTTGTCAAGTTTTAAGTGCATCTTTAAAAACTTCCATAACAATTCAACTCCCCAACGTAATCGATAAATATCCCTAATTTCATCATCACTAACGGCAGCCTCTCCATCAGCAGGTAAATTAGTAACTAAGCGAAACTCGGTTTTCGCGTCTAAATCACAAAAATTAATTACTCTATAGGCTTGAGCATCATCAGATGCACCGACTTTGACCAACTCATTTGAGCTATCAAATTCTAATTTCCAATTATTTTTTATCCGCAAAACAAAATATTTGTTTTCTTGTACTAATTCTTGGATAAATTTTAATCCAGCAAAACCCCTATTCATTACTCCAACAGCATTTATTGGTAGACTAGACATGATTTTAGAACCAAATTTATAGTTATGGTCATGTCCAAAGTTTATGAAGTTATCTGATGGACTTCCAGTAGCTAGATTTAGAGAACTGAAAAGTTTTACTTGATGGTGTCCTAATACCCATAACAATTTACTTGTGAGAGTAATAATTGTTGAATCTATTGGACAAATTGCATATTTATTGTGTAACTTTTTTTGAGTTTTATTCTGCACTAATTCATTTAATTTTTGGTGAATTTCTTGAAAAGGTTTTTGGCTTCGATGTAAGTTTGCCTTAGAGAAAGTAGAAATATCTACCTCAAAACAATTGTTATTTAATCTGTTAAACAAATCTCGCATACTTGTTAAGCTGTTATCCATAGCATAAGATAACCAGCACTCAAAGAACAGACGACTGTTCAATACTGGATAATCGTTTTTTGGCAGTCCTCTCAAGATATCTTTGACAATCTTGGGAAATGAATTTATAATCACTATCAAATAGATATACTTTAATCTTCCGCCCAAAATTTAACATATTTTGGGCTGTTTTTATCGGATTTTTCTTAACATTCAACACTTTTGGTTCTGACCTAACAGCACAATGCGTTTATCTGTAGGTTTTAACCTGTGGTAAAGGTTTTTTACCTTACTTAAAATCTCCCATGATAACTGAGGTGAGTTCTTGGCAACAAACGGGTGAATGTCTCCCAAGATAAACACTCCAACACCGTTAAAATTAGCAATGTAATCAAACACATACAATCGTGGATCAGCCTGGGGCGGCTTTTTATACTCTGCTACTGGCTTAAATATTAAACCACCATCCGACGCAATCAGGCACTGTTCTAGACTGGACACACCGAGGTTCCAGAAAAACACTGGACATGAAAGCTTATTGTTAGCTTCAGTAGTCAGCCATTGAATAATCGTCGCTTCATCAGGTGATAGCACGTCAAGCGCTGCGATAGGGATTTGTGAATCGAGCGTGGAGAGCAGATTTGAGAGTTTCATGTCAATTATTTAATTACTTCATTTATGAAATGGCGAAGCCGATATTTTTTATCAGTAGTCAGTTAGAAGTGTTATAGCGGTTATCAGTCTTGTGAGGTACAGTAGCAGCAGTGAGTAAACCAACCCAGCAAATTCTCTATTGTCACTTCTGCGAATGCCGTATCTAATGCCTGGAGTAAATCAGGGTATGTCCTTGCACCGATGCGACGGAGAATGTTCTTAATCTTGGACCAACAATTCTCAATCGGTGAAAAATCGGGAGAATAGGGGGGGAGATAAATGAGATGAGCGCCAGCAGCGATGAGCAAAGCTTCAAGTTCATCACTTTTATGGATTGAGCAGTTATCCATGATCACCACTGCACCAGGCCAAAGTTTGGGTACGAGCTTTTGGGCGATGAAGGCATCAAAAGTCAAAGCATCGATAGAACCTAAGCCACTCCATTGGGTGAGCAGTCCTTTCAAGCTAATTGCACCAATTACCGAGACATTTTTCCCTTTGCGGTTGGGCTTTTGAGCATAGGCCTGAAGGGCCAGGCAAGGCGCGGGCACATTTGCGGATGAAGGACAGATTAACTCCCGATTCATCTAAGAAAATCAGCTCTTCGACGGGTATCCCCCTCAAGAGTTTCCAGTACTCAAATCGGGCTAGTTGGACTTCATCACTACCTTTTTTTGTGAGGTGGAGACTTTTTTTTGAGGTTGAGGTGAAGTTTCCAGCGAACCATCCGATTCACCGTAGCTACCCCAATTAAGACCTCTGTTTTCTCGTAAAGTCGTTCCCGCAATTCGCTTAACGTCGCATCGGGCTGTGCTATGACGAGTTGGCGCAGGATTTCTAACTGTTCAGCATTCAACTTTGTTGCTGTCTGCTCAGTCCGCACCTTGGGGCCTATCATCCCCAATTCTCGATGGCGTTTGAGTAAATTTTGCACAAAACTTAAGGTGACACCAAAGTTTTTAGCCAGTTTTCGTTGGGAAATGTCACCGCAGGCATAAGCATCAACTATTTTTTGACGCAAGTCGAGAGAGTAGGCTTTCATCACCACCAATTATCAGTAGAATTGCTCTCTCCTACTGTACTGAAGTAGACTGATAACCGCTATAACTGACTACTGATTACTAACTACTGGCGCTGATACTGTTGGTGGGTGTTAGTGTTACGGATTTGTCGGGCTGACTCTTCTTTGTAGATGCGATCGCTTTCGCCCACAACTCCCAACGCCTCTTCAAATGGCTGGGTTACTGACAAACAAGTTAGTCCCTGAAAACCTTCTGCTTCGACTCGAACTTCACCTGTAGCCGAGTCAAAATGAATCAAAATTGAACGTTCCATAGTTTATCTCCTTGCATATTGTTGTATTTCTTGATGTCCGGCAAAAGTCAGCCGTAGAGTTTGTACAGTGCTGTTGGTTGATTCTGCGATCGCACATTCTCCAAACTTTTCTTGTAACTCGGCAGCTTTAGCTCTCACCATGCGTTGTCCATAAGCCAGCATTAGCTTATTGGTGAAAAAGTCTTGTCCCAGTTTCGGAACTGTTTCATAACTGTCGTGTATTATTTCGTACATGCCGCTTGACTGATTCCATTTGAACCCGATGTCTGCACGGGCTTTAATGGTACGACCAGATACAATGATTTCAGCACTTTGTCCTTGAGATGACCCGTAGTATCCTTTTAATGACTATGCTTTTTCATAAACTTGCGGTGATAGATTTAGATCCGTGAGAGCTTGTACTAAACATTCAAGGGATATGAGTTTGGTTTTAACAGTTGAGAAGTGTGACACAAGTTATCTCCAAGCTTTAAAAATTGGTTTGAGAAATAGTAAAAGTGCGATATTCTTTTGGAGGTGAACACCCCAGAGGTGAACACCACATTTCCAATTCATTAGTTAGTCTTGAGCGATGTAACTCCGCCCAAGACTGTTTTTTACCTGAACTTGAAAGACATGACTGTAGCTTTCGACAAGCCCACATCAGAGCTTGCAAGCTGTTGGAGATTGCGTTGTTCATCTAGTAGTTTGGTGCGAATCTCTTGCATCTTTTGCTGTAACTGACTGCGCCCCTCACTACCAAGATTCTTCGACTCAATCGCCGGATCATTAACAATCGAGTCAATGTGTGCCATCATTTGTTGCAGACTGCTATCGGCTTCTTGGTCAGCATTCGCTAGTAGTACCTGAACCTTCATCAGATGGCGTTCCATCTTTTTCTTGAACTGAACAGGTTTACGCCCTCCCAATCGGCTAGTTCAGAGAGAAGCTGCGCGGCGAGTTGTTCACCACCCGCGAGGGCTGATTCCCTTAGTCTTTACTCTAAGTTAGAGTCATACTGTTGTATAAATCGCGTGATTTGCTCCAAGCATTCGGCTTGTTTATGGTCGAGTTGTTCAGACAGGGTAGGGATAATCACTGGACGACCAATAATGACTTGGAGATAATCTTCAAGGTCAGTCAGAGTCGGAAAAGCCATTATTAAGTTGGCTTTGACTGATTCTTGCTTATCATGAGGTAATTCCCAAGTGTTAAGTGAGAGAAACTGGTCAATTCGCTCTTGATAATCAAGAAGTCCCGCTTCATAATCAACTTTTAGCTGATTACGCAGTCCAGGGGCGATGTTATCTCTAATATTAAGCAGTTGATTCCAAACGAGTGGAGCTAAATCAATCGGACAAATCCAATCGCCAGTATCACTACTCATCCATTCTTGAACTGAAGCAATCTCTTGCCTCAGTTGGGTAGCAGCTTCATCAAGCTTTTTGAATACCTTAATACCTCGTAGACCGACTTCAGAATTGGTAGTGCCTTAAAATCAAACTCCTCTGAGTCCCAAACTTCATCTAGGCTTGTAGACTCATCAATAACATTTGCAATCAAACAAGATTCGTCGCTATAATCCCAACCGTTAGCCAAAAGCCACGGCAGAATTCCGTCAGATTGCAGTAGTTTTTCAATGTCGAACGAGTCAGAAAACTATTGTAAGTTTTCGACACTGGGCTGAACAATTGTTATAGTCATCTCTTGTTGTTGGTGATAGTGATTACACAGCACAGCAAGCTGTAGACAAAACTTGAGCAACTGATGGTATTGCTAGCTACAAGCCTTGTTTACAGTCAGCGGATTACTCATACTTAAGACATAACTTGGAATAAGTTTGTCATGTAAACTGCAATAATTTATCTGGTAAACGTAAGGCAGAATTAATGATTACCTGCCTTTTTTCATCTCTACCTTTGAACTAAAATACCATTTCATTCGCAGCTTTTATTACAGCAATTGCCTGTTTACTGATCTCGCGCCAGTTCGTCTCCTCATTGTAGGATGCCATAACTAATTCCGACTCTACCCATACCCGACAGAATAAGACGCTTTCATCGGTTGTTCCTGGAGTAGGCTGTAGCGTGAGCGGAGAGTAAAGCTGTTGTGGAGTCAGAGTTGCGATCGCGGCTAATACACATTTAGCAAAGTGAGTCTCATGCCCACTTTCTAATATATAAAGTCTGTCTGCTTGAATTGTAATCAGCAACTTGTAAACTTCCTTTCCTCTGCGCTCACACTTCTCGAATTTAAGTTCTCGCAAATATCCAGTTAAGGCTGTTTGGGTAATCGCACTTGCTTCACTGTTGTTTAGGGTGTACCACAGATAACCATTGTGACGATTGCAGTAGATTTTGCTACTGCCAGCTTCACTGTGAAGTCCCAATTTCGGCTTATTGATTGCTGCAACTAATTGCTTGAGTAATTCCTCTTGGCGCATCAGAGCAGCAAGTAGTTCAGCATTTTCTTGAGGGTTCATTGTTCAATACCAATACATTTCACTTTTGTCTTGGCGAAGCCGTTGATTTCAGATGTATAAAGTGCAGAGCCAATAAAACAGCGCTCTTGTTACTACAAAAGGGCTTTATAAAACAGTTATTGGATTAAGATTATCCTTGTGAATTAAACCTGACCAACAACTCTTCACGGGATAATTGAAGACATAGCGGAGTAAATTCTTCTGGCGTTAACTGCAACAAACTATCAACGACTCTCAACAGTTCTTCATCAACAACACCAAACCGGAATCTCAACAAATTTTCTACAACTTGGCGGCGTTCTTGTTGTACTCCTTGTTGCTTAGTGGTTTCTTCCCACTGCTGGTAAGCTTGCGACAAATTCATAATTAATTCCTGCTCATCTTCTGTTAAAGTTTCTTGCTGTTGAACTATAATGACCTGCAAATTAGTAATCAGTTTGAGAGTATTTTGTCTTAATTGGTTGCTTTCGGGTAATGCCAGCAATTCATCAATGGCAGTACGTTGCGTTTCGCCTCTACCCAAAATCCTCAGCCATAATGTTTCCTCTGTTACTGGTAGCTTGTTAACCGCTACTATTGCTGCTTGAAAACATTTTTGGAAAAAGTAAACTCCAGTCGTCCAGTTTTCTAAGTCTAGTTTAACCTCTAAATCCTCCAACAGAGAGGCGGAAGCACTAGGCGATATAATCCATAAACGAGCTAAACTATCTTCTGGTAAGCTGGTTTTCTCTCGCTTGGCTTTGCGTTGTGAGTCTGCAATCACGGTGAACAGTTTCAGAAAACAGTTGCGTACCTCTGACCTAGTTGGTTGATTGCGGAATGGTTCCAAAAGTGCCGTATTTAGTACAGCGATTCTACCCAATAATCCAAGATTTTGAGCTTGGGCAGTTGGTGTGCTTGTAAACAAAACGTCAACAAATCTGGCTTCATCAGTGACTTGTTTGTTAACTTCTACTCTACCTAAAGGAGACAACAACTCCTCTAATAATTCCTTAGAAAACTGATCGTAAGGCTTGCTACTCATGTTTTAAAGGCGAACTGTGTTTTATTTTACAAGAATTGATTATGGTTGCATGGTGGGTATTAAAACCCACCATTTCATTTATGCCGCTACCAATTCCCGACTCAAGAGAGGCAGTTCAATCGGAGTCGTCACTCTAGATAGCACCTCTACAGCCTCTCTGACGCTCCAATACTGCACTCCATCGCCACAGCGCTAGTAGTAGGTCTTGGGGTCGTTTTCCCATAACTCATCAGCATTCCTGACCTTAAAGAGTATTCCCAAAAACTCACCATCTAGATAGACGTTGTGAGCCGTCTGGGTGTCAGTGCGTCCTACATAGGTCAATCGGTAGCCGTTTACTGGCGTACACAAGTCTTCTGCACGAGTCCCGCGATACGAGCAGTTGCCGCAGCCGTGACCATCGCAGTCTGGACAGATGGCAGCAGGCATATTCCATTTGAGTGGTGTGAAGTCCCATTCAGCAGGCGGGGAAAATAATTGAGGCTTTTGTGAGGTGTAGCAGCCAGCATAACCGATTACCTTGTCAGGATAGGGTTGGATACTCAACGATAACCAGTCACATTCATCTAACAAGCCAATTTTGTCAGCAGCTTGTTTTAATTCCTCATCTTCCTTTTGATTGCGCTCTATTGGAGTAGAAAGGCTTGTTTTAATCTCTGCTACTGCGCGTTTGAAAGACTGTTTGTGGTATCGAGCATAGCCGTGGGTCATTTTTACCCAGACGATATCATCATTGTTGATCCAGATAGTTACTACATCTTCGGGCTGGCACTCTTTTGAATAGACTTGTCCGAAAACTCCAAAGCCAGACTGTTCAAAGCTTTGAGGCAAAACTTTGATATTTGCGGAAAAACGCAGTAATAAGGCTTTGAGACAGTTACTGTTAGTTTAGAGGCATAAAATATCACTCCTATTTTTTGAGATTTTCCTGACTACTCTTAGTAGTTAAGTTGGCAAAATTAAGCTACCTATTCTTAATCTAACCAATCCACATACTGTGAAAATAATTTGTTCATAAGTATCGAGCTTTAATCGAAATCTTTGTGAAGCTATGCGAAATATTTTAAGTAATCGAATTAAATGTTCAATGAATATTCGATTACTAGATAAAGCCTTGTTTTCATCTTTTTGCTGTTGAGTTAATTCTCGCTTCGGTTTTCTTTTATGAGGAGTAGTTATGTTTTCGCCACCTTGAAACCCTTTATCACCTGAAAAAGGTTGAGATTTATCAAATTTGTGCTGAGATTGACGAAACAATTTTATATCTGCTGTTGGCCCAGGAACGCCTATCTCTACTTCTACAATATCCTTACCTTCTGGTATCCCAATCATTAAACTTTTTAATGTATGTTGCCTCTTCTTACCAGAAAAATATTTTTGTTGTTCCTTTTGGTCAGAATCCCTATATATTGGTTGTTCTAGACTATCGACTAACAGCCGAAAATTGGTTAATATTTCTTGAACAAATAGTAAATCACTCTCATTATTTGATACTTGTTCTAATAAACCAGCGGGTAAAATGTCTCGCAGGATTGGTATCCAGTAATGAAAAGTATCGTTAGCCTCTGTCTTCGATACCTCAAATAACATTCCTAATACAAGAAAAGTTGGCATCTGTCTTAGATAAAATAAGCACAAACATACTTGTTCGTCGGTTGATAACTTTTCGGGACGACCACCACCAGATGCATTCATTCTAATTTTCTGACTCTCCTGTTTAGTTTTGATGTCTTGGTGTCGTTTTATGGCGCAATTTAATAATGATTGTAGTTGCTTGTAACTAATCCCTAAAATTTGTTTTGTTCTGTGTGGATATTTCTCGATATAATCAAAAACCATAACTAATTCTGAAAAATGGTAAACGCTCAACTTAACGTTTTACCATTTTTCTTTTCCTAAGTTAATGTTTCGGACAAGTCTAATTGGTACTTGAGTTTTAACGAGGTAATTATCATCAATAACAATTAGCGGTAAGCGAAGCCATGCCGCAGGCTTATCGCCTTGAATGCATCACTTCATTTTTCGGCTCTAAACTATCAGTAACGATATCAAACCGTAATTGTTACGTTTTAAGAGAATCTGCAAGGATTGGTCTCAAAGCCTTGCAAATATTGGCTTGCAAGTTTTAGGACGGGTCTAATGAAAAAAATTGGGGCGTACAGGGGGAATCAGAGTGAGCAGTTGCGTCTATTCCCTGGATGGCATGGATTTTGCACTGGTTAGTAATGTCGTTTAACCATCACTGATCATGAAAACCCCTTTCAGTAGCATTAACGGTATCGTCAAAATGTATCTTTGCAATCCGAAAGGACAGCTAGACGGGCTGTTGCTTGAAGATGGCACCCAACTGCACTTGCCGTCGCACTTGGATGCAGAGCTTCAGCAAGTCGTTCAGTTAAGTGACCCCATTCAAGCCACCGTTGAACCGGGTACTGCCTCGACCTTCGGACAAGAGTTTCGCGTCCTCAGCTTGACCAACTTCCGTACTCAGGCAACGATAGTTGCAGGTCTACCGGACTCTGCACCGCCACTTGAAACTGAGCAATCCTTCACGGTTCAAGGCAGCGTGGAACGCTATTTGGTGGGGCATAAGGGAGAGTTGAAGGGACTACTGTTGAGCGATCGGTCGCAACTCCAAATTCCGCGAGGCTTTCAAGCAAGCGCGACTCAGATTCAACCAGGCGATCAGGTGATTGCCGAAGGCATGGGGGTTTGCCGCGAGTCGAGAACAAGCCTTCGGGTTACAACGCTACAGGTCAATGGCGAATCTCTGTCAGAGCAAGCAGAGCCGGCTCGAAAGCATCTTAGCAAAGCCATCGAGCATCATGAGCAGGCAGCACACCATCACCTGGAAGCCGCAAAACACCTCCGAACCGGGGACTTAAAGCAAGCGGAACATCAGGCTCAATGTGCTGACGAGCAGCATCGCCGTGCACTGAAACACACGCTAGAGCCGAAGCAGCCTCATTCCCATCCAGTTTCTCAAGAGGCAAACATTGCCTAATGGCTGAAATGATCCCGGCAGGGCATTGCTCCTAATCCTGCCGGGATCTGGCTGCTGCCATAGCTTGCTTGTTCAACTGGAGTTTTGTGATGAATTCAAATTTGGTAACTACTTTGCTACAAACTCCCTCCAAGGATATCACGCCCCAACCCAAGCCAGTGTCCCTGTTGCGCGATATGCTGCGGGTGCTGCTGGCATATCCGTATTGGCTGACGGCTTCGATTCTCTCTACCGTGCTCAATGCGGCGCTGGCACCCAGTCAGGCTTGGCTGTGGAAAGGCTTTGTGGATGGCATGAAGGCAAACGGTTCTGCTGATGGCTCTATTTTGCTCAAGTACGTGTTGCTGTTTGGGGGCATCCATGCGGGCTTGGGTTTATTGGGGTTGCTTGATCGCGTCCTCAACCGGGCTTACGATTTGCGCCAAATCATTCACTTACAGCGCACCTATCTGGCGCGACGGCAGCAGGAGCAGGATGCTCAGGATATTTCGCGGCTGTTGTTTGATTGCGATCGTGCCAAAGGTGGACTCGACCTAATTTACAAAGACTCGTGGCATATTGTAGCGGGTATTGTGTCGGTGCTGATCTGGCAGTTAAAACTAGCTCCAGCCTGGATTCCGGCATTGATTATGGGCACTGTCCCCCCTGTACTCATTGTGTTTGTGTTTGGTCGTTGGATTCAAAAAGCCAGCAGCAATATTTTGCAGCTTCAGAGCCGGATTGCGGCTTCCACCAGTGATTTAGAAAAGCAAGCACTCTTCAAACATCAAGAGTCTTTTTTCCGCCAGTCGGTGAAACTGGAGTTGTTTATGTCCAGCACAGACACCGTGATGGAAGTGGCAAAGTGGCTATGTTTGTTGATGCTGGTGCTAGTCAACGCTGTCTTGCATCTAGAATTATTGCCGCGTGAAGTTCATCCCGGCGATCTGGTACTGTTTGCGATGAATATGGATAGTCTCTCCAAGCCATTGGGCGATACGGGCAGACTCTATAGCAAAGTGCGACAGACGTATCCGGCACTGGTGCGAGTGTTGCAGCCGCAGGTAATGTCTGAGGTCACTAAGTCCAACATCTGAGGGTTTAAGATGAATGTCGGAATTTTTGTCGCATCATTAGGCAGTGCCAGCGTCGAGTTTTTTGAGACAGCGGCGATCGCCTATGCCATCTTTCGGTCAGGCTATCCGCGAGAAGCCATTTGGGGGACAATCACTGGACTAATGGGAGTTGGCATTGTTTCAGCCTTAATGGGAACCGGACTTCAATATATTCCAATTCGGATCTTGCAAGTCGCGATCGGCTTGGTGCTGCTGTGGTTTGGTTGGGGTTGGTACAAAAAATCCATCTTGCGTCAAGCTCGGCATAAACGGGCAGGCTGGATCACAAATCCCCTGGAATCTGAAGGCATTGCATTGGAAACTAAACGCAATCAGTTCAGTCAGCTTAACTTTCTGGTGATGACGAAAAGTGCAGCGATCGAAGCATTGGAAGTAGCGCTGGTGGTGATAACGCTCGGTCTCGCGTCTGGAACGTGGATAGAGGCAATAGCGGGAGCGGGATTGGCGCTGTTATTAACGGTTGCAGTTGTCGCAATGCTGCATGGCTATCTGCTAACTGTCCCTGATGTCTGGCTGAAGTTGAGCGCAGGCGTGATGTTGCTGTCGTATGGCACCTTCTGGCTGGCGGAAGGACTGGGGTTTGCATCGCCGCTCGGGGAATTTGCCCTCCCGATCCTGATTGGGTTTTACGGAGGGATCAGCCTGTTCGCCATTCGCCAATTACAAACCCAATGATGCACTTTGGCACGGTTTTTGCACAAGAGAATAGTGAGAACATTCACCTTATTTGAGGCTGTTCCAGCTTTTGAAAGACAAATTATGCGGCGATCGTGCCGTAGCCTTTGAATAGTCACTCAGCCAGCCACTTGTAAATGGTTAACTGAGTGCAAATTCCGGCATGAGTCCGATTGAATGTTCCTAAACTATCTATCTACACAGTGATGAATCATGCCAGCAGTTGAGCAGTCAGAAAACCGCAAACCGAGCCGTACCAGTTTACGATCGCTCGATGCTTTGAATGTATTTTTGGCAGATGTGCGAGATGGGGTGGGACCGTATCTCAGTGTGTATCTCAAGTCGTCGCAAAGTTGGGAACCTGCCCAAATTGGGTTGGTGCTTTCGGCTTCGACGATCGCCACTGTCCTCGCCCAAACCCCAGTAGGCGCGTTAGTTGACAATCTGCGGCAAAAGCGGCTGTTAATTATGATTGCCGCAATCGCAGTTTCCATCGGTTGCATTGCGATCGTACTGTTCCCTACACTGCCAGTCGTAGTTGCCAGTCAGGTTTTAATTGGGATTGCTGCTGCCATTTTTCCGCCCGCCATCGCCGCCATCACGCTGGGGTTAGTGGGGCACAAGCGCTTAGACCGTCGCATTGGGCGCAACGAAACGTTTAACCATGCTGGAAACCTATTAGCCGCAACATTAGCAGGCTTGATCGGACAGTTTGTCACCGCGAAGGGTATTTTCTTTTTAGTAGCAGCAATGGCGATCGGCAGTAGCCTTTCAGCTTTGCGAATTCGCGGACGCGAGATTGACCACGAGTTGGCGCGAGGCGCGGCAGATGACGAGGAACCTAGCGCACCTGGGCATCACCTTGCTGGGCTGCAACAATTGTTTCGTGATGCTCGCATTCGCTATTTTGCGATCGCCGTTGTTCTGTTCCACTTTGCCAATGCTGCCATGCTGCCGTTAGTCGGGCAACGCCTGGCAGAAGGAAAAGGCTTAGATCCCACCGTTTATATGTCTGCTTGCATTATTGTGGCGCAGTTAGTCATGATTCCCGCATCCAGTTTAACAGGTCGCCTGACCGAGACTGGACGTAAACCTATTTTCCTGCTTGCCTTCGCCGTATTGCCCATTCGGGGAATTCTTTATACACTCAGCAACAACCCCTACTTCTTGGTTTCAGTGCAAATCTTAGATGGTGTAGCGGGTGGCATTTTTGGCGTGCTGTCGATTCTGATGATTGCGGATTTGACACGAGGCACCGGACGGTTTAACTTGACCCAAGGAATGTTGAATACGGCTGTGGGCATTGGCGCAGGCTTAAGCAATCTACTGGCAGGTGTAGTGGTGCAACGAGCAGGATACAATGCTGGGTTTCTCATGCTGGCAGCGATCGCTGCTGTTGCTTTGGCTGTATTTTGGCTCTGTGTGCCCGAAACCAAGTCCAGCCAGCGTCAGGCTGTTGCCCAGTCATGATGATTCTGCGCTATCTCGTCGTGGTTCTAACCTATGTCGGTTTGGGACTGGGCTACCTGCCGGGACTGCGAATGAACCGGGCAACCATCGCCCTAGTTGGTGCTGCCGCCCTGATGGCGCTGGGTGTGCTGGATCTCAAAGCAGCTTGGAGCGCGCTCGACTACAAAACCCTGGTGTTTTTGTTCGGCATGATGGTGATCGGCGCTAATCTGGCAACGGCTGGGTTCTTCCAACTGTCACTGGATTACCTGATGCGCTATGTCCGCAGTCCGTTTGGGCTAATCGTGGTGCTAACCTTTGGCAGCGGTGTGCTGTCTGCCCTGTTTTTGAATGACACGATCGCCCTAATCTTGACACCGCTAGTTGTGGGTTTAACGGTTTCCCTCAAGCTCAACCCGATTCCTTATCTCTTAGCGTTAGCAGGTGCAACCAATATTGGCTCTGTCGCTACTCTTGGTGGCAATCCCCAGAACATCCTGATTGGCTCGTTTTCGGGCATTAGCTACCTGGATTTTGCCAAAGCGCTGACACCCCTAGCGATTGTGGGATTGCTGATCCAAATTGGCTTGCTATGGTGGCTGTATCCAGAGGTGCGCTCGACGAAACCCACTTTGAAGCCGGAACATTTGCGCTACCGCGTGTTTAAGCCCTTACTCACGAAAAGCTTATTGATTACAGCCGGACTACTGATTGCCTTTTTAATGGGCATTCCCACTGCTGAAGCCACACTGATTGCCGCAGGTTTATTGCTGGTAACGCGGCGCGTCAAGCCAGAACGAATTTTATCAAAAGTGGATTGGGATTTGCTGCTCATGTTCTCTGGGCTATTTATTTTAACGGAGGGAGTGCAAAAACTCGGCTTGTTAGATGGCTTTGCTCGGTTTGTGCACGATCCACTCAGCATTTTGGGTGTAACTGCGCTCTTGTCAAATTTGGTGTCGAATGTACCAGCCGTGCTGTTGCTACATCATCTGCTTCCACATCCCGATCCTCGCACTTGGCTGCTACTCGCTGCCGCATCAACATTAGCAGGCAACCTAACGCTGCTCGGATCAGTGGCAAACCTGATTGTGGCAGAAGCTGTTGCCAAGCAAGGGTATCGCCTCACCTTTTGGGAACATTTGCGATTTGGAGTACCACTGACACTCATGACTTTAGTGCTGACTTATTTTTGGATTGTTTAACTTGCGTTGAAAAGAGCCTTCGATACCTGCCAGTTGGCGATATTTAACGACTGTGCGACGAGCGATCGCCAAACCAAAGCGCAATTTCAGTAATTGCGCTAATTGATCGTCGGTGTAGGGTTCTGTTGGTAACTCTGCTTGAATCAATTGTTGAATCAACTGCTGCACTTGCTGTGAAGTGCGTCCGCCGACCCGAACGGACGTACAGAGAGATTTTAGCGGCACGATTTTACTGGAGTGTCCGTTGATTAAAAGATGTCGTTGCTGCACAATGCGGCTCACGGTAGCATTCGACAAGCCGACTGCCTGCGCGACCATTTGCTGGGGAGTGGGCACTAAATCTAGACTGTCTTTGCTTTCTAGAAAAGCGCTTTGGTGATCGCACAAAAATTGTCCGACTTTAAGCAAATTTTCCTGCCATTGATTCAGTGCAGTCAAGATGCTATGAGCTTTCTGCAAGAGGGATTCTAAACGCTGAACTTCACGGGATTTGCGGTTAGATTTGGTTAATAAAGCAATCGCCTCTTGATTCAGGCAAACATCACGATTCACTTCATACGCCAGCGATAATTGCCAACCGTTTATTTGTGGTTCTGCTTTCAAATCAGGCGTGATGATCGGCGCAGGACTATGGCTGAAGTTTCTCGCAGGTCTGGGTTCTAGTGCTTGAATTTGCTGAATTGCCGTTTTTAAATCATGGAGACTGATATGTGGGTTAGCTTGCTGGAGCAATTGCAATAATGCCTGACACTTAAGTGTTGCTTGTGCGGATTTTCCAACGCAATCTGCGATCGCTTCCAGGTGGTTTTGCACGAGAATAGTGGCTAAACAATGAGGTTGATCGCGCAACTGTAGCAACAGACATTCTTGCAGCGATCGCGCCCCAATTCCTGGTGGATCGAGGCTTTGCAGCACAGGCACAACCTCTGCCAATTCTTCAGCATTCCATTGGCTTCCGCCTGCCCACGTCTCAGGCGAGTCTTCCAGATAACCGGATGGTGACAGCCAGTGAGTTAAATAAATGAGTGCTTCCTGCTGCCTAAGCGGTAGACTCAGGGCAGAAATTTGTCCGGCGAGGTGTACTTGTAAATTAGGCTCTGGTGCAGCAGGCGTGTACCATTCCGGTAAAACGTCCTCTAGCAGGGCTTCTCGATGATTTGTCGCTGATCGATGTAGCAAAAATGGATTGTATTTTGCCTCTTCCTGAAGCTGGTTTCTGACGCGGCGGTGATCCATCGGCAACAGGCGCACCAGATAGCGCAACGTCGGGTATAAAACGGCTTGCGTTTCGAGATGTGTTTCTAGAGATGGGGTTGAGAAGGGCATGGATTAGGGTGTGGGGTAAGAATTTTGAATTTTGAATTAAAGTTTCTGTATTCCCTTGTTTCCTTGTTCCCTTGTCTCCGTGTCTTGCTCTTTGCTTTGGGTTTCCTGGCTAAAAATGAGATGCTCTGGGAGGATGGTTCGCCCTCCAGAGAGAACGGCAGCACGCTCTAACGTGTTTTGTAACTCCCGAACATTGCCCGGAAAGGGGGAACTTCTCAGCTTAGTCATTGCAGCTTTGGTCATCGCCAGTTGCTTTAAACCGCGACGCAGTGCCAGTATGCTTAGAAAGTGCTGAGTCAGTTGGTCTAAATCTTCGGGGCGACCACGCAAAGGTGGTAGTTCAATTCGCACAACATTGAAGCGGTAGTAAAGGTCTTCCCGAAACTGGTTTGATCGCACCATCTGTTCTAAATTGCGATTCGTGGCAGCAATGATTCGCACATCTACCATACGGGTTTGGTTGCTGCCCAAGCGTTCAAACGAATGATCTTGCAACACGCGCAGCAGTTTGCCTTGAATCACAGGGCTTAATTCCCCCACTTCATCTAGAAAAATTGTGCCGCCATTTGCCTGTTCAAAACGCCCAATCCGCAAGTGATTGGCTCCGGTAAATGCTCCTTTTTCATGCCCAAAGAGTTCTGCTTCTAGCAAATGCTCCGGCAGGGCAGCACAGTTGACTTTTACAAGTGATCCTTTACTGCGGGGACTGGCAGCATGGAGGGTTGAAGCGACTAACTCTTTTCCCGTCCCTGACTCGCCTGTGATTAGCACCGTTGTATTTCCGGGTGCGACGCGACCAATCAACTTAAAGATAGACTGCATGGCGGGTGATCGTCCCAACAGTTCCTCCGGGTGTCCCACGCTTTGTAAATCTGATTGCCCGACTTGATCGATGTCTACTTGATGGTGGGCTAAAGCGCGTTGCGTCAGGCTCACCAACTCGTCCAGATCAAAGGGCTTCGTGAGATAATCGTAAGCGCCTAACTGCATTGCCTCAATCGCGGTGCGGCTCGTGCCATACGCCGTCATTACAATCACAGGAAACTCAAACAGCTTTTGGTCTAACTGCTTGAGCACAGTCATTCCCTGAGTCTTGGGCATCTTCAAGTCCAAGAACACTAGATCGGGACGATCACTCGCCAATAGCTTCAACCCTTGCTCACCATCAGCTGCTTCCAGAATTTCGTAGCCTTCATCCTGGAGAATTTGGGCGATCGCCTGTCGGAGGGCTTTTTCGTCATCAATAATCAGAATCTTAGCCATCACTCTGCTCCTCGCTCTGGTAAATAAACGCTAAACCGCGTCCATCCGGGGTGCGATTTCACCTCAATGTAGCCACCGTTGCGGGTAATAATTTCGTGGCTGATCGCCAGTCCTAGCCCAGTGCCTTCCGGTTTGGTGGAGTAGAACGGATCAAAGATTCGCTCCTGCTCTGTCACAGACAATCCTGCTCCCTGGTCTTCGACCCAAATAACCCAGGCAAAGGATGCTTTTTCGGCTGTGTGTTCCTTGATCGGCTCGACGGCAATCGTAACCTGCCCGCCTTCTGAACTTGCTTGAATCGCATTCAGAATAAGATTGACCATCACCTGACCTAACTCGCGGCGGCGTAGGGGAACTTCTGGCAGTGAACCAGGCGCTTTATCAATCAATTCAACGTTTTGCTCTTCGGCTTTCAGGCGTAAGAGAGCAACCGATTCTTCGACGATCGCCCCTAATGAAATCATCACTGGGGTTTCTTGCTGCTGGTTCTGGTCAAAATACAGCAGTCGCCGCACAAGTTGTTCTAAGCGATCGACTTGCTCTAACAGACTGGCGATCGGTAAACCTTGCAGCCCATGCTTTTGCAGTTGACGATCAATGTATTGTAGATTAAGTCGGATGCTGGCAAGTGGATTGCGGACTTCGTGGGCAACTCCCGCCACAAGCTGTCCCAAAGAAGCCAGCCGCTCTACACGATATAAGCGCTGCTCTAACTCTTGCCGACGCGACTGCATCGTATTAATGGCTTTGCCCAGCAATCCCATCTCGGCGGGTAGCGGTGGAATTTGTTCCGTTGGATTTGCTTCCATTGCTTGAATGCTGCGTTGGAGTCGCTGTACGCCCCACTGAAGCTGAAGCGCGATCGCAAACGTCCATACGCCCACAACGAGAATGCCGAAGACCACAAGCAAACTGAGAATTTTTTGCTGGCTATCTTCGCTGCGGGGCGAGCGTTTCATCGTCCATACGGCTCCCCAGAGGGGTAGGGGATCGGCTCTTAGTACCAAAGTGTCTAGCTTTGGACGCAGCACCAGTTCTTGCGGGAGACCCTGGCTGGTGGCTCGACGCACCAATTGCAAAATTGCCTCTCGTTCTGCCGGAGGAACATCAGTTTTGGGAATAAGTCCGCCATGCGTTGGGAAAGCATAACCCAGCAATTGGTCTTGCTGAAGCAGATAGAATCCTCCTTCTACCCGCGAAAAATTGGCTAACGCTTCCGTTGAAATATTCTCCAACTGCTTTCCCACTACTCCTGTTTGGCTAGAATTTGCTTCCCAAAATAGCTTGATCAGTCGAGTATTGGCGCTGGCTAGCTCGCGTTGGTTATGGGCAACTACGGCACCTTCTAGGCTAGCGAAGAGCTGGAATCCGAGCCATAACGCCATACCGCTTAAGCCAACGAACAGAATCGATAAAATGGTGAGTTGCTGTCGGAGAGTCCAGCGTCGGAGGAGCATAGGCGGTTGACTTTTCGGTTGATTTTATGGAGCGATCGCTCAATGGGTATTGTGCAAAAACTGTGCCAATTCAAGAATTTATTTTGCCCGATCCAGGTTGATTGTACCTGTACCTTTGGCACGATTTTTGCACTACTGAAAGCGATGCATTGAGCTAAAAATCAACTCCACTCATTTTCCAGATGTTTTACCTACGGGCTGCAAATTTTGGGAGACCGAACCATGACACACCCCCACGATCGCATATCCAACCAGGCGGCGGCTGAACTGTTTACCCTCGCAGCCCGCCTGCAAGCACAACGACAGCATGAGTATTCATCGACAGAATTAATGCAAGCCGGTGTAGAAGCTGATCTTTCTCCGGAAATTCTTCAAGAGGCGTTACAACAAATGCAAGCGAAACAACAGCAAGACCAGCACCATCGCAGGCTGCGCTACATGGTTGGTAGTGGCATCGCTGGAGCCGCGATCGCAATCAGCGGACTGTGGGCATATCAAACGATTGCTAAGGCACTGAGCCACCGTAACAACCTGCCACAGGCAACTCTAGAACAGGCTGATCGGCTCACGACTGCTCCAGATCCCCAACCGCCTGTCGAAAATGATTCATCGTCATTTACGGGCATCGTCGAACAGTATCTTCTCAACCCAGAAGGTAGAGTGGATGGACTGCTGCTAAAAAATGGACTGGAGGTAAAATTTCCACTTCATTTAAGTGACCGTCTGACTCGTTTCATTACTCCTGGAACAGAAGTTAGCATTACTGGAGCCGCAGGTAGCGCCAGTCGGTTTGGCCAAGAAGTCCGAGCAATGCAGATTGTCGATCGCAAAACGCAACAGGCGATCGTCGATCAACCGCCCGATGAACCTCCCCAACCGCTTAGAAGCAGCAACTACAGCACCTTTTCAACAGCAGGAACCATTCAGCACTGGCTGGTCGGACATCGCGGGGAACTGCATGGGCTGATCTTGTCTTCTAAAGTGCAAATTAAGTTTCCGCCCCACGTCGGAGACCAACTTAGCCGCACTGTACAAATCGGCGATCGAATTCAGGCTCAAGGCTTCGGTACTCGTAATCAATATGGGCAAATACTGCAAGCAACGGCATTAACTGTGAATGGGCAGTTACTTTCAATGGCTCCAGTACAACCCAAAGCCCCGTTACCTCAACCTTAGAATCAAAAACAAGTTCCTAAGTAGGTGGGCGGGGAAAAACCAAAATATGTAAGAATAAGTAAATATGGAGAAAATATTAAAGCAGGTATAAAATGTGGGAGCGCGTCTAAGAGTATTTCTGACCCGTGAAGAAGATCGAACCTTATTTGAGTTGAGGGCAGCAACAACGGTGTCGCAGAAAGTAAAAGATCGAGCCTTAGTAGTCAGATTAAATTCTCAAGGATGGTATATCGAAAAAATAGCAGCCCATTTTAATTGGACAGACCAAACAGTAAGGGAAACGCTTCATAAGTGGGAAAAAAAAGGTTTAGGAGGACTATGGGATGCTCCGGGTAGAGTCGGAATAACAAAGTGGAAAGAAGAGGATATTGTTTATTTAGAAGAATGCCTTAAAGCCGAGCCACGCACATACCACGCACATATAATAGTCGGCAATTAGCAAAAAAGCTGGAGAACGAAAGAAATATTAAGTTGAGTCCCGACAGAATTAGAAGGGTACTCAAAAAAAGGGGATTAACTGGAAAAGAGCCAGAATTAGTCACAGAAAAAAGCAAGATCCTGTAATACGAAAGCTCAAACAGGCAGACCTTGAAATGCTAGAGCTAGCTGCTGCTGCTGGCGAGATAGACCTGAAATATTTAGATGAATCAGGCTTTTGTATGTGGTGTACGCCCGGTTATACATATTACCCAGTAGGAGAACAAAAGCGCTTAGAACAAAGTAAACGACGTGGCAGAAGATTGAGTATTCTTGGCTTGTTTCAACCATTAGTAAGTTTTATTTATGGCTTAGTTATTGGCAGCATAAAGAGTGAATCTTAGATCAATATCATGGAAAATGAGGCTATCCAGGCAGAACAAGAAATCAAGGCTACTGGACGTATAAGAGTCATAGTTCAAGATAATGGTTCCATACATAAATCTCTTGATGTACAAGAATATTGGACTCAGTGGGAACAGATGGGGTTATATATTTTCTTTCTACCTGCATATTGTTCAGAGATGAATAGAATTGAGCTAGAGTGGCAACAACTCAAAAAACATGAAATTTCTGGGAGCATCCAGTTTTGGAAGATTTAGCATTTGTGGGAAAATATAAAAGGAAATAACCCTGTGCAATCGCTGACTATGAGCCAACAGAAACAAGAACGGATCAAAGCGTGCTTACAAGAACTGTCAACATTGCTGTACTCGGAAGCTGATAAAAGTCAGTTAATAGACCTCGAAGGTATAGAAAAAACAGTTCGTAGTCAAATATTGGAATATGTCGGCCCAGAAATGGCCCTTTTTTTATCGAACAAACAACAAAAACAAAAATCGGTAAAACTAGGAAAATCAAAAGCTTGGTTGGGGAACTGAAATTAAAAGCTAAACAGATACAGAGACTGGGTTTGAAGCCAAGGAGTCGATTAAGTCCATGACTTCAAAAGTGCTGTTTGAGGCTATCAGCTAATGAATCATACCAAAAAGCAGAAATCGAAATTGAGGCATTGACAGGAGTGAAGGTTGGTCATACAACGCAACAAAATCTAGTTCTCAAGCAAGATTTTCAACTACCCGTAGCATTACAACCTGTATCAGAAGTGAGTGTGGCGGAAAAGTTCGACTACGAGGGAAACCTCAAGTAGGTTGTCACTGGCGAGACTATAAAACCGTTCGTCTGCAAGGGATTTACTATGGTGCATTCTTTGATGACAACCAATCATTAATTGATTACGTCAATAGCCAATGTTTGGTGAATCCACTTGTTTGCTTGGGAGATGGCCATGATGGAGTTTGGAATTTAGTTAAAGAGTTTGGAACTGAACAATTTGAACGTTGGGAAATTTTGGATTGGTATCACCTCAAGGAAAATCTTTATAAAATTGGTGGTTCTTTAAAGCGTCTCAAAGCTGCTGAGAGTTTATTGTGGCAAGGTCAGATAGAGCCAATTCAGGCTTTATTTAATAATTGCCGAGGCAAACAAGTTAAGAAGTTTATCGCTTATCTCCAAAAGCATCGCTCTGGCATTATTAACTACAGCTATTACCAAACTGAACAACTGTGTTCTATTGGTTCTGGATCTGTTGAGTCTGCTATTAAACAGATTGGAGCAAGGATTAAAATTTCCGGCGCACAGTGGAATGTTGAAAGTGTCAACCAAATCCTTTCCGTTCGTTGTGCTTATCTCAATGGTTTGCTTCTTGCTATTTAAGTCTTTCTGCCTAAACTGGATGCTCCCGATGCAGGTAGTGCAGGTGCATTAATTTGTGATGAGAATGAGTACAAAAAACGGTTTGATTACTTTAGCGATCGCTTCTATAAAAAAATTTATAGTAAATACTATCCCCAAGAATACGACCAGCAAGCAATTATTCACCTCTGCACAGAAGATAAAATTCTCTTTCTAGGGCTTAATTCCTGTTGGGAAATCGATCACGAGTACAAAGATCGGGCTGGTATCCATCCCAATGCGATCGCTAATGCCCTAGATCAAATTCTTACGGGAAACTACGATGACTGGCTGAAGATCGCTGTTTGGCATCACCCTGTTCATAGTTCTGAGTCAATAAAAAATACAGCTTTTCTAGAACAGTTAGCAGTTAATGGTTTCCAAGTTGGTATTCACGGACACATCCATGAAGCAAAAGACGATAATTTTCAGTACGATGCACGGCGTGGTCTCAAAATTATTGCTGCTGGAACTTTTGGCGCACCTGCTAAGGAGCAGGTTACAGGTATACCACTTCAGTACAACTTGCTAACTCTTGACCCAGAAAGCGGAGTCATGACGGTTGAGACACGCAAAAAAGAAAAAGCTGATGGTGCATGGTCTGCGGATGCTCGTTGGGGCGATAAAAATAATCCAGTGCCAAGGTATGATATCAAATTGCGATATGGAACTGCCAGCAAAACTGATAATTCTTCCAATCACCCAAAAGCTTCAACGCAAGATAATAGTTCTAATTCTCAACAAAGTATTTTTGGTGGCAATATCCAAGTTGGTGGTAATATAACTGTTGGCAACATTACACAAAATAACCATTCCGGCATAATAAGCCAACCTGTGAAGCGCACAATATTAATTCTTGCATCCAGCCCTACTTACACAGCAAGATTGCGTTTAGACAAAGAAGTGCGAGAAATTGATGAAGGCTTACGACGGGCGCAGCAGAGAGAAAAGTTTTCATTGCAGCAACGTTGGGCTGTTCGCACGAATGATTTGCGCCGTGCATTGTTAGACTTTAACCCACAAATTGTTTACTTCTGTGGGCATGGTTCTGGTGATCAAGGATTAGTCTTGGAAAACGATGCAGGCAACGCACAACTTGTGCCAACTAATGCTTTGGCCAGCTTATTTAAGTTGTTTGCTAAGGAAGGTGTAGAATGCGTTGTGCTAAATGCTTGTTATGCCGAAGTGCAAGCACAGGTTATTTCCCAGCATATTAATTATGTGGTTGGCATGAGCGATGAAATTAGCGATGACGCAGCACTTAAGTTTGCAGTTGGTTTTTACGACGCGCTTGGTGCGGGTCGGTCGTATGAGGATGCTTACGAATTCGGCTGTAATGCGATCGCCTTAGAAGGAATTCCTGAAGAACTGACTCCTGTTTTAAAAAAAAGACTGATTAGTAACGTCTAACTCAGTTGATGCGTTAGTTCAGCAAGTGCGCTCACGTATACATGACGATATCCAAGCTTTGTATGGTACAGACTTACCAAAATTACAAACACCAAAGGTTGTAATAAATCCAACTATTCCAGAAGTACCTATATGGAAGGGGCGAGATGAACTCATTAATCAGTTGCAAGTAAAATTATTACACTCAGAAAATCTACTTAAAGTATTGGTACTCGTTGGGCAAGGCGGTATTGGCAAAACTAGTTTAGCTGTAAAACTTTTAGATGCGCTGGGTGTTAATTGCCGCAGTTTACCCACAAAATCAGAGAATAGTAAGAGGTGTCCTTATGAATGTATAATGTATTTCAAGGTACATGAAGGGACGACTTTTGATGATGTAGCAAAGTTTTTATTAATTGATGGTTATGATTGGGATATATATTTCTCACCTTTAATAGCAATAGATATAGAAAAGCCTGCTGAGTTGACAAATATTAAAAATATTAGTCAAACTGAACAGATTGTAGAATGCTTAATCAAGAGCAGTTTGGTACAAGAAAGTTATGACGAAGAAAAGTGTGAAAAAATTTATGACTTACATCGGGTAATTATTGAATTTCTTCAGGCAGAATACCAAGAAGAAATGCAACATATATTGAAAATTGCTTATAATCTTTACTCCTCTAATTCTAATGTTGATAATCCTAAAACCTTAGAAGATATACATTACTTGTTAGAAGCTCAACATTTTGCTTTTCGCTTAGAGAAATATGATAAGTCAGTAGGATTATTAAAGAAATTATCGATACCGTATCTCAGACGATGGGGATACTGGAATTTAATAATCAATTTATATGAAGAAGTATTGCCTTATAGTAGTAAACTTAATCAACCTTATGTTCACCTAGAAATTGGAAATGCGTATTTTCAATGTGGTAACTTAGGAAATGCAGAAAAACATTTTAATGCAGCTTTAAATAGTGAAGATAATTGGAAAAAATCTTCATATTTAGCTTCTTGCTTTTATTCATTAGGAAAAATTGAATTTGTTAGAGGAAATTATGAAAATGCAGAATATAAGTATAAGGAAGCTTTACGATTATGGAAAGAGCTAGATCAAAAGCTCAATATAACAATTATTTGGAGTGCATTAGGCCAGATTGAGGAAAATCGTGGTAATTTGAATGAAGCAGAAATACTATACAATAAAGCTTTGCAGTTAAGGCAAGATTTGAAAAATGATGAGGGCATTGCAATTTCTCTAACCTCATTAGGTGATATTGAATTAAAGAAAGGAAATTTAGATAAAGCTAAAGAAGATTATCAACAAGCTTTAAGAATTCATATAGAATTAGGAACATGTCCTCGTATAGCGCATTTATATTGTTCGTTAGGATACATTCAGTACAAGCTTAGTAACTGGGATGAAGCTAAAACTTTCTATCAGCAATCTTTGAGTTTTTATAAAGAATTAGACGATAATTCAGGTATAGCGATATCAACTGGTTGTTTAGGAAAAAATGAATTACGAGATGGTAATTTGAATGAAGCAGAAAAGCTTTTAAAACAAGCTTTAGATAAAATGCAAGAATTAGAGATGACTGAGCATTTTGCTAAAACTAATTATTATCTAGCATATCTTGAACGTCAGCGCGGAAATCAAGACCTTGCCCAATACTATTACAATAGAGGATATGAAGTTTTTCACCAATTGGGTAAGTTGAAGGATTTAGAAAATATTGAAAACGAGTGGACGCAAGATTTATCACAATAGTTAGCAGTGGCATCAAAAGCCTACCTTTTCCCTTACGCGCATAGCATTATTAGGTTTATTTTTGTAAGTAGTAATAACGTAGCTCATACAGAGGAGAGATGAACAGTGATGCCATCAAATTGATGTTGCTGGACAATACTCATTACGGCGATCGATATATTTACAAAGATTGAGCAACTTATAGAGTTTGTTAAGCTTGATAAACTCACAAGTTTTACAAATAGCACAAGCGTAGCTAATGTCCAATACCGGATTACTTGCCTGTTGAATGTGAGCAGATTAAACAAATCAGCGATCGTATTAATCGGGTGTATTCGAGTTTACTAGAGGAGACAGTCAAAAGTCTGTTGCAGGCGTTGGGGAAACTGAATCGACCTTATCTTACTGAGTTGGAAGAAAAACTTTTGAGCCTTCTGGAGTCAGAAGTTAAAGCCTAATAGCTAACTGTACTGTCAACTCTTCATAAAACTGTTTTTGGCAGTATATTATTTGTAACAGTAATTAACCTTTAGATTAGCAAGATAGCTCTGTGTTTTTGGAGTATTTTAATGAGCTTGATTAACCTGGATCTGGTCTTCAACGCAATTACTAGCATCGCCAATCCTTTGATTAAAGAAAAAATTCTGCGTTCGGAGACTGTAATTAAGTTACTCCAGCAATTTCACCTCGATCCAGAGCATCCACCTGCTGATTTTAGTGGTGTTTATGCTTACGCTTTAGTAGAATATGGCGTAGGCAAACCTAAGCCATTGCTCGAACTGTTCCGACAAGCAGCAATTAAACAAGCTTTTCGCACAGCATTAGACCACAATAACCCCTCAATTCTGCTTTCTGAGGTTGATGCTTTTCTAGATACCTATACCTTGGGTGATGAGATCAGTAGTTTGGAACTTGATGTCAGGCGAGAAGTGGCTGAATTTGCAACTGTATTTATTGAAGTTGCTAAACGAACTCGCACACCCTCTGATGTTTTGCTAAATCAGAAAATTGGTTCTCTACATAAAAGGATTGCTTGTATCCAAGAACAACTAGAAAGATTGCCAACGCTGGAGGGGATTCGGACAGAAATAGCAAGGTTGGCAGTAGAGAATTATCCTGCACTACCAGGAACTGCGACTGCAAACCAATGTAGAGCGATCGCACTTGCCCAGCAGATGCGAGGATGGTTTGAAACCTTGGGCTATGACTTTGAAAAATATGAAATCTGGGCAGAAGAATATTTTGAATGGATAATTCACATCCCAGTACGTCGCAGTTATGACCGTATTCTTATACGTGGCGTTGCAGGAGAGGTGGGACTGAGTGATGTGATGGCGTTGCGTTCCTCGGTTGAGGCGCAAAAAACTGATGAAGGATGGTTAGTAACTACCCGTCGGATTTCCCGCGCAGCAAGGGATGAAGTCAAGAAAGAAGAAAATCATTGCCTAGACTGCTTTACATTTGACGAATTGATTGACTTAGATGCTGACTTTAGCAGCTATCTCGACTGGTTAGAAGCCCAAATCAAACGCCGAAAAATTGATACCAAGTATGTACCGCTTGCTTGCACAAAAGAAGAAATTGACCCAATTACCAAGCAGCGACTGGGGATGAGTCGATATGAGGAAGAGGACGGGTGGATTGATGGCTATATCGACCTTTGGCTTGATGACCCAGCCAAAGAGCATATTTCAATTCTAGGAGAATTTGGTACAGGTAAAACTTGGTTTGTCTTTCACTATGCTTGGACTGCATTGCAACGTTACCGCGATGCTCAAAAACGTGGCGTTGAACGTCCCCGTCTGCCTTTGGTAATTACCCTGCGTGACTTTGCCAAAGCGTTAAATGTTGAGAATGTTTTGGCAAGTTTCTTTTTTACCCAACACAATATCCGTATCAACAGCGAAGTCTTTGACCAACTTAATCGTATGGGTAAGTTGCTGCTCATTTTCGATGGCTTTGACGAAATGGCAGCAAAGGTAGATCGTCAACAGATGATTAACAACTTTTGGGAACTGGCGAAGGTGGTAGTTCCCGGTGCTAAAGTCATCCTCACCTGTCGTACTGAGCATTTCCCAGAGGCAAAGGAAGGGCGTGCTTTATTAAATGCAGAACTGCAAGCTTCAACTAAAAAATTAACTGGCGAAACACCTCAATTTGAAGTCTTGGAATTGGAGAAATTCAACGATGAGCAAATTCGGCAGGTGTTGTCATACCAAGCTGAAGCAGCGACAGTAGAACAAGTAGTAGGCAATCCGCAATTATTAGACTTAGCTCGTCGCCCAGTGATGACCGACTTAATATTGGAAGCATTGCCAGATATTAAGGCAGGTAAACCTGTGGATATGTCACGGGTTTATTTGTATGCAGTGCGGCGCAAGATGGAACGGGACATTAAAGCGGAGCGTACTTTTACTTCTTTGGCAGAAAAACTGTATTTTTTGTGCGAACTTTCCTGGGAAATGTTGTCTAATGACCAAATGAGCCTGAATTATCGACTGTTCCCAGAACGCATTCGCCGCTTATTTGGTTCTATTGTTCAAGAAGAGAAGGATTTAGACCATTGGCATTATGACATGATGGCGCAGACGATGCTTGTTCGCAATGCTGATGGTGACTATACGCCGGCACATAGATCACTGTTGGAGTTTTTTGTGGCGTATAAATTTGCGGCAGAGTTAGGGGAATTAGCTAGCGATTTTACGGAATTAGCCCAAGCACAGTCAGGTTTGGATAGCGGTACAGTGCCTGTTGATTATACTTGGTCTGGTTATTTTTCGCGTCAATTGGATGACACTGAGTGTAGTGTGGCGATGCCTGCGGCAACCCCTTTGGGGAACGCACCACTTAGGAAATTTAGAAGTGAGTCTTTAAATAAGTTGAAGGATACTTTTGGCAAAGCACCACTCACAAAAGCAGTTATGGATTTACTTTTACCGATGTTAAGTAATAATGAGTCGCTTATTAAGGTTATTGAGGCGACGCGGGGTAAAAACGAAGATGAAGTGGGTTATATTGGCGGGAATGCAGCAACTTTGGCTGTGAAGGTAGACAAAGCGGTTTTGGAAGGCAGAAATTTTAGTGGTGCAGTGATTAAGGGGGCTGATTTTACTGATGCCAGTTTGCAAAGTACCAATTTTAATGAAGCCAACTTAGTTTATTCTGTTTTTACTCAAGCCTTTGGAAGTGTTCAATCAGCAGCATTTAGTCCTGATGGAAAATATTTAGTTGCAAGTGATGCGAACGGTCAAATTCGTATTTGGCGAGTTGCTGATGGAAAAGAAATTTTTAACTTTAAAGGACATCTAAGTTGGACAATGTCCGTTGTTTGCAGCCCTGATGGTACTACCTTTGCTAGTGGAAGTTCTGATCAAACAGTACGTTTATGGAATATCGAAACAGGTAAATGCTTGAAAACATTTTATGGGCATACAAACGTTGTTAGGTCGCTTGTTTTCTCACCTGATGGTCAAATAATTGCTAGTGGGAGTGCTGACCAAACCATACGTTTATGGAATATCTGTACAGGCGAATGTATTAAAATTTTACACGGACACAGTAAAGGTTTAAGAACAGTCGCTTTTAGCCCTAATGGTCAAACTTTAGCTAGTGGCAGTATTGATGAAACTATACGCATCTGGGATGTAAAGACAGGTAATTGTATAAGTATTTTGCAGGGGCATACAGGCTGGGTTCGTTCACTTGCTTTTTGCCCTGACGGTACTACTCTTGCTAGTGGAAGTTCTGATAAAACCATCCGCTTATGGGATATTAAAATAGGTCAATGTATTAAAATATTTCATGCACATACGAATCAGATACAGTCCGTAGATTTGAGTTCTGACGGCAAGTTATTAGCAAGTGCAAGTGACGATACAACAGTTAGACTATGGGATATTCATACAGGAAAATGTTTACATATTTTCCGAGAACATACTCATCCAGTTGACTCAGTTGTTTTTAGTCCTAATAATCAAATTCTCGCTAGTGCCAGTCATGACCGAAGCGTTAAATTATGGGAAGTTAATACAGGTAAGTGCCTTAAAACATTACAGGGTTACGCAAACTGGATATGGTCAGTTGCTTTTTATCCTAGCAGCAATTTGCTTGCAAGCGGTGGTGACGATTATACGATAAGGGTATGGGATATAGCTACAGATGAATGTTTGAAAACTTTTCGAGGGCATAAAAGTTGGATATGGTCAGTCGCTTTCAGCCCTAATGGAGAATTTGTAGTTAGTGGCAGTGAGGATACGACGGTTAAATTGTGGAATTTTAATACAAATAAATGCCTTAGAACTCTACAGGGGCACACTCATAGAGTTAGATCAGTTTGTTTTAGCCCTGATAGTAAAAATCTTGCTACTGCAAGTGCCGACTATACAATCAAGTTATGGAATGTAAATGACGGTAGATGCATTACAACTTTAATAGGTCATACTGACCCAGTGCAATCAGTTGCATTTAGTCCTAATGGCAAAATACTTGTTAGTGGTAGTTACGACTTGACAGTTAGACTATGGGATATTGAAACAGGTGAATGCATTCATCTTTGGCGAGGACATACTGCTGATGCACATACAGTAGTGTTCAGTTTTGATGGCTTAACGGTAGCTAGTGGTAGCAAAGATAACACCATAAAGTTATGGGATATTAAAACAGGCGAATGCATACAAACTTTACAAGGACATACTCATGATGTTCAATCATTAGCTTTTAGTCCCGATGATCAAAATTTGGTTAGTGGTAGTGCTGATGAAACTGTAAAACTGTGGAATCCAAAAAACGGCGAATGCTTAAAAACTTTACATGGACATACTAGAGGTGTTTGGTCAGTTGCTTTAAATTACGAAGGTTCGATTATAGCAAGTAGCAGCCAAGATGAAACTATTAGGGTTTGGGATATCAAAACAGGTGAGTGTCTTAAGATATTGAGAGTTCCTCGACCTTATGAAGGCATGAGTATCAAAGATATTAGAGGTTTAACAGAAGCTGCGAAAGCCTCACTCAAAGCATTAGGCGCAGTGGAGATAGAGAATAAATAAAGCCAAAGCCCAATAAGCAAAGAATGATTATGAGGCAAGAGCGATCGCCCTACCAATTCTGACACGTATGTATGGATTGAAACATAGCCAATCACAGTAGCCAATCTATTCCCAGCTTTCTTCTTCTTCACCATACTGCGCTGGCGGTTCACCATGAGATTCAAGAATCTTGGGCTTTTTCATTTTGTCATTAGCTGCTTCAATTTTCTCTACACATAAATCAAATTCCCATTCTTGCAGTAAATCAAAGATAAATTGTAAATGACTGCCTACCTCTAAGGATAAATCGCCTAAACGAAAATCGCAGGTATCAGGGGGAATTTCGACAACAGGATGATTAAATTCCAAAGTTCTTCCTAAACGGTCTTTGTGAATAAATCTGTAGAGGTGTTCCGGGTCAAAATCAAATGCTTGCACAATTGCGGCAGCGACTTCATCCAAATTAAAGTAACTAGGAATAGCAATCCGTCGCCAAGCATTCTGTAAAGTGGCTTTAAATATATAAACACCCTCAGTAAAACCGCCTTTTGCAATCACTAATGTTTGTGACCATTCCGGGAAATAGGGTTGGAGATAAGGTTTTAAATTGTCAAAAGCTATGCGAAAATCTAACCGAAAAGTGGCGTAATCTTCTACTTGGATATTTGAGCGACTTTCAGTTAATACAGACATGAGAGCATTACCCCAGTCCTTGGGGTTTACATGAGTAAAACGCCAGCCTTTAGCGGCTTGTGGTTTTCCTAATGTCAGTTCAATTAATCCAAATAAATGTAAGAGAGCGAGATTGTGGAAACCAGGATAATAAACTAATTTATCTTGTTCTGAGTAATTATTAATTTTTAATCCTGATGATGGGAGATTGTTCCAAAATAATAAACAGCGATATGCTTGGTCAAACATATCTCTTTGGTCGCCTAAGAGTTCGCTTTCTCCCCAAACTAACCAAGATTCTAGCAAGGTGAAATATTGTTCTGTGGGGTTTAATCCTTGCCAAACTTGCAGAATATTTTGGTCTAAAACCAACTTGCTATTTTTGCCTTCGGTAATAACTTGAGATAGTCCAGAGGTGCGGAGGAGAAAATAAAGACCGTGAATATAAGGATAGGATTTTTGTACAGGACGTTTGAGGTTAATATCTATGGGATAGCTCAATTGTGAGTTAAGTTGTTGGAGATATTTAAGGGACAATTGGTGATAAGTACTACTAACTTCAACGCCGTTGGGTTGGAGAAATTCTAAAATAGTTTGAAAATCCCGCAGAATTGTTCCTGGAATATTTTGACTAATGGTTTGCTGTTGAAGTAGTTCTTTTTTATCTTCCGTCAGTGGTAGTTTATCTCGGATTTGATCTGGAATGAGGGAAAATAGGTTACTCATCTGAGTTGAAAGGAGGAATTTGTATGGCGGTTAATCTCACAACTTGGCCATTTTGCCAAATGCTAATAAATTCTACTAAACGGCGGTGTCTTTCAATAGCTTTTTTCATAGCGAGTTTAACACCTGCGTCTATTTGGCTAGATAATTTTTCAGGAATTGGCTTATTTATCCGAATCTCAGCAGATGCAGTTAATCAGCGATGGTGCTATTTCTCCCACAGGAAGCGATCGCATTCATAGGCTATAGGAAAATCAAAACTTGGAAGAGGCTGCCCATGCTGTCTTAAAGCACTTGGGAGATTTGAAGCGACCGTATTTGACAGCTATGGAGAAGAAGCTGTTGAGTGTGATTGAAAAAGAATACGGCATCATAGATGAGATACCCCGTAATTTTCAATCAACCAAGGACTAGGAGAAAACAGTAATGCAAAGTATTAAGTTATGTTCTCATGTTGGGGGTGATGGCATTTTGCACCTTGAGATTCCTGTTGGCATAACAGACAAAGAAATGGAAGTCGTAGTGATTTATCAACAAATAGAACCATCAGTACCCCCAAAAACACCCCAAGAATTGGGATGGCCAGCCGGATTTTTTGAACAAACAGCTGGATCATTAGCAGATGACCCAATTCAAAGATATCCCCAAGGTGAGTATGACACTAGGGAGCCATTAGAGTGAGATATTTGTTAGATACCAATGCTTGCATTGTTTATCTGAATCGTCCTATGTCTGCTGTGAGGCAGAGGTTAGAATCGCTATCACCAGCAGATATTGTTGTTTGTTCGGTAGTAAAAGCCGAACTATTTTATGGTGCAATGCGAAGTAATAATCCGACACGGACTTTAGCATTACAAGAAGCATTCTTGAATAATTTTGTATCTTTGCCTTTTGATGACCGGGCGGCTCGGCTTTTTGGCAGAATTCGGGCAGAGTTAGGGACGCTTGGTACACCAATTGGGCCTTATGATTTACAGATTGCAGCGATCGCACTTGTGAATAACTTAACATTAGTCACGCACAACACAAGAGAATTTAGTCGTGTTATACCAAATTATTGTGAAGCTGCATGAAACTACAGAAAGCTGGAATACTTGCCAGGCATAGTTTATAGACTTTTGATTCTATGCAACTTCATACAAAATTGGTATTAGTGGGCTGGTGATTGAAGATTAGGAGCAAGAATAATGATATCTGGACTTGAATGAAAACCAATGCTGCTCGACTACTTGATAAACTAGGTATTCCCTACCAAATTCTCACTTATGAAGTAGATCCTGACGATTTGGCTGCCGAGAGTACAGCACAGAAAGTCGGTCTTCCTCCAGAACAAGTCTTCAAAACTCTAGTAGTTAGAGGGGACACAACGGGTATCTGTTTTGCTGTTGTGCCGGGAAATGCTCAGTTAGACTTAAAAGCCTTAGCGCGGATTTCAGGAAACCGCAAGGTTGAGACGGTCGCCTTGAAAGAAGTCCAGCCACTAACAGGATACATCCGTGGCGGTGTAACAGCTTTAGCTAGTAAAAAAGATTATCCAGTTTACCTTGATGAAACAGCAACCTTATTCGAGCAGATCACTGTTTCCGGTGGAATGCGAGGAATGCTGCTTCTGCTATCCCCAGATGATTATTTGTATGCGGTCAGTGGTACTTTGGGCGCAATTGTACAAAACTAGTATTAAACCAGTTCTGAACAAGCATACTTAAGTAGAAGTTATCCATTCTTCAGTAAGGGCGATGGATGGCTGGCTAGTTTTTTGGAAAATCAAGATAGCGGTGATGGCAGCTCCGGTGATCGCAGTTAAAATTATGGGAGTTCTCCACAATGGCTTTATTTTGCGACATCTGTTGTTGCAATATAGGAAACCACAATTCTTTTCTGCACGGAACATTCATCATTAGTAATTGTTTTGTCAAGTTATCTAAATAGAGTCCAATACTGGTTTTCCCTAAGATTAGAATAGTGCGTAGCTTGCCGCCGTAGGCATCGCTGTTAATAGGCCAGTTCCCAGGTAATGGTAGTAATGCAACGAGAGTATTAAATTGCAGATGTTACAAATAGCGATGTCTACTTTTTGGGGCTGTGACGCTCCTGCGTCGCTAACGCTACGCTATCCGTATCACTGGCACTACCAAGAAAATGCGTTAGTGTAGCTCACCGTAGGTATCGCTTTAGCGTTTATGGCAATTTAGAACGGTAGGGGCAGAAGCATGACGCTGGGTATACTTAACTTCCCATCCAGGTAAATTCCACCAAACAACACGCTTTTCTGGTTGTAACCAAAAGTCTAGTTGTTTGATTTTTCCATTGTCAAAAACTAGTTTTGGGAACGTAGGATAGTCACGATCATCGCTCTCGCTATAGTTACGTCCAAGATAGTTAAAACAAGTCTTTAATCCCTGAGTAATTCCCAACTCTTCAACTCCAATGCCTTTTAAGGTCGAGTTATCGTAGCTGAAGCTGCCATTGAACGATTTGCCTGCTAACGAGCCTTTGGTTACATTGATTGTAAAGTCATAGCTAACAGTAGAGCTTTGAGCAAGACTTGTTGTAATTATGCCAGTGCTAAGAGCAGCAGTTGCGAACCCAATTGTAAATTTAGGCAATAGTTTGAGCATGTAGTGTTGATGGTGAAGTTTAGTGCTTTGGGATAATTTGTGTATATACGTGCAACGGCTTGTCGATAGACATCGCCTATTGGAGCGATTACCATTACCGAACTCATGCTTGGCAATGATAAAAAGCATATCACCTACTTTGATTTTGTATAATGGTGCATCAGCAAAGTGTGGGATAGGGATAAATTTTTGGGCGATGTTTGCGAGATCGTGGTTCACTTCTACAGGGTGATGGATGGCGTAAGGCAGGAGCGTAGGTGATCGGATTAGTCAGGTGTAGTCGGGTGCATTGGAGGAATCGGTACAGAAGTTTTTGGATGTATGTCTGCCTTGAAGGAATTAGCACCGCAGAATTATGATAGTTTGTTGTCCCAATGGAAAGTCCAGCATAAGCGACGACCTAATTTGTGGAAAGCGATGAGAAATTTGGGATTGGATTGATGTAATGCTTTCTGTACCAAGTAAGTTGCATTCAAGTGATTCTAAAAAATAAAACTTTTACTTAAGCAAGTCCAGCGATTCAAGAACGAAAGAGAACAGAGCTGATGTTAGACAACTGGTTGAGCAAAAAACAGATATGGTTGCTGCGTGGTGTAGCGATTATAATTTTTTTGATACAAGTCGGAGCATATTTCAGGAGCAGTTACCGAGCAACGAATATCTGCAAGTTGTCGCAGCCTCATTCCCAGTATTGCGATTTGACAGTAGTGCAGAAGTTAAGTGGAGTAGCAGAAGCGATCGCCCTTTCTTCTGATGGTCACACCCTAGTGGGCGGCGGTGGCAAAAGCTTTAGCGTCTGGCATCTACCAAGTCAGCAGCCGCAATTAACTCTCAAAGGACACGCAAATGATATTTATGACCTTGCGCTTTCTGCTGATGGTCAGACTTTGGTGAGTGGGAGTTTAGACAAGACCATTAAGGTGTGGAATTTAGCGACGGGAAAAGTCAAATTTACGCTTAAAGGGCATTCTGAAGTTGTAAATGCAGTGGTGATCACACCCAATCAACAAACAATTGTGAGTGCCAGTTCCGACAATACCATTAAGATATGGAATTTGGCGACTGGACAATTAACAAGCACATTGGCACAAACACCGAATGCTGTAATAACTTTGGCGCTGAGTCCGGATGGCAAGACTTTGGTTAGTAGCGATTACTCCAATCGCATCACTGTATGGGATCTGGGAACTGGACGAAAGCGCACCACTTTGACTGGACATTATGGTGCAGTATCTGCTTTAGCCATTAGTCGTGACGGTCAGTTACTCGCTAGTGGTAGTGCCAAGCAGGTAAAAGTGTGGAACCTGACAACAGAAAAATTGTTGCAGGATTTTGGGGGCTTCTATTTTCCGCAGATCACCATCGCCTTTAGTCCTGATGGGCAATCTTTAATTGCTGGTGGAGGATATAAACCATATCGGGTTTGGAATCTGGTAACAGGAAATATGGAAGCAACTCTGCCCGATGTTAGCAACTGGTCGGGGGCAATGGTATTTAGTAGGGATGGCAAGACTTTGTTTAGTGCAACAGAGGACGGAATTACGGAGTGGAAATTTCCTGCACCAAGCCACCCGTAAAAGAATGTTTGGAAAGTTATTAGAGTCTTGCACTTGAGCTATTCGTCTGGTTTTAAAACTTCCAAATTTTGGCAAGTGAGAGTACTCTATCTGCCAAACTAAAATCTCATTTGTGTTCGCATACGAATTGATATAATCGTGGATTTTGTCCTTGAAAATCCACCAGTGAACTAGAGATTT
The DNA here is from genome assembly GCF_013343235.1 of Nostoc sp. TCL240-02. GTDB lineage: Bacteria > Cyanobacteriota > Cyanobacteriia > Cyanobacteriales > Nostocaceae > Nostoc. Next base: position 1,594,748 of record NZ_CP040094.1, on the reverse strand, counting down.
TATCTGCTTCATTCCTCCGATTATCATTATTAAATGCTAGCCCGATTCTGCTGATATTTTTGAGGAATTCTAGTGGCAAGTTGTTTGGGTTTCTGCAATTTTATAGTTCCCGAACCACAAGTAAGAATACCATTTTGATAAATCGGATCGCTTAAGTGGATAGTGCCTGGTAATTTGTTTTGACATATAATTGCGAAAGTTGTTAGTTTGTTTTTAGAATTTTTAGTATTAGGTACAATAAATACACCATTAACATAACCTATTACTGGTATTTTTACGAACCATCCCTTTTTTACATACTCTCGTCGGGGATTTGCATAATTGAATGCAGAGATTGGGGTTATTTTTATAGAATAGTTATAGTTTTTTGACGAGTTTGACATTTGTTCTTTAAGAGCAATGTCTATTTCATAAATCGACTTACTAAAAATGCCATTATGCTCTAAAAAGTATCTCTGCTGACCACGAGTCATCATGCCAATTGAAGCCAGTCCTACTGATGATGTATCCCAACTTTCATTACTAAAATTTAAAGGGAATAAATTATATAAAAATGGTGGCAATATAATCCAGACAAAAGGAATAAAAGCTAGCAAAAATAGAGCCTTGAATTGTATTTTTTATCAAGTTTTAAGAAAAGATTCATGACTATTTTCTGTCTGAGATAATTTGTTTTGTTGACGAACACTCTGAAGTCTTTAACACAACCTCTTAGTTCAAGTTTTCCCATAGTACATGTTTTTCTAACAACTTACTGACCGCAGAGAAGGTGGGGACTCCCGCAATATGTTGAAAAAATAAGCCACCCTCCAAGAGTGGCTCAAAGTTTTATCCAAGAATTTCAATCACCGCAGCCAGAATTTTCTTGTTGCGTCAACGCCGGAAAATAATTTTTAAGTAATAAGCTGTACCTGTTCCTTCCAGGTGTGTCGAAATATTTTCTTGAAATTGGCGCATGAAACCAGGTAATAACGAACGCTTCTACCGTGTAATATAAAACTGCCCTAGACGAAAGCTAGAGCAGTTTTTGATAGAAGTAAATTATATGGGAGACAATTAGCGTTGTCCCCAGTTTATCCATAGTAAATACCGTTATATAGGAATCATATTTGATTTCTGAAAAATACTACGAGATAATACGGAGGTGTATATCTGTCTAACAGCGAACAATGATAAACCAGCATATACAATCCGCGATGCCTTCGGCGAGCTTCTCTACGAGACGCTTCGCGAACGCTAACGCAGAACTACAAGAATTTATAGATCATCGCCCAGATGCGCGTGAGGTGAGGAAGGCTTTGGCAGTTAAACTGATTTATCAAGGCTACAAGTATGAAGAAATTCAAACAATTTTAGATGTCTCACTTGGTTCGATAACAAGTTGGAAACAAGCCTACAAGGAATATGGAATTTCAGGACTACGCCTAAATCATCAAGGCAGAAAGAGTTATCTGAGCGATGAACAGCGAGATGAAGTATTAAGTTGGTTGCAAACAAAGGATATTTGGGAACTGGGTGAACTGGAGTATAAATTAGCATTTGAATATGATGTGATCTACGAATCAAAACGAAGCTATTATGATTTATTTGACGCGGCGGGAATTAGTTGGAAGAAAACCACTGCCTTGAATCCAAAGGCGGACATTGAAGCTGTCGCAGCAAAAAAAACAGATTGAATCATTGTTGGCAAGTAAGAGAGAGGAAATAGAATCAGGAAAACTAAGAGTATTATTAATAGATGAGTGTCATCTTCTATGGGGAGACTTAACCGGATACGTTTGGGGAAAAACTGATCAATAAATTGCAGTGGAAGTTATTAACGAACGAGATAGACAGACATACTACGGGGCGGTTGACTATCTCAGTGGCAAGTTAGTTCTGAAAGCTTACAATGCTGGTAATTCTAACAATACTATTGATTATCTACGCTATTTATTAGACCAGTCCCCGAACCAACGATTACTTCTTTTTTGGGATGGTGCTTCTTACCATCGTTCTCATGCCGTTCAAGGCTTTTTAGGTGAGGTAAATGAAGGTTTGCCACCAGAGCAATGGAAAATTCGCTGCGTCCGTTTTGCTCCTAATTGCCCATCACAAAATCCAATTGAGGATATTTGGTTACAAGCTAAAACATGGGTGCGGCGTTTCTGTGCTTTGATTCCTTCCTTCTCTCGTGTGAAGTGGATGTTTGAGTGGTTTATCCGACACACTACCTTTGATTTTACCACTCTTCAAATGTACGGAGTTTTTTCAGAAATCAAATATTAGTCCTATATAATACTATTCACCTCAAGTTTCGTGCTTTACGCAAAAAACGAATAATCTACACTGTGGCATTATAAAGTTTAGAAGTCAGTATAAGCCAGCGTATTACAGACGGCAACTGTGATTTTGAGCTTCTTCCTTGGCGCGACACGGGACATGGTTGTTGGTGATGGGGTGCTTAAAAGGCAAATCTGAACATAGAGCAAGAACCCGTAGGCGCAGCCCCTTAAGTAAACATCGCTAATTAATTTTTCTTATTCTTTCTGTACTGATTGAGTAAGTATTGTGAATTGCTGATATACATTTCTGTATAGCCGCACTGACCACAAATATATGCTGTTAATATCCCAGTGTGAGTTCCTTTAAATATGAGCGCTTTTGGATTTTCGTAAATTTCTACTTGCAAATCCTTTTTAAACTCTTCTGTGTGGGTGACAATACGAACGTTTGGAATTATATTTTCAGAGCCACATTTAACACACGCCAAAAGTTCAACTTCTTGTTGGTCTGGATACTCGGCTAGCCCTGTTGATGTGACTAAGACTGGCTGACCTTTAATGCTAGAAGGAGCAATTTCGTCAACTCCCTGGAATGACTTGTTCTCGATTCCATCGTTTGAGGTACCACAATTCCAGCAGAAAGAGAAAGTTTCTTCATTCTGCTCATGGCATTTGCAACATTCCCACATCTGTATTACCTCTGCAAAACAGTTGACGTTAGACAAGTTTAAACCAATAGCAATTTTACTCACATTAAGCGAAGCAAAAAGGTTAGAAAAATTTTTGATAAGTTGAAAACAGGCAAGCAGTCAGCAGCCAAGGTAATTGACACTTTTATTGAGAAGCTGGGTGCTGTCAAGGAGCAACAACAGCCAGCAACAGTGGAATTAGATGTAGCGAGTTAGGATTTTCGTGCTGGCGACTATTAACCAGTCAACTTAATCACACCTTGGCTGACTAAATGTTCAAGCTGAGAATGATGCTGTGTTTGCTCCCGTAACAACCTGAGTTGCTCGTAAGTGAGAATGTGTAATCCGGGACGGACAACATAACCTTGAATGGTAATGCTTTGTGGTTGCTGGCTATCGGTGCGGTTGTAGGAAATTGAAGGCATATTTACATTATGTAAGTTAGAACTGATTAGTAGAAGACAGTTTAATTCTTCATTCTCTTACAGCTTCACACAAGTTCTGCTTAAATTGACTTTGCTTGAGATAAAATGCGGCTAATAACCTTAACTTTAACTCTAGGAGCTTTTCATCACACAACAGATGGTCAATTAGAGTCATTTGCTCATCCATTTCACTATCCAGGAGCAAGATAATGTTGAACTCTCGGTCAATGTGATATTTTTTCTGTAACACTTATTGTCTGCCTTATGATTGAGTACATTTTTCCCTATCTCAATCACTGTAAGGCTTTGGGTTTCGCACTCCTGACTAGTCTAAACTAGAAATAAGCGCATCTGTGACTGCAACAAATTGAATTTTTCTTTAGTCTTTTGAACAGTCGTTTGATTTTTTAAGAAGGTATCTACTATGAATCGAATTCTCAAACGCGCATTTCTACCCAGTTTCATGGCTGCCAGTTTAACTGGAATCTCCTTAGTTCCTCTTCAACCAGCAGCAGCTAACGACCGGATTTTAGGAGATGCAGCCCTTGGTGCTGGTACTTGTGTAGTAACTGGAGCTGCTAGAAGACGCGGTACTGTTTTACGTAATGCTGCTAAGTGTGCTGCGGCTGGTGCTGCCGTCAATTTGGTTGGACGTAAGAAAAAACGTAACTTAGGTAGAGATGCCGCAGTCGGTGCAGCAACTAGCGCCGGGGTTCGTGCTATTCTTGGCGGGCGCGAAGATGTGGCTGGCGATTTATTAGATGGCGCAGCAGCAGGTGCAACTATTAATATATTGAGGAGATAAACTCTCAATTCGTAATCTCTAATTCCGACTTGAGAGTTTACGAATTTATCTTGCAACTTCTCTAGCAGAATTAGAGAAGTTGCTCCCACTAGATAGGTAGTTAGAAACCCCATCTAGACAAAGAAAACTCAGGGAGTTGGGTTTCAAAACTTTAATTTTCGTAAGTCCATAGAGTCGGACAAGAGGCTGTGTAGCCACGAATTCCATTCGCTGGGGCTTAGGTTGACACAAGTGGTGCTCGTTCAACCCAAACTGACGGTAGTATATTTATTGCAGCCCTTTCTGTTATCGAGCGATCGCTCTAAAAGCGAAACTTAGTCCATCGTCTAAGAGCAATCGATTCTCTCTCTTATTGCCGAAAGTCTTGCTGATGTAGGCTATTGAATGATGGGGTGGGGTGTTGATGGGAAATCTGGCGCGAAGATTCAGGAAATGCGATTGCTTGGAGGAAACATCTTCTGTTTCCTACAATCTTATAGACAACCGAAAATAACAGAAGCTTGTACCCTATAAATAGACTGTTGAGGCTGCCATTGAAGAAAGTACAATAACATGGCTTCATTTGATGAATTTGTGTGCCATCGGAGTGTGCGCTCTGTCGATATGCTCCAAGGTGTAGTTACTTCTATCCTATTGCACTCTATTTTATTAATAGGGAGCAAATATTGGTACAGAGCTTTGATGCATGAGCCGAACAAGAAATTAGCCAAGAGATTCCAATCGAGGTATTTGTTGTTCCTCATAATAAAACAGACATATCTCCTAAAACCTCACTCCGGGCTAGCAAAAATTCTCTCGCTGGCGGTAAAGCTTTGCCAGAAAGACCTATTTCTGTGGTGAAGTCAGCGAATCTGGTAAGACATAAAACCGATAACGCGCGTTCTTCTGACTTAATAGCCTCATCTCCCCTGAAGGCATTCCAGGCAGCACGGCAGCAGCAGAAAAGGGAATTACCAAATCTATCTGGTCAACAACCGCAACTCAAATTTCCAAAAACGGCATCATCTGCAAACGCAGTACAAGTACCTAACTCCCCCAAAAATGCAGTAGCACCAGTGACTAGCTCACAGGCAGTCCCGCTTCTTAAAACAGCGCCTTTGACAACACCTTTAGTACTCAACCCAAAACAAGTAGCTTCAGCACCTGCAAGCACAGGACAAGTACCTAATTTCAAGAAAAATACATTAGTAGCAATAACTACATCACCGCCAGCCCAATTGGGAAAAACAGCACTTGAAAGAGCTACAACAATATCAGCACCTAATAATCCTAAGAGGTTGGGGCAGTCGAGAGTTGGACTCAGTGGGCGAACACCGACCCAAGCTGAGTCATCTCCAAAAACAGGTGCAGCAAGTTTGTTGAGTGGTACTGTGGGTGTGTCTAGTCAGAATTATCGCGGCGATCAACTTGCAGCTGTGCCTAATTCCAACCGCGATCGCCTTGGGGCTTCTGGTATTGATGCCCGCAGTCAAGATATAGACCTCACTTCTTACTTAAATAAACTAAAGCAACGCGTTCAACAGCAGTGGCTACCAGGAATGAGCCAGTCTAATCGGCGAACGGTGCTTAACTTTACTATTAACCGTTCAGGTCAAGTTAGCAATCTCAATATTGTACAAACCTCTGGATTTAATGTAACTGATGAAGTAGCACTTAATGCTATACAGCGAGCCGCACCTTTTGCGCCTTTGCCCACAGGATATACCAAGAACTACATTGATATCGAATTTACATTTAGTATCAACGTTTATGGCGAACTAAATTTATAGAGGGATGGTGGCTAACAACAGGAGGTAGTGGTAAATATGTAGTGATAATAGAGTCTGAAACTCTTACTATTGTTATACTTCTAGAGTCCCCTTAAAACATAAAGACTTAAGTCTCGATGTTAATGGTGTGAAGTAACTATTCTTAATAAAAAAACACAGAAAATTATCTACCAAAATAATTGGATAACTAATCATCAAATCACTGAAAATAATATTGAATAAATTGTCAAAGCAGGGCGCAGCAGATGGAAAGTTGAGAATGAAGGTAATAACGTTCTGAAAAATTATGGTTATAAATTAGAGCATAACTTTGGTCATGGTCAAAATCATTTATGCAAGTTATTTTTGTCTTGAAATAGGCTGCATGACATGGTTAAACTCAGGTAGGAAAACCACATAACATTCTGCTTGCTGGGAATAACTCAATTTATCTACTATTTTACGATTTTTCTGAGGAATAGTTTGTAGTTAAGCGATAATAATTACATTTCCTAATAAAAGCATAGTTATGATCTGCTGCTTAAATCCAGATTGCCACAACCCGCCCAATATCGATGGCACAATGTTTTGCTTCAACTGTGGTACAGGACTGGTAGTGCTGAGAAACCGCTATCGCCCGATTAAATCATTAGGTGGTGGGGGATTTGGTAAAACTTATTTAGCAGAAGATATAGACAAACTAAATGAGTATTGTGTCATCAAGCAATTTGCCCCGCAAGTCCAGGGAACTGCCGCACTAAACAAAGCCACAGAACTATTTGAGCAAGAAGCAAAGCAACTGCAACAATTAGGAAACCATCGCCAAATACCCACACTATTAGCGTATTTTAACCAAGATAGTCGCCTGTATTTGGTGCAGGAGTTTATCGACGGACAGAATTTATTAGATGAATTAAAACAGCAGGGAATTTTCAATCAGCAGAAAGTTAGAGAATTATTGCTCGATTTGTTAGATATTCTCAAAACAGTTCATCAACAGCAAGTCATTCACCGCGATATCAAGCCAGAGAATATCATTCGTCGGAGTGATGGGCAGTTAGTGCTGATTGACTTTGGTGCATCCAAACAATTGGCAGCAACAGTGATGACACAAATAGGAACAACCATTGGTTCTTTTGGTTATGCGTCACTGGAACAAATGCAGGGAGGTAAAGCTTACCCGGCGAGTGATTTATATAGTATCGGTGCAACTTGCTTTCACCTGTTGAGTGGAATTCACCCTTGGGAACTTTGGCAACGACAAGGTTATGGTTGGGTTGCTAGTTGGAGACAGTATTTGCAGCAACCAGTGAGTGAGGATTTGGGGCGAATACTGGATAGATTGTTGCAGGAAGAATACCAGCAGCGTTATCAGTCGGCGGCAGAAGTTTTACAAGCGTTAAATTCAGAGCCAATACCAGTAACTCAGCCTGTTACACCTCCAGTTACTCCAACACCTCGGCAAAAAAATTCCATTCCTATATATCTTGTTGTTATTCCATTGATTGTATTGATGGGTGGTGGTACTGTTTATTTGCTAAGACCGACAAATCCAGTAACAATAGAACAGAAAAGTAAAAGTGCTGATACTTACTATAATGAAGGATTAGAAAAATACAACAACAAAGATTTTCGTGGTGCAATTGAAGATTACAACCAAGCCATCCAAATTAATCCTAACTATGCAAATGCTTACATCAACCGGGGTTTAGCTCGCTATAATTTAGGAAATAATCAAGCAGCAATTGAAGATTATAACCAAGCCATCCAAATTAATCCCAACTATGCAAATGCCTACATCAATCGGGGTTTAGCTCGCTATAATTTAGGAAATAATCAAGCAGCAATTGAAGATTATAACCAAGCCATCCAAATTAATCCTAACTATGTAGATGCTTACTACAACCGGGGTTTAGCTCGCTATAATTTAGGAAATAATCAAGCAGCAATTGAAGATTATAACCAAGCCATTAAAATTAATCCTAACTATGTAGATGCTTATTACAACCGGGGTTTAGCTCGCTATAATTTAGGAAATAATCAAGCAGCAATTGAAGATTACAACCAAGCCATTAAAATTAATCCTAACTATGTAGATGCTTATTACAACCGGGGTTTAGCTCGCTATAATTTAGGAAATAATCAAGCAGCAATTGAAGATTACAACCAAGCCATTAAAATTAATCCTAACTATGTAGATGCTTATTACAACCGGGGTTTAGCTCGCTATAATTTAGGAAATAATCAAGCAGCAATTGAAGATTACAACCAAGCCATTAAAATTAATCCTAACTATGCAGATGCTTACTACAACCGGGGTAATTCTCAGTCTAATTTAGGAAATAAGCAAGCAGCAATTGAAGATTACAACCAAGCCATTAAGATTAATCCTAACTATGCAGATGCTTACTACAACCGGGGTAATTCTCAGTCTAATTTAGGAAATAAGCAAGCAGCAATTGAAGATTTTGGTAAATCTGCCGATTTGTATAAGCAACAAGGAAAAGAAAGTGACTATCAAGATGCTCTAAAACGCATTAAACAACTTGAGTTAGGTTAGCAACTCTGTGATTTTACCTCTGGGGTTAGTTAGTGGCGGGCTACTTTTTTCTACATCGCTCTTGATCACCTGTTCTATTAGAATCGGAAATGAGTGTCTTTCTTCAACGCCTACTAATGATAATGCAAAAAAAGGTTGTCAAGCTGCTTGGGATTTTATAAACGAATTAAACTTTCAACCGCGCCACTGCCAAGAGGTAATTTTCCAGACGCGACTTCGTTATACTTTAAAAGTCTCCGTCATTAAACCACAAAATTTTAAAAACCTGTTCAAAAGGTGGAATGATGAAAAAGCCATCCTCTAGCCATGTACCGTACTGATTTACTTAAGATTTTCATAGTCTTTCGTTAATATACCTTAAATAAATTGAGTGTTAAGTAGGTGGGCGTGGAAAAACCAATATATGTAAAGCAATGTTAGAAGAAAGATGATTGTTGAATTTGAAGCGTTCTGTACCGTAATTATTTCGTTCTCCTCTAGCTTCTATCCCATTAATAACTGCATAAGCTAGGTCTAATTCATCATCAAACATCTGCCCAGAAATTTCATGTTTTTTGAGTTGTTGCCACTCTAGCTCAATTCTATTCATCTCTGAACAATATGCAGGTAGAAAGAAAATATATAACCCCATCTGTTCCCACTGAGTCCAATATTCTTGTACATCAAGAGATTTATGTATGGAACCATTATCTTGAACTATGACTCTTATACGTCCAGTAGCCTTGATTTCTTGTTCTGCCTGGATAGCCTCATTTTCCATGATATTGATCTAAGATTCACTCTTTATGCTGCCAATAACTAAGCCATAAATAAAACTTACTAATGGTTGAAACAAGCCAAGAATACTCAATCTTCTGCCACGTCGTTTACTTTGTTCTAAGCGCTTTTGTTCTCCTACTGGGTAATATGTATAACCGGGCGTACACCACATACAAAAGCCTGATTCATCTAAATATTTCAGGTCTATCTCGCCAGCAGCAGCAGCTAGCTCTAGCATTTCAAGGTCTGCCTGTTTGAGCTTTCGTATTACAGGATCTTGCTTTTTTCTGTGACTAATTCTGGCTCTTTTCCAGTTAATCCCCTTTTTTTGAGTACCCTTCTAATTCTGTCGGGACTCAACTTAATATTTCTTTCGTTCTCCAGCTTTTTTGCTAATTGCCGACTATTATATGTGCGTGGTATGTGCGTGGCTCGGCTTTAAGGCATTCTTCTAAATAAACAATATCCTCTTCTTTCCACTTTGTTATTCCGACTCTACCCGGAGCATCCCATAGTCCTCCTAAACCTTTTTTTTCCCACTTATGAAGCGTTTCCCTTACTGTTTGGTCTGTCCAATTAAAATGGGCTGCTATTTTTTCGATATACCATCCTTGAGAATTTAATCTGACTACTAAGGCTCGATCTTTTACTTTCTGCGACACCGTTGTTGCTGCCCTCAACTCAAATAAGGTTCGATCTTCTTCACGGGTCAGAAATACTCTTAGACGCGCTCCCACATTTTATACCTGCTTTAATATTTTCTCCATATTTACTTATTCTTACATATTTTGGTTTTTCCCCGCCCACCTACTTATTTTCTGAAAATGGGGACGCATAATCTGCGACTCGCTCCCATCCCCACTTATAAGCAGTGTCAACTAGAATTTCTTTACCATTGCGGAACTTAATAAATTCTTGCCCGTGGTCATAAAATATGTCTGCAACCAGTTGATTACGCTCGTCGTAACCCCACTTATCCACTGCTGCCCTCCACCAGTGCTTTCCTCTTGAGAGCAATTGTTCAAGTTCTAAATACTCCGGCTTCCAGTACTTGGTGCGCCATTGATTTGCCAGTGCCTCGATTAGTATCGCAGTCGGGTAGATGGGCTTGAGGTTTTCTTCGAGCCAGAGTATATAAACGATTGCGCTCCTGAAAGCATCTTCTAAACCATAGCTTGCTGCTTCTAGAGTGTCTTGGAGTTGCTCATCATTAAAATTTACGCCGAGCGATCGCAGGGCTGGGGCATACAGATCAAATAATTCTTGTTCTACTGAATCGGCAGACCAAAACCACATAAGAAAAAGAAAACTCCTGCTGGGTGGCTAAATAAAATTTAGCATTTAGCGTGCTTCGTGTTGATGTGAGGACAAGTAGCCATGTCTACGACGGGCTATTCGGTGTCGCACTTCAACTACTGGCATATTGCAGCCCTTGTTCCCACTCCCAACGCCAAGCAGTCTCTACCAGTATTTCTTTGCCGTTGGTGAACTTGATAAACTCAGTGCCTTCATCATAAAAAACGTCAGTGACGAGGCGATTGCAGGCTTCCAATGCTTCTTGGACTTGCTCAAGAGAAAAGTTAACACCGATAGTGACTAATGCCCGTTCATATTTCTTGAATATCTCGTATTCAACCGAATCTTTTCCTAAAACCAAAAACTGGACATACCCGCAAAAAACATTTGGAAGTTTCAATTGATTAGATTGTAGCAAGTGTAGGGTTTGGGGAAGGGAGCTAGAGCGATCACTTACGCCATCGCAACAGTATTTGAATTAGCTTGATGAATGCGCTAAGCTCTTGTAATTAATCAGCCATTCACCAGCTTCATCAGTATCATGAGTCAGGGTGTATATCCAGACAACTGGAAAGAAATAGCCACAGCATTGAAAGCGGCTTCCAACTGGCGTTGTGCTAAGTGCGGTAGAGCCTGCTTACGTCCAGGTGAAAAACCCGATAATTTAACCTTTCCTGAACGCAAAGCCTACACGTTGCAAGTACACCATTGGAATAGAGATCCTTCTGATAATCGTTTAGAAAACTTAGTTTGTTTGTGTAGCAGCTGCCACCTGTCCTACCACCGTTTTGGTAGAGGCAATGTCTCTCCTGGGCAGTTGTCACTGTTTGCAGAGCAGAAAGTTAGTTAATTGATAACTTAATTGGTTTTGATTAAGTAACTCTCACCGAAATCCAAAATCCCATAATACAAATTTACTAGAGTACCTCTGTATGTATTTGTCTAATGTTGTGATTGACCAAGCTAATCAAGCAGATGTGGCAGGAATTGTGGCGTTAGCCCAAGCCAATGATCCAGAACATGGTGGAATGTTACTAGGTCATCTTGAGCCACAAGCCGTAAGTAAGACAATCTCTCAAATGCCCAGTATTGTTGCTCGTAAAGATAATCAAGTAGTAGGATTTTTACTGACTTGGCCAAAGGCAGTAGTACAGGTACCAATTATCACGACAATGTTACAAGTCTACCCTGGTAATAAAGACGCTTATTTGTATGGCCCCATCTGCGTTGAGGAAACCATACGAAGTCAAGGTATTGCTGCGGCAATGTTTGCGAAGTTGAAGAATTTATTACCCCAGCGTCAAGGGATACTATTTATTAAAGCCCATAATGAACCATCTCTTCTGGCTCATCGAAAAATGGGGATGTGTCAGATTGCGGAGTTCACGTATGAGGATACTAAGTTTTTCGTGTTTGCCTATGAAGGCTGAGTGAGGCGTAGACAAAACCCACCATAGCCATTGACCAAAGGTTAAAGCTTGGTGCATAGAAAGAAAAAAACTTAATATGTCCATCCTTAGTCTTAAAGCATTAATTTCAACCTATTGAAATTGCTTTTTTGTTACCCTAAACTGCTGTTATTTATGACATATAAACAGGAAATTATCAATTTTTATAATGCTAGAACCAATTATGATAACGATCTTACCTTCAATCGCGCAATTGCACTTTTTGACTACGCAACTCCAAGCTCTGGGCAATGGGTTTTAGATGTGGCAACAGGAACTGGTAATGTTGCAATTAAAGCTGCTCAAAAAGTAGTCCCAAACGGTTTTGTGATTGGAATTGATATTGCCACAGAACTACTTAAAATTGTGCGATCGCTAATCAAACACCAGAGCTTGTAGAAGCACGTAATCCCGCTTCGTTGTTAGTTGAAAATTCAGTTTCAGGTGTAGAAATCAAAGCAGTTGATGAGGGTGAAAGTTCCGCCGCTCCTGTCCCCAGTGCTGAAAAATGGTCACATGAGGCGATTGTTGCAAGGGCGAACGCACGACCAGAGCGTATGCAGAAACTCAGAATTGCGGGAAATTCGGGGCAGAATCCGGGGTTTGAGTACTTGCAAGAGTGTTGGGATGATCCGGCTTTGCAGATTGTGATCAAGAAATTGCTGATGAAGTTTCCACAGTGGGGAATTGTGATTGTTGATGGGGCGTTGGTTGATTGGGAGGGGTAGTGGGTCTGTACAACAGTCTGTAAACTAAACTATTCATATTGTCATTTACGTATTTGTAATGTCTCGTCCAAAACGTAATTTGCAATCTGGATTTTGCTACCACATTACTACCCGTTGCAATAACCGGGAGTTTCGCCTAACACGGCTGGAATGTCGTGAAGTGTTGCTTTACGCCATTAAAAAAGCACAGGAGAAGTATCAATTTAAACTCTATGCCCTGTGTATCATGAGCAATCATGTGCATTACCTGCTGGAACCAAAACAGCCAGAAGACCTTCCCAAAATTATGCACTGGCTCAACTGGTATACGGCTATGTGCTTCAATCGAATGCTCAACCGCACAGGACATTTTTGGGAGAAGCGATATCACAGCACGGGTTTTGCTAATACCGACCAGCGACGGGCTTTAAATACCCTGCGATATATTCACGCTAACCCCAGGCCGGGATGCAGCAGGGTTATTTCTACGACTTTAGCAACTATGGCACTCATGACCGTTTGAGCAATGATGGCATCACGCAATCGCATCCGTCGTTTTTGCAGTTGGGGCGAACTTTGGAGGAATGTGCGGCGAAGTATCGTAAATTCTGCCAGAAATATAAACCAAAAGTAAAACCGGAGAAACGAAATTTCTGGGGTAGCAACTTTTTGCCATCGATTGTGAAGGGGGTGAAAGCGAAAAAATCTTCACCGGGACAGATGAGTTTACCTTGGGATAAGCAGAGAGTGACGGAGAGTACGCAAGTCAAGAATGTAGCGGAAAAATTTATGTCCGCGAATTGCTATCAGCCGACAGAGGCTGATGGTATCGGATTTGCCTAATGCTGATTATTGCGTGGTAAATGAGGCTGTCGAGATAAATATTTATAAACTTTTAAAAGCCTTATGTGTTACACTTTGTAAGTCCCAATCGCTCACTCGAAAAGTTAGTCGCTTTTAACAAGTTGAGCGTGGGAAAGCACACTGAAAAGCCAAAAAGTTAGTGTTCATTGCAAGTCGCAGTGCGAGAAAGGACGTACAGGATCGGCAAATCTGGAACTTGACCAAAAAATGAAGTAATGATCCCTCCGAACCGCAGGAATGGTAGCCCTCCCCTTCCGTACTCTGGGTCTTTTTTTATACCCTTTATCAGCAAGTCACGGCTCACAATAGCAAAACTATCTCTTGAGCGACCTGTAGTGTTTTCTTGTTTGTCATCATACCATCGAACTGCCCTTGCAAACTGTAAATAATTTTCATCATCTTTGCCATTCCACTCTACTGGTTTTATACCCAACCTATTCCCAGTCTTAATCCATATTTCCTTCTGCACACTAAAGCCAAAACGCTTGTCTGCATTGACCCAAAGCTTGTCTATGTTTTGCAGGTTTAGACAAGAGAAACTATTAATCTGCTCATAATCTAAATATCCTTGTTCTTCCCTTTGAGCAATATTGAGCATGAGTCGGTATGTTAGATCATCAGCCAATTCCCAATTTCTCGCCTTCAAATAATATTCGAGTTGAGCATATAAATTTTTTTTTAGTGATGCTTCAACCTGTTTTTTAAATTCCTTATCTTGAGAGTTTAGCTTAATTAAAACCCGATGAACTGATTCAATATTATCGCCTGTAATCAACTGATTCTCTTTAGTGAAATCAGCTTGATTTGGATGATTCTCTAAAATGTTAAATGCTTTAGTATAAGATTCTAGAGCTTCTTTAGTTTGGTTGTTCTGAGCTAATAAACTACCTTGATATCCATAAAATAATATTTTAACTTGCAATTCTTCATCAGAAGCTAATTTATTTTTATTTGCTTTTGATAAATATTTTTCACTTTCATCAATTGTTTTTTTTGCGTTATTCCAATCTTTTAATAGTTGATATGCTTGTGACTGAGAAGCAAATAATAGTGCTTGTTTTATTTGATAATTATTTATGTTAAATGATAATGCAGCTAGTCTTAAAGCTTCATCTGAATCTGATGAACTTTCGCTTCGTAATTTCCCAGCTAATTCTACAAGTTGACGAACATTTTTAACTTCTTTTTGAGCTTCTTCATTTTTTGCATTAGTTTGGTTCAATTCATTTTCTTTGGTGGTAAGTTTTGCAAAAATTGCTGATTCTTTCTTTTGAGCTTGACTTAACAGAACATTAGTTTCAGAGAATTCCCTACTTTTTGCCTCTAAATTACTTTGGGCTGTATTTAAATTCTGTTTGGCTCTTGCGGTACTTTCTTCAGCATTGTTTGCTTGCTGCTGCGCTTTTTTAGCAGTTTTATTAGCTTCTATTGCTTTTTTTTGTGCTAATTCTTCACCTTCTTTAGCTTGCTGTTCTAGCTCCTCAGCTTCTGTAGCCTTTTGCTGGGCTTGTGTTAAACTTTTTTTAGCTTCATTAACCTGAGAATTGGCTGCTTCAACCTCCTTCCTAGACCATATTCCTAAAGTTGCTGCTCCCAGAACTGCAACAACCAAAACAACAACTCCAACACTAATTCGTCGTTGAGCTTTCTTATTTGCCTCACTGAGCAATTGATTTCTTCCCTCTGCTGCCTCCCTATCCTTTCTCTCCCTTTCCAAAGCAGCTTCTTGTTCTTTCGCAGTAATTTCCTCCTGGATTTTTTTCTCTTTACTAGCTGCTAAATACTGTTTATCCTGATAACTTAAATTCTTATCCCTTGCCCATTCTTCTGCTTCTTGTAAAGCCTTACCCCGCAGTAGCCGTGATTCATCAACACCTCCAGAAGTGAACCAAAAGCGAAAATTTTCAGAATAGGGACGGAGGTTGTTTAGTTGATTTTCAATCCAATTGAAGTTAAATATTTCCCGGTAAATTTGATTATAAATTCTCAGCTTACCTTGCTGTCTTACAACTAATCCCGAAAGCTGTAACTCGCTCTGCTCTAAAGTATCATCTGCTATTACTTCGGATTGTTCTTCACTCAGTCTGACTTGTTGGTACAATTCTAGTAAATACCCTGCCCGTTGTTCATCGCGCAAAATTCTGGCTTGAATCGTTCGCAGATGTTCCGGTTCATCTTGTGATTCCCAGTTTTCAATAATCCGTGACTTGACAACTTGCTCTACTGAACGAGGGTTATCTTGCTCAGATTCTTCAACCATGAACTGACACAGTTTTTGAGTCAAAAATGGTTGTCCTCCAGTCCAGTGCAAGATTTCTTGCATTACTACTTGGGGGTTACTAAATTTACCGCGCAAACCTTTTTCTAATGGTTCAGCTTCATGCAGTTGGAAGCCCTTGAGGGAGATGGCCTTACCAATATTAAATGGAGTACGATTCTTATCTTGTATTAAACTAGTCGGTGATGCAACGCCTAGTAAACAGAAAGTGAGGCGATTGTATTGGGAATTATCAACTCGCTCATTATAACAAGACCTAATAAAAGCAAAAAAGTCATCTGTAGGGAAATTTAGACTCAGAACACTATCAATCTCATCAATAAAAATTACTATATTTTCTGAAATTTCTGCGAGAAGTATTTTTGTCAGAAAGTTACTAAATCTTAATAAGGGTGAATTTAATTGATTCTGCTCCCACCAGGCTTTAAAATCCACATCCAAGGCAAAACTATCGATGAGCTTAACAATCAAATCCGCATACCAATTTTCTTGAGTTGCTGTCTGAATATTAATGGAGGATAAATCAATAGATGCACACTCTACACCAGCTTCACTCAAACGGCTCATTGTTCTGACACGCAAGCTGGATTTTCCACTCTGTCTAGAATTTAGTACATAACAAAACTTCCCTTGTAATAGGGCTTCATTTAATTCATCATCAGTTTCTCGTTTGACATAAGTACTGGCATTTTCAGGTAGACTTCCAGAGAAAATGTACTGGTCAACCATAAACTACTCCAAACGTGCCAAAAAATACTGACGGTACAAATCGCAACTAGCAATACAGTCATTCCGCACTATTTTAACTAGCCCCAGACTGTGCAATTTAAATGTAATCTCAGGACTAAGCTGCACTGGCTTATCTACTGTTATCACTTTTGCATAACCCTCTTTTAGCTGAGAATCACTTTGTAACGATTCTAGTTGCTGCCGTAAATGATAGCTGAAAATTCCTTGTTCTGTTGGAGCTAGGCTGATTAATTCCTCTAAAGAGGTTTCCTGGCTTTTGAGGTTAGCTATTGCCTCGTTTAGGAGATAAGGATGTCCACCTACTAACTTGATTAATTGACTTAATCCCTCTTCCCGAAAGTACCCCCCTAGTTCATACAATTTCACCATTTCTTGCACCTGTTGTTGATTAAACTCAGGTAACTCGATAGCTAGTCCAACGTTAAACGGTGAACGATTGATATCTAGAGTGGGGTAAGCTTCTGTGGAATTAACTACCACCAGTCGTAGTTTCTTCCAAATTTTTCCCATCCTGTCTCCTTGTTTGGCTGTTTCATACCAACTCCGCAACAGGAGGCAGAATTCTGAGAAAATATTGGCATATTCAAATAGACGTTCAAAATTATCTATCGCAAAAACAAGAGAGGTATCTATATTCGATAATAAATATCTTTGAAAATAACGAGTGCAACTTGTATTTAAACCCAAACTATCTTGCCAATATTCATCTACCAAGTCGTTCATATCTAGGCTATCAGAAACATTGACACATAACCAATGCAAGAAAGTTTTTAGGTCAGTTAGAGTAGAATTATCAGCAAGTTTTAAATCTAGTTTTACTGTCTCATATCCCTGGTGTCTTGCATGGTCTAGGATTTTCTCTAGCAGCAGAGTTTTACCCATTCTTTGCGGAGCTTTGATGCGAATTAAGGCTCCAGGTTGCACGATTGCTTTATAGCATTTATCTTCAATAGGTGATCTTTCAATATATATTGTTGTGTCTGCCGCTAACCCAGAATTATCACTCGTTTGCAACTGTTGTTCAATTGCATCCAACTTGTCACCAAGTTCCTTCAGGGTGCGCTCCTCTGCCTGAAGCTGTTGTTCGTATTGAAACTTGCGGGATACATCGGTTTCAATAACCAACGCTGTTCGTAGATTTGCAACTTTCTGGCTTTGAAGGGTGTAAGTTTTTTCAAGTGAGTCTCTTTCAGACTGCGATCGCTGGCGTTGATTCTGCGATTGGACTGAATTACCTGATACCGCCGTCTGCTGCCCAAGGTGAATGTTATAGATGTCGCCGCCAATTTGCCCAGCGTTCACTGTGCTAGCGTTAATCAACCCGCCGCCAAACTGGGCATTGCGTAAGTCGTTGCTGACTTGCTTTGGATCTTCTGAATCGGGCATGAGTCGGCTTGAGCAGGTTTAAGCGTTGTTGTTGTGAATATTACCACCTATTCGTTCTGAATTAACAGTGTTGACGTTGACCGTGCTACCTGTTTATGACTTGCGTTCGCTTGCTTTGCTTCTATCTGATACTTAATTTACAGACTAACAATTACCTTGAATCGCGCTTGAATTGCATTTGGGCAAAGTGGTCTTGCAGCAGTTTGTGGATGAAGCGGTAGCGGCCGCCGACACGCTGGAGTAACATACGCTCGGTGCAATAGTCGAGAAAACGGACGTAGTTCCAGGGGATGTAGCAAGATGGGCTTAATAAAATCTTCAATTCTATACTGAAAACCAAAGGATAGTAATTGAAGATTTTAGGCTTGAAGAAGATCCTGAAATAATAATTTAGCTACAAATAACCGAAAGAATTAGGTAATTCAAAATATAAAAAATCACTTTTTAAATTTATGAGTATAATTTTGGCAGATTTGGCGCACGTCTTCGGCTTCATTATGATGGCTAGCCAAGTAATCCTTTAGCCAGAAGCAGCCTTTTTTAATTAAATCATCGATATTTAAACTCCATTCAGTAAAATAACCCATTCCAGTATCAACAAATAATGATTTTTCATCTTCACTAAAAGTAACATTCAAATAAGCTCTATCAGAATTAGGATGATATAGATGCTAATCAACAGTCCAGCTAAGGCTACAGCTATAACGAAGGCGTTTGCTCCAGCTAAAACTCCAGCGATAGCGAAAGCTGTAATGAAGGCTATAGTGAAAGCAAAGGCTCCGGCTCCAACTACAGCCACTGCTGCGATCAAAGCTCCAAATTCAGATTCTGCAAAAACTCCGACTACAGTTCCTGCTCCAACAGTGTCGCCTAAAAATATAATTACAGATGCGGCTATCGCTACAGCTACGGCAAAGATTCCTAACCCAGCTCCTACTCCTTGGCGAATCGTAGTGAAAAAGAAGACAATCAGTAGTATTAAAGTAGTCCAACCCAAAAACTGGTTCCTGA
This sequence comes from Nostoc sp. TCL240-02, assembly GCF_013343235.1. Lineage (GTDB taxonomy): Bacteria > Cyanobacteriota > Cyanobacteriia > Cyanobacteriales > Nostocaceae > Nostoc. The sequence continues at coordinate 1,575,758 of NZ_CP040094.1, read as the reverse complement.
GCAGAGAGCCTTCAAATATTAGCAAGAGCAAATAACCATTTAAATACCAGATAAATCCTGGGATTCCCGACAACAAACATGAGACCAGGACTAGGAAAATTGCCCACCACCCTTGCAGTCCCGCTTGGGCATGTCTGAAGTCAGCTTCTCTCAAATTAGCCCCACAAAAATCTGTTCCTCGAATATCTGCGTGACTAAAGTTTGCACCAGTAAAGTCTTGACCTTTGAATGAACGACCTATGAAATTCTGATGAGAGAAGTCTTGCGGCATGACAAGGCTTGTGAAAGCAAGGGTTGAAGCTAGATACAGCTTGAGTGTGCGCTTTTACGGACTTTTGCACAAGATTTTGTCATAAATGGTAAACAATCAGGAGCGATTACGGCTGTGGTGAATTTCTACTGGGATGATCCCACCCTGAAAATCGGAGTCTGCAAACTCAACGATCTGCTTGAGTCGGCTTTTGTTGTTCTTGTGCGATCGCCTCCGGCGGGCGCTAGTGCCATCGCAGTTTTGGCTAAATGCAGAGATTGGGCGTAAAGTCAGGCGGTTCTGGGACAAAGTTGGCAAAAACAATGAGTCCTTAAAATTCCTTTAAGGTTTCCTGCAAGGTTCTTTAACCTATTGTCAGTAGTCTAAAAGTTATGGTATTCCAATCTACCTTGTCAATTACGAGCTTGTGTATAAGTAATTTTGGCAGTTTTTGCCAGAAATGCTGTCAACTCTGCTCTTAACAGAGGTATTTAACCCTCAAATAAAATCGAAAACTACCATGAACAAACAATCATTGAGCTACAAAGCCTCAATTATTCCTCTATTAGGTGCAATAATAGTCACTAACGGATTTCTCTCCAAAGTATCGGCGCAAAATATTTCTGCTCCAGAGACTACTGATTCTGTTGCTGTCAGCGTCAAAAACCAAGAGTTTCCACAGTGGGGATATTACATCGTGCGAAGAGATTTTCGCAAATGTGCTTCTCCAGTATGCGGTGGGTATTTTATAAAACAAGTCAACTTGAAAGCTACTCCTTGCTTAGATGGTGTTTTTCGCTCCGAATGCTATGTGTCTGCAATTGATTGGAGTTCCCTGAAAGTCTCGCCTTACGAACTAATAAAAATTCAAAATGATGATGGTAGCCGTGTGATTCTCAGAGGTAACATCGTTCCAGTAACATTTCCTCTCTTCGGTGAGTTTGGGAATTTGAGAGTGAAAGAAGCCTTCTATGCAGCGACAAATGCCCCAGCAAAAGGTACTTTTGTGGCACTAAAAGACAATGGCATTCGTTGCATCACAACTCCTTGCTTCTCCACAGATAATCTGGTTCTAAATAAACCCAAGACTGCTCAAGTTTCGTCAATTGATTTGAGTCAAATCGGTGCAACACAAAAACAACTTGACGCAGCAACAAACGAAATTTTCGATCAAGGTTTGATTGCTATAGGTAAAACTGAGGTAGTAGAAAACGTAGATCCAACCAAGAGAGATACTAAGTTTGTGGCTACACAATTTTATTTGAGAGTGGAACCAAACTAAAGAAATAAGCTTATCTTTGCCACTTGCTCATCCTAAAACTGTGTGATCGCCTATCTCAAAGAAGCGTTACGCACTTGGAAGGGGGTCAAGTCAACAGAAGCCGTGTCTGTGGAAGCTTGCAAGGAAGAGAGGAAGCCGGAGGCACAACAGGCCAAGTCTACTGTGATCGCTCCCTTTGAGTGGGCGAGGCAGCAAAGGATTGTAATTGCGCTGTCTGGGGAAACTGTGTATACGCCTCAAGCTAATGCAGTGGGATTACTCTCGATAATGCTGCGGTATCCGATGTGGGCGTGACTCCCGCTTTTTCAGCGATTACAAAGCATCCGTGCGATGTATAGATTCAATTAACTCCTCAACTTCTTCTTCATCCAGACATTGTTTCACCTGGGTGCTGAACCACTCAAATTCTTCCGGTTCTGTGTCCTGGACTCGATAAACGAGTAATGTTCCAGCAACGCGGGCAAGAGTAAGAGGTGATGGAGAAACGTGGCTCAGTAGATCGCACGCATTCTGGTATATTTCCATGACTGATAATTCGGACAAAGGAGATCCCAACTGAGCAGAAAGCTGTTTTAGATTCTCTTGAATAGATGAATGGAAGCCTGGATCTTCGGGATGGGAAAGAGGGTTACTCATAATTGTCGTTCAAATGCCATTGGATTGGGACTGGAAGCAATGGACTAGGAAACTCAGCAACTAGACGGTTACGTACATCATACCCCCACTTGGAAGCTGCGCCATTCCACCATTTTTGCCCTGGTGACTCTAACTCAGGGTAGTTCAATGTATTCATTACTCCATGCTTTTGACATCCAATATTGTTGTAAGGCTCGAATCAAAATGGCATTCAGGACTATTTTGTATGGCGTTAACGTGCCAAAAAAGATTGACTCAACCAATATCCAATTGTCGCAAATATAATTATTGATGTTACAGGCATAAACCATACCCCTAAATTAGGATTTTCTGTAGTCGGTAGATGGAATATTTGCCATTCGATGTAAACAAATATCCAAATCATCTCACTTTTTAACCAATTCAGCATTGAACAAGCAATTTGATACTGCCTTAAAGCGTTTTTTTCAGTAATTACAACTGGATAATTAAATGTATTGGGATAACGACTAATAAATGTTAAAAGTCCATAAATTGCTAAACCGACAATTGGTAACAACCACAGAACTTTTTTGCTCCCCCAACCATCGGCTTGTCCATCAAATCTAAAGTGGACAGGTATAGTATCCGGTAATGTTGACCAAGCGTGAATAGCGATGCCGAATAATCCTACAAGTCCTACCAGTGCGCTCAAGTTTAACATCTGTGCCGAATCGAATCCAGGAATTACAATATCAGGACTAGCATAAATAATGCCAAATAAATTTTGCTTATTCGCTTATATTCTCTGAATTATATTCGGGAGTTTTACGCTTAAAGTTGCGGCGAATTCGGGGCAGAATCTGGGCTTTGATTTCTTACAGGAGTGCTGGAATGATGACCCTGCTTTGCAGATTGTGATCAAGAAGCTGCTGGTGAAGTTTCCGCAGTGGGGAATTGCGATTGTGGATGGGGTTTTGGTGGATTGGGGCAAATAGCGCGATCGCTTTATTATGCTTACTCCTTTGAGGTGAATGAGTATTTGTGCCAATCTCTTAGGGGGCGATACCCAATCACTTGATAAATATGATTGGCTGTGGGATTAGCTAAATCTGCTATGAGGAAACAATGGCGGCATCCCTAGTCTAGCAGTTTCGTAGAAAAGGCACTGTTTCAGGTTCTTCGTCCAGTTACCGTTTAGAAAGTGCTAATGCTTGCAAGCAAAGCACTTTACGTGAGGCAGGGAGGAGATAATGCGGGGGTAAAGGTAAAGGATGTATTCAAAACCAATACTTTTCCCCTTTCCCTTTTAACCGAACCGTATTGAGGGTGAATCTGCTTTGTTCATAGGAGAAAGCCAGGATTGTGGTGTTGAAGCGGATATTCCCTCATGAAGGTACTTGTTCCGCCGCGTCGCCTGCCCAAAATGAAAAATCATTAAATTCTGCGATCGCTAATCAAACACTAGAGCAAGTAGAACAGGGTAATCCCACTTCGTTGTTAGTTGAAAATTCAGTTTCAGGGGTAGAAGTCAAAGCAAATCATGAAGGTCAAGGTTCCCCCGCACCCGTCACTGAAAAATGGTCGCATGAGGCGATAGTTGCAAGGTCAAATATGCGACCTGTAAGAAGGAAAAAACTGAATCGAGCGTCGAATTCGGGCGAGAATCCGGGTTTTGAATTCTTGCAAGAGTGTTGGGATGATCCTGCATTGCAGATTGTGATCAAGAAACTGCTGGCGAAGTTTCCGCAATGGGGGGTCATGGTTGTGGATGGGGTGCTGGTGGATTGGTGGAATGAGTAGCGCGATTGCCCTTCATAGCAACCATTCACCCCACATCCGAAAGCTTTGAGAGAAAAGCTTGTCAAGATTCCTCGAATAGGCGATCGCCTTTATGTAACCGATAAGCGATTTGATAGGTTTGTCCAAGAGATCGCATAGTGGGAGAATGGGCTGCTAAATACCGAGCAGCAGCAACTAATACATAAATCCTAGCAGTAGTGTCACTTAATAGAGAATACTGACGAAAAGCGGCTTCTATTTCTTGAATTACATGAAAATCACGATTTTCTCTAAGCATCAATTTCCCTAGCATCGCCATCAGTCTTTCAGCATTGCCACCACTATATAAATAATTCGCCACTAATTGACCTGTTTGGTTAACTTGCTGCTGACGATTTAATAAATCGGGTAGTTGCTGGAGCAATTCTTCGGGATTTTGAACGGAGTCTTTTGGTTCTGGAAGTCGTGCTGGTGGTACATTCAAAAAACGATTCAAATAGACACTCATCGCCGCATCAAACACACCTCTGAGTAGTTCGACTGTTGGGACTCGTCGTAACCCTTGATGCACGGCGTTAGCAAAAGTAAATGGATGATGTGCCGAATTCCAATCTCCAAAGTCATTGTTAGTATTAAAACGAGCTACACGCAGTGCTGCGGTATAAGTAACTACGCTTGATAATTGTTCTTCTGTACAACCAGCTTGTAGGGCATTCAACAGCGAGTCTGCGATCGCTTGTGGGTCTTCACCTAATAAAATTGGTATTAATTGCTCCGAGTTTGACCAAGTTCCTCGTTGAGATTTTCCTGCATTTAAAACAGTGGGTAATTGCTCAAAAGCTGACTCTAATATTGCTACTAAATCTACAGGGTAGCGCCAGGAATTAGATTCTTCCATACGGGATGCACTAACTAAACCCGAAACTAAGCTAGGCAGAACAGATTCCGCTGCTTGCCAACCAACAACTTCTAATGCTTCTAGTGCTTTGTTAATAAAATCAATGGTATGCCCAATGTCGAGATAACGATGATCTGTAGCCGATGAAAACAGCATATCTGCAATTTGCTCTAAATTAGCCCCTGAGCGAATCGCAGATACCAGACATCTTTGTGCAGCTTCACTATCCCGTACCTCAATAAACTGGCAAAACCAGCTTTTAAGAGTCGCAAAATCAACTGTAGAGTTAGGCAATGGCTGAACAACAAACAGAGGTGGCGCACCTGCACTATCATTAGCGACTGCCGAAAGCCCGTGGAATAACGCACGAGGTTTGTCTTCTTCATCCAGATAAGGTAGTAGATTGATCATACAGGTATGGATAGTTAAACCTGTACTCCAACCTGTTTTGTTGTAACTAATGCCAAATTCTAGCCCGATTTGAAATGGTTCTACCGGATTCACCGCTATATCTAACAGTACGATCGTTGATTTGGCAATCACTAAAGAAATATTTTGCTCTAAACCGTCTTGCAGACGTTGGCGGTGGTGAGCATAAGGGTTAACTAGTGGTGCTAAATTTACCCAGACTTCACCATCACGGATTTTTACCGCAAAACAAGGAACATCATCTGCCCATGAGTCAAACGTTCCACCACTCTTCAGGTCAAACCGGGCATAATGCCAAGGACAAGTAACAATACCATCTTTGCAAGTGCTTCCTTGTAAGGGAAAGCCCATGTGAGGACAACGGTTATCAATTGCGTAAACTGTATTGTTTGAGTAAAATAAGGCAATGGTATGCTTTTTTTTGTAGACTAACAAACTGCCTTGTGCCTGAACTTCTGCAAGTTGAGCAACACGGATATAATCGTCTGGTTTCGTTGCACCTGAAAATATTTGAGTCATTTAATTGCACATGGATAAATGTTAAAACCCTTATTTCTACTCTGGCAAAGTTTTTCAGCTTTGAGCATTTCTGCATTCTAATTTTGTTAACTTTAAAATTGGTAACGATGTCTGCCGCAACTTCTTCGTGTAAAGCACTTTTTACAGCGCTTCCGGCTATTATGCAATACAGTTTTCCTCTTGCCCATCTCCTATCATAGCTTTCAGCTTTGATGATGTACCTCATAGCCACCGGAAGTGCTGTAACTGCTGGCATATTCAAGCACTCGTTCCCACTCCCAACGCTACAAGGCTGCTTTTTCTTCTATCTCAATTGTGTGTTTTTTGAAGTTGTTAAGAAAAATTGCTATTTTGCATGGCGTTAACGTGCTAGAAAAGATTGACTCAACCAATATCCAATTGTCCCAAGTATAATTATTGATGTTACAGGCATAAACCATACCCCTAAATTGGGATTTTCTGTAGTCGCTAGATGGAATATTTGCCATTCAATGTAAACAAATATCCAAACTATCTCACTTTTTAACCAATCCAACATTGAGCAAGCAATTTGATATTGCCTTAAAGCATTTTCTTCAGTAATTACAACTGGATAATTAAACGTATGGGGATAACGACTAATAAATGTTAAAAGTCCATAAATTGCTAAACCGACAATTGGTAATAACCACAGAACTTTTTTGCTCCCCCAACCATCGACTTGTCCATCAAATCCAAAGTGGACTGGTATAGTATCCGGTAATGTTGACCAAGCATAAATAGCGATGCCGAATAATCCTACAAGTCCTAGCAGTGCGCTCAAGTTTAGCATCTGTGCCAAATCAAATCCAAGAACAACAATATCCAGGTCTAACATAAATAATGCCAAATAAATTTGGCTTATTCGGTTATGTCCACTGAATATAATTCGGGGGTTTTACGCTCAAAGTAGTAGAGAATTCGGGGGAGAATCGGGGATTTGACTTCTTGCAGGAGTGTTGGCAGGATAATCCCGCGAAAGCAGATGTGATCAAGAAGTTGTTGGCGAAGTTTCCGCAGTGGGATATCGCTTGTATGGATGGGGAGTTATTCGACTGGTATGAGTAGCAAATACAGAAGTCTCTAAGCTTTAACACAAAGTTTTGTAATATTTTTTTGCTTTCTGCAAAAAAGGTAAATTTTGGAGTGAAAAAATAGTAGACCTATAGCTAAGTAATAGATATCTAGTAACCTGATCTATACTTGGCTTCTTGCTTTAGTGCTATTCGTGGAGGTGTGCGATGTTTAGTTGGCGTTTTAGTCGTTGGGGAAGTTTATTGAGTATTATCATAACTGGGGGAAGTATTTTGCCTGGGAGTTATGGGCTAGCTCAAATTGCTCCAGATGCTTCCGTTGGTGATATATCTAATGTAGAAACAAGTAATGACCTCAGCGTTATTGGAGGTAGTAAGCTAATCGGCATTCAAGCTGCAATATAGCTGAGATTGCCTTTGTTTTTGATTTGGCGATGCCACTTAATCACTAACTCGCCTTGATTCAAAAGCTTATCTAGCAGTGATTTTAATTCATCTACTGATTTAAATAAGCGATGAGCAATATATTCTTTACATGAGTGCCAGACTAACTCAATAATATTGTAATCAGGGCTGTAAGGGGGTAAAAACTCTAAAACAAAATTTGGGAACTCTTCAGATATTTTAGCTATAATGTCTTTGCGTTTATGAAAACTAGCATTATCTAAAACTAAAATAATCTTCGGCCCAGATTTTACAAAATCTTCGCCAAGGTTTCCTTTACTTATCCACTCCTGTTTAATTAATTCAAATAATAGTTGTAATTGCTCGTAAAAAATATCTGCATTACCTTTTTTCACGAAAAAGCATACCCGCTTTCGGTCTAATTCTCGGATTGCTCCCATCACATTAACCCGACCACAACGCCGTTGCCCTGGAACATTTTTACGTTTTCCTTTTTTACTCCAATTCTTGCGTCGAATTACACGTAAACTAAACCCGCTCTCGTCCCAAAACCATACCTGTAGACGCTCTGGCTGTTCTCGTGCAATCAATAAATATTGGGTAAGTTTTTCTTTAAATTTTGCTCTATCTACTGGATTTTGTTTATCCTTTAGATCATATTTAGCCCAAATATAACTATACTTTTTTCGCTTTAATATCCTCCTCACTTGAGAGCTACTTAAATCAATACCTGTTTTCTCGGTTAAATAAGTAGCTAATCTTTCTGCTGTCCATTTCCCAAATTCGTAACCTAATGATGAGGGTTCTTGAGCAACAGTTTTTAATAAAAGTTCAATATATTCAGGAGTGGCTTTTCGCCAATGTTCGTACTCTCTTTTATTATGTAAGGTTTCTAAATTATCTGGATCTCCATGCATACACCAATATGCCACTGTTCTATGCGAACAGCCTAAAAATTTTGCAATTTCGTGTTGTGGCTTCCCATCATTTTGCAGAAGAATAATTAGAATTCTTTCCCTAATATGCGGTAGGTTGCTCTCTTTTAGAGCTTCCTGTAGCTTGCTGACTTGCTCCTGTGTTAAAAAGTTCTTGGCTGGTGGCGGCATAGGTGCTTTGAAACGGCTTCATCTTCTTATTATGCAACTTAAGTACCGATTAGCTTACTCTAATGAGCAATAACTTGTTTCATAGCTTCTCAGAATTATCTGTACCTATTGGTAGTAGTGCGTACTTTAATAATCCTCTAAGTAACCAAGGAGCCTTAGCCCTTGTTAATGACGCTGGTAATATTACTATTAATACTGGGAATTTACTTATTCGTGATAGCGCCACCGTTTCTGTTAACACTAATAGCGTAATTGATAGTGGTAGTGCTAGCGATAACACCTCTATTAATCCTACTAATGTAAATTCTACTGGAAGTGGTGGCAATATCTCTATTAGCGTTTCAAATATCTGGATAGCAGCCAAGCCTGTTCCCGAACCAACTTTACCATTCAATGTGTTTGCAATCGCTGCTTTTTATGCTGCTTGGAGGTTAAAACGTAAACAGAAGCAAACTCATAAATTGAAAGCTTGAGTCACCGGAAAAATCAACTTAGCGAGATAAAAGCTATGGTGCTGATATCAAGTGTGCCATTCCTATCTTAAACCTTGAAGGGGCTGAACCGTATTGGTACATAACGCTGAACATAAAATTAGTACAATTAAGTAGGGCTGAAATTATCACTAACAATTACCATGCGAATTAATCGTTTAACCTATGAACCTTCAATCCGTATTGGTATCGTTGGTGCTGGATGCGCTGGTTTAACGGCTGCCGAAGAATTACATGATTTTGGATACAAAAATATCACCATCATTGATGCCAAAAATCGTGTAGGTGGGAAAACATATTCAATTAAATACGCAGACCCAAGTCTTGAAGCCCGTGGTATTTACGAGGGTGGAACTGTTTGGATCTTACCTAGCCCCTTGTACAAAAAATATAGAAAAAGGTATGGGATTTCTCCATCGCTTCATGTGATGCCACGGGTGCAAATATTTGACTTAGCTACTGGCAAAGCTACTAGCCCGTTTTTAGTGGAGTCCAAACATTCTTTATTCAGCCGACTCTGGCAGTTGAGGAAATTTTTCCAAGAATTAGACAAGTATACTCGGTATTCAGATCCAGGCTATATCAATCCTGCTTACCGAGGTATGAATGAATCCTCACCTCAATGGTTTAACAAACAGGGTTTGGATTTTATTCGAGATGCTTTAATACCGATTGCGAATGCGGCACAATTTGGACATCTGGAACCAGAAGCTTCTACTGCTTATGTGATTCGGCTACTGGCATTATTGAACCGTTGCAATTTCCTGAAAAAATTGGTTCTGAATATGCCTCAATTGCAAGAAGGGAATCAAGAATTATGGAATCGTTTAGCAGCAACTCATAACTTGTGTCTAGGACAAACTATTGAGCGTGTTTCTCGCGGTCAAACAATTTTGGTCAAGACTGCCTCAAATCAATGGGAATTCGAGCATTTAATTTGGACTGCTCCTGTAGATGATTTTCTTGGCGTAGCTGATACTTGTCCTGAAGAAGCAAATATTTTTTCTAGGGTACGTACAATAAAAAGAGCGGTTATTACCTGTAAAGTAGAGGGTTTATCTGCAAACATTTTCTACGTAATCAGAAATACTTTAAATCAGCCTTTACCAATTAGTTATCCATTAGCTATCTGCGAGGTTGATCCAGGCAGTAAAATCTACAATTTTTATCCATTCATGGATGAAACGACAACTGTTGAAGAGTTGGAAAGCAACATAGCCGATTGCGTCAAAAAGCTCGGAGGTACTCAAGTGGCACTTATGGGGCAACCCCTAATTTGGAAGTGGTTCTCTCATTTTTCAGCCGAAGACCTCAAGGATGGTATTTATCAACGATTAGAAATGTTGCAAGGTAATCAAAACACCTACTTTGCTAATGAAATGACTGCTGGAGTAAGCGTACCTTATGGTATGGAATATGCGGCTTATTTAGTGAAACGCTTTTTTTAAGAGTTGACATACTTTCTGCAATTGAATTAAGGAAGTGTCGCAATTGTACCAGGATGGTGGTGCATTTTACTTAGAATCTGTTGCAACGGCAGTGTTGGCACAGATAATTTACCGACATTCAAAGGGAGCATCCAGTTTAGGCAGAAAGACTTAAATAGCAAGAAGCAAACCATTGAGATAAGCACAACGAACGGAAAGGATTTGGTTGACACTTTCAACATTCCACTGTGCGCCGGAAATTTTAATCCTTGCTCCAATCTGTTTAATAGCAGACTCAACAGATCTAGAACCAATAGAACACAGTTGTTCAGTTTGGTAATAGCTGTAGTTAATAATGCCAGAGCGATGCTTTTGGAGATAAGCGATAAACTTCTTAACTTGTTTGCCTCGGCAATTATTAAATAAAGCCTGAATTGGCTCTATCTGACCTTGCCACAATAAACTCTCAGCAGCTTTGAGACGCTTTAAAGAACCACCAATTTTATAAAGATTTTCCTTGAGGTGATACCAATCCAAAATTTCCCAACGTTCAAATTGTTCAGTTCCAAACTCTTTAACTAAATTCCAAACTCCATCATGGCCATCTCCCAAGCAAACAAGTGGATTCACCAAACATTGGCTATTGACGTAATCAATTAATGATTGGTTGTCATCAAAGAATGCACCATAGTAAATCCCTTGCAGACGAACGGTTTTATAGTCTCGCCAGTGACAACCTACTTGAGGTTTCCCTCGTAGTCGAACTTTTCCGCCACACTCACTTCTGATACAGGTTGTAATGCTACGGGTAGTTGAAAATCTTGCTTGAGAACTAGATTTTGTTGCGTTGTATGACCAACCTTCACTCCTGTCAATGCCTCAATTTCGATTTCTGCTTTTTGGTATGATTCATTAGCTGATAGCCTCAAACAGCACTTTTGAAGTCATGGACTTAATCGACTCCTTGGCTTCAAACCCAGTCTCTGTATCTGTTTAGCTTTTAATTTCAGTTCCCCAACCAAGCTTTTGATTTTCCTAGTTTTACCGATTTTTGTTTTTGTTGTTTGTTCGATAAAAAAAGGGCCATTTCTGGGCCGACATATTCCAATATTTGACTACGAACTGTTTTTTCTATACCTTCGAGGTCTATTAACTGACTTTTATCAGCTTCCGAGTACAGCAATGTTGACAGTTCTTGTAAGCACGCTTTGATCCGTTCTTGTTTCTGTTGGCTCATAGTCAGCGATTGCACAGGGTTATTTCCTTTTATATTTTCCCACAAATGCTAAATCTTCCAAAACTGGATGCTCCCCATTCAAATCTATCTGGACGGCTCAAATGTCCATCAGAGTTTTTAGACCCAAATTTTTTAAAGCAAGTCTTAGAATACATCAGAGCGAATCCATCTCAGGAACTTAACCTCAACCAGATTGCTGCCACAGTCGGATTCAGTCCCTATCATTTTGCACGAGCATTTAAAGTTACAACTGGACTATCACCTTATCAATACGTCCTACGGTGTCGCCTGGAACTTGCCCAAAAACTCTTACAGAACCAAAAGCGCGAACTAGCACAGGTAGCCGCAGAAGCGGAATTTGGCAACCAGAGTCACATGACTTCTGTGTTTCAACGAATGCTACACACAACCCCAAAGCGTTATCAGCAAAAAATGAGTAGTATTACGGCTAGTTGTCGGATAGAGAGGTCAGTCATTTAGAAGCTGATGTTGAGTGAGAAATTCGCCAATAAAGAGTATTTTTTGAGATAATTGAGATTGGGAAAATTATTTAAGTAGGTGGGCGAGAAAATTTATCAGTATGTAACGAAATGTTAACGATGAGAATTAGAGTTAAATTTAACACGTTCTGTACTGTAATTTCCTTTTTCTCCCCTAGCTTCAACACCATGAATTACGGCATAAGCAATGGTAGTATTCATCGTCAAATGATTGCCCTGAGAGTTCATCTTTTTTGAGATGTTGCCACTCCAATTCAATGGGATTAATTTCGGAGCAATATTTCGGCAAAAAGAAGATATACAAACCCATGCTCTCCAATTTTGACCATAGCTTTTGTACTTCTTTGCATCGGTGTATTGACCCATTATCTTGAACAATTACGCGAATACGTCCAGTTTTTTCGGCATCTTGGGCTTCTTGCTCCATCATTTGGATATAACCTACATTCCGCAGGTAAGAGAGGAGATCAATGGTATTTTTGATGAATGACACCATCAGTATCAGAAATAAGAGTACAAGATATTGACCACTGTGGGATAGTGGCAGGGATTATTGATCAAATGTGTTTGGTAGAGCAAATCAACCAAATACTGGGAACACATCACCAAGAAATAGTCAGTTCAGGTCAAGCAGTCAAAGCAATGATTCTCAATGGCTTGGGTTTAGTAAGTGCGCCACTATACCTATTTGAGAAGTTCTTTGTAGGCAAAGCCACAGAGCATTTACTAGGGGAAGGTATAAGTCCAGAACACTTGAATGATGACCGCTTGGGCAGAGTCTTGGACAAACTGTATGAAGCGGGATTAACACAAGTATTTGTGACAGTAGCACTGGCAGCAGCCAAGAAGTTTGGGGTGGAAAAGGACAGTTTACACTTGGATTCAAGTTCGTTTCATGTGCATGGAGAATATACCAACAACTCAACAGAAGGTTCAGGCAAGCCAGGAGAGATAACAATCACAAAAGGATACTCAAGAGATCATCGACCAGACCTGAAACAGTTTATTGTAGACCTGATGTGCAGTGGAGACGGGGATATTCCTCTATATCTAAATCTAAGAGTGGCAGATGGGAATGAAGCCGACTCAGCCGTGTTTGCTCAAATCTTGAAAGAATTTCGTCACCAATGGGAAATAGATGCTTTGTTTGTAGCGGATGCAGCACTCTACACCGAAGGCAATCTTAAACAAATGGATTCTTTGCGATGGCTATCACGAGTTCCAGCCACACTGACTACTGCCCAATTACTCTTGGAGAAAATGAGTCAGGAAGCTTTTGTGGATAGCATAGTCACAGGCTACCGAATAGCAGAGTGTTGCTGCGATTATGGTGGAGTCAAACAGCGTTGGCTAGTGGTGGAAAGTGAAGCTCGTGCCGCAGCAGATTTAAAGCAACTGGAAAAACGTCTGACTAAGCACCTCCAACAAGCACAATCTCAACTGCGACAGTTGTCACAACAAGAATTTGCTTGTGCCGCAGACGCGATACAGGCTTCAGGGCGTTTTGAGGCTCAGCAACGCTTTCATGAACTTGCTGAACTAGAAATTATCGAACACAAACGCCATGCCAAATCAGGCAGACCACGTAAAGATGCTCAACCACAACAGTGTTACTATCAAATTCGTGCGACTGTTGTACCTAACGAGCTAGCAATTGCCACTGAAAAACAACGAGCCGGGCGTTTTATTTTGGCTACCAATGTTCTTGATGCTCAACAATTGAGCAATGATGACTTACTCAAGCAGTACAAAGCCCAGCAATCTACTGAGCGTGGTTTTCGTTTTCTCAAAGACCCTTTATTTTTTACCAGCAGTGTTTTTCTCAACTCGAAAGAACGTGTTGCTGCTTTAGCAATGGTCATGGGTCTATGCTTGTTAGTTTACACTTTGGGACAACGGGCGTTACGCCAAGCTCTAGCTCAAGCAAAACAAACCATCAACAATCAATTGGGTAAACCAACTGCCTCTCCTACGATGCGGTGGGTGTTTCAATGTTTCATGTCGATTCATCTGGTAACGATCGCTGGCTTTCAACACATTACCAATCTTACTGACGAACAACGATGGATTCTCCAATTTCTTGGTGCGCCTTGCCGAAAATATTATCTTCTCACCTGATATACCTGCGGAATGTGGGTTGTGCCAGTTGGGTGAGAATTTGGTAGCGTCCACCGATGGTTTGACCCTGCATTAAATTCACCTTTTCTCCCGGATTGAATCATTCACTGATTTTGTTTAATCTTGATTTTTGTCCAAAATCTAAATAGGGAATAAGGAATGGGTAATGGGTAATGGGGAAGATGAGGGGAAACAAGGGACAAGGTGATTTGAGTGAGAATCTTGCAACAAGTCTTTCCCATTGTCCCTTTCTCCTCTTGGCAATTCCCAATTCCCAATTCCCAATTCCCAATTCCCAATTCCCAATTCCCAATTTTTAACTTATGAGTTTGAGTCTGTGCATGATTGTGAAAAACGAAGCCGCAACACTGCCTAAATGCCTGAACAGTGTAAGAATTGTGGTGGATGAAATGGTAGTTTTGGATACAGGCTCAATCGATCGCACTCCCAATATTGCCCAACAACTCGGTGCAAAAGTTCATCATTTTAAATGGTGTAATGACTTCAGTGCTGCCCGTAATGCAGCTTTAAAATATGTCACTGGTGACTGGATTTTGGTCTTAGATGCTGATGAAACTTTGACTCCAGGCATTGTACCGCAGTTGCGAGAGGCGATCACCAGAGATGAATACCTGCTCATTAACCTCGTCCGCCAGGAAGTTGGTGCTGAACAATCTCCCTATTCTTTGGTTTCCAGGCTGTTCCGCAATCATCCAGATATTCGTTTTGACCGTCCTTACCATGCCTTAGTGGATGATAGCGTGTCAGCAATTGTAAATAAAGAACCCCATTGGCAAATAGGTTATTTACCTGGGGTCGCACTTGTACACACAGGATATCAAAAAAGTGCGATCGCTCAAAATAACAAATATGCCAAAGCAGCTACCGCGATGGAAGGGTTTCTTGCTACTCATCCCGATGACCCTTATGTTTGCAGTAAATTAGGGGCATTGTATGTGGAGACGGGGAAAATTACCCAAGGTATGGAGTTGCTCAGACATGGAATCAGCGTTGCTGAAGAAAATTACGATATTTTATATGAACTCCACTATCATTTAGGCATTGCTTACAGTCGCTTGCAAAAATCCCCACAGGCGATTTCTCACTATAAAGCTGCTATCAAATTGCCAATTTATCCCATGCTCAAATTAGGAGCATACAACAACTTGGGTAACTTACTCAAAGCAGCAGGAGATTTCAACGGTGCCAAAACAGCTTACGCCACAACTTTAAAAATTGATCCTAATTTTGTTTTTGGACATTATAATTTGGCGATGACATTTAAGGCTTTGGGTTTATTTACAGATGCGATCGTATATTATCAACATGCAATCACCTTAAATCCCAACTATGCCGAAGCCTATCAAAATTTAGGGGTAGTGTTGCTCAAAGTTGGCAATCATCAAGATAGCTTAACAGCTTTTAGAAAAGCGATCGCCCTTCATGAAAAATATAATCCCGAAGAGGCGAAGAGACTACGCCAAGGGTTACAGGAGATGGAGTTGATGTAGAAGTGAGGGGGAGAAGAAACGCCTGACATCCCCAGTATTTAAGCCATAATACTGAACCCTCTGACCAAACTCCAGTAGTCATCCTATATTGGCAACTGGATTACAAACTCTGTTCCTTGCCCAAGTGTGGAATTTACCTCAATGCTGCCACCGTGTTTTTCAATGATAATTTGAAGTGCGATCGCTAATCCTAAACCTGTTCCTTTACCAACAGGTTTGGTAGTAAATAAGTGATCAAAAATTTTCTGCTTAACTTCTGGGGTCATTCCTACCCCATTATCTTTAATTCGTATCAACACACTCTTCTGGTCTTTGTTTAGCTTGGTACTTAGAGTAATTCGATTAGGATTTAGTTTAATCTCATCTATACTGCGCCCTATATTTGACTCTTCCAAAGCATCAATAGCATTAGCAAGCAGATTCATAAATACCTGACTCAGTTGACCAGGAAAACACCGGACTAACGGGATGTCATCATAATTTTTCACTACTTCAATGGCCGGACGAATATGTGAGGCTTTCAGACGGTGTTTGAGAATCAAAATTGTACTTTCGATAACTTCATAGAGATTGCAAGGAATTGTTGTTTGGGTATCTCCTCTAGAAAAAGTACGCAAACTTATGCTGACATCATAAATACGGTTTATCCCTTCTTGCATCGAAGTAATTACTTTAGGTAAATCCTCACGCACATACTCCAAGTCTACATCTTTAATTTTTTCTGTAATTTCTGCTACAGGTTGAGGATAGTAATGTTGATACAAGCTAATTAAGTTTAATAAGTCTTTTACATATTCACTTGCAGGTTTTAAGTTGCCAATAATAAAGCCAATAGGATTGTTAATTTCATGTGCTATCCCTGATACTAAATTACCTAAAGTAGACATTTTTTCACTCTGCACAAGATGCAATTGCATTTGCTTGAGTTCAGATAGGGAAAATTCTAATTTTTTAGCATAGTCTTGAGCTTGCTGATAAAGTCGAGAATTCTCTAAAGAAATAGCGGCTTGGGATGTGATTAAATTCAATATATTGACGCGCTCTGAGGTAAATGCACCTGCAATCAATTTATTTTCTAAGTACAAAATACCAATAAATTTACCCTGATAGAAAATAGGACTGCACAATATTGATTTTGGCTGATGGTGTTGGATATAAACATTTGATTGATAAAGAGTCTGAGATATGGCATCATTTATCACCAAATTTTCTTGGGTTCTAGCAACATAGTTAACTATAGAAATAGGGATATCTTGGCTTTCTTGAATCGGAGTTGATTGCAGAATAATAGAGGAATTAGCTGTAGTAGTGATTGCTTCTATAAATAATTCATTATCTTTGACTAAAATCAGACAAACCTTTTGGGCAGCAGCGTTTTCGAGAATTATATTTAGAAGAGTATCTAGCAGTTTATCTAAAACTATCTCGCTACTAATTGCTTGTGAAGCCTTTATTACCGTAGCAAAATCCAAGACACCATTGCCGTTACTTATGGTTTGTGAGTAATTTATTTTTGTTGTAGCAATAGTCCTAGTTACATCTATTGCTAACTGCTTAACATTTTGAGTACGAATTATAAAATTAGTATAGCGTTCATCCAAGTCTTGTACTTTCGCGATAGCTCCCCAATGGATATAACCATAATAAGCTTCAGTCATGTACATTTTGGCAATTTTTTCTTTACCTAAACCGATATAAAACTTTGCTGCGAGTTCATTTCCCAAAGCCTCTTCTTGGATATAACCATTTTTTTTAGCTCCAGCAATAGCACAGTCATATAAATCTATTGCCACTTGTAATTTACCCAATACTCTTGCTTTCTCTGCTTCCACTAGTTCATATTTGTGCTGGAAGTTACATGGTGCTTGTTTAGCCCATTTTTTCATTTGCTGCTGATTCGCTGCTACCTGCTTTAAGTATTGCTTTTTCTTCAAAGGTAAAGCTTGTTCAGAAAATGAAATTAAAGCCAAAGAATAATAAAAATTATTAGTAGTATAAATTAATAATCCAACGTTATCAGCATGAGTTTGTTCCGCTATAATTGCATTTTCAATTGCTAGTTCGTACTCCTCAAATAAATAACATAATATAGTTTTAGAACCATAATAAAAACCTTTAAAAGAGTAATTTCTTATTACTTCAGATGCCATTGTTGTTTCATCAAAAGCCTCGCCAATTAAAGCAGTTTTTATCAATGACTTTGCCTGTAAATTTAAAGTCGCCTGTCTAAAAACACTTGTAGCAGATGCTAGAGATTCAAGCTTTAATTTCTGCATCAATTCGACATAGCTCAATATTTTTTTGTCTACCAATTCCAAGTTTTCCCCAGAAAGCAAAGAATGATAGCCTGCAATTACAGCACAATAGCCAGCATTTTCTATATTCCCTAATTCTAATCCACTCTGCATCCCTTCTATAAGTGGTGCTATTGTGTCTTTAATATGCTCTTTATAAAACCTAATTGTGCCATTGTGTACAAAATAAACTGTGGCTTTGAGTGAGTTAGTATTCGTATTTAAAAGTAACTCTATTGCTAGCTTTCCTAATTTATATCCTGTTTCAACTTGGTTAAATTTATCAGATAAAATAGTACCATAAGCTGCATAAGCATAAGCCGAAACAGGTGATTTTCCATATTTTACAGATAATCTCACCATAGCAAATACAGCTAATACAAAAAGAAAAGATCCTGCCTGACTAGCAGCTGGAACAATTTGCAATAATATTTGCATAGCTGCTAGTTTATAGAGGTCAGACATTTCAGGTAACAAAGCTAAGTCTTCTATCGGTTTACCTATTAATGTTAGCTTTGTCTGAACTAAAGCTGACAAAACATTTAATTTTGTAGGTTTATTAGGTAGTATTAATCCTAGCTCTTTGAGAGTTTTTACACCAATTTGTAGAACTTCTGACATCTGATTGTGTGCCATGTAAATTAGCATTTTTATTTCATGTAACTTAACCTTATCTAAGGTACTATTTGCTTGACTCAGTGCAATATCTACTAATTTATGAGCATTCTCAAAATGACCATTTAAATACTCTGCTTCTGTAGTCTCAATATACAAATTTAATGTTAGGTCATAAAATTGGTTCCAACTATCTACTGTTAACAGTTTTAAACCTATATTTAAATACCTCACAGAAGACTCGTAAGCAGTGGCTGCTTTGGCTTTTTTACCAGCTAGAAGATTAAGTTTTGCCAGCTCATATTTTTCAGATTGTTGAGTCAATAAGTCTAATCCCACATTAAGCTGGTTGACAATATCTAAAATATTTTCTACTAACGATTTAGCAGGTGTCTGTTGGAGTAATAACTGACCTATTTTTAAATGAGTTCCTTGTTTATTATTTTCTGGAATCAATGAATAAGCAGCTTGCTGAATGCGATCGTGTAAAAATTTATAACTAATCTGTTTAGAGTCAAAACTTAGTTTAACAGATTCTTCCTGTTCAAAAGCTAAGGGAATACGATAAGCATCACTCAAAGGCAAAATTAACCCACATTGTAATGCAGAATAAAGTTCATTTGCTGTACTTATAATGGATTTTGCACTCACAATAGACAGTATGTCTAGAGAAAATCTATTGCCAACACAAGCTGCTAGTTTTAAGATTTCTTGTGTGGCTGGTGAAAGGTTTTTAATTCTGCTGGCAATCAGTTCTACTATACTCTTATCAGTAATACCAATCGCTTGGATTTTTTCTATATCCCACTGCCATAAAGCAGTTTTAAAGTTGAACTTAAATAAATTCTCTTGATAAAGTACTAGTAATAACTGTGTTAGAAAAAATGGATTTCCTCCTGTTTTATTGTAAAGTAAATCTACTAATGATTTTATGAATTTTGAATTTTGATGTAATGTATCAGAGATTAAGTGATTAAAGTCTTCAAAAGAAAGAGGCTGCAAAACAATATTGTTAACAACAGTGGTATTTTGATTAATTTCTTCTATTATTCCAACTAAGGGATGTGTAATGCTAACTTCATTATCTCGATAAGCTCCAATCAAGAGTAAATATTTGGTATTATGGTCAGTAATTAGCAGTTTGATTAACTTTAAAGTAGCTGAATCTGCCCATTGTAAGTCATCCAAAAAGATAACTAAGGGGTGTTTTTTTTTGGCGAAGACGTGGATAAACTCACTAAAAACACGGTTGAAGCGATTTTGTGATTCTACCGCACTCAGTTGAACTACTTCTGGTTGTTTCCCTATAATTAATTCAACTTCAGGAATTACATCAATGATGACTTGTCCATGTAATTTAACAGCGGCTAAGATTTCACTACGCCATATTTCAAGTTTAGGAGTGTTTTCTGTAAGCAACTGCCGCATTAATGAACTCAAAGCTTGAATCAGTGATGCATAGGGAATATTGCGTTGGAATTGGTCAAATTTACCACTAATAAAAAAGCCTTTGGCACGAGTGATAGGTTTATTAACTTCATTGACTACAGAGGATTTACCAATTCCTGAATAGCCAGAAACTAATATAAGTTCACGGCTTCCTTGACTGACTCGCTCAAAAGCCTCTAAGAGTGAGTTCACTTGAGTTTCTCTGCCATAAAGCTTTTGAGGAATGAGCAACTGACTCAAAACATCTAAACGACCAGGTGTGAAATCACTGATTTCACCTGTTGCTTCTAACTGCTCTTGACAGATTTCCAAGTCTGCCAATAGTCCTTTAGCTGTTTGGTAGCGATCTTCAGCATTTTTCGCCATTAGTTTATTGACAATAGACGAAATGGTAGTCGGTATTTCTGGGTTTAATGTTTCAATCTCTGTAGGTTGTTTAGCAATATGACAGTAAACTAGCTCTAATGGGTCATAACTTTGAAAAGGTAATTGTCCGGTAAGTATTTCATAGAAGGTAACTCCAAGAGAATAAAAGTCACTCCGATAGTCAAGGGTACGGTTCATTCTACCGGTTTGTTCAGGTGATATATAAATTAAGGTACCTTCTAGTTGGTTAGGGTTAGCTAGTTGGGTTGTTTCTTTATCGAGGCGTGAGGCAATACTAAAGTCGGTAAGCTTTACAATCCCAGTTTCTGGATTGATGATAATGTTGGCAGGTTTAATATCTTTATGAATGATCTGGCAAGTGTGTACAGATACTAAAGCTTGTGTCAGTTGAATTGCAATCCTAATAAAACTCTTTAACTCTTGTTTGCCTTTAACCAGTAGTTGTTTAAGGGAGTATCCATTAAAGTCTTCAAATACGATCGCTAAACGATTTTCGTGAGTTTCTAGTCTTAATACTTTGACAACACCTTCTAAATCCAAGTTTTCTGTAATTTTGTATTCATGCTTCAGACAAGCGATCGCATCTATGGAAGGATAATCTGCTTTAAGGATTTTCAGGATTACAGGTTGTTTGTCTAATTGTGATATAGCCCGATAAATAATAGTATCATCTCCCTCATGGAGCATTTCATTGAGGTCATACCCTAAAATTGAAATTGAGCTAGATGTGAGCATTGCCATTACCCTCGTTAGTAAACACAAAATTGTGTATATTGTATGATTCCCAATTTTGCTATTGTTTTATCAAATAGATATTTTTATCAGAAGACACAGTAAACTTTTTATCATTGTCAAAAACAAAAACTTATGCAACAAGAAAGAGTTGCCATAAGCTAAGTACACAACAGGTACAAAAGTAGCCTTGTTCTCTAATCAAATTACGGGTGCAAGGTCTTGCACTTCTTCTCCATATAACTTTATGTAATTACAGATATCTCTGTGAATGGTTTCGAGAGTGCGTAAATGCTCTTAGCAGCTATGTCGTAGGCATCGCTGTTTTCAAACATCAGCCAATCTTTCCGGCAAAATAAGCTTTGGAGATAATTATTGTTAATAACATATTAGAGAAAATATAAAAGAGGCTAATTATGTTGTTGATTGAGGCATAAACTCAATATTTTGATACTACCGAAATTCTATTTCATTTGTAAAAATTGAAATATCCATATTCCAGACTTCTTAGAAAAATCGGGAATATAGTTTTTCATTAATAATTAGGGGCTGTTACATTTTTAAGTTTTCTGGTAGAGAAATGTTTATCAAATTTGGGTAAGTATTGTCTAATTAAATCCTTATCTATTGTTGGGCATTCAATATCAGTACCCTTGATAGCCTGAAGGACATTCTCTGTTTTGAATTTGGGAGTACGATGGTGTACCTCTAAAATAGTGCTACGGTCTTGATATACTTTCTCTTGGAAGAACGAGATGAGTGGATACAAGGGATTCGCAGACGACATAGTAGAAAGCGCACTCAACCAATTTTTTGGTGAAATCTTTTGTAGAGGATAACCCAACTCGTGAATATACTCAAATATCTCTAAATGGCTTAATTCCTGTTCAGGAGGTACAAGGAGATTGTACTTACCACCTGTGTATTTTGCATCCAACGAAAGATGGGCGATGACAGCAGCAACATAGTCTACAGGTACCGGAGTCCAACGTTTTTCAGGAAAATCGGGATAGATTCCCATCTGAATGCAACCGTTGACAAAGCGATAGAACATATCATTAAGATTAGCAACTCCAGTTTGTCTGTGTCCAGAAATAAAACCAGGACGGTAAATAGAAACTGCCAATCCTTTTTCTTGAGCCGATTGTAACATACGTTCTGCAACCCATTTTGACCGTACATATCCATATTCTACAGACATAATCACTTCACACAGATCAACGTCAAAGTCCTCTGCAACTTCATTAATACCTAGCAATGAGGTTAATGAACCATAAACAGCTAGAGTAGATATGTAATGCAGAGTTTTGTGACGACGATGTGCTGCTAAAGTAAGAATATTCGCAGTCCCATCTACATTGGATTTTTTAATTAGCGAATAAGGTTTGATGTAATTAGTATCAGCAGCTACATGATAAATTTGATCAACTTCCTCACCCAGCTTGTCAAATAACATTGTTGGTAGTTGCAACTGTGGTTGTTGAATATCGCCAACAATTACATGGACTTGCGCCAATTTTGTTATTGGTAGCTGATATTGAATAAAGGTTGCACGCAGCCTTGTCATTGCATCTGCATCATTTTCTGCTCTTACCAAGCAATAAATTTGGCGATAGCTGCCTTTTGTGAGCAGTTCATAGAGCAAGTGTGCCCCTAGAAAACCTGTTGTACCTGTAATTAATGCACAGTCATATTTAACTTGTGGTGGTTGGTGCCAAATAGAGGTATTCAAATCTGGAGAAAGTCTGGCTTCTGCTTGTAAGTCAATATATCTATCATTAGCCGCACTTTCGCTTTTGAGTTGAAACTGTTCTAACAATTGTGCTAAACCCGATGGTGTAGGATATTCATAAATTAAGCGAGAAGGAAGGGTGACAACAAAATCGCGATCGAGTGCATACAAGACATGAGCTATGCACAGTGAACTGCCACCTACCTCAAAGAAATTCGTGTGAGGTTTGCAAGTTCCAGTAGGTAACTCTAAAGCTTCATCAAAAACTGCCGCTATTTTGAGAGAGCTATCCATCGTATCAGTCAGGAAAGAGGGGGTTTCTGGCAGTTCTGGTAAGGCATTTCGGTCTAATTTACTGCGATTAGGTAACAAAGGCAATTCGTCCATGAAGACAAAACGCGTAGGCACCATGTAATCTGGTAGTTGTTCAGCGGCAAAACGTTGCAGGTGCTTTTCTGTTAGAAACTGTCCGAGTTTAGGAATAATATATGCAACAAGCATGGATATGCCATAATTTTCTGGCATATCACTATTTTCTATTCGTGCAGTTCTAGTTGCTTTGACTACGTTTGTTTGTACCCCAGGATGCTGGGCAAGTATCATTTCGATTGCTTCTAGTTCTATACGCTTGCCCCGAATTTTTACCTGATGGTCGGATCTGCCAGCATAGTGTATTAGCCCAGGTTCATGCTGATCTTTGTAAACAATATCACCAGTTTTATATATTTTGCCCAAACCAAAAGGGTTGTCTAAAAAACGAGTATTTGTAATCTCAGGTTTATCTAAATAGCCTTCGCCTACCCCGATACCACCTACATATAACTCGCCCTTTTCACCACGATTACAAAGCTTAAGTTCTTCATCCAAAACGTAGAGTTCTACATTTGGTAGTGCATAACCAATAGGCAGACTGATATCCTGTTGCTTAAATTCGTAAATTGTGCAACAAACTGTTATTTCTGTTGGCCCATAGGCATTAAAAAAGCGAATATGGGGTGAAACCCATGCTTTGGCAAGTGATATGGGACAAGCTTCACCACCTACCACCACCATTTGTAAATCAGGCAACTGGTAGTAAAAAGGTGTGAGCTTTGCGAGTACAGAGGGAGGTAACATAACCCATTGCACCTGCTGTCCAGCTATAAAGTTTGCTAATAGTTGCCCAGGAAGCATTTGCTCTCTTGCACCCAGTACTAAAGTTGCCCCACTGCATAATGCTGTGACTAATTCCCACACTGCTGCATCAAAGCTGATGGAGGCAAACTGAAGTAAACGCAAGCCTGGTTTGATATTAAAAGTATTACAGCTAGCCTGAGCAAGATTTAGTAAACCTTGATGTTTAAGCATTACTCCTTTAGGTATGCCTGTTGAGCCAGAAGTATAAATAATATAAGCTAGCTGCTCAGGCTCTACTATTGAAGGTAATGCAGAGGATATAGTTGATGCTTGCCAGACAGTAGGGGTGTCTAAAAAACACATTTGCCCATTCAAACCACTTTGCCGCATCGCTGGCTCAATATCAAAAGCAAACTTTTGCTGTGTCAGAATCGTGGTTAATTTAGCATCCGCAATCATGTAACTAAGTCGCTGGCGGGGTAAATCTGGGTCAAGGGGAACAAAAGCTGCACCTGCTTTCAAAATGGCATAGATAGCAATAACCATTTCAAAAGAAGGTTCTATGCACAGTCCAACGAAACTATTAGGTTTTAGGAAACCCTGTGCTATTAAATATTGAGATAACTGTTCTGCCCTCTGTTGTAATTCTCCGTAAGTCAACTGTTGATTGTCTAGAATTACTGCTAGCTCATCATGATACTTTTGAGAGTTAAATTCGATTAAAGAAACAACTGTTTTATGGACTTGGATGCTTTGAGTATTCATTTAATTTTATGTATACACTTGAGCGGAATAAAGGTGAATTTGAGGTAGATAAAATAGCACTGATAATCATAAACTTTCAATGCAAAGCTGTGGAAACATTGATGATGTTCACAACAGTTATTTTCACGCAGTTAATTGATAATTAGAGATGCTACATAGCAGTCTTAAATCATTTATAAAAATAATTTGACCGCAGAGAGCAGAGAATGCAGAGAAAGAAATGTGAGATTTTCACAACTCATTTAGGATTGTTATAGCAATCCTATTTCACTTGTGAAAAATATTTTTTGACGAACTAGCCGCATAATTAAAAGCAAAGGCTACAGACTCTGGCCCCCTCAGCACCCTAGCACCCTAGACCAAAAAACTATAATTCTTGCAAAACAAGAGTTTCAGGAAAAATAGATAATTTTAGCCATAATATTAGAAAATAAAGCTCAAACTTGAGTTTATTTATGTCTATTGTTTAAGAGGTTGCTGAGATTTTTATTCGACCATAGTGGTGGACAATTTATAGCATATAGAGGCAGCAAGATGCTTCTCTTTTAACGAAGTCATTACCTAAAACTAGAGTATGTTCAAAGGAGAGCAAAGATAAGACTAACAAGCACATTATGATTTCTATATTAAAAGGTTAGTTCAATAATTAATAACTCTAAATTCATCTGGCTCATGAAAAAACGAAATGATTGTTTTTGATGTAGGCTGTAAATATATCATGCAAAGTTTATTGGAGAAAATTTGAGTTCCTTACTCATTATTGTGACAAACTTTTTTTAAAACATCTAGGGATGAATTCAAATCTTTAAGTTCATTAAATAAATACAATGAATATATATGGAAAAATATTTAAATGTAAAGGTAAAATGAATTTTCAATTCTTGCTTATTAAATAAGGGTTTTAGTGAGTATTTGATAACTAATTTAATTTGCCTAAGTATTTCTTCTTTAAGAAAATAAATATTTGAATTTAAAAATCTTCAGCATTTCTACGCAAATATCAAAAAATAGTGAACAGTCTTGAATTTGGTATTGCCTTTCTGGAAACTTGTCGGTAAATCTTCCAGGAATGAAATACCATTGGCGAATTCCCAAAACACCTAAACTGAACCGATTAGTTTAGTAATGAAGCGATTGAGAGCTTTCTGAGCAGTTTTATACCCAGGTGCAAGATTCTCTAACTTCAGTTCAGATAAAATATAGTCACGTAAAATTTATGGAAAAATATATACATGCAACTATAGATTTAAGCAAATCATTATTTTATGAATGAAGATACAAAGTTCTTTCTTATATTTGGTTCAATATTAGGCGGTGTTGGCAGTATAATTGCCGTTACGGGCATCATGATTGCATTAAATACTCGTTCCTTTATTACCTCAGCAATACCAGCACAAGGGACAGTAATTGATTTGGTGCAACGTTCATCAACTGATAGAAAAGGTCGTTCTTCTTATGCCTACTATCCAGTAATAAAATTTACCGCTCGTTCTGGGGAAGCTACGGTTTTTGAATCAAATTCAGGCAGCAACCCACCAGAATTTGCTAAAGGTCAGCAGGTAGAAATATTATACAGTCCTGAAAAGACAAATTCTGCCATGATAAAATCTTGGCTAAGTTTATGGTTTTTACCTGTTATGTTAACTGGCTTAGGATCAATTTTTGCCTTGGTTGGAGGAGTTGTACTCATCAAGTCCTTTCGGCGTTTGATAAGTTCTAAGTAAAAGTTTTTGGGAACTAATTTGAGGCTTGAAAATAAACTCCACCAGTTCTGAGTTGAAAAGGTGGAGTAAGAAATTGAAGAGTTGATAAGTTCTCCTCACAAATGACAAATGACAACTAAATACGTGACTTGACAAATTTCTCTAACCTATCCATTCCCTTTTCAATGGTTGCCATATCTGTGGCGTAGGAAAGGCGAATGTTGTCATCAGCGCCAAAAGCAATTCCAGGAATGACTGCAACTTGATGTTTTTCTAGCAAAGCGTCACAAAATTCTAGGGATTTTAGACCGGTTTTGCTGATATCAGGGAACAGATAAAATGCACCATCTGGTTTTGCAGTACTCAATCCGGGAATAGCGTTGAGTCTGTCTAGCATTACCTGTCGGCGTTTGGCGAAGGCTTGGCGCATTTCTTCAACACAATCTTGAGAACTTTCCAAAGCCGCGATCGCACCATATTGAGCAAAGGTACACACGTTAGATGTACTATGCCCTTGGATGGTACTTGCTGCTTTAATAATTTCCACTGGCCCCGCTAAATAGCCGAGTCTCCAACCAGTCATAGAATAAGCTTTCGCAAACCCATTACTGATCAAAGTGCGGTCAAAAATTTCCTTGCCAAGAGAACCGATGCTGATATGTTCTGCACCATCGTAGAGAATCTTTTCGTAAATCTCATCAGAGACGACAAAGATATCTGCATCAACTACTACCTGCGCCAGTGCTTTGATTTCGTCTGGCGTGTAAACCATCCCTGTGGGATTAGATGGAGAGTTGAGGATAAATAACTTTGTCTTGGGGGTGATTGCTTTACGGAGTTGTTCGGGAGTAATTTTATAACCCGTTGTGGCATCTGTGGGTACAATTACTGAAACTCCACCGACTAAAGTCACCATTTCGGGATAACTTAGCCAGTAGGGTGCAGGGATAATTACCTCATCACCTGGATCGATTAGCGCCACCATTAAGTTGTACAGAGAATGCTTACCGCCATTAGTGACGATGACATTTTCCGACTTGTAATCAAGACCGTTATCATTTTTGAGCTTATGGGCGATCGCTTCCCTTAACTTTGGTTCTCCGGCTGCTGCACCATACTTGGTTTTGCCTTCATCCAAAGCTTTAACTGCTGCGGCTTTAATATGCGCTGGGGTATCAAAATCTGGTTCTCCAGCGCTAAAACTACAAACATCTATTCCTTCCGCCTTCAGTGCCTTAGCCTTGGCTGCGATCGCTAAGGTTAATGAAGGTGTTACCTGACTTACTCTTGCTGCCAGCTTCATTCTTACTATATTTTGGCAAATCTTTCACTTATCTAAGGATATCCCAGAATCATTACCGAGATTTGCTTTTTCTAAATTCGTTCGGGATTGGAAAAATGTGAAGAATTCTTGATTCTTGACTCTAAACAATGTATCGTATATAACTTTATTTTGAGAGTAAAGTAACTATTTATATGCAGTTCAAAAAACTTTTCATTACATCTTCTCTGTTATTTACTGGTCTTTTTATACCTAATGCTGCCATTGCTCAAAATCGCGGTACTCCGGGTAAATTTGATTTTTATGTACTGACACTCTCGTGGTCGCCGGATTATTGTGCGACAAATGGTAATCATGACCGGCAGCAGTGCGGTTCTGGAAGGAAACTCGGTTTTGTACTACATGGTTTGTGGCCACAGTACCAAACTGGTTATCCTGCTAATTGTTCCACGCAAAAATTACCGTTGGAAGTAAAGCAACGGTTTCCCAATTTGTATCCTAGTAATAAACTTTGCGATCATGAATGGGAAAAACATGGTACTTGTTCGGGGAAAACTCCTGCGGAATACTTGGCATTGAGTAAAAATTTAAAAGATGCGATCGCTATTCCCGCAGCTTATAATCGTCCTGATAAACCCTTGCGTACCACAATTACAAATTTTAAAAATTTATTTGTGAGTGCTAATAATAAAATTACTGCTGATGGTGTAGCACCTTTTTGTTCTGGTTCGGGAAGATTTTTGCAAGAAGTCTTCTTTTGTTATTCCAAAAACGGTGAACCTGGTATTTGTAGCGCCGAGATTTTGAAGCGATCGCGAAAAAGTTGTGGTCAACCAGATTTCTTAGTGAGAAATGTTAGATAACAATGTGGGATGGGGCATTGGACATTGGGTATTGGTTATTAATTCTTCTCCCCTGCTCCCTCATCTCCCCACAACTGTGATTTAAAGTTCCTTAATTTATTATTTACTGTTTCTTATTTATTTCTTAACCTATTTATTCTAATCTTCGATTGTAATCAGAACCTATTCTTATTTCGAGATGGCAGATGCAATCAGAGAATCTATTCAGGAAAAGGTTGTCTTTATAACCATAACTTTTTGTATAGCTGACTGAATTGCAATCACTCTAGGTTTTTTCCCAGTTTTAATAGTTTTTTGCAACACAAATTATTTTTGTCAGGCTGCATTCTTGTCTCTTACTAGGAGTGCTAAATGGAATACTTATTTCTAGCTTTGGCGCTGGGTCTTGCACTCGGCTTCGAGTTTGTCAACGGTTTTCATGATACTGCAAATGCAGTTGCCACAGTAATCTATACTAACACCCTAAAGCCAAATATTGCCGTTGTTTGGTCAGGCTGTTGGAATCTAATTGGTGTACTGACATCAACCGGAGCCGTTGCTTTTGGCATTATTGCCCTGCTTCCTGTTGAGTTGGTACTCAATGTTGGCTCAAGTGCAGGCTTTGCAATGGTCTTTGCACTTTTGATTTCAGCGATCATGTGGAACTTGGGAACCTGGTACTTGGGCTTACCTGCATCCAGTTCACACACATTGATTGGCTCAATTATGGGTGTTGGTTTAGCAAATTCAATGTTATCTTCTGGTCATGTCTTTGGCGAAGGCGTGAATTGGTCAAAGGCGCAGGAAGTTTTCACATCGCTACTGGTTTCGCCAATTGTTGGATTTACCTGCGCCGCACTGCTGTTACTGCTAGCAAAGATACTGATCAAACGACCAGAGTTGTACCGTGCGCCAGATCATGGTAAAGCACCACCACCTTGGATACGTGCTTTGTTAATCTTGACATGTACCGGTGTGAGCTTCGCCCACGGTTCAAATGATGGTCAAAAAGGCATGGGTTTGATCATGCTCATCTTAGTGGGCATTCTACCAGGTATGTTTGCACTGAATATAGATACCAATGCCGGAGCGATCGCTCAGTTGGTTGCTACATCCAACTCTGTAGTTCCAGTGCTGCAACAACAAGTACCTGGAACATTCTTAAATGGCCAAAACATCACAGATGAGCTTTCCAACTTCCTCAAGCCAACTGGCGAAGCCAACGATAAAACATTCGCAGCTCTTGCTGCCGAAAGTCGGATAATTGGAGACAAGCTTGGTGGTAAGACGAGTTTCAAGCAGCTTTCAAAAGATGAACTTGGCTCATTACGAACCGATATGTATCTAGTAGCTGGAACAATTGGGAAGCTGGACAAGCAGAAAAAATTAACCGATTCTAAACAAGAAGAGGTACTTTCTAGCTATAAAAGCCAGTTGGATAAAGTAACCAAGTTCATTCCCAATTGGGTAAAATTTGCCGTCGCCATTGCACTGGGTCTTGGCACAATGATTGGTTGGAAGCGTATCGTGGTGACGGTGGGTGAAAAAATTGGCAAAGACCACCTTACCTATGCTCAAGGAGCTTCCGCCGAGTTAGTAGCGATGACAACTATTGGTGCTGCGGATTACTTTGGTCTGCCAGTCAGCACCACTCACGTCCTGTCATCTGGTGTAGCAGGTACGATGGCGGCGAATCATTCTGGCTTGCAGATGGACACCCTTAGAAATTTATTACTAGCGTGGGTGCTGACACTGCCGGTTTGCGTATTGCTTGGCTCTGCTACATACGCAGGGGGCTTGTACATAGTCTTGAATATTTTAGGTTTGAAGTAGGATAATCGGGGATGGGGCATTGGGCATGGGGTAGAGGGGATAAAACTTACTGTAACTTCTCCTCTGCTCCCCTGTTCCTCTGCTCCCCTGTTCCCCTGCTCCCCTGCTCCCCTGCCTCTTCCCACACTCCCTAAGCTATCGTCACATCTGGCGATAAGTAAACATCCTGAATGGTATGAAATAACTTCACACCTTCCTCAAAGGGACGCTGGAAGGTCTTTCGTCCAGAAATTAATCCTGAACCACCAGCGCGTTTGTTAATTACAGCAGTGCGAACTGCTTCGGCGAAGTCATTTTTACCAGTCGCGCCACCAGAATTAATTAACCCCACACGCCCAGAGTAGCAATTTAGTACTTGGTAACGAGTTAAATCAATTGGGTGATCGGTTGTCAATTCTGTATAAACGCGCTCATCTGTTTTGCCGTAACTCTTACCACTGGCTTTGGCAACTGCACCATAACCATTGTTATTTTCGGGTAACTTTTGTTTGATGATATCAGCTTCAATCGTCACGCCCAAATGATTCGCCTGTCCGGTGAGGTCAGCAGCAAGGTGGTAATCTTTATCTTGTTTAAAAGCGTTGTTCCGCAGATAACACCAGAGAATTGTTGCCATCCCTAATTCATGGGCGCGTTTAAAAGCTTTGCTGATTTCCTGGATTTGTCTGGTAGACTGGTCTGAACCGAAGTAGATTGTCGCACCTACTGCCGCCGCCCCTAAATTCCAAGCTTGTTCCACATCAGCAAACAATACCTGGTCAAATTGATTAGGGAAAGTCAGCAATTCGTTGTGATTGATTTTGGCAATGAAGGGAATTTTGTGGGCATACTTGCGCGAAACTATACCTAATGTCCCCAAGGTGGTAGCAACAGCATTGCAATCTGCGGCGATCGCTAGCTTAACAATATTTTCTGGGTCAAAGTAAATTGGATTGGGCGCAAAAGACGCACCAGCAGAATGTTCAATCCCTTGGTCTACAGGTAAAATCGAGAGATAACCTGTGTTTGCCAGACGACCAGTAGAGTAAAGTAAATGGATATTACGCAATACTTGAGGATTGCGATCGCTGTTGATCCAAATTCGATCTACAAAATCTGGCCCCGGTAAATGTAGTAAATCCTGAGAAACCTTTGCTTTGTAGGTAAGCAGGTCTTCAGCCTCTTTACCTAGCAATGACTCGATAGAACTAGACTCTATGAGCGTTGTAGTCATAGTGTTTTCCTCAAAAATTGAGCAAATGACCTTTGCTTTAAGATAGCATTTTTAATATTGCTAACTTGGTTATGCAGGCATTAACTATATGTAAAATCTTTCTGATATGGCAGTCTTAAATTATTAGTAAAAACTTTTTTGACTCATTAAACGCGAGATTTTATTGTCAGAATTTGCATTTTCTCCCACACAAATAACTTCTTAAGAAAAATGCGGATTAATAGGATTAAGCTAAAGACTAGAATTTGCCTCCAAGTTCGCAGATTAATTGTCTTTAGCAGAGTTGCTGCAACCATAAAGTTTAAACTTGTGACCACCCCTTCTGCTACTATAAGTCTCGCCTGATAAACATTACACCTGAGAATTAGAGAAAGGATGGCAGCGAAGACATAAGCAGCGATCACTAAAGAACCTAAAAATTGGATGATTACTGCCCATACTGAGAAATTAAAAAGATTCATCCTTGATATCGTTCTTTTTATTCTTTGCTTGCTCAATTTCTTTTGCCAAAAAGAAATTCAGAATTGTTCGTAGCGCAATGATGGCAGCTAGTTTACCAATTTCGTCCCAAGTTGGAGCGATCGTACTACGTAAAATGTCAGCAGCCAATGCAAACTCAAGGGAAAGAGCCAGCCACATACCCAGTGATAGCCGAATTTCCTCTTTAGCCTCATTCAACTTTTTACGGCGGCTGAAGAAAAAAACCAGGATCTTGGCTACGGCTTCCAAGACGGCTATACCAATGATAATGCCAGTAAAGATATCAACTGCTGTAGCAAGTACAGTCGTCAAGTTCGTGACGAAAGCTTCCATATAGTTTATTTCATAGGTTCAAGCAGGCAAACGCCCACGTGCAAAGCATTAGCGATACTTGTCAGTGCAAAGTTAACCGCTCCCTACCATCTACTAGCTGCTCAATCATGTTATCTTCGTATCCTATCTACGATTGATAGCAAAATAAAACTTATCTTTTCCTTGTTGTGGTAATAATCGTTAAAAGAACAAATACAATTCTATGAGTAAGTTTCAAATCGATATCGACTTCAGCAATATAGATTTAGCTTCTCTTGAGACAGAAGAAGATTTTCAGAGAGAGGCAAAAACATTACTACCAAAGGTACTTGTCAAACTAGGTGAAAGTGTGGGCGAAAAGACTTGGGAAGAATTACAGCAAAAGCTGCAAGGAACTGGAGGTAAAGTCAAATCTTCTCCAAGCGAGAAACGTAAGTTTATTCAAGAAACAGGAAGAACCTATCAACGAAATGCCAGTAACAGAGAAAAACAAGAACTAGAAGATTATATAGTAGAGCGATTACGCCAACACAAACTGTAAATATCAACCTAACTTGTACGTCTGAGTAACAGCGATGTCTATGATAGGCTATGCCTACGCAGCTTCACTGACATGGCTACCGTCGCTCACGCCAACAGACCGAAGTCTGCTCAAACGGACTTCGGTCTGTAGTACTTTTGTAAATCTTAAATTTACACAAAATATATTTTGCATTATTGTATAAAAATAATCCTTATATTACAGAGGTATCAACAATAATGCTGAACTGGGACAGAACACTCCTAACTACTAGCTCCTTGTGCCTACTTTTGTTCTCTGCAATACTGCCAGTCCAGGCTAAACCAGTCCAACCAAAGAAAGCAGCACCCACAGCTACAACAATTTACCAGCAAGCTAAAAAAGAATTACCTGAAGATTTTTATACCCTCTATCGCGTCATAGATAGAGTAGCACGTGCCAACGAATTAGATAATCGTCCTTGGCGGGTTGTGGCTGTTCCCAAGTATGATGTCAATGCCTATGCAAGTGACGTTAATTTGGTTGCCATTTACGATGGCATACTTGACCAGTTAGCTGGTGATTCTTCAGCATTAGCTTGTGTAGTTGCCCATGAAATGGGACATCACACCAAGCGTCACATTGCTGTTGGTGAAGCTAAAAAAACTGAGTTAATTGCCAAAATTCAAGAAGAAGCAACCAAAGAAGTACTCGGAGAAAAAGAAGCTGCAAACCAAGAGTCAACAGCTGCTAACGTTGGCGGTGCTGTTGTGAATCGTGTAGTTGGAGGAACTTTTGGTGGTTTGCTGGGTTCAGTTCTTGGTAATCAGGGCGCTCAACGACAAGTAGAATCACAGCAACGCATTAATGAGATTGTTGAGAGAAAGAAAAAAGAGTTAGAACAGCGTTTAGCAGAACAAGAACGACAACAAGAGTTTGAAGCTGATGAAATTGGCTATATAGCTTCTGTCAAAGCAGGCTTTGAACCAGAAGGATGTTTAAGAGTAATGCAGGTTTTGGCACAAACTCCTGGTTCTGAATTTGATACAACTCATCCAGCAGTACCCAAACGAATTGAGGCAATCAAAGCTTTAATTATTAAGTATCCACCCCAGACTTTGGCTAAAGAGGGTGAAGCGCGAATATCTAAGACAAAGCCTTTAACTTATAACATTTCTAAAGATAAGACCTCGTTACGGATTAACTCAGTTCGCGGTGGTTCCCAAGCAGATGATATAGAGCGTCGCTTTGGTAAATAAAAACACTAAGTTATGAATGGTATAAATCTTAAGTAGGGTGTTCACCGCTACATAACACGGTGCGTTAGGCGCGAGAGTCATATTTTTCGTAACAGACTATATCGAATGCGCCTAACAACCCTACAAGAATTTTATTTTTACTTTATGAATAGCCTCTAATAACTATTTTGAGTATCAAATTACGTATTAAAGAGCGGCTGGAGTCAGCTAGACTAAAGAAGAAATTGCTTAATAAGTTTTAATAATTCTGTTATGAGTACTGATTCACCTGTTGATTCTCCCGATAAGTCTGAATCTTCATTAGGGAAGCGTTTGAGAAACTTCTTAGTTGTAATGGTAGCGATCGCTCTTAGCGTTGCCCTCGTCTTAGGATTGCGAACTGAAACAACCTCAGCAACCCTAGCCAAGTTAAGCGATTCGTCCACACCATTAGAAGTAGCCGTCAGCAACGGCAAACCATCTCTAGTAGAGTTTTATGCTGATTGGTGTACTGTCTGTCAAAAAATGGCACCAGATATCACTCAACTAGAAACAGAGTATGCTGACAAGATGAATTTTGTCATGCTGAATGTGGATAATACCAAGTGGCTACCTGAAATGCTGAAATATCGGGTGGACGGGATTCCCCATTTCGTATTTTTGAGTCAGCAAGGGGAAACCATAGCTCAAGCGATCGGCGATCAACCCCGCACAATTATGGCTAGTAACTTAAAAGCTTTGGTTACTGGTTCGTCTCTTCCTTATGCTCAAGCTAGCGGGAAAGTTTCCAAATTTTCAGCCCCAGTAGCACCAACAGCTAGTCAAGATGACCCCCGCAGTCATGGCAGCCAGGTAGTAAATTAAAGTAATTCGTAATTCGTAATTACCCCCGGTTCGCCCATTTTTTAGAGAGTTAGGAAAAGTAGATAGTTAGAAGACCACTGGGAGACAAATTGGAAACTGTTTGTTGATAACAGTTTTTCGAGTTATTAATAATATGAAACGTATCGTCTCTATAAGAGTCGATTTACCAGATGAAAGATTTTTGAATCTGATGAATTAGTGTGCAGAAATATTTAATGCACATATTGACTGGGCTATAGACAACAAAACATTTAACAAAAATAAGGCACCTCTCGGCGATTTCCTTACAAAGTCAACACCCTACTCCACATCCCCTTTGTTGGCATAGATCATTCCCAGTTGGTGCAACGTCATCGCTTTGCCTTGGACATCTCCAATACGTTCAAATATTTCTAAAGACTGATTGAAAAGTGCGATCGCTTCATCCACTTCCCCTTTGTTGGCGTAGATACCTGCCAGTTGGTGCAAATTCGCCGCTTTGCGTTGAACATCTCCAATGCGTTCAGTATTTCCAAAGACTGATTGAAAAGTGCGATCGCTTCATCCACATCCCCTTTCTTGGCGTAGATACCTGCTAGATTATGCAACGTCACCGCTTTGCCTTGGACATTACCAATATGTTCATTTATTTCCAAAGACTGATTATAGAGTGCGATCGCTTGATCAATTTCCCCTTTGTTGGCGTAGAGAATTCCCAGTTGGTGCAACGTCGCCGCTTTGCCTTGGACATTACCAATGCGTTCATTTATTTCCAAAGACTGATTGTAGAGTGCGATCGCTTCATCCACTTTCCCTTTATCGGCGTAGAGAATTCCCAGACAGTGCAACGTCGCCGCTTTACCTTGGACATTTTACGAATTACCCATTACCCTATCAAGACTTGCACTCACACTTTCAGCGTGTGGTGACTGCAATCGCTGCAAAATCTCTAAAGCTGGTTGCAAATAGGATATCGCTTTAGTGTATTCACCCTGCTGTTCTGCCAAACCTCCTAAGCACCACAGAGTCATTGCTTTGCCTTGGACATCACCAATGCGTTCATTTATTTCCAAAGACTGATTGTAGAGTGCGATCGCTTCCTCCACTTCCCCTTTGTTGGCGTAGATCGTTCCCAGACAGTGCAACGTCGCCGCTTTGTTTTCGACATCACCAATGCGTTCAGTTATTTCCAAAGACTGATTGTAGAGTGCGATCGCTTCATCCACTTCCCCTTTGTTGGCGTAGATAATTGCCAGTTGGTGCAACGTCACAGCTTTGCCTTGGATATTTCCAATACGTTCTTTTATTTCCAAAGACTGATTGTAGAGTGTGATCGCTTAATCCACTTCCCCTTTGTTAGCGTAAATCATTGCCAGTTCGTGCAACGTCGCTGCTTTGCCTTGGACATCTCCAATGCGTTCAAATATTTCCAAAGACTGATTGAAAAGTGTGATCGCTTCATCCACCTCCCCTTTGTTGGCGTAGATATATCCCAGTTCGTGCAACGTCACCGCTTTGGTTTGGACATCTCCAATGCGTTGAGTTATTTCCAAGGACTGATTGAAAAGTGCAATCGCTTGTTCCACATCCCCTGTGTCGGTGTAGATACCTGCAAGTTTGTGCAACGTGGTGGCTTGACCTTGAACATCGCCAATGCATTGAGTAATTTCCAAAGACTGCTGTAAGAGAGCGAACGCTGTTTCTACTCGCCCTTGCTGGGCATAGATATCTGCTAGACTTCGCAAAGCTATTGCTTTCCAATGAGCATCGCCAATACGTTCAAAAACTTTTAAGCACTGCTGGAATAAAGCAATCCCTTGTTCTATTTCCCCTTTGTTGGTGTAGATACGTCCAAGTTCGTGTAAAGTTGCGGCTTGACCTTGGACATTGCCAATGCGTTCTTCAATTTCCAAAGACTGATGGAACAGAGCGATAGCTTGTTCAACTTCCCCTTGCTGGGCGTAGATATATGCTAGACCGTGCAAAGTTGCGGCTTGAGTTTTGACATCGCCATTGCATTCAGTGATATACAAAGACTGATGGTAGAGAGCGATAGCTTGTTTGACTTTCCCTTGCTGGGCGTAGATATCTGCTAGTTCGTGCAAAGTAACAGCTTGGCCTTGGTCATCGCCAATGCATTCCTTAATTTCCAAAGACTGCTGGAAGAGAGCGATCGCTTGTTCTATTTCCCCTTGCTGGGCATAAATTCGTGCTAAGTTATGGATGATTCCGCCTTTTTGTATTTCGTCCTTTTCGGGACAAAGTTTTAGTGCTTGTTGATAACACTGTTGTGCTTGTTTAACTTCACCCAGTTGTGCTTGATTTCGGGCTAACTGATGTAAAACACGATAATCTTGTGTAACTTCTAATGTGGATTTGCACAGTTTAACAGCTTCTCTAAATCTGCCTTGATTTTTCCAAGTAGCTGTCAAAGCTTCTGCTATTCTCCCCGCAATTCCTTCATCCTTCCCCAACAACGCCAAGCGATGAATTTCTAACTTTTGTGCTTCCGTAGCAGTTTTCGCTTCTTCCGTAGCAGTTTTCGCCTCCCACCAAATATGATACAAAATTTGTGCAGCTTGTTTATACAACTCTTCACCCTTGGGGTTTTCTGGAAACTCTAGCAACGGTGACAAAATCCGGGGAACACGATACAACCTCTCTTGGTTGTTAGTCAGCGTAACTTCCAACAAACCCAAAATTTCAGCGCGTTGAATATGACTTTCCCAACTTGAGATATCCTCACAAATCGGGGAAATAGCAGCTAGAGGAACAGGTAACTCATACACCAACAACTTCCCCAGCATTTTCCGCAAAGCTGGAGTTTGCTGCTTCAGCAATTCCTCTGCCAAAATATCCTCACGAAATTCCTTTTCCTTATCTGCCATCTTTTGCAGAATCATCTCAACTCCCCTCTCCGCTTCCGGCGACTTCGGGGAATTTTGCAAAATCTTATCTAACCATTCCAACAGCCGAGGATTTCCATCTGCTGCTTTTTTGGCACGTTCCGGCAAATCTGGCTGAAATTGCCAACTGCCATTAAACGAATCCAGACGATTATACTTTTTAATTAAATCTGCCCCAGCCAAAGCGCCCAGAGGTTCGCGGTACAGACGATGATTCAGTTCCGACAATGTGAAATCGTAGCGACAGGTAATAATTACCTTGTGGGGAAGTTGGGAATTTTGCATCGCCTTCAGCAACGCCAGCAGTAGATCCACAACTTGTGGTTGCAAGACATAAACCCCATTTCGTAATTCCAAATTTGCCTCAAAGTCATCCAGCACAAAGGCAAAGCGCTGTTCTTTGGTATTCAGTCCTTCAGTGAAAAACTTGGTGAGGCGCTGCATCAAGGGTAACTTGCCATTGAGAATTTCATGCCCCCGTTCCGAGGTACATTGTTCAGCAAGGGTTTTGAGCAATTTATCCTCATCCAGTTGCCGAAAGTTCACCAGCCTGTGATAGCCAACCATCCTTTCTATAAGTCGCGCCGTCACAGTACTCTTACCCACACCCCCTAGTCCGTGAATAAGTACCCCTAATGAAGTGCGAATAGCTTTGAGACAACGTTGCAAAGTCCGCCGTCTGCCAACAAACTCAGAGGTTTTCGCCACCCGCACCTGTTGGGTATCGGGATCTAAAAACTGTTGATAAGCAGGTTCCGGCGCAGAGGGTGGCACATCTCCCAACACATCCACCAACGCACCGGGACATTCTCCCTGGACATATAACCGCAACAAATGCCAGTCACGCACATTCTGTTTAAACAACTGCTGGTAAGTGCTAGCGAGTGCTTCAGCTAATTCATATCCCGCCGCCAATTTCCCGTAGAGGTGCGCGGCGGCGGCTGTGGCTGTCCGATCTTCCACAGGCCGCCCCCAACTTAAAACAGCGATCGCCCCTTGGGCAATTAGCGCCTCAGCCATAGAAGGGACAGCCCCTTTATCTGCGGCTTGTCCAGTCCGACACCCAGATAAAAACACCAATTTGGGAAAGCGAAACCGGAAGACTTCGGCCAGTTCTGCGGCTGTGGTTTCGTGGCGTTCCCCAATTTCCGTCTCAGTGATAAAGTAAGGCGTGTAAGGTGCTTCATCTTTAATTGAGGCGTGTCCTATGAGGTGAAACACATCAAAGTCATTAAGATAGCGACTCCACACCTTACCCAACTCGCTAACGCAACCGCTTTCTTCCACGCGCAAATCTACAGCAAAATCTCGCGTATCAGCCAGAATTCTCGCCTCTTCCTGTTCAAACTCTAACTTTGGTTGCACATCTTCCGGGTCGGTTGCCATAAACAATACTCGCAATTGTCGTGGTTCCACAGAAAATGGTTCTGTTTCTTTCTCAATCCAGCGCAGAGGTAACACCACTGGATTAACCCGCTTGACCAAAAAATCCTCACCATCATGCAGCACTTCCCAAGGTAGATGTGCCAGTTTTTGATCGGTATCAATGGCAATTACCAACCCCTCACCGCGACAGTTAGCAATTCCCCGACTCAACCACCGTCCATCGCCATCCAACCAAAAAAATAACTGCTTCCCGATTCCTGGTAAATTGGGCAGCAGTTTATAGTAATCGCGTTCTCCTTGTTTAAGCAAATCAGTAATTTCTGCTAATTGCAGGCGACGTGATTCATAGTGCTTTTGTTCAGGTAGCCAATACCTAAGTTCAACAGTTTCCTGCGTACTTTCCCGGAGTTGAATGCGGATAGTTTGCACTTTATTTGCTGAGAGATTTGAGGATTTCCGTGATTTCCTCTATAGTAGCTTCTTCGAGTAAAATCCTGTTTCCAGTATCAGGGTCAAGAATTACCACATCAAATTGCTTCTCAGGATGAGATTTATGCCATTCTTGATACCATTTGCGAATTTGTTCAGCTAAAGCTGCAACACCACCCACAATGCCAATAATAGTAGCAACAGCCGCCAAAGTTCCCTCCCTTTGCGTCGGAACTTCATAGGTTCCCGATATTCCAGGAATTTCTAGCAAAGCCTCGGCTGCTGCTGGTGCGCCTTCCCCTTCAATTCCAACTTGAATTTCTGCCATAACTCATCTGCAAATTTATACAACATACTGTATATTCTGCGTTGAAATAAGGATAATACTCACCCAAAGACACAGAGACAGCAAAATTATTTACTTAGTGTTGTACCAATTGTCTAAAATAAGACAACAGACCCAAACCTAGAAACCCAGATTAAATCTGACTTTCTTCATTTTTAACTTTTAATTTTTAATTTTTAATTGATATGTCTCTTGCTCCTTGGCGAGGTGCGATCGCTCATGCACTCCATCGCAACCGCAGCCTTGTTTATGCTCGTTACCTGCAACTAGCAACAGTGCAGCCCAATGGCCGCCCTGCTAATCGTACCCTAGTCTTTCGCGGCTTTTTAGAAGATACAAACCAGCTAAGATTTATCACCGATACTCGTAGCGCCAAAGCCAACCAAATACAGCAACAACCTTGGGCAGAAGTTTGCTGGTACTTCCCCAATACACGAGAACAATTCCGCATGGCTGGCAATTTGACCCTAATCAGCAGTGATGATTCTCACCAGGATTTACAGCCAGCCCGGATTGCAATGTGGCAAGAACTGAGTGATGCGGCGCGTTTACAGTTTGGTTGGCCCTATCCTGGTAAACCCAGAATCAAAGAAGCAGGAGCCTTTGAGCCATCACCACCCGATCCTATTGAGCCAGTCCCTAATTTTTGTCTCCTGCTACTCGATCCGGTGCAAGTAGACCATTTAGAATTACGCGGCGAACCACAAAATAGATGGCTTTACCACCGTAATGATCAGCAAGAGTGGTCTAGCGAAGCGATTAATCCGTGATTTAGCCAAGAGTCAAAAGATTGACCCTTAACCCTTGACTTTTAACTAAATACCAGCACCATCTAGAAATTGCTGGATGGTCTTATCTTTGAGGTTGCACCAGCGAGTATCGTGAGTTGGCTCATCTTCTTTGGTGGCTAAACAACCCACTAAAACAGGAGTTTTTTCTGAAGAATTGGTGCGTTGAAGAGTTTGTATTTGTTCTTCCAACGCCTCAATCCGGTCTACTAAAGCACGAATTACTTGAGCTTCTGAATCTGGTAAGTTATTGTGTTCAAGAGGTGAAACCCGAACTCCAGAACGATACATGATGCGCCCAGGCACTCCTACCACAGTACAGTCTGAAGGTACATCCCTTAGAACAACAGACCCAGCGCCAATACGAACATTATTACCAATTTGGATATTGCCCAATACCTTTGCTCCAGCCCCGACTACGACGTTTTCACCCACAGTTGGATGACGCTTACCACATTCTTTACCAGTACCCCCAAGCGTAACACCTTGATAAATTAGGGCATAGTCTCCTACGATCGCAGTTTCACCAATTACTACACCCATACCGTGGTCAATAAACACACTTTTTCCAATTGTTGCACCAGGGTGGATTTCAATTCCAGTCAAAAATCGAGCCAAGTGAGAAATCAGGCGAGGAATAAAAGGAAGACCAACCGTATAAAGCCAGTGAGCCAGCCTATGGAATAGCAGGGCTTGCAAACCAGGGTAACAAAATAAAACTTCCAACCAGTTACGGGCAGCCGGGTCACGTTCAAATATGATACGAAAGTCAGCACGCAGTATAGATAGCACGAGATAGCACCCTCGGAAAGCACAACAAGCTACTCTCCCATATTATCGTCTCAGGTGTTGCACGTAAGAATTGGGAATTGAAAAGAGGCAGAGGGGTAGGGGGGAGAATTAAAATTACCTTCTGCTCCCTGCTCCCCTGCCTCTACTGCTGCTCTACTGTCAAAGTATAATCACGCTTGACTCCAGGATTGAATGTACCTACCCAAATCCGATAAGTGCCACTTTTCCATTTCTGATCGCTAACGCTAGCATCTTTTCTTTTGCCAGTATCATCACCGCAGCGAATCGTATTTTGATCTGGGCCTTGAATGAGTAAAGTTGTGTCGGTATTGTTGCTATCAACTTTGATTGTTAGCTGGGAAAAGTCATTTTCCAAAACCATAATGTGATCTGGATTAGGATCGGCAAAACCAATACAGGCTTTTTGGTCGCGATCGCGGTTACTTATGGCAGACAATGAGTAAGAACCACCTGTAAACCCCTGCACTGTTCCTTGTGCTGGATTAAAGTTTGCTGATAAGTTTAAAGTAGCAAAATTCGCTGTTTCTGCAATTACAGGGGTGGCTGTGATGGTGGCAAGTATAGCCAACAACCAGCCGCCGCTAAACCGAAGTCGGGGGCGACAGAATTTCATAGTAGCCCTCCAACAGGCTGTTAAATTAGTAATGATATATACATATTCTAATGAAAAAATTCCAGTGGAATTTCAGTTGGTTGTGCCACATTAAAATGTGCCACAATAAAGGGTTTTTAAAGCAAACAGCTAATTGCTAGGTTGTAAACAGTAGCTACAATTCTCCAACTGATGATTTCGATATGATTACCTCTGTTGGACGCAGACTTTTCTCTCCTAAATAAAACCATTGAGGGACGATTTAAATAGCAAATATTACAGGATATAAAAAGGCAGAAGGTAAAATTATTTTACCTTCTGCACCTAAGAATTTTTGAAAGTTTCAGGAATTATTGAGTTGGAAGAAAACGCCACCTTTGAGCGATCGCGTGTCAGTTCCATAACTGCTAACTGTGAGCGATCGCAAGTTATCAAAAAAAGGTTTCCCTAAAACTTCCGCTAGTTTGAGAATCGGTACTTGACGCTCTAACAAATTCTGGCTCTTTGTCCAGTCAAGATATATATAGCCTTGGTTTGGTAGGGGAATTGCAGCAATACTATCTTGGAAATTGGGATTGTCAATTAAGGAATTATCCTTGATTGTGAGAATTTTATCCATTGTTTCTAAGTCAGAGGTGAAAATTTCGTAATTTCCTAAAGTTGTATGCAATCCCCGCACTTTTGTTTCAATACTGAAAGATGCTCCCTCTTTAGCATCACTTTTTTTAGCCGCCGTACTTAACTCTGTCCAAGCGGAGATTTTTTGCTTATCTATAGTCAGGAGATTAATGCTGAGTCCATTGGATGATGCGATCGCATCTAATCGAGCAACACCTGATTCTACACTCTCAGATTTTTCCACCACAAAAATCCAATGAGGGGTTGTTTGCTCTTTCTCAGGTAATAATGCTATGGCGTATTCTCCTTGTACCCAGCTAAAAATATCCTCTGGTAAGTTTATCCCCCAGCCTTTTTGAGCATCTACCAAAGGTTTGGCTAACCGAGAAACCACATCTTCCCCAGAACCATATATACTAGCTGTTGCTTGTCTCCAGAGTTTAGCTAAATCACTCTCACCCAAATTGCTCAAATTTGAGCCGGAAATTGCCAAACCTGCGGATGCTGGAACATACTGCAATGCTCCCACAGGTTTAGATAGTGGTGCAGATGGAGTAAGAATTTCTGATGAAGTCAAAAATGTGGTTTCTGCCAACAATCCTTTGGGATTCAACGCCAGAGAAATAATTTCACTGTTATAAAGTTGTTCTGACAATTCTAAGCCTTGCCATTTTGCCACAACAGGAAGATTCAAGAACGCTACAGCTAAACCCCCTTTGGGCAGTTCTTTAGTAGCTTTTTGGTATTCGGGCGAACTAGTCAAATTCAGATCGGGCGCTTGGACGTTATTGATCGCGTCTTTCAAGACTTTCGGATTGTTGGCAAACAACACAAAGCCTTCACCAACAACTGCACCTGAAAGTAAATCCTTCTCTGGTTGAGAATTGTCAGAAATCAGTTTTACGCCCTTATATTCTTCAACAGCTAAGGTTGCTCCAGATAAAGCCCGTTTGGAAAACAACAATTCAACAAACTCGCGGCTTTTCTCAGGTTGCTTGGTTGCTAGTGCTAAGAGATATCCTGGCTGTTGTCCGTTTTCTGAGTCACGATCAATATCTAAGGTGGCGATCGCTAATGTAATTTCATTCCCTAACCAGGGTTGAACGTCTTGTTTATAATCTATACCACTCTTGGCAAATAAACTGGTTTTGAGTTTAGATAATTCCTCTTCACGATCCAACGCCTGCAAGCGTTCGGGATTCGCTAGCAATGAAACCATTACAGGGGAAAGTTTTGATACGAATATGGCTGCACCAGGCTGGGAGGTAGAAGCAATCAGGTTAGCCGGACTTTTGGCGAAAAACCAGTAAATGCCTGCGATCGCAATTAGCAGTGCGATCGCACCTGCGACGATAAAACCAATAAATGAACGTTGACTATTCACATTAAACCTTTAAAAAAGACGGTTTACAGCCATTTAAGCAGAAAGCCTAGCAGAATTTATCAGCCTTCTTGAGAATGGATACTCATGCAAAGGCAGAGATTTTCTGTCACCATAAAATAAGATTAGGACTGTTTATCGGGAATTCTTTTAGTCAACCCATGAACCAGATTAGTGTACAAGAACTCGCACAACGTCTTTCCTCTGGTGATGGAAGTATACAGCTAGTCGATGTGCGAGAACCAGAAGAATTGGCGATCGCTAGCATTGAGGGCTTTGTCAACCTACCCTTGAGTCAATTTGCCGAATGGGGAGATGAAGTACCTACCCTCTTCAATCCCCAAGCTGAAACCCTTGTGTTATGCCACCACGGTATGCGCTCTGCCCAAATGTGCCAGTGGTTAATTGCTCAAGGTTTTACAAATGTGCAAAATATTTCGGGTGGTATTGATGCTTACTCCATCTTAGTAGACCATTCAATTCCCCAGTATTAGCTTTTGTCTAGGTGCATTACTCAGATGGAACTTAATTCCATCTGGCTTTTACTATTGTGAAAATAGCACTAAATTAGTTTA
Source organism: Nostoc sp. TCL240-02 (assembly GCF_013343235.1). Classification (GTDB taxonomy): domain Bacteria; phylum Cyanobacteriota; class Cyanobacteriia; order Cyanobacteriales; family Nostocaceae; genus Nostoc. Next base: position 1,530,988 of record NZ_CP040094.1, on the reverse strand, counting down.
GGGACTAGCCAGAAATGTTTGTAACTTTCTCCACTGGCTACATAACTTACGGAACTTTTCGACCCTCATCTTAGCTGCAATAGCCGCAAAAATACGTATACAACAATACTTTTATAAGTGTAGAATTATGCAAAAATAAGGTAGAAAAGAACGTTGTAAATTCGAACTCTTAGCTTTTGATGCAAAGCCTAGATTCTGTTGAGAGCGCACTTTTCAAGAATGATGTACACGAACCTTAAAATTAATTATCACAATATAATTGTATAATTTGCTATCTTAATAAATTATTAATATTCCTTGTTTAAATCAAATCCAGAAATTTCTCCAGACTTTGATTAAAATTTGCCTCTAGCAAAACATATCCTATGGAAGTCCAGTTAACAAATCGGCAACAGCATATACTTTGGGCAACGGTACGTCACTACATTGCTACGGCAGAGCCTGTTGGTTCAAAGGCTTTGGGCGAAGAGTACGACCTGGGTGTAAGTTCAGCCACAATTCGCAATGTGATGGGTGTTTTAGAAAAATCTGGATTACTCTACCAACCACACGCTTCTGCTGGACGTGTACCTTCAGATTCAGGCTATCGCATTTATGTTGACCAGCTAATTACACCTTCTCTGCGTTCGCGTAGCATGTCGCAGACAGACGCTACGCGGACAGAAACTTTAGGGCGAGAAATAGAGATGGCATTACAAAAGCATCTCCACTGGGAAGATCGGAGTTTAGAAACCCTACTGCAAGGAGCCGCGCAAATTTTAGCAACCTTGAGTGGTTGCATTAGCTTGATAACTATACCGCAAACTACAACAGCGCTATTGCGACATCTGCAACTAGTGCAAATTGAAGCTGGGCGGATTATGTTAATTGTTGTTACGGATGGTTATGAGACACATTCCAAGTTAATGGATTTGTCGCCAATACCAGAAGAGACACAACGAGATTCAGAAGTAGTCGATCGCGAGTTGCAGATTGTTTCTAACTTTTTGAATACCCACTTGCGGGGGCGAAGTCTGTTGGAATTAGCCAACCTCAACTGGAGCGAACTAGATCAGGAATTCCAACGCTACGGAGAATTCTTGAAAAATTCAGTTGCCGAATTGACTCATCGCACTCTTGCGCCGACTGCCACACAAATTATGGTTCGAGGTGTGTCAGAAGTTTTGCGCCAGCCAGAATTTTCCCAGTTACAGCAGGTACAAACGATTATCCACCTGCTGGAAGAAGAACAAGACCAACTATGGCGATTAATATTTGAGGAACCAGAGCTTGAAGATGTGGGTAAGTCAAAAGTAACGGTTCGCATTGGTGCAGAAAATCCATTAGAACCGATCCGCACCTGTACTTTAATTTCTTCCACCTATCGCCGAGGTTCAATACCTGTAGGAAGTGTGGGAGTTTTGGGCCCAACCCGCCTAGATTATGAAAGTGCGATCGCAGTTGTGGCATCTGCTGCTGATTACCTCTCTGAAGCCTTCAATTATTTCAATCCTTAAGGTAAGGTTTAGGGATCAGCTGCTAAGAGTCTAGATGAGTAAAAAATGCGATCGCAGGTAGATAGCCCAATTTGTAATGGCAAAATTAATAATTAATCCTACTTAAATATTTCATGGTTAGAAAAATTGCTTTTGGCTTACTGTGGTTAGGATTCGTTATTTATGATTTTTTCCTCGCACCTCCTGAGCAACCCGGTACATTCGATTTAATTAAAAACCTTTCGACTGGACAGTGGCAAGGCGTTAACCCATTAGTAATAGCACTATTCAACCTCATGGGTATCTGGCCTCTTATCTATAGCGCAGTAGTGTTTATTGATGGCAGAGGACAAAAAATACCTGCTTGGCCATTTGCTACTGTCTCTTTCGGAGTCGGGATATTTGCATTGTTACCCTACTTAATCCTTAGAAAACCAAATAATCAGTTTGTTGGTAAAAAGAATATCTTACTCAAGCTGCTAGATTCTCGTGTGACTGGGATTGTGTTGACTGTAGCCACAGTTATTCTAGTTGCCTACGGTTTAAGAGGAGATTGGGGCAGTTTTGTGCAAGAGTGGCAAACCAACCGCTTTATCAATGTAATGAGTTTAGATTTTTCCCTGCTTTGTCTCTATATTTCCTGCATTACTAGGGGATGATATGGCGCGTCGCAGTTGGAATCCGCAGCTTTTCTGGTTCATAGCGTTGATACCGCTATTCGGCCCTTTGATTTATTTATCTGTGCGTCCACCTTTACCAGAAGTGGGCGTAGAGGCAATACCCAGTCAGCAGCCAGCTGCAAATTAAAGCATTTTTGTAAATTCTCAGGACTTACGCAAGCAAAATTTGTCATTGCGACCGAAACGTAGTGTAGGGAAGCAATGCCAGAGTTTTAGGTGATTACGTCGCTATCGCTTGTAATGACGCAATTACGTAAATTTTGTGTTAGTCCTAATTCTAAGAAAAAGTTTTTTCTGAAAGTACTTTACAAAACGCAATAAATTCTTTAAGATGTGTAACAGGTAGTCAAACCTACCTAATTCATCCGCAAATAATCGCATTTATAAAACAATGACAACAACCTTACAGCAGCGCTCAAGCGCCAACGTATGGGATCGATTCTGTGAATGGATCACCAGCACCAACAACCGGATTTACATTGGTTGGTTCGGCGTAGTCATGATACCCACCTTGCTAGCCGCAACAGCTTGCTTCGTAGTCGCCTTCATCGCTGCACCACCAGTAGACATCGATGGAATCCGCGAACCAGTAGCAGGTTCTTTGATTTACGGAAACAATATCATCTCCGGTGCAGTAGTACCTTCCTCCAACGCCATCGGTTTGCACTTCTACCCAATTTGGGAAGCAGCATCCTTAGATGAGTGGTTGTACAACGGTGGTCCTTACCAATTGGTAGTATTCCACTTCCTGATTGGCGTATTCTGCTACTTAGGTCGTGAATGGGAACTATCCTACCGCTTAGGTATGCGTCCTTGGATTGCAATTGCATATTCTGCACCTGTTGCAGCAGCAACCGCAGTATTCTTGGTATACCCAATCGGACAAGGTTCCTTCTCAGACGGTATGCCTTTAGGAATCTCAGGAACATTCAACTTCATGATCGTGTTCCAAGCAGAACACAACATCTTGATGCACCCCTTCCACCAACTAGGTGTAGCTGGTGTATTCGGCGGAAGCTTGTTCAGTGCAATGCACGGTTCACTAGTAACCTCATCTTTGGTTCGTGAAACAACTGAGACTGAATCACAAAACTACGGTTACAAATTCGGTCAAGAAGAAGAAACCTACAACATCGTTGCAGCCCACGGCTACTTCGGTCGTCTAATCTTCCAATACGCTTCCTTCAACAACAGCCGTTCACTGCACTTCTTCCTCGCAGCGTGGCCTGTAATCGGCATCTGGTTCACCGCCTTGGGTGTAAGCACAATGGCGTTCAACTTGAACGGTTTCAACTTCAACCAATCAATCATTGACTCTGAAGGTCGTGTGATTGCGACTTGGGCGGATGTAATCAACCGTGCTAACCTGGGTATGGAAGTAATGCACGAGCGTAACGCTCACAACTTCCCTCTAGATTTGGCATCTGCTGAATCTGCTCCTGTTGCTCTAACTGCTCCTGCTATTAACGGTTAATTCTGAAGCATTAACTCAATTAGCTAAATCATAAAGCGCTCTCCCACTTCGGGAGGGCGCTTTTTAGTTGTAATTATGGCAGCGCATTCTTACTTGATCGTCTGGTAGTGTAAAAACAACTCACTTCCAACTTGACGAGTTTCGACGAGTTCCAGATGAGGAGCAGCAGTGGAAATAAAACCTTCTCCTTCCACCGGGGTGGGAGCGTCCTTTCCTCCATAAATGACGGGCCAGATTGTCAACCACCAATCGTCAATTCGCCCAGCCTTTACTAGAGATGCTGTTAAATAGCCTCCTCCCAAAGCAACGACCTTGTGAATACCGCGCTCTGCCATCAAGCTGTAGGCTCGATTCCAGTCCAGGTCTGTATCTCCCAAATCAATTAATTCAGCCAGTTTTTGCAAACTTGTTGTATCAGAACTGCGCTCCAAACCAGCCCGTGTCGTAAATATCCATCGCTCAATGTCTTCGCTCAAAAAAGGGGAGTCCAGCGATAGGTCAAGGGAACCTGAGACAACACAAACAATAGGCTGGCGAGACTGACCCCGAGTCTCGCGCGCTGCTAATAATTCGGGATTGCGAATTGAAAAAATTACGTCTCCAGCCCGAATCGTTCCTGCTCCTACCAGGATTAGATCAGCAAGTGAGACTTCATACTCTACGTGTGCTTGATCGGCTGCATCAGGATTACCGCCTGCTTGAGGATCTACGGAGCTAATCTTTCCATCGACCGTCATGGCAATAACTACAGTTGTTTGGATAGCTGACATGATTACGTTCTGACAGTTCTTTATAATTTTATCTTTTTGAATTCTTTGCCATGAATCCCCAGTGGAGTATAAAGGGGAAAATTAGTCACAGAGGCAATATGAAATTCTTAGAATGGCTGTCATCATTCCGTCCCCTATTCTCATCACTCATAAGCTAATCGGCATTTAAGCTGCATAAATAACATAAATGTAGAGCCGATGAACCTAAATATGCCACCACCAGCCAAAAACTTTTTAACTTCGGAACAAGTTACTCAGTTACAGCAAGCCCTAAAAGAGAGCGAATTACCGCGTGTCAGAGAAAGGATTATAATTATTCTGCTCCAAAACGATGGCACTCTTGTCGGAAAAGGGGAAGGGTAAAATACAAAACCTTTCCCCCAAACCTAACAAGGATTGGGTACTAAGTTGAAGCTGTATTGAATTTTAAAATACCTTGCGTTCAGCCAAATGGGATAGAACATCCTGGTGTGAGAACCAAACTTGCCGCAACTGCTTGCGGGCGAACAATTTTAACTGATCGCCAGCAGAGGCTAAACCTGGTTGAGTTGCATTACCATAACTGGTAAGCGCCATCGCTTTTACAGGTTGAGAAAATTCAATCGCAGCAACATAAGAATCACCAGAAACAGATTTGAAGCGTCCGTCTGATAGTGGAACAAAATTGAGAACCCGGAAAATACCAAGTCCGCCATCGCCACCATTTGCAGGCAAATCGACATCACCAGACTGTAACCGGAAAACATCTCCCCACGCTACATCTAGGTTTCCATAGGTTTTTTCCACCTTAGCTGCAACAGTTGAGAGTGTTGTGACTGCACTTTGAGGATTAGCCAAGCCATCAGGTGTAGTCAGTGGAGAGTCTTCACTCCAGGGTTTGCTAAATACACTATCGAAGTCTATCGCATCTACCCAAGCAGCGAATAGTACTGCACCTCGGCTATCTGCATTGGTTTGTCGATCCCAAGCTGACAGTACATCAGCAGATCGACGAGCTAATTCGCTTCCGTACTTCCGGGCTGCTGGAATCAAGTCATCCAAAAGGCGATCTGCTAGTTCCATACGTGTTGAATGTTTATAGGAAACCATCTCATCAAAAGAGATTTTGTCATCCTCTGCTAACATCTCCACAGTACGTTGCGATCTAAACTCCATTGGCCCGCGTGGTGCCATATAAGGCGGATAATTATCTGGATTGAGAACCTGGGGAAAGGTTGTTGTCCAAGGTGGGTCATTTGTATTTTGTAACCAGCCGCTTTTTGGATCAATTACGCGCGGTAGATCCTGATATGGATGAGTTTTTGACCATAAGGTTTTAGATGTGTCGCCAGGTATTAAACCTTGCCAGTATTCAAAATTGCCTTGTTGACGAATTGGTACTTGACCGTTAAAGAGGTGCATAATATGCCCTTCTCTGTCTGCATACATCACTGTAAACATCGGTAGTTGTAATCGTTGCAGGACAGCTTGAAACTGGGTGAGGTTTTGGGAACGTGCCATATCCCACCACTGCTGTAGTACACCTGGTTGGTCAAGACCCACAACACGCAGTGCCACAGCTTTACCATCTTTTCGTGATATGACTGGCCCGTGGATAGAACTTTTCACTACAAGTTTTTGTGAGTGCAGAGTACCGTCTTTTTGCTTGACTTTCAAAGATAGGGTTTTTGTCTTAAAGGCTCGGACTTGACCATCGAAGCGATAACCACGATCGGCTAGTTTTAGTTCGTAGTTATCCCAGCCATCATAGGTGTTTACTGTATGAGTCCAACCCAAATTATCATTAAAGGCGATCGCTAAAACGGGAATTCCTACCAGTGTTGCCCCGTAAGCATTAATTCCTGGTGCAGTAATATGTGCTTCATACCACAGAAATAAATCTGACCAAGGCAGATGTGGGTTAGCCAGAAGCATAGCATGACCATTTTCAGAATGTGATGGTGCGATCGCCCAACCATTAGATCCTGGTTTTGACTGCTGTTTACTGACACCTGCAACTTCTTCTGGATTGGCAATAAAAGTGAAATTCAGTACCCGCATTTGGTGAGCCAGCACATCCTCGCCTTTGACTGGCAAGACAATCTCAACTTCATCAGCAATCAAATCCTTGTGTTTCTCAGCATAAGCGTTAATTCCACTGGCAAAAGCATCAAGATAACGGCGAAATTTAGGACTTTGGGCCAAATACCAAGAATGCGATCGTTCTGGTACTCCCATAGTTTGTACCCAATGATCTGATTCTAGATACTTTTCTCCCCAATATTCGGCGGCCCTTCCCCGTGCTTGACCGTAGAGATGCAAAAGCAGGTTGCCATGACTCTGCATCTGCGCCCAACCGAAAGCTTGAAAGGCACTTTGGTTATCCTTGCCATAAATATGCGGTACACCATAAGTATCCCAAAGTATTTCAGTTGTTTTTGGTGAAGAGCTAAGGCTTTGGTTTCCTACTACTAAAACAAAGATGAGCGCGAGTAAAAAAGGTAAAACTCTCAAGATATAGTGTTTATTGCCATTCGACTTTAAACCTATAAAACCAAGCAACTTTATTTCGCTAATAAACATTAGAGTTAATGAATGGGGACTGTTGAATAATCCCTAATAATTGAGACTGTCGATTTGTCTAGATAGGATCAAAAAGAGGTAATAGCTTCTAGCTACTCCAAATAATGCCTAAGTCTAATGAGCAGATTATTCCATTTTCTTCTTGAGGCTTAGAGGTCTCATATCTGTCCATACTTCCTTAATATATTCCAGGCATTCTTGCTTGAGACCAATTTTGCCCACATCTTTCCAGCCAAGAGGGTTTTCTCGGTTGGCAAACCAGATTGAATATTGTTCTTCGTGATTTACTACAACTTTGTAAATTGTGATGTCTTCTGTTTCGTTTTGATACATCTTTATTACCTAATAATTGATTATTTAGATTCTCTTGCAATTTGAAAATGTATCTTAATAAATAATTTGTATCTAAATAAAATACCTTTTAATTCATTTTTTCTCAACTATAACTTGATGAGCTTGATGAACTATATTGACTTTTTTATAAAATACTTTCAAAAAAGCATCTATGCCAATTTTTGTGTCTTGTTCGGTATTTCCACTATCATGGAATTGAAAATCATAGTCATCAAAAATAATGATGCCTCCAACCTTGACAAGTCCCCAACCCAAAATAGCATCGGTAAGGACATCAGTCGCTAAATGTGAACCATCAATATAAAGGATATCGTAATTATTCAAAGGGAGCGATCGCATTACATCTTGGGAGTTACCAATAATTTTTGTTACCTTGTCTAAAGCGTTGGTTTGAGAAATATTGAAATCGAATCTTTCCTCAACAGATTGAATATAACTGTCGTCATACTCAAATTTGTGTTCAACGCTTCCCTCAAAGGTATCTATGCAGGTGATCCTTGATGATTCATGAGTAAGAATGTTATCTAAAAGCCAACAAGCAGACATACCTTCCCAACTACCGATTTCTAGAACATTAATTTCAGGCTGATTAGCTAAGTGTATTAGATACTGTTCCCAGGTTGGAAGATTTTCAATAAACCAATCAGTTGTAAACTTATATCCTTTGACTTTTTTCCATGCTTCACCTCGTGCGATGGCAGCATAACCGTGCATTTTTTGAGCAACCTCCAAGTCAGAAACAGCTTCGCGTTTTATAGCTTCTGCCGTTAGTAACTCAACAATTTCTAGTGTCCAAGAATTAATTTTATCTATATCATCTGCTTGCTCTATCAGCGATAACCAAGTAGCCCTAGCCTCTGATTCTTCTCCTTGAAGTAGTAGCGCCAAGCATATATGCCAATAATTAGACATCAGATTAGGATCAGTTTCAATGCCTCGCTTATAAAAAGTGATTGCTTCACTATAATTATGTTGATCTACATATTTAGCTCTATCGGAAGAGTCGATTCCTTCTAAGTAATAACTCATTTTTTTATCCCGTATTAACTCAATTTATTGATTAAATATGTGGAATTTGTTCTAACATTTTTAAGATAAACTGTGTCGCCCTCCCAGATTTTTCTATATCCTGAAACTTTTCTTCCCATATTTTTAATCTCTGTTTTAGTAATAAATCATTTTCTATTGCCTCAATTAAATCGACAACAAGATTAGTAGATATTTTATTGACATCAGCAACTACACCTAAACCATGATATTCAATTCTTTCTGCATTATCTGGTTGGTCAGCCCATACAGGAAGTACAATCATTGGTACTCCGCAAAATATGCATTCTTTAATAGTGTTTATTCCTCCAGCTATGATTGCTATAGATGCTTTCTTAAGAAGCCCTAATTGTGGTGCTTTATTAACAACTATTATATTTTCAGGTATATACTGGAAGTCTTCAACACTAATATAATCGCTTATTGATAAGACCAATTGGTATTCATTTTTAAGCGATACAGCATCAATCACATTTTGAAATAATTGTTTAATTCTGTTTATACCTAAAGTAGAAAAAGTGTTCACTGTAGTTCCTAAAGAGCAATAAATAAGAGATTTATTTTTATCTAAATTTGACCAGACAAAAGAGGGTTCATCTCTTTGTAAGTCTATTGAAGCTTCAGCATAGTAGCATTTTTCTCTTAAAATATTAGGTAAATCTAATTCTTTTGGGCATAAAACCAGATGTGTCAACTTTAAAGGTATTGCTTGAGATAAATCTAATAAATCAAGAGGAATTTTCCTATTAATTGCAAATTTTGTGATCATATCTTCCTCAGAAAAATCTGTTTTACTCAACAAAGCAATTATTTTTTTAGTTGCTTTGAGTAGTTTTTGATAAATATATTTGTTTTTTAAGTTAAACAATTTAGCAATAAAATTATTGTCAAAACTTTTAATTTTCTCCTTCTCAAGGAGATTTGACAATGGTAAAGAGGTAAACATATCTGTAAAATAAATACTCTTAATTTGGCATTCATAGGCTATCATCCCTATGAAAGTAGAATAAAGTTCTTCGTATGTACTTATTATCAGTAAGTTAGGTTTAGATGTCTTTAAAAGAGTATGTATTTCTCGATCTTCTCCTTTTATTAATGAATCAATTAAAGATTTTAAAAGTTTTTTGTATCTTAATTGATTTAGTAATCCTTGAAGCTTGTTTGAATTGGAACTGTTAATTTCTAGCTGTTGAATAAATCCTTTAGGAAACCATCTTTCTAGAATTGGCAGAAATTTAAATCCGTAGCTACAAACTTTTTCCTCATAATCTGACAACCCTAAATACAAAACTTGATGTCCAAGTAAACTTAGTTTTTTCGCTAGTTTCAAAGTACTATTTAATTCACCTTGATAATTAAAAATACAAAATGCTATGGTTGCCATACGTTAAACATCACCAAACAGTTAATTTACCTATTTAAAGCTCAAAAATTAAAAAATTATTTGTTAGCTATTTTTGTTTTGTAATTCCACGACTTAATATTATAGAAAGCCTCCTTCTCTCAAGTTACTGATGCTATCCTTAACAACTTGAATAATGTAGTTAATATCTTCATCTGTATGGGCTGTTGATAAATAACCACTTACACCTAATAAGTGAACTCCTCTGTCGAGAAGATGATATTTCAACAAACTCATTGCTACTGAAGCAGTAGAATTTTCTCCAGAAATCTCTAAAGATGCAGAACCAAATAGTGAGCCAAAATTTGCCATCTGTAGCGGTATTCCATCGGCTGCAAAATAATTATTCAAAGCCTTAACAAATTGTGTTGTCCGTTCATTCAGATTTTGTTGTAGAGAAGACCCCGAATTCTGCATATACTTTAATACAACTTTTGCAGCAGCTAATGCTAACGGATGCTTACAAAAAGTACCTGCAAAAAATGTCTTTTTCACCAGAGGGTAAGAAGCATCGCCATAACTCCACATTCCCCCATCAATTGCATCCATATAAATATTTTTGCCGGCAATCACCCCAATTGGTATCCCACCACCAACAATTTTTCCATAAGTGGCTATGTCTGCTTGTACATCAAAATAAGCTTGTGCGCCACCAGGATGAATCCGAAACCCTGTTACCATTTCATCAAAAATTAAAGCAATTCCAGATTCTTGCGTTAATTTCCTCAATTTCTGGAGAAATTCTTTTGGTTGTAAAGCCGGTCTAGAAGTTTGCACAGGAACTACCAAAACTGCTGCTAATTCTTGCTTATATGCTTTAATAACTTCTAATGATTGAGGATTGCCATAATCTAAAATCAAAACATCACTCACAAAGTTTTGTAATACTCCAGGCGCTAAGGGTATGGCATGTTGATTATCTTCTGCCTTATTTACGTTAACTAAAGTGCCATCAAAATGACCATGATAAGAACCTGAAAATATAACGATTTTCTTACGTTCTGTAACCGCTCTGGCGATACGGATAGCAGTCATTACTGCTTCTGTACCAGTGTTACTAAAACAAACCCGCTCCATTCCTGTAAGTTGAGAAATTAACTCAGCTACCTCACCCACAATTTCTGATTGGGGGCCAATTTGAATTCCTTTATCAAGTTGTGCGATTAAAGCCTCTTTAATAAATGAGGGATTATGACCAAAGAGATTTATTCCCAAACCCATCATTACATCTACATATTCATTACCATCTACATCCCAGATTTTGGAACCCATAGAGCGATTAGCAACAATGGGATAATACATTTCTTTAAATAGTAAATTGAACTCTCCTAAGTTTTTATCATCAGAGAGAACTGGGCGATAAGATTGGGAAAGATGTTTAGATGTTTTGGTGCGATCGCTATAGCTATTGATAAAATGTTGTAAATATTTTTGCTGCTGATTTGTAAGACCTGCTTTGGCTAATAATTCAGCTAAAATATCGGATTTTTGATGTAATGCAATGGGTTGTATATTCATGTAATTTTCTCTTCAAATTTAGTAAGCTTACAGAACTAGGTATTAAATATATAATCGCTTGTGGCAAATAAAATAAGTACTACCAGGAGTTGGAAGTATTTCTAAATCACAACAAGCATCATAAATGCTAATTTCGCTAAATCCAGCAGTTTCTAAAGCCGATATAATTTCTTCTTTGGTATAACAGCTTTCGGAAATAACTTTATCTAAACGCTGCCAAGTTTGTTCTACTAATGAAAATACAGTTAGATAAATTTGACCTAATTTTGATTCTGAATTATAGATATTTTTTGTAGACCAGGCATAATCATCTTTTACATCACCAGAAACTTTGCCGTTCCAATTCGACCTATATTCTTCTTCTGAAAAGAAATGGCACAAGAATATCCCATTATTAGTTAGTGCATTATAAACATTATTAAATACATGCTCCAATTCTTCAAGTTTCATGACATAGTTTAGAGAACCAGTAGTTGAAACCACTACATCAAAGGTAGCTGGTAAATCGAAGAATCGAGCATCCCCAAGGATCAGTTTCGCTTCTGGCGCATTCTCACGAGCATAATGTAACATCTGCTCAGAGCCATCAATTCCTGTAATTTTATAACCCTGTTTGAGTAATTGTTGGGCTAAATGTCCAGTACCACAACAAAGGTCTAGAATATGCACTCCCTTACTTAAATCGGGTAGTAACAATTTTTCTAAAACTGGTAATGTTTCCTGAAAAATTCCTGATGCCCAATCTTCGTTATATATGCGAGCAAGAACATCATAATCATCATAACGAGTTGTTGAAATCATAAAATATCACTCCTGAAACTATTGCAAAAATTTTAATTATTCATCAGTTACAAACTTTATTATCCAAAAAGCCCTGCTTAATCAGATAGGAAAAATAAACGCTGAGTAATTGATTATCTATTGGAGGACAAGTCATCGAACTACCTACTAATCCATTGATAACATTTTGATTATCAAGCTGTAAAAATTCTGAGTTTGAATCTTCTTCAGCTTGTCTTGCTGGGAAAAATGGTACTAATGAATATAGAGGATGTTCAAAGGAGTTTTGAGTCACATTAAGTAATTTCTCTCGCCATTGCTCATAAGAATTTTGTTCCATTGCATAACCTAATGAGCGAATATGGTCGATAAGTGTATTTGAGTGGAGAGTTTGAGGATGTACTAAGTGAAAAGTTTTGCCTAAAGATTCTTTCTGTTTCGATAAATTAACTATTGCTTTGCTGACATAATCTACAGGAACTATATTCTCTCGAATGTCTATATCTGGCGCACTTCCCAATTGCACACAACCTATTATCAGTTTGTACAGAAAATCATTACTATTAAAGACCCCAGTTTTGCTATGTCCAGATATACGTGATGGTCTGTAAATAGAGATAGGAATTCCCCTTTGAATCGCCGTTTGTACTAACTTCTCAGCTACCCATTTAGTTTGACAATATCCATTACTAGGAAATTCGTTTTCATTTAGGGTATCTTGTTCTCGAACTAATTTGGTTCCAGATTCAATTTTGGAAGATACAACACCAGAGCTAGAAATCAAATGTACTGGTTTCGTTTTTATTTGACTAGCTAATCTCAAAATTTCTTGTGTACCCAGTACGTTTGTAGCTTTTAGAATAGAGTAGGGATAAATATGATGTACCCAAGCACCATTATGGTAGATAACATCAATAGTACTTGCCAATTTTTGGAAGGTTTCAGTTTTTAAACCAAAAAGTGGTTTTGATAAATCCCCAAGAATAGGAATAATTCTGTAACTCCAAATTTCGTTCCAAACTCCATAAGATTCCAGAGCAGTTTGCAGTTTTTTATGGACATCCTCAATATTTTTATAGCGAACTAAGCAATAAATATCCGCTTGGGTTTGTTGTAGAAGTTCAGCTAGTAAGAATAATCCCAAAAAGCCCGTTGCTCCAGTCAATAAAATAGAACTAGGTTCAGGAATAAACTTAACGGCATTTTCAGGAATAATTGTTGGATCTAAAATGACTTCAGCTTTGAGATCCAAAAGTGGGTAATAAATTTCTGTTTGATAAACTCGATCAATATTTTCTGCTAAACCCGCTACGGTGGGTTTCTCTAACAAACTGCGTAAGGAGATATCCAAGTTAAAAGCTTCTTTAACTTTGGCAAGTAGTTGAGTTGTTAATAAAGAATGTCCACCCAATTCAAAGAAGTTGTCGAAAATACTGACTTTCTCAATTTTTAAGACTTCAGCCCAGATTTGAGTTAGTATTTCTTCTACAGAAGTGCGAGGAGGAGCAAAATCTCCTATCAAATCCGATCTAACTTCCTCTGGTGCGGGTAGTGCCTTTCTATCAACTTTACCATTGGCACTTAGAGGTAATTTTTTTAGCAGCACTACAGCCGATGGTATCATGAATTCTGGTAATTTATCTTTTAAAAAGCTGCGTAGTTCATTAACTGTAAGGGCTGATTTTGGTTGGGTAACTACATAAGCAACTAAGCGTTTGTTTCCTGGTATATCTTCACGAGCAATAACTACTGTTTCTTGAACTCCAGAATACTTATTCAGTGCTGTCTCAATCTCACCTAACTCAATTCGGAAGCCACGAATTTTTACTTGATTATCAATACGTCCCAAAAACTCAATATTGCCATTAGGGAGATATTTTGCTAAATCGCCAGTTTTATATAAACGCACTCCCGGTTTTTTACTAAAAGGATGGGGAATAAATTTCTCAGATGTAATTGCAGATTGATTTAAATAACCTCTAGCTAAACCTTCACCGCTAATATAAATTTCACCATGAATACCAATAGGAACTGGATGTAAATGAGAGTCCAGTATATATATTTGCGTATTTGGTATGGGAGAACCAATAGATATTTGCTTTCCTGTTTCTGCGCTATGACAATAATATGCGCTACTCCAAACGGTTGCTTCTGTTGGCCCGTACTCGTTAAATAAAGATACTTCCGGCTGAAACTGAGAATGATGTTGTACCAATTCTGGTAGACAAGATTCACCTGCAACTATGACAGCACGAAGAGAATTTAAATTTTCTGGTTTTGCTTGTTGCAAAATTAAAGCATATAGAGAAGGAAGGCTTAATAAATGGGAAACACTATTTTGGGAAATTAATTCTATAAGTTTAGGTACTTCTCGTTGTACACCTTCTTCTGGTAAGTGTAGAGTTCCGCCACAACAAAGTGTCCAGAAAATACCTGCAACAGAGCTATCAAAAGCAAAGGATGAGAGTAGCAAAAAGTTACTCACAGCTTGTTGATAGTAGGCAATACGTGCAGTTGTTGAATGAACTAAGTTACGATGTGCGATCGCAACTCCCTTCGGTTTTCCAGTAGAGCCAGAAGTATAAATTATATAAGCTAAGTTTTCAGTAGATATAGTTCTCAGGGGGTTTTTCTGACTCTGTTGTGCGATCGCTTCCCATTCTGTGTCTAAGCAAATTGTCTGTGTATCGTACTTAGGTAAGCCTTCCAGTAAATGCTGCTGTGTCAATAATACAGATACCTGAGTATCTTCTAGCATGAAGCTTAAGCGCTCTTGGGGATAGTGCGGATCGAGAGGAACATAAGCACCACCAGCTTTAAGAATGCCTAAAATACCTACAAGCATTTCTAAGGAACGCTCTACACAAATTCCCACTAATACTTCTGCACCTACCCCCAAATCTTTTAGATAATGAGCTAGTTGATTTGCACGCGCATTAAGTTCAGCATAAGTTAGTTCCTGATTGTTAAATACTACAGCAATGTTGTTGGGAGTGCGTTCTACCTGCTCTGTAAATAACTCGTGAATGCACTTATTTTGTGGGTAATCCGCCTGAGTTTGATTGAACTCGAAGAGAAGTTGATTGAGTGTGCGATCGCTTAAAATTTCTAATTCACTAATTGCAGTTTCTGGATGATGTACTGCACTTTCTAGTAGCTTGTGAAATTGCTCTGCTAACCCTGCAATATCCTGTGGAGAAAAAAGATTACAGTCATAATGAAATTCTGTACTTAAAAAATCCTTTTCGCGTCTACAAGAAAGCTTAATTTTGAAACGCTCAGTACAGCTATCAAGCTTGAAAATAGAAAATAATATATTACCTGCATAATGCCTTGGAGCTTCTTCTGTAAAATCAAAAATCACAGGAGAAAAAGGTAAAATATCTGGTATTTGTTCCCAAGTAAAACACTCCTGCCATTTGTGGATAGATTCTACATACTCATGAACTTGTTGCAAAACTTGACTAAATTTGAAACTATCTTCTAAATGACAATGAACTGGTAAATATTTAGAAAATAGTCCTAATGCTTCTTGAAGTTCCTCATATTTTCTACCATTAAATTCCCTGGCGACGATCATCTCGGATTGTCCACTTAGTCGCTGGAGTAAAATCAACCAGCAGGTTAGATAAAAAGTAGAAGCAGAAGTATTATGCTTCTGAGCTAATGTTTCGATATTAGCGACTAGTTCCGGGCTAATAATTGAATTTACTAATTTTGGTTGAAATATCTGTTTTTCAGAGAGATGCTTTTCAAAAGGAAGCTGAAAAGTGTCAATAGTAGAGAAGTCTTGTTGTTGCCAATATTCTCTGCCTATTTTCGTTTCTTCTGCTTCTAATATTTGATTTTGCCATTCTGAAAAATCTGCATACTGGAGTGGTTCTTTAGATAATTTCTCATCTAATTTTCCTAAGTAAGAAGTAGCTAGTTCTCTTACTAGACAATTAAAGGTTGCTCTATCTGCACAGAGAGCAGGTAAACTAAGAAGTAATAAATGCTCTTTTGGTGAAATATTTACTAAGGATGTATGTAAAATCGAACCTTGTTCAAACTGAAAAGTTTGTTGTTTGATTTCCTGAAATATTAACTCAATCTTCGCCTCTTGTTCTTGAGGGGCCAAATTAGTAATATCAGATTTTTTCTCTAAAATAACTTGGCTATCTGTAATTACCTGTACTGGAATAGTCATTCCAGGTAGACAAATAAAATTGGTGCGGAGTATCTCATAGCGATTGACAACATCTTGCAATGCCAATTCTAAATTATTGAGATCAATACTTCCTTCAATCAAAATTGCACAATCGCTACGATAAGCCCAACTTTGATCAATTTGTTGTAACAACCATAAATGCTCTTGCTGAGGCGAAAGTCTAAACCCCTCGATACTTTCTACTACTTGCATATTGCTACCTTAATGTTAGTTAAATACTTGAGGGCGTATAAGGTTCAGCCATTCCCACTAAAATTTTTCTGGGAGGAATAAATGGATTACGAGCATGTATTGATAACATATTATCCAGCATCAATACATCTCCTTTCTGCCAAGAAAAAGTAACCATTTCTTCTTGATAAGCAGTTCGCAAACTAGCTAACACTGATGGTTCAATTGCAGAACCATCCCCATAATATGTGTTAGTTGGTAAATCTTCTTCTGGCAAATTTTTCAATAACGATTCGCCTATCGTTGGTTCCAATGTGGAAACGTGGAAAAAAGTTGCGTGATTGAACCAGACTATTTCACCTGTTTGAGGATGTTTGAGAATGGCTGGCCCAACTTGTCGAGTTCTTAAACGATTATCTGCTTTCCATTCAACCTCAATTCCATTATTTTTGCAATACTCTTCTACTTTATTTTTGTCTGTTGTTTGAAATACAGTTTGCCAAGGAAGACCAAATCCATTGCCAAAGTTACGCATATACATAACTTGCTTTTCAATGAAGCGATCGCGGATAATTGGATCAATCCGCTCAAAAACCTTTCTACAGCTACCAATCGGGGTTTCCCCTCCCTCTTGCGCTGGACTCATACAAAAAAAGAAGATTTTCAACGGAAAGGTAGGCGAGTAGGCGTGTTCATTGTGAGGAAAAATACTTTGATCGGCAGGGTAGTCAGTTGAAGTATAAATTTTCCCAGCTACTTGAGTTCGTGGAGATGCCCGATACCGATATTCCATCGCTTCTCCACAAATCGCTGCGATAATTTGCTCAAATTCTTCTATAGAATTAACTTTGAAATCACGAAAAAGTATCGCTCCATATTTTAATAATTCAGATTTCAAATATTCTCGATTATTATTAGCCCAGTTTTCCAGATTTACACCCTTCACACTAGGCTTAATCACCAAAGGAAAGTTAGAGCCTGGCTGAAGGAATTCAGTTTTGATTAATTCTTCTGTGGATATATTAACAGCTTTCCGTCTCACAT
The DNA here is from genome assembly GCF_013343235.1 of Nostoc sp. TCL240-02. GTDB lineage: Bacteria > Cyanobacteriota > Cyanobacteriia > Cyanobacteriales > Nostocaceae > Nostoc. Next base: position 1,513,501 of record NZ_CP040094.1, on the reverse strand, counting down.
ATCCTAGAGATTCCATTTTTGTCATGATTTTTATTATCTGTTATTTGCTCTACGTTTAACGTTGATTAATGTCTGTCCGATAGTATTTTTATAAACTTCTTCTCTAGCAAGATGCTGTTTCTTATCTACTTCATTAAGAACTCTTTTTAATTCACTTAATTTAGTTTCTGGATGGGTGGCAATCTTAGTTAAAAGCGTTGCAAAATTATTTGATAACCTAACAATACTGCCCCGATCAAATAGGTCAGTGTTATATTCCCATACACCAAATACTCCCTGATCTGTTTCGCTTAACTCTAACAGCAAGTCAAACTGCACCGTTTTGTTTTCGACTTTCAAAGATGTGATAGTTAAGCCTGGAAGTTCCAAAGATGGGGTTTGGGTATTTTCCAAAACAAGCTTGACTTGAAATAATGGTGTACGGTTCAACTCCCGTTTTGGATTCAGAACATCTACCAATTTGTCGAAGGGTAAATCTTGGTGAGCATAAGCTTCTAGAGTCATCTCGCGGACTCGTTCTAATAACTCTACAAAAGTAGGATTTCCTGATAAATGTGTACGCAATACTAACTGATTAACAAAAAACCCGATCAATTCTTTAGTCTCGGCTTGATTGCGGTTAGCAATATCAGTACCAACAACGATATCTTCTTGATCGGTGTAGCAGTGCAGCAAAGTTTGGAAAGCCGCTAGCAGAATCATAAATAGTGTGATGCCTTGGCGCTGATTCAGAGCTTTCAGCTTCTCAGATAAAGTTTTGGGTAGAACCAGAGTTTCTCTAGCTCCTGAGAAAGTCTGGATAGGCGATCGCGATTGCGGAGCGTCTCGTAGAGAAGCTCGCCGCTCGCTAGGGAATTCTACAACAGGTAGTTTACCGCCTAATTGCCTTTGCCAGTAAGCAAGTTGAGTTTCTAAACGCTCTCCCTGTAACCACTGTCTTTGCCACACAGCAAAGTCTGCATACTGGATGGATAGTTGCGAGAGGGGTGATGGTTTGCCAATAGAGAAAGCTTCATACAAAGTTGCGATTTCGTGAATCAGCACACCTATAGCCCAGCCATCAGCCACAATATGATGCATAGTCAACAATAATGCATATTCTGCTGCCGCTAGTTGCAGTAAAGTAACTCGTAATAAAGGCACTTTGGTTAAGTCGAAAGGCTGTTGGGCTTCTTCACTCGCCAATCTCAAAACTTCAGCCTCTCTTTGCTCTTGAGAAAGTTTTTGTAAATCTACTACTGGTAGTTTGAAGCTGAAACTGGGAGTAATAACTTGCAGAGGTTGTCCATCAACTACTTTGAATGTAGTTCTTAAAACCTCGTGCCGTCTCACAACTTCGTTAAAGCTTTGCTCTAGTGCCGCCACATTTAGCAATCCGACAATACGCATGGGTTGGGAGATATTGTAGGCACTATTTCCAGGTTGTAATTGGTCGATAAACCACAACCTTTGTTGGGCAAAAGATAGAGGGAATAAGTTTGACTCTCGACTTTGAGGAACTATTTGCGGTTGTGAAAATACGCTTTCTTTTTTTTTCTGAAGGCGTTGTGCAAGAAGCTTAAGTTTCTCTGGAGAAAGACCAGCAATCCGTTGTGAAAGGTCACTCATATTCGCCAAACCTGATATGCAACAAAACAAAATAAATATAATTTTGGCGTTATTTAGCCATGTGATTACTGCTGCTACGACTAATTAAGTTATCCAGTAATAGTTTTTGGTACTCCGAATTTTTTATTCCATGAAACTCACTTTTGTTAAAGTGTTTAAGGATAAATTTTAAGAGAAATTTCTCGATTCTTGTCAGTTCTGGATGGTATAAATCTAATAACAAAACAACTCTATTTTCCTGGCTTTTATTCCAAGCTCCATGTTCAAAACTGTTATCAAAAAACAAAGTTTTTCCTCGGTTCTAACTGCGTGTTTCACCTCCAACCTTAATACCACACTTTTCTGGAACTTGGATACCAAAGTGACATGTTAAAGAGATATTAATATCATCAATATGTGGTGGTAAAACGACTCCAGGTTTCATGTTAATAAATACCACCTCACCAAAAGAATATAAAAAAGGATTTAGCTCTGAGATAATCTTGACTGTATTTGGGAAAAGGGATGTAGCTGCTTTGGTAAATTTACCTTGTCTCCAAATTAAGTAATATTGCCAGTCTTCATCTTGATTCTTTAGTGATTCACCAAAAATTTCACTTGGCTTGTACTTAGGAATAATTTTATAATCAGAGGATAAATAGCCTAACCACTCACTTTCTATCTGATCAAAGTTTTTTTCTAGGGTTTTGGAGATGAGGCTCAAAACAGCATTTTCATGAGATTCGTACCAAGGCTTGTGAGTAATACCAGAATATATGAATTTTCCCATTGGCTGGTTAAGGTTCAAATCTCTTTGTGTCATCTCTAGATAAGACTTTAGTGAGTCTTCAACATGATGAATATTTCCTTTTGGGTATAAAAATTTTAAGAATTCAAGAAAGCCAAACAAAAACTTAAACTCTGTAGTATTTTGTTGAAGCATAAAAAACTCCTAATTGTAAGTTTGTATAATAATAAGATTTTTAAAATTTTGATATTAGATTAACCCCAAAGAAAATAAAACTTTTCCTAACCAGGGAAATTCTAAAACTAATGGTAACAAATGACCTTTTATTGGGTTGCCTTCAACAAAAGATTGAAAGACTAATTCTGAATTAAATTCATTGATAAATATGTTGCCAACGCCTATGCTATTTTCCAGATTGTTTACATGATGCCACCACTGAGATGGGATATATAAAATTTCTCCTGGTTCTAGTATGACTTCTACTGGATTTGCTTTAGCGTATAGTGGAAACTTTTTTAAATCTGGGTTGAAGATATCTACTTTACCATCGTATAGAACATCTTTTTGATCTGGCGTAAATAAGACAATTCGCTTTCGTCCAGAAATTAAGCCTAACCACGCAGAGAAATTATCTGGATCTTTATGAAGACCTACCGATGTATTTTTATGACCTATAAATATTTCCGGGTTGTCACATTCATATTTTATGAGAAGATTTCTTGGCAGTCTTTGTAACCAATTAGGAAAGTAAATTGGTTCTCGGTAGTCATCTAAAAGCTCAGGATAACAAGAAACCACCCAATTTGCTAGATACAGACGTTTGTTGCTATTACCAGAAATCATATAATCAATGTATTCAGCAATAGTCATTAAACTATGAATCTCAACATCATCTTGTTTAATAGCGCATTCAACTTTTCCATATTTCACCTTGAAAAAATCTAAATCCCACTTTTTTGATGCTTTCCAGTCTTGCATGACATCAGTAATAATTACAGGTTTACCCACAGATGCATACTCTTTAATAAACTCATCATATAAGAGGTTGGTACGACGTTCGACAACATCAATTGGTGTCCAGACTAATTTACATTTTTGCTTTTGCCATGTTCTTTTTAATAGATAAATAATTAAGCGAGTAAAAACAGTTAAAGCAACTGTCAAAAAAATGAATTTACTAATTTCGTAAAAAGAAAGTGGTAATTGCATAGTCATATCATGTCTAGTTACTTAGTGTTGTGAAGCAATTAATGCCTGCACTTCATCCTGTGATAGTTGTTCAATATCTGCTAAAGCTTGAGCTAATTCCTCTAAATTTGTTTGGTTAGCCAGTTTTTGGACAATAACTTCAGCTAACTCAGCTATAGTCGGGCTATTAAAAAAGCCTTTATAAGAAAGTTCTGTTTGAAAAGTTTTGCACAGTTCAGAAACTAATTGAGTAGCAAATAAAGAGTCTCCCCCTAACTCAAAGAAGTTATCGTGAATACCAACTTTTTCAATCCCCAAAAGTTGTTGCCAAACGTCAGCAAGGGTTTGCTCAATTTCATTACTAGGAGCAATATAAGCATTCGCTAAGTTAGGACGGGGGTGAGTTGTTTTGAATTGATTAAGTTGGGCTAATTTTTCTTCCAAAGACTTAGGAGTTTTCTTTGGCTTAATTAGATTGAGAAAATCTTGTGTTGATACAATTATTTGAGAAACTGTGCTACTAAACAGAATACGTTTAAAAGCCTCTATGCCCTCCAAATCAGCCATTCCTGCTGCCAATTTTTCCCCTGTGATTTCTTGATGGCGTGCTTCAACAGGAATTGCCATTCCTACGTTGTTCCATCTATCCCAGTTAATAGACTTAATGAATTTCCATGTTCCATATTTAGAAGCGCTGTAATGAGCAAAGGAGTCAAGGAAGGCATTTGCAGCTGTATAATCTGCCATTCCAGATGTACCAATAAATGAACTTAGTGATGAACAGAGTATAAAGAAATCTAAGTTATTTTCCTTAAATAGAGTTTCAAGTACTCGTGTTCCTTGCACTTTTGGCGCTAAAGCTTTGGCTACAGTTTCTTTTGTTGTGAGTTGCATCATCCCTCCGCCGAAAACTGCGGCTGCATGAATTACTCCATGAATCTCACCAAATCGTTGATTAGCTTTTTTAAATACTGCGGACATCTGTTCAAGGTTGGTAACATCGGCGCTGATTACCATTACCTCTGCACCGAATGCTTTCATTCCCTGCAATTTTTGGATCTTCTGGCTGATATAATCTTGTGGATCGTGAGTGGATAACCATTCAGACCAATCATCTTGGTCGGGAAAAGTTGAACGTCCTACTAATATAAGTTTTGCTTGCGCGGTCTGCGCTAGATATTCTGCTAGCAGCAAACCAACACCTCCTAATCCACCAGTAATGAGATATACTCCCTGTTTTCTAAGGTGGAGATTTTCATTAACGGTTTTATGTAGTTGTGCAGGTTCAAAATCTTGTACCCAGCGATTCCGCCCACGATAAGCAATAATTTGGTCAGTCGTAGGGGTTATAAATTCCCCTATTAGTGTTTGGATAAGTTCTTCTTGCCCACTTTCTACAGGAACTACAACATCAATACTGCGACAAGTTATATTTGGATACTCAAGCGGCATAACTTTGCAAGTTCCAAGAACCAATGCTTTTTCTGGACACAGTATTTCTGAACCTGTTATTTCTTGTAAATTGTTGGAGACAATACTAATTTCTAAAGCATCTGTTTGATTATTTTCTGTAATAGCCTGTGCCAAAAACAACAAACTCGACCAGCCTAAAGCTTCAATTGTTGAGTTGGTGTAACTGTTTGATGTCACACTCCACAGATGAACAATCCTTTTGGGAATCTTACCCAGGCTCCGAAGTTCTTTGAGCAAGGTATTGTAATCATCCTCTTTTTCTGGATTAATCGTATATGTGCGTTGAGAATATTCGCTATTTTGCTGAAATTGCTCTCCAACTCTGACGGAAATAACATCTTGATTCTCAACTACTAGTTGTTTTATCAACTTCTCACCTAAGCCGCACTCATCCACAAACACTAACCAGCATCCTGCTTTTACCTCAAGTCCAGCTTGAGAAAGGTGTGCTGGCATAGTACGTTTCCAAGAAGGAATGTAAAACCAGTCAGCAATATCTGATTTTTTAGCCAATAAGTCTTGGTTCTGCTCTTTTTGCTTCGTGACGGTAAATGCTGTAGGTGCTGAGTCAGTTATCGATGCAGCAGCTTGAGCCACCAAAATTTGTTCGCCAAAAGCTTCAGTTTCAGAGACAGCCGCTACCTCAACAAACCCTTGAGAAACTAGTGCTTCCTGCCATTGCTTTTGTGATAAAAACGGATTACCACGGCTGCGTTCTTCATCCTCTAAAGGATTCATTAGCAGTCCATCGGTGAGATCGAAGTCTAATTGTGGTTGAGTTATTTCCCACAATAGCAGGAATCCTCCAGGAGCTAGTAGCGATCGCACATGCTCCAGGGTTTTTGTTATATTTCGAGTTACGTGCAATACATTGACAGCTACCACTACATCAAAACTGTGGCTGTTGAATCCTTGTGCAGTAGGCGGTTTTTCAATATCAAGAAAACGATATTCAACAAACGGATAAGCGCTAAACTGCTGTTTGGCTTGATTCAAAAACAAACCCCCTACATCTGTAAAAGTGTAGTTGGTGCGCTCAGATGGCAATACAGGTAGCAATTCTGTCGTGGCAAGACCCCCTCCACCACCAATTTCCAGAATTCTCAGGTTTACATCTGGTGGTAATGACTTTACTACCTGTTCCATAGCTGCTTGCATGATCCCTTTTAAATGGGTATCCAGAGGTAATTCTGAATTTGCAATTTCTGGATTGTTTTCTTTTACCGCAAAATACAACTCTAAAGGTTCTTTTTCACCAGTCAGCACATCCGGCAGATTCTCACCACATTCCTGGACGATATGTAGAACATGAGGTGTATTTACGCATTTGATTTTAACTTCTTCTACCAGAGCGTTAATCGAGTCTGTAGAACAGGGAACAAGGTTTGTAAATAAATCTTTTTCTTGTTGTAGATCACCTTGTTCTACAAGTACATCTAAAAAGCGATACAACAATTGCCGATAGCGAGGAATAATCTGGCATTGCTCACACAACTCTTCAAAAGAATATTGCTCATTGAAGCTCTTAAAAGCACCTAAACGCTGGAGAGAAAGGTTTATATAGGAAGCACACAAACGATCCAAACACTGTTTATTCAGCAAATAAGTTTGCTCGTCTAATGTGGCGATGCTAGCACGAGCCTTTACCCTACAAGCCTCTACCAAAGATTTAGCTAAATCAACTGCCGTTTGTCTTGGCTGTTTTTGTGCTTCAATCCAGTAACGTTGGCGCTCAAATGGATAGGTTGGTAAGGGAATATGATGGCGTTGTTCGTTAGCATAAAAACTAGACCAGTCTACTTTGATACCACAAAGCCAGAGCCGTCCCAAAGAGTTGAGTAAAAATGCTACATCCGATTGTTGTTCTTGTGGATGACGGATTGAGGTCAGTACTATCATGTCCTGATTATGTTGCTTGACAAAAGTACTTAAAGTCCGTCCTGGGCCAACCTCTAAAAAGATCCGCTCTTGTGTTTTGAGTAACTCAGTTATCCCTTGGTTAAAGCGCACTGTTTGCCGTAAATGCTTTACCCAATATTTGGGGTCTGTTGCTTCTGCTACAGCGATCCAAGTGCCACTGACGTTAGAGATAAACTTAATCTTCGGAGGATGAAGTTGGAGTTTTTCTAAATGCTCTGTAAATGACTGGAGAATTGGCTCCATCATGGGAGAATGAAAGGCATGAGAGGTCTGTAACCTACGGCAGCCTATACCTTTGGCTTCTAGCTGTTGTTGTAATTGTGCGATCGCTTCAGCTACACCAGAAACCACGCAGTAGGAAGGCCCATTACTTGCAGCTAAAGATAGTTCCTCCGTTAGCAGGGGTTGTATCTCTGATTCAGGAAGTTGGATAGAGAGCATTTCCCCACTAGGAAGTTCCTGTATCAGTCGTCCTCGGATTGCAACTAGCGCTAAAGCATCTTCTAGCGAAAAAACTCCAGCTAAAGTAGCGGCTACATACTCCCCGATACTGTGACCAATCATCGCCTCTGGGTGTACACCCCATGCCATCCACAATTGAGCTAGGGCGTACTCAATGACAAATAATGCTGGTTGAGCAACAATTGTCTGTTTAAGCTGCTCCGTTGCTTTGGCTGTCTGTGCCTCATTTGGATACAATACATGGCGTAGGTCAAAACCTAAATGTGGTTTTAGCAACTCACAACAATGATCAACTGTAAGTGTAAAAGTTGGCTCACTCTCGTAGAGTTCTCTAGCCATATTCACATACTGCGTTCCTTGCCCAGAAAACATAAACACCACAGGACGATTGCAAGGCTGCTGGTAGTGCGTAAATATCCGTTGTGATTCTGAAGTAGAAAGCATCTTCACCGCATCATTCATGTCTTGGCATACCACCATCCGGCGATGATCGAAAGCTCGACGACCTACACCAAGGGTATGAGCGACATCTGCAAGGTTTAAAGCATACTGCTGGAGATGATTAGCCAGATTCACCGTAGCTGTTTCTAACGCCGATTCCGTTTTTGCAGAAAGAACCAACAGATGATATTTCCTCCCCTGCTCCCCTTGCTCCCCCTGCCTTCCTACAGGCGCTTCTTCCAAAATTACATGGGCATTAGTCCCACCAATCCCAAAAGAACTGACTCCAGCGCGGCGAGGAATGTTATTTGTTGTCCATTGGGCGAGTTTGGTGTTGACATAAAAAGGACTGTTAGCAAAATCAATTTGCGGATTAGGTTCTTGAAAGTGCAAGCTAGGCGGTATTTGTTGATGCTTCAGGGCCAGAACAGTTTTGATTAGACCTGTTACCCCAGCAGCAGCGTCTAGATGGCCAATGTTGGTTTTGACTGAACCAATGGCACAGAAGCCTTTTTTGTCAGTACTGGCTCGAAAAGCTTGTGTTAACGCCGTGATTTCAATGGGATCTCCAAGGGATGTTCCTGTGCCATGAGCTTCAATATAGGTAATCGTTTCGGGTTCAACCTCGGCAACAACTTGAGCGGTTCTAATCACCTTGGCTTGACCATCTATCCGTGGTGCTGTGTAGCTAACTTTGAAAGAGCCATCGTTATTAATAGCCGAACCTTTAATGACAGCATGGATGGTATCGCCATCTGCTAGAGCATCTTCTAATCGCTTCAAAACCACGATGCCTACACCTTCGCCACCGACAGTTCCCTGTGCTTGAGCATCAAAAGCGCGGCAGTGTCCATCAGGAGAACCAATTGCCCCTTCTTTGTAAACATAGCCCGTTTTTCTGGAAGAACTTATGGAAACCCCACCTGCCAAAGCTAGATCGCATTCCCCATTTAGTAAGCTTTGAGTGGCTAAATGCACAGCGACTAATGAAGTAGAGCAGGCGGTTTGAACAGTGAAGCTTGGCCCTTCTAGATTAAGTTTGTAAGAAACGCGGGTAGTCAAATAGTCTTTGTCACCTGCGATCACAAGTTGATGATTATCTATAGATCCAATAATATCTTCGTTTAAATATACATTGAGTAAGTACCTACTGAAGCTGGCTCCGGCGTAAACTCCAATAGAACCTTGATAATTTTCTGAGTCATAGCCAGCATCTTCAAGGGCAGTATACGCACATTCTAAAAAGAGACGATGTTGTGGATCGGTAATTTCTGCTTCTCTGGGATTAAAGCCAAAAAATGCAGCATCAAAAAGTTCTACATCTTCTAATACAGCTCGTGCTTTGACAAAATTTGGGTTATTGAGTGTAGCTGCATCTAGCCCATAAGCTAACAGTTCTTCATCAGTAAAAACTGAAATTGACTCTCTACCATTTTGGAGATTTTGCCAAAATTCATCAACATTTTTAGCGCCAGGAAACCGACCTGTTATACCAATAATTGCTATTTCTGAACCATTATGATGAACAGCTTCTATGGGGATACTCATTCTTCATTAGCTCCTTGATTATTCATCATCAACTTTATTTTTTGCAGACGTTTTTTTTGTTGAGATTTACCAATTGAAATTTTTTCTATGGAAATATTAGTTTCGCTAAAAGATGATGTTTGATTTTTAGTTTGACTAAAGAACTCTGCAAGAGAGTTAATAGTCGGATATCTAAACATATCGAGCATTGATAAATCAGTTTGGAATATTTCGTGTAATTGGCTATGAACTTTCACCATGAGTAATGAATGACCGCCGAGTTCAAAGAAGTTATCGTGAACGCCTATGTTGTCAATATTGAGAGCCTTTTGCCAAACTCCAGCAATGGTTTGTTCCATCTGTGTTTGTGGCATTACATAAGTAGCTTCTAACTCTGGGCGGATTTCTGGTGCAGGTAGCGATCGCTTATCAAGTTTACCGTTGGGCAACAAAGGCAAGGTTGGCAGGATGAGAAAAGTCGAGGGCATCATATATTGCGGTAGTTTCTCTTGAAGAAAGCCACGCAACTCAGTAATTGTTAGTGTCTGTTCTGGCTGAGGGCTGACATAAGCCACTAAGTGCTTATCACCATGCTCGTCTTCCCTAGCTATTACCACGGCTTCGCGTACTTTATTGTATTGCTGCAATTTTGCTGATATCTCGCCCAGTTCGATACGGAAGCCCCGAATTTTTACTTGGTCGTCAATACGTCCCAGGAGTTCGATATCTCCGTTGGGTAAGTAGCGGGCTAAATCACCAGTGCGATACAGACGCATCCCCGATTTTTTGCCAAAAGGGTTAGGAATAAATTTTTCGGCAGTCAGTTCAGGATGATTGAGGTAGCCCCTGGCAATTCCAATACCACCAATATACAACTCGCCTGGTACTCCTACAGGTGTAAGCTGCAAATGTTTGTCTAGCAAGTACACCTGGGTGTTGGCAATAGGACGACCAACAGGTACACAATAAACGGGTTGGTTCTCAGAATAGGTAACTGGTTCAACTGGTTCAAAAAGTGTGACACCAATAGTTGCCTCAGTTGGGCCATAAGCGTTAAGCCAACGGATACGGGGACTCTTGGAGCGATCGCTTACCAGTTTATGCCAAAGTGCAAGTTTTTCTGGTAAAGCTTGCTCAGTTCCGACAATCACCAAGCGCAGCGTCGGCGGTAATGGTGTTGTTGTTTGAACCAAGTCGGACACCCACTCATGCCAATAGGCTGTTGGTAAATTAAGGACAGTTAGTTTTTCCTGTGCCAAGAATTTTCCAAAGTGAGCAAACAATAATACCTGATTGGGTCGGATAACTACAGTTGAACCACTTAACCATGATGGAAAAAGTTCTTCGGCTGTTACATCAAAGCTCACAGAAGCGAATTGGAGAACGCGATCTTCTGGTTGCAGTTCATAAGCTTTAGCAGCAGCAATACTGTGGTTCACTAAAGCTTGATGCGAAATCAGCACGCCTTTAGGTGTTCCTGTAGACCCAGAAGTGTAAATCACATAAGCCAGATTTTCGGCTGTTACATTACTACTAGGATTTTCCTGACTTTCCTGGGCATACAGATCCGATTCGTCTAGGCACACAACCTGAGCCGCAGATGTAGGGAGTTCCGTAACCAGATGCTTTTGGGTAAGCAACACTAAAGGTTTGACATCGTTTAATATCAAAGCTAGTCGTTCTTGTGGGTAGGATGGATCTAACGGCACATAAGCGCCACCAGCTTTCAGAATGCCCAGAATTCCGATCGCCATTTCGAGCGATCGCTCCACACAAATCCCTACTAAAACCTCTGGTTTTATTCCAAGAGATTTTAAATAATGCGCCAATTGATTTGCGCGGTGATTTAGCTCTCGATAGGTGAGGTGCTGGTTTTCAAAACTTACGGCAATGGCATCAGGCAATCGCTCTACTTGAGCCTCAAATAACTGATGGATACAATACTCACCAGGATAGTCAACTTTAGTATTATTCCATTCCACCAACAACTGATGCTGTTGACTTTGTGTCAATAACGACAATTCTGCAGTGTGTTGCTCTGGGTTAGCAACGATGTCTGACAGCAAATTACAGAAATGGTCTACCATTCTGCTAATAGTAGAAGCATTAAACAAATCCGTGTTGTACTCAAACCATCCGCTTAGTCCTGACTCGGTTTCAAAGAAATCTATGCTCAAATCAAACTGGGCTGTTTGCTTTTCCAGTTGCAGAAAACTCAGGGTGACACCAGGTAGCTTTAACTCATCTTTGCGGATATTTTGTAATGCAAACATCACTTGAAATACTGGGCTGTAGCTTAAATCTCGTTTGGGTTGTAGTTTTTCCACGAGATACTCGAAAGGTAAATCCTGATGAGCATAAGCCCCCAAAGTTACTTGGCGTACTCGCTTCAACAATTCTCGAAAACTTGGATTGCTTCCAAGATCAGTACGCAACACTAAGGTATTGACAAAGAATCCAATTAACCCCTCGATTTCCGGGCGGTTGCGGTTGGCAATAGGAGTACCAACCAAAATATCATGCTGCTGAGTATAGCGGTATAGTAAGACCTTGAAAGCTGCCAGCAGCGTCATGAAGAGAGTAGTACCTTCTTGTTGTGAAAGTTCTTTGAGAGCCTGGGTTAATGATTTGGGCAGTACAATCGACTGTTTCGCACCTTGATAGTTCTGAATTGCTGGGCGAGGAAAATCTGTCGGTAACTTGATGATGGACGGAGCCGCATCTAGTTGCTGTATCCAGTAGGATAGCTGAGTTTGTAGCTCCTCTCCTTGTAACCATTGCTGTTGCCACACGGCAAAGTCTGCATATTGGATAGGGAGTTCAACAAGCGGTGATGGTTGACCAAGGTTGAAGGCTTGGTAAAGCGCTGCCATCTCCTTGATAAGTATTTTCATTGACCAGTCGTCGGAAACAATATGGTGCATTGTGAATAACACCACTTGTTCTACTTCACTTAACTGCAATAAAGTAGCTCGCAATAATGGAGCCTTGGCTAAATTAAATGCTTGCTGTGCTTCTTCGGCAGTTAGTCGTAAGACTTCGGCTTCCCGTTCAACTTCGGAAAATTCCCGCAGGTCAACCATTGGCAGGGAAATAGTTAAGCTCGGGTCAATCACTTGGATTGGCTGACCCTCTACTGTCATAAAACTAGTGCGTAAAGCTTCGTGACGTTGCACAATTTCATTTAAGGTTTGCTCTAGTGCGGGTACATTCAGCGAACCTGTAAGCCTAATAGCATGAGAGATATTGTAGAAAGCACTGCTAGGCTCCAATTGGTTGAGGAACCATAGTCGTTGCTGGGCAAAAGATAGAGGAAAAAAATCCTTATTTTGAAGTAGCCGTGCGAGAAGCTCACGCTTTTGCTTTTCTGAGAAAAAAGAGATATATTTGTGAGTATCATTCATCGTTTAATGTCATTTTTAGATAATATTTCTATCTCTTGTATTAGAGAATCGACTTGCTGCTCAGAAATTTGATTAATTGTTGTCAAAATATTTTTACTATTTCCACGCTTGGCTCTGGTAATTTTCGGCAAATTATGATTTTCAGTCTGTTTTTGGCTGAGATATTCTGCCAAGGAGTTTATAGTTGGATATTCAAATAAGTCAGAGATAGAAATATTAATATTCAATCTTTTTTGGAGTTGGCTACGAACTTGTACTATTGAAAGTGAATCACCTCCAATTTTAAAGAAGTTGTCATAAAAATCTAACTGATGGATTCCCAAAATATCCTGCCAAATATCGGCAAGAGTTTGTTTTATTTCCGGATAGAGAGCAATGTCAGTATTGCTTAGTTTACTTAGTTGAAATAAATTCTCTTTCTCGGAAATTTCTGATAAGAAAATAGCTTTTAAAACCTTTTCTTGTTCACCTAGCATCATTAAATCATAGGTAGATACTATAATTTGGACTAGTGTATTTCCAAGAATGCGCTTAAAGACTTCTATACCTTCTGAGGGTAATAACTCTTCTTTAAATTCAGGTATTTGGGGACTATATGAAATTCCTGGTCGTTTCTTTGGTACCTTTGCTGCCATTCCCACTTCCTGCCACGCAGACCAGTCAATAGATAAGGTAAACGTCTTACTTTGCTGATTTTTATAGTGAGCAAAGGCATCAAGAAAAGCATTTGCTGAACAATAATCTATTTGCCCAAACCCTCCCACGATCGCAGTACGGGCTGAACACAAAACAAAGAAATCTAGTTGAACATTCTTGAGCAGATTATCCAGAATTAGCGTACCTCTGACTTTCGGTGCTAAAACCTTTTCTGCCATTTCCGGTGTTTTTCGCTCGATTATGCCACCACCAGGAATTCCTGCGGCGTGGATCGCACCATTAATTGTACCAAATCGCTTTTGAGCCGTTGCGATCGTTTGTTCCATTTCTTCTACTTTGGTTACATCAGCGCAGATTACCAAAACTTCTGCACCCAGTTTTTCCAATTTTTGTATTTTCCGAATTTTAAGACTCATGGGATTTTGCTCCTCGTGAGTATTTAGCCATTGTTCCCATTCCTCTGGTGACGGAAAAGCTGAACGACCGATTAAAATCAGTTTGGCTTGTACTGTCTTCGCCAAATGTTCCGCCAACGCCAGTCCAATTCCTCCGAGTCCACCTGTGATTAAATAAACTCCCCCCTCTCTTAACCGTGGCGTTTCTTTGACTTCAGATAATAGAATTGGCTCAAAGTTTTGCACCCAGCGATAATTTCCGCGATAGGCAATAACTGACTCACAGCTTTGAGTTTTTAACTCCAATAATAGCTGGTTTATGAGTTTTGGTTTCCAAGTTCCGGCTTGGGAAATAACAACATCAATGCTACGACAGTTTATGTTTGGATACTCTTTAGGAATAACTTTAACAGGCCCAAGTATGGTAGCTTTTTGGGGACACAGAATTTCTTCTCCAGTGACTTCCTGCATATTGCTAGAGAAGACTACAATTTCAATGTCATGAGTAAAATTTTGTTTTCCTAATGCTTGTGTAAGATACAGCAGGCTGTAAAATTCTTGTTCTATAAATTCATCAGCTTGTTCAAGTATTAAATTTGCTTGAACAACAGGTGTGATACTCCATAAATGAATAATTTTTGTCGGAATATTGTTTTGCCTAACAAGTTCCTTAAGCAAGGTATTGTACTCACTTTGTTGTTGAGGATTAAGAGTATATACGCGTTCATTCAATTGATTAAATTCCGGTTCACTTCTAACAGTAATTACAGCCTGACCTTCAAGTTCAAGTCGTTTGACTAATTCTTCACCTAAGCCGCATTCATCGATAAATACTAAAGTGCAGGAAACAACTGACTTCTCAGATGGTTGATGGGTGGGTAGTGAAGAGCGTTTCCATGATGGAATATAGAACCAGTTGGCAATATCCGGCTTTTTGGATGGTAGAGATTGTACACTTTTAACAGCCTCTGCTTTTTGGGGTTCAATCCAATAATGCTGACGCTCAAAGGGATAGGTAGGCAAGGGAAGGCGATGACACTGTTGATGAGTATAAAGCCCTGACCAATTCACTTTTACTCCCAAAAGCCATAACTGACCCAATGTGTTTAATAAACCGAAATCCGATTGACTTTCTTGTGGATGGCGTAATGAAGTTAATACAACTTGCTGTGCCACCTTATCTGGATGAAATTTAGCGAATTTACTCAATGTCCCCCCAGTCCCCACTTCTAGGAGAATTTGCTTTGGTTTTTGCAACAACTGTGCAATACCTTCAGAAAAACGTACTGTCTCCCTGAGATGTCTAGCCCAATAACTTGGTTCAGTTACTTCAGCAGCAGTTATCCAAGTACCAGTGACATTGGAGATAAAGGGAATTTGCGGTGCTTTTAAATTAACTTTTCTGATCTTTGCGATGAACGAGTCAATAATTGGCTCCATCATTGCAGAATGGAAGGCATGGGAGGTATGTAGACGGCGACAGTCAGTTTCTTGCTCAGTCAAGCTGTTATGCAACTGTTCAATTGCTGACTCTTGTCCCGAAACCACACACAGAGATGGCCCGTTAATCGCTGCCACTTGCACAGATGTTTTATAGAATGTTTCTGTGTTTAGCAATGACTGCACTTGTTGCTCTGACAATGCTACAGCTAGCATTGCGCCTGAAGGTAGTTGCTGCATCAGTTGTCCACGGGTAGCAACTAGCATTAATGCATCTGCTAAAGAAAATACCCCAGCTAGACAAGCGGCGACATATTCGCCCAGACTGTGACCAATCATTGCACTAGGATGCACTCCCCTAGCTATCCACAACTGTGCTAGAGCGTATTCAGTGACGAACAACGCCGGCTGAGTAATATAAGTTTGTGTCAACAGTTCTGTCGCCCATTGGGTCTGTTCTTGACTAGGATAGAGAATAGTGCGTAAGTCTAATCCTAAAATAGGTTTAAGTTGTTCACAACAATAATCAACCTGTTCCCGGAAAATCGGTTCAAATTGGTATAATTCTACACCCATGTTTACGTACTGAGATCCCTGACCGGGAAACATAAACATAACCTCTGACTCACTTGGTTCTTGATAGTGCGTCAGAACTCTTTGCGGGTCTTTTGCCTCTAAAACTTTGATTGCATTATCAAGGTCTTGACAAACTACCACCCGACGATAATCAAAAGCTCGACGACCTACCCCTAGAGTGTAAGCAACATCAGCTAAGTTTAAATCGGGATGGTGTTTGAGGTGATTAGCCAGATTTGCCGTAGCTGCCTCTAATGCTGATTCCGTTTTCGCAGAAATAACCAACAGATGATGTTCCCTGCCCTGCTCCCCTTGCCTTCTCTGCTTCTCTACCGGAGCTTCTTCTAGAACTATATGAGCGTTAGTGCCACCAATACCAAAGGAACTGACCCCTGCACGTCTAGGGTGTCCATTTGACTTCCATTCTGAAAGCTTGGCGTTAACGTAGAAGGGACTCTTAGCAAAATCAATCTGGGGTGATGGTTCTTGAAAGTGTAAGCTGGGTGGTATTTGCTTGTGTTTGAGTGCGAGGACAGTCTTGATTAAACCTGCAACACCAGATGCAGTATCTAGGTGGCCGATATTCGTTTTTACTGAACCAATGGCACAGAAATTCTTTTTCTGAGTTCTGGCGCGAAAAGATTTAGTTAGGGCTGCAATTTCAATGGGATCTCCTAAAACGGTGCCAGTGCCATGAGCCTCTACATAACTGACCATATCGGGTTCAATTCTGCTGATGGCGAGAGCTTCAGCAATCACCTTGGCTTGACCATCGATACTAGGAGCTGTATAGCCAATTTTGGCAGAACCATCATTATTAATCGCTGAACCTTTAATCACAGCATGAATATAATCTCCATTAGCGATCGCATCTGCTAGTCGTTTTAAAATTACTATACCTACCCCATCACCGCCAACTGTTCCTTGCGCTTTGGCATCAAAGGCGCGGCAGTGTCCATCGGGAGACAAAATTCCCCCCTCTTGATACGCATAGCCAGTCTTTTTTAAATTAGTTATAGAAACTCCACCTGCTAAAACCAGATCGGATTCACGATCTATTAAGCTTTGGCAGGCTAAATGAATAGCGACTAATGAACTAGAACATCCAGTTTGGACAGTGATAGCTGAACCCTTTAAATCTAATTTATAAGCAACTCGTGTAGTCAGATTATCTGTACGATTATGATGTCTAATTTGGTCAAGACCAACTAATTTGATTAATTCAGGATTGGAAAAAAGATTGAATAAAAAGTAACTACTAATACTGGCGCTACCGTAAACACTAATTCGACCTTGATAAGTTTTAGAATCATAGCCAGCACTTTCTAAAGCCTCCCAAGCTGTTTCTAAAAAGAGGCGGTGCTGGGGATCTATTATTTCTGCTGTTTTGGGAGAGTAATCAAAGAATGCAGCATCAAATAATTCTATATCTTCTAGTACAGCATTTGCTTTGACATAATTTTGATTATTTAATGTAGTTGTATCTACTCCCATTGATTCTAGCTCTTGGTCTGAAAAAAATGAAATTGCTTCCAAACCATCTTTGAGGTTTTGCCAGAAGTTATCCAAATTATTGGCTTTAGGAAAACGCCCCGACATACCGATAATAGCTATGTCTAAATCGCTTATTTGAGTCTCCTTCAGGTCGTCATGTGTCATGCGTAAGTTTTTGTTAGTAAAGATTTTATTAATTTTAATCTTGGTCAGATAGTTTTAAGCTGTTGCACCTAGAAGTTGTACCATTTTTCTTGTCAATAAAAGCTAGAAACCCTCTCACCTGCCGTTAAAATGTGCAAATTAAATGCTTAACAGCTTACCTATATTGCGCCCTTGACTGCCTAGACTCAGTGCGGCTTTGGGCGCGTTGAGTGCTTTCTTCAAAAGAAACTACTTCGGTCTGTTTTTGCGTTAAATATTTAGCTAATGAGTTGATAGTTGGATATTCAAATAAATTAATCACCGATATATTGCTGAGGAAAATTTCTCGTAGTTTAGCGTGAGCTTGAACAAGCAATAATGAGTGACCACCGATATCAAAGAAATTATCATGAATGCCCACTTTCTCAATATGAAGAATCTGTTGCCAGATATTAGCGATGCTTTGCTCTACCTCAGTTTGTGGTGGTTCATAATTTGCTGCCAATTCTGGGCGATCGCCATTTGATTCTGGAAGTGCATTACGGTTGATTTTACCATTGGATGTTAGTGGCAGAGCCTTCAACATGATAAAAGTTGAGGGCATCATGTATTCTGGTAGTTTTTCTCTGAGAAATCTTTGCAGTTCGCTAACATTGAGTGTTTGTGTTTGCTTAGAAACAACGTAAGCTATTAAGGATTTGTTGCTATTGTCTTCCCGAACAGAAACTACAGCTTGTTGTACTTGCGGATGTTGACACAGTACGCTTTCAATTTCTCCAAGTTCAACACGAAAGCCCCTAATTTTTACCTGTTGATCAACTCGCCCAATGAATTCAATATTGCCGTCAGCTAGGTAACGAGCTATGTCACCAGTTTTGTATAGACGCGAACCCATCTCTGCAAAAGGATTAGGAATGAACTTTTCTGCCGTTAGATCAGACCGATTGAGATAACCTCTAGCTAACCCCGTACCACCAATATACAGTTCACCTGGTACACCAATGGGTACTGGTTGCAGTTGCTTATCTAGTAAATAAATCTGCGTATTGGCAAGTGGACGACCAAGGGGTACTGTCTGCGTACTAATTTGCTGATTTCCAACTGCGAAGGTAGTAACCCCTACAGTGGCTTCTGTAGGGCCATAGTGATTGAAGATTAAGCTGGATGGAGCTTGCTGGCGAATCTGCTCAATAAGTTGCCAACTTGCAGCTTCGCCACCCAGAATTAGCTGCTGGCGGGGCAAGATGGAATCGGATGGGGCAGAGGCGAGAAGAGTAGCAAGGTGGGAGGGGACAATTTTGAGACAGTCAATGGGATGGGTGCGGCAGTATTTTGCCAAGATTGCTGAGTCAGTAGCACACTCGATGGATAATATATGCAGACATCCACCAGTACAAAGGGCAGCAAAGATTCCAGTGTTACCCAAGTCAGCAGCTAAGGTGGAAACAGTGGCAAAGTTAGTTGTGCTTGATAAATCTAACCTCTGTGTGATTCCGTGAAGGTAATTCAGCAGTTGCTGGTGTTCGATCGCAACTCCCTTCGGTTTACCAGTAGAGCCAGAGGTGAACAAGACATAAACTAAATTCTGGGCTGTGATTTCACTGATGGGATTTTCATCTTTGTGATCGGCAATGATATCCCAATCTGTGTCTAAGCAGACTATCTGTGCTACATCTGTTGGCAGGTTATCGACTAATCGCTGTTGTGTCAATATCAATGGTATTTCGAGATCCTGCAATCGGCTAGCAAAACCTTCCTTGGGTAAGGTTGGATCTAGTGGTAGATAGGCTCCACCAGCTTTGATGATGCCCAAAAGCCCAATAATCATCAAGAGCGAACGCTCTGTGCAAAGTCCTACTAAAACTTCCGGCTTGACTCCTCGCTGCTGCAAATAGTGGGCAAGTTGATTGGCTTTGCGGTTCAACTGTGCATAAGTTAGTTGTTGATCTTCAAAGACAACGGCAATTTTATTTGGTGTTTTTTGTACTTGTTCTTCAAATAGTTGGTGAATACATTTATATTGGGGATTGTCAATATGTGTTTGGTTAAATTCTACTAATAATTGTTGGCGATCGCTAAAGCTCAGAATTTCTAATTGGCTAATTTTCTCTTCGGGATTAGCAGTTACACTAGTTAATAAAATTTGGAATTGTCTGGTTATACGTTCAATAGTATCGGCTGTAAAGTAATTTACATCGTAGTAGAACTCTGTGCTTAAAGAATGCTCGCGTTGAGTACAAGTGAGTTTTACTTTAAATTGTTCAATACAACTGTAATATTGCTCAAGTGAAAATGATAGGTCGCCAGCAACGAGTTTTTCTGGTAGTTGCTCAAACTCGAAACCGATGGGAAAAGCTAGTTTTTCATGATTTTCTATCGGTTCTGGCACAAAATAATCTTGCCATTCTGCACTAGCTTCTATAGTCTGATTAGCTAGTTCTACAACTTCTTGAAAGCGTATGTCTGGTGTCAAATGGCTTTTAATTGGCAACCAAGTAGCAACAAGTCCTAATAAACTGTATAGTTCTTCGTAGTCTCTGCGATCGCTAGCCATACCAATAACGATATCTGGCTGTCCTGTAAGTCGCCAAATCAGCGTTTGCCAGCAAGCTAGTAAGATGACAGCAGTAGAAGTATCATACTTTTGAGCTAAGTTGACAATTTTGGCTGTCACATCAGGGGAAATATCTAATCGACAATAGTTTATCTCAAACTTAAATGGCTGTGATGGCTGACTTTCAAAAGGTAATTTCAAGGAAGCAATTGGAGAAAGTTGCTCATGCCAATATTGCTTCGCTGCTTTTGCATCTTCATCTGTGAGTAATTGATTCTGCCATTCTGAGAATTGTAGGTATTGTACAACTTCTTCAGATATTCTCTCACCTTGTAAATAAGCAGAGTATGAATTGCTGATTTCTGTCACCAAATTTTTGAGTGTCCAAGTATCGGCACAAATTGAAGGCAGACTAATAAGTAAAATATGCTTTTTTATTGAGAGCGTTAGTAGAGATATATGTAACAGTGTTCCTTGATCAAAGTCCAAATTCAGGGACGCTGCTGCTTGGAAAAGCTTTGCAATTTTACTTGAGATTTCCTTGGGTTCACAATGACTCAGATCGATGTTATCCCAAGAGAAAATACTACTATTTTTTACATCCATTACAGGAATTGTCATTTCCGGTAGGCAGTGAAAAGTTGTACGTAAAATTCCATGTCGAATAATGACTTTTTCTAAAGCAGCTTTTAATACTTCTGGTTTGAGTTTGCCTTCTAAAAGAAGGGCACATTGAGCAAAATAAGCTGAATTATATTGCTGTAATGACCAAAGACGCTTTTGTTGAGGGGAAAGGCGAAAACCCTGAGTTATTTGAGCTGACATATATAAAAGCCCTAAGTCATTTTTAAAAATAAATTAACCACAGAGGCGCAGAGAACGCAGAGAGAAGAATTGGAGATTTTCAAGAATTATTTAAGATAATTACATTTATCATTATTCTTCATAAAGAAAATACAATGTTGCTGAATTATACCTACTTACTTAGCTGTTTACGACAAACGAAGCAGGCAGCTTCAGAGGTTTTATTTACTTCAAGTTCGTGGTTAATATCATAAATACTAACTTCTGTAAATCCTACTTTTTCTAGAGCTATTTTAACTTCTGCTGCTGAATAAGCTTTTAAGAAAAAGCTTCTATCTAAGCGTTGCCAGTTCCCATTTATAAATTCAAATCTGGTAGTGTCTTTTCGACCTATTTTGCTATTTGAATCGTAGCTCCAAATATCAACCCAGACATTATCTTCTTTGACACCTCCACCAGATTCATTATTTTTCCAACTTGATTCACATAATTCTTCTAGATATAATTCAAAAGCAAATATACCATTTTCTAGCAAAGCATCATACACGTTTTGAAATGTATTCTGTAATTCTTCAATGCTGAGGATATAATTCAGAACTACATCTGTAGAAATAACTGCATTAAAAGTTGGCGGTAATTTAAAAAAGCGGGCATCATCTAGAAGAAACTTAGCTTCTGGTGCATTCTCACGAGCAATATTAAGCATTCCTTCAGAGCTATCAAGTCCAGTTACTTGATAACCTCTTTTTAGTAGCCGTTGGGCAATTTGTCCTGTACCGCAACCGAGGTCAAAAATATGTGCTCCTTCTGGAATATTTTGAAGGATTAATTTGTCTATACACTCCAGCACGATGTCGTGGCGTTCTAGTAGAGTTTTCAAGTCGTAGATGGAAGCGATCGCATCATGATTAGTATTGCGTTGTTTTGAAGATATCAAGTATTTATCCTCCTTTTAATGGAATTTATTTATATTTATTTTTTCGATTACTGAATCATTTCTGCCATTGCCACAACAAGTTTGCGAGAACCTATATATGGATTTCGTCCGTGGGCATTTAGCATATTATCTAACATCAAAATATCGGTTTTTTGCCAAGTAAAGCTAGTTTGAGACTGCTGATAAACTTCATTTATTTCTGCAATAGCTGAGTCTTCTATAGGAGTACCGTCTCCGTAATAAACATTACGCGGTAGCTTTTCATCTCCAAAAGTAGACAATAAAGATTCCCGAACTTCTGGATCTAGATACGCTATATGGTGTAACTGAATTTGATTAAAAAATACAGGTTCGTTCGTTTTTGGATGTACTGCTAAAGCTGGACGAACTTGGCGCGTAATTAGACTGTTATCATCATACCATTCAAAATCAATTTTAGTCTGACGACAATAATTTTCTACGATAGATTTGTCATCGGTACGAAAGAAGTTTTGCCAGCTTACATCCAGCCCATTTGTATAGTGACGAACATACATTAATTGTTTTCTATCTAATCTTTCTCGCAGCTTGGGATTGAGAATTTTGTAAGCCTGGCGGCAGTCTATAATCGGTGTTTCTCCACCTTGTTGTGCTGGTTGCACACAGAAAAACCAAATTTTTAGAGGCCACTGATGTAAATGAGAGCTTTCATTATGAAAAAGAATTGCTTTATCAGGCGGATAAGGGGTAGAACCATAAACTTTACCACCTTCTCCAGTTCGAGGTAAATCACCATAATCACCAAACAAGTCTGGCGAAATTGTCTGAGCAAAATTTTCAAATTCTGAGACTAATTCTACATTAAAACCTCGAAATAAAATTGCCCCATGCTTTAATAATTCTGTCTGAATAAATTCCTGGTTATTTTTAGCCCAAGCGACCAAATCAATATCGTCTGTAGCTGGCTGAATTACGAGAGGAAATGTTTGCCCAGGTTGGAGATAATTAGTTTTTATCAATCTTTCTGGTAACAAGCTAACAGCTTTGGGAGTAATGCCGATTAACTTTTTCTGATTAAAGGCTCTACGTTCTTTTTTTTGTATAGCTTGTTGTTCTCTTTCAACTTCAGTCAGCATTTCTAAGCTACCAATCCGTGCATCAGGTTGTGAAATTATACTCTTAAGAAGTGTCTGGAAGCGATCGGTCATAAGAATGATAGTGCTGGCATCAAATAAGTCAGAGTTATATTGCCACTTACCTGAAATTCCTTGCTCTGTTTCAGTCAGAAATAGTGCTAAATCAAATCTAGCGACTTTGTGTTCAATTTCTAACAAACTTAAGGTTATTCCTGGTAATTCCAAAGGCGGCATGGGTGCATTTTGGAGGACAAATAATACCTGAAATAATGGCGGAGTATTGCTTAAATTCCGCTCCGGTTGTAGAGCTTTTACTAATTCATCAAAAGGTAAGTCTTGATGAGCATAAGCTCCTAATGCTACTTGGCGCACTCGCCCAAGCAACTCTCGAAAACTTGGATTACCACTCAAGTCGGTGCGTAAGACAAGCAGATTCACAAAAAAACCTATCAACAACTCAGTTTCAGCTAAGTTACGGTTAGCGACATCAGTGCCAATCACGATGTCATCTTGATTTGTGTAGCGTTGTAGTAACACCTGAAATCCTGCTAGCAAGGTCATAAATAAGGTGACACCCTGCTGGCGTGAGAGGGTTTGCAGTGCTAAGGACTCTTGAGGAGGAATTACAAAAGTTTGAGAAGCACCCCGGCGGGTTTTAATGTCTGTGCGGGGACGATCTGATAATTGCATGACAGGGAGGTTATTCCCCAATTGTTGCTTCCAGTAGGCGAGTTGGGTTTCTAGTACTTCTCCTTGTAACCACTGTCTTTGCCATACAGCAAAGTCTGCATATTGAATGGGTAATTCTGGGAGTAGAAAAGGTTTATTACAAGAAAAGCCTTCGTACAGTAATGCTAACTCCCGAATGAATATACCCATTGACCAGCCATCTGAAACAATATGGTGGATTGTGAACAATACTATATGTTCTTGTTCACCGACGCACAGCACAGTGCATCGCATTAATGGAGCTTGGGCTAGATTAAAAGTGTGTTGGGCTGACTCGATAATGAGTTGTTGAATCTTAACTTCCCGTTCTACCTCTGGTAAGTCGCGCAGGTCTAATACTGGCAATGTCACAGTTTGGGTTGAGATGTTAGTGCCACTTTCAGTAGGAATAGCCTGAAATGGTTGTCCATCTACCATATAAAAAGTAGTATTTAGGACTTCGTGACGACGGACAATTTCATTCAAACTCTGCTCTAGCAAAGCCACATTCAAAGAACCTATGAGCCGCACAGCTACAGGTATGTTGTACATAAAGCTGTCTGGCTGGAGTTGTTCTAATAACCATAATCTTTGTTGGGCAAACGACAGTGGTAAATGACCGTCTCTAGCAACGCGCTGGATAGGCGGAATTTCTCTGACTATTTCTGCTTTCATTGCCTTGTGAATTTCTGCGGCTAGTCTAGCTACCGTTGGTGACTCAAATAAACCACGTAGAGGTAAATCGACCTCAAAAGCTTTCTTAACACGAGAAATAACTCTGGTTGCTAATAGTGAATGCCCGCCTAACTCAAAGAAATTGTCGTAGATACTAAGGATTTCCACACCCAGAACTTCTTGCCAAATCCCGGCTAATACCTCTTCAACTGGATTGCGAGGTGCGATCGCACCTGCTTCGAGATGGAGTTTGGCTGGATCAAACGCAGGCAAGGCACGGCGGTCTATTTTGCCATTAGGTGTTAAGGGCAATGTTTCCAGAATCACAAAGGCTCTTGGTATCATATAACTTGGTAGTTTCTTCTCTAGGAAGCGGCTTAGTTCACTAATTGCCACTACCCGATCGCGCTGAAGAACTACATAAGCTACCAAACGGCGATCACTTGGTTCATTGCCCTGAATCACAACTACACTTGTCTGTACCTCTGGATGTTGGTTCAGTAAGGCTTCAATTTCTCCGAGTTCGATACGGAAGCCCCGAACTTTCACCTGATGATCGATCCGTCCCAAAAACTCTATGGTTCCGTCGGCTTGGTAGCGAACCAAGTCCCCTGTTTTGTAGAGGCGATAGTTCTTTGAAAATTGGTCATCTTTCACTCCGTTTAGAAAGGGGTGAGAGATAAACTTCTCGGCTGTGAGTTCTGGTCTGTGAAGATAACCACGAGCCAATCCAGCACCACCAATATGCAATTCACCAGGAATTCCCACAGGAACTAGTTTCTGCCCTGGATCTAAAATATAGAATTGTGTGTTGGCAATTGGGCGACCGATAGAGACGATGCCATCTTGTCGCTCCATTTGCTCGTCTACCTTGTGAATCGCTGACCAAATGGTGGTTTCTGTTGGCCCGTATAAGTTCCACACTTGACAGCCTCCTTTGAGCAACTGATCGGCAAGACTGCGATCGAGGGCTTCACCGCCACAAAGAATTTTCAGCCTACTACTACCTTGCCACCCAGCAGCTAGCAGCAGCCTCCAGGTAGCTGGCGTAGCTTGCATGACTGTAGCACCAGAAGAAACTAGCTGTTCTGATAACTGCGTGGCATCAGTTGCCACTTGACGGCTGACTATTACCAAACGAGCGCCAGTAATTAATGGCAGATATAGTTCTAGTGCGGCAATATCAAAGGATAATGTGGTGACAGAGAGAAGGATATCTTGCTGAGTCAGCCCAGGATTCAGGCGCATCGTACTTAAGAAGTTAACGACAGCACTGTGGGTAATCTGCACTCCTTTTGGTTGACCAGTAGAACCGGAGGTGTAAATCACATAAGCCAAGTTGTCAGCAGTGGCGTTGTGAATGGGATTGTCAGCAATACCTTTGGGAATTTTCTCCAGACATACTACCTGAGCTTGATGTTGTGGCAACGCCGCTAGTAAATTCTGTTGAGTTAGCAGTACTGAGACTTGGGCATCTTCTAGCATGAATGCGAGGCGTTCCGCAGGATAGGCTGGATCGATTGGTAAATATGCACCACCCGCCTTCAGGATGCCCAATAGTCCAATAATCATTTCTAGCGATCGCTCTGTGCAAATTCCCACTAGCGTTTCTTTTCCTACACCCAGTGTTTGTAAATGGTGTGCTAGCTGATTTGCACGGGTATTTAGCTGTTGATAGGTAAGTTGTTGATCTGCAAAAACTACTGCGTTCGCATTTGGTGTTCGTTCTACCTGCGCCTCAAACAACTGATGAATACAAACTTTCGGATAATCAGCTTGCGAATCATTCCAATCTACTAGCAGTTGCTGTTGTTCTGCCTGGCTCAAAATTGGTAAATCTAATAGCTGCTGGTCTGGATTGGCGACAATTCCTTCTAGCAAGGTTTGAAAATGTCCTTGCATTCTAGCGATCGCAGCTGAGTCAAATAAATCGGTGTTGTACTCGAACACCCCAATTAATCCTTGTGCAGTGTCAGTCAGCGACAAAGTTAAATCAAATCTGGCTATTTCAGTGTCTACTTCCACCGGAGTCAGACTCAATCCTGAAAGCTTGAGTGTTTCCATTGGCGCATTCTGCAACACGAACATCACTTGAAATAGCGGCGTGTGTCCTAGGTTGCGGTCTGGTTGCAACTCTGCAACTAGCTGCTCAAAGGGTAAATCTTGGTGAGTATAAGCATCCAGTGTTACTTCTCGAATTCGCCGCAGTAATTCTCTAAAACTCGGATTCCCTGATAAGTCGGTACGCAAAACCAGGGTATTGACAAAAAAGCCAATTAGTCCTTCTATCTCGCTGCGGTTGCGATTGGCGATCGGAGAACCGACGAGGATATCAGTTTGACTTGTATAGCGATACAACAAGGTTTTGAATGCTGCCAACAAAGTCATGAATAGAGTGACTGCTTCCCGTTGCGAAATTGACTTGAGCGCCTGGGAGAGAGTCTGAGGAATAGACCACGACTGCTTTTTGCCTCTAAAGGTTTGAATAGCTGGGCGCGATCGCTCGCTTGGGAGTTGCAGCACTGGTAAATTCCCACCTAACTGCTGTTTCCAGTAAGCCATCTGAGAGGAACGTACCTCTGTTTGCAACCACTGTCGCTGCCATAAGGTAAAGTCTGCATATTGGATAGGCAAATTGGGCAATAGTAAAAGCGTGCTAGTAGAGAATGATTCATAGAGTGCAGCCACTTCCCTAATCAGTACCCCTGCTGACCAAGCATCAGCAACAATGTGGTGGATGGTGAACAGTAAAATATGCTCATCCTCTGCTAATTGCAAGAGGGTGGTTTGTAGTAATGGACTTTGAGTTAAGTCAAAAGAATGTCGTGCGTGCAAATTAGTCAGCCGTCGAGCTTCCGCTTCTCGTTCCTCTAGAGATAACTTCTGAAAATCCACCACTGGTAAGGTTATGTTGAGTGCTGGCGCAATAACTTGCACTGGTTCGCCGTTGACGTTGACAAAACTAGTTCGCAAAGCTTCATGGCGTTGCACAATTTCTTGAAAACTCTGCTCTAAAATTGGGACATTGAGTGAGCCTTTGAGTAGAATTGCACTGGAAATGTTGTAAAAAGGATTGCTCGGATCTAATTGGTCAAGGAACCACAATCTTTGCTGGGCAAAAGATAAAGGCAATGCTTCATTCCGAGTCACGCGCTCAATTGGTGGAATTTCTAATTTCTCACCGCTCCTCATTGCCGTTTCAATCAATTTTGCAAGTCCGGCGATCGTAGGTTTTTCAAACAAACTACGTAACCGCATCTCTACTTGGAAGGCTTCGCGCACTTGGGAAACAACTTGTGTAGCTAGTAACGAGTGCCCTCCCAAATCAAAAAAGTTATTGTGGATGCCCACACGCTCAATACCAAGCAGCCCAATCCAAATTCCGGCTAGTACTTCTTCAACTGGCGTGCGAGGAGTTGCGAAACTGGTTTCTAATTCAGGGCGCACGGGGTTAAGTTCTAGCAACGCCTGACGGTCTACCTTGCCGTTGGGAGTTAGTGGTAATGCTTTGAGGATAATAAAGGTTGAAGGTAGCATATACTCAGGCAACCTGTCTCGAATATAGCCGCGCAGTTCATTGATCGAGCAAGGGGATTCTTCGGAAGGTACAACAAAAGCTGCCAGATATTTTTGCCCAGACTCTGATTCTCTTACTAAAACTACAACTTCTCGCACATGAGGATGCTGATTTAATACAGCTTCAATTTCACCCAGTTCGATACGGAAACCCCGAATTTTAACTTGGTTGTCGATGCGGCCAAGAAATTCAATTGTGCCGTTTGGCAGATAACGACCTAAATCACCAGTTTTGTAAAGTCGCGCTCCCGGTATGTCACTGTAGGGATGGGGAATAAACTTCAAAGCTGTTTGGTCGGGCTGATTGAGATAGCATCGAGCAAGACCCGCACCAGCAATGTAGATTTCGCCCTTGACTCCTAGGGGAGCTAGTTTGTAGTTTTCTTCTAGGATATATACTTGAGTGTTAGCAATTGACCGACCAAGAGGGACTGTTGCTGCCAAATGACGCTCCACTTGCCCAGGCACAATCTCTAGGGTACACACACCGACACAAGTTTCTGTCGGCCCGTAGTGATTGAAGATTAGGCAATCTGGGGTATAGTGCTGAATCTGCTCGATCAACTGCCAATTAGCAACCTCACCACCCAAAATCAATCGCTGACGCGGCAAGATGAATTTAGCCGAAGAAGATGCCAAAAGCGAAGCTAGGTGAGAGGGAACAATTTTTAAACAATCGATTGGATGTTTGCGACAGTATTCTGCTAAGGCTGCTGAATCAGTAGCACGCTGATATGATATCAAATGCAGACATCCTCCTGTACAAAGAGCAGGAAAGATAACGGTGTTACCCAAGTCGGCAGCCAAGGTGGAAACAGTGGCGAAGTTGATCCCGCCTGGCAGGTTTAACCTATCTATAATGGCATTGACGTAATTCAGAAGTTGTTGATGTGCGATCGCAACTCCCTTCGGTTTACCTGTAGAACCAGAGGTGAACAGTACATAGACTAGATTCTCAGGTGTCACTTCACTGCTGGGATTCTCATTTTTGTTTTGAGCAATAACTTCCCAGTCTGTATCTAAACAGATTACCTTGGCTGGATCTGTTGGCAAAATATCTAGCCAACGCTGTTGTGTCAAGATGATATCTACTTGAATACCTTGCAAGCGTAAGTTCAGACTTCCCTGTGGCAAAGTTGGATCTAGCGGTAGGTATGCGCCACCAGCTTTAAGGATTCCTAATAATCCAATCATCATTAAGAGCGATCGCTCTGTGCAAAGTCCAACTACAACTTCCGCCTTTACTCCTTGTTGTTGCAAGTAATGAGCTAGTTGATTGACTTTGCTGTTCAACTGTGCATAAGTCAGTTGTTGGTCTTCAAAGACAACGGCAATGTTATCAGGCGTTTTTTGTGCCTGTTCTTCAAATAGTTGGTGAATACATTTAGTTTGTGGATAATCGCGCTGATTATTATTCACCTCGTATAGCAGTTGGTGTCTCTCAATTTGGCTGAGAACCTCTAACTCGCTGATTGTCGCATCTGGATTAGCGATCGCACTAGCCAACAAAGTCTGAAATTGCTCTATCAAACGTTTAATGTCTTCTGCCTGGAATACGCTAGAGTTGTAGTGCAATGCTGCTGTTAATGTGTCATCTTGGCACAGGCAAGAAAGTTTTAATGTGAACCTTTCAATACAGGCATACTGCTGATAAATTGTAAAAGATACATCAGCAGCTAGATACTTATCTGGCTTTTCTGTAAATTCAAAACAAAGCGGAAAGAAATGTAAGGTATTTTGTGTTAATCCTGCTATTTGTTCCCAGTTAAAATAATCTTGGATTTTATCTAACTGCTGAATTAATTTGTTATTAATATATACAATATCTTTAATTTTAGATGTTGATTCTATGTTAATACTTAACGGTAAATATTTAGAAAATAGTCCAACAACTGTCTCTAGATCTTGATATTTTCTCCCGGCGAAAGCCATGCCTATTGTCAGATATTCTTGTTTAGTTAAGCGCCAATTTAAAATCTGCCAGCAAGCCAATAAAAACTCAGATATTGAACTATTATTATATTGATTTAGGATGTCAATTTGTTTTATTAATTCAGGAGCGATCGCAAAACTCTGCGTTTGTGGTTTAAATACTAATTCGTCAGCAGATTGTTTTTCAAAAGGAAGTTTTAACCCTTGTAAATCCAACGCAATATTTTGTTTTTGCCAATAGTCTCTACCAGCTTCTGTCTCTGCTCCTTCTAACAATTCATTTTGCCATTCAGCTAGGTCTGCATATTGTAATGGTTCATTCTCTATTTCTTCACCCTTTAAGAAAGCTGCATAAAACTGACTAATTTCTTGCACCAAAATTTCTAGCGTAGCAATATCTGCACAAAGCCCTGATAAGCTCACAATTAATACATATTTGGATGCCGATAAAGTCACTAAAGATAACTGCAAAGGAGAACCTTGTACAATATCAAAAGGCTGTTGACTGATTTTATGAAATAATTTTGTCAGCGATTCTTCTTGCTCTTGAGGTGTAAAACTGCTCAAATCACAAGTGTCATCCCAATTTATCTTCTGCTTACCAATTACCTGCAATGGGATAGTCATTCCAGGTAAAGAGCGAAAGTTTGTACGGAGAATTTCGTAGCGATCGACAACTGTTTCTAAGACTAATTTTAAAATATTGACATCTAAATCTCCCTCAATCAAAACAGCACACTGAGAGCGATAAGGAAGGTTATCAATTTCTTGCAATTGCCACAGATGTTTTTGCTGGGGTGAGAGTCGAAAACCTTGCATTTCCTCTAGCATTCTGATTCTCCGTACTTGCCACTAAATATATTAATTACTGTATTGTTCTGCCATTCCCACTGCAATCTTTCGCGCACCCACAAATGGCATCCGTCCATGCGCTGTAAGCATATTATCGAGCATTAAAATATCTCCAGCTTGCCAGGGAAAAATAACCATTTCTTGTTGGTAAGCAGAGCGAATTTCATCTAGTACAGCAGGTTCAATTGCTGAACCATCACCGTAATAAGTATTGTGGGGCAAATCTGATTCTGGGAACTCTGCTAATAATGGTTCGCGGATGCTTGGTTCCAAAGTTGAGATATGAAAGAAGGCAGCATGATTAAACCACACTAGTTCATTTGTGTGCGGGTGTGTAGCAACTGCTTGACGAACTTGTCGGGTTCTCAAACGATTACCCTCTTTCCACTCGAACTCAATGCCATTACTACGACAAAATGCTTCTACCTCAGATGGATTGGTTGTTTGAAAAACTGTTTGCCAAGGTAAGCCAAAGCCATCGCCAAAGTTACGCACATACATAACTCCCTTTTGACTGAAGCGATCGCAAATCTTACCATCAATCCGTTGCAACAATTTGCGAGTGTCTGCAATTGGTGTTTCTCCTCCTTGTTGTGCAGGCTGGATACAAAAAAAGAAAATCTTTAAAGGCCAGGTTTTGGCATAAGAAAGTTCACTGTGCAGAAAAATACTTGAGTTAGCAGGATAGTCAGTTGAAGTATAAATATTACCTTGAATTGGGCTGCGTGGTGAAGAGCGATCGCGATATTCCAGTAACTCTCCAGTCACGCTTTTGATAAACTGCTCAAACTCCAAATAGTTCTTCACCTGAAAATTTCGAAACAGAATTCCGCCATGCTTAAACAGATGATTTGTAATCAACTCCCGATTACTCGCCGCCCAAGCAACTAAATTCACTGCATCTACAGTGGGTTGGATAAGCAAAGGAAGCGAATTTCCTGCCACTAAAGGTACTGCTTTAATCAATTCGGCTGGCGAAACATTGACACCTTGCCGTTTAGTTATTCGTAACTCATTGAGACTAAGTTTTGGGGACTCTGGAATTTTCATAATTTCGCTCCACGAATTCCCTTCAGCTTTTAATACTGGTAAAAGTCAAACTCATTTCATCTACTTTCTGATCGATTTCTGGAAATTCAAGTTCTAGTTCATCCAATGAATTGACACCCAGAGTTTCCAAAACGAATGGTTGCAAAGTGTTGTTTTCAATAAAATTGCTACCTTCACTATTGTCGCCTTTATACACAATTACTAAGTTATGGTAAAAGTGCAGAGAAACAATATTTTTATCAAAATAAGATGGAGTATAGCCGGGATTTAAAAATTCTTCATAATTCAATCCATCAACTAATTTTTTGAACATATTCATAACCGTTTTTGGGTCGTTCAAGTCAAGACTTCCACCCACGTTTACCCAATTTTGCATCATCACACTTTCTTGAGCAAAGTCTGACCACTTTTGTCCAAGACTTGGCCAGTAAGAATGATGAATATTTTCCGCAGCATAAATTCCGCCTTCGTTGAGTAGAGGAAAAAATTGATAGAAGGCTTTAATATGATGTTCATTAGCCGAACTGCCATCTTCAATGATGATGTCTAATGCCCCTGTTTCATTAAAAACATCTTTCATAAAAGATTCATCGTTTTGATCGCCGTGAAATATTTTAATTCGGTCTTCTTCTAAATATCTTTTGTCGACAATATCAATCCCGTAAATCATACTATTTGGAAAATAAGTTTTAAAAGTTTTTAAAGCCTCACCTCCAATTGTGTGATCTTCGTAACCCCCTACACCAATTGCCAAAATCTTGAGTTTTTTCCATTTGAGGGGAGCAAAATGACTTTGGTAGCGATGAGCAAACCGCAGTCTAGGCCATTCCTCATGGGCATAAAGAGCCGCTACTTTACTTAAATCATTTGGCTCTAAAAATGCCCTAACTTGACGCGGAAAATTTTTTAATGATTGGATTAAGCTCATTGATGTTACTCCGATGTATTTTTATCTTCTATTAACTAATGACTTTACGCTTGGTTAACTTCAGCTTTTCTAATGAGGTAAATTCTAGCTCTTTCTCTTTAATTTGCTGTTGTTCTCTGTCAGAGGTAACGATGATTTCGGCTAACTCGTTCAGTCTGATATCTGGCTGCTCAACAACATTGCGTAGCAGAATTTCAAAATGAACAATCATTCGCCCAATAGTCTTGTCATCAAACAAGTCTGTTTTATACTCTAATGAGCCGTTAAATCCTTCTGTGCTTTCCCAAATACTGAATTTCAAATCAAATTTAGATGTACCACTATCAACCTCTAGGGGATGGAGAGTTAGCTCTGGAAGTTCTATAGATGGAATGGGAGCATTTTGCAGAATAAACATCACTTGAAACAATGGATTGTGGCTTAAGTCCCGCTCTGGTTGTAATTCTTCTACTAACTTTTCAAAGGGCAATTCTTGATGAGCGTAAGCGCCCAAAGCCACTTCGCGTACCCGCCCTAACAACGCCCGAAAAGTTGGATTACCCGATAGGTTGGTACGCAGCACCAGGGTATTAATAAAAAATCCTATTATCCCCTGAGTTTCTGCTCTAGTGCGACCTGCAACAGGCGAACCAACTAAGATTTCTTGTTGGTTTGTATAACAGTACAACAACGTCTTAAATACTGCGATGAGTGTCATAAACTGAGTGACACCCTCTCGCTGATTTAATTCTTTTACTGCCTCACTTAGAGCTTTGGGAAATGCTAGAAATTGCTTTTTGCCAGTGAAGGTTTGTATTGCTGGTCGGGGTCTATCTGTAGTTAATTGCAGTACTGATAGATTACCGGATAACTGCTGTTTCCAGTAATCAAGTTGGGTATGAAGAATCTCTCCTTGTAGCCATTTTCTCTGCCAATCAGCAAAATCTGCATACTGGATGGGAAGTTTAGGAAGTAGAGAGGGTAAGTCATGAGAAATAGCTTGGTAAATCTCTGCTAGTTCTTGAATCAGAATACCAATAGACCAACCATCTGCAATAATGTGGTGCATGGTCAAGAGCAATATATGCTCCTCTGGTTTCAAATACAGAAGTTGAACTCGCAGCAGTGGCGACTGTGATAAATCAAAGGGTTTTTGAGCGAACTCTGTGGCGAAGCACAGAGCCTCAGCCACAGTTGCTTCTGGTAATTCCAAAACTGGTAGTGTCAACTTCACACTTGGGGTAATCACCTGAACTGGTCGCCCTTTGACAGATACAAAGCTAGTTCGCAAGGCTTCGTGACGCTGTACGACTTCGTTAAGACTTTGTTCTAATGTCGCCTGATGAAGCT
This sequence comes from Nostoc sp. TCL240-02, assembly GCF_013343235.1. Taxonomy (GTDB): domain Bacteria; phylum Cyanobacteriota; class Cyanobacteriia; order Cyanobacteriales; family Nostocaceae; genus Nostoc. The sequence goes on along the minus strand of NZ_CP040094.1, from coordinate 1,479,585 downwards.
TCCCAGTTAAACGTATTGCAATGGGAACGTTGTAGAAGGGGTTATTAGGTTCTAACTGGTTAAGGAACCACAAGCGCTCTTGGGACAGACACAGGGGTAGTTCTTGATTGCGAGAAATCGGCTGTAGCAGTGGTTCTGAAGATTTTGTAATTGTTAATTGAGAAAGGATTTGCATTGCTAGCAGAACGACACTAGCATCTTGGAAAAAATCTTCAACGGATATTGCTACCCAAAAATCTACCTGAATTCGATTTTTTAAATCGAAAACTATTAAGGAATCGAGTCCTAAGCTATTTAGTGGTTGTTCTGGTTTCACTTGGGAAACTTCAATTTTTAATATCTGAGCAATTAGTTTTTGTAAGTAAGATATCAGCAATGGTAGGCGGGTTTCTGGCGCTGTTGCCATAATTGCTTCACGGCTCAGATTCGTCTTCTTCTCAAGGTCATCTGCACTATCCAAAATACTCTGGCTGATAACTTCCAGTTTGGTTGCCAAAAAATTGGCTTTTGTGGCACGGCGTTGAATTTTGCCGCTAGAAGTTTTGGGAATACTACCTGGTTTGATTAGTACTACTGCGTATACTTGCACCTCATGTACTTCTGCAACGGCCTGACGAATTGCAGCAGTAACTTCTTCAAAATTTGGTTTGGCACGAAACTCCAATTCCTGCACCACTACCAGCCGTTCTTCATGAGCAACTTCAACTGCAAAAGCTGCACAGCTACTTAAACGCAATGATGAATGGCTGCGTTCTGTAGTTAGTTCGATGTCTTGTGGGTAAAGATTACGACCTCTGATGATAATTAAATCTTTGGCTCTACCTGTAATGAAGAGTTCTCCATTGTGCAAAAAGCCTAAGTCACCAGTACGTAAAAATGGCCCTAATGTTGTGCTAACTCCTATGCCTTGGAGGTAGGCATGAAATATTTGCTCTGTCTCTTGTTGCCGATGCCAATAACCTTGCCCAACACTAGGGCCTGATACCCAAATTTCTCCAACTTCGTCAGGTTGACAAGGGGTAAGAGTCTCTGGATTGGCGATCGCAATTTGTTGTTGTGGTAAAGTTTGGCCACAACTGACAAAACTTTGAATATCTTCACTATCAGTATTTGCTTCAACAACCCGGTTTCTGGAAAGTGCCGATTTGACAACTGTTATGCAAGGAGGTACAGCTTTCTTGATCCCACCAGAAATCATCAGGGTTGCTTCCGCCATCCCGTAACATGGGTAAAATGCTTCCCGGCGAAAGCCACACTCTGCAAAAGCCTCTGCAAACCGTTCTAAAGTATCCTGCCGAATGGGTTCAGCACCATTAAACGCCACACTCCAACTACTTAAATCAAGGGTTTCTTTTTGTTCGGGGGTAATCTTTTGTATGCACAATTCATAAGCAAAGTTGGGACTACCGCTAGTTGTACCTCTGTAGTGGGAAATTGCCTGTAACCAACGATAAGGTCGTTGTAAAAAAGCTGTTGGGGACATCAAGATGCAAGGAAATCCACCATACAAAGGTTGCAAAATGCCACCAATCAATCCCATATCATGGTAGACAGGTAGCCAAGAAACAAATTTACTACTAGGAGAATGTTCCATAATTTGGTAAGTCATGGCGGCATTGTGAAGCAAATTGCCGTGACTAAGCATGACTCCCTTTGGTGTCCCTGTAGAACCGGATGTATATTGCAGAAAAGCTAGGGTATCTGCATTGATGTGAGTTTGTTGCCAAGCGTCTTCTAAATCTGGCGCTATATCATCTGTAGTCAACCACTGGAGATTTTCTAGGTTTGCTGCTTGTGCAAATATGGATTGTAATGTCGGGAGCATCGCTGTTGTAGTCAGAGCAATGCTAGGTTGTGCATCTTTAGTAATAGCGCTTATTCTGGGTGTTTTGCGTTGATTGAGAGGTGGATAAGCCGGAACTGCAACAACTCCAGCGTATAGACAACCAAAAAAAGCAGTTAAGTAATCTAGTCCAGGTGGATAGAGTAATAAGGCTCGTTCCCCATTTAAGTTTAAAGCTTGGAGTTGAGATGCGATCGCACAAGAGCGCTTCACCAGTTGTTGATAAGTCAGTGTTGATTCTTGGGTTTCTCCATCTTCAAGGAAGGTGAAAGCAATTGTATCCGGCTGTGTCAAGCTTCTTTGATGCAGAAGATCAACAACCGTGAAGTTAGGGTCAATTTCTTTAAAGTCCTTGATTTGTATAGCCATTTGACTTTCCAGAACTAGATGCACTCTTGCTTAAATACTGCTGCGATACATTCAACTTTTATCCTGCCAAAATGAGAACGCGAATATCGATCGCATTTCACAGGTAAGTTTTCATCCCACAATTCCGACTTTCTACTAGCTAAGACTTTTTACCTCTTTTAGGAGAGCCTAAACAAGGGAGTCTTTAGCGAAATACTAGACGCTATTGCAAATTTAGACTCAATAAAGTTTTAAGATTTTTATTGAGAGCAATTTTCAAGTACTCTGCTTACTTTAGAGGAGAGTATCGCTTTATGCAACTAGCTATTGATAGGTAATACTTATTGATTAATGTAAACACATTAGCTTTTTATAACCTGGTCTTCCGTAGATGAAGCTGATTTTTTGTCAGCGATCGCAGCAAGTTAGAGCAATTCTTGATCGGGCAGAATACAGACCATCACAGGGATAAGGTACTACTGATAGGTGTCAATTTAACATTAAAAAAGCGGTTATAAACCTCTTTTGCACGAGGCATTACTAACGTCCGTGGGTTTCAAAACCTTGATTTAGCCTTGGTCGTTGGCAAATTGATAGGGAGTCTAACCCATCAGCCCTGATCCATCTTATTTTCTTTAATTTAAGTGCGTTTAAACACAATTGAGCTATGAGCGATCAATTTATTACATTCCATTCAGATGAAAGCCTATGTATTATTAGTATTATTTTTATATAAAATTATACTAATAATTAACTGGTAAAAATATTTTAAAGTCTTCCAAATATTGATTAGGACAACATTTTATTTTTTAGCACTTATCTCATCTTTGTATCCTTTTAAGCTTATCTGATCCAGAGACTAACTGTCTTGTAGCTTTATAAGATTGAAAAACTTTGATAAAGACTATCAAATATCTTGCAATATATTCTCACTTTACTTTATGGCTAAAATAGTTTAATTTCAGATTTGAAATGAAAAACTTTTCTATTAAGCTTTAACACGACTAGTAGACTGTGAGGATCTGGATTGGAATGAAACTGAAAAAATTGCTTCCCTACCTGTTATTAACAAGCTCTTTGACTGTATCGATCGCAACTGCTGCTAGAAGTGAAGAAGTAGGGATAGGTGTATCAGAGCATCTCAAGTCAACTCCAACAGATGCTAATTCCAATCAACCATTTACTGGGGAATCAATCAGAGAGATTCAACGAATAAGTGAGTTAGTACATCCTGGCAAGAGTGCAGAGATACTTCGACAACCACCACAACTCAGCCAAGGGAGTGCCACGGAAATTGTACCAGTGAGTGCAGTTAAGGCTAATCCCACCACTCGGGGTGTGGAGGTAATCTTACAAACTGCCCTTGGTGAAAAATTACAACTGGTGAATCGCAGTTCGGGTAATAATTTTATCGCTGATATTCCCAACGCACAACTACGCTTACCTTCAGGTGATACATTTACATTTCGCTCGGAGCGGCCAGTTGCAGGTATTACTGAGATAACGGTGGCAAACTTCGATGCTAGTACTATCCGAGTCACAGTGATTGGTGAGGCGAGTGTACCGACTGTAGAGTTGTTTGACAGTCCTGACGAGGGTTTGATTTTGAGTGTGGCTAGTGCTGTCTCTTCCACATCGCAGGGACAACAAACACAAATACCACAAAAGCCGGAAGCAAATCAGCCAGAAATAAAAACTCCGCCAAGTCAACCTTCCTCGGCGAGTGATGAACCGATTGAACTGGTAGTGACGGGTGAACAAGATGGATATAGTGCACCGGAAGCATCAACTGGAACCAGAACCGACACCCCACTGCGCGATATTCCTCAGTCCATTCAGGTGATTCCCCAACAAGTAATCAAGGATCAGGGAATCACTCGGATTTCAGATGCAGTCCGTAATGTGTCTGGTGCAACGATCCAATCAGGCTATGGCAACCTCATTGGCGATGTCAACCTGCGCGGTTTTGTAAGTAATTCTGTTTTAAGAGATGGATTTATAACTGCGCCTTTCTTTACTGATAGTGCGAATATTGACCGAGTGGAAGTGCTGAAAGGCCCAGCATCAGTGTTGTACGGACAAGGTTCGCCAGGGGGTATAGTAAATTACATCACAAAACAACCCTTGAACGAACCCTACTATTCAGCAGAGTTTACCGTCGGTAGCTACGATTTTTACAAGCCTACACTCGATCTCTCAGGGCCACTGACTGGAGACAAACGATTGTTGTATCGGTTGAATATTTCTAATGAGAATTCTCGCAGCTACCGAGATTTTATTAATAATAAAATTTTCTTCATATCTCCAGCTTTCACCTACAAGATTAGTGATGCGACAACCTTAAACTTCGCCTATGAATACCTGAATGCGAATCTTGGGTTCGACCGAGGCTTTTCGCCTTTCTCTGCCTTTTCTAACTTGCCTAGAAATCGCAATTTGGGTACTTCTGACGATTATCAAATTGTTCAAGTCCATCGTTTCAATATAACACTAGATCAACAGTTAAGCGATAATTTACGACTCAGGAGTGGATTTACTGGGCGATTTGAGTACTTAGATGGTAAATTTGCTAACTTTTTTGATGATGTAGGAGAAGATGGTCAAACTTTGAACCGTGCGCTAGCTGGGGGTGTAAGTTATAACGATAGTTTAACCCTGCAAACAGATTTGATTGGTAAATTCAAAACGGGTTCCATCGCTCATCAACTGCTATTTGGGTTTGAATTGAATCGGCAGACTAGTCGGAACGCAGGCTTCGAGGGGGATGGTGAGTTTTCTTCAATAAACATTTTTAATCCGATTAATGACTCACTTCCTGCAACTACTTTACAGAGTTTTGGACCAGCTTCGATCCAGAATACGAAGGGAATTTATCTACAAGACCAAGTGACATTACTGCCAAATCTGAAGTTGCTTGTAGGTGGTAGATACGACTTTATCAACAACGATGCCGTTTATTCTGTTTTTTACGATGAAGCCTTTTCCCCGCGCGTGGGGATTGTTTATCAACCGATAGAATCGATCTCGCTGTATGCCAGTTACAGTAAGTCGTTTGAACCAAACAATGCCCAGAAGGTAAACCAAGAGTTCATAGAGCCTTCTCGCAGTACACAGTATGAGGTAGGTGTTAAAGCTGAACTTTTTGATAAACGACTTTCCGCAACGCTAGCCGCCTATGACATTACCAAAAGCAACATTGCTACTGTAGATCCGGAAAATCCAGATTATTCAATTCCGATTGGAGAGGTTAAAAGTCGAGGTATTGAACTGGATATTGCCGGACTGATTTCACCAGGTTGGAAAGTGATCGCTTCTGGTTATTTAAATGATGCCTATGTCAGCGAAGATACTGATCCCACAAACATAGGTCGGCGTTTTGCAAATGCACCCTATCATGGCGCTAGTCTGTGGACAACCTACGAAATTCAACGCGGTGATTTGCAAGGGTTACAGTTTGGTGCGGGGTTGTTTTTTGTAGGCTCGCGCATTGCTAATCAGTCAGATCCCTATACCCTTCCTTCCTATGTCAGAACCGATGCTTCTATCTCTTATAAACGTGATAACTGGCGAGCGGCGCTCAACTTTAAGAACATTTTCAATGTCAATTATTCTGAAACAAACGGCTACCTAATTTTCCCCCAAGCACCATTTACACTTCAGGGCACAATTTCAGTGAGTTTTTGACTCCGCCTTTTCCCTCTCCTTGTAAAGGCTACGGTGTATACACAAGTCCTAAAATTCTTGCCTGTTAGGATACAAGCCTTATTGGGCAAAGTTTTGAATTGATCAAGCTGATTATCAATAGTGTCAGATTATTGATATAGGTACAACGGAAAATCAAGGATTTTAAAAATAATTTTCCGTTCTTTTGTGTCTATTTGATTCGCAACTCGACTTACTTACACCCTAGCAATACATCGGAGGAATTGAGGGGGGTAAAAATCAAACCTGAAATTGTGCAAAGAAGCGTCTAGTTATGAACTATAAAAAACTACGTAACTTCGTATTTACTCTGCACCGCTACATTGGTTTAGCGGTGGGACTAATTGCAATTATTGTCGGCTTGACTGGTAGTTTATTGGTCTTCCACTCAGAAATTGACAACTTTGATCAGCACCTCCAATCTGGTATCATTAGACCTCAAGGAAAACAACTACCAGTTGAGGTTGTGTTAAACAATGTAAAAAAGATATATGCCGATCAACTAGGTGTAAAATTCCAGAGGTTTTACCTACCCACAAAGCCCAATGAGTCGATGACTGTCATCCTGAAAACAAAGGAAATTGACTGGCTCCCAATCTACATTAACCCATATACAGGAGCAATTCTCAACTCGAAGCCAAGCTTAATCCAAAAGATGTTTTTTGACGTTATCTATCCACTACACTATGCCCTTTTAGGGGGTGACATTGGGCTTAAGTTTGTTGGCGTTATTGGATTATTGATTGCCATCTTGAGCATTACAGGTATTTTCCTCTGGCCGGGTTGGCGCAGGTTAATTTCCGGCTTCAAAATTAAGTGGAATGGCCATCCCAAGCGAGTTAACTTTGATATTCACAAAGTTGCTGGTTTTATTACAGTAGTATTTCTAATATTTACATTTTTTACGGGGTTTTGCTGGAATTTCTCTGAGTTCGTTAACCCCATAATCTATGCTATTACCTTCAGCAAGCCACAACCCAATCTGGTATCTGTTCCCATTGCGGGAAAGTCTCCACTAGGACTTACAGACCAATTAAAAACTGCTCAAGCTGCTTTACCAGATGCATCACTGTCGAAAATTTACTTCCCAGGTCAACCAGAAGAAATTTTAGCGTTTAGCTTTAAGCTAAAGGAAGACTATAGCGATGTTTCTCTTGACCAATACAGCGGTAAGGTTCTACAAGTGAGTAGTTCTTTAAAGGTGTCATTAGGTGATCGCATCCTTAATTCCTTTACTCCCCTGCACTACGGTACATTTGGTGGTTTATCCACCCAAATTCTCTACGTGTTTGTTGGCTTTTCACCCTTGATTTTATTTATCACTGGCTTTGTCATGTACCGACATCGCTACCAGGAAAAATCTGTCCGCCACAATTAGGTAATAGAACTATCAAATAACCGTCAAACTTAATTGACCAGAAAAAGCAGTGGATTCTAGATACTGATAACTAGGTAACACAAGACTTTGGGCTCATCTTATTGCCATTCGGTTAAGAATCTTCATAGGTTGGTTGAGGCAATGCGTTAACCAACAAACCCCGCAAAATATTGGGTTTTCTTCTTTAACCAAACCTACGCATTTTTATTTTTTAGGCAAAACCTACGCAGTGTTGGCATCTGTTGGTCAGAAGAGGATTGATTGTCTGGTACGAAGCAATAGGGAGCAATGCGATTTTGTTATGTGTCCCAAAAAAAGAGCGATGCCTGCGGCGGGCTATGCCTACGCTAATTTGTCTTTTCAATGCTCTTGTGAAAAACAGCACACATTTCTCTCCCATTTGCAATTTTAAACAAATTTTTGAGGTTTCCAGAATATCTATAGCAAAATTCTTCAAATGTTGTGGCGGTAAACCGTTGTGTAGCATGTCCCGTTCCGGGATTAGCTAAATATCTACTAATCAACTTAATAATCCAGTTTGAAGATGTCGAAAAATTCTTAATAGGCTCTACAATTATTATTTCTTTTTTAGTTGCCTTAAATAGCTTCTGATATATGAAATCTACATCATTTGGAAGAAAATGGTACATGCTGGCTTGAATAATGATATATTCAGCCTCTGGAATATAATCACTCGATAATAAGTTATTATATATTACATTAATGCGCGATTTTTTGGCACTTGATATGAAGCTTCTGTTAATATCAAGTCCTGTATATTTAACATTTTTAGGCAACAAATAGTGTTTGTATAAGTAGCAGTCTCCACAGCAAGCTTCAAGAACTGTTGAATTTTCTGGAATTAATGATGCGATACTTTCGTATCGGTTGTGGAAGCTTTTTCCATAGATGAGTCTCATCGTTATGTTATAAAATGTTGGATTTAAATAAATTAAACTTGTCATTTTTCAACTAAATATTTACTAACTATCAATGTCAAACTAATTAAGTTGTACTAACTTAGTATTTTATAAACTATGTCAATGATTGTAGAAACTTGATTTAATCCAACCCATAGTGGTAGCCTGACTAAGCGATCGCTAAATAAATTAGTGATAGTCAGAGAGCCATGAGTGCGACCATACTTGATGCCAGCTGGAGAACTATGTAAAGGAACATAATGGAAGACAGTTTTTATACCAAAACTCTGTAATTTTTCAATCAAAGTATTACGGCTTTCGAGGTTTGGTAAGAGTAAATAATACATGTGAGCATTATGCCGACACTCTACAGGGATGATGGGACGACGCACCTTACCTTGAGTTTCTAAATCGGCAAAAGCTTGATGGTATTGCTGCCAGATATCCATTCTCTTCTGAGTGATAGTCTCTACTGCTTCCATTTGTGCCCACAGAAAAGCTGCACTAATCTCACTAGGTAAGTAGGATGAACCAATATCTACCCAAGTGTATTTGTCTACCTGTCCTCGGAAAAACTGGTTGCGGTTAGTACCCTTTTCCCAGACAATCTCACTGCGTTCAATTAATTCTGGATAGTTAATTAACAAAGCACCTCCTTCACCACAAATCAGATTCTTCGTTTCATGAAAGCTGACAGCTGCCAAATGTCCAATACTTCCTAGCGAGCGCCCTTTGTAAGTTGCATCTAGCCCTTGTGCTGCATCCTCAATAATTAATAACTGGTAATGTTGGGCAATTTTCATAATCTCGTCCATTTCACAGCCCACTCCAGCATAATGTACTGGTACTATCGCTTTTGTTTTGGAAGTGATTGCTGCCTCGATCTTAGATTCATCAATATTCAGCGTATCTGGACGAATATCGACAAATGCTGGAACACCACCACGTAAAACGAAGGCATTAGCAGTAGATACAAAAGTATAGGACGGCATAATGACTTCATCTCCTGGCTGGATATCTGCAAGGATAGCTGCCATCTCTAATGCTGCTGTGCAGGAATGAGTTAATAGTGCCTTACAGCAACCAATTTTTGATTCTAACCAAGCATGGTTTTTTTTGGTAAAATCACCGTTTCCAGAAAGATGACCCTTAATAATTGCTTGCTGAATATAGTCTATTTCTTTAGATGTAGCGAATGGCTTATTAAAAGGTATATTCATTGTGTAAATTTAAAGAATTATCTTATAATTTTTTAGCTACTGACGAGAATTCCACTACTATCCAAAGTAAGTTTAGGAAATGCTTTCTCTATTACTGAGAGGACAAATCCCGTCCCATAACTGATTTCTAAGAATGTTGTGGCTTGGGTAAAGTAGCGTTGTGATGCCCAAGTTATCAAACAGTACCAAAAGTTTTTTGCTTTAAGAGTAGCAAGCTTAGCAAAATATTAGGATCAAAATTGTCAATTGTTTTTGCAAGTTCAGGTGCAAATTATAGATATTCGTCAATTAACTTTGACTCATGAGAAGAATAGGAGCATCTCCAACTAATTATATCAAACTTTCGTTCACACAAACAAAGAACTTTTATTTCAAACTTTTGATGGATGTAACTTTTTTCATTGTTAGCCTTTACCTTTTTAACCTTTGATATCGGCTAAGAAAAAACTATTTTCATCTGCTCCAATATTTTTTTCATCATTGTTCCTATTATTAGAATATTGTCTAATTATATATAGTGGTCTTTTTTTTGTTTCATCAAAAGTTTTTCCCAAGTAAATACCGATGATTCCTAAAATAGCAATAATAATTCCACCAAGAAAATACAAAGAAACGATTAGGCTGCTCCAACCTGTAACTGTTGAACCGTAAAGTAAGGCATCAACGAAAATATACGTACCGTATATAAAAGCCAGGAAAGATATTAAAAAACCCAGCTTTATTGATAATCTGAGAGGTTTATCAGAATAAGCAATTAAAGTTTCGCTTCCCAGTTTCCACAACTTACTCAAGGTATATGTGCTTTTTCCCGCGAAACGACTATCATGTTGAATGTCAATACTAGCAGTGGGAAAACCCATCCAGTGTACCAGAACACTAAAAAATCTTAGTTGTTCACGCATAAGACGAAAATTGTCTACAATTTTCCTAGAAATAATCCGAAAGATTCCAACTTGCCCATCATAATTAATATCTGCTAGATAGCTGAAAACTTTATAGAATAGCCAGGAAGTAAAGCGCTTCAAAATATGGTGTTTTCGCTTACCTCTTCTAGCCAATACTATATCGTAGCCTTCTTTTGCTTTCGCGTATAAACGAGGAATTTCTTCGGGACGATCTTGCAAGTCACAGTCCATAACTACAACCCAATCCCCATTACAGTGATCTAAGCCAGCTGTAATACCATATTGTTGACCAAAGTTGCGGCTAAATTGAATCCCTTTTATTCGCGAATCTTTTTTAGCTAATTCTACTATGATTTCCCAGGAGAGATCGCCTCCACAATCCTCAACTAAAATTATCTCAAAGTCTTTAGAAATAATTTCAAGAGAGTCCTTTAACCTTTGATAAAGCTCATGTAGACAACCTTCAGCTTTGTAGACAGGAATGACAACAGAAATGTAAGCCAATATTAAGTCCTCCGTGATTTTATATTTTTGCAGATGGTATCTTGATAATTTACATTTTTCTTTATTGAGACTTGGGAAAAACAAATATTTTATTTAATGTATATGATAGTAAGGCGAGAGGAAGCAAAATTAAACCTCCTGCTATGAAAAGATTAATTTTATAAGATAATAATTGTTTTATTAAAATTATTTGTATTAAGTAGATAATAGCATAAATTCCTATAAATTTAAAAATTAGATTATTATTTTTGTTTTTGAAAACCATGACTCCGATAGTTTTAAAGTTAAATAATACTCCACAGATAGTTGATATCAAAGCTGCAATTTCATAGTGAAAATTCAGTGCAATTAACAAAGCAAATAGTGAATAACCGAAAAGTGTATTAATCGTTCCTACTACCAAAAACCTTAGAAATCTTTTTGAAGGATAATGCATAAGCTTAATTCAATAATCACTCATCCCTTATATCTATTTATTTCACAGCTAACGGTTGATTTTCCAGATAGTTACCTTTTCAAAAGAAGCTGGAATACTTTGATTAGAGCTTTCCCAAATGGACTGTATACAGAGAGGGTTATTTACAAGTAAAGGATGAGTTGAATACTCGATAACATGGGTTGCTGGAGTTGCCATTAGGAGTTGGCAAAATTGCTCTGATTGAGATGTTGCCCATAAGTTTTTAATAACTTGCTCTCGATTATCTAAGGGATAGGCTTTCAATGTTAACTCACTTATAACATCATACGTTTTTTCTAGATAAGCCGCTCTCCCAGTAATACTGGTTAATAAGAAATTAGAGTCATCAACATACTTATCCGTTAAAATGACAGAGTTTTTTGGGGTATTGTCATGAAGATAAGCAAAAGTCATTCGTTCACTAGCATTTATTGTTGCTCCTTCAGAATACATTTTAGTCATTAATAAACTTGGTCTAGCAAGCTGTTGAACAGCTAGAGATATTACGACAAAAGCGACTACTAAACTAATCTGTATTGGTCTAGTTAAGGATAGATGAGGCTGGAAAAACTGGTAAATATAATGAAATCCAGGAATCATTAGTAGAAATAAATACCAGCGTGGTGGAAACATCATTTGCCCTGCAAGTGAGTAACTATCATAATCACTTGTTAGACATATTGCACTCAAAGTTGACACAACTATCATCCATACAATTAGGCTCGTGAACAGGAAAAACTCTTGACGTACTGATTTGCTTGATAGGTAAATACTAGTGATAATTATCAAAGGAATACCTATCATATTTAAGGCAACAAAAGCAGACATTGATACTATTTGCCAAACCCATTTAAATACTGTCGAGTTAGGAATTAAATGGCTTACTAAGTGATAAATATTTTGAGAAAATGGCCAAGCATTAATCCAATTAGTCCATTCTTTGGGATTAGTTAAATTATTAAAACCTAACTTGATACTCGCACTACCAGCCAAATAATATGATGATTTCATCTCCAAACAAATTAGTAAACCTAAAATAATAGCAAGACTAGCAGCAATAAGATATGCCTTTTGCTTAGTGCGTTTCCAGCCGTAGACTGCCAGAAATACAAAACCTGGCAGCATTGATAAAAATACATGAATCCGAAAACGGCTTGTTGATATCACCATGATTGTGGTAATTATCAGAACTACATCTACAGGTTGTTTTTTATAGCAACGAACAGAAATATGTAAAATTCCTAGGAGAATTCCATAAGCGACTAACATCCCACTATACATTTGTGGGGTAAATATGCTAAGTACCTCTATTCCACTAGAAACATGGGGAAATAAAGTAAAGTAAAATAAGCCAATATCGTTTTTCACAAAAGGGGAATATGGAATAGCTGTAACATACATTGTTGCTGTTGCTAAATATCCAGCTACCCTACTATTAGTCAAAGTTTTGACGATGCTGTATAGTGCCAGACACATCCCTATTTCGATAATGATGTAATGATAAACAATTTGTACCCTCTGCATATCTGTCTGACCTGTAAAGCGCGAGAGCAACATAGTTGTCAGATGGGGAAACATGTGATAGGCAACTTCAGGTGTTCCTGCTCTACTAGGTTGCTGTAGAGGTGGTACGTGTCTGGCCAATTCGTAGGCTTCACTTGTAAAGTAATGACAATCAAAGCATACTGTTGATTTATAAGTGTTAGTTATAGGGTTATATTTCCAGGGTATTTGGTAGGGAATATTAACCACTAAACTGACTGCAATTAATAAAGCGAGTACCCAATCAAATTGCTGCCAGATGAGGAGATCAATCTGAATATTCAACCATTTTTTTTTGCGGATTGAGTAAATAATTAAAGCAATAGAAATTGCAATTCCTCCAATATAAAATAATAACTCTAGCTTCATTACAGCCAAACTAAAGTAAATTAAAGTTGTCAGTGTGTAGCTAGCGATCGCACTAAATGTCAAACGAACTATTGGCTCTTGTACTTGTCGCTTTAACAATATATAGAACAAAGCACCTAGAGGCATCCAAAGGAAAATTATTCCTATACAAAAACGTAATAATTCAACTACATTCCATTCAGTCACCACTAAGTAGTAACCTATTGCAATTAGAGTAATAGTAACTGTAGTTATATTTATAAAATTTGATTGCTTTTGAGAGCTTAACATGACAAAGTATTCCTTTAACAAATAATGCTTTTTTCTAGTTATAAATTGATTTTCCAGATAGTTACCTTTTCAGATGAAGCCGGAATCACTTTCTTAGAGCTTTCCCATATTGACTGCATACAAGGTGGGTTATTTATAAGTAAGGGATGAGTTGAATACTCGATTATATGAGTTGCTGAAGTTGCTGTCAGAAGTCGGCAAAATCGCTCTGCTTGAGATGTTGCCCATAAGTCTTTAATAACTTGCTGTCGATTATCTGAAGGATAAAGTTTTGATGCCAGCTCATTTGCAGGGGCATCCGGAAATTCCAGATAAGCAGCTCTCCCAGCAATACCGCTTATTAAAGGGGGATAATCCTCACCATAATTAGCATACTTATCCGTTAAAATGACAGATTTTTGTGGTGTATTGTCATGAATATAAGCTAGAGCCATTCGTTCACTAGCACTTGTTGTAGCTCTATAAGAATACACACTAGCCATTAAAACACTAGGTCTAGAAAGCTGTTGAGCAACCAAAGATATGACAACAAAAGCGGCTACTAAACTAATTTGTGTTGCTCTAGTCAAAGATAGATGAGGTTGGAAAAACTTATAAACTTGATACAGTCCAGGAATCATTAATAAAAATGGATAACAAGATGTTGTCTCTAATAATTGTCCTCCAAGTGAGTAACTGTCATAATCAGTTGTTAAACATATTCCACCTAAAGTTGATACAACTGTCATCCACACAATTAAACTCGTAAAGAGGAGATACTTTTGACGTACTAGTTTGCTTGAGAGGTAAATGTTAGTGATAATGAATAAAGGAATACCAATCATGTTTAAGATAACAAAAGCACACATGGAGACTACTTGCCAAACCCATTTAAATACTGTTGAATTATGAATTAATCGGCTTAGGAAGTCATAAATATTGCTAGAAAATGGCCAAGAATTAAAGTAAGAATCAGAGCTGGGTTCTGTTAAACCATTAAAGCCTAACTTAAAACTCGCAGTACCACTCAAATAGTATGATGACTGTGTCTCCAAACAAATTAGAAAACTTAAAGCCACAGCCAGACCAGCAGCAACAAGGTATGCCTTTTGCCTAGTACGTTTCCAGCCGTAGGCTGTCAGTAATAAGAAACCCGGTAGCATTGGCAAAAATACATGAACCCGAAAGCGACTTGTTGCTGCAATCATGATTGCGGTAATTATCAGAGCTACACCTACTGGTTGCTTTTTGTAGCAACGAACACAAATGAGCAAAATTCCTAAAAGAATTCCATAAGCGACAAACATTCCACTATACATTTGTGGACTAACTAAAATAGGTGGTTCTATTCCACTAGAAACATGAGGAAACAAAGTAAAGTAGAAATAATAAAGGTTGGTTTTCACCAAAGGTCGATATGGAATAGCTGTGATATACATTGTTGCTGTTGCCAGATATGCAGCGACTCTACTTTTGGTCAAAGTTTTGACGATACTGTACAGTGCCAGACACATACCAATTGCAATAATCATGTAATGATAAACAACCTGTACGCGCAGCATATCTGTCTGACCTGTAAAGCGCGAGAGCAACATCGTTGTCAGATGAGGAAACATGTGATAAGAGCGTTCAGGTGTCCCTGCTCTGGTAGATTGTTGTAGAGGTGGTACCTGTCTAGCCAATTCGTAAGTTAGACTTGTAAAGTAATTACACTCATAGCACACCATTGATTTATATGTATTAGTTGTAGGGTTATACTCCCAAGTTTTTTGATAGGGAATATTGACTACTAAACTTACGGCAATCAATAAAGCGAGTATCCAATCGAACTGCCGCCAGGTAAGGGATTTAATCTGAATGTTGAACCAAAACTTTTTGCGGATTGAATAAATAATCAGCCCAATAAAAATTGTAATCGTTTCAATATAAAACAATAGCTCAAGCCTGAGTAGACATAACCCAAAGTAAATTAGAGTTGTTACTGTATAGCTAGCGATCGCACTAAATGTAAAACGAACTATTGGCTCTTGTACTTGTCGCTTTAAGAGCAGATAAAACAATGCACCAATAGGCATCCAAAGTAAAGCTGTTCCTAAACAAAAATGCAGTAACTCAACTATATTCCATTGAGTTGATACTAAGTAATAGATTAAAGCCGATAAAGTAATAGTAGCGACAATTAAAGTAATAAAACTTGATTTTTTTTGAATTATTCTTTCTGAGGTTTCAAGCATATTTTTATTTTTCTCTTTATTTAAGTTTTAATACTATCGTAAGCGGATCTAATTTCTCCATTCTTAATAATCCTGTGACGAATAAAATGGGGTCTCCGCTTAACTTCCTCAAATATCTTGGCAATATACTCAGCAACAATACCAAGACCGAATAGATTAACTGAGCCAAAAAATAAGATAGTAAGCAAAACAGTAGTTATGCCTCTAGGAGCCAAACCAGGAAACAGAATTCGGCTCATAATTTGCATAATTGCTAATAATAGCGTAACTAGCAATAATAACGTTCCCATAAAACTGAGGATAGTTAAAGGAGTATAGCTAAAAGACAAAATTCCTTTCTTAGCCCAAGCAATATTTTTTGCTAAATTATTAGTAGTTACACCAAACATTCTTTCTGGTCTTACATAATCTATACCAATCTGTTTAAAACCCACGAATGCCCTTATTCCTCGAATGAATAAATCTCGCTCAGGAAACTGCAAAATCGCCTGAACAACTTTTTTGTCCATCAAAGAAAAATCTCCTGCATCATGAGGAATTGAAAGATATGAAAAATAATCAAAAATTCTGTAGAAAGCTTTATAGGCAAGCTGCATAAAAAGAGGAGCTTTGCGTTTCCTCCGACGACCATAGACGACATCATATCCTTCACGCCATTTTTCAACAAACTGTTCAATTAATTCCGGTAAATCTTGAAGGTCGCCATCGAGTAAAACGCAGGCATTTTTAGTTGCTATTTCCATACCGCTTTTGAAAGCAGCTTGAGAGCCAAAATTACGAGAATGAGAAATTCCAATTACTCGTTTATCAATCCGTGAAATTTTTTGTACTACTTCTTCAGTATTATCAGGGCTACAATCATTAACAAAGATAATTTCATAGTCTATCTTGAGCCTGATAAATGTCTCCTTCAGACGCTCATACATAATAGTAATCGCTTTATTATCCTTATAACAAGCAATAATGGCTGTTACGCTATATGTAGTATCTAATCCAAACTTTTTAGAACTTTGATGATATCTTTCCTGATCTTCTAATCCCTGATACCACTCTGTCGTCTTTAACAGACCTTCTTTAAAGCTTGTCTGAGGTTTCCAAGCAAAAATCTCTTGGGCTTTTGTTACATCAGCATACCAATCAATAACATCCCAATGGCGATTGATCATGGAATTATAAGTTGGCTCTTTCCTAATATTAAATATCTTACTAGCAAAAATTGCTAAGTCACTAATAGTCATTTTTTGACCACTGCCAATATTAAAAGATTCCCCATAATCTTCCTGTTTTAAGTTCAATGCAGTATCAATAAAAGCCTCACAGACATCATCAATATAGATAAAGTCTCTAGAAATATCAGGACTAACAAAACTAGGATATTTGCTCTCAATCCCGCAGCGAATCAAATTCGGAATTAGTCTCGATGAATCTTCTAGAGGCCCATAGACAGAATACAATCTTAAATTTGCACAAGGTAGTTGCTTTTTTTTGCCATAGAAATACAGAAGATTAGCACAAGCAATCTTAGAGACTGCATAATCACTATTAGGGGCAGGGAGCTCAGTTTCACTAGGCCCAGCAGATTTGTCTCCGTATTCTGAAGAACTTCCAGCATGAACGTAACAAGAGATTTGGCCAGAGACGAGTCGCTCTAAAAGTTTCGCAGTTAGGTTAAAGTTAGTTTGATAGATTAATTGGCTATCCTTTTCAAAAGAATAAGCTCCAAAAGCCACGCAGTTAAATATTATTTGTGGCTTAATTTTATCTATTAAAAAATCTAGGTTTGAATCTACTAGCAAATCAACAACAATAACATTCTTGTCATTTAGTCCTTCCAATCGCCAAGCAGGGAAGCGAGAAGTAGTACCAAAGACATCTTCCCTAACCTTGAGTAATTGTCTAAGTAAATTTGCACCGATAAAGCCACTACCACCGAGAACTAAAATTGGGCCCTGTAACCGCTTGATTTTCTGTTCTAAATCCATAAATCACCTCTTCAACTTTCTAACAAGGTTCGCAGCATCTAAACCACATTCTTGACGATGAAAATTCTGAGAGCCATAAAGTCCAGATAGATACCCCAAAGCATGGCGGTGGGTGAACTGTGGTGGCGCACAATTCATTTCCAAAAGACAACGGGCAATTATCTGACCAATACTTCCCTGAGCCACATGTTCTTCAATTACGAACAAATGACGTGATTTCTGTAAGTCATCAAGGAAATCTTTTGGGATTTTAGCCGCCTCTATTGGCAATTCAGTTAAAATCCAGATGTCTGGACGATCGCACTGACTCAAATGCTTTGCCGCCTCAACGATACTTCCAGCCAAAGGGCCAACAACTAAAATCGTGGCTCCTTCACCCTTCATCAATCGCCGCCAAGAAGAATACTTGGGAAGCTCTAAATCCTTTGGCTTTTCACACCTACCGAGGCGCAGATAAGCAGGATGTTCCAAGTTAGTAAGCTGATTGATAATCTCTGGAACATCTGCGGCAAAAGCAGGCACAAAAACATGCATATTGCTCAGACAGAGCATAGTCCCATAGTCTTCAAGTGAATGATGTGTTGCTCCCATCACTCCATAGCCATAACCACCTCCATTCCCAACTAGCCGCACAGGGAGATCGTGCATACAGACATCATTGCGGATTTGCTCAAAGGGTCGGGCATAAACAAAGGGAGCAATACTATAAACCCAAGGTTGAAAACCTGTTTGAGCTAAACCCGCAGCCACAGATACCATATTTTGTTCTGCTATACCTGCATTGATAAAACGTTCCCCCAAACTCTGTTGCAAAGGTTCTAGAGCTTTGTATCCCAAGTCACCACTGAGAAATACTAACTTAGGATTAGTCGCACACTTAACAAGGGTTTCACAAAAAATGTTTCTCATATCCCCACCTCTTTTAGCGCCTGTTGATATTGAGATGGAGTCATTGGTAGATAGTGCCACTCCATCTTGTTCTCCATAAAGGAAACACCATTGCCTTTTTTTGTATGAGCAATGATGACATGAGGCTTCTTGTGAGTAAATGAAAGAGCTTTTTCAATAGCATTTAGATCGTGACCATTAATCTCTGTTACAGCACAACCAAAAGCACGAAACTTTTCAGCCAATGGCTCTAAATTAGCTACTTCTCGCGTAGTCCCAAAGCCTTGCAACCCGTTACAGTCAATAATCATTGTTAATTGATGCAGCTTCTGATGCACAGCAAAAATCAGAGCTTCCCAATTAGAACCCTCATTCCATTCACCATCCGATAGCAGACAAAAGATTCTCCCTGATTCATTCTTTATTTTCTTTGCTAGAACTAATCCATTGGACAAAGACAAGCCGTGACCTAAACTTCCCGTAGCAAACAGAATTTCAGGCATCCAACCAACAGGGGGATGTCCACTTAACTTTGTGCCATCTTGATGAAACTTTTGTAGGTCTTCATCACTCAAGCGCCCCAAAGACCATAAAGTAACGTAAAGTGCTCCAGCAGCATGACCTTTAGAGAGAACAAATGCATCATCTTCATTCAAGACTTTGTGGTACAAAACTATTAGTAAATCCAGTGATGACAAGTTACCGCCAATATGACCAACACTACTTTCAAAATGCATTTTAAGTAACCGTGTCTTAGCTTTAACAATAATCTCTGTAAATAATTCCATGATGAAAAGTTCAAGTATGAATGTTATCAAAAGTAAGATTAAAGCCCAGAACTAAGCAAAAGCAGAAATTGTGAATTATGAGACTATAGATAACTTACATTTAGGTTTTTTCCGGAACACTAATATATATAGACTTTCCATGACCCATCCAGGGCACTTCAGCAAAAGACCAAGGCTTACTAAAAATTACTTTGTACCCAGCTATGTGAATATCTTTATTTGAGATAATTACAGCCTTTTTTGTATTAATTACTGTCTGAATTATTTTTGCTTCTTTAGGGTATACCTGTTCAATTGATGGAAAATAAAGTGATGACATTTGAATTTTTGGTAAATTATTAATTACCATAGCAACAGAGTCCAATGTATAATTTACTATGTAGTATGAATTGTCAAACTTTGATATCTCATTATAAATATCATCATAGAACTGATAGTATTTTTGGCTTAAAATTTTTCCTCGAAAAATGCTAACTTCATTTGAAATAACTCCTTTGCCCATCAAAGTATCTAATTTCCAGGGAAAGTAAACAGAACTGGTTTCTGAAAAAAGAAGACTACTAGCCCAAATAAAACAAATAGAAATTAATGGTAACAGCATAATTATTTTAATCTTGCGACCAAGCCGGGGTAATATTTTAACAAAGCTATAAATGATAACTCCAATACCAAGAGATGAACTATTGGCTAATCTAAACACTTCATAAATATGAATTGAATTTAAGTATCCAAAAAGGGTTACTACACAAAATGCCATCACAATAACTTCATCTTTAGTTAAAATTTTCTTTAAAAATAATTGTTGGAATAGAAAATATAATAGTGTTACAAGATTCCAAAAGAAAATAATTGTAAAAGAAAATATTCTTGAATCAGGATCACCTCCTACAGGATTCTCTCCTCCAGATGTAATAATCGAGTTTAATAGTGTCGGTATAAATGTTAATATAGTAACTCCCTGCTCCGAATCTAACAACATGATTTTATTTTGAATGAAGAAGTCGTCTAAGACACCGTAGTAGATCAAAAAGAATAGAAATAACAATATTGGAATTAAAAATCCTAAACTAAAAAACAAAATGTTTGAAAAATTGGTTTTTTTGCTATCTCTTTTTAAAAGAGTTTCGTAAACAAAAAATAGCAAGAAAGGAGGTAATGTTGCTTGAACTGATGAGTATCTACATAATAAAGATAATCCTAAAAAGAATCCAGAAAAAAACATATAATTAGTGTTTTTTCTTGCATTAATAAATACCAGTACCGATAATAATAAAAATGTATATGAGTAGTAATTTGACCATGGATAGATAATATACGTATGCAAAAGAAAAATCACAAGAGTTGAAAAATAGGCAAAATATTTAGGCAGAATTTTTAAAAATATTTGATATGACAAAAAAATACTTACAGAATAAAAGATACCAGTAGCTATACCTATAGATATCATCCTTTCTCCAAATAAAGTTAGAGAAAGACTTTGAATCCAGCTTGTCAGAATCCCATAAATAGTGAATGTTTCTTGATAAGGAATTAAGCCTCTTTTTAGATCGAGGGCTTGCACATACATAAATCCCCAATGAAGGCTATCCAGATTAACACTTGATTCAATACAGCTAAATCCAAAACTTAAACAGCATATTAACAACACTGAAAAATCTACAATATTCATAAGTTTTTTTGATGCAAAATAATTTTACACAAGAATATAGACTGTTGTATTTACATTGTTCTTTTCTCTATGTGAAATCGAAATTCTATTGACTACCATCTTTATAGAAGTAGCTGAAAAAGAGGCATGACAGGGTAGTCGGGAGGGGTAGAAATAATTGAAATTTTACGAATCCTAGCCAGCATTAATACATAGAAAGGATATAGGATTTCAATTTGATTTCTGAAAAGATACGTAAGGGAACCAGTCGCATGGGCGGGTTTCCCAACTTGAGCGACCTGGCGTTGTGTTATCGCAGAGAGTACGACACCAAACCCTTGATAATGGTGCGTTACGAACTACGTTCTAACACACCCTACAATACCTAATTTTGTTCAAAAATCAAATATGATTCCTATAGA
Source organism: Nostoc sp. TCL240-02 (assembly GCF_013343235.1). GTDB lineage: Bacteria > Cyanobacteriota > Cyanobacteriia > Cyanobacteriales > Nostocaceae > Nostoc. Next base: position 1,458,186 of record NZ_CP040094.1, on the reverse strand, counting down.
TGCTCACATCTTGCACTAAAAAATCTGGGTTTTTAAGCACTAAGTAGAAAGCCCAAAATCCTTAATTTAGTGATAAAAGGCAAGAAAAACTGGCGGCACAGCACCCGCTACAAATGAAATAAACACTTCATTCCACCCAAATTTACCATTTTATAGTGGTTTCAGCTCGTGTTTCTTGAAAGTTAACGTATAGATAACTCAAAAAACGAGATTTTTTTGCAAAGTACTGAATGCTATTGCAAATATCAAATTAAGACTTTATTGAGAGTTTCTTTCAATTAATTATGCTTAGTCTAATGGAATAGATTCCTTTAAGCAACTAGTAATTAATAGATAATTATTATCAATAAAATTTTGATCATCAGTTTTTTATATATTGTTGTCTTTCTGCTGGTTTGATATATTGCTAAATTTTGGTATCAGTAACCGATACAGGACTATCCTTTCAAGGTGACTCATAAAAACTATTGTTTTTACTCAGTGTCTATAAATAATGCTAGTATTTTATTTAACTACTATAGACTTACAGAATACATAGTCAAGAACTTAAAGAGGAATTCATTGAACAAATTTTTACTCACCTTAAAAGGTATAGTTCTGATTTTCCTGCTATGTATTAAGGAATTTCAATTCAATTAGTAGTATAATTATATACTACTAATTGAATTAATTAATATCTGTCTGAAGCTTGCAACATTGGCTATTAGAGCATTTTCTCTAATGAAATTTATCTTCTGTCTGTATCAATTTGAGCGCATCTGTTTAAGAGACTAACTATCTTGTGGCTTTAGGAGACTGAAAAACTTTGATAAAGACTATCAAGAATCTTGCAATATATTCTCACTTTACTTTATGGCTAAAATAGTTTAATTTCAGATTTGAAATGAAAAACTTTTCTATTAAGCTTTAACACGACTAGTAGACGTGAGGATCTGAATTTGGAATGAAACTGAAAAAATTGCTTCCCTACCTGTTATTAACAAGCTCTTTGACTGTATCGATCGCAACTGCTGCTAGAAGTGAAGAAGTAGGGATAGGTGTATCAGAGCATCTCAAGTCAACTCCAACAGATGCTAATTCCAATCAACCATTTACTGGGGAAACAATCAGAGAGATTCAACGAATAAGTAAGTTAGTACATCCTGGCAAGAGTGCAGAGATACTTCGACAACCACCACAACTCAGCCAAGAGAGTGCCACGGAAATTGTACCAGTGAGTGCAGTTAAGGCTAATCCCACCACTCAGGGTGTGGATGTGATCTTACAAACTGCCCTTGGTGAAAAATTACAACTGGTGAATCGCAGTTCGGGCAATAATTTTATCGCTGATATTCCCAACGCACAACTACGCTTACCTTCAGGTGATACATTTACATTTCGCTCGGAGCGGCCAGTTGCAAGTATTACTGAGATAACGGTGGCAAACTTTGATGCCAATACTATCCGAGTCACGGTGATTGGTGAGGCGAGTGTACCGACTGTAGAGTTGTTTGACAGTCCTGACGAGGGTTTGATTTTGAGTGTGGCTAGTGCTGCCTCTTCCACATCGCAGGGACAACAAACACAAATACCACAAAAGCCGGAAGCAAATCAGCCAGAAATAAAAACTCCGCCAAGTCAACCTTCCTCGGCGAGTGATGAACCGATTGAACTGGTAGTGACGGGTGAACAAGATAAATATCGTGTACCTGAAACATCAACTGCAACCAGAACCGACACTCCACTGCGCGATATTCCTCAGTCCATTCAAGTTGTACCTAAACAAGTAATTGAGGAGCAGGGAATCACTCGGATTTCAGATGCAGCCCGTAACGTGTCTGGTGTATCAGTGGGAACAGGCTATAGCGGCGCTGTAGATGACTTAACGATTCGGGGATTTGTCAACTCAAACATCCTGAGAAATGGCTTCAAAACTCAAAACGCTTTTATCTATGGCGCAAACGTCGAACAGGTTGAAGTTCTAAAAGGCCCAGCTTCAGTGCTGTATGGTCAATTTGAACCAGGTGGTATTGTCAATTACGTCACAAAACAACCGTTAAATGAACCCTACTACGCAGGTGAATTTACAGTAGGAAGTTACAGTTTTTATCGTTCGTCCATTGATATTTCTGGGCCCCTAACTCCAGAGAAAAATCTTTTATATCGTCTCAATATTGCCTATGAAAACTCTGGTAGTTTTCGTGATTTTGTCAATGGGGATGTTTTCTCTATCTCTCCCATTGTCAGCTACAAGATTGATGATGCCACAAACATCTCTTTAGAATACGAATACACAAAGGTCAATAGAGTATTCGATCGTGGTTTTTTACCTAATAGTGTTTTTCTTAACCTCCCTATCAGCCGGAATTTAGGCGAACCAAGCGACTCGATTGATATTGAAAATAACCGCTTTGCTTTAACCCTAAACCATCGATTTAATGAAAACTTGCGTCTGCGGAGTAATTTATCTGGTCAATTTATTGAGACAAATGATACACACATTAATCCTAATGAGTTAGTTGGCGATATCTTATCGCGAGACTACTCTACAGGTCTTTCTCCTGGACAAAGTAACGATTTATCGCTGCAAACCGATTTGATTAGTGAATTCAAAACTGGATCAATTCAACATCAGCTACTTTTTGGTGTGGAATTTAGTAGAAGCATTAGTAACTATTCACTCGATCAAGCAAGTATTTCATCACTAAATATCTTCGCTCCTGTCTATAGATATGAAATTCCATCCCGTGAAAGTTTTACCTATGCAGTAAAGTCCGATTCAACCACAAATACAGCAGCAATTTATTTACAAGATCAAGTGACATTGCTGCCAAATTTGAAATTGCTCGTCGGCGGCAGATATGATTTTGTTGATTACAAGAATAAATTCATTTCTGACACAATTAATGGTAGTGATCCAGAAGAATCTAATTTTTATGATACAGCCTTTTCTCCGCGTGTCGGATTAGTTTATCAGCCAATAGAACCAATCTCGCTATATATCAGTTATAGCCGTTCCTTTGTACCCAATAATTTTAGGTCGAATGGAGAAGCACTGGAGCCTTCGCGGGGTACTCAGTATGAAGTCGGGATTAAAGCCGATCTGAGCCGTCAGATATCGCTGACGTTAGCAGCTTATGATATTACAAAGACCAATATACCGACAGTTGATCCTAATAATCCTGATGTATTCTTTGCAGTCGGAGAGGTAAAAAGTCGCGGAATTGAACTGGATGTGGCAGGAGAAATTACACCCGGTTGGAAGATAGTAGCTTCTGGTTTCCTAAATGATGCCTATGTCAGCGAAGACAACGATCCTTCTTTGAAAGGTTCGCGTTTGGTAAATGCACCCTATCACGGCGCTAGTCTATGGACAACTTATGAAATCCAGAGTGGTGATTTGCAAGGGTTCGGTTTTGGTGCAGGGTTATTTTTTATAGGCGATCGCATTACTAACCAGAGCGATCCGTTTACTCTTCCTTCCTATGTTAGAACCGATGCGACTATCTTCTACAAACGTGATGATTGGGGAGCCGCACTCAATTTCAAAAATCTGTTTGATGTGAAATACTACGAAACCAACGGCTTTTATGTATTCCCACAAGCACCTTTTACAGTTCATGGCACAATTTCATTCAGTTTTTAAATTCTCTTTAAACCTCCTTTTAGTAAGGCGAGGGAGAAGGAATCAGTTTTCTTCCCCTTCAACAGAAGGAATGAGAAGGGTAATCAATGTATGTAAAGGGTATCTGCAATGAAATCCAAGACATTCCGTAACTGGGCATTTACTCTACACCGCTACCTCGGTTTAGCTATGGGATTTGTGCTAATTATAATTGGCTTGACAGGTAGTTTATTGGTCTTTCAGAAGGAAATTAACCACTTTTTAGTAGCCCAACAGTTTGGATATATCTCTCCCCAAGAAGCGCCACTGTCTCTAGAGTCAGTAGTAAATACTGTGAAAGCGGAATATGATTCATCTCGAAAGGACTTAAAACTTAATAAAGTCTATATCCCTTCAGAGTCAAATGAACCAATTATGTTTGCCTTCGTTGCTACTGATGACAAAGGGATAGATGTTTTTGTCAATCCTTATACTGGTGCAATCATGGGTGAGCGATCGGACAGAACATTGATTCTTTTGTTGTATGAACTTCATTATAATCTGATGGCTGGAGACATTGGGATGTCCATCGTCGGAGTTATAGCATTGCTGTTGCTCGTTCTGAGTATTACGGGTGTCATTCTCTGGCCTGGATGGCGCAGGCTGATTGCAGGATTCAAGATTAAGTGGAATGCTCATCCAAAGCGGCTGAACTTCGACATTCATAAAGTAGCAGGCATTATTACAGTGGTGTTCCTGACACTGACTGCCTTTACTGGCTTCTGCTGGAATTTCTACGACTTCACTGAACCCATCATTTATGCAGTAACATTTACTAAAAAGCAACCAGAACCTGTTTCTGTGCCCAAGCCTGGTCAGTTACCGTTGCGACTTGCAGAACAACTAAAGATTGCTGATGCTGCCTTGCCAGGTGCTATGGTCAGAAGTATTTCCTTTCCTGGTCAACCTGAAGACAGTTTGACAATTAGCTTTAAGCTACCCCAGGAAAATGCCGAACGTGGTCAGAGTAATGTTTATCTTGACCAATACACGGGTAAAGTTTTGCGAGTTGATAATGCTTTAAAAATGCCATTGGGCGATCGCATCCTCAACTCTTTTACTCCCCTACACTATGGTACATTTGGTGGTTTATCCACGCGCATTCTCTACGTATTTGTCGGATTATCACCCTTGATTTTATTTATAAGTGGCTTTGTCATGTACCAACATCGCTACCGGGAAAAATCTGTCCGCCACAATCAGGTAATAGAACTATCAAAGAACCATCAAGATTAATTGAAGGTTAATTTGCCAACCGCCACAAACCTATTATTTAAGACTCATACAAGTGCGTATATTCATCATTATTTGGCTTGGTCAAACCGTTTCTATTATTGGTAGTGGCATGACTGGCTTCGCATTCACTATCTGGATATGGGAACTAACGCATCAGGTTACAGCAATAGCGTTATTTGGGTTGTTTGCACAATTGCCACAAGTATTGATTGCTCCTATCGCTGGGTTTATTGTAGATCGTTGGAACCGTAAATATCTAATGATAGTTGGGGATACAGTCAGTGGTGTTGTAGCGATCGCTGTCTTACTACTTTATTCAACTACACATCTGCAATTATGGCATTTATACTTAGCTGTCGCTATCCAAGGTATTTTTGAGGTAATTCAAGAACTGGCTTACTCAACATCTATATCTACGATGATGCCCAAGCAGCACTACAGTCGTGTTAGCAGTCTGAGATTTTTAGCTGATTACGGTTCTAGTATCATCGCGCCAACACTAGCAGGCATTCTCTACTCAGTTATTGGGCTTGTTGGGATATTAATTATCGATATTGTGAGTTTTGTATTCGCTGTCACCACGGTTTTAGGAGTACATATCCCACAACCTAGTATGACAACAGTAAACATTCAAAGTTTCACTAATTGGAAGCAGGAGATTTACTTTGGTTGGCATTACATTGCTGTACGTCCAAGTTTGCTTGCCATGCTAGTGTTAGCATTTGTATTTACATTTGCCTATGACTTTGGACTCTCAATCCATTCACCGATGGTTCTAGCGCTGACTGGCAATGATGCTAAGGTGTTAGGCACTTTAGCCTCAGCAGCAGGAATTGGTGGAATAGTTGGGGTATTGCTCATCAATACCTGGGGTGGTTTTAAGCGTCGTATAGATGGGGTGCTACTTGGTATGATCGGTGTTGGTTTGGGCAAAATTATCTTTGGTCTAGCTAAGACACCATTGATTTGGATTCCAGCTCAATTCTGTTCATCTCTGAATTTTCCCATACTTGGCAGTTCCTGTGATGCTATCTGGCTAACCAAGGTTAATCCTCAGATACAAGGACGTGTTTTTGCGACTCTAAAGGTTGTAACGTTGATTGCTTCAACAGTTGCTTATTTGATAGCTGGGCCACTAGCCGACTATATTTTTGAACCTGCAATGATGCCAGATGGTAGTCTTGTCCCCATATTAGGCTGGATATTCGGTACGGGAAAAGGTTCGGGTATGGCAGTTTTGTACTTCATCTCTTCGTTAGGGATGTTACTTATTGGCTTAAGTGGATATGCTTTCCGCACTTTGCGTGACGTAGAAACTATACTGCCTGATTATGATGCTAATACAGCACTGCGGAAATAGTAACAGCAAATGTCAACCCCTGTGCTTAGTTCCATTTCAAGCGTGGTGAATCTGGTTTTATAAGTAGCTAGTACCGCAAGGCGGAATTAAAAATTAAAAATTAAAAATGAATACAGCATCAGGGTTTTGTTGATTTGGAATGATTGGTTTATTTCCGCCGTGTTGTACTAGTCGTTAAAGTAAATTTATTTGGTTGATTCACAATTCCAATTGCTCAAAAGTGTTGCAATGAGATGTAAAGTCCAGATTTTTTGACTTGACAACTAATCTCCTAGCACTTGAGGTTGCTCTGTTTTCCAAGCAATATAATCTACACGACCCTGTTGATCAACATACTGACGCAATAACCTATCTCAAGGTTCAAAATCAATCATTATCGCTGTAGCCTCTAAAGTGCTAAATCTGAAACAGAAAAACATGGTAGAGCCTGTTAGAAACCTATTATGTTTACTTTTACATTCAAGTAGGGCAAAGTATGATTGCTTTGAGATATTTTGCATTCTTTGTACTACTATTAGCTGGACTATTATCAGCAATTAAGCAAATGAGTCTTGCTTTGGATGAAGGAAACCTTGAACAGTTCACTCTTTGGACAGGTATTGCCTCTATCATTGCAGGTTTACCAATTATATTGTGGTAAATCTCAGGTAAGCAGATAATTTTTTCTAGGTATATTTATACTTTATAAATACGTTTGATGATGGAGAAAAACCAATAATCGGGCAACAATTTACGTAGCATGAGCAAAATGGGCGCAGGTTGACCAACGGGATAGCGCATTTTATAACTATGATCAATGGCTGCTTTAAATATTGCCTGAGCAACTAATTCTGGCGGCTCTCCTTTTCTTCCCGCTTCTTGGGATACCCTTTGTGCAGTATCTACTAATGGTTGATACATGGGCAAATCATCACGCACGATCGCTCGATTATTTTCGTAAAATTCAGTTTTAATCACACCTGGTTCAATAATTTTAATTTTGATATTGAATGGTTCTAATTCATAGTGCAAAGCTTCGCTAAACCCTTCTACCGCCCATTTGGAACTGTGATAAATGCTATACAAAGGGAAAGTAATTCGTCCTCCCATACTGGCAATTTGAATAATAGTGCCACCACCTTGTTGACGCAGATGGGGAATGATCGCTTGTGTGATTCGCATCAAGCCAAAGACGTTGGTATTGAATTGTTTGGCGATTATTTCATCAGTCATGGCTTCAAATACACCATCTACACCATAACCAGCGTTATTTACTAAAACATCAATTTGACCAAAATCTTGGATGGCAGAAGCGATCGCAGTTTGAATACTGTTATTATCTGTAACATCTAAAAAATATACTTTGATGTTAGAAAATTCACGGAAATTCTGGTCTTGGCTGGGGTTTCGCATCGTGGCTGCAACGTTCCAGCCTTGTCGCGCGAAGTATATGGTGGTGAATTTCCCAATTCCACTGGATGTTCCGGTGATGAAAACTGTTTTGGGCATGGGTATTAAGGGGTTGAGTGAGATGTAGAGAGGCGAAGTTGTGCGTCTCTACATATATGATTTTTTAAACTTGGAGGGTTTGTGGTTTGTAGCAATCCTCCAAAATTCAATACCGTTCAGTTAAGGACAAGACTTAGCGAAAATTAAGAAAAAACGAACCGCATAGACGCGGAGCGGCTTCCCGTAGGGTAGGACACAAAGGACACAAAGGAATAAGATTTTCAGTGAGTTTTTGCGTAAGTCCTGAAAGGTTTTTGGCACTAACTGAACCGTATTGCTCCAAAATTCACCAATACATATTTCTCAGAAACCCTTGTAAAATATGGATTTTTGAATTTTGGATTGGTATTAGACGCTGTTTTGTTTGATGATATCGCGGTATAAGTTAGCGGCTGGGGTTGGTTGGCGTTTGAGTTCTGGGTCTGTATCTAGGTCAATGTGATATAGCCCAAAATCGCTATCTGGACCAAATTTCAGACCCCACTCGCGGTTAGAGGTGATACACCAGGAGACGTAACCGATGACGTTTATCCCGTCTTGACGGGCGCGTTGCACTTGTTGGAGATGCTGGCGAATGTAGTCTTCACGCTTGACGACTTTATCGGCTACTTCTACACAGCCATTCTCAATAATCATAATCTCTTTATCGGGGAATAACTGGGCGTGGAATTTGAGCATATCGTAGAGAACACCAGACCAAACTGGCGCATTACTAAAACGTCCAAAAGCAGCATCCATTAATTGTTGAATGCGGTTGAGTCGGAGATTGCTAATCCCCCAGTAATAGTCAAAACCAACAAAATCTTGTTGACCTACACATTCTTGAGGACAGAGAAATGTGGGTAATTTCCCAGCCATACCTAAGTGCCACCAGTTACTTGTCAATGATGTGGAAAGTACGCTGAAAATCTTGAAAATTGGGTCAAAGATGCGGGTGAGCGATCGCAGTACGGGTAAGCGTTGTTGGGTGGAAACGGCGATAAATTTCACTTTGCTGGGATCGCCGAAGATTTGCTTGGCAATTAAACGCGCTAAATCAATCTCTAAGCCGCTAAATTCTCCGGTTTTGGGGTCGCGGTAGCCAAAGCCAGGTACGTTTTCTTTGACTGCGACAACTAAATAATCACGGTCTTGAATACGTCGCAGTGGTGTACCGGGTTGAGGCTGTCCGATAGTTGGACTAGAAGATCCGCCTGTGGTGATGTCAGCTAGGGTTGAACGTCTGCCGATTTTTGGTACAGGTGGGACGGGTTGATTGGGGAAGTAATGACTATAGCTAGCTTGCCAAGCCCCGGATTCTTTAAACTGTCGCACTACTGTATCTACAATATTCAAGAGGGCGCGATCGCCTTTAACTACAGCTGCGCCATAGTTCTCTACTGTCAGCCCTTCACCATTTTTACCCACCAGTCGATATTGCCCTGGTTGTTGTCTCATCAGACCCAAGAGAATTGTGTCATCTGCAAGAATGGCACTCACTTGCTCATAATCCAAGGCTTGCAAGGCATCAGCGTAATCTTCTACTACTTTGACTTCAACTGTGGGTAACAGGTATTCTATGGCAGATTCCGCCGTCGAACTCTTGACAACTGCTACTGTTTTCTGAGCTAGATTTTCTGGTTGCTGAATGGGACTGCTGGCTTTGACTAAGAGAAATTGCCCCGCCTGATAATAAGTTTCCGAAAACGCTACTTGCTGTTGTCGCTCGGCGGTAATAGTCAAATTAGCAATGACAACATCAACTTTTCCCTTTTCCAACAAACTACGCTCAGTAAAACGTTTACCCTGGGAAATCATATCTTCGGGACGACGCAGATTAGTGACATTGCGATCCACCAATTTCTGCAACCATAGAGGCAGACCCAATAACATGGGGTTTGCTCCCACTTGAGCATCTGGGTTGTATTCTTTGAGAATCTTTCTGGCGCGTGTATGGGAAACAAACAAATTCCGCATGAGTTTCTGCACGGCGGTCATTTGATCGGCAAAAGTCGCACCACGCTCCAAACCTGGGGGCATAAAATAGGCTCTTTCCCACCAAGGTTTGATGTAACCGTAAATTAATTGACTAGGTTCGTTAAAGCTAATCCAATAACGTGCCAAATGACCCAAACGCTTGGCGACTTCTGTGGCGTAGTTAGCAAAAATAGCTGGAAATTCTGGCGCAGTTAGCCCCCCCCGTGCTTCTACATGGATGGGATGAGTGAAGTGATGCAGAGTTACAATTGGTTCTAAACCATGCGATCTGATAGTTTCAATTACTTGGCGATAATGTTCAAAAGCTTCTTCACTGAACTTACCGGGTTCAGGTTCTACCCGTGACCAAGCAATCGAAAACCGGAAGGACTTGCAACCAAGGGACTGAGCTAAGGCGATATCTTCAGCGTAGCGATGCCAAAAGTCAGTAGCTCGACCCCTGACCGTAATACCGCGACGACGTTCCCATACATCTCGAATATCTTCAAACTGGGAATCGTAAGCTTCACACTGATGGTCAGCAGTTGCAACACCGAATAAGAATGATGAGGGTAAAGGCGTAAGGCGATCGCTCATGTTAATATCTCCTGAAAAGTTGTGAAAAAAGGCAGAAGGCAGATCGCTTTTAGCGTCTCCCTTTGGGAGAAGGCAGGAAGGATTCAAGAGAAAATTGCACAACTAAACATGAAAATGTATTTTCCCTACACCTTTAAACCTTTATACTCCACTCAGCAGAGGTTTAATTTGGAATTTACGGTTGGTAAGTTTCCCAAATATTGCCCCAGAAAAAACTACCAAACTCTGCCAATAATGTAGCTTTCTCTGCCAGTGACTTGGCGTTAGTGATTCGCCACCCGGAAACGCACTTGGCTACGTCACCCACATCTAGGGTTAAAATTCCTGCACCGATAATCGGACTGTTTTCATCTGTACCTTGATGTAAGTAAGTATAGATAGTTGTCATGTCTTGCCACAAATCAAATCCCGGATCGTTATGCAGTTCTTTCTTGCCTACTAAGTAGTAATCTTGATTACCATGTTCAAAAGCAAGTTCATAAGTAATGTATTTAGATTCGGGATTATGGTTATGAGCAAACAGGTTAAACACGCCTCTTTTGAGGGGAATGTGTTCGCCAAAATCTGCAAAACTAATATTACCAGCAATACTAGCAGTGTAAGTGGTATCACCCAAAAAACGTTTTAAGTCACAAATGTTAATTGTCAGTTGTAATGAGAGTGAGGAATTGTGCGCTTTGCCTTTTGCTGCACCCTGGATCGGGTCAGTCTCATTTAAAACAAATCCACCCGCCATCCTTTCACGGAAAGTCATTCCTGGCAAGTTGTTGGGCATTCGGGTCGCGTCTGGCTGAAGGGGCAATCCTGCGGGTGACATGGTTTGCAAATATTGTTTAGCATCGGCGTAACCCATATCAACTAAAGTTGCACCATCAATGTTCCCCAAGTAATAATCAGGATCAAGAGGTAAAGGATAAGCGGGTTTGATGAGGTGGAGTTTGATCGGTTGGGTATGTCCGTAAACTGTCTCCCCTTGCAAAATTCTCTGGTTGATTTCATTGATGCGATCGCACTCTTCAAAAAATGCCCCGTTCGCACTCAGTTCCATCATGTGGACATATTGATTAAAAATTCCCGTTTGATATTCGCTACTGTTGCCAATGCACCACAATACCCAAAGTTCATCTGCACCCCGGCGCACCGCTTCCATGAGATTAACATCTTTAATCCACACGGAATCCATGTAGAGATAATCACCTTTCTGTACAGGTGGCATAAAGATGGGGAGAGAAATCCCTGCAACCAATAAATCTAAATCTAGGCGATCGTGGGGAATGACTTCATTGGTTTTGTGAGTAAAGTTGCAAACATTAAATGTACCTTCCATTCCCTGCGAGGCATTGATTTTGCTGATATCAATTCCCAAGTGGGGGAAAACGCGATCAATAATGCCGTCTGCATCTCCCATAGACAACAAATCCCAGGCTTTGAGGTATTTTTCTAGAGGGATAAAGGAGACAAAATCTTTAACATTCAAAGTCCGCCAGCGATCGCACATCTCAATCGGCGATAGTCCAGATAGCAGCATTGCTAAATTCATCGTACCGCCGGAAGTACCATCCGCATGATTAAAACATAGTCCTGATTCGAGTAAGGCGCGGATAGCTCCAGCTTGGTAAGCTACACGCATTCCACCACCAGCTAAAATCAAGGAACGTTTATTCCCTGAATATGTTGGTTCAGGAGTGCCGTAAGGTTTATGCGGTTGGTTGCTCATAAGTGTATCCTGGTGTAAAAGTACGCAAGCGAAACAAGTACCAGAAAATCAATACTCCTGATAACAGGTCAAAACCAGCAATTAGCAGCGCGAATGGGGAAAAAATTAGCTTGATAACAGCCAAACAAACGCCTATTGAAGCACCAAATTTTTGTAATCCTGCCCAAATTAAGACAACAGGTTGGGGTTGTGGGCTGATTAATGCTTGTAACAGTGCGCCGTTAAACAGCACCATAAACATACCGATGATGGCAAAAAAGTGCTGGCTAGTTGGGGTTACTTCTGCTGAGACAATGTAAAGTACCAAACTAGGCAAAACCATTTGCAACAATCCACTCACAATGGTGAAAATGGCAATGCCAATTAATGATAAGCGGAGAATTTTACCGTTATTCATCATATTTTTTCTCAGAAAAATGGGTTTAAAACCCGTGCTTCCAACACGGCTTTAAAGTAATGAGTCAGGAGTAATGAGTGAATGAAAAATGGGTATTTACTCATTACTTATTACTCATTACTTATTACTCATTACTTATTACTCATTACTTATTACTCATTACTTATTACTCATTACTTATTACTCATTACTTATTACTCATTACTTATTACTCATTACTCCTTCTTAAAAGTGCGTTCACGGCGGTGAGGATGTCAATAATTTTGAATTGGCATTACATACATTTCGGCTTGATCATCCTTGGGCAAAGCCTTTGGCGCTGGTAGCCATTCTTGACCCAAACCTAAATTAACTACACTTTCTAAACCTTCTGGTTGTTGTGTGGGGGGTGTGTCGTAGCCAAGAAACCAACTCTCCAAATGGTCATCTAGCATCCCTGTAATTTCCGGGAAAAAGCCTGTAAATATAGGTTCGGGGCTAATTTCTAGGTATTTTAGTGATTGGATACGGGGATGATCGCCTATGGTAAGTTTGGCTGAACCCGGCTTGAACAGCGAAAATCCCAATTTTCCTTGAAAGTAAATCACGGATTTCATCAACATTCCGCGAAATGCACAGTAGTTTGCTGCACCCATTTTCAGGGGAAACCAAGCTTTGGCAGGTTTGGCAACTTCAATTTTCATCACTAGTTGCCCATCTAAATCATATTGACTGCTGACGGTGCGATCGCCAATCACAAAGTCCAAGTTAGCTTGATGTTTGGGCATTCCCCAAATTCCTTTACCACCTTTGACAGAAATTTCAGTACTGACAGGTAAATCAAGTACATACTGTCCAGTACCGTACTGTTGCATCAATAAAGCAGGTAGTAGTGGCGGGGCTGGTTTTGCGCCATGAGTGCAGGCGATCGCAATACTAAATTCGATGTATTTACCAATGTCAGTAATCTGATAATTAATCACTGTGATTACTAACAACCCCTGATTATTCCATAGTCGCAGAGGATGTACTTCCTTTGCTAGGATCAATTCTTTAGCGCGATCGGCGTTGATCGGAAATACCGCCATCAATGCTGGTGTATGTTCAGAATTAACGGGTAACTGAAAAGGTATGCCATCAACCAAGGCATAAAGTCCTGTTTGTTGTTTTATACGTTGAGGTATCATATTTTTTCACACATAATTCAATTTATTGGTGGAGAGAAGTAACAAAGGTCTAGAGAATGAAATCTGCACTTTTCAAACAGTTTTTTCTAACTCTGCAAGCATTAACGGAAACACATTTTGGGCTGCATTCTTACCCATAAATATGTCTAAATGACTGTAGTTATCCAGAACGTGTAAAGCATGGTAGTTAGGACGCAAAGAGTCAAAATATTTAAAAGTTTCTATCTGACTTTGTGGGAGAAAGCAACGGTTAAGTTGCCCAGCAAAAAATGCAATCCGGGCATCGGTTTTTGGTGGTTGGGCAATAAAATCTTTTGGTAAAGTGGGGAAGTTATCAACAGAAATTAGATGTCCACGATTGATGCACTGAGACATTTGTGCGAAAAAACTGAGCGGCACATAGGCAAATTCCTGCTTCAGCCATTCGTGGGTGGCTTCGTTGAGGTTGGCGTGTTCCCACAATGCCGGAAAGCCAGTCCCATAAGTAAAGCTAACTTGTTTACAGACTGAGTTATTACATTCGTGATGTGTAAGACCCACGAACAGAGAGATGATTTTTGCAGCTAGACTTGGTGAATCTATTTGCCATTGTGGGTTTAAATGATCGGTGAGAAAATTGACTGCTGGTACTGCAAAATTGATTTTGAAAGATGACCATGAGGGTACAATTGGATGTAGTGAAACGGCATTGCTGATAATAGTTTTGACTTGTGGGACTAAGCCCGCCACCACAGACATCATGAAACTAGTAGATCCCTGACAATGGATAATAGCTTTGATTTCTTCATAACCGGTCTCTTCGACAATTGTTTTCACCGCTTGTGGATGGTCATTCACTGCGGCTCGGTCAAGTGTCCAATGATTAGGATTTAGGTCAATACTGGCACGCCAGTTTTCTAACCATACGTCATAACCATGAGCAACTAAGTAATCAACTATACTAGTATCCACAGGAGCGCGAAAGATATTGGCTCTGACTCCTGCACCATGCGCTAGTAATACAGGCGGTTTAGAAGGAGGCTTTTCACCTCTAACGTTAATTAAGTTGCATTCAAAGCCATCTTTGCTAGTAAAAGGTACTATTCTTTCTCGTAAAGATTGAGTATATGTTGTGGTGTTCATTTTGATAGATTTGTTAATCGATTAGGGCATTAGGCATTGGGCAAAACAGTTCCGTTAGCGGAAAGCTAAGGTTTAGCCCGTGAAGAGTTAGGAGTTACGAATTCTCCCCTGCCTCCCTTGCTCCCCCTGCTCCCTGCCCCCTGCCCCCTGCCCCCTTTCCCCTTCCCCTGCCTCATACCTCCTGTCTCCTAAAGTTAAATGTAGACTTCCGCTAAAGTGCCGGCAAAGAAGCGACTGAATCTATCTATTGCTTGTAGGCGTTCCCCAATACTATCTGCGTTGGTAACTTTCATCGTGGTCATTTGTTTGATGAAGTCCATCGGCTGAATTTTGAGAATGCCTTGACCAACGATGGGATTATTTTCACTGTCGCCTTCATAAATGGTGATGAATAGTGTGGTGGTGTCAGACCAAACATCGAATCCTGGGTCATCATGAATTTGCTTGAAGCCTTTCAAGTAATAACGTTGTCCTGATTGCGTCATCATCTGTAAGCGATAAAGCATTTGTCTGGTCTTTTTTTGTCCAACAAGCCCAACAAACAAATTAAAATCGCTATTGGTGACGGTTAGGGCTTCTGGTGATAAAACGGGGGCTTTAACTATACCAACTATTTTCCCTAGGTGTTCGGGGTCGTTGAGTAGTTTGTCTAAGTCATCGGCAATTACTGTAACGGTGAACTCTAGAGGCGAGTTGTCTTGTTTGCCTTGCCAGAATGCAGGCTGATAGTCGTTGTCTTTGACTGTGGTGGAAAAGTAGCCGCGCATGGTCTCAGTGAATTGAATGCCGACTGTGGTAGGACGGGTAGCGTTACCGATGACTACGGGCGGGGTAGTCAAATCATAATTAATCGTCCAACCCCGGTCTGTAGCAATGAGGGTACAGCAGCGTTCCGCTAGAGCAGAGATTGTCAGTAGTGGATTTACACCTAATGTCCGAGGAACGATTGAACCATCAGCGACATATAAGTTTTCGTAGACGTTTGTTCCTTGGTTGCTAGCAAATACTTGTCCCTTATGGTTGACAACACCGTGTTCAGCATCCTCCGCTAAGATACAGCCTCCTAGTGGATGGACTGTAACTAAGTCATGACCAAAGGCATCAGACCAAATGGGATTAGGAATTTGTGTACCGCCTAGGGGTTCGGTAGCTTCTGTAAGACGATTATTGACTCGTTGAAAAATGGGTTGACTTCCTACATCTTGCCATTTAATGCGGAGACGGTCATTTTCTAAGTACATTTGTCCGGCCGCATCATCATGGGTCATGACTAAGTAGGTTTGGGTATTGCGGACTGCACCAGTATAAGCACCATGAGTCAAACTATCAAATTCGCGGATTTTTTCTTCGATGCGATCGCCTAAACCAGAGTCGGTGTCTTTACCTAAAATTTTGGCAGCCGCCGCAAGGGTTTGGGGTAATATAGCAGCCAGTCCTCCAGGAATTGAGCCTTCTTCAATAACTAATCCGTTATCTAATTGGGGCTGTTCTCGCATATCTATGATACCGGTGATACATGGCCCTACTGGTTCTTGGGTATTCTCCGGGCGATCGCCAAAACCAATACCGTTAATTACTTGCTCGGTGTTATAGCCAAAAGCTAGGACATCACCATTCCCTGTAAAATTATGTCCCAATTTCTCAGATACAGCTAAACCAGCAGCTTGAGAACGCAGCAAAATTTCTGTAGATCCTAATGTCCCAGCCGCCAGAATTACAATATCAGCACTGACAAACATTGTGGGAGCGTTAAAGTTTTCTTGCCCCGTGTTTAATAATTGGTAATGGACTAGCCAGCGATTCCCCTGACGTTCAACTCGGCGCACGGAAACTTGTGTATAGATTTCTGCACCGTGGTTTTTTGCATCTGGGAGGTAATTCATCAACACGGTGTTTTTGGCTTTATTATTACAGCCAGAAACACAATCACCGCAGAGATTACATTTGTTTTGTTCTACACCGACATGATTCACCCCATCTTGAAATGTCACATTGATGGGGGGACGATAGAACTTTTCATTCAAATATTTAGATGATTTTTCTAAAGCTTGTAACTTTGGCAGTGGAGGAAAATTTTCAGGGTAGGGAGTAGGTTTGAGCATTTCCTCTGCACGACGATAACCTGCGGCTAATAAAGTCCCAACATCATCACGCAATTCTTTTGGCCAGCGTGAATCTGCAAATACACGCGGTTCAGCTTGTAATGACACATTGGCGTTAACTAAAGATGTTCCACCTAGTCCACAACCAATAAATACATTAATGTCTTTATTCACATGGAAGTCATACAAAGCTGTGTGCGAACCTAGATGATGTTGTGGCAAATCTATCTGTATTTGTGCCAATGCTTTGCTTTGAGTCTTGGGATATTCACCAGGTTGAAATTCTTTCCCTCGCTCTAAAATACACACTTGCTGTCCGGCTCGTGCTAAACGCGATGCGGCAATACTACCACCATAACCAGAACCAATAACTACAACTGTATAGGAACTTTTTAAGTTTTCAATCGGGCTGGATAAACGAGTCATTATATTCATCCTTAGCAATTATGGATATGAAAATATACACTCATCTAGATTACAAATGGAGGCAAAAGCTAATCTAATGAGAATTTCTGATGATGCAGTAGAATTTTTAACTACTAGTATTGCAATTCAAAAGCAATCAAAGCTTTTCCAGAAAATTCAAGAAAAATGGTGTCGATAATAATTTGTTGCCGTGTACAAATTACACTCAAACCTAATCCCTAAACCCTTCACTAAAAGGTCAGGGTAGTAAGAATTAACCCCTCTATCTCTGTGGAGGAGAGGTTTAGGCAGGGATTATATGAATAAGTTATGTGTGGCTTTAATCAAAACTAAAGCCTGATTAATTTGGATTAGACAACCAATTTAGTTATACGATTCAGTTATCGGAGCTAACTGGGTATTATATGCAGGTTAACAAGAAAGTTAACATTCTTTTACTTAAATTAACCAAGCTAATGATTAAATTAACTCTGAAATTTATACATACTTATAGTATGTACAATTTCAGTCACAGCGTAGCATTGCAGACAATTTTTGGCAATGTTAAATTCGATTTTGTTTACGGGTTACTTTAATAGGACTTATGCAAAACTACACACCGTAGGGGCAATTCACGAATTGCCCCTACCTGAGAATCAGGATTTTGACTTAGGAGGATCTAGAATTTTTGATACTGACAAGAAGACTTTTCAAACATCCTCTTATAGCAGTTCTCAGTCTTTGTGAGGTACAAGAACCCCAACCCCCTCACCGCGTAAGCGGTAAGGGGGCTATGATTACCTTATGTGATTAGGAAACGCTATATCAGGCTATCAACGACAACATTAATTTGGTTGATAAATATTTCTACCTCAGAACCTCTGCTAGGGTGCTAGTCGAGTAGAAGTAGTTGACAAAACGCATAGTTTTTGAAGAGGCTATGCCAGCACCCACGCTTGCCCCTAAATTGGGGGTTTTCCTTAGTTATAATTTGGCAAACTTCACCAGTTTGGTAGATGTTTGATACTTTCGTTCGCTCCATTATTCACTGCACTACATCTTTGAAGATTCTACCAGTCGACAAATGCTGTGATCAAGTTACAGAGGTGTCCCAGAAGGCTGTTGCACTATATTGTTAACAGTTTTTGGTTCTACAAAAGCTTCTCTACCTGTAATCAATCTAGAGCGACGATTACGAGTAATATAATTCCATGCCCACTGAAATACTACTAGTAATTTAGTGTCAAACTCGATTAAGAAGTAGATGTGAACTAATAGCCAAAATGCCCAAGCAATGAAACCTGTAAGTTTGATTAAGCTTAAATCTACAACAGCTAAATTTTGCCCAATCATCGCCAAACTACCCACATCGTTGTAATGAAATTGTGGCAAAGTCTTACCTTGAAGCCGTCGTCGAATTAGTTTACCTACATACTCTCCTTGTTGTTTAGCTACAGGTGCAACACCAGGTAAGACTTTACTATCTTGATGGGAGAAGTTAGCTAAATCTCCAATTACGAAAATGTTGTCATAACCCTCGATAGACAAGTCAGGTTCTACAATTACCCGCCCAGAGTAATCGCGCTCTACACCTGTAGTTTCTGCTAAGACTTTCCCCATTGGGGAACCTTGAACACCTGCTGCCCACAAGATAGTTTTTGAGGCAATTTCTGTAAATTCATTGTCTTGCTTGAAAGTAACAATATCACCTTCAATATTTGTCACCCTGGTGTGAGTGTGGAGTTCTACACCCAACTTTTGCAAAGATACTGCTGCTGATGCCGATAACTCTGGCACCATGTGTGGAAGGATGCGAGGACCCCCTTGTAATAGTAAAATTTTTGTTTCTGAAGTGTCGATGCTGCGGAAATCTTCTTTGAGAGTTTTGTATGCTAGCTCAGCGATCGCACCTGCTAACTCTACACCAGTCGGGCCACCTCCCACAATCACAAAATTCAAGAAAGCCCGTCGTTTTTCAGGATCAGTTTCTTTTTCTGCTGCTTCAAATGCGCCAAATATCCGACGACGCATTTCTATCGCATCTTCCACAGTTTTCAAGCCAGGAGCAACTTCTTCCCAATTATCCTTACCAAAATAGGAATGGTTAGCACCTGTGGCGACAATCAATGTATCATAAGGTACTACTTTATCACCCAAAATAACTTGTTGCGCTTTTGGATCAATATCACTTACTTCTCCCAACAACACCTTTGTATTCTTGCTTTTCTTAAATACAGATCGCAATGGTGCGGAAATATCAGAAGGTGATAGCGTACCTGTGGCAACTTGATATAAAAGCGGCTGAAATAGGTGAAAGTTACGTTTATCAATGAGAGTAACATTTACATTCGCTGCATTCAGAGCCTTTGCTGCATACAGTCCACCAAAGCCACCACCAACAATGACAACCCGATGTGGTGCATTCTTTTCAAGTGAGACTTCCATACGAGATATTTCCTTGTGTTAAGAACTTGTAACTATTCTTAACAAATATGTAACAGCATTATGATACTGGTTGCTGTTTATTTAGAACAATTGAAAAAATACTAAAAGTATCCAAAGTTAGTATCCACTACTTCTACTGGACTGCCTCTCTAGATATTCCTCTTATGTCACTTTTCCCAGAGAAAAGATGGAGTTATTGCTACACAAGAGTTTCATGATAAAGCGACGATGATATTTATCATACTAGAAAATAAAGCCACAAACTCAACCCTAGTCTAAGGTTTAAACATTGCTTTTGATTCTTGTATTCGAAGAGTGACCGAAGAGGTAGGGAGCAGAGGGCAGGGAGCAGAGAGCAGGGCACAAGGGTGCAGCACTTCAGCTTCGCTCAGTGAACGGGGGGCAAGGGAGCAGGGGGACAGGGAGGATAAGGGGAGAATTATTCAAGTTTCTCTCTTATCTCCAATGCCCAATTCCCAATTCCCAATTCCCAATCAGTATCCCGCTTTCTTATCTACGACATTCCGCAAGGGTTGACCGTTTTGATAGCGTTTAAGATTGTCGATAAACAGTTGTGCTATGCGCTCTCTCAGTCGTGGTGACAGGGCTGAACAATGGGGGGTGATAAAAGCGTTCGGCAACGACCACAAGAGACTTTCCTGTGGCAGAGGTTCTGTAGCCACTGTATCTAATCCAGCACCTGCAATCCATCCCTCACTTAGTGCGGTGAATAATGCTGTTTCATCAACGATCGCACCACGAGCAATATTAATTAAGTAAGCAGACTGACGCATAGAGCGCAAGGCGGCTTCATCGATTAAGCCTTTGGTTTCTGGGGTTAGTGGTGTGGCAATTACTACATAGTCGGCTGCTGGTAGGAGCGATCGCCATTCATCAGCACCAACAATCTTGTCAAAATTCGGTAGGGGTTCGGGATGGCGGCGGCTCCCCCAAACTTTAACACCAAAGGCTTTAGCGCGAGATGCGATCGCTTGACCTATATTCCCTGTGCCGAGAATTAATAAAGTCGCGTCTGCTAACTCTTCGAGAAACACTCCTCTTACCCAGGTGTGTTCATCCTGCAAAGTTTGTAATTTTCTCAAATTTTTGGCGTGATAAAGCATGAATGCTAATACAAATTCCGAAATTGGAATTGCATGAATCCCTGCGCCATTAGTGAGGATAATTTCTTTTTGCAAAAAATTTGGTGTAAGGATGTGATTCACGCCAGCGCTCGGCGACTGTTGCCAACGCAGCCTGGGTGCTGCTGTCAGCACTTTGTCAAGCGTAGAAGTTTTCAGGTAAAATCCGTTGACATAAACTTCTGCATCACTGGCATCACCATCAAGATTACCTTCACTATCCACCTCCACAACATCTATATCAGATGGCAGGTGTGGCTCAATATCAGCAATGAGATGATCCGGTAAAATCAGTTTCACAAATTGCTACTCCCTAATTCCATTTTGGATTTTGGATTGTGTAACCCAATCGGCAATACCTCTTCATTTTTAATTGTTAATTGCAAAAATGCCAGTTATTCATACGCTTTTTCGGTCAGAATACCTAATGGAATTCTGGCTCTTGACTCCTGTCTCGATAAAAAATTATTTTCCGCAGATTAGATAACTATATTAATAACATTGATTCTCGAAGTAGCCTATTTTTACCACAGCTACCTCAAGCATTACATTAATCAACTAACGAAAGCTAAATCTCAACTACTCAACTGCAACAATTGGTTATTTGACTGAGTACTTTCATTGCTCATTACTCGCTGGAGAACTGCTTCTCTAATATTGATAAACACTTCACTACTTCTATCTCGTGGGCGTGAAAGTTTTACAGGTAGATCGAGAGAAATACGTCCTTCATCAATCACTATCACTCGGTCTGCCAACGCCACAGCTTCTTCTACATCGTGAGTCACTAAAAACGCAGTAAATCTCCGCTCTTGCCATAAGTTCTCAATCAAACCCTGCATCTCTAGGCGAGTTAGAGCATCCAATGCTCCTAAAGGTTCATCTAACAACAACAAACGGGGCTGGCTAACTAATGCCCTTGCCAATGACACCCGTTGCCGTTGCCCACCAGATAAGACATAAGGCCACTCATCAGCTCTATCTTTGAGTCCGACTTTATCGAGTGCCCACAAAGCTTTTTCACGCCAATTACCTTCCAAGCCTAACCCCACATTCTGAACAACGCGCTTCCACGGCAATAAGCGGGGGTCTTGAAACATCACTGTTACAGAGCGGCTGAGTCTACGCAGTGGTTCTCCATCCAGCAGTATTCCGCCTGAAGTTGCTTTATCTAATCCTGACACCAGACGCAATAAGGTACTTTTACCACAACCACTACGTCCGACGATAGCGACAAATTCACCTGCTTCAACTTCTAAATTTAGCGAGTTTAAAACAGTTTTCTTCCCGAAAGCTTTCGTCAAATCCAAAATACTTAGTTGCGTACCTTGTACATTAGAACTCACTTGCAAAACCTCATTTTTTCAAAACAATTTGGATTGAATTTTTGGGTAAAATATTGAATTAAAAATCACACTTAAATTCAAGACTGTTTAAGTTTTTATGTTGGTGATTTTGCCATTTATGACTTTTGATAGTTAGGATTCCAAGCCAAGAACTTGGTTTCTAATCCTCTGGCAACAGCATCTGCTAATTTACCCAACAGTGCATAGATAACAATACTCAAAACCACAACATCAGTTTGCATAAATTCACGGGCATTCATTGCCATATAACCAAGTCCAGAATCCGCTGCGATCGTTTCTGCCACAATTAATGTCAGCCACATAATCCCCAAAGAAAAGCGGACACCGACGAGAATTGAAGATAACGCTCCTGGAAAAATAATTTGCCACAGAAGTTGTGGGGTTTTCAATCCATAGACTTTTCCCATTTCAATCAGTCCAGGATCTACACTACGAATGCCATGAAATGTATTAAGATATAACGGGAAAAATACCCCCATAGACACTAAAAATAATCTAGCTTGATCGCCGATACCAAACCAGAGAATTACTAGGGGAATTAATGCCAAATTAGGGATAGTACGGAGCATTTGCAAAGAACTATCCAATAACTTTTCTGCTATACGGGAAAAGCCATTGAGCAATCCCAAACCAAACCCAATACTACCACCAACTATAAAACCAGATATCGCTCGTCCAGCACTTATTCCTATATGCTGAAAAAGTTCTCCGGTAGAGGCTAGTCTAATGGCTGTAGCGATTACGCCACTAGGGGCAGGTAAAATTCTGGTTGAAAGTAAACCAGTTCTGGAAGCAAATTCCCAAAGTACTAGCACTAGAACGGGCACAATCCAGGGGACTATTTTATCGATTTGCGGGTTTTCTAATACCTCGCTCAGGGATATATTATTGTTTCTTTTGGTGTGTTTAAGGGTAATAGTCATGGGATTTTAGATTTCCGCAAAGATGAATCTAGAAGCATCGTTACCATAATTCGTAATTCAAGAGTCAATTACGAATTACAAACTATTTATGAAGCGCTCGTTAGTTGTTTAGCAAATTTTTCACTGCTAACTATTTCGCTAACAGTACTCAAGACTGGTGGCGTTAGCGGTGCAGTTTGTTTCTGCAAAGGTAAACGTGGAAATAATAATTCAGCTGTACGATATGCCTCTTCTAAGTGGGGATATCCAGAGAACACAAAGGTTTCTATGCCCAAATCTTGATATTCCAGCATCCTAGCGGCAACAGTATCGGGATCTCCAACTAGGGCTGTACCAGCACCACCCCGCACTAATCCAATTCCTGTCCATAGGTTGGGGCTAATCTCTAGGGTTTCTCGACTACCACTATGTAGTTGACTCATCCGTCGCTGTCCTTCAGAATCAGAACTAGCTAAGTGTTTTTGAGCTTTTGCGATCGCATCCTCATCAACATACTTAATTAACTCATTGGCAGCATCCCAAGCCGCAGACTCGGTTTCTCGCACAATTACATGCAAGCGAATCCCAAAGCGGACTGTTCTACCTTGTTCAGCCGCCAATCGTTTAACCTCAGCAATCTTTTGAGCAACTTGCTGTGGAGGTTCGCCCCAAGTTAGATAAACATCTATATGTTTAGCAGCAACACGTTTTGCAGCCGCAGATGAGCCACCAAACCACAATGGTGGATAGGGTTTTTGGACTGGCGGGAATAAGAGTTTACCACCTTTGATATCCAGGTAGTTTCCTTTAAAATCGACTGTTTCCCCACTGACGATACCCCGCCAAACGGTAAGAAATTCATCGGTTAAATCATAGCGATCGTCATGACTAAGATGCAAGCCATCCCCAGCGAGTTGCACCGGATCTCCACCTGTCACCACATTAATTAACAATCTTCCTTTAGAAATCCGATCAAATGTTGCTGCCATCCGTGCAGCAGCACCTGGAGAAGTAATTCCTGGACGAATTGCTACCAGAAATTTCATCTGCTTGGTGACAGATATAAAAGCGGCGGCAGTTATCCAAGCATCTTCACAAGAACTCCCTGTAGGTAACAATGCACCCGTGTAGCCTAAACTATCCACAGCTTGAGCAATTTGCTGCAAATAATCAGGTGTGGCAACACGAGAGCCAATATCTGTACCTAAATAGCGTCCGTCATGAGATCCAGTAGGAATAAACCAGAGAATTTCCATATCTATCAGGGTATGAGAACTTAATATACTATTATCCGATCGAATTGCCGTATTTTGTAGACAAAATTCTACCCGATATTATCTAAAAATCAAGCCTAATTTAACCATTAGTAAAAAAGGGCTGCCTGAATAGCGAACTCCTTAGTGGGTAATTTTGACACTTTTGTAGTCAGAATTGCTGTGTTGGAAAATACAACTTTTAATCGAGTAAGGCAAAAAAGAGGCAGGAGGCAGGAGGAATCCCCATAAATATAGGGGATTTTTACCGGGTGACTATCTGCGGCGATCGCCTACGGCACGCTATGCGATCGCAGTTACTTGGGTTGAGTTGACCTAGCCAATAATTTTGATATATTTTCTCTTCATGAATAAATACTGGGTCTTGCATTGTAACAAGCTCTATGCAAAGATAATTTTACGCAAAATCCGGTAAATCTATCGACTTATCGTTTTATTGGCTTTTCTTAACAATTGAGATTGTGAAATCTAGCTGCTTACTAATTAGTGTATTCAGCTAATGTTAATTGTCAATCAATACCTTGAATTAAATTCAAGATTTAGTCGATGCCAGTAGCCGTTGATGAATTTTGTTGCCTTATCTCACCAGTCGCACTCCAATATCAAACCGAATTTTGAATTTTGTTTTGAGAATTTTCTATGAGTTTTGGAGTCTACACTGAATTGCCTAGTAATGGTTACGATACTTATCGAGGATTTGCACTTTTCTTACTAGGGGAACCTTTGCTAACTCATTAGCTAATGGTTTAGCACAAATATTTCATCAATAATTTCTGCTAGTTTCTCTGTCAAAGCTAGAGCTAATTTATTCGTTTTTCAGGTTGAGGAGTTCAAGAGTAATGTCGAATTTTCGCTCTAAATATAGATACATGATGTTCACGTTCTTGTTGCTAGATATTCTAGCCATTCTGGTTTTTTATCCAGTAAAAAGTCACGCTGAACTGCCTAAATCTGATGTATCTACTGCTGAAGCAGAAGTGAACAAAGCTCCAGAAGCAATTGTCAATCAAACACTAGAGACTTCAACGATAGAGACAGAAGGCAAAGGGTCAGGAGAGGTCGCATCCCCTCCTGCTTCCTGTGCGCTATCCTGCGTCCTACCTTCTTCTTCAATTCCACCGCTAACTAGTAAAAAGGCTACCAGCCCAGAACGAGTCACACCTGTCTCGCAATTGTTGGAAGTTGCACCACCGACTAATAAAAAAGCTACAAATAATTCTGCGGGACAAGTAACATCCGTCTCACAATTGTCAGATGTTTTGCCCACAGATTGGGCATTTCAAGCATTACAGTCTTTGGTGGAGCGCTACGGTGTAATTGCTGGATATACAGATGACACATTTAAAGGGAATCGTGCCCTAACACGGTATGAATTTGCTGCTGGGTTGAATGCTGCTTTAGATCGCCTCAATGAATTAATAGCGACTTCAACGGCAGATTTGGTCAAACGAGAAGACTTGGATGCCATCAAAAAACTACAAGAACAATTTTCTCCAGAACTTGCTCAATTTCGGGGACGCTTAGATAACTTGGAAACGCGGACTGCGAAATTAGAGGCAAATCAGTTTACAACCACAACTAAACTTATAGGTCGAGCGCAGATTGTTCTTGGCTCGGTTCTGGCTGGCAATAATGTCGTTACCAAAAGACCTGCACCTCGCAATACCACACTTCAAGGTTCAACGACTTTACGGTTAAACACCAGTTTTAACGGTAAAGATTCACTAAGCTTATCGCTGTCAGGTGGAAATATTGAATCATTAGGACAAACAAGAGCTGGATTATTAGGAACTTTTGAGGGGAGAACTGCTGATAACTCCAGTATTACCTTTGCACGTAATACTATTCTTCTCGGTGGCGTTCGATATCGTTTTTTACCTACTCCAGATACTCAAGTTAACATTTATGCTCTGTCTGATGGAGCTAGTGAGATAGGTCTTTCTGGCCCTATCAATCCATATTTTGAATCGTCTTCTGCAACCGGCGCTAATGGAATTTCACGATTTTCACGGCGGTCTTTAGTCTATAACTATGGAGATAGCGGGCCCGGAATTGCCATACTCCAAAAATTAGGCAAACAGGTTCAAGTGGGGATAGCGTATAGCGCACCAAACGGTGGTAATCCCACAGCTAATAATGGCTTATTTACAGGCAGGTATTTAGCTCTGGCACAGATAATTTACTACTCCTCTAATCGAAATTTTCGAGTGGCGGCAACTTACGTCAATACTTACAGTCCAGCGAATACCCAAGGTCTAAGCGGAACAAACTTCGGCCCAGCAGTCGGTAGTAACCTGGTAAACAGCACCGTAGCTGGAGCGGGAACTGTAGCCAATCTTTATGGACTACAGGCGTTCTATCAAGTTAATTCCAAGTTGGCAATTAATGGGTGGATAAGTTATGGAGCGCACCGCTATTTGGGGCGCGGTGATGGTAGTGCAATGGATTGGGCTGTAGGACTAGCATTCCCGGATCTTTTTAGTGAGGGTGCTTTAGGGGGGATTTTAGTTGGTATGGAGCCGAAACTCACCAGGCTCAGTCAGGGTGTAAATTTGGGAGCAGGTGCAGGACAAGCAGACAAAGATACCTCCCTGCACGTTGAGGCATTTTACCAATATAAAATCGGAGATAATATTGAGGTGACACCGGGTTTAATCTGGATTACTGCACCGGACTCTGATGCCAGCAATCCTGATAGTTTATTTGCTTGGGTTCGTACTGTCTTTAGGTTTTAATCGGTGAAAACTAAAGATATAGGTTTTCTAGTAATGTAGAACTTTGACCGAAGAGGCAGGGGAGGCAGAGGACAGGGAGCAGGGGCAGGGGAGCAGGGGGCAGGGGGAGCAACGCGAAAAAGTGAGATCATCCATCGTGAAGTGAGCAGAGGAAGTAAAGAGAACCTTTTAGTACTTTTTACTACTGCAATAGCTCTGAATACACTTATTTGTTTGTCTCCCCCTGCCTCCCCTGCCTCCCTTGCTTCCTGCCCCCTACCCCCCTGCCTAGGCTGTTGACACTCCCCAGACTGAACAAATATCGCTACACTCGCATATCCTTATAATGGATTGTCAAAAACTTAACTGTTCTCAAAATTCTTTCGGTTGTGCCGAAAAACATCTTGAGGAAGTTTCTTTTTTGACTCGCTTATACGAGTTAATTAAAGGGGATATTTGCGAAAGATGGCTTGTGTTACAAAAAAAGTAAAAGTAGGAGTAGAGTTCTAGTGTGGAACTTGAAAACTGGTATTTTACTACTCACACTGAGTTGCATAATTGCAACTGGTATAGCAGTATATCTGATTGGGGGCATTGAACCAGAACAAATTCAGGCTTTGCTGAAAGCTTCTGGTATCTGGGCACCTATTATTTATGTTGCTTTGTATGTTGTAGCAACTATGTTAGTTCTGCCCTCAACAGTGTTGAATTTGACTGGAGGTGCAATTTTTGGCCCTTGGCTGGGTACTTTTTGGACTAGTTTTGGAGCAATTATTGCGGCAATTATTGCTTTCGTTTTTACTAGAACCATTGGACGGCAAACAGTTGCAAAACGACTAGCAGGACGCTGGCAGGCTATGGATGCTGAGGTACGGCGTGGAGGGCTTTTTTATATGTTTGCCATCCGACTAGTACCAATCATGCCTTATGGCTTAGTAAACTTTGTTGCTGGACTGACTTCGATCAGCTTTAAAGATTATGTTATGGGCACAACACTTGGTACTGTTCCTAGTGTCTTACCTTTTGTACTACTAGGTAGTTCTGGTTTGAAAGCAATCAAAACAGGTGATTTTTTGCCGCTAGTACTCGCTTTGGGTTTAACTGGAATACTGGTAGCAGGGTCTACTTGGTATCGCCATCGTCGGACTTTTCCTAAAAAAGCTGTAGAAAGCCTGAGAGAATCTGACTCTTCAGATGACATCAATCCGGAGAATAAATAAACTCTAACAATCTGACTTGAATCTTGCTAAGTATACTGAGAACCAAACCATTTATCATGAAAAGCAGTCTGTCAGCTTGGCTATTACTGCAAAATTAAACGGAATTCCTAGATGCTACCAAAGTATTCATTGATTGTTCCAATTTATAACGAAGAAGAAATTATACCCGAACTATACCGCAGACTAAGTGCAGTAATGAATCGGCTAGATGGTCTTGTCGAATTAATTTTAATCAATGATGGTAGCCGCGATCGCTCCTTACGATTAATACGAGAACTCCATGAAAAAGACCCACGCATTTGCTACCTGAGCTTTGCTCGTAACTTTGGTCATCAAATTGCAGTTACTGCCGGTCTTAATTTTGTTCGGGGTCAAGTTATTATTATCCTTGATGCTGACTTACAAGATCCGCCAGAATTAATCCCAGACATGATTGAAAAATGGCGACAGGGCTATCAGGTCGTCTACGCTCAACGCACACAACGCCTCAAGGAAGGATGGTTTAAGCGTTTTACTGCCTACTTTTTTTATCGTCTCCTCAAGAAGCTTGCAGATGTAGATATTCCTACTGATACTGGTGATTTTTGTTTAATGGATCGGCAAATTGTAGATATTCTCAATTCTATGCCAGAACGTACCCGCTACATTCGTGGTTTGCGTTCTTGGGTTGGCTTTCAGCAAACAGCAATTCGGTTCGAGCGCGATCCCCGCTTTGCTGGAGAAGTTAAATACACTTTCAGCAAATCTTTGGCTCTTGCCATTAATGGTCTAGTATCCTTTTCGATAGTGCCACTGCGGTTATCAACCTACTTAGGCTTGTTAGCGGCGGCGGCGGCCATCTTCATGGCTTTATTGATCTTGTATTGGCGGCTTTTTCTCCCCCATTCGCCTTTAACTGGGTTCACGATTATTTTGATGGCAATTTTCTTTCTCGGATCTGTGCAGTTAGTTAGTGTTGGTATCTTAGGCGAATATATAGGGCGCATCTATGAAGAAGTTAAAGCTAGACCCCTTTATACTTTGGCAGAGGTAGGTGGCTTCTATTCTAAATCTCCCAATTCAACACATAATGCTGACAAATTAGTTGAGGCTCCCTACCTTAAAAGAGATGAGGATTCTTAAGACATTTCTACCGCTCGTGGCTTTGCTATCCTCCGTTGTAGAGAATTCATTATTAATTCTGTTAACGGATAGCTAGGGTTTAGCCCGTCCTGACACCTGAATTCTGTTTTGATAAATTTACATTTGAATTTGTTAAAATGCTTGCTTTTTATCTCAAACTGTGGAAAGCTTTGTTATATAAATAAACTACGGTTCACCGATCAAGTTAAAGGATTTTTGCTGGTCTGGCTAAATGAGCCATAAATAGAGGCTACTAAGAAGTCCTCAAGTAAATGGGCAAAAAGATTTCTGAATATTTTTGTAGCATCGATGGGCTGAAGACTTGATGCTTAAGACTTTATCGATGGGGGAAAATTGTAAATGCTGAAGACGTTAACAACCGATTTTGAACTCGACTTAGAAGCAGATGTGCTTGTGATTGGAGGTGGGCCAGCTGGAACTTGGGCGGCTTGGAGTGCTGCATCAAGTGGAGCTAGAGTTGTCCTCGTAGACAAAGGATATTGTGGTACGACTGGATGTGCTGCGGCATCTGGAAATGGTGTGTGGTATGTGCCACCCGATCCAGAAGCACGAGAAACTGCAAAGGCGAGTCGGGAATCATTGGGTGGGTTTTTATCCGATCGCAGTTGGATGGATCGAGTACTGGATCAGACCTATGCAAACGTCAATCAGTTAGCAGAGTGGGGCTATCCATTTCCTACCGACGATGAAGGTAAACCCTATCGGCGATCGCTCCAAGGGCCAGAATATATGCGGCTGATGCGGCGGCAAATTCAACGCGCAGGAGTCAAGATTTTAGACAACAGCCCCGCCTTAGAACTACTGGTAGATAACGATGGTGCTGTTGCTGGTGCAACAGGTGTGAACCGTCAGACTGGTGAGAAATGGATAGTGCGATCGCAGTCCACAATTATCGCAACTGGCGGCTGTGCGTTTCTCAGCAAAGCGTTAGGATGCAACGTCCTGACAGGGGATGGTTATCTAATGGCGGCAGAAGCTGGTGCTGAGATGTCGGGTATGGAATTCTCTAATGCTTACGGCATCTCTCCCGCCTTTTCTTCAGTTACCAAAACCCTGTTTTATAATTGGGCAACCTTTACCTATGAAGATGGTACTGTAATTCCCGGTGCAAGTTCTCATAGACGCTCAATAATTGCCGAAACATTGCTGCAACAGCCAGTTTACGCCATCATAGACAAAGCGGCGGAATCGATGCGGCCATCTATGCGTTTAGCGCAACCCAACTTCTTTTTACCCTTTGACCGTGCAGGGATCGATCCATTTACTCAACGTTTCCCTGTGACTCTGCGCCTAGAAGGAACTGTGCGCGGTACGGGAGGAATTCGGATTGTCGATGAGAGTTGTGCCAGTTCTGTACGGGGACTTTATGCGGCTGGAGATGCAGCCACACGCGAACTAATTTGTGGCGGATTTACTGGCGGTGGCAGCCACAATGCAGCTTGGGCAATATCTTCTGGCTATTGGTCGGGGAAATCGGCTGCTGAATATAGCCGCAGTTTGGGAGAATACAAAACTCAACGACTAGTTTTGGGTGTTGGAGAGGTAGGATTACAAAGTGGGAGCGATCGCTCTCAACCTTTAGCAACTGATGAAGTGATTCAAGCAGTCCAAGCTGAAGTATTCCCTTACGAAAAGAACTATTTCCGTACAGAACAAGGCTTAACCGAGTCTTTGGGTAAACTAAATCATCTTTGGCAAGAACTCCGCAGTAGCCAAGTAACATCAGATAAAGAGTTAATCCGGGCGCGAGAAGCTGCCGCGATGGTAGCTACAGCCCGATGGATGTACAGCAGTGCCATTGAACGTAAAGAAACTCGTGGTATGCACAAACATCAAGACTATCCAGAACTTGATGCTAACCAACAACATCATCTGATTAGTGGCGGATTAGATCAGGTTTGGGTGAAGAGTCAGCCGCTAAGTATAGAAAAGCCTTTATCTAAAATAGGAGCAGCAGTGTGATTGAGTTGGTCAGCGAATCGCGGTGCATAAAATGTAATATCTGCGTGAATATTTGTCCAACCAACGTGTTTGACCGTGTAGCTGATGCGCCGCCAACCATTGCTCGACAGAGTGACTGTCAAACCTGTTATATGTGCGAATTGTATTGTCCAGTTGATGCCCTTTATGTTGCACCAGAAAGCGATGTGACGGCTTCAGTCAATGAAGCAGAATTGGTAGAAGTTGGGCTGCTGGGTAGTTACCGGGAAAACATCGGTTGGGGGCATAAACGCACTTCAACAGCAAAAGCAGATCAAACATTCCAAATTTTAAAGCAGATGAAATAGTAATGCAATCTGCAACTTATTCTCAGAACCCCGCTTCCATTCCTCTCCCCCACAGGGAGAGAGGCTTTGATTCTTGCTCCCCTTCCCTTGTAGGGAAGGGGTTGGGGGTTAGGTTTGAGAGAAAGTTGCCACACGGCGACGGCGTATAGGCGGAGAGAAAAGTCATGCTGGCGATCGCACTAGGAACAGGTTCTATCAGTAAAAATAAACTTACTTCCAGATTATCAACCTCAGTAGCTTGTGTCCTACTGCTACTAACTACAGCATGTAGCCAAGGCGAAACTAAATCTGCTCAATCCATTGAGGCTGTTAATGTCAACAACGCTGTAGCTGCATCTAACAACATTTCTACCCTACGAATAGGTTATGTAGGTAATTCAGAACCTACAGGATCGCTTGGTTGGGCAAAGAAAAAGGGAATATTAGAACGGGAGTTGAAAAAAGCGGGATTTAAAAACATTACTTTTGGAAGATTTCCTAACGGGCCGGATCTAAATGAAGCGCTTGTCGCCGGACAATTAGATGTTGGTTCTTTAGGCGATACACCAGCCATAGTTTTGAAAGCTAGGGGTCAGGAAACCCGGTTGCTAAGGATTAGCCAATTTAATACAACCGCCTGGTTAGTGGCGAAAAAGAATGGCCCGCGATCGCTTGCTGAACTTAAGGGTCAAAAAATAGCTACGCAAAAAGGCTCTTATATGCATAGATACCTGCTGGGACTATTAGCTGAAGCTAAAATTGCCAAGGATGTAAAAGTTGTTCACTTAATGACTACTGAGGCAAAAGCGGCTTTAGAACGTGGTGATGTAGCAGCTTATGCAACCTCTAGCGATCTGGGGCCTTTTCTGAAATCACAAGGGTTTCCAGTGATTGATTCTTCTGCGAATCATAAAGGTCTTTCAGGGACATCATTAGTTGTAGCAACTGAAAGTTTTTTGGCAAAACAGCCTGATTTCCCACAGAAATTTAATGCAATTCTCACAGAAGCAGCGAAGGATTTAAAAGCCAATTCTGAAGAATATTATCAGTACCATGCCCAAACTACTAAATATCCCATCGATATCATCAAAGAATCGTTCCCACTTAAACAGGTATCAGAAGAACCATTACCAGCCGAGGGAGTGAAACTTTTAGAGGGAACAAAGAAATTTTTAGTATCGCAGGGTTTAGCAAAGTCGGACTTTAAATTAACAGACTGGGTTGCTGAAGAAAAATAGGAAATGGGGAGTGGGGAGTGTGGGAGATGAGGGAGATGAGGAAGCAAAAATCAGTAACTTTTTTGAGCAAGAAAAACAAATTTCTGTAATTAAGTCTTTTAAAAAAACAACTTTCAGGCTCAAAGGTGCAACTTCCAGGCTCAAAAGTGCAGCTTCCAAGCTCAAAGGTGCAACTCCCAGGCTCAAAGGTGCAGCTTCCAAGCTCAAAGGTGCAACTTCCAAGCTCAAAAGCTCAACTCCCAAGCTCAAAGGCTCAACTTCCAAGCTCAAAGGCTCAACTTCCAAGCCCAGAGGCTCAACTTCCAGACTTATAAACTTAGGACTTACACAATAACTCTCTAAAACTCTCATTCCTTCGTGTCCTTTGCGCCTTCGCGGTTCGTTTTTCCATTATTTTGCGTAAGTCCTGTAATCTTTCTGCCTCCTTCTTGACCAATCCATTTGAAAATCCAGGTAAAATGCTATGACTATTGCACTAGACCGTCCACATAAAACCAAGTCTGCTCAAATCCGCGAAAAACTTGGTTATCCGATCATTGATACCGATGTACATACCCAAGAATTTCCCCCAGCATTCTTAGACTATTTAGAGCAAGTTGCTGGAACTGCGATCGCAGAGCGTTTTCAAGAACACTTACCCGGTGCATCTCGCTCTAAATGGTTTAAACAATCTTGGGATGAACGTCGTACTTACCGCACTGCCCGCCCTCCCTTCTGGACTCGTCCCACTAACGATGCTTTAAATTTAGCTACAGTTAGTTTGCCCAAGTTGTTGCACGAACGCTTGCAAGAGGCTGGTACAGACTTTGCCGTTGTGTACCCCAACTTGGCAACAATGGCACCACACATTGGTCATGAAGAGATGCGGTGGGCTGTTTGTCGTGCAGCTAATACTTACCACGCTGATATTTTCCGTCCTTATAGCGATCGCTTAACACCCATTGCTTCCATCCCCATGAATACGCCCGAAGAGGCGATCGCAGAATTGGAATATGCGGTGAAAGTGCTGGGACTCAAAGCCATTCAAATCCCCGGACATATCCGCCGCCCCATTCCCGCCTTCGAGAAATATGGCGAAGAAGTAGCCAACGAAGCCATCTGGATTGACACCTTTGGCTTAGATAGTAAATATGATTACGATCCCTTCTGGGCGAAGTGCGTAGAACTGAAAGTTGTACCCACCACCCACTCTTCCGGTATGGGCTGGATAAATCGGCGTTCCATTAGCAATTACCAATACAACCATATTGGTCACTTTGCATCGGCTGCGGAAGCACTATGCAAATCTCTGTTCTTTGGTGGCGTAACTCACCGCTTCCCCACACTCAAATTTGCCTTCTTAGAAGGAGGTGCAGCTTGGGGTGCTAGTTTGTACACCGATTTGATTTGGCACTGGGATACCCGCAATAAGGATCATTTGGTGGAGAATAACAATCCCGCCAATATCGATCGCGAAGAACTGCTAGAACTATATACCCGTTACGGTGGTGAATTAGTACATGGTCGTTTGGATCGGCTAGGTAGTGGTTTAGGTTTCCACGCTGAGTTATTATCTCCCCTAGAACCAGGTGATTTAGATGAATTTGCCGTTGCAGGAGTTACCAAGCCAGAGGATATTCGCGATCGCTTCTTGAATCACTTTTACTTCGGTACAGAATCAGATGATACTCGTGTAGCTCAAGCCTTTAACCGCAAAGCTAACCCTTATGGCGATCGCGTTAAAGCCTTCTTAGGTTCCGATTCTGGTCACTGGGATGTACCTGATATTACTGCGATCGCTGCTAATACGTATTCAATGGTAGAACGCAAGATTATCACCGAAGAAGATTTGCAATACTTCCTGTCAATTCATCCCTTGGAGTTGTACACCAGCCTGAATCGTGATTTCTTCAAAGGTACGGCTGTGGAGAAAACAGCAGATGAATTTCTGGCTAGCAAGGTTTAAAAATCATTGTTCGTAGTAAGCACTTTAGTGCTGAAGAAAGCGCTGAAGCGCTTACTACATACCCAAATACCAATCTTTTGAATAATTTAGGGTAAACTATCATGACGATCGCTTTAGACCGCCCACAAAAAACCAGGTCTGCTCAAATTCGCGAAAAACTTGGTTATCCAATCATTGACACCGATGTACATACCCAAGAATTTGAACCAGCAGTCTTGGATTATTTAGAACAAGTTGGTGGAACGGAACTTGTAGAACGTTTCAAAGAGAATTTACCAGGATCTTCTCGCTTTAAGTGGTACAAACAAAGTTGGGAAGAACGTTTTGCTTATCGTACCAATCGCCCTAACTGGTGGGGTCGTCCTACAAAAAATACTTTGAATTTGGCTACCATTAGCTTGCCCAAGTTGTTGCATGAGCGCTTGGAAGAAGCAGGTACAGACTTTGCCGTTGTGTACCCCAACTTGGCAACAATGGCCCCAAATATCGGCAACGAAGAAATGCGGCGGGCTGTTTGTCGAGCAGTTAACACCTACCATGCTGACATTTTCCGTCCTTATAGCGATCGCTTAACACCCATCGCCGCCATTCCCCTGCACACTCCCGAAGAAGGGATTGAAGAGTTGGAATATGCGGTAAATGTTCTGGGACTCAAAGCAATTCAAATTCCTGGTTACGTTCGTCGTCCAATTCCTGCCTTTGAGAAGTATGGTAAAGAAGTAGCTAACGAAGTGGTTTGGATTGATAACTTTGGTTTAGATAGCCAGTATGATTACGATCCATTCTGGGCTAAGTGCGTAGAACTGAAAGTTGTACCCACAACTCACGCCTCTAGCCAAGGTTGGACAACTCAGCGTTCTGTCACCAACGCCCAGTATAATCACATTAATCACTTCGCCTTTGCAGCAGAAGCATTATGCAAATCGCTGTTCTTTGGTGGAGTTACTCGCCGCTTCCCACAATTAAAGTTTGCCTTCTTAGAAGGTGGTTCAGCTTGGGGTGCTAGTCTATACGCTGATATTATTTGGCACTGGGAAACCCGGAACAAACAACATTTGTTATCAAATAATAATCCTGCTATTATCGATAAGGAAGCATTAGTAGAGTTGTACACTCGTTACGGTGGCGAACTTGTAGATGGACGCTTAGATAAAATTGGTGATGGTTTAGGATTCCACCATCAATTATTGGCTCCTGAAGATCCAGGTCAACTCGATGAATTTGAATTAGCAGGAATTGAGAAGCCAGAAGATGTGCGCGATCGCTTCTTGAATCATTTCTACTTTGGTACAGAATCAGACGATACCCGTGTAAGCCAAGCTTTTAATCGTGCAGCTAATCCCTTTGGCGATAGAGTTAAAGCCTTCTTAGGTTCAGATTCCGGTCACTGGGATGTGCCTGATATCACCGCCGTTACTGCCAATGCTTACTCAATGGCAGAACGCGAAATCATTACCGAAGAAGACCTCCGCTATTTCCTCTCAATCCATCCCTTGGAGTTGTACACCAGTCTCAATCAAGACTTCTTCAAGGGTACAGGTGTTGAGAAAGCCGCAAACGAATATCTAGCTGGGAAATAGGGAATGGGGAATAGGGAAAGAATTACTATGCCCCATGCCCAATGACCAATGCCCATCTTTACAACGTTCCATGTTCCATTTCCTCTGTTCACTTGTAGCGTGGGCCTTGCCCACTCTACATTTCTCTTAAATAACGAACCGCAGAGGCGCAGAGGACACAAAGAAATGGAGTTTAAAAAATATATCCTAAAACCGACGCAAAGATCCTCTCTATGTTCTCCTCCCTCTGCGTTCTCTGCACCTCTGTGGTTCGTTTATTTGGATAAATTTATTTCTTATCCCTTACCTAAATCCGAAATTGATATGACTCAACTAAAAACACTTCCAACCTACGACCCAAGTTTATTTGAGGGAGCAGCTGAGGGCTACGCTCAATATAGAACCAAATACCCACCAGTTGTATTCGACAAACTAGCCGAAATATTTAATCTCAATGGTCAAGGACGACTCCTTGATTTAGGTACTGGCCCAGGATTAATTTCAATTCCCCTACGAACCCAATTTGAAGAAGTTGTTGCAATCGACCCCGATCCAGAAATGATTGCAGAAGCTAAACGGCAAGCAGCAGCAGTCGGAGCAAATAATATTACTTGGTTAGAACAAGGAGCCGAGTTAATCGACTCT
The DNA here is from genome assembly GCF_013343235.1 of Nostoc sp. TCL240-02. Taxonomy (GTDB): domain Bacteria; phylum Cyanobacteriota; class Cyanobacteriia; order Cyanobacteriales; family Nostocaceae; genus Nostoc. The sequence goes on along the minus strand of NZ_CP040094.1, from coordinate 1,421,136 downwards.
AGTTTAGGGAAATTTAAGTTAACCACCATTGGTAGAGCCTTCCATTGGATGGAACGCGAATTAGTGCTTGAACGCATTTATGAATTGCTAACTGATGATGGTGGATTAGCACTGCTTCAGACTGGTGATAACCCTTGGGAAAGCAATCTACCTTGGAAACAAGCTGCTATTGGAGTAGTAAAAAAATGGTTAGGTGAAGAACGGCGGACTGGACAACGAGGACAAGGGACTCGTAAGCCAGTTGATCCTCCCCATGAAGTCGTAATTGGTAATTCAGCTTTTGCTCGTCAAGAAAACTATGAAGTGCCATTTGAAAAATCTTGGACTATCGATAGCTATCTCGGCTATTTATACACTACAGCCTTCTCTCTGAAAATTTTCTATGGCGATAAAGCTCCAGCATTTGAAAAGGATCTTAGAGAAGCGTTGCTAGCAGTTGAGCCATCTGGACATTTCACAGAAGAACTCAAAGCTACAATCCTAGTCGCTTGGAAGCACTAGCAAAAAAGACAGAGTTTCACTCAAAAATTTCAATCTTCCACTAGCACGACACTGGAGTGAGCCTTTCTCACTCCACTTCCTAAATTTTTGCCTCCTAACTATTAAAGTTTCAGTTCCTCGAGTCGTTGCGGGGTGGGTAATACCCACTCTCTTCCCTAATTTCATCAGTAAAGTTTTTGAAGTTATAAAAACATTTACTGATTGGAGTTTTCAAAAAAACATTTTTGTTCTTGATATTGCAATTAATCATCATTTTCTAACCACCTAGAGGAGATCAATAAAACAACCCATGCCAGCTTTAAAAGGAAAGTTTGAATTCAGAAAAAGCCCGAGAACAACACGTCGTTCTTTGCTATTTGCTTTGGGCTACTGCTTAATGCTATCGACTACCCTATCAAGTTGTAGTGAAGCCAAAAATAACACTCAACAGTCAGCAGCTTCTCCTGAGTCGGTGGCCGTATCTACCACTACAGAGAAGCAAGTAGTACGGATTGTACGTTCCAAACAACTTTCCGCTTTAGCAGTTTTAGAAAAGCAGGGTTCCTTAGAAAAGCGATTAGAGCCTCTGGGTTTTAAAGTGCAGTGGGCTGAGTTTGCGGCTGGGCCACAACAGCTAGAAGCCCTGAATGCAAATGGATTGGATATTGCATCTACAGCCGAATCGCCTCCTGTATTTTCACAAGCAGCAGGAGCGCCCCTTGTTTATCTAGCTACTACACGTCCTAGTGGTAAAGCTATTTCACTTTTAGTTCCTGTAAATTCTTCAATTAAAAGTGTTACTGATTTGAAGGGGAAAAAAGTAGCTTTTCAGAAAGCTTCTATCGGGCATTATCTATTAGTTAAAGCATTAGAAGATGCGGGATTAAAACTGAGCGATGTCCAATCAGTTTTTTTAGCACCGGCAGATGCAAATGCGGCATTCAGTCAAAATAAGGTGGATGCTTGGTATATTTGGGAGCCATTCGGTACCAGGAATGTACAAAATAAAATAGCTCGTGTTTTAGCAGATGGTGATAAATTGCGGGATACTGGCAACTTTTACTCAACTTCACGCCAATTTTATCAGGCTCATCCTGATGTAATCAAAGTATTTTTAGAGGAGTTAGAAAAGTCAGAAATCTGGACGAAGGCTCATCCCAAAGAAGTTGCACAACTACTTGCTCCTGTAACTCAGCTAGATCCACCGACTCTAGAAATAATGCACAATAAATATGATTATGGGCTGTTACCAATTACGGAGAAAACTATTACTAAACAACAGGAAGTTGCAGATAAGTGGTACAGCCTTGGACTTATCCCCAAAAAGGTGAATGTTAGAGATGGCTTTTTAACGCCTGAAGAATACGCCAAAATTACTCCTTCAGATGTATTAGCTAATAAGTAGTTATACCCAAGAAGAAATTAAAAGACAGGAGAATATTATGCCTACCTCGACTTTAACCAAGGTTCAAATAAGTCCTATCGATGCTCCCTTGGGAGCGATAGTTACCGACTTTGATGCCAGTAACGCGATCGCACCTGAAGTTATATTACAACTTAAGGAAGCTCTGCGCGATCGCCACATTTTAATATTCAAAGATCAAAAGCTCTCTGATGAACAGCTTTTGAACTTTGCTTTATACTTTGGCGCACTCTTTGTACCATCTGATGAAACTCCAGTATTAGCTTCTAAACCGGGAGAAACCCCGGTGGTGATTTCGATTTCTAATGTCGATGGCGGCTATACCGGTACTGGAGAACTAACTTTTCATTCTGACCACAAATGGACTCCCACCCCATCTAGTGGTTCGCTTCTTTATGCTTTGGAAATACCAACTCATGGTGGAAATACTTATTGGTTAAATACAAATTTGGCCTATGAGGCATTAGATGAAACCACCAAAGAAGAGATTGCAGATTTACAGCTAATTACCTACAACCCAGAAGTGTTGAATGTTAAGAAAAATCCGATAAAAATAGCCCAAAATATGGTAGTTTTGGGCTAAGGCTTAAAATATATTAGTTTGATTGTGATTATAAATTCATTTCCCAAAATTGTCAAAGATATACTGAAAAGCCTGCCAAAAAACGATTATCCAGTATTGAACAGTCGTCTGTTTTTTGAGTGCTGGCTATCCTATGCCCTGGATAACAGCTTAACAAGTATGCGAGATTTGTTTAACAGATTAAATAACAATTGTTTTGAGGTAGATATTTCTACTTTCTCTAAAGCAAATTTACATCGAAGCCAAAAACCTTTTCAAGAGATTTACCAAAAATTAAATGAATTAGTACAGAAGAAAGTTCAAAAAAAGTTACACAATAAATATGCAATTTGTCCAATAGATTCAACAATTATTACTCTCACAAGTAAATTGTTATGGGTACTAGGTCATCATCAAGTCAAGCTGTTTAGTTCCTTAAATCTCTCCACAGGAAGCCCAGAAGATAACTTCATCAATTTTGGACATGACCATGATTATAAATTTGGTTCCAAAATGATGTCTAGTCTCCCAATAAATGCTGTTGGAGTAATGGATAGGGGTTTTGCTGGATTAAAATTTATCCAAGAATTAGTACAAGAAAACAAATATTTTGTTTTGCGGATAAAAAACAATTGGAAACTAGAATTTGATGGCTCAAATGGATTGGTCAAAGTTGGTGCATCTGATGATGCTCAAGCTTATAGAGTAATTAATTTCTGTGATTTAGAGACAAAAACCGAGTTTCGCTTAGTGACTAATTTACCAGAGTCGGGAGATGCAGCTGTTCATGATGATGAAATTAGGGATATTTATCGATTACGTTGGGGAGTTGAATTGTTGTGGAAGTTTTTAAAGATGCACTTAAAACTTGACAAACTCATTACCAAAAACGTCAATGGTATTACCATACAAATTTACGTGAGCTTGATAGCCTATCTGATTTTACAGCTTTTATCTATTCCCGAACAATGGGGACATACACTATTAGATAAATTCCGCTATCTTCAATCTTGTATGTGTCAGAAAATCAGCTATGTTCATTGGTTTGAGGAGATGATGTTTTGCTGACTAATTTAAGCTTTTGAGACTTAGTGTAACTAATAATGTAAAGTTTTGTATCAGCATTCAACATTTCTGCCTACAACCCATTCTTACAAGACCGGAATACACCGCGTCCTTTATATCGTTTAAATAAGAATATTCCTTTAATAAGTCCTGTTTTTCCCCATCCTTTAGTTAGGACACATCCAGAGAGTGGTAAAAAGCATCTTTACTTAGACGCAGCGACAGAAGTTGAAATTGTCGGGTTAGAACCAGAAGAAGGTTCTAAATTAATTGAACAGTTGCGTCAGCATCTAAATCAACCCAAATTCTACTACCAACACAAATGGTCTGTAGGTGATATTGTCTACTGGGATAATCAAGCTACCTTGCATTACCGTCAAGCATTTGATCCAAATGAGCGACGGGTTTTGAAACGAGTCAGTCTTGCAGGTAGTCGTCCTTTTTAGGCTTTATTGTCTAGACAGATATAACACCTTGAAAAACTGAAATCTACTGTTAAAAATGGGGTGGTAGTCATCCACCCTCGTTCTTAAATAAGACAATACAAAACACTTACTTTATTATAATAAATCTATATATTAATCTGAATTTATTCTGAAAATTACTAGCCTTAAAAATAATTTAAATAACCATTTTTGAGTTGTGTAGATTTTTTATAAATCAAATATAAACTCTATTTAACCTTGGTTATTAAAATAAATATTGCTCAATGCGCACTCACAAAAATAAATTTATAAAAAACCTTCTTATCTCTGCCAGGTAGTGTTTATTAACACTTTATTGAAAGACCAAATCCGATAATATATAAACCAATACAGTTCAGTCAAGCAATTTTTTCCTTCTCTTTCTTCTCTCTATGTACTCTGCGCCTCTGCGGTTAATTAAAAAAATGACCTTGACAAGAGCGCTAACCATAACTGAAGCGTATTGAGATATCAACTGTATTTAATAACCAATTTGGTTAAACACAATATTACAGTAAAAAGTTTTCTCTTGAAGGAGACAATAGATTATTATGGCATTTTCTAAATATTTGCAGCAATTACATATATCTATTAACAAGCCGATAAAATCGAAAATCGAGAATTCAAAGCCTTTTTTTGCAACAGTAAATCTGATATCTAATAAAAGCCTAACTATCAAAACAAAAGCTAAATATAAAATTGAGCATAACTATCTATCTTTACTTTTAGCTGCTTTCTCGCTGACAATCCCAATGAGCATAGTTGGTTGCAGCCAAGAAAATAAAACAACTCACAACGAAGCATCTGCAATTAGTACAGAAGCTCAAAGTCAATCAGTTTCTAATACTCCCCAAAAGCAAGAAGTGCATATTGTTTCTTCTAAGCTTGGTTCACTTGCAGTTATGAGAAAACAGGGAACTCTAGAAAAAAGTTTGGCAGCGAAGAATTTTACTGTCAAGTGGTTAGAGTTTGCTGCTGGGCCACAAGCTTTAGAAGCATTAAATGCAGGTTCTCTTGATATTGCAGCCACAGCAGAATCACCGCCCATATTTGCCCAAGCCGCAGATACACCACTTGTCTATGTAGTAACTACAGCATTTAATGGTAAAGGAGTTTCTTTTCTGGTGCCAAAAAACTCTCCCATTAAAAGTGCTGCTGACTTTAAAGGCAAAAAAGTTTCTTTTCAAAAAGCTTCTATTGCTCACTATGTTTTGCTGAAAGCACTACAAAAAGATCAGCTAAAACTCACTGATGTTAAATCTATTTTCTTACCACCTCCAGATGCAAATGTTGCTTTTAGCCAGGGTGGACTTGATGTTTGGGTAACTTGGGAACCATATATTACAAGAGCCGTGCAAAAAAATATTGGTCGTGTATTAATAGATGGGCAAGGACTCCAGGATTTAGGGGGATTTTATTCTACTTCACGTAAATTTGCGAAAGAGCATCCGGAAGTTCTCAAAATTTTTCTGGAGGAGCTGATAAAAGCAGATGAATGGTCTAAAAAGAATCCCGATAAATTAGCAGAACTTGTTTCTCCTGATGTTGGTATTGATGTTCCTACCTTGAAGAAGATTCAAGCCAAATCAGTTTATGGGTTACTACCAATTACTGAAGAGGTTGTCAATAAGCAACAAAAAATTGCTGATTTATGGTATAGCCAAGGACTCTTGCCAAAGAAAGTTAATGTTAGAGATGGTGTATTAACCCCAGAAGAATATGCGGCTTTTACACCAGAATCAATTAAATCTAAGTAGGGAATTATTAACTTTAGAAAGCTTAAATCATTTAAAAGTTTATCTTTTCGTGATAGCAGAGATTATTTTATCCTGGAGTCGTAAAAATGTTGAGCAATACTGTCATAAAAACTTCACCAATTATCAAAAGATTTGCATTGTTGGTAATGCCTGGCTTTTTGGCTTTATCTACCACATTAATTAGTTGTACATCGCCCAGTGACAATACAAATAGTGCAACTGAACCAAAGGCAGATCCAGCAGCAACAAAAACCATTGCTTTGAAAACAAAAGTTCTACGAATGGGTTATCAAAGCTCTGGTGATTTAGTGAGAGTGAGAGGAGTTTTAGAAAAACGTTTAGAACCCTTGGGTGTTAAAGTTGAGTGGGCACAATTTGCCCAAGGTCCGCAACTAATGGAAGCGATGAATGTCGGCAAAATTGATGTTGGTTCAGTTGGAGAAACTCCTCCCATTTTTGCCCAAGCTGCTGGTGCAAGAATTGTCTATCTTGCTGGTAGACGAATTACTGCTACTTCTGGGAAAGGGAGTGCGATCGTAGTTCCTAAAGGTTCTCCAATTAAGAGTTTAGCGCAAATCAAAGGACAAAAAGTAGTCTTTCAAAAAGGTTCAGCTTCTCACTATTTCATCATCAAAGCTTTAGAAGAAGTGGGCTTGAAATACAGTGATATTAAAGTTTTGAGTATGCCCAATGTCGAAGCTCGTGGTGCATTTATTCAGGGCACTATTCCAGTTTGGGTAACTGGCGACCCTCATTTAGCTTTGGTAGAAAAACTCCACGGTGCGCGGGTGCTGAGAGATGCGACAAATATTGGTACTCCAGGCGGATACTATGTAGGAACACGAGAGTTTGCTAAGGAAAATCCCGAATTACTTCGGATTATCTTGGAAGAGATTGATAAAAATGGTCAATGGGCGGAAGCAAATCGTCAAGAAGTAGCCAAACTCATAGCACCTGTACTTAAAATTGATTTACCCATTCAAGAAATAATTTCTGGACGCGCTAATTATCGATTAAAAGGAATTACTCCAGAATTGATGAAAGCTCAACAAAGTGTTGCCGATTTATTTTATAACGAAAAAATTCTGCCCAAAAAGATTGATGTTCAAGAAGCACTGCTGACATCCCAAGAATATGCAGCTATTACTCCACCAACATTGATCAGCGAAAAATAGAAACTAATCAGATATGATACCTAGAACACCAATTCAATAATTTTGGAAGGACTTCTCTTCCAACCTTTTTCTTTGGTGTACACACATCTCTGTGTACACCAGAGCATTTTAGGGAGCATCACACACCTGAAGTCTCAAGTGACATCACATAGAGCCAGGTTTATTCAGCTATTAAGTTAGCGATCGCTTCTACTAATTTATCTTGCTCTAATGATTTGGCAAGATGCCTGTAAAATTAGGCTGAAAGTACTTGCTTGGCGTTAATTTATCACGAATAGGGTAGTAGTACTTCATCTATGATGCTACTGGTGTTACATTTACCATTATTAAAAATATTTCGTTAAAAGTGCCTCACCGGGTTCTCCCATCTGGTACAATAACCTTTCAATTTGTTTCATAGCTAGTGGCGAAGGTCGTGTTCGTCCATTTTCCCATCGGTTTACAGTGTGAAATGAAACCCCTAACATCGTTGCCAGTTTTACCTGTGATAGTTTGAGACACTGCCGAGTCTCACGAACCAACAGTGCAATGCTTGGCTGTTTGATTGCAGGCATAGGCTAAATATGTTTTATTTTCCTACAAGATATTGCAATATAGCAGATGCTATAACTCTGAATGCACCTATCTATGGTTATAAAGGTTGTAATTTGATGGTTATGTACTACATCAACTATCATGCAAGCTATTTAAGCTATTAATAGAGTTGTTCCAATCTAGGAAATAGAAAATATGAGAGTTTGGCTTGCTTGCTTTTTAGTGCTGTTTGCCTTGGCGGAATTATTTGACTGGTTGCAAGAATTTAATTTGCCACTACCTATCTATATTTTGGGTGGTGCTTTTTTAGCTGTTGCTTCTAACTATGATAAGATTATTGGCTCCTATTTTGATGATCCAAGTATCGAAGCATCGCTCGAACAACCCCGGTTAGATTCACTAACACCATCTACTAATCCCATTTCTTTCTCTATTGCCAGTGCTGTTGAAGATACTCCAACATCTCACACAGATGATTAGTGCCATTGCGGGACTTCAATGGCGAGAAACGGGAGAGGAAAAGAGCGAACTAGCGTCATAGCCTAGAGATCGCTATCGCTTATTTCTATAGTTGATGCTGCGCGTCAGCTTGCTTTAAGAGTAGAAATACGCCAAGGTTTCTCACCAACAAGTAAATTGCTACATTATATAGAGAAGCTCAGGTTAATTAGCTTTTAACCTAGAGTCCGAAAATTAACTTTTGCGCCTGCAACATCTACCCAATTCAGGCTACTGCCGCAAAGCTGTGATTAGTGGACTATTAAAAAAACTCCGTGTCCCTTTTATCATCAAAGTTCAGGATTCTCGTGAAACTTCCAAGAACAAAAGCTGGCCGCAAATTATTTTAGTTACCAGTGTGGGAGTCACCGCCTTTATCTGGGGAATTCGGGAACTCAAATGGTTACAGCCTTGGGAGTTAAGAGTTTATGATGAAATGTTGCGATCGCGTCCAGCACAAGCACCCGATAAGCGGATTTTGCTAGTAAAAATCACTGACGACGATCTTAAACGAGAGAAATGGACTATATCAGATCGGACAATCAATCAGCTATTAAAAAAAATCGAGTCTTATCAACCGCGAATTGTTGGTTTATATCTTTTCCAACCAGAAGACAACAATTTGGCAACTAATTTCCCAAATCAAGATAACATTGTCAGCACTTGTTTGTTCAGCAGTTTGGGTAGAGATGAAATTCCCCCTCCGACTAATTTTCCTATAGATAATGTTGGGTTTAGCGATGTCGTTTCTGACAATGAAAACGACCAAGTTCTCCGCCGTAGTTTGTTATTTGCTTACTCTACAGACAATAAATGTACAACATCATTTGCATTTGGGGCGCTAATAGCAATTAATTATCTAGAAAAGCAAGGTATTGAATACAAGTTTACTAATAAAGGAGAATTACAGTTAGGTAAAACTCTCTTTCCGCGTTTACAACCTAATTCCGGTAGCTATCAACATCTGGACGCAGATGGTTATCAAATATTATTAAATTACCGTCATCCCAACAGTCTTGCCGACCAAGTAACCCTAAGAGATGTTCTTGGTGGCCGAGTCAACCCCAATTTAGTTAAAGACCGCCTTGTAATTATTGGGACTACGGCGGCTAATCTCCCTCCTGGTGGTTTCTATACACCCTACAGCACTTTGCCAGATCAACCAGCTAAAATGCCTGCTCTGTTTGTTCATGCACAGATAGCAAGTCAACTCATCAGTACAGTGTTGGATGGGCGACCTCTAATTTGGTATTGGCCAGACTGGGCGGAATTTATTTGGATGTGGGGCTGGTCGCTTTTAGGTGGAATTATCGTATGGCGGTGGCAAAATCCCTTGCTGTTGTTAGTTGTGGGAGGGACAACTCTACTTGGGTTAGTAGGAATCTGCGTTGGTTTGTTTTTGCAAGCTGGATGGGTGCCTTTAATTCCCTCTGCTCTTACTTTGGTTGTTAGTAGTATTTGTGTGATTGCTTATACTAGCTACCAAAATCAGCGACAAACTCAGGTGATTATTCTGCAAGTTGAAAAACAACAAGAAGCGATCGCACAATTAAATGTACTCTTAGAAGATAAAACAGCAATTCCCGATTCGTCTGTTGATTTTCGTCTGCCAGTTGATTCACCAGAAATAAAATCAGGTAATTTGCTTTTGGGTGGACGCTACAAAATTTCTCAATTTCTTGGTTCAGGTGGATTTGGTCGGACTTATTTAGCACAAGATACTCAACGACCGGGTAATCCTACTTGTGTAGTTAAAAAGTTAATGCCAGCCCGTCAAGATACACGATTTTTGCAAGTTGCTCGCAGGTTGTTTCATAGTGAAGCTGAGATATTAGAATCTTTGGGTAAACATCATCAGATTCCTGAATTACTTGCTTATTTTGAAGATGACCAAGAATTCTATTTAATTCAACAATATATCGAAGGACATACTTTAAGTGAAGAATTACCACCTGTACAGGATCTGCAAAGCGAATCATTTGTCATAGAGATGTTCAAACAAGTTTTAGAAGTTCTAGAATTTATTCATCAGCATCGAGTGATTCATCGTGATATCAAACCAACTAATATTATTAGATGCACTCAAGATAATCGGCTGGTATTGATTGATTTTGGTGCAGTCAAATTGATGCAACCGCCGACTAGCGAGCAAACAGAATTAGCTACAGTAGCCATCGGGACACGGGGTTATGCTCCTCCAGAACAATTTGCAGGTCATCCCCACATCTGTAGTGACATTTACGCTTTAGGAATGATTGGTATTCAAGCCATAACTGGAATACCACCGCAAGAACTCCACCCAGATCCAGAAACGGGGAATGTGATGTGGCGGCAAACAGTGCCAGTCACGGAAGAATTGGCGGTCATTTTAGATAAAATGGTTTGCTATCATTTTAGCGATCGCTATCAATCAGCTGCCGCAGTGTTACAAGATTTAAAACGTATGTAGCTCTAGCAAACATCCCAAGGTAGGAATTTTAACTCTCACTCGCCAATTTCCGTCGTAATTCCCGAATTGCGGCGCTAGTATTACGGTCGTAGGCAATTTTTAAACACTCTGTGACTACCTCTGACACATCGATGTTAGGGAAATAACGGCTACTGCTTTCAACTGTGTAGCCATCGCCTTGCAATCTGTAAATTACAAGCTGGTTCTTCCTGAACAACCAAACTTCTGGTACTCGATAAGGCAGGTAGTCATTTACATCGGTGTAGCTGGTGATGTCTATCTCTACCACCAAATCGGGAGATGGATCAATGCCCCAATTGATGCGGTTTTTACCTGCTATCGCCTGCCAGTTTTCAATATAAAAACAGTAGTCTGGTTCTATACCACTTTTCTGTGGCATTTCCATTGTAATTGGGGTAAATGCTTCGTATTCTCGTCCTAGATGGTCGAGCAAAACTTTGACTACATCTGCAATTACACTTACTTTACGCCCATGTTCTGGTAGTGGTGCCATCAAGAGAATTTCTCCATCTCGATACTTGATACGAGGCGAAGAGCGATCGCCTAGTTGTTTATTCAGTGCTTGATAATCTTGCCAACTTCCGGGTAGGCGTACTACTGCGCCTGGGGGCAAATGGATTGTATCGGGTGTGACAACAGCGAACATAGAGCTTATACCTCCACTTCAACTGTAATGTAATACTTTACTAATCAATTGCTACGACTAAAAAATACAGCAGCGACAATAATTAAACCTAAAAGCGCTAGAGGAACCCAGAGATTAGGGATATCTGACAAACTCATATTTAATTACGAATTACGTTAGCGAGTATTCGAGCGTCATTACGAATTACGAATTATCTTAAACCAATGCCTCCTTTAGCGAATTCTTCAACCGTTTTCTGTGAAAACTCATGAGTTGCCATCGCTTGCAACATTGCCAATGGTAAAGTCAAATGATGGGCCCCGGCTTGCAATGATGCGGCTGCTTCTTCAGGAGATTTGATGCTAGCTGCCAAAATCTCTGTATCACTGCCTTTGAGGACGCTAGCCATATCCCGCACTAAGGCAATACCGTCACCTAACAACCGCGTAGCTCGATTTACATAAGCTATGGCAATTTTCGCTCCCGCCTCCCGTGCTACTGCTGCTTGTGCTGCACTGTAAATTGCTGTCACCGAACAGGTAATTTCTGGTGATAGACTCGCCACCACTTCAAAACCTAACGGCGTTGCGGGAATCTTCAAAATTGTTTGTGAACCAATAATCTCGAAAGCTTTTCTACCTTCAGCTAGCATCCCGGCTTTATCAGATGCCACAAGTTGATAGTATAAAGGGCCATTCGTCAAGGAAACCAAATTTTTGAGCGTGGTTTCTGGTGGAGTATCGCTTTGAGACAACAGCGTGGGATTGGTGGTAATGCCTTTCACCCATCCCCAAAGCTTAACAACTTCGGCTTCAGATGCGATCGCTGAGTCTAGATATAGTGCCATAATTCATCCCCGATTAATTCTCAGATATTAATCCATAACAGCCGTACACAGATATTTTGCCATTGCTTTCAGAGGATAATTTCTTTGATAGCGGTTCTTGTTTGGATGTAATACCCGGTAGAGGCGTACAGATGTACGCTCCTAGTGTATTCCACCGAATTTAAAACAGTTATACATAACAGCCTACACGGAGAACTTAAGATGACATCTCCAGAAACAGTTCTATGGCTACAAGAACGCACCACTTTAGGAATTCTCTCGCCTGAAGTGTTAAATGCGATCGCACAAGTAATTGAAGAACAAGTTGTGCCAGCTGAAACTGACTTAGTTAGTGAGGGTACTCCTCCAGAAGCACTTTATATTCTTGTAGAAGGTCAACTCGAAAGCAATACCACCAATGAAACCAACCCAGCCTTAGCTTGTGGATTCCTTCCCGGATCTGTGATTGAACTCAAAGAATTGCTGTTGGATGAATTAACTTCATTCACAATTACTACAGTAACCGAATGTCACTTCTGGGTTGTACCTGCTGCTAAATTTCGTCCATTAGTCACCCAATACCCTGAAATTGCTCAGGCTTTTTCCCGCCAATTGGCTCAAGAATTAGCTCAGGTAACATCTGCACTTGGTTACGAACAAGAACGTTCCATAGCTTTGCGACCATACTTAGTTACTAAAGCGCAACGGGGAATTGTCGGTACAAGTCGCTATGCTGTGCGGCTGCGCGAGCAAATTCGAGAAGCGGCGGCTGACCGCAAATCAGTGGATATTTTTGGAGAACCAGGGTTAGAAAAGGACAACATAGCAGCCCTTATCCACTTTGGTTCTCCAAAACGGCGAGAACCGATAATTAAAGTCAATTGCGGTATTCTGCAAACTAGCGGTGCAGATTTATTCGGTCGCGCTGGCGGTAAACCAGGACTGTTGGAATGGTTGGGAGAAGGTACTTTAGTTCTCAACAACATCCAAGAATTGCCTGAAGAATTATTGCCTCCCGTGACGCAGTTGCTCAAAACTGGCACATATACTCCCGTCAGTCGTTCTGGAGAGACAGCAGTCCAACCTCGTCCCAGTAAAGCACGCATTCTGATTGTTTCAGAAAAAACTCAGCCGACCATTGAACGTTCTGTTGGTCACATTATTAAAGTACCGCCCCTCCGGGTGCGGAAAGCTGATGTTCAAGCACAGGTTGAATATTATACTAGTCTCTACATTCGCTCTAGAGGGGTTCTGAAACCACACATCACCCCAGAAGCTTTACGTCGGCTACAGTCTTATGATTTTCCTGGGAACCTCAAGGAATTGAAAAATCTGGTTGAAAGAGCGATCGTCCAAGCTGAGGGTGCTAATGAATTAACAGAAGAAATTTTCTGGCCAGCCGAAGCGAAGAAAAAACGATTTCGCGTGAATCTGTTAAATGCCTATCCTAATTTGCGGCGGTTTTTGCGTAGTCCTTGGTGGCCCGATCGCATTAACTACGGTTTTACTGCAACGGCTTTTGCAATTATTGTTGCAATATTATTTATTGGGCCACAAACCCGCGATCGCAATTTCGTCTTAAATCTATTTTGGGCTTGGTGGTGGCCGTTCTTTTTATTTCTCTTTCCCTTTTTGGGACGCATCTGGTGTTCTGTTTGTCCCTTCATGATTTACGGGGAAATTACCCAAAAGTTATCTCTCTGGCTGTGGCCGCGAAAACTCAAGCGCTGGCCGAGAGAGGAAGCTGAGAAATGGGGCGGATGGTTCATGTTTGGTTTGTTCACCCTAATTTTCTTATGGGAGGAACTCTGGCATTTAGAGAATACCGCTTACCTCAGCGCTTGTTTACTGTTGTTAATTACTGCTGGGGCAATGATTTTCTCCACACTTTTTGAGCGGCGGTTTTGGTGTCGATATCTCTGCCCCATCGGTGGGATGAATGGTTTATTTGCCAAACTGTCAATGACAGAACTCCGCGCCCAGCAAGGAATATGTTCTGCCAGTTGCACTACTTATCAGTGTTATAAAGGTGGGCCACAAAAGGGCGAAGGCATGGAAACCAATGGATGTCCTTTATATTCGCACCCAGCGCAATTAGAAGATAACAGAGATTGCGTACTTTGTATGACTTGCTTAAAAGCCTGTCCCCATCGTTCCGTTGAATTCAACTTGCGTCCCCCTGCAATTGAACTGTGGACTACTCATGTACCCCGCACTTATGAAGTAGCATTATTATTTTTGCTCTTGGGTGGAATATATCTGCATCGCTTGCCAGAATTACAATCTTGGTTGGGGTTACAACTGGATTTAACTCAGTTTTGGGAGCATTTGGGATTATCACTGCTAGTGTTAATTATCCCAGCGATTTTTACCTTTGGGGCTTATGGCTTGCTGAAACTGTTGAACTTTAACCGAAAACCAAAATCATTTGTAGAACTTGCTTATGGCTATTTACCATTAGTGTTGGGGGGAAACTTAGCTCATTATCTGCGTTTGGGCTTAGGCGAAGGCGGGCGGATTTTGCCTGTTACCTTTGCTACTCTTGGTTTGAGTGGAGAACAATTGCCAATATTGGTTGCTCACCCGGCTGTGATTGCCTTTTTGCAAGGTGCAACGATAATTTTCTCAGTGTTGATGACTATGTTATTAACGCAAAAGATTGCCAAGCAACCAGTGCGATCGCTCCTTGGGCAATACCTAGCTGCGATCGCTTTGGGAGCTAGTTTGTGGGCAATTATCGTGTTCTAGCAATGTGTTACGACAAGCCACTGACGCTCCTTCTCCCAAGGGGAGACGCTACGCGAACGTCGCTACCGCTTCGCTAATGCGTCTACACTCCTTTGTATGCCATTCCACTCTAATCTTACTCCCCTTCCCTTGTAGGGAAGGGCTGGGGGTTAGGTCTGTATTATGACTAGAAAACCACTATATTCCACCAAGAAGTCTCTAATCACTTAGACTAGGTGCAAAAAGTGAGTTAAAAACATTCTTCTTCCCTACGAACGTGATAGAAAATACTTATATGATTTATGATTTTTGATTCATAGTGTAAGGATTACAGATAATGCATGTTCTAAAAAGATCCATCAAACCAGCACCTTATATATCATTCCTCCACATCTACCAAACTACTTGGGGGACAGCTGGTGATATTTGTTTAATCCGTGAATCGATTGCTGAAGAAAGTACAGCGAAGTTTATCGGTCACAAAGTCCAACTAGTAGTTCCAAAAGGGCTAGAGCGCGATCGCATCGCCAACTGTCCAATAATTAAAGTTGCAGGTAATGTCGGCGACGGACATCCTAAAGAGCATCCGTTGGAATGGGAGGCTTATGAAGGTGTAAGTGAAGAAATAGCTTTAGCGGCTCTCAAACCTTGGGGCTTCAAGTTAATTGAACTCTAATGTAGCAAACCAGGCTTCTAAATCCGCAATCGCCTGAAAATCCAACAATGCTTCACCGAGATTTTCTAATTGTTCTAAGGAGAGAGTTTCAATACGGTTTAGTACCTCTTGGGGTAATTCTCCCACCCGTCGAGTCATCTGACGGAGAACCAGCGCTCGTTCTCGTTGTTCGCCGCGTTGTTCGCCTTCAGCGAGAATTTCTTGATAAATCACTGACTCGCGCATCATACCCTCCCGGAATGTAGTTTGCAGAGGTTATCAAAAAGACTTCAAGGGGCGACATAGAGACTAGATTTAATTAGCTGCTACTCTAATGTACTAAACCAGATTTCTAAATCCGCGATCGCCTGAAAATCCAATAATGCTTCACCAAGATTTTCTAATTGCTCTAAAGAGAGAGTTTCAATACGGTCTAGCACCTCTTGGGGTAATTCTCCTACCCGTCGAGTAAGCTGACGGAGAATGAGCAATTGCCCTTCTGCCTTTCGTCCTCTTAGTTCTCCTCGTTGTTCGCCGCGTTGTTCGCCTTCAGCGAGAATTTCTTGATAAATTACTGACTCGCGCATCATACCCTCCCGAAATAATTGTCGAATCAAGTCTTGATTGTATTTTAACCCCGCTAAGATTTGGGTATACGCGGAAATTTCTGGTCGTTGTCTTGGCTCAAGTTGATTAACTTTGCCCACAACTTGTTGCAACAATGCTTGGGGTTGCGTGGTTGCCGCCAGTGGTGCTAATGGTAACAAAGCAGGATCGTTGAGGAATAGTTCGGGATTTTCTTCCCATAAGCGAATCACGCGATATTCATGACGGGTAGTTTCGACACTAAAGACAGTTTCAATTACTGTTCTTGGTGCAGGGGGAAGCAATAATACGACAACTTGCGTTATTGGTAGACGATACAAACGAAACAAGCGTACCCAATAATCTAGCATCCGCAAGGGTAGGGGTGGCGTAGATTCTAGTTTGGTTTGAAATTCCAGATGCAGAATGCGTCCTTGTAATTGTAAAAATGTTACATAATCAGCGCGAATTGGTTCAATGCTCAATTCGGTTTTGAGGACTGTGACGGAAGTTTGCGGTGTACCTAAAACCCAACTGGCAAAGGTAGCAGGATGTTTTTCGGACAGGAGTTTGCAGAGGTTATCAAAAGACATTAGCGATCGCTAACAATTGAACGAGGTATTGTTATTATCTCGTGCAGTGGTTTGAGTAGGCGATGTCTACGACGGGCTACGCCTACCTACCATCGCTCAGGCAAGCTCAGTATTATACTCTGAGCGTATCTTTTGAAATTCCTGTAGTATTTACATTAATATTCCATTTCTGGCTAGGTTAAGTTATCAGACGGTAAAAAGATAACTGTAGCGGTTCCAGTTTTACTAGTAAAAACCTAACTCCCTTCTCTTGCTCTACCAAGGAAAGGGCAGAAACAGCCTTTATTTCTAAAAAAATTACGAATTACGAATTACGAATTACGAATTATACAAATGTATCTGCACATAATTAAAAAGCGATCGTCGCCCTTTTTCCTTTTTCCCTTTACCATGTTGTTGACTCTCCTCCTCGCCTTGCCTTGGGTGAGCGCGAAAGAACAGCCGAAGCCTACACCGCAGGCGTGGCAGATTAACGGTATCGTAGCTGCCTTTGATGATGGATATGACGGAGTAAAGAAACTCACTTTTGCAATATTCAAGGAATATGATCTAAAAAATTTTAAATCGGTGGTTCAGAAACCAGAGGATATTGTTCAGAAAGCTGCCAAAATCCTCAAGGATAAAACCGTTGACCCCTCTGTTCGTTCCAGTGCAGCATCGGCATTGGGAAATCTGGGGGAGGCAGCCAAACCCTACGTCAAAGATATCGCTGACATCCTCAAGGATAAAACCGTTGACAATGATGTTCGTTCCGGTGCAGCAGAGGCATTGTCAAATCTGGGGGAAGCAGCCAAACCCTACGTCAAAGACATCCTCGACATCCTCAAGGATAAAACTGTTGACCCCTCTGTTCGTTTCGGTGCAGTAAAGGCATTGGGAAATCTGGGGGAGGCAGCCAAACCCTACGTCAAAGACATCCTCGGCATCCTCAAGGATAAAACTGTTAACCCCTCTGTTCGTTTCGGTGCAGCAGAGGCATTGTCAAATCTGGGGGAGGCAGCCAAACCCTACGTCAAAGACATCCTCAACATCCTCAAGGATAAAACCGTTGACCCCTCTGTTCGTTCCGGTGCAGTAAAGGCATTGGGAAATTTGGGGGAGGCAGCCAAACCCTACGTCAAAGACATCCTCGACATCCTCAAGGATAAAACTGTTGACTCCTCTGTTGGTAGATATGCAGCAGAGGCATTGTCAAATCTGGGGGAGGCAGCCAAACCCTACGTCAAAGACATCCTCGACTTCCTCAAGGATAAAACCGTTTACTCAAGTATTCGTAGATATGCAGCATTGGCATTGTCAAATCTGGGGGAGGCAGCCAAACCTTACGTCAAAGACATCGCTGGCATCCTCAAGGATAAAACCGTTGACAATGATGTTCGTTCCGGTGCAGCAGAGGCATTGTCAAATCTGGGGGAGGCAGCCAAACCCTACGTCAAAGACATCCTCGACTTCCTCAAGGATAAAACCGTTTACTCGTTTGTTCGTTCCGGTGCAGCAGAGGCATTGTCAAATCTGGGGGAGGCAGCCAAACCCTACGTCAAAGACATCCTCGACTTCCTCAAGGATAAATCCGTTGACTCAAGTGTTCGTTCCGGTGCAGCAGAGGCATTGGGAAATCTGGGGGAGGCAGCTAAACTCTACGTCAAAGACATCGCTGACATCCTCAAAGATAAAACCGTTGACAAAGATGTTCGTTCCGGTGCAGCATCGGCATTGGGAAATCTAGAGGAGGCAGCCAAACCCTACGTCAAAGACATCGCTGACTTCCTCAAGGATAAATCCGTTGACTCAAATCTTCGTTCCGGTGCGGCATCGGCATTAGGAAATCTGGGGGAGGCAGCCAAACCCTACGTCAAAGACATCCTCGACTTCCTCAAGGATAAAACCGTTGACAAAGATGTTCGTTACCGTGCAGCATGGGCATTGGGAAAGATAGAACAACTCAACCAAAATAATATTGTTGTAATTCTGGATAGCATCTATTACGCAGGTCAATCAGAATTTGAACAGTGGCGATTTTTGACATATTTCCTGGGTGGCGGCACTGATGAAGTCAAAACACTGCTTACATGGCTGGGTTTTCCTGATACTAAAACAATTCCTGCTTCATTAACACACGATCGCGGTGATAAAACTCTTAAAATATTTGCCCAAGTCTGGGAATCTAGCCAAGGTTTAACACGATTACGGGAAGACTTAGCAAAGCAAATTGCTGTAGTTGCGAGAAAAGTTTCTTGGCAACCACAAGATATTGTTATTTTAGAAAATCACTACAACAACCTCAAAAAAGCCGGCTCCAACGAAGCTGATTCGCTGCAATCAGTAATAGTTAATCTCAAAACTTGGCAGTGGTTTCTCAATGCCAGAACAACTATTTTGATTCATGCTGCCTTTTGGCTAGCCCTCATCTTCGCTTACCCCAAATTTCCCCAAGTTCAAGCAATCTTCTTCTGGAATCCTTGGGTGAGGCGCATTCTCGGTATTGGCTACGTCGGCTTAATTCTCACCTGGGTTCCCTTTTTTCGCGAAAAGTTATTTGAACCCTTCAAGCCTTCCCTACTAGCCGATGCCGGGTTAGATAATTTTAACCCCGAAGCTTACTTCCCAAACTCTAAAGTGAAAGTTCCCGGTGTAGAGGAACCTGTACCAATTACCCAAGTGCTACCTAGCATCAAAGGACAAGTCATCTTGGAAGGTGATTCTGGCTTGGGTAAGTCAATGTTTCTGCGCTATTTGGTAAAAACTTCTGGGCGGCTTGTGGTTTATCTACCTGCACACAAGTGTGACAAAGGGGTAATTGAGGCAATTCAAGCGAAGCTGCACGGACAAGCACAAGATGCTGATTTTCTCAAGAATTTAATTTACAGTGGCGCATTAGATATTTGCATTGACGGACTCAATGAAGTTACCGCCGACACCAGGGCAAAAATCTGTCAGTTTGCCGAAAGCTATTTCCGGGGTAACATCATCATGACCACCCAACCCCTACAGTGGACACCACCCTCAACAGCCAAAATATATAAATTGCTGCCCCTTGAAGAACCACAAATACAGCAATTTCTGATTTCCCGTCAGCCACGACTGCCCAAAAATGCCAAAGTTCAAGGTACTAATTATGAGCAAGCCACTGCTAGTTTTTTAACTAAAGCCCTCACTAATCAGCAATCACCACAGGAATTAAGCGCGATTGAGAAAGTTCTCTCTAATCCAATGGATTTAACTGTGGTAGCCCTGATGCTATCCCAAGGCGAATACCCCGATTTATTTCACTTGCAACAACATCAATATCAATTGATGGCAGCAGAATATTTGCAAGAATGGAACCAGGAATTTCCCTTGAAAAAATTCTCCGATGCTGTCTATCAAATGCGGCTGAAAGATGAGCAAGCGTTACCTGCGGATGAATTTTACCAAGTATTACAGTCATTGTCAGACGAGAAATATAAAATGGTTGTCAGCCGTCAGTGGCAAGACGAAAAAGGCGAAGCCAAGAGGGAATGGTATTTCCGCCACGATAAGATTATAGATTTCTTTTTGGTGCAGAACTTTCTCGGCGAGAGTGAGGAAGCTAAAAACCGTCTCATTGACCACATGGACGACCCCCGTTTTCGTGGTGTCTACTTTTTGCTAGCAACCTTACTCCCGTTAGATGCTGCTAAAGAACTGAAGGAAAAATTAGTTCAATACGCCGCCGATACCAAAGACCATACTGTGAGTGATACCTTTGTGCAACTGTTGCGACCAAGGTCGTGATATTAATTCGTAATTAAGAAAGAGACTTCTAGGCTGAGGGTCAACTCTTTAGAACTTACGCAAAACTATAAGCTGTAGAGACAACTTATGAATCATGGGATTCCGCCTACGCGGACTAAGGAAACAAGGGACTTAAGCCCCTTGTCTGGAACCCACGGAGGCGGATTTTGTTTGTGTAGACGCGGTTTATAACAGCCCTTTTAACTTGATAGATCGGCGGAAGGATTAATCACGTCCCCAGTTGCGATCGCGCTCATAGCGAAAGTTATTATCACGAATGTTACGAAGGTTATTGTCGCGGTCAAAGCGACGGTTATTATCGCGGTCAAAGCGGCGATTATTATCGCGGTCAAAGCGGCGATTATTGTCGCGTTCAAAGCGACGATTATTGTCGCGGTCATAGCGACGATTATTGTCGCGGTCATAGCGACGGTTATTATCGCGGTCAAAGCGGCGATTATTATCGCGGTCATAACGGCGGTCGTTGTCACGAATGTTACGAAGGTCGTTCTGGCGGTCATAATCACCATTTCTGTAGTGACGACTATGACGTTCGTAGTTACCATCATTGTTATGTTGATAGCCGTAGCTATCTAACTCAACAAGATAAGACGCTGGTGTATTAGCCTCAGCTTTTGGAGAAATAGCCAAAGCTGATGCAGATGCTATCAAGCCAGCCAGCAAAATAGAGGTAAAGCGGTTCATAATGTTAGTCAAAAATTATTGACATTAATTTATGCAAGTCCAGTCTGTTTAGGAAGAGCAGATTCCACAAGTCTTTAAATCTATGCTATCAGTCTTGAATAAATCAAAAAGTTTTATTGGGTGCGGTGATTGAGAAAACTTTTGTTGTCTGTGATACCTTTTGACCTTTCAAATCCCATGAAAAGTTAAAATTAAAATGAGTATTTGAACTGGATGAATCCACCTTTTATCTCCGTCAACTTACGGTTTCAGCCTACAAGTAGAACGCGATCGCACTTTTACCAAAACCTACCAGCTAGACAAAACGCACACCAATATATAATTAGTGTGCGTTTGCGGTTAGATTTTAGAAATTCTCGAACTTAGCGATCGCATCTTTCATCTTATCCACCACTTCATCAACAGGGATAACTCCCAATTCCCCAGAGGCGCGGGTACGGATACTCAAGGTGTTGGTTTCAACTTCCTTAGCTCCCACCACAGCCATCACGGGTATTTTTTCTTTCTCTGCATTGCGAATTTGTTTACCCAAGCGATCGCCACTGGTATCAACTTCTGCACGGATGCCCAACGCTCTCATTTTCGCCACCACATCTTTCGCAAAGTCTAGCTGTGTATCACCCACTGGCAGTAATCTAGCTTGCACTGGCGCTAACCACAAAGGGAAATCACCTGCATATTCTTCAATTAATATCCCAATCAACCTTTCCAGCGAACCAAAAGGCGCACGGTGAATCATCACTGGACGTTTGCGAACCCCATCTTCAGCGACGTACTCTAAATCAAAACGTTCTGGCAAATTGTAATCTACCTGCACAGTTCCTAATTGCCACTCCCGTTCTAAGGCATCACTGACAATAAAATCTAGTTTTGGCCCATAGAAAGCAGCTTCCCCAATTCCTTCAAAATGTTCCATCCCCAAGGTTTCAACAGCGCGACGAATGGCATTCTCAGCCTGATTCCAAGCTTCATCAGAACCGATATACTTATCACTGGTTGGATCGCGGAAACTGAGTCTGGCTTTAAATTTACCCAGTTGTAAAGTTTTAATCACCGACAAGATCAAATCCACTACCTTGAGGAATTCGCTATCTAACTGTTCAGGTGTAACAAATATATGAGCATCATCTTGAGTGAAACCCCGCACCCGTGTTAAACCGCCCAGTTCTCCTGATTGTTCGTAGCGGTAAACAGTACCAAATTCTGCTAGCCGCATTGGTAGTTCCCGGTAGGAACGTAATTCACTCTTATATATTTGGATATGAAAAGGGCAATTCATGGCTTTGAGAACAAAGCCTTGTTCCAGTGCAGCAGCTTCCTCATTTTCTGCCATCATCGGGAACAGATCCTCTTTATATTTCTGCCAGTGTCCAGAGGTTTTAAATAAATCCACTCTGCCAATATGAGGAGTTACAACTTGCTGGTAGCCGCGTTTGATTTGTTCCTGCTTGAGGAAGTCTTCTAAAGTACTCCGCAACAGAGTACCTTTGGGTGTCCACAAAGGTAAACCCGGCCCTACTTGATCGGAAAATATAAATAATCCCAGTTCTTTCCCAAGTTTCCGGTGATCTCGCCGTAGCGCTTCTTCTTTGCGCCGCTTATATTCAGCGAGTTGTTCTGGACTTTCCCAAGCGGTGGCGTAGATGCGTTGTAATTGGGCTTTAGTTTCATCCCCACGCCAATAAGCGCCCGCAACGCTTTCTAGTTCAATTGCTTTCGGGTTTAATTCACTGATATTTTCCAGATGAGGCCCAGCACACAAATCCCACCATTCATTCCCCAGGTGGTAAATCGTGATTGGTTCCTCTTTGATATCTGCCAGAATTTCTAGCTTGTAAGGTTCGTTAATTTCCTGAATCCGGCGTGCGGCTTCTTCTCGGCTGACTTCTTCCCGAATTACTGGCAATTTGCGATTGATAATCTTCGCCATCTCTTTCTTGATAGCTTTTAGATCGTTTTCGCTAAATGGCTCTGGATTGTCGAAGTCGTAGTAAAAACCGTTTTCAATCCAAGGGCCGATTGTAACTTGCGCCTTGGGAAACAGCTTTTGTACCGCCATTGCCATTACATGGGAAGCAGTGTGACGAATCTTTTTTAAGTTCTCCGATTCGCTGGTACGTGGTAAATAGATTTTTTCAACTTGTTCTGACTGTTGTGACTGATTTGATGAATTTGGCGACATTGGCTGCTGAACCGTTGGCGAGGTGATTACAAAAGGTGATTTATCTGAATCTGTAAGCTTATTCAACTATAACGACTTTGGTTTTTGCCAGTTCAGCTTTATCTTCCAACTACATAAATTAATTTCTCGCCGGGGATAAAGATAAATTTTTGATCGGTTAGCTGAGTACTAAATTCAGGATTCCAGGCGTAGGCGTAGCCCTTCGACTGCGCTCAGGAACCACCCGTCGTAGACATCGCTAAATTATCTTATGAATTGCAACTCGGTGTCAGCTACTTCCCCATCCAATATATATACGGTCTCTCCAAAGGAACTGTACAGACCCATTAGCAAGACTATATAATAAAGTTTGTAATATTTGTTACATTTTTTGCATTTCCTAAAATTATTAGATTTTAATAAATAAAAATAATATTAAGAAACGTAAATAACGTTAATATTAGCTAAGAAAGTTGGAAATATCCTTCTTATTTATGTCAGACTCAAATTTACCAGGGACTGAGTTGCTGAAAACGGTTTTAGAACCACTGCTAGAAGATTTTCAGCATTGGTTTACGCGATCGCGCCATTTACTCGAAACTGAGCAGCTATCATTTATGAGTGACCAAGAACAATCTGATTTGCTCTTACGTGTTAAACAAGCGCAAGAAGAACTAAGTACGGCCAAAATGCTATTTGCTGCTACCGATAAACAAGTCGGGATTGATATGGCAACGTTAATGCCTTGGCATCAATTAGTAACAGAATGCTGGAATGTTGCAATGCGCTTTCGTCAAGAGCGTGAAGTCTAAATAGATGGGAGCATCTGTTAAATTTCCGCAGACTATTTAGCTAATGTCTAACGACAAGATGCTAAACCAGTTATCAAAGAGATAGCACAAAAAGCTTAACATTTTCTTAACATTTTTTGGATTAACAAGATAATGTATCCTATGCTACCGTAAGTAAAATAACGGTTGACAAATAGCTTCATATAAATGTAAGCGCACAAAAGTGCGTCAAATAGTCATCTTAACTGTGAGTCACAGTGTCGGCGAAACAAAGCGTTACAAAATAAAGTTTTAAAAATTGTTGTTCTGGAGGAAAATCTAATGTTACACCTGCTTTACATTCTTGCTTTTACAATCCTTGCATTTATGGCTGTTGGCAACTTAATTCGTAACCTGATAATGTTCAGTTTTGATCGCGAGCGAACTTACCCAACAAATTCCTCACCAATAAATAATCAAGGTAAATACGGTTATTATTCATCAAAAAAACAGTTTGTACCCCATCCAGAGTTATTAGATAGCGCGGGTAACTTAATTAAAGAGCCGCTTTTGGTAATGCGTTCGATTAACGTTGAAGATGCGCGTCAACATCTAGATGCACTTTACGAAGCATCCCCAGGACGTAAGAGTGAAAATTCAGAAGAAGCATAAAATTTAGGACTTAGGAGTTTGGGTGTAAATTATTGTTGTTTTACATCCTTAACCCTTCTTTGAATAGAAATTTATTACCATTCTTGAATGTGAAGCGCGATCGCATCTTTTTTGGTTAGAATTTATTCTGAACTCTGTTAGTGGTAGTGGGGCATTTAGCCTGTCCTGAATTCTGTTTCGATCAAAAAAGGAGCCTGACTCAGACTCCTTAATATAAAAATTGCTAATCGAATTGTAACTACTTAATAGTCACCTTACCGCCAGCTTCTTCGATGCGCTTCTTAGCATCTTCAGCAGCATCTTTAGCAATACCTTCTTTAACTGCCTTGGGCGCAGCTTCTACCAAGTCTTTTGCTTCTTTCAGACCTAAACCGGTCAATTCCCGGACAATCTTCAGCACGGCAATCTTCTTATCAGCTGGGACTGAATCGAGAATCACTTCAAACTCAGTTTGCTCAACAGCTTCTTCAGCCGGAGCAGCACCACCGGGGCCAGCCATCATCATCATACCGCCAACAGGTGCAGCAGCACTTACGCCAAAAGCTTCTTCAATTTGCTTGACTAGCTCAGAAGCTTCCAGCAAAGAAAGGGTTTTTAGTTGTTCTAAAATTTGATCGGTTGCAGCAGACATTGATATAACTCCTGTAATTTTGATTATTTATTTGTCATTGGTCATTGATCTTTAACTATGACTTTTGACTATTGACTGATGAACCACAAAGTTTATTCAGCAGCAGGTTCAGTACTGCTATCAGCAACAGTTGCGGTTTCAGCGCTGCTATCTTGTACAGCAACAGTTTCGGTGCTACCACCACTTTGTTCTTGGTCGGACACAGCCTTCAAAGCACGAGCCAGTGAGCCAGGAACTTCGTTGATACCCACAGCAATCTTGGTAGCCAAGGCGTTGATAGCCCCAGCAATTTGTGCGATGAGTTGTTCCTTAGATGGCAAGTCTCCCAGTACCTTGACATCAGGTTCTTTTAGTAGGCGACCTTCCAGGACACCACCACGAAGTTCTGTCTTCTTGGTAACTTTTTGGAATTCTTGGTATGCCTTAATTGCCGATGAAAAATCATCTTTTACCAGCAAAAAGGCAGAAGAACCATTGAGCAATTCCGACAAAGGCTGCCATTTCTCATCACCTTCAATGGCAATGCCCATCAGGGTATTCTTCGTCACCTTACAAACAGTGCCACTAGGACGTAGCCGCCGCCGTAAGTCTGTGATTTCCGAAACTGTTAGCCCCTGATAATCAATTACCAGCGCCAGAGTTGACTCACTCAAAGTTTCTTTGAGGTCAGCTACTATTTCTTTTTTATTTTCTAGTGTTCTACCCATTCCAATCTCACCTCCTTAAAATAATCGGGGAAGTGCCCTACTTGTACGTTTCTTCTAAAACCTGAACCCAAACAGCAAACCCCAGCTAATTTAGCCGGGGTTGAGTATTAAGACTCGTGATGCCATAGTTATCACGCCTTTAAGGGTGGTAATTTTGACAATTAGAGTTTTAACCTCGGCAGGGTATTTAAGCTATTAGCACCTGCTGTCTCCGGCTTTGCCTATTTAATTAGGTACTGGTGATTGGGTATTGGGTATTAAATGATGAAAATTGGGTATTACCCAGTCTCCAGTCTCCAGTCCCCAGTCCCCAGTCCCCAGTCCCCAGTCCTTTTTAACCTACTTCGCTCAGTTTTAAATCTCGTAGGGCGGTGACATCAATTTTAATCGATGGCCCCATTGTGGCTGACACATAAAATGTGCGCCAATAACGACCTTTAGCTCCTGAAGGACGGTTACGGTCAATCGTCTCCTGCAATGCCTTCAGGTTGACTAACAAATCTTCAGGCGAGAAAGTTGTCTTACCAAACATAACATGAACAATACCAGTTCTGTCAGCTCGGAATTCTAATTTACCAGCTTTGAATTCTGCGATCGCACTTGCTATATCAAATGTTACGGTTCCACCCTTGGGCGATGGCATCAAACCACGGGGACCTAGCAATTTACCCAGCTTTGCCACCTGTGGCATCACATCTGGTGTGGCAATCAGCTTGTCAAAATCCATTCTACCTTTCTGGATTTCGTCAATCAGTTCTTCTGATCCGACTATATCAGCTCCAGCGTTGCTGGCTTCGTTTACCTTTTCGCCTCTGGCTATCACCGCTACCCGAACGATTTGTCCTGTACCTTTAGGCAGTGCTACCGTTGTCCGCAACTGTTGGTCTGTATATTTAGGGTCTATTCCCAACCGGATATGGGCTTCCGCAGCTTCAACAAATTTAGCTGTTGCGGTGTCTTTGAGAAGGGCTAAAGCTTCTAAAGGATGATAATCCTTATCTTCTACTTTTGCTTGTAGCGTCTGCAAACGACGCGATATTTTTGCCATTTTTTTCTCCTGGGGTAATTCCGAAGCCTCGCCTCTCCCCCGATAATTTTTTTATGAGTCCTTTATCATCTGTCTTTTGTCCTTTGTCATTTCCTATTTTTTTACTAATGACCAATGACCAATGACCAATGACTAATCTTTGACTGTTATACCCATATTCTTAGCCGTTCCTGCCACAATCTTCATTGCCGCGTCGATGTCGTTGGCATTGAGGTCAGGGAGTTTGGTTTGGGCGATTTCTTGCAATTGGGCTTTAGTAATTGACCCAACCTTCTTTTTGTTGGGTTCATTCGAGCCTTTTTCAACTTTCGCTGCCTTCCGAATCAGCACTGATGCTGGTGGCGTTTTGAGTACAAATGTGAAACTCCGGTCTTCAAAAACCGAAATTTCTACAGGTATCACCATTCCAGCTTGGTCTGCTGTTTTGGCGTTATACTCTTTGCAGAACATCATGATATTAACACCATGTTGACCCAAGGCGGGGCCAACTGGTGGTGCTGGGTTGGCTTTTCCAGCATTCAAGGCCAGTTTAATGACCGCCACTACTTTCTTCGCCATTTGTATTTAACTCTGTTTCTCTACCTGATTAAATTCCAGTTCTACTGGTGTATCCCTGCCGAAAATTGAGAGCAAGGCTTTAAGTTTACTCCGTTCTGGAGAAACTTCAATCACTTCACCTTCAAAGTCCTTAAATGGCCCAGAAAGCACCATTATCTTATCACCAGTAGCCATGTCAATTTTGACAACAGCTTCTTGTTCACTGGTTTGTTTGAATATACGTTCAACTTCCGAAGCACTCAGTGGTATGGGGTGGACATGACCTCGACCCTTGCTGCTACCACGCTTTTGTTCTGAACCGACAAAGTTAATTACATGAGAGGTATTTCGTACAACCTGCCAAGTATCATCATCCATCATCATCCGCACCAGCACATAGCCAGGAAAAACTTTTTCTTCTGTATGCTGGCGACTGCCATCTTTGCGGATTTTCACCGCCGGCGTTTGCGGAATTTCTACTTGGATAATTTTGTCAGCGACATCAAAAGTTTGAATGCGTTGCTCTAAGTTAGTCTTTACACGTTTTTCGCAGCCTGAAGCTACTTGTACAGCATACCAGCGTGCTTCTTTTGACGCTGCTTCTGCTGTTTCTCCTGTTTCCTCCGACTGCAACGTGGAGTTGCGAGGTTCGTCTGTTGCAAAAGTCATCAGAACACCTGTTTTGCTGCCCAACCAAACAATCCATCGACCAAGTATATCAAAGATGCGGAGAGTGCCACCATTAACAACACAGCAGCGGATTCGCTCACTATCTGCTTCCGACTGGGCCAAACTACTTTGTCAAGTTCTTCTTTGGTTCCCTGTATGAAGTTGCCTAAGCTAAACCCATTTGTAGTTTCTGGCAATTCTGCTTCACTTTTTTTAGCCACGACCGTTTATCCCCCGGTTTCTTTAGTCAATTTTGGATTTTGGATTTTTAGATTTAGCCGATCCTTTCAGTCCAAAGTACTCACTTTAAGATTTTGGATTGAGAAGAAATCTAAAATTCGGTTATCCAGTTTTGCAGTTTCGACTTTATTTTACTTAGTTAACTGAAAGCAAAACAACTGCAAAGACAATAGGTTTGCCCGAAATTATTATCGCTAGCCGCTAATTTAGCATCTGCGTAATTATTTCGGGCTTTGTTTTTTGCTCTTGAGCGCGCCCTGGAGGACTTGAACCCCCGACATCAGGTTTTGGAGACCTGCGTTCTACCAACTGAACTAAGAGCGCACAAGCTGTTTTTTATTCAGTCATTGCGCTGAACTAAATTTTAGTTTAACGCAACACGCGATTTCTATCATACTTCAATTTCGTTGAGAAAACAAGTTAGCGGCAGATGCCGCTTGAGATTTCTCCCATAATGAAAGAAGCACGAATCACAAAGGGCGGTCAAACCGTTGCTTAATCCGGGTTGCCTTACCTACGCGATCGCGGAGATAATACAGTTTAGCACGGCGGACTTTACCGCGACGTAATACCTTGATGCTGTCAATCCGGGGAGAATGCAACAGAAATACGCGCTCAACGCCCACACCTTGAAAAACCTTACGGACTGTAATAGTTTCGTTGATGCCACCATTGCGTTTGGCAATCACTACTCCTTCGTAGGGTTGTACCCGGTATTTTTCGCCTTCTTTAATTTTCACTCCTACTTTTACGGTGTCGCCCACAAAAATGTCGGGCAAATTTGATTTTAGCTGTTCCGCTTCAATGGAGCGGATAATCTCTTGAGCGCTCATAGTCTTTTTGTCTGCTTAAAAAAAACCCACGATCATCAATCATAAATCGATAATCCTATTTCAGTCTACTTCTACTTATTGGAGATTGATAATTTTACTGAGACAAGACCCAATAGATCGAAGCTATATTGCAAAATGCTGTATCAGAGGTGGAAATTTATGAAATTTAGCGTCGTCATCAGTACTTATAATCGCTTGAACTTGCTCAAAAGAGCAATTGAGTCGGCTCGAAACCAAACCATTGAGTGTGAGGTGGTTGTTGCCGATGACTGTTCTTCTGATGATACTCAAACATATCTCAAAAGCTTAGGAGACAAAGTTGTTTACCATCGAAATGAAGTGAACCTTGGTCATGCAGCAACGGTAAATGCTGGAGTTGCCAAAGCTAGCGGCGACTGGATTAAGTTTTTAGATGATGATGACTATTTAGCTCCCAACTGCATAGAAGAGATGGCTAAAGCGATCGCACTTCGTCCCGATGCTGTAATCTGTTCTTGTGTAGCGGCTCAGGTAGATGGCAATGAACTTGAACTCAGTCGCACCCCGCAAGTTGGCCCTGGTTTAGCTTTTTATATCCCCCAAGCCGATATTCATTACGGTATGCTCTTAGAGCTTGTACCCTTTGGCACACCTGTACAAGTGGCTTGCCGACGTGATGCTTTTCTGCAAACTGGTGGTTGGGACTCCACACTTGATGCTAACTGTGATGATATTGATTCGTGGATTAGGATTGCCCAGTTTGGTGATGCTATTTTCTTTAACCAGTGTCTTGCGTATCGAACTATATGGCCCGGTGCTTATAATCAAAAGTTTTCTTTGTCTCGGCGGTTGGCGACAAATATTTTGATGAAAGAAAAAATTTATGCCTTGGTAAATGAGCAACATCGCTCAAAGATTCCCGGCTTTCAAGATATAAAAAATTACCTGAAACTCCATTGGATTTTAGTATCACTAAAGCAAAAAAACCTCAAGAGCTTTTTTTCAATGATAGATCCATCTATACTTTCTCCTAAGTCTTGGAAGTTTTTGCTAAGTGCGGCCTCATCACGTCGCTCTCAGGGAAACAATTCTGAAGTTCGTAAACTCGTATTGATTGAGTCGTAAGGGACTCCCAAAAAAATTATTCAAAATTATTTCTAAATTTGTAGGGGCGCAAAGCTTGCGCCCTTAATATTGGGA
This sequence comes from Nostoc sp. TCL240-02, assembly GCF_013343235.1. Lineage (GTDB taxonomy): Bacteria > Cyanobacteriota > Cyanobacteriia > Cyanobacteriales > Nostocaceae > Nostoc. Next base: position 1,390,792 of record NZ_CP040094.1, on the reverse strand, counting down.
TATGTTTTTAACTTGAAGTCCCTAGTACCGCAAGGCGGAATTAAAAATTAAAAATGAATACAGCATAAGGGTTTCGTTGATTTGGAATGATTGGTTTATTGCCGCCGTGTTGTACTAGTGGTCTGTCAATTTGATTTTGAGGGATTCTTTGTACTACCCAAAACCTTGTAGAGACGCGAAATTTCGTGTCTCTACATCCGTCATTTTAATGTTGACAGACTACTAGTATGATGTCCGGTAAAAGTAAGTGTATTCTCGCCGTACTATGCTAAATCTGAGTGCTACACAAAAACATTACCGCCAACTACTAGATTTGTAGCTGTGAAATTATCTAAAGTTGCGAAGGTGTAAAAAGAATAATAACCAAGGACTTGAACTAGTGTAGAAGTACCCGATTGCACAAATTGTAAATTGCCGTCTAAGATGGGGTTGCTGCTACTGTAGCCCCGACTCTTAAACAGGTCAGTTAAAACTAATTTATCCTGGCCGCGATCGAAGTCAGTGATTGTATCGTCAGAATCATTTAAGGTTTGGTAGATGAACTGGTCGTAACCGCTCCCGCCAGTCAAAGTATCGCTACCTACACCACCAATAAGGATGTCATTACCAGCACCGCCGATTAGACTATCATTACCTAGACTACCAACCAGGCTATCATTACCTAGACTACCAAGCAGGGTGTCGTTACCTTCACCACCTCGTAGTAGGTCGTTGCCACTCTTGCCATCAATGCGGTCATTTCCCCCTTGACCATTAATAACATCAGCTGAGTTGTCAAAGCCATTGACATTGTTGTTTAGGTCATTAAGAAAGGTGACTGTATTTTTGTTGAAAATGGTGCTTTGAGTGGAATTGGCATTAAAGACATCAAAACTGTCACGAATTTTGGTTTGCCCATCAAACAGGATATTGCCAATACTGGAGAGATTGTCTAAGTTTTCTAGGGGAAAGTTTTGCAGAATAACTTTGTCATCACCCACTCCTTCAAAGGTGATTTCCAGATTGTTACTATTCTGGGTGAATAGTAAATTTCGGGCAGTCAATCCAGCCCCTTGAAATTTCAGGGTATCCAATTGGCCAATGATTGCTGCTGATGGATTTGAGCCTTTACCTAACCCACCGAAATCGGTAATGGTATCAACACCGTCACCTAAGTTGTAAACAAATTTATCCTTGCCACCGCCACCAGTTACGATATCGTTGCCTTGATTACCTGCAATAATGTCGTTCCCAGCTTTAGCATAAATTATGTCAGCGTAGTTGTTGCCCACTAGATTATCAGCGCCACTAGTTCCAATCAAACCGTTGAACTCTAATGCACCAATATCAACTTTACCCTCAGATATTCTGTCAAATCCGATGCCGCGCTGGTCTGTTATAATACCTGCCGGAATCAGGGCATTGTTACCAGCGTTAATGGCGGGACTATCTTCAAATAAGGCATGGGTAAGGGTTGTACCACCGTTATTTTGCAATGGGCTAAGTTTGGGATCGATTGGGTTGGTGCTGTTGCCAACGATACTGCTACTGCTGCTAGTAAAACCAGTGCTACCAGTGTTATCTCCAATCAGGTTATTACCATCATCGATGAAGTCGCCGGAAACGTCGGGGTTGATATCACCACCATAAAGATTCCTGTTGTTGAAGTTGACTGCAATGATGGTGTTTGCAACGTTGATAGTCCCGCCGCCAAAAACACCTCCACCAGTGCCGCCCCCCCAGTTGTAAAGGTCTTCTGCGGTGTTATTAGTAATAGTGGTACCGTTCAGATTGAGGATGCCTGAGCTAGAGATACCGCCGCCGTTTCCTCCACTTGCCCTATTGCCAGAGACAGTACTGTTGGTGATGTTAAGGTTGCCTGAGTTAGATATGCCACCTCCAGAGAGTGCTGAATTACCAGAGATAGTGCTATTACTCAAACTGACACTGCCAGAGTTAAAGATACCACCACCGTAGGACGGGTAAGGGTCAGGTCCACCGCGATTAAGACCACTGGCAAAAGCCCCATTACCAGAGATAGTGCTTCCCGTTATGCTGAGAGTACCTATGTTGAATATGCCACCACCGAAGGCTGAGGAATAACTGACAGATGCACTATTATCAGAGACAATGCTGTTAGTAAGGCTAAGGTTGCCTTTGTTAAATATGCCTCCGCCGAAGGATGACCCACTGTTATTAGAGACAGTGCTTCCCGTAAGACTGAGAGTGCCTTTGTTAAAGATACCGCCTACCGTTCCCTTGTTGCCAGAGACAATACTTTGCCTCAAGTTAAGGCTATTATTGTTATTAACCAAAATACTGCCAAACGCATCGTTAGCATTAGCAATCTTCAAGCCATCAATGTTGGCATCTGTCCCTGTCCCCGATATTTCAAACACGCCGGAGGCATTATTTCCACTGACGGTGAGGTTTGCTGCCCCAGTCCCCAAAAGGGTAATATCATCGGTAATTGTGAGTTTATCGGTGGTGAGGGTGATAATATCTGGAGTTTTATCACCAAAAACTCCTGCAAAGGTAATAATATCTGCCCCAGTAGTAGCATTAGCATTGAGGATAGCTTGCCGCAACGACCCATCTCCAGAATCGTTGGTATTAGTCACGACTAAATCATTGGCTGCGATCGCTACTGTGGCGGTATAATTCACGTTATCGATTTGGTAAGCCGAATCTGCTACCAAGCTGAGAGTCAGATTTTCCGCCGCTTCTGCCTGAATATCGTTGACAGGTGTCAAAGTGATATCTACATAGCTTTGCCCATTAGCAATCACGATACTGTTGCCACTGACAGGTTTGCCACCCACACTTAGATTGTAGTCTGCAATACTCGCATTGCCATTGGCAGAGAAGTTGACTGTTAATGCCCCACTGCTGTTACTGCGGCTGATGCGGTAAGTACCAGTATTCCCACTGTTTTCATCAGCAGTGTTATCAGTGGCAATGATGCTGATGGTGGGGACGAGGGGATTGGAATTATTAGGTGGCGTAATTATACTAGGCTGGACTTCATAAGCACCAATGTCAACGGCAATGCCGGATATCCTGTTAAATCCAGCGCCTCTTTGATCAGTAATTACACCAGGAGGAACTAGGGAATTATTGCCAGCATTAAAAGCGGGGCTATCTGCAAGTAAGGCGTGAGTAAAAGTTGCACCACCGTTATTTTGCAGCGAACCGAGTTTTGGGTCGATGGGGTTAGTGGTTGTGCCAATGAGAGTGCTGGTGGTGAAGCCAGTACTACCAGTAGCATCGCCAATTAAGTTATTGCCAAAGTCAGTGACACTACCGGACACGTCAAGTTGTATATCACTGGCAAGGGACTTGTCAAAGTTGTCTGCAATGATGGTATTACTAACTGTCATGGGGCTACCATAGCTGGCAACACCCCCACCATTACCGACACCATTGCCATCTGAGTCGGCTGTGTTGTTAGTAATTGTGCTGTTGATTAGAGTGAGATTGTCGGTATTTGTGTAGCTGCCGCCATTAAATATACCACCACCTTCGTCATTGGCTTTATTGCCTGAAATGGTGCTGTTAGTTAGAGTAGCTGAACCACCAAAATAAGTACCATCATCTGCGTTAACGACACCACCGCCGTTGTAGTTTGCCTTATTGCCAGAGACAGTACTTGCTATGAGGTTAAGAGTACCGCCTTTGTTGTAGATGCCGCCACCATAGTTTGCCGTATTGCCAGAGACAGTACTTGCCGTTAGGCTAAGATTACCAGTGTTTGCAGTGGAACCGTCATTATAGATGCCACCACCGAAGTCACCCGTATTGCCAAAGACACGACTTCCTATCAGGCTGAGGATGCCACCGTTATAGATTCCGCCTTGGGTATTACCAAAGATACTGCTTCCTTTAAGGCTGAGGATGCCGTTATTAGAGATGCCGCTTTCCTCTGTATTGCCAGAAACACTGCTTCTTGTTAGGTTGAGGATGGAATTTGAATTGACTTGAATACCGCCGCTAGCGATCGCCAAACCATCAATGGTGACACCTGTCGCTGTTCCCGATATCTCAAAGACTCTGGAAGCATTATTCCCACTCACCGTAAGCTTGGATGTGCCAGTTCCCAGGATAGTAACATCATCGGTAATGGTCAGTTTTCCAGAGGTGAGGGTTATTACATCTGGGGTAGCATCAGTAAAGATTTTCCCAAAGGCGATCGTATCATCCCCAGCAGTAGCATTGGCTAGGTTAATAGCTTCCCGTAAGGTAGTGACATGATTATTCGGATTGCCATCATCTGCATCCTCAGTACTATTTACCGTAAAGGTTGTCAGGACTCCTGTGTAAGCTTCCCGCGCTGTTTCTGTAAACGCTAAAGTTACTTCCATATCACTGGTGCGGACTTCCAAATCCCAATTACCGCCTAGTGCTGCATTACCTGTAAGCTGACGGGAAGCAGCAATATTTGCCCCTGTAAGTTGGTGCAGTTTGGCAATAAATTCTGCCCCCGCATCATCGTCAGCTACATTACAACCATAGATGAGTAATTGAGCTGGAGATTCTGTAGCAGATTCAACCAATAACCCAACGGTTTTTGATGAGGCGGTAAATATCTTCTGCCACTGTTGTAATTGCTGAGTATATTCATCAAGGGTATCAAGCCCCAACCGGGTGTTACCCAGTTGCAAGCTACCAGGAACACTGTGGCAAACAATATGAATGCTGCTGAGATTCTGGTTAGCACGAGTTGCCAAAACCTCCGTAATTTTCTCAACACCGTTCTGTGTTGGATCGATTACGAACACATCAGTGTTGGAAATAACACCTTTGACTAAACTCTGATAGTCTTCCACTGCCATGTCGATAAAGACCAGGCTGCGTGTAGAATTTGTGGGAATTAAGGAATGTACTTGGAAGTATGGGGTATGTAGCGTTGCCATTTTTTTACTTCAAGCTAAGGTTTAAGGTTATGAGGTCAACTCAAACTGACTGAAGCCTTGTCATTACGAGTTTTTACACAATTAATAACAGTAATAGGGAATTATTTTTACTATTAATTTCTTTCTTATCGTCACGCAAGTTGCTGCTTTTGTAAAGCTATGCAAGTATATAGTTTTACTAAATTGCTAAATTCACTAAGCTAGAAAACATCTAAACCAAACTAAACATAACTCTTGTCGGATGGGCAACATCAGCGCCCTAATGATGGAAGTTCAAGTTTAATGTGGGACAGCTTACTATTTGTGCTGAATTCCTTTGAAACATAGTATGTATAGCTGTCGTCGCTATCGGCTGAATCGAAAATAAGACAATAGGGACTGAAATAGCAGATTCAGTCTTCAGAATTTTGGAGTTTTACCCAGATTTATCGAGCCATTCCTGAATAAGTCTTTAAGCTAAGTAACTCGTTTGAAGCGTTCTTATTCAGTAGCAAGTGGTCAATTTTATGCGCTACTAACTACTCTTGAGTCGTCGCTGAAGACATCAATAATTATGTTGATTTACACCCAGTTACTTGTCTTGATTTTATACATATATCCAAGATTATGCGAATTATACATATTTTGAACCACGTTCAAGAAATAGGTAACGGTATTGTGAATGTGGCAGTGGATCTGGCTTGTTTACAGGCAAAATCTGGTTATGAGGTAGCGGTTATTTCTGCTGGTGGTGAATACGAGAAATTACTAAATATATGTGGTGTCAAACACTACCAACTAGACCAAACTAGAAAACCGATCAGTATTATCAAAGCGGCTGTGCGTTACCGGGCGATCGCAGCAGAATTTCAGCCGGATATCGTTCATGCTCACATGATGACGGGGGTGATCCTAGCACGTATTTTTCAAGGAAATAAATATACTTTAGTTTCCACAGTCCACAACGAATTTCAGCGTTCCAGTCTGCTGATGGGTTTAGCTGATAGAGTAATTGCTGTCAGCAAGGCAGTGCGAGATTCTATGGCAAAACGCGGTATCCCAGAAAACAAGTTGCGGGTAGTATGCAATGGAACTTTGGGCAGCCCCCGCACCCGACAAATACAAGATTATCAACCTTTGGGGTTACAACGTCCAGCGATCGCTACTGTAGCCGGAATGTATCAACGCAAAGGTATCGCTGAGTTAATCGCTGCCTTTGAACAAATTGCCCCAGATTTTCCCCAAGCGCATCTTTATTTGGTAGGAAATGGCCCTGATAAACAGCTATTTGAGGCACAGGCACAAGCAACTTCCGTAAAAGAACGGATTCATTTTGAAGGCTTCCAGCCGGAACCTCAACGCTACCTGATATCTTGTGACATATTTGTGTTGGCTTCTCATCGCGATCCTTGCCCTTTGGTACTTTCGGAAGCTAGGGAAGCTGGAACTGCGATCGTTGGCACTCAAGTAGATGGGATTCCTGAAGCTTTGGACAATGGGCAAGCAGGTCTTTTAGTGCCAGCAAAAGATAGTAAGGCTTTGGCTGGGGTTTTAGTGCAATTACTGAGTAATGCCGATATGCTGCATGAGTGGAAGAATCGGGCAAATCAAAACCTACAGTGGTTAAGTGTTGCCCGCGTTCATCAGGAAACACTGGCAGTGTATCGTGATTAAAGGGAATTGGGAATTGAGAATTGGGAATTGGGAATTGGGCATGAAGAAGAGACAAGGTAGACAAGGAAGAGGGGGGAGACAAGGGAGAGACTTATTCAATAATTCCCCCTTGTCCCCCTTGTCCGCAGTCCCCAGGCCCCAGTTACAGAGGATGATAGACAGGGTTAATAGTGTAGCGATCGCTTTAATTTTAAAGCTACACCTACAGCACCAAGGACTAATACACCCAAAACGTTAGTTGATTCAGGAACAGCGGTGTAATAAGCAGCGACTCTAATAGGCCCATCTTTATCTGCTTGCTCTGCTGGTATTGCTGGAATGATTCCAGCACCGGGTGCTAGATTTGGTTGGGTAGCGAAGGGATTATAAAACAGGCTTCCGTTTGGGATTACGCCACCACTAAAAGTGATAGTAGTACCACTGATGTTAATGTCTGTAAAAATATCCTTTAGATCGGGGTTATTAGATAAACCAATCTTTCCATCTCCATTTACATCTCCCCACTCTACAGGCTCATTATTAAATGCTGGAGTCGAATCGGGATTAGTATAGGCCAGTGTTTTCAAATCAAAGACCAAGCTTTCTATATCGTATCCAGTGTTATTTAGAAAGTTATTAGCTACATCTGGCACACCATATTCGATTACTTGTCCTGGTTCGTAATCTGTAAGGATTCTTGGCTTTTTCGTGTTGAATATATCTTCATTCACACTCGTTACAATGGGTTCTACCAAGATAACGGCTCTCGCTGGTGTCAAAGACAAAAAACTAATTCCTGCTGCTCCTAGAAGAGACAAGGCTATTTTGGTTACGCTTGTAGTCATATTTCTGTCCTCTTCATATTGATTGAGAGAATGCTATATTGCGCGAGTTAAATCAAACAGCAAAACCTCACTTTTGAACTGCTATCTATTTGCTAGATAAATAGAGGTTAATGTGTGCCTTACTCAGTGAGTTTACATATACTCGTATGTTGATTTATAAAGCAATTCTTGTAATGCTTTATCACAATAACTAGTAATTTCACGCAATCTTTATCAAAAATCTAAGTTAGAAGTTATTAATTGACAAACTAAACAATATATGTATAAAAAAATGCGTTAACGCGATCTGCCAACGAAAAAACTTGTTGGTAGATCGCGTTAATTTAAATTTCAGCGTCTGGGGTGTTAAAAAATTTAATCCCTATCCATGATGGAAATGAGTTTTTTCGTAAATCCACGTAACCGGATTAACACTGGCTTTGCCCAATTTTCACCTAGCAAATCGTGCAGCAGGATATAAAAACAGGGGATGATAAATAATGTCAGCATTGTTGCGATCGCCATCCCAAAGAAAACTACAATCCCTAAAGGCTGCAAAAATTCAGAACCTTCACCAATGCCCAATGCCAAAGGAAACAGTCCCAAGATAGTAGTGACTGTAGTCATGATAATTGGGCGCAAACGTTGAGGAGCAGCTTTGACGATCGCAATTTGGCGAGTACAACCAACTTCTTCCCGAATTTGGTTCGCTAGTTCCACCATCAGAATCCCTGCGTTCACTACAATTCCCACCAGCAGAACGACACCAACAATTACAGTTGCGCCAATTGCAGTTTGGGTAATATAAAGTCCAAAAATTCCCCCAGCTAACGCTAGTGGTACAGTGAACATAATTACCAATGGGTCAATCAGCGAATTGTATTGTACCGCCATGACTACAAAGATTAAGAACGTTGCCAATGCCCCCAAAGTTTTTAAAGCATCCTGAAGTTGCTGATTAGTTTCTTGGGCAGAACTAGGCACAATTGAAACGCCATCAGGTAAGTCTACATCTTGAAGTACCTCGTTGACTTCTGCGATCGCTTCACCAAGACTAGCTCCCTCGGTGAGATTACCTGCCACAATAAAAGCTTGACGCTGATTAATCCGTTGCACCTCACCAGGCGCTTGACCTTCTTGAATGTTCGCAACATCTGAAAGGCGGATTAGTTGATTGTTTTCTGTAAATAGTGGTAATTGTTCTAGCTGGGAAGGACGCTGAATCGCTTCTTTATTTAGCTGCACCCGCACATCAACTAAACGATTACCACGTTGAATTTGCGTGGGAACTGAACCTTCAATTGCTGTTTGAACTGTTGCACCAATTTGCCCGGCGCTCAACCCTAAAGCTGAAACCCTTTCCCAGTCTGGGCGAATTTGGATTTCCGGTTGTCGCGGGTCGGCATCTGGTCGGAATGTCGCTAATTTTGCCCTTTCCTGCAACGCTTGCAGCACTTGGGCCCCTGCTTGCGTTAAGTTTTCTTCATTCTCACCTTGCAAAATCACATCAACTTCTGACCCTTGCACTGGAGAATTACTCAAGATTAAACCCCGCACCTGACCAGGATTGAGGCGCAACAGAATTCCTGCTAAGTTGAGTTTGTTAAATTCCTGAGTTACTTTTTTGACGAAGGCTTCGACATCTGTGCCTGGTTTTAGATTGATAGTGCTACTAGCACGTAAAGGATTTTCTGTAGTATTGCTACCAAACAAAGAACCACCCACAGTTGTGAAAGCAGACTCGGTTTCTGGTTGTTTTAGCAAAATGTCATCGACAATTTGCATAACTTTTTCAGAAGTTGCTAAAGGTGTACCGGGTGGAAACTGCGCTCTCAAGTTAGCTTGACCAGTACTGATGCGGGGTAAAATTTCTTGGGGAATTTTACCAAACATAAAGAAGCTACTACCGCCTAAAATTACCAAAGCAGCAGTTACTACAAACAATCGATACCGTAAAACCTTGGTTAAGAAGTTACCGTATCCCCGCGTCGCATCTTCAAATCGGTTATTAAATTGTCTAAGCAGCCAAAACTCACTGATCCGACTAGACCAGCGAATTCCCAAAAGTCGAGAAGACAGCATCGGTACTACTGTGATGGCGACAACAAGGGATGCTGCGACTGCGAAGCTAATTGTCAGAATTAGTTCATTAAATAGCAATGCAATAAAGCCGCCAATTAAGAGGAATGGCACTACAGAAACTAAGTTGGCACCTGTAGCAGCAACTAAAGCAGATTCTACTTCTTGGGAAGCTGCGATCGCACTGTCAATAAAAAATCTTGAATTTCTCCTCTGGCCCTCTGACTCCATCTCTTTTTGATTGGGAGTCATGCCTGTTTTTTCGGAAATGTTCTCTAAGATCACAACCGATGTGTCTATTGCTTGACCGACTCCTAATGTCAGACCTGCTAAACTAAACACATTCAAAGTCAAGCCAAAGATTTTCATTAAAGCGATCGCTGCTAGAGTACACAACGGAATCGTCAAACTGATAATCAATGTTTGCCTGAATGATCCTAAAAATAACAACACTGCTGCTGCTGCTAACAATGCCCCAGAAATCCCCGAAAAGATGACATCATTTAAAGAATTACGGATGAAGACAGATTCATCTGTGGTGGGACTCAAAGTCATGTCTGCTGGAATTAAACCCGATTGTCGTAATTGTTCAATTCGCCGCTTAACAGCATCTACAACTGTGATTGTGTTGGCTTCAGGTTGCTTTTGAATTGAAAATTTCACCGCAGGCTGACGATTTAGGTAAACAAATACTCGCTGTTCTTCTGTATCGTCAATTACCTCTGCAAAGTCTCGCAAGTAGACGCGGCGGCGAGGTGCAGGGGAGGCAGAGGAAGCAGGGGAAGCAGGGGAGGAAACTTCTAGAGAGAGATTTTCAATTTCTTTGGCATTTTGGAAGCGTCCGACAGTCCGAGTCAATGGCTCGGAATTTTGCCCAAAAATCCGACCACCAGAAGTATCTTGGTTACGGGCTGTTAATTCATCTAAGACATCATTTAATCCCACACCCAAGGCTTGCAATCGGTTTAAGTCAACAAGCACCCGTACTTCTTCTTCTGCACCGCCAGATACATCAACTGAGGCGACTCCTGGTACGACACTGAGTTCACGCGTTAACTCTTCATCAGCAAATACGCGTAAATCTTTACCTTGTAAAGATGCAGATGTCAGTGCCAATTCATAAACCGGCAATTGAGAAGGATCGACTTTAAATAAGCGCGGCTCCTCTATCGTATCTGGCAGTTGCCCCCGACCTCGGTTAAAAGCAGCAGTAGCATCATTTAGGGCTTGGTCAATATCGCCCCCTGGTTGGAAGTATAAATCGAGGCTCACTTGTCCTTCACGGGTGCGGGAAAAAACTTGCACTACATTCTCGGTTGCCCGTAAAGCTTCTTCTAAAGGTCTGGTAATTTCATCTACTGCTACTTCTGGTGAAATACCAGGGGCTTCTAGCCGAACCCCTATTCGCGGATAGGTAATAGCCGGTAGCAGATCGACTTGGATCGTTGTGAGAAAAAATACCCCAATGACAATTACTGCCACAGTGAGCATGAGTGTGCCAATGTGTTGGCGGATAGCGATCGCACTAAGGCTAAATCCGCCATTGCCATTATTATTTGCCTGTTGCATGATACTAAGTGATAAGGTCTGGTTACTGAATGCTTTTTTAGCTGGTATGGTCGCTATTGCTTTTCTGAAAGAATTGAAAGACTTACAGTGTCACCTTCTTTTAACGGCTTACCACTACGAACAACATAGCGCTCTCCAGCTTGCAAACCGGATAAAATTTCCACTCTCCCATCAACCTTTTTTCCAAACATTACGGCTCGTGTTGTTACCTTCGTTTTGCCTTCTGTGTCTTTGACGACAAATATTGTCCCACTTCGATCTTGTGATTTTATCTCTGCTATACCAGATGTGTTAGGTGGGGAAGAGTCCTGCCGTACATTTGTTTGCATCTCCCCTGTACCCTTGGAGTTGTTGCTCCCTGTTTGTTTCTGAATAGCTGTTTGCGGTACGACTACACGCTGTTGAGTCTGGTTTTCAAAGTTGACTCGCGCCAGCAGTCCACTGCCAATTTTGCCTTGAGCGTTGGGAATCACTACTTCTACAGGTATCAAACGAGCAGTAGCATCGGCAGCCGGAGAAATGCGCGTAACTCTCCCAATTAATATTTCCTTGGGGAAGGCATCTAAGCGCACTTGTACAGACTGTCCAACCTGAATTTGTGCTAGTTCTAATTCGGAAACTAGCACAACGACTTTGACACGGTTAAAATCGCCAATTTTGACAACTTCATTACCTGCTTGTAGAAGATTACCCGGTTCTGTCACCTTTTCTGTAACTATGCCAGCGATGGGTGATGTCAGGCGAGCGTAAGACCTGCGTTCTTTAGTTTGGGCAACCAATGCCTGCTGGGCCAAAACTCTACCTTGGGCGGCGGCGACAGCTTGCTGTTCTGTACGGACTTGCTCTTGGGCTGCCCGCAGTGCCTGGGCTGCTGTTTTGGCCTGGGTACGTGATTGCTGGGCAGTTTGTTCTGCGATCGCTCCGGCTTTAAATAACCTCTGTTGCCGTTCGGAATCTGCCTGAGCTTGTACCACTTCTAGCCGCGCCCGTTCAACATCAGCACGGGCATTGCTTACCTGATTGTTTGTTCTAGCTACTTCTGATTTCAGGGCTGCTAGTTCTGCTTCTGCTTGCTTTAATTCAGTCGAAAGTATGGCATCATTTAACTGCCCGACGTTTTGCCCAAGCTTTACTCTATCGCCCACATCAAGGTTCAAGGCTAACAAGCGACCTTCTACCTGCGATCGCAGTGATACGATGCGAAACGGTGTTGTATTACCTGTGTATTCTAGTTGTTTTTGCAGCAAGTCAGTTCGAGCGATCGCCACGTCTACAGGTGTTACCCGACTACGTTCCCTATTACCAGGACTCTGAGATTGTGCATCTGCTGATTCTTTGGGCGACGAACCGCAACTCGCTGTCAGCAATCCTATAGCTACCAAACAGGAAATTAATAAACTTCTTACAGAAGTGGAGGAAAAAAAGGAATTTTTCCCTTTCGCTTTGCCACCTGTTGCACAAATACTGTTTGCAAGAAGTCTACTTTTGAAATCTGCGGTCGCCACCTCAGTTTTCACAACTGAATCTAACTGGATAATTATTAGTTGGTTAGCGACTACGGGATCTTTCATTTTCACCTGTTTGTGCGGCTTATTTTTTTCCAAAATCATCTGTTTTTCTCCTATTGGGGAGCTTTTGGGGTTAAACAGCCGTGTTTTACCAAGTAATTTTGAGAGATATCATTAACAAAAAACGGCGAGAATGAAGAATAAGCTGTATGACAGTAATTTTTGATTCAAAAACTACTGTATTTCCCACAAAAGTCCAAAACTTCTCACCGTTCTACTTCTTACGCAGAGGTAGATAATCTTCTTGCAGTTAACAAATTATAAACTTTAGTATAAATATTTGTCATTTTTCTGGAATCTACCCAGAGGAGAAACCTGGCTTTTTCCAAAAATATGAAGCTTTTGCTAAATATCATAATTTGGGCAGTATTACAATAATTACCCTTGTTTTTACCTACTCAATTTATTCTACTAAAACTAGCAGGTATTACGGGTAATGACTATTTTATTAAGAATCTTAAAGATTTATTGCTTAATCTTGCCTATAATGTAATAGAAAACACTATTTCTTCTTACCCCCTTGCGTAATATGGCAAGAAATAGGGCGACAAGTAGCATAGCAACAACAGGTAAGAATGAACTTTTTTACCAGAAATATATTTGTATCAGGTGAGGAAGGTAAAGCGTGACATCTCTGTTTAAAACTGCACAAACCACTGATGAATCCCAGATTTCCGAATTTTTCCAGGAATCAGCAGGTAAATGGCGATCGCAACGACGCTACTACACCTTACCGAAGGGAGAAACTAAGGAGATAGAGAGTATAGTTACGATCGATTTTTTAGAGCAGGGCTGTGATGAATTGCAAAAGCTAGCTCAGATGCACGATTTATTAGATGCAGGTAGTTTAATTTGTGGTGCAGCAATTGTCTGGGAAAGTACAGATGTGTCTAAAACAAAGAAAGAATCGCAAGGTTCAACAATATTTGGGGTGAAGGGAAATACCTTATACCGCGATCGCGGTTTTGCCATATCTAAACCAGTCACCGCCCAGTATTATTTCTCCAGCCCGAAAACACTGTGTTTGCGAACTAAATACAACGGTTCAGTGTTTGAAGAAGAGTTAAAGCTAATTGGCAGTAAATACCGCACCAGACAGACTATTATCTCTCGTGCTGGTGAACAGTTGATGATTGGTCAATATTTAGAAAATAGAATAGAGAGTTAGTTTATCGGGTGCGGCTGGCTATAGTCTCACCCGTTTTGGAACTACCTAGCACCTAGCTCTCAACTTGCAATATAACTTTTTATAACAGTTTTTCAAACTTTCCCCCAGAAAGTTAGTCGCCATGTAAAAATGGGAAGTGAAATGAGAATTAATTCGGCGACAGTGTTTGATTTTAGTATTGACAGGCTTTTCCCTTTTGGTATTACAGACTTCTCTCCGAAATCTAAATCTCTACAAACTTATGATTTTGGAGACATTTAATGTCAATTTACGTTGGTAACCTCTCCTATGAAGTTACACAAGATGCGCTGAGTACTGTTTTTGCAGAATATGGTTCTGTAAAGCGCGTTCAGCTACCTACTGACCGTGAAACAGGCCGTTTACGCGGTTTTGCTTTCGTGGAAATGAGTTCAGAAGACGAAGAAACCAAAGCCATTGAATCCCTTGATGGTGCTGAATGGATGGGTCGTGACCTTAAAGTGAATAAGGCCAAGCCCAGAGAAGACAGAGGTGGAGGTGGTTCTTTCGGTGGCAATCGTGGCGGTGGTGGCGGTGGCTACAACCGTGGTGGTGGCGGTGGTCGCTACTAAACTCAGGCGAAAGTCATTTAGTTTAATCTAGAAAAGGCTCAGGCAGAAATGCTTGAGCCTTTTTTATTCCGGTTCAGTTAGCGATAAAACCCACATTCCGCAGGTTAGTTAAGAAAGAAGATAATATTTTCGACAAGAAGCACCAGTTCATAGCGATCGCACTCACATGGTGGCTAATAAATTCATCAACGGTTAGAACTTTTGGCGCTAATTGAACCATTGTGATTATTCCTCACGATCAGAATTCAGCACAGGTTTAGCCCGTCCTGAATTCTTACTTTAAACTTTTTTCCTACCGACTGCTAAAAGTTCCAGAATGACTCCATTTGTCCAGCCGAAACCAACTTCGTTAGAACTATATCCAAAGGAAATATCATCAGAAACGTTGGCAGAACAGCGTTCAACATCATATTTCTCAACGAGGGTGTTGTGACGCTCGAATTCTTTAATTACCATCGCTAAAAATTTGTTGGCAATACGATCGCCTTCTGTATGAAACCCGTAACGGTGAAGTCCTTGCACAGCAATTAATGTCAGTGGTGCCCAACCGAAGGGAGCATCCCACTGGTTGCCGGTGACACGAGTACTGGTAAGAATTCCGCCTGGGGCTTCAAACAAAGAGAGATTTTCCACGACGCGCTGGGCTTGGGCTTGAGAAGAAATTCCTAGCCACAGGGGATAGAATGTGGTAGCAAATTCGTAGCAACGGCGTTTTCCACTCTGGAAGTGATAGTCGCAATAGAGTCCTCGTTCTTCATTCCAGAGAAATTGATCGATCCGATCGCGCCGATATTCGCCGCGATCGCGCCATTGTTTTTCTAGTTGTTCGTTGCCCAAAATATTGTTAATTTGCGCCAAGTCTTGTTCTACCTGATATAGCAAACTGTTGAGGCACACAGGAGCGTAGTGGAGGATATCAGCACTGAAGGGGCCAAATCGGTTGGTGATATCAAAACCGGACTCGCGCATGGTGCGATCGCCCTTGTAAAATAGGTGGGTCAGTTTGTCATTTTCCCGATCGTAGTAAAGATCAACATCGTAATCTTCAACCTCAAAGGTTTGGTAATATTCCTTGACGCGATCATAGTGGCTTTTTCCCTCCTCATCGCGCTCGGAAAACACAACTTCTGGCGCGGGGCCTTCCCCAAAAGCATAAAATCTAGATAAGCCGGTTCCGGGATTCAAATGGGGCGGTACTACCCAGTAATAGTAAAATTGTTCTAAAAGGGGTACGGTTGTCCTCAACCACTCTTCATCCTGGGTGTGCTGGAATAATGCCAAAACCATCATGCTGAGGACGGGGGGTTGCGATCGCGACAGCATATAAGTCCGGTTGGCATTGAGGATAGTGCCGTAATGCTTCACCTGGTACAATAATTGATCTACCTGGTTTTGTGCTAGTTCCCATTCTTGATCGTGCAAAAGTCCCAGTAATATAAAGTAGCTGTCCCAGCCATACATTTCGTTAAATCGACCACCTGGTACGACATAAGGTCCTGGTAGGTATAGTAAGCCATGCTGTTTAATCGCTTCGACTTCTGAGGGCAAAGTGCGAATTTCAATTCCTTGCATATCTTTAGAAGATAGCGATCGCTCTAACACATTCTGAATGTTAGGACAATCTTCTAAGGGGGAAATGTAGACGATCCAGGGAGTATCGGTTTTGTGGTCTAGTTTGGTATCCTTGGCAGATTGTAATAAGTGTTCGTGCGATCGCGTTAAGATTTTCCATGTTTTTTTGATATGGGCCCGCACGGTGTCAATCTGTGTGGTGGTAAGTGCTGGGGGAGCGATCATAATTTTGAGGGGGGTGAGGAGGTGGGAAGAGTTTTTTGAAAAGCAGAGGGGCGCATTCGCATTAGCGAAGCGGTAGCGACGTTAGGAGCGTCAGCATCTCGCAGAGAAGGAAACCGCAGAGCTACGCAGAGGTTTTATGAGGTTTTCTCTGTGTAAGACAAATTCATCGTAATTCGTAATTACTAATGACGCTTGCGGTTTCGCAAAAAGCTTTATTACGAATTACGTTAGCGTAGCGGTAGCGAGTCCGCGAGCGTCATTACGAATTATTTAGTCGGCAGTACCAACTAACAAAGCAACTGGGAAATGGGCGAGGGCAGATCCGATAAATAGGGTTTCTGTAGCCTGTAAAGGTTGCTGAGTCAGAACGTTTGTCCAAGTTAGGGGAGTTCCAGAGGGTAATTGCAGGTGCGTATCTTGCCAAACTGACTCACCCAAGGGGTTATCTCCAGGTTGAATGAGACTGGTTAAAAAGCGAGGCGCGATCGCGATCGCTGTTTGATTCCCTTCCCGCCGCGCAAAGGCGATAATGTGATTGGCGTAGGTTCCCTGAACTTCTAAGGGCAGATAGTCGCCATCCTGGAATAATGAGACATAGTTTGTTCTAGCTTGGAGTAATTGAGCCGTTAAAAACAGTTTGATTCTACCGTCTGTTTTGTCGTTCAATAACTCCTGAATCAGTCCGAGAATATCTGTTTTCACGTGTTCGCGGATGGCGCTTAAGTAAGTACGTCGCTGTTCAAAATCTACGGGACGGCGATTGTCTGGATCGACTAGGCTCAGTTCCCAAAGCTCTGTTCCTTGGTACAAGTCGGGTACGCCTGGTGCGGTAATCTTCAGCAGAGTTTGCGAAAGGGAATTGAAGATACCATACTCTGCAATTCGCTGCTGAAAGGGACGAAAGGCTTCTAGAAATTCCCCAGAGATGGAAGGATCGAGTATCTTCTCAATAAACGAAGTACAGGCTTCTTCATACTCGCTATCAGGGCGCAACCAGGCTGTATGCACTTTCGCTTCTCGGATTGCCTTTATTATATAATCCTTCACCCGTTCCACAAAGGATGCGTGTTCCTGTTCGGCAAAGGGAAACGCTCCTACAAGGGTTTGATAGAGAAAATACTCATCGTTGCGATCGGGGATAGCAAACCCGTGGCGATGACTGCGACTTCCTCGATTAATAGCACTCCAGGTATTTACCTGCTGATCCCATTCATCAGGGATTTCTGACAATACATTCAATCTAGCCCTCACATCTTCACCGCGTTTGGTGTCGTGGGTAGCTGTGGTGTTCATTGTGTGAGGCCAGGTTGCTTGGTGCTGTTTGTTAAAGGCATGAAATTTGGCTAAATCGATCCCAAAATGACCGGGATTTCCCCCAACTTCATTCAGCGACAGCAAGCGATTGTAAACATATAATGTGGTGTCTTCTACACCTTTGGCCATTAGCGGGCCGCTATATTGCTGCATCCGCAAGACAAAATATATCCACTGTTCGCGTTCTGTTTGAGTCAGAGAATTGTCAAAATCTAGCACCATTAACTTTTCAATAAAGGTCAATTCGTGCTGCAACAGGGGCGTTTGTTCTTTGGCTTGGCTAATTACTTCTTGAATGGTAGCGCGATCGCTATCCCCAATCCCATCTGGTGTAATATATGTACGGTAAATCGGGAACAGGGTCAAAACTTCTGCGATCGCTCTTTTCAAGCCATTGAGGGTAAAATCATTGCCATAGCGATATTTACTGGAAATATTCTTTAACAAAAGAGCCAAATTATCAATATCACCGGCTAAATTCTTTTCTAGGATCAAGTGCTTTTTATCCTTCACTACCGATGAATAATCTACTCTGGAACCAATAAAGTTCTGGTAAATTTTATCAAAGGATGATTCATTTTCTGTTTGACAAAATACACCATTTACATAGTTAAGAAAGTCATATCCTGATGTCCCTTCAATTTCCCATTTTTCCGGCAGGTCTTCGGTGATTTCTAAAATCTTCTCGACTGTAATATAAACATCTCCCGTCTTTTCTCGCAGTCTTTGGAGATACTGGATTGGGTTATAAAGTCCATCAATATGGTCAATGCGTAAGCCTGTAAATTTGCCCTCCTCAACCAGCTTGTTAATTAGGCTATGGGTATTATTAAAAACTCGCACTTCTTCAACTTTAACGGAAATAAGTTCGTTAACGGTAAAGAAACGGCGATAGTTCATTTCTTCCGCCCCAACTTTCCAGAAGGCGAGACGGTAAAATTGGTCATTTAGTAATTCATCTAGCAAGTTAAAGCTATCGGAATTACCTGGTTCTCCGTTGAAGGTTTGGATATTTTCGTCAATGAACTCGCGGATGGCATCGTTTGTGGTGTAGAGTTCCCAAAGCAATCCTTTAATAAATGCGATTTGGTCTTGTCGCTGTTTTCCCGCAACTTCTGAGGGTACACTTTTGAGGATATATAAAATACCCAATAGTTTAATAAAATCGGGGTGATTGCGTCCGAGTGTGCGGGTGAGTTTGCCGAGATTATGGGTAATAAATTTTGTATAAGATTCTAATCGTAGCGGCAGTTTTAAGCTGTAATAGTTTACGGTTAAACCGTTTTGTTCGTATTGTAGTTGGATGTGTCCGTTTTCTAAGGATGCACCATAGAAATCTCCCAAGAGAGGAGCAAGAATTCGCTCTTGGCGATCGCCAAAGGGAGCATTCCAAGAAAGGTCAAAGTAGTCAGTATAGCTGGAATCTGGGCCGTGTTCCAGTATGTCCATCAAATAATCGTTTTCGCTGCTATAGGCCATGTGGTTGGGCACTATATCTTGTAACCAACCCATACCAAGGGATTGGACTTCGCTAACTAAGGCATCAAAGGATTCATTAGTTCCCAGTTCTGGGTTAAGTTGAGTGGCATCTACTATATCGTAACCGTGGGTACTCCCGGAGCGGGCTTTGAAAATGGGGGAAGCATATAAATCGGAAATACCCAAATCTGCTAGATAAGCTGCGATCGCTTTAGCGTTGTCAAAGCCAAACTGGGGTGTAAACTGAATTCGATAAGTTGCGGTAGGAATTCGCATAAGTTTGTTGTAATGAGAGATGGGGCGATATGGTTCGGAAAACAAGTTTGTCTCTCGGAGATCCCCCCAACCCCCCTTAAAAAGGGGGGCTTTTCCCGATCTTTACCCCCTTTTTAAGGGGATCGCCGCAGGCGGGGGGATCTTATCTGAAACCTATTTAGAGGTGGGGGAATTTGAGCCTTTTTGCTCGAACATTGAGCCTTTGAGCCTGAACGTTGAGCCTTTTTACTCGAACGTTGAACCTTTTAGCTCGAAAGTTGAGCCTTTTTACTCGAAAGTTGAGCCTTTGAGCCTGAACGTTGAGCCTTTTTACTCGAACGTTGAACCTTTTAGCTTGAAACTTGAGGTTATGAGGCTGAAACTTTAAGTTTTAACTCTCCCTCTCATCCTTTTTCATAGAGTACTAAACTAGTAGGCTGCAATTTCACTTCTTTTCCCGCAGACAGATGTTCATCAGCTTCAGAACCAGGCCCAGACCATGAGGTATCAGCAGAGTCTAACAATTTATTAGCATTATGCTGAATTGGTAGAGTCGCTGTAATTGGAGACGAATTAAAATTCATCACAAATATTAGTTCACTTGATTCGCACCAACGACGCACGATAACTAACTGCTTGTCTTCATCGCTAGTCGCTTCGATGAAATTGCGGTCTTGATTTAAAAGTACTGGATGCGTCTTGCGTAAATTAATTAACTGACGATACCAATCCCACAGAACTTTGTGCTTACCTTCATGGCGTAATTGCCAATTGAGTTTAGACTTTAGGAAAGTTTCTGCGGATTCAGGATCTGGGGGATCGTCTGCGTAGTGAAATGCTTCAAACTCTTCTTTGCGTCCGGCTCGAACTGCTTGAATCAAATCTGGATCGGAGTGACTGACAAAATAAATGAAGGGTGCAGTTTCGCCATATTCCTCTCCCATGAACAACAAGGGTAAGTTAGGCGATAGTAGCACAGCCCCAGCAGCTAACTTTAATCCCTCAAAAGAGATTCGCTGGCTGAGGCGTTCTCCTTTCATTTGATTGCCGATTTGATCGTGGTTCTGAATGCAGACAGAAAACTGTGATAAATTGCGATCGCGGCAACTTATGCCATGAAATCGCTTGCGGTGTGGTGCGTACTTCCAATCGTAGACAAAAGTATCTTCATAAGCTTTTGCCAACTGAGCAACTTGTCCAAAATCTTGATAATATCCTTGGCGATCGCCTGTCAAGAGTGCGTGCAATGAATGGTGAAAATCATCACTCCATTGGGCATCAAGACCATATCCACCCAATTCTGGTGGACGAATGATTTGCGGATTATTCAAGTCACTTTCGGCAATTAAATGGCGCTTCCATTTTTGCCCTTGTTCTGAAAAATGATGAACTGCTTCCGCCAGTTCCCACAAGAAATGCTTTGCTCCCAAGTCATAAATTGCTTGAATAGCATCAAGCCGCAATGCATCAATGTGGAACTCGCGCAACCAGTAAAGCGCATTTTCAATAAAATAATTTCGCACACCCTGACTATGGGCATCGTCAAAATTCAGTGCTTCGCCCCATGGTGTTTTATAGGTTTTAGTAAAGTAGGGCGCGAACTGACTCATATAGTTGCCTTCTGGCCCAAAGTGGTTGTACACCACATCCAATACCACAGCAATATTATTTTGATGGCAAGCATTCACCAGTTCCTTTAGTTCGGCTGGGCTACCATAAGAATTTTGGACGGCAAAAGGGTAAACGCCATCATAGCCCCAGTTACGGTATGCAAGAGTTGCTTCAATGTGGGTGTCTCCCGGAAACTGAGAGATAGGCATGATTTCAATCGCATTGATTCCCAGTTCCCTAAGTTCCGGTAGACGAGAAATGATGGCGGTGAAAGTTCCTTCAGGTGTGAATGTCCCAACATGGAGTTCATAAAAAATCATCGACTCCACAGGAATGCCAGTCCACCCTTCATCAGTCCACTCAAAATGATGATCGACAATTTGAGACGGGCCATGCACTCCTTCCGGTTGATACTGCGACGCAGGATCGGCAAAAGCGTCTTGACCATTCAAGACATACCGATAAAGCGTGCCTGGATACACATCGTTTACTTTCGCGTGCCAGTATCCCTCAGACTGAGGCTTGAGGGGAATAACCTGCTCCTGTGGTGTCAAAGTTTTTACAGTGACGCTATCTAATAGCGGTGACCAAACTGTAAATTCACATTCTCCATTACCCAAGTAGTTAGCACCAATTCTCACGCAGTATCCCTCCCGTCAGTATGTTGTGCCGAATTGTCGTGCGATGGCGTACCCGCCCTTTCCGGTGGCGATCGCAATGTCATTGATTGCACAATGTTTACAAACACGCCAGATAGCATAATGGTTCGTCTACCAGACTTTTTGCTAGCACCTGGAGGTGGATTTTTACTAAAACAAATTCTATCTAATGATAAATCCGGTCGTGAATGGTTTAAATTCTTTAGCCAGGGCAGGTGTGTTTTTGCAAAAGTTGAGATACTCCCGATGTCAATTCCCGATTGGTAGTGTTATCTCAAACTCAGAACCTTGTCCAAAAGTAGAATTTACTTTCAAAGTACCTTCATGTTTTTCAACTATAATTTGTCGAGCGATCGCTAATCCTAATCCTGTACCTTTACCTACAAGTTTAGTTGTAAATAAATGCTCAAAAATGCGCTTTTTGACATCATCATTCATGCCAATACCGTTATCAGAGATTTGAATTTTGACGTGAGTATTATTATGTATTGATGTTGTAATAGTGATATAGTTATGATTAACTGTAATTTCTTCAAAGCTATATCCTTGGTTTGATTCTTCTAACGCATCAATAGCATTTGCCAGCAAATTCATAAATACCTGATTAAGTTGTCCAGGAAAGCATTCTACTTCGGGAATATTTCCGTAGTTAGTGATGACTTCAATTGCCGGATGTTTTTCGTTAGCTTTGAGGCGATGTTTCAAAATTAAAATAGTGCTATCAATACCTTCATGGATATTAAAGGGAACTTTGTAATCCTTATCTGCCCGCGAGAAAGTTCGCAAACTAGTACTGATATTTTTAATGCGATCGCACCCGACATTCATGGACTCAATCATTTTAGGTATATCTTCCAAGAGATAATCAATCTCAATCTCTTGGGCATGTTGTTCAATTTCTGTTGGAGATACCCCAGAACGGTACAATTGCAAGTGTTCAATGATATCTTCTAATCCCAACTTCGCTTCGTTGACATTTCCAGCGATAAACCCAATTGGGTTATTGATTTCGTGGGCGACACCTGCGACTAAGTTCCCCAGAGCAGACATTTTTTCACTTTGGACAATTTGTAATTGGGCTTTTTGTAAATCTTCGATGGCTTGTTCTAGTTGTTGGGATTTTTGCTGGACGACAGCTTCGGCAGCTTTGCGATCGCTAATGTCTAAAATTAAACCATCCCAAACAATTGCACCATCCACTTGCATCTCTGGACGAGATGCCGCTTGCACCCATTTCATGATTCCTGATGGCGTGATGATTCGCCATTCATGAACAAAGGGTGTCAAGCTTTGAGCAGATTTCATCATTGCCTGATTGATACCTGCAATGTCATCAGGATGTTCAAGAAAACGAGGGTTTTGCTGGCCGCTGATTATTTCTTCTGCTGTCACTTCATAAAGGTTATAACAGCCAGAACTTATATAGGGCATAGAAACCAAATGTTCTGGTGTGACATAGAGTTGGTAAATTGCGCCAGGAACATTATCGGTAACTTTCTGAAAACGGGCTTCGCTTTGCTGAAGATTCGCGTAGAGTCGAGCATTTTCTAGAGAAATTGCCGCTTGAGTACAAAGAAAATTCAATACTAAAATGCGATCGCGGGTAAATACCCCACTTGTCAAATTATTTTCTAAGTATAAAATTCCAACTAAACGCCCCTGGCTGAGTATCGGTAAACACAGCACACTTTTGGGTTGATGTTGGCTTAAATAATCATCAACTATCGGTAAATGAGTTTTGAGATCGTCAACCACAACCGCACTAGCTGTATTTTTTACATACTGAATCAGCGCAATGGGAACATTAGGATTATTTTCGAGCGGTTCTGACTTTAAGCTGGTGCTATCAAAGCTAGTAATTGCGCGGATTTGCCATTTATCGTTTTCAGGTAAAAGCAGCGCACATTTATCAGCACCAGCATTTTCGAGGATAATTTGGGTAAGTTGCTGTAAAAATTCATCAAGTTGAATTGTTGCAGAAAGAGTTTGTGATGCTCTGAGGATAGAGCTAAAGTCAAGAAGGTTGTTGATGCTAGTGCTAGAAGAAGTTGCGGTATGAGTAAATGCGTGAACTGGGTTAGCAATTGTTGCTAAGGTTTCTAATGGATTTAGCGTTTGTACTACTTGTTGCAAAATTGGACGCAGCAATTCAAAATAGCGTTTTTCTAAGTCATCCGTCTTGGCTTTTGCTCCCCACCGGGCATAGCAAGAATAAGCTGTCTGCATATAGGCTTGGGCAACTTTTTCTTTGCCCCAGTTGAGGTAAAATTTGGCGGCGAGTTCGTTAGCAAGGGCTTCATCTTGGAGGAAGCCGTTTTCCTTGGCTTTAGCGATCGCGCGATCGTAAAATTCAATTGCCATAGTGCGTAGGCGTAGCCCGTCGTAGACATCGCTCAGGATAGCAAACCGTTCGGCTTCTACTAAATCCCAACGGTGTTGATGGTTACAAGCAGCTAGTGCTGCCCATCTTTGCATCTTCTCTTGATTAGCCTCGACTTGGGCGAGAATCTGTTGCTGTTCTGACTCAGTTGCGGCTTTGTAAAGTGACAGATGAATCAAAGAATCATAGAAAAAATACAAAGCGACACTGAATTGGGCGATACCAGCATCTAAGTATTGCTTTGCCTGGGCAGACTGCTGGGCAGCTTCTTGATACTGCCCAAACAAATACCAGAGAATTGTTTGATTAACTTGCCAATGAAAAAATCCCGTTCGGTCTTGAGTTGCTTGATTAAGAGATAATCGTTGTTCAGCATTATAAATCGTTCCCGTCAAGCGATCGGGAGATTGGTTGTGTCCCAGCAAGTTAAGTACAGCTTGATAGACAATATCTAGATATTGCAGCGGCGATTCTTGCTTGAGTGAATAGATACTCTGGCGATAGGCTGCCATCTGATTCGCTAACCCGCTTAATTCTCGCCCGGCAAAATAAGCATATTGACAGTAAGCTTGGGCATTCAATGCTGTAGCGTCCAAGTCTCCAGTTTCCAATCCATTTTGGTAGCCTTCTTGTTGATGCACAAGTTGTTCACCCAGAGGATCTTTCCAATGACGGATAAAGTTGTAGACAATAAAGTAGGTTCTGCATTTAAAGGTTTTGGACTGCAACTGTTCCAGCAGGTTTAACGCCAACTGTCCAAACTCATAACCAGCTTCCAATTTACCAAGCACACCACAGAGAATAATGCCGTAGTCGGCATAAGCATAGACAGAAACAGGACAATTACCATATTTAATCGAAAATTCTACTTGCTTGAATATCAGTAGAGGCATTAAGGCAGGTGTTGCAAGATAGGCAGCCGGAACCATTTTGCTCATGATGCTCATAGCTGCCAAGCAGTGAGCATCGCTCATAGTGGATAAATTGAGCAAATCCAGAGAGGAACGTCTTTCCCATAACCGCATAGTTGCTTGCGCTGCCTGTCCAATATCTGCCGGAGTTGGTTGTTGAGGAAACTCAATACCCAATAGCTGCAACACTTGCGAACCAATGTTCAGCGTTTTCAATGGAAGACCTTGCGATTTTGCTGCCATCATTCTGGTTACGTAGATGGGAATGCTGTCGAGCAAAGTATTAGCATGTTGCAACACAATTGTTACCCATTGCTCCATCTGCTCAAAATCGGTATTGAGATAAGTAGCTTCAGCCACCTCGATATATAGCGCTAGGGTCAAGTCATAGTGACTTTCCCAAGAATGACGCGACAACAAACTAATTCCCACGGTGAAATACTCGACGGCTACTGTGTATGCAGTTGCAGATTTTGCCCTCCGTCCAGCAATCAGATTTAATTCTGCCAGTTCTTGCCGCTCTGAAAGTTGAGTGATTAAGGAACTACCCGCGTTTAAATGAGTGACAATTTCAAATAGTCGTTCTTCCTGTTCCGAATCTGAGGAATTGCGTAACAATAACATCCCTATTTTGTAATGGGTGGCTTGCTTTTGGTCGTCTGGAATTAGGGAATAGGCAGCTTGTTGCACGCGATCGTGTAAGAATTTGTATACAGTATTTTGAGAAGTTTGTTGAGTAAATATTTGTTCTTCCTGCCCAACAAAAAACTTATAAACTTCACTTTGAGGCAAAATCAAACCTTCTTGTAACCCATTCCACAAACAAGCTGCCGTTTCGATTTCTAACTGCTCAGAAACGATCGCCAATGTTGCTAAATCAAATTGATTGCCGATACAAGCCGCTAACTTGAGAACCTGTTGAGTTGATTCTGGCAGCCTCCGCAATTGAAACGCCATGAATTCCAAAACATCATCCGTCATGGCTTGTTGATTAATTCTTGCAATATCACATTGCCAACAGCCTTCTTCAAAATTGAAGGTAATCAATCCATCTTGGTGTAATGCTTTGAGAAACTGTGTAGCAAAAAATGGATTTCCCTGAGTCTTTTGACAAACCAATTTCGAAAGAGGAAATGCTAATTCTTCTTTGCAGCCTAATGTATCAGCTACTAATTGATTCAACTTAACTTGATTCAGGTTTTGCAGATTTATCAAGTTAATTATTGTACTAGCCTTCCCAATTTCGTCTAAAGTTGATATTAACGGATGGAGTGATGATACCTCATTATCTCTATAAGCACCAATTAGTAATAAATATCCATCTGACTCATTCATTAATAATTTGATCAATTTTAATGAAGCCAAATCTGCCCATTGTAAATCATCTATAAAAATAACTAATGGATGTTGTTTTGTCGTAAAAATTTGAATAAAAACTTTCAATAATAAATTAAATCGATTTTGTGCTGCCTCTGCTGTTAATTCTGGTATCGGTGGTTGTTGACCAATAATTTTTTCTAATTCAGGAATAACTTCAATGAGAATCTGTCCATTGTCTCTTAATACTGCGAGGATATTTTTTCTCCATTGTTGCAGTTGTTGATCGGTTTCTGTTAATAACTGCACCATCAAATCACGCAAGGATTGCACAAAGCCAGATAGGGGGATATTCCGCTTAAACTGGTCAAATTTACCTTTAATAAAATAACCTCGTTGCCGAATAATCGGTTTATGAACTTCATTTACAACCGCAGTCTTACCAATGCCAGCAAACCCGGAAATTAACATCATTTCATGGCTTCCTAGAGAAACCCTCTCAAAAGCTTCTAGAAGTTGTTGGACGGCTGTTTCTCTACCGTATAATTTTTCTGGAATAATGAAGCGATCGCAAATATCCCGTTGCCCAATTTGAAAGCGCTCAATCTTACCCGTTTTGTTTAGTTGGCAAAGACAGTTTTCTAAATCATGTTTTAACCCTAAAGCACTTTGATAACGATCTTCAGCATTTTTCGCCATCAATTTCATGACAATATCGCCCAAGACTTGCGGTATTTCTTTCTCTTCTTCCCTTCTGCCTCCTAATATTGGTGGTTGCTTGGCGATATGACAATGTACCAACTCCATTGGATCATCTGACTCAAAAGGTAATTGTCCTGTCAGGAGTTCAAAAAATGTCACACCCAAAGAATAAAAATCACTGCGGTAGTCTACGCCTCGGTTCATGCGTCCGGTTTGTTCGGGAGATAAATAAGCAAGGGTTCCTTCTAAAACCTTGGGATTTATCAGAGTTTGGTTTTCTCTGGGAAGTAAAGAAGCAATACTAAAATCGATGATTTTTATTTGTTTGGTATGCGGATTAATCAGAATAT
The DNA here is from genome assembly GCF_013343235.1 of Nostoc sp. TCL240-02. Classification (GTDB taxonomy): domain Bacteria; phylum Cyanobacteriota; class Cyanobacteriia; order Cyanobacteriales; family Nostocaceae; genus Nostoc. The sequence continues at coordinate 1,363,695 of NZ_CP040094.1, read as the reverse complement.
TTGTAGGTTTGATATCTTTGTGGATTACTCGTTCTTGATGGAGTTCATGGAGAATATTACTAAGTTGCAGAGCAATTGTAAAAAACTCCATCAGTTCTAGTGATTGGTTTTGAGTATATTGTCTCAGAGAAATTCCCCCAAAATCTTCCATTACTAGAGCATAACCATTGCGATATGCTTCTAGACTCTGAGGATGTACGATACTAGAAATGTTTAATTTTTTGGCAATGGTGTATTGGTTACGAAACTGTAATAGTTCGTTAAAAGTAGGATATTCTACTTGCAATATTTTAATGACAACAGGTTGTTGATCCACTATTCTAATGGCTCGATAGACTTCAGTTTTGGAGCCTTGATAGAGGATTTCTATTAATTTATAGCCGCTAATTCTATAAATTTCAGGAATTGCTGTTGTCATGGTTCTGCTCTCAATAATCAAGATTGCTTGTCAAAAATTTGACTTTTCTCAGCACATATATAGTTATTATTCCCAAAATTAGGGTTTGCTTTTCAAGAATATAGGGATAAGCTGATACGCTTTTAGTTGTATATAGAACAATACCTTGGGTTAGGGCTTTGATCTTCCCTAAGCCTACTTAAAAAGGAGGGAATTAGAGCAATCAAACCACTCTACGCAAAGAAACAATGATGCAACTTGATTGATGATTAGCTTAATGTTCAGAAGAGGATTGAAATTCCTCCTGAACACAGCAACTAAAATTAAGAGATTCAACCTGGGCCTTAAACCTTTACCTCAACTTCACTCAGTATGAGCTAAACACCCCGCTATTCATGTACAGCAATCGTGAACTGATGCTTCTTGGACAACTGGTTCACCCGATTGGGTGAATGCGATCGCTACATCCAGAACTACTCTGAAAGTAGAGGAACTTTTTCTGCTGTTAGTGATAACGCCAACAGCCAAAAAAGTCTGATAATGGCTATGATTGCCTTGAATATTATGTCAATTGCTTATATATCAAAGGTTCAAAGAGTGGATGAAATTGTCAAATCACCAGATTTCCAGCCAGAGAAGATCGCTCTATTGGAAACAATTGCTGCCAATTTACCGGGGATGATTTTCCAAATTCTGCAACGGCAGGATGCCTCTGTGTTTATCCCTTATATTAGTTCTGGTTGTGAATATTTGTATGAATTAAAACCAGAAGCTGTACAGGCAGACTTTCAAGTGCTATACAAATTGATTCATCCACAGGATATAAAAGCTTTTACAGAATCTATTACTGTTTGTAGTACCACTTTTAAACCTTGGCATTGGGAAGGTCGCATCATTACGCCTAGTGGCAAACTGAAGTGGATTCAAGGTACTTCGCAACCCGAACTACAAGAAACAGGCGATTTGATTTGGAATGGCTTAGTCATGGACATTACAGACCGAAAACAAGCCGAAGAAAAATTGCAAGAGAGTGAGGCTCGGTATAAAGCAATTTTAGATGCTATTCCCGATTTGATGTTTCGCATTAGCCGCGATGCCGAGTATCTCGATTTAAAAAGTGAGGGAGCAAATATCACTCTTTCGAGAGAAGAAATAGTTGGGAAACGCGTGCAAGAGTTATTGCCTAGTGATGTTGCATCAATTAGCCTAGAAGTGATCGCTAAAACTTTAGATTCTGGAACTTTGCAAACTTACGAATATCAACTACCAACGCCTTTGGGAGTCAGAGATTATGAGGCGCGGTTGGTAGTGAGTGGTGAAGATGAGGTACTAGCAATTGTCCGAGATATCACAGAACGTAAACAAGCAGAAGTCACTTTACAAAATCTGGCTCAAAAATTTGCTAAAGCTTTTAGTTGCAGTCCCGATTCAATTACCATTAGTACGCTGCAAGAAGGACGGTTCATCGAAGTTAACGACAGTTTTGTCGAACTCTCCGGTTATGAGCGAAATGAGGCGATTGGTAAAACTTCCTTGGAATTAAATCTGTGGGTAGACGATCGCGATCGCCTAAATTTGTTACATCAGTTGCAAAGCACAGGAGTTGTTCGCAATTTGGAATTTGAATTTCGGCAAAAGTCTGGCAAGATAATTACAACGCTGCTTTCAGCCGAAATTATTGATTTAGATAATATCCCTTCCATCCTAGCAGTCCATCACGACATTACAGAACGCAAGCAAGTAGAAGCGCAATTTCACCTATCAGCACAACGCGATCGCTTGTTGGCAGAAACTCTAGTACGAATTCGGTCTTCCCTTAACTTAGAGGAAATTCTGCAAACCACCGTCACCGAAGTTAGGCAATTTCTGCAAGCAGATAGAGTTTTCATTGGTTTAAATAATGCCAAGTTAGGTGTTAGAACTCTTGCCGAATCGGTAGATCCTCAGTATCCATCAGTCTTAGGTTGGTCTACTAATGATGAAGCTTATTTACAAGAATTGAGAAACTTACTAAAAGATAATCTTATCCGTGTCGTTGAAGATATTACACAAATAGCAGTATCTCCCAAAGTTAAAGCACACTATCAAAAATTCCAAACAAAGGCTAGCTTGGCAGTACCACTGATGCTAGGCAATGAATTATTTGGTGCGTTAATTGCCAATCAATGCTCCGGTTCTCGTCATTGGCAGCCAATAGAAATTGATTTGCTACAACAGATGTCAGAACAAGTAGCGATCGCCATTCAGCAAAGCCAGATATACCAAAAACTCGCAGAACTTAACACTAATTTAGAACAACAAGTCGAAGAACGAACAGCACAGTTGCAGCAAAAAATGCAAGAATTTGAAAAACTGGATCGTGTAAAAGATGTTGTCTTACATACAGTTGCCCACGATTTACGAACTTCGGTGATGGGTAACTTAATGGTGTTGAAAAATTTGTTAAATCAAAAAGTGGGGACTGGGGACTGGGGACTAGGGACTGGGAATCAAGGACAACAGGGAATTATTGAAAAAGTCTCTTCTCAATCCCCAATCCCCAATCCCCAATCCCCAATTCCAGTATCTCGCTCAATAATCGAGCGGATGATTCAAGGCAACGATCGCCAACTGGCAATGATTAACTCATTGCTAGAAATTAATTCTTGCGAGCAACAGGGTATTGACATCAAACATGAACCTGTGCAACTTAATACCGTGCTGAGAGGAACAGTCACCCATCTGGAACCTGTGTTGACACAAAATCAAGCGACTCTGAAGAACTTGGTTCCCGCAGATTTACCATTAGTAATGGCAGATGGGACTCTGTTGCAGAAAGTTTTGGTAACTTTAATCACACATAGCTTGCAAAATAATCCACCAGGATTAAATTTTATTCTTAGTGCCAGCATTGAAGGGGGAATGATTCGCACTCAGATTCAAGATGATGGTGTAGTAATGAGTAAACTAGAGTGCGATCGCCTTTTCGATCTCCATGTCCGTGATCCCCAAGATTGTTGTTCCACCAGCATTGGCTTAAAAATGTATCTTTGTCGGAAAGTTATTAAGGCACATGGCGGTAAAATCGGTGTTATTAGTAACCGCAAGCGCGGGTTAACTTTCTGGTTTACATTACCTCTCTTCACTTCATCCGCAACAAATCGCCCATAAATCACCAAAAAATGAGAGGGTGTTATTTATAGCAATGTTGAGTAAAGGAAACACCCTCGACGGTATGGGCAAAGTTGCTTGGATGCTAATAGCTACTCCATTTACAACAGTGCAAAGCTGGTGGAGAAAAACCTTTTCTGCACCAACAACAGATGAAACCACTACTCTTTACAGAGCTTGGCGTAACCGTTTTTTGTGGCAGAGATTGCGTTTATGGTTATGGCTGGCGCTGATTTGTTTGTTGTCTTTTACTTTGCGAGACATTTACGGCTTTTTGTTCTCTTTAAAAGAGTTGGAAAGTCTGCCAGAAATACTTAGAACTCAACGCCTTGTAATCAATATTGCAATGCTAATGAGTATACTGATCTGCTTTGCCTTACATAAAACTAAATTAGGCCGCAATCGGCCAGATTTATTATTTTTGGGGTCTTCTTGGGCAATTAGTCTCGCATCACAGTTGTTTGCCACCCTGAGAGGCTTCGCGCTACCCGATGCTATCGGTTGGTCACTGCTCTTCTTGAGCCAAGCTATATTAATGCCTGTCTGCTGGGTTGTTCACTTGCTGTCTCAAGTGGGTGTGCTAGTTTACTATTTTGCTGTAAATACGGTACTTGGGCTGAAGACACCAGTCCCTGAACACCCAGAAATATATAGTGTGACCTTTCTTTTATACATTTTTTGGTTTTGTGCTATATGTGACATTGGTGTTTATCTATACGATCGCCTGCAACGTTCTGAGTTTTACGCCCGTCAAGAACTGGAATTTGCATATCAAAAACTCAAGGTTGCAGAAACTAAATATCGCAGTATTTTTGAAAACGCCGTTGAAGGAATTTTTCAAAGCAGTCCTGATGGACGTTACATTACGGCAAACCCTGCTTTAGCAAGTATTTATGGCTACTCCTTAGCGGAGGAAGTGACAGCAAATTCCACTGATATTCAACAATTGTACGTTGATCCAAACCGCCGCGCCGAATTTGTGCGTCTGATGGAAAAGTATGGCAGCATTTCCGAGTTTGAATCCCAAATTTATCGCCGAGACGGGAGTATTGTCTGGATTTCGGAAAAAGCCTACGCAGTACGTGACGAACGGGGAAAATTGCTTTATTACGAAGGTTTGATTGAAGACATTACGCAGCGTAAACAAACTGAAGAAGAACTACGAGTATTTTTCCATGCAGTTTCCCACGACTTACGTAATCCAGTAATGGGTACTTTAATGGTGCTGAGAAACTTGCTTGCCCGTCCAGAGGAAAATATTTCGATTTCCCGCTCAATTTTAGAGCGGATGATTCAAAGTAGCGATCGCCAACTTAACTTAATTAATTCGTTGATGGAAGCTCATATCAGCGAAGTGCAAGGTGTTGTTTTGCAACATCAGCCTGTACAATTACTGACAGTTATCGAAGCTGCGATCGCAGATTTGGAACCATTGCTTGAGCAAAATCAAGCCAAGCTGACCAATCTGGTATCCGCAGATTTGCCATTAGTAAATGCAGATCCCACCCAACTATGGAGAGTTTTTTCTAATTTAATTGTCAATGCTCTCAAACACAATCCTCCTGGATTGCTATTGACAATTAACGCTATCCGTGAAAATGAGATGATTTATTGTACTGTTAGTGATAACGGTGTAGGCATTAGTCAACAACAAAGCGATCGGCTTTTTGACCTTTACTTTCGGGGTGTAAATATCCGCAATTCTGTAAGTTTGGGATTGGGCTTATATTTATCTAAGCAAATCATCAATGCTCACGGCGGCGAAATTGGGGTGAATAGTGCATTAGATGCAGGGGCAATTTTCTGGTTTACATTACCTATTAGTAACCCATTCACAGGATGAATTTGTCAATTAAATCTTTTTGTTACCAAAAAAAATTTATCTAACTAATAAAACAAGAATAAAGCGAAGGAACAAAAGAAGTGATTTTATAACTAAAGAGAAGAGGAATAATTCTAATTTTTATCATTCATCAGCCTCACAAATAACTTACCTAATGCAGAAATGCGAACATTGATATGAACTACATCATATCCACCAATTGGAATTCCAGTCGAGGATACTTCTGTCAATCCAGATCCAATTAGATTTCCTAAATAATCATTATTGTTAGTATTGTTGATTAACTTTTTTAAGTCTTCAACAAAGGCACTATTTACAGCAGATGCTAACCGCCTGAAAGTTTCTAGATTAATTTTTTCTTTTATGAGATTTAAAAATAACTCAGCTAGTATTTGAGTTTTGCCCAAATCATCAATACGGTCAATAATTAAGACTAAACACTCACCTAACTTTGATTTTTTCTCAGGTTCATCATCTAGACTTTTGATAAAATTCTGCTTTTCTGTCGGGGTAACTTTGTCTAAATATAGAAGGAATTTTTTTATTTTTGTGAGAAATATACGATCGGTAACAGTTTTTCCTATATTAGCAACTTTTACAGCCAAGCTAACAAAGGGAATGTCTTTGAGCAGACCATTTTCTATCAAAGAATCCATAACCACTTCTGCTATATCTGTAAATAACTCAAGTGATTGTGAAGTAATTTCTGAGTTTTTCATCTTATTATATAAAGAGTAAATGGCGATGTGAACTAGTTAATCCAATAATCCCAGAGATTGAAACCGTGGGAGTATTCAATTATCTCTAACCTAGCTCAATTAGCTAGCACCTAAAGCTTGCAAAGTTGCTAATTGAGCTTCTGTTAACCCTTGAATGTTTTCCAGTTTCATCCCTTCATACGGACGAGGCGCTCTCCACGTTTGCTTGTATTGACCAGTTTGTAAATCCCAAATTTTAATTGTTTCATCTAAACTATCACTGAAAGCAGTCAGTCTGGCAGAAGTTGCGCCTCCAATTGGGACGGAGGTTACTACCAAACTATAAATAAGCTCTGAGTGACCGTGCAAAGTTTGTAGACAGGTTCCTAACTTCCAGTCCCATAATTTGATACTGTAGTCTGCACTGCCACTAGCGAGTAAAGGATGCTGGCTACCGGGTTGAAACGCTACTGACCATACACGGTTAGTATGTTCCCGTAATGTTTGCACTAGAGTACCGCTTTTAATATCCCAAAGTTTAATTGTTTGGTCTTCGTGTCCACTTGCTAGATAGTGTCCATCTGGACTTGGGACTAGGGATAATACACTATTGGTATGTCCTTTAAGTGTTTTCGTACAGCGTCCTATTTGAAGATTCCATAGTTTGGTGGCGTGGTCATCACCACCACTGACCAATTGTTGCTCGTTAGGATGATAAGCAACTGTCCAAACGCGGCTGCTATGACCGAGAAAGGTTTTTAGGCAATCTCCGTTTACATCCCATAATTTAACTGTGCGGTCAAAACTGCTGCTAGCTAACTGCTGACCATTAGGACTAAATGCGATCGCAGTTACTGTCTGTTGATGTCCACATAAGGTTTGAAGACATTTTTGGGTTTTAACATCCCAGAGTTTGATAGTGTTGTCATAGCTGCCGCTTGCGAGTAACTCACCATCTGGACTAAATGCTATTGAGCGTAACCAGCGATCGTGTCCTTGCCAAACACAAAGGCAATTTCCGGTAGCAACATCCCACAAGCGAATTGTATAATCTTCGCTACAACTGGCGAGAATTTGACCATCAGAGTGAAAAGCGATCGCCCAGACTCGACCTTCATGACCAACTAAAGTCTGAACTTCCGAGTTAAGCTTTTCTGGTGCAACCTGACACAAACGAATACTTAAATCTTGACCGCAACTTGCCAGGATATTACCTTTAGGACTAAATGCAACGGTGTTAACTGAGTAAGTATGTCCTTTATATGTATGCAGACATTGCCCAGTTTCTACATCCCATAACTTCACTAAATAATCATCACTAGCACTGGCTAGATACCGACCGTCTGGACTAAACGCTACACTCCACGTCCAATGTTGATGCCCTCGACAACGCACTAGTTGTTTGACTGTGCTAACATCCCAAATTTGAATGTCGCCTTTGGTGTCACTAGTAGCTAAGTACTGTCCATCTGAACTAAAAGCAACACTAAGTACACCGCCAAAGGTTTCAGCAAAAACAGTTTCTCTAATTTTGACATTAGTAAAATTAGTGTTATGTAATGTAATGTTGGCTAAGTAAGCTTGGCGAATAGCCAAATGAGAAAAGTCAAAGCTACTTAGGTCGGTTTTCAAGTGAGAGAATAGATTCAGTAGATTGCCCCCTGCATAGCCTGTTTGCAATATTGTTCGCAATTCCACCCGGTTTTTCTCGCCCGGTGACAATCAGACAACTTTGGTGCAGTTCATCGCAGATCCGCTCAAATAGCTGTTGGTATCCTTCAAACCCTTGTTGGTACTGTCCACACCGATTACCACTTTGTAAAATTGACTCGACGTTATCAAAAACCAACAAACAGCGCTTTTGCTGCAACTGTTGCATCAAAATATGAATTGAACTATCGATTGTTGCCTCTGAACCCATTAAAATCGGCAAAATCTCGCCCAGTAAAGTATTTAGTGGCAGTGCTTGCCGTAAACTACGCCAAATCACATATTCAAACTGGGACTGAATTTCTTGAGCAAGTTTCACTGAAAGAGTAGTTTTGCCAATCCCACCGAGTCTGAAAATCCCGACGAAACGACAACGCTCATTCTCAATCCATGTTGCTAAAGTTTGCAATTCTGCTTGACGACCGTAAAATCGAGAAACATCGATGGCTTCTCCCCAATCTTGTGTAGTGCTTTGGGATTGCTGATAGCGATGCAGAACGGCTTGGATATTTTTTTTAGAGACTTCTTCACCAGTGACTTGGGAGAGCGATCGCCATAATTGCGAACCAACCTGTTTAATATAGTCATAATCGTAACCTAATTTATCCGCAATTTCCGCATAAGTACGTCCGAGCCAACTTTCGATAAAGACTACAGATTGAACATCATTTAGCCCTTGTTCCAAGATAGTAGAGCGTAAAACAGCATCGACTATTTGGAGTGCTTCTTCTCCCGTCATGGCTCAATAAGATTCACGTATAGTTTAAGTCTTTAACTTTTCTGTTCTTGCTGGGAAGATTATGAGAAACTTTACAATTATTTACACTAACTAGTCACTTTTTCTCACCGACAGAGCGATCGGGTTTCAGGTTTGATGAAGTTAAGACAAAGCACAAGTTACTAACGTCTGTTTGTAGTTATTTCTTATCAAGCAATTATAATTTATGGGAATTTTTAATAATTATGAAGAAAACGCTTCATAAAGCTATATTTGTGTTTGCAATGATTGCTACACTAACAACAGGGTGCCGTTCAACTGACGAGTACAAAAAATTTGCAAATGCAGGAAGTGGATATGCAAATGCCGTTGACAAACTACTTGATGCAGCAGGTGACATCCGCATTGATACTACTTCCGAGCAATTATTACGTAACGACCGAATTCTTAATCTCACAGTTGACGACTATAAAAGGCTCGCCGACCGTGATGATGAACGTCTAGAAGTTATCAGAAAAAACTTATTCGGATAGCAAGAGAAGAACGTTTTGTTATCCGTCCATTGATTCAAGATACAACAATTTCTGACGAAGATACATGGATTGAAACACGACGAAACTTATTAAGAATGGAAAAACGAGGACAAGAGCTTCAATTTGCTAGTCAAACATTAGGAAATTATCAAGAAGTTTTTCAAGCGTTTTATGAGGGAAAATTGAGTCTGGCAAGAGTTAATAACTTTTTGCAAGAAATTGATGATTTTCTACAAATCGTTGAAGTAGACAAAAAACAAAGTTAACTATTCACATAATATAGCGGTTATCAGTCTTGTGAGGTACAGTAGCAGCAGTGAGTAAACCAACCCAGCAAATTCTCTATTGTCACTTCTGCGAATGCCGTATCTAATGCCTGGAGTAAATCAGGGTATGTCCTTGCACCGATGCGACGGAGAATGTTCTTAATCTTGGACCAACAATTCTCAATCGGTGAAAAATCGGGAGAATAGGGGGGGAGATAAATGAGATGAGCGCCAGCAGCGATGAGCAAAGCTTCAAGTTCATCACTTTTATGGATTGAGCAGTTATCCATGATCACCACTGCACCAGGCCAAAGTTTGGGTACGAGCTTTTGGGCGATGAAGGCATCAAAAGTCAAAGCATCGATAGAACCTAAGCCACTCCATTGGGTGAGCAGTCCTTTCAAGCTAATTGCACCAATTACCGAGACATTTTTCCCTTTGCGGTTGGGCTTTTGAGCATAGGCCCGAAAGGCCAGGCAAGGCGCGGGCACATTTGCGGATGAAGGACAGATTAACTCCCGATTCATCTAAGAAAATCAGCTCTTCGACGGGTATCCCCCTCAAGAGTTTCCAGTACTCAAATCGGGCTAGTTGGACTTCATCACTACCTTTTTTTGTGAGGTGGAGACTTTTTTTTTGAGGTTGAGGTGAAGTTTCCAGCGAACCATCCGATTCACCGTAGCTACCCCAATTAAGACCTCTGTTTTCTCGTAAAGTCGTTCCCGCAATTCGCTTAACGTCGCATCGGGCTGTGCTATGACGAGTTGGCGCAGGATTTCTAACTGTTCAGCATTCAACTTTGTTGCTGTCTGCTCAGTCCGCACCTTGGGGCCTATCATCCCCAATTCTCGATGGCGTTTGAGTAAATTTTGCACAAAACTTAAGGTGACACCAAAGTTTTTAGCCAGTTTTCGTTGGGAAATGTCACCGCAGGCATAAGCATCAACTATTTTTTGACGCAAGTCGAGAGAGTAGGCTTTCATCACCACCAATTATCAGTAGAATTGCTCTCTCCTACTGTACTGAAGTAGACTGATAACCGCTATAGGAGAAATATCATGACATACAGCCCTATAAGCTCTACAACACTTACAATCGACCAACTACCAGCAATGGATAGAGTTCGCGCACAATTTTTAGACCAACTCCGTGAATGCGAGCTAGAACTCAATTCATCAAAGATACAAAATATCTTTGAAGCTGAAAAAGACATTACTAAAAAACGGAAATTTATTGACGACCGTACAGATTTATCTGTGTTGCGGATAAAACTAGAAAGTGTAATTTGAGAAAAAGTTGCTGCCCGACTCAAGTGTTTTGAAGATGACCTGAATGAAGGAATAAATAACTTAAAAAACTCAATCGCCTCTGTCAATAACACTATAGATATTTTAACTACAGTAAAAAATGTTACTGGTATTATTGCAAGAATTCTTGTAATTCTTTAATTATTTTTACCCCATATTTTATCGGAATACTATGTATGGGGTAAATTCTTTCTTGATAGGTGGCTCTTGAAACTTATCTTACTTCCCAAGTAATTAGCAACAATCTACATTGAAAATAATCATTATAACTTCTAGCTAACTATGTGACTTTTTATAGTATAGTGAGTTGAAAATTAAATTTTTGAGGAATATTACTAATGGTAATAATAATCAAGATACTCATTAGCATTATTGCATTAATACATATTGCTTTTCTAGTCGTACAGATGTTTTTCTGGGATACAGAGTTTGTTCAAAAAAGAATAGTCGGAAATTTCACTCAAGAGGAAATTACTGCAATTCTTGCCCACAACCAAGGTTTATACAACGGATTTCTCGCTGCTGGCTTAATCTGGGGATTATTTATCTCACAGTTTTCACAAGTTGAACCTTCATGGATTGTGATTTTCTTTTTAATTTGTGTAGCGATCGCCGGTATTTTTGGTAGCTTGAGCTTGAAACGCCCAACAGCATTTTTAATCCAATCGATACCTGCAATATTGGCTTTATTTCTGCTATGGTATACTCGTATTTAAAAAACATTATTTCATCAAGTTTACAGCGATTTTACTTCAAAGTCTTGTCACCATTCTGTATGCTAACATTTACCCAGCTTAAACCACCTAATGGCGATGTAGCAGTCACCTTTACTCTGGCGCTAACAGCAGAAGAACGTACTCGCAGCCGTCATCGCTTTGAAACGGAAGATGGGAAAGTTGTGTTTTTACATTTACCCAGAGGAACTGTTTTACACGATGGCGATATTCTGCTAGAAGAAACCCATAAGAGTTTAATCAGAATTATTGCCAAACCAGAACTAGTAGTGACTGCCTTTGCCCAAACACCACTTTTATTATTACGGGCGGCATACCATTTGGGAAATCGCCATGTACCTGTAGAAATTACTCCGACTTATTTACGCTTGTCTTCAGATTCGGTTTTACGCTCGATGTTGGAACAACTGGGGTTAGAAGTTAAAGAAGAAATTTTACCGTTTCAGCCAGAATTAGGGGCTTATGGACAACACCATCATGCTCACTGATAGCCATTTTTTGAGTATTTTACAGTTAGGTAGCCCCACTTTACCTGTGGGATCATATAGCTATTCTGAAGGTTTGGAAATGCTGGTGGAAAATGGTACGATCGCTAACCACATACATCTCAAACATTGGCTAGAAGCCGAGTTGCTCTATGGGGCAATTCGATTAGAGGCGGCGGTGATGGTACGATCGCAGCAATCTGCAAAAATGAATGATGTAGAGTCGCTATGCCGTTGGAATCTGTGGTTATCCGCAGCTAGGGAAACAGAAGAGTTACGCGCCTCTAGTTGGCAGATGGGGCGATCCCTGATTCAATTACTTGGTAAACTAGAACCGGAGATTATACCGATTGCTAATGCTGTAGGTAATCCTTGCAATTATGCGATCGCTTTTGGCATTGCTATTGCCCATTGGCAAATTAGTACCCAAGCCGCATTACTCGGATATCTGCATAGTTGGGCAAGTAATTTAATTACTGCTGGCGTGAAACTCATCCCCCTTGGCCAAACAGCAGGACAGCAGTTATTACTAGATTTGCAACCATTATTTAGCACTGCGGCCTTAGAAATTCTAGCCTTACAAGATGATGAACTTGCCTGTTGTAGTTGGGGTTTGTCGCTGGCAAGTATGCAGCATGAAACGCAGTATACAAGGTTGTTTAGGAATTAGGGAATTGGGAATTGGAAATTGGTCAAAAACTAAGGACTAATAACTATGTACCAAAGACAAATGACAAATGACAAATCACAAATCACAAATCACAATGAATGCATTTAGAGTGGGAGTTGCTGGCCCGGTGGGTTCGGGGAAGACGGCTTTAGTGGATGCTTTGTGTAAGGGATTGCGTGAGCAGTATCAGATTGCGGTGGTGACAAATGATATTTATACTCAGGAGGATGCCCAATTTTTAGTACGTTCTCAGGCGTTGGCAAGCGATCGCATTTTGGGTGTAGAGACTGGCGGTTGTCCTCACACTGCTATCCGCGAAGATGCTTCGATGAATTTGGCGGCAATTGAACAGTTAGAAGAACGTTTTATCGATTTGGATTTGGTATTTTTAGAAAGTGGCGGTGATAACTTAGCTGCTACCTTTAGTCCAGAATTGGTGGATTTAACAATTTACGTCATCGATGTTGCAGCTGGTGATAAAATTCCCCGCAAAGGTGGCCCCGGTATTACCAAGTCTGATTTGTTGGTGATTAACAAAACAGATTTAGCACCTTATGTAGGCGCAGATTTAAGCGTGATGGAACGAGATACTAAAAAAATGCGCGCTGATAAACCTTTTATTTTTACTAATTTAAAAACTCAGTCGGGACTTGCAGATGTAATTAACTTTGTTTGCACAAATATTTGTTGAAAATAACTTTACAACCCACGGAGGTACAGGGCAAAGGCATCTAAATATTGACGAGATGGAATAAGAGTAGAATTCACCAAATTCAATTTTAACTGTTAGAAGAATGATCATAATTTTATCAGTTGAGCTATGGAAAAAAATGAACAACGAATTCTCCATTCATGGGCAGTGAACGCCAAACCGTGGACTCGTGTAATTCGTGACCAACTTCTTGAGAGCCGGGCTTTAGTTACAGACAGAGCGGTTGTAGAAGCCGTAGTTCAACTTGAACCGCGAACGTTCTTAGACGTCGGGTGTGGTGAAGGGTGGTTATGCCGTGAACTGTTCTGTCGCGGGTTTGATGGATGGGGAGTTGATGGAATTGCCGAGCTTGTTGAATCAGCACGGTGCTTTGGCGATGTCCGCTTTGTTGTATCTTCGTACTCGGATCTTCCGTCACAAAAATTTGGCAGCATTAACAAGTTTGACTGCTTCATCTGCAATTTTTCATTGCTGGGAGAACGCGCCCTTGAAGAAATAGCTCAAGCAGGTAAGAGTTTGTTAGAAGATAAGGGGAAAATAATCATTCAAACACTCCATCCTCTGATGGCTTGTGGGGACTCTCCATACTCTGATGGGTGGCGGGAAACTTCCTGGAAAGGAATACAATTGGAGGCGTTTGATCCTGCTCCCTGGTACTTCAGAACAATCGAATCATGGATTATTGAGTTTCATTTGAGAAATTACCGATTGGTGAAGTTAATAGAACCCTGTCACCCAAAGACTAAAAAACCAGTCTCAATTGTATTTATCTTTGAACAACATTGATTTTCAATTGGAATATCATGCAGTCAACTGGGATAATATCATCTGCTTTTTGATTGAAGCGATCGCATTCTTTAGTGCCAGATAGGGCGATCGCATTTTCAACAGTACGACGACGCACATTTAATGAGATAGTCAGCTTATTAAAATGCCCCACGCAGAGGTGGGTTTTGCCCCGAAAGAGACGTGCTTATAAAGCCTCCAGATGACGACTTCGCACCCGTTCAGCACTACCAGTAGGAATCGCAGCAATTAATTTTTGTGTGTATTCCTCTTTGGGTTCTTGGTAAATGCTTTCGGCTGTGCCTTCTTCAACAATTTGACCGCGATTCATGACTAAAATGCGATCGCTCATAAATTTCACCACACTTAAATCGTGAGAAATAAAGATATAAGTGAGCTGAAAATCTGACTGTAATTCTTTGAGAAGATTTAATACCTGCGCTTGTACTGAAACATCCAGCGCTGAAACTGATTCATCGCAGATGATAAACTTAGGGTTTAATGCCAAAGAACGGGCTATGCAAATCCGTTGGCGTTGACCGCCAGAAAACTGATGAGGATAGCGGTTCATCGCATCTGCACTCAACCCCACCCGTTCTAAGAGTTCGGTTACTCGCTGCCGTCGTTGTTGTTTTGTCTTCCCAACGGAGTGAATTAACAACGGTTCCATCACCGCGTTCCCAATCTTCATCCGTGGATCGAGGGAACTAAAAGGATTTTGAAAAACTATTTGCATTTCCCGCCGCAGTTTTTGCAACGGTTCTCCTTTGAGGCTAGTAATATCTTGTTTCTCAAAGATAATCTGACCACTCATCGGTTCAATTAAGCGCAGCAAGGTTCTACCAAGGGTGGTTTTACCACAACCAGATTCTCCCACCAAACCTAGTGTTTCCCCTGGTTTGACATCAAAAGAAACGCCATTAACCGCCATGTTGTAGCGTTTTGTCCCACCAAACACCCCGCGCACTGGAAAACCAACTTTCAAATTACGAATTTGCAGCAGAGGTTCCTTTTCATTGAAGTTTGCCAATCTTTTAGCAATCTCTTCGGTGGTGACATCTATGGGTTGTGCGGGTTCTTTCGCCTGAATTACTACTTGTCCCGTTGCTGTCTCTTCTGCACTCATATAATCAGAAACAGTGAGTAATTTTTGGGGACGGCGGTTGAGTGTAGGGCGACAAGCTATCAAACCTTTAGTATATGGATGCTGAGGAGTGCTGAAAATTTGCCGAGAAGTACCAGATTCGACAACTTTGCCTTTATACATCACCGCTACTTGGTCAGCAATTTCCGAAATTAGCCCCAAGTCGTGGGTGATGAAAATCATTGCCATGTCACGGCTTTCCTGCAATTCTCGCAACAAGTCCAAAATTGTCGCTTGCACCGTCACATCCAAAGCTGTAGTTGGTTCATCGGCAATTAAGATTAATGGGTTGCAAGAAATTGCCATTGCAATCATTACCCGTTGCAACTGTCCCCCAGAAAGTTCATGAGGGTAGCGTTCCAGCATGGCTTCTTTGTGTTCTTTAACCAACTGTGCCAACTTTGATGGTTCTGGTTTCGGTGAATTGGCGTTGGTTTGATACCAAGTTTCGGTATACTGTTGCTGAATCTCCTCATCACTAGGTAGAAGTTTAACCTCTTGCAAACCTGCGATCGCAATTTGTCTCGCTTGGGCTGCTGACACATTTTGATGTCGCATAATCGCCTCTGTTAGCTGAAACCCAATGTTATAAACCGGATTGAGCGAACTCATCGGTTCTTGAAAAATCATGGCGATGTCGCCACCCCGGTGTAGCTGCATTTGCTCAGGAGGCAATTTTACCAAATCGATGGGGTTGCCATTCTCCTGTGGACGAAACCAGATTTCACCACCAGTAACTATACCAGGAGTCTGCAACAATCCCATCACAGCTAGGGCTGTCACCGATTTACCACTGCCCGATTCTCCTACTATTCCTAGAGTTTCACCTCGATGCAGTCCAAAGGAAATACCATCCAAAGCTCTGACTGTGTTGCCATCACCGGGAAATTCAACTTGGAGATTGCGAACCTCTAGGACAGTTTCTCTCATAGGAGTTGGGTAGGAATGTTATCTTAAAATTATTTGGATTTTAACAATAGTTTTGATCTATTATCTCGTTAAATTTAGTTTTCAGGCTCCCTAGCAGGTTTTCACTGCTTAAATCTCAAACACATTTAGATTTAAATTGAATTTACTACAACTTGGCAAAGGACAGTAGAAGGCGACAAGTCATGACAGCACATCTTCTACAAGATGCTTGCGAAAACTTACCCCCATTGGCAAAAATCATCACCATCAAACTCAACACAGACAAAAAAATAGCACATCCTCAAGGATGGCTATTTGTAAAATTGTCTAATCGTAATGTTTAGTTAGCAAATTGAATACACGCTCAACTAACGACTTTAGAAGGGAATATCATCTGGATCTGGTTCCTGCTCTTTCACTGCTGGATAAGTGTTTCGCTCATAATTTGTAGATTGGGGTACGGGTTCGTAATTTGTCGCTTGGGGAGCAACACCAACAGGATTTGCAGCCGGAGTAGGCGCTGGACGTGGTGACTCGTAAGTGTTAACTTCTTTTTGGGGAGGACGAGATGCTGAAGATGCTTGTCGGGGAGTAGTTTCAGTGAATGATTGATTTACGGTTGCGGAAGGCAATGGATCGGTATTAAAACTACCTCCAACAGGTTGAATTTGTTGCACCGTCAATTCAGCGCGTTTTTCTTTAAAACCTTCCATCGGAACAGTATTCATACCTAAACGTCCTACCAGGATGACGCGATCGCCTTGGTGGTAGTTTTGCTGGATTTCTGTCGCTAAATTCCCCCAGCCGACAACTTTTAGGGTAGCTGGCGGATCTTCTGGTTTCAAGGAATTGGGAAACTGCACCAGCATTTCCGTAACTCCCAAATTATCGGCTGTATAGCGGAGTTGCGGCTCGTTAATAATTTCCGCCATCAAAACGCAGCTGTTCATTAAAATTACTCCTGACTGCAAAAAGTACTGATTGAAAAAGTGGGGGTTTTTCTATGTAGTGCCAATTAATATCTAGATATGTTTAATTGTTTGCATTTTTTAATAATGCCTGAGTTTTTAGTCCTTTCTAGCATAAAAGCCAAGCGATCGCTTTGAACAGCATTAAGTATGCCGTCCGCCACTCTCGCTTGACTAAATTGAGCATTCAATTCTGCATGAGTAGTACAATTGTATCATTCATTTAAGAAATAGAAAAAATTCTTGGCAAAAATTTAAGTCTTGACGTGAGAGGGGAAAACACCGAAGGCAATCAACTTGGCTGGAAGGTCGCGCAAGATGGGGAAGCGCAAAAATGCAGGTGGTACAAAGGTGCTATTTGAGGTGAGAACTGGGGCAAACACCCGCTTTTGGATAAAAGTTTGAAACGCCTGAATGATGCGTGTGGGCAACTCGCGTTGACGCTGTACTTTTGCCAGGTCGCTAAGTTGTACTTGTCGGTTTTTGAGCGGTTTGCTGAGTACATTCGCCGCAACTACAGCATCTTGAATTGCGTAGTTAATTCCAACTCCACCCACAGGGGACATTACATGAGCCGCATCACCGATAAGTAATAGTCCTGGACGATACCAACGTTTGACGCGGCTAGACTCGACTGAAAGAAAAGCTACTTGTGACCAATCATGTAAATTTTCGATGCGTTGCTGGAATTCTGGCACTACTTCCACAACAGATTTTTTTAATTCCTCCAAACCCGCAGCCCGTAGTTGTTGATAGCCTCCCTTGGGGATGACATCGGCAACTTGCCACTCATCGCCACGGTCAAGCATGGCGATGATTTTACCTTGACCAAAGCGCCCCATTCCCCCCTCTGGGTCTTCTGGCTGACGTGGTAGGCGAAACCAAAGAATATCCATTGGCGGCGAGGTTTCGATGGATTCAAACTCACCTAGGTGGCGTAAACGTGAGTGGCGACCGTCTGCACCCACTGTCAGTATTGCCCGGATTTCATGCCAGCCACCGCCTCCTCGATAGCGGACACCTTGAATTTCGCCATTTTCGGCAATTAATTCTTGTACATTCGCACCCATTACCAGATGGAAACTAGGATATTTTTGTGCTTCTTGAGTGATGAACTCCAGAAATTTCACCTGGGGAAGCATTATAATGTAGGGGTAGCGGGTCTTTAGATGGCTAAAATCTGCCAAAGTGACAGTATCTTCAGGAGTTTTAAACCTAATTTGGCGCATTTTGGCATGAGGGAGTTCTAGCAAGCGATCGCTAAGTCCCAATTCTTCCATAATTTCCATCACCGACGGATGAATCGTATCACCGCGAAAATCGCGATCGAAGTCTTTGTGTGCTTCCAGCAGCATAACTGAAATGCCTTGACGCGCTAACAACAGCGCCAATACTACTCCGGCTGGCCCCCCACCCACAATGCAGCAATCTGTAGTTTGTACGTCTACAATGTCATGGATAGAGTTAACGCTTGAATTTTGGGTAAGATTTTTAGGTACATCGGTAGTCATAAAAACACCTCCTGACAGCCCTAAAATTTAGCGTAGTTTGCTTTTGATGGTGCAAACTATTTTGTTAACTTTTCGTATTTACAGAGAACGTGTATTATGGGCGCTAAACTGTCATTATTCATTCGTAATTATCCTCCAATTCCCAATTCCTAATTCCCAATCCAATAATTAGTTGTGTCTCAAGTTGTTTTAGAAAACGTTTATAAAAGTTTTTCCCCGCGTAAAGGGGAAAGCGTGACCTCACAAACCCAATCTTCTCTCACCTCTGGGGAGAAAACTGATGCAGCCCAAGAACGTGCGGGAAGTGTTAATGTCTTGCGACGGATTAACCTGACGATCGCAGATGGTGAGTTTATGGTGCTGGTGGGCCCTTCTGGTTGTGGGAAAAGTACCCTGTTGCGGTTAATCGCTGGGTTAGAAACAATTACTGGCGGTAATATCTGGGTAGGCGATCGCTTAATCAATGACCTACCACCAAAAGAACGCGATATCGCAATGGTGTTTCAAAATTACGCCCTCTATCCCCACATGACGGTGTATGACAATATCGCCTTTGGTTTACGCCGCCGTTTTGGGAAAGCAGGGGAAGAAATGGCTACCTCATCTCAATATCTTCAGACGTGGGCAGAAAATCTTTTTGTGGGTGCAACAAGAAAATTACCTAAAGGACTGCGCTACATTTCTGACAAAGAACGGGCGGTAAATGAGCAGGTGCGTAGTGTTGCCCAACTGTTACAAATTGAAACATTGCTGAATCGCTTACCCAAACAGCTATCTGGGGGACAAAGACAACGGGTTGCATTGGGAAGAGCGATCGCGCGTGACCCTCAAGTGTTTTTAATGGATGAGCCGCTTTCTAACTTAGATGCCAAACTGCGGGCGGAAACCCGCGCCCAAATCGTGAAATTACAGCGCCAACTGGGGACAACCACGATTTACGTTACCCACGATCAAACCGAAGCAATGACAATGGGCGATCGCATTGCAATTATGTCTGAAGGTAAAATTCAACAAGTTGCTTCTCCCCTAGAACTTTACAATCGCCCTGCCAATCTTTTTGTAGCAGAATTCATTGGTTCACCACCGATGAATTTTATTCCTGTAGAATTTCAAGCTCCTCAGTTGATTACTCATTCTCAGTTTCGTTTCACCCTCCCAGAAGTTTGGGGAAATGCCCTACAAAAATACGATCGGAAAACTCTAATTTTAGGCATTCGTCCAGAACACTTGAACTTGAGTATGCCTGCTACCAAAAATCTACCAGTCCAAGTAGATTTGGTAGAGAATCTTGGTAACGATTCCTTTCTCGCTGTTAAGATTGCCGAACCGGGTTCTCAGCCTGCGACTATAGCCAATTCCCTACAAGTGCGAATCCCACCAGATCGTCTTGTACAACCTGGTGAGCAACTATGGTTATCGCTAACTCCAGAGAAAATTCACTTTTTTGACCCGGAAACCCAGTTAGCAATATTTTCTTAAAAGTATCCGCATCTAATTGGTTAATCAAAATCTGTCGGTAAATCTGGTTGGCGATAATGTTGAAAAAGCCGCGTGATTTGCGCTGGTGTCACCCGTCCCAGAGAAAGTTCTGGTAACGCATCTTCAGAGAAAAAACCTACATCTTCAGTTTCAATACTTGATGATGGAGAACCACCGATAAGTTCACATTTAAAAAACAGCTTATATACATAAAACGGCAACGGTGGATGTCCCTGTTTGTTTCTGTCATAAACTGCTAGTAATTTAATAGCGCGTGCTTGATATCCAGATTCTTCATATACTTCTTTTACAACTACTTCACTGGGTGACTCGCCAACATCAGCCCATCCACCAGGTAAACTCCAGCAACCATCTACTTTTTCTTTGACTAACAATATAGTATTTTCGCAAAAAATTGCCGCTCGCACGTCAACTTTGGGAGTTGTATATCCGACTTCACTGCTAAATAAATCGAGGACATAGCTGTGTTCTACGTTCGAGTAAGTCGCCATGATTTCTGTGGCGATCGCTAGTAATTGTTTATAGCGTTCAATATCAAAAGGCCCTTCAGAATAGGTTAGACCATTTTGAGCGATCGCTTGTAACTTTTGCGCCCATTCCAGCCATTTAGTTTCCACAGTTTTCCCCAACTTATGTAAGTTAGTACAAATCAATACCTGATTAATAAATTTTATTTGACGATGTTTCTTAGTCCATCTCGAAAAACCTGAAAACTTTTAGAGAGATTGTTTTCTACATCCATGTGGGGAGAAACTTTCTCAGCAAAGTAGATTTTTTGTAACCCTGTTTTATAGCCATATTTTTTTAGGATCTTATCTAGTTGCTCCCACGTACCACCTTTGATAGTATCTGGATTCCGAAATTTGGCTTGCTGGGATAAAGAAACAGGAATCTTTTCATATTCAGCCCTAATTGCTGTCACATCACCTAGAAACCATGACTCCAGTTCTTCTACAGCAATTCTATGGAGAACAATATTTCCTTTGTGTTTAGTCACAAAACTGCTAGCATCACAAAGTTTCCTCTTTAATTCTTGGCAATCAGTTCTATCTTCATCTACTATAATCACGATCCGCAAGTCATCATGCACAAAGTTAGCATAAGATTTCATTCGCTCAGTCAGTCTTTTTAAAAGTCTATCTTTGTTTTGAAAGTTATGAATTTTCAGCGTATGAGTATCACCTATTATTTTAGGTACAATAAAATTTAAAGCAACTTCAGTTGAAGGTTCTTCTACTAAAAACTCTATATGCATAATTACTACTATTAGTAAGGTAATCCTCTAAGATATCCTTCAGACCAGAGATCACCTAAGCCTGCTTGGGATTCTATAAAATATTTGGCATCATCAATTTTATCAGCTCTTGTAACAGTTGCGTAACCTTTATCATCACGTTGGAAAATCCAAAGTTGTCTAGCATCTTTTATTGTGTTTACAAAAAATGGAGAGTGGGTAGAAACAAATACTTGTGCGCGTTGTGAGTAAGCCTGAGCTTCCTCACTTAAGGAATCAAGAAGCCGATGGTGCAGTCCATTCTCTGGCTCTTCAATACAAAGTAGCTGAGGAGGATTAGGGTCATTTAATAATATTAAATATGCCAGTAATTTTAGTGTCCCATCTGAGGAAAACCTTGCTAAAAATGGCCTGCTAAAAGGTGCATCTTTAAATAAAAGAGCCAGTCTACCATCAATTGTTGGCTCCGACTCCACTTTTTCTAACTGGGGAACACGACTAGCCAGTAACTTTAAAATTTTGGATAAAGTTTCTTGATGTTCATCAGCAAGATATTGAACTACATTGGCAATATTGTCTCCTTCACGAGAGAGATGTTCCATTGCACCAGCAGTCGCTAACTGACGAGCTTGATCTGGTATGAAATAAGAGAGAAACCATCCCTCAATAAAACGGCGCAAACTAGCAATACGTGGGTTATCTGATAATTGACCTATAGTTTTAATAGCCAGAGAACTGGGATCATCCATTTGATAGTGAATTCTTTTATCATTAATTTCTGGATCTTCACCACTAATTACTTCACCTCCACCATTTTCAAACTTAAGAAAATCAAATGGTTTTCCATGAGAACCGCGCTTCCATTTGAGAGTTTCTCTTGAAACAATTGGCGCTCCATTTTGTAAAGCAATAGCAACTGTGTAGGTGATTTTAGGAGATTTATTATCTTCACGATACTTAATTACAATTTCAATTTCTTGACCTTGGCAATCACGGGAGATAACTTCTTGAAATCTTCCTCGCTTTTCTAAGGCTTTGCGAACATTAGTAGTAAGGCAATCTGAAAGAAAACCTATCACATCAAAAAAAGTAGTCTTGCCACTACCATTAGGGCCAAGGAAAATAGAAAAAGGTTTGATATCTTTTAGGATAATATTTTGCAGAACCCTATAGTTTTTGACTGAAATTTCTTCAATTCTTGCCATTACACTTTCACTTCCACAACTCTAGTGGTATCGTTACCAAAAATGCTAATAAATGTAGTAAGGGTACGGTATACCGCACCCTTACCACAATTGTCAAAAACTACCAGATTTTTTCAATAGTTTAAGAGATAATTTTCTTACGCATCATCTAAAGCTGCAATTCCAGGCAATACTTTGCCTTCAAGTAGCTCCAAGCTAGCGCCGCCGCCGGTGGAAATGTGGCTCATTTGGTCTGCTAAACCAACCTTTTCCACAGCCGCTACTGAGTCACCACCACCAATGATGGTTGTTGTACCAGTTTTACCAATTTCAGCGAGAGTATGAGCGATCGCTTCCGTACCTGCCGCAAACTTATCAAACTCAAATACACCCATTGGCCCGTTCCAAATTACCGTTTTGGTATCTGCAAGGGCTTCTTGGAAAAATTTCACCGAGTCTGGCCCAATATCCAAACCCATCCAACCATCGGGGATATTCTCAATGCTAACGGTTTGAGAATTGGCATCAGGAGCAAAGTTATCTGCCAATACCACATCTGTGGGCAGCAATAAAGCAACACCCCGTTCTTTAGCCTTAGCTTCCAAAGACTTCGCTAGTTCTAGCTTGTCTTCTTCTACCAACGACTTACCAACACTCAAACCACGGGCTTTGTAGAAGGTGAAAATCATCCCACCGCCAATAATCAGCTTGTCGCACTTCTCCAGCAGGGTTTCAATTACGCCAATTTTGCTGGAAACTTTGGAACCGCCAATAATTGCCGCCAAAGGACGTTGGGGATTTTCAATAGCGTTTTGCAGATATTGCAATTCCTTCTCAACTAAATATCCAGCCACAGAAGGGCTGAGGAATTTAGTCACACCTTCAGTAGAAGCATGGGCGCGGTGTGCAGTACCAAAAGCATCATTCACATAAAAATCAGCATTAGCTGCCAACTTTTTGGCAAATTCTGGGTCGTTTTTCTCTTCTTCTGGATAAAAACGGACATTTTCTAGTAATAGCACTTGGCCATTTTGCAAAGCGGCAACTTTCGTTGCAACTTCATCGCCGATGGAGTCATCAGTTTTAATGACTTCTTGCCCTAGTAACTCAGAGAGACGCTTGGCAACGGGAGTTAGGCGTAATTTGTCATCCACACCCTTGGGACGGCCAAAATGACTTGCGAGAATGACTTTAGCACCCTTCTGCGTTAAATCTTGGATGGTTGGTAGAGCGGCACGAATGCGAGTATCGTCGGTAATCTGGCCTTGATCGTCCACAGGCACATTAAAGTCAACCCGCACTAAGGCACGTTTCCCAGATATATCAGCTGAAGATAAACTTGCTAAACTTTTTTTGGACACACCAAACTCTCCTGATTGCCTTTTTGTTATTGTTTTGAAAGTAGAACCATCAAGATTTTACCGGAGTCAGGGGTACCCAAGTGACAGAGATATTTAAGACAGTACTATTTCCTATCGATCAAAGCCGGGAAACGCGGGAAGCTGCTGATGTTGTTACCAACGTAGTCAAAAAGTATGGCAGTCGTTTGGTGCTGCTGTCTGTGGTAGAAGAACCGCCTCCAGATGCTCCAGATGCGCCTAGTGCAGATCCGATGGTCTCACCAGAAGTAGTTGCAAAACTGCTAGAAAATGCCCAATCTTTATTTTCTGGGCAAGGAATTCAATCCGAAATTCTAGAAAGGCAAGGTAAACCAGCTTTTACTATCTGCGATGTCGCTGATGAAATTGGGGCCGATTTAATTATCATGGGATGCCGGGGGCTAGGCTTGACTGAAGAGGGAGCGGATGATAGTGTGACAACTCGCGTGATTAACCTTTCCCCTTGCCCAGTGCTGATTGTGCCTTAGTAATCTGTTAAGCAAATAAGATTGCACATTGAGATTGCAGGGGAGTAGGGGGCAAGGGAGAGGTTTTGCAGCTTTTATTACCATGAAAATGATGCAATTTAAATGACGATTAGCTTAGTAGTCAGTGTCCCCAGCAATTAATTATGCCTTATCCAAAACCCTTGTAGAGGCGTAGCAATGCTACATCTGTACAAGGGTTTTCGGAAAAGTTTAATGACAAACAGAAAATTCTGAGCGCCACCAGGTGACGCTCAGAACTTTGGAAATAAACTTTCCATGTTTACATACTTTACCTAAGAGCTTAAAAGCGATAGTTGCGATCGCGTACCCACATACTAACTGGAACTGCTTTACCCTGTGGATCTACTTTCGCCTTCACCACAATGGGGGGTACTTGTCCTCTGCGGGCGCGTTGGGTTCGCAAATCGTTGCTAATCTGCTGGCGTTGGTTTTCTGGGATGTAATAGGTTTCCAAGCCGTAGTTAACGGAACCATCCTGATAAACACCTTTTAAGGCCACCTGATTGGCTCTTAGAGATGTTGGGCGATCGCTACTGACTCGTAACGGTCTCCAAGCTCTAGGAACACCATTACCATAAGATATTTGCTCTTGCAAAGTCACGTAGATATTGGTTCCTTCAGGCAATCTTCTGCCGCTTCCACGACCTTTGCTGACTATTGTTTGCCAACCAGGTAATCTCCTCAAATTTGCGGGACGGGATATGTTGTAATCTAACGCTAAGGTATTACCGTCTAGTACATTGTTTGGGTCTACAGGTACGGTTTGCAAAATCACCGTTTTACCTGTCACATCTGTATAAACGGCTTGGGCTGGTACTGCCATAATTAACCCTGTTTGCAGCGCCAGGGGAGCTAGTAACCGCCAAAAAGGTAAGGGCTTATTCGATTTTTGTTCAGTAGCAATCAAGTAATCCCGAAAAGTCACCTTACTGGAAAACTCGGCTTCGGGAGACAAGGTTTTATTTTTAGATTCAGAAGAACTATTAGTCATGAGCGTAGTCCTAAAAAGCAGAGGAATTGAGGAGGTCAAAAGTAACGAGATTAGGACTAACGCAGAGAAACTTTAAAAATTTTGATGCACAGAGATAGAGATGTTGATGATGGGGAAAATCCTGAATTCTGAATTCTGAATTCTGAATTCTGTTAGCGTTGTGGAGCGTTTAGCCCATTCTGAATTTGTACTACTTTTTACTTGCACTACCACCAGGTAAACGGCGTTCAAACCAGAGTCCAGCGCTAATTAAAGCGGAACCGCACAAGATAAAGACTAGAGACTTGAAAAGTAAGTCGGTGTCGTACTCTTGCACGCGACTGATAATTTGCAGTGTCACTAACAACATACCACCCCAAAAGGAACTTCTGTTGCTTAATTTCAATCCTTCTTGAATTAGTCCCCATGCTAATGTTGCTAGAAGTACATTGAAAATAAAAACACCAAGTTCATCAATCCGACTGATAGTTTGATGCCAAAAAGGTACTATGGCAATAAAGGCAAGAAAAGTACCAATAACAGCAGTTGTGAAAATCACTTCGCGGCGCGGAGGATTATTTCTTTGACGAAGTAGAAATAACCATTGCAATACCGCCAAGCCACTGAGAATCCCCAAATCGATGATCGGCAGAGACTGGAATAAGTTTGTCAAGTTCGTTGGCTGATTATAACCATAATTTTGAGATTCCCAAACCCAACGAAAAGACAGAACATAAAACACACCACCAAAGCTAACCAACGCCAAATTACGGGCCAGAGATTGAAACAATCTGTAATTTATGGTTGGAAACAGCAGATCATCATAACTCCAGAATAATGCAGGTGGGAGTGCAAAAGCAAAAGATGCCACCCAAGGCGCTATATCAGCATAATTCAGCAGTGGCAGAGGATTAAGGTTAGCTTGTAAGGAACTAGCGAAAACAAAGGCTGCTAGACCAAAAATCCAGCGTGATCGGCAGAAGTAGGCTAAGGGGACAAACACCAGCCATGCCAACAAAGGCAAATGTTGCACCACTAACCGCGACCAAGTTAACTCTCCTGTTGCGTACCATAAGTCTTCTAATCCCGTCCAATACCCGATTTCCACGAGGATAATTGACAGAATTCCTAAAGAATTTATGCACAAACTGAAGGCCATCACCACAACACCCAATCCCCAGGCGAGAAAAAGTTGGGAAGTTGAACCGGCGATATTGAACATCTGGGCCATCAGCAGTATATTTGCGCCGAAAATGAAGGCGCTTAAAATGAGCAATCCTTCTCCCAGTAAGCGTTTACTTTTTTGCGGCTTCTTCCCTTCAGGTGTTATCCAATTGTAAAAACCGGTAATCGCGATCGCAAAAAACAAACTCATCATCAGAATAAATTTGACTTCCCGCGAACCTCCTTGCCAGTTTCCTGATACAAAAGTAATTATGCCTAAGCACAGAAGGATGCTGCCTACAGCGATCGCGATCGCTTTATTGCGATCGCGTACAGCAGCTTCCAGGTTTTTAAATTGATAACGTTCTGCTATTTGCTCATACAGCGAAGAACTAATTAATCCTTCATCCCTCCATAGTTGTGCTTCTTTGCGTAACTTTTGCGGAAAACTATCTAAGAACATGACCTTCTCCGGTGCAGTGGGGTAGCTTGGCCATTGCGTTCTGAATGGCGGTCATTATATTTTGAGTATGAAGCCAAAAGGCTTGATTACATTGTTCTTGTGTAACAGTTTGATTTGGATTTTGATACAACCTAATTCGTAATTAAGAAGCGTCATCTTTCATATTGATTTCCACACAATTGCATCTCCACTCTGATTTGTGAAAAATTTTATTATTTATATATCCAGATGGAAAAACCTTCTAATTTATTACTTAAAGTCTCACGGCGTTTGTTCGCTAATCTAGATGAACAAGAAAAATTTATTGAGGCTTTAATGAATCCTCAGCCTTTTTCACCCAGTATTCTTTGGTGTAAAGAAAAGCTAGATTTTTCACCTTTAGCAGTGGAAACACCAACCTATTGGCAACCACAATTTACTGACCGTTTATGCTTGGGAGAAAAACCCGGTCAGCATCCCTTACATCAACAAGGATATTTCTATTGTTTAGATTTCTCTTCGATATTTGCAGCTACTACTTTGTTAGCAATTCCTCAGTCAGTGCGTTTAGTTTTTGATATGTGTGCCGCACCAGGAGGCAAAAGTATCTTCGCTTGGAAAGCTTTGAAACCGGAATTACTCATCAGTAATGAAGTAATTGGTAAACGTTTAGGAATGCTAATTTCTAATTTGAAACGTTGCCAAATTACTTCTAGTGCAGTAGTTAATAGAGATTCGAGTATCTTTGCCGAAATGTTTCCCTGCTTTAGCAACCTAGTAATAGTAGATGCTCCTTGTACTGGACAGTCTTTACTGGCTAAAGGTGAAAAAGCACCCGGATGTTTTCACCCAATTGCTATTAACAAAAGTGCAAATCGGCAAAAGCGAATTATAGCTAACTCTGCTAAACTTGTTTCACCACAAGGCTATTTAGCTTATATGACTTGCACATATTCACCCGAAGAAAATGAGCAAGTTTGCGAATGGTTTTTGGAACGCTTTCCCCAGTTTCAGGCGATGGAAATTAGTAATTTAACTAAATATCAGTCGCATTTAACTACAATACCTTGTTATCGGATGTTTCCTCAAGATAGATTAGGTGCTGGTGCGTTTACAGTTTTATTTAAAAATACTAATGAAAATCAAGATGAGCAGAAAGAAGTAGATTTAAATGCAATATCTTCGCTGTATATCTACCAAAATCTGAAAAAGTCAACTTAATTACATTGGTGGTATATCCTCTGGTTTAATGCCAGAAGATGTGATATTTATAAGAGGGCTGCATTTGTCAATTAGCCATCAGGAGTACACTTTTTAAGTGAGTTGACTTTATATTAATTAAGTCCATAGATATTGCAATTCTTATATAGATGCAAAACGTGGTATGTACAAAACATTTTTCATCTAGCTAAACTTCAACCCAACCCTTTTAAAACTTCATAATCTCCTTCCCAGTTCTAACTGTGAATGCAACTAGAAGGCTCCGCCTCTGGTCTCAGCGGCAGACTTAAATAAGTGGGCATGAATAAAAGGTTTGTATTCAGGGCTAGAGCTGCTTACTACGAGCCAATTTACTTGATTTTATATTCCTTAACATAGTTTGATGTATTCTTGCCCACAAACAAGATGACAAGATTAATAAAAAACTTTTAATAATTAACTTTTATGGATAATAAAATTCTTTAACCTCATCCTAACCTAAATTTAACCAAAACTTATCCGGTATCAGCGTTAGACTTTTTGAAATAATCATTATACAAAAAAGCTAAACCGTACAGGATGCAAATTACATGAGTCGAAAAGTCAGCAAAGTGTTTAAACAGTCTGGGGCGATTCCTTATAGAGTGAACAATGGCAAAGTTGAAATCTTGCTAATCACGACCCGTAACTTTCAACACTGGGTGATTCCAAAAGGAGATATTCCTAATGGCATGAGTCCGCCCGCTTCAGCTGCCAAAGAAGCTTGGGAAGAAGCAGGGGTGATTGGGCAGGTAGACACTAATGAACTGGGCACTTACAAGTACCGCAAAGGAGGTAAAAGTTATCGTGTCAAGATGTATTTGTTACCAGTTGAGATGCTGAGTGAAGATTATCCAGAAGCAAGTAAAAGAAAACGGCAGTGGGTAGAAGTGGCTACAGCTATCAGGTGGGTTAAGTTTAGTTCACTCAAACGAATCATTAAAGGTTTTTTCCAGGTTAAATCTCACTTTTGTGCATTTCAAGATACTAGTCATATATAGAAATACATATTAAATAAGTATAATTAAATTACGCCAAAAAGCCTAGTTCGTAATCAGCAATTCATCGTTAATAGAAAGTTTTACTAGGACTAAAGTCCTTACCCTCCGGGTTCGTTAGTCGCTCATGGGGGAAACTCCTTGGCGCTAGCCTCTCCCTTTAGGAGAAGACTGCGCTAACTCACTATAAACTTTAATTTATTTACGCCTAGCTACTTATTGAGAAGTCATCGAAGCAACATAAGCGACTTTCAATAAGTAGCTACATATTTAAAACAACTGGGCTTGCTAATCAAAAGAAGTAAATATTGAGACACAAAGAATCACTTATCTTTACATCAATTTGATAGTGAGCATGGGTCTATTTATTGAGTAAGCTTATCCATTCTAAATCCACAGTAAAGCTACCCAAGTTTTTATACCGACAATCCCATCAGCTTGCAATTTCTTAGATGTTTGGAAACTAACAATTGCATTCTTAACTGACTCAGAAAATTTCCCATCAATGGCATCATTATATAATCCAATATCTTTTAATTGCTGTTGTAATTGTTTGACCCTTAGCCCAGAATCTCCTAGCTGTAAACCATTAAATCTATTCAAATCGGCTCGACCACTAACACCAGCTACACCAGAGATATCACCTTCATATTGATGGATTAGGTATTGCCCCTGCCAAGCGCCAGGAATACTTGGGTTCTGAGTTCCGTAGTGGGCAATCCATAACGGATAACTCGCAAAATCGGATGGATTGTCAAGTTCTTGCCAGAAACTAGGGAAAGTATAAATAATTGGTTTAATTGCTTTTTTCGTTTGTTGTAAAAGGGCTTTTTCCACCTCTGCTAACCACAGTTTAGCTGCACTAATTACAGCTTGGCTATTTACTTTGTCAGTTACCTCTACATCCAGAACTGGTGGTAAGTCTCCTGGTTCTAATTTCCCCAACGTTTTTAAGAATTCCTGTGCTTGCTGAACCGGGTCAGATGTATGGGGATGAAAGAAATGATAAGCACCCCGAATAATACCAACCGTTTTCATAGTTTGCCAGTGATGAGCAAAAGCAGAGTCTTTAATACTAACTCCTTCTGTGGCTTTGACAAACGCAAAGGTTTTACCAGAGTTTTTTACAGCCGTCCAATCTACTCTGCCATCTTGATCGGCAACATCAATTCCTAGCATAAAATCCTTAACCTTTTTGAACAGTACAATACTGGACTTATCAGAAGCTCTAATCAAATTTATGCTATTTTTAGATTTTTTAGTAAATTACATAAATTTACAAGACTGCTTGTACTGGGGTCACTCTGACTTTGCCTGTACAAGGCTTGATTTCTTCTGTGACGGTAAGGTGCTGGTAAGCATTCGGAGGCGTGATTTCAATCTTATTAGAAATTGGGCAGTTTTCCTGGGGCGAACTAATGTGATTATATGCTACTTGAAATGAGGCTTGTTTTCCAGGAGCTAGAGTTACTTGTTGTCGAGGTTGCTGACTCGAAAAATAAGTGTCTTTGGAGCGAATAACTTTAATTCCTTGCAAAGGTTGATCTTTTGCATCCAGTAGTGCCAATCCCGGATAACCGTAGAGGGTGCAAGGAGATGAGGCGTTATTGGTGAAGGCGTAGGTGAGGGCAACATTCCCAACGCCAGCATCTTCGGAGACTCGGCGTACTGACAATTGGCTAGTTTCACAGCGCGTCGGATTTTTAGAAATAGTGGGTTCAGGGGTAGAACTGTCTGTAGTTTTTGCAGTTGGTGTAGGTTTTGAGGTCAACACAGTTGCCTTCGTCGGCTGTTCAGTGATTGCTGGTAAGGCTTGTGGCTGTTTTGTAACAGAGGGAGAACTGACACAGCCTGTTGTCACCGCAGTCAGGAGCAACAACATACTGCTTTCCATAATTAGAATTCGCATATCTCTTTTTTTGTAGTGAACTACTTACACTGATGCTTTATATATAGTGTAAGTTTCCCATTTCACAAGGGATTGCTTTGTTGAGGGTTTGGTCTTACATCCCCTTTTTTTGGGGAACTTCTCTGTTCTACAAGCTCAGTATTCAACCGAATTAAATATTATCTGTTGCTTCAATCAAAGCACTACGAATTCCTGGTTCGCTCATCGAATGCCCAGCATCAGGAACCACTATAAATT
The DNA here is from genome assembly GCF_013343235.1 of Nostoc sp. TCL240-02. Classification (GTDB taxonomy): domain Bacteria; phylum Cyanobacteriota; class Cyanobacteriia; order Cyanobacteriales; family Nostocaceae; genus Nostoc. The sequence continues at coordinate 1,332,389 of NZ_CP040094.1, read as the reverse complement.
CCGCTTCTGGCCAAGCTCGATGTAATTCCCAAGCTGATATCATTGGGCAGACTACATCATAGCGTCCCTGAACAATTACAGCCGGAATATGGCGGATACGGTCTACATTTAAGAGTAATTGATCTTCTGTTTCAAGAAAGCCCTTATTCATAAAGTAATGGCATTCAATGCGTGCGAAAGCTGAAGCAAATTCGCTCTCGCCAAACTTTTGCATGAGTTCTGGGTCTAAAAAAAGTCTACTGGTACTAGCTTCCCAAATTGACCAAGCACGCGCCGCTGCTAATTGAATTTCTAAATCGGGACTGGTCAAGCGTTTGTAATATGCTGCGATCATATCATCACGTTCTGCGATCGCAATTGGTTTGAGATATTCTTCCCAAGCATCAGGAAAAATATAGCTAGCACCCTCTTGGTAAAACCATCGCAACTCTTTTTGCCTCAGCATAAAAATACCACGAAGAATTAATGCTGTGCAGCGAGAAGAATGGCTTTGGCTGTAGGCTAATGATAAAGTGCTACCCCAGCTACCACCGAAAACTGCCCACTTTTCTATACCTAAATGTTGGCGCAGTTTTTCGATATCATTGACTAAATCCCAAGTGGTGTTTTCTCGTAACTCAGCATGGGGCGTACTTTGACCACAACCACGCTGGTCAAACATCACTATCCGCCATTTTTCTGGGTGGAAATATTGCCGATAAAAAGGTGGACATCCACCACCAGGCCCACCGTGTAGCAAAACGATGGGTTGACCTTGGAGGTTTCCTGACTCTTCAAAATGAATGGTATGTAGGTCGGAAACCTGTAAACTACCTTCTAGGTAAGGCTCGATCGCTGGGTAAAGTTCTCGCATTCTAGAAATTTTATCAGTAATGTTGTGATTGCGATCGCTTGCCTTCGGGAGCTTTGATTATTCCCAATCCAAAATCCAAAATTATTACGAGAGGTCGCAAGTAAATGCCGTGGTTTGTCAAAATTGAAGAAGGGAAAGTCGATAAACCTACCTTTGACCAATATGTACCTGCTCACAAAGCCTACATCCAGGACTTGATTGCTAAAGGACACAAAGCACGAACGGGCTATTGGGCAGAACAAAGAGGCGGAATGTTGCTGTTTGAGGCAGCCTCTAAGGAGGAAGCAGAAGCAATTGTCGCTGATGACCCGTTGGTAAAACACGGCTGTGTCAAATATCAACTTTACGAATGGCGAATTGTTATGGAATAACACACACTTACTGGTTTTTCATGTTATGCTTTTAGAAGACCTGGATCTATGCGATTGCAACACCCAAATCTTGTCAGAACCGGAAGGTAGCAGCAACACGGGAGGCTTGTAATAGGCGTAGTCTCCGGGTCGCCCTATTTTTAGGAGCGGTCAGCAACAATGGCTGGTTTTGGAGATATTGTTCAAAAAGCTTTTTACCTCGGTGTTGGATTAGCTTCTTACGCAGGTGAGAAAGCAGGGGGAAAATTAGCCCAAGTGCGATCGCAAGTCCAAAAACTGGCAGATGAAATGGTGGCAAAGGGCGAAATGAACACAGAAGAAGCCCGCCGCTTTGTTGAAGAAATGATGAAGCAAGCCCAACAAGCCCAACCATCTGCTGAAACCTCCGAGAAAACACCTCCTTCGGAACCTCGCCGCATTGAAATTTTAGAGGAAGATGAAGAACCAACGGTGAAAGAGGGATCAAGTGATGAGAATGTGGATAAATTGCGTCAAGAAGTGCTAGACCTGCAAAATGAGTTAAAACGATTGCAACGCGATTAATAAAAAGTATTTTTTACTCGATATAACTGGCAATAAGTGGAACTTTGACATGGCACTTCATATAGAAACTTGATAAGATACATTGCCTAGTGTGTATTCTAGTGCTTCCACCCAGATAACACAAAGCGTCCTGTTTATAGCCTGCAAAGGTGTCAAGTTTATGGAACAGTGGCAAAAGGATTTAGCAGAAATCGTTGAAACAGTGGCTGATGAAGTAGAGCGTTTCTTCCTGGAAATGAGTGAAATGGTTGACGCTTTTTTTGAGCTAACGGAAGAAATTACTGAGCAAGTCCCTAATATTGTTACTGAAGTCGATCAGTATTTACAGGATTTAGCTGAACCAATGTTGGAGGCTTACTGGGAACTGGAAGACATGGTAGCAGATGTAGATCCAGGTTTTCCTTATTCAGTTGAACCTACAGCTGAAAAAAATCCTGCGTGCATCGGTTGTACTCATTACCACGGTCAAGTTTATAGTGGTAATTTGTTAGTTTGTGCTATGCATCCCCACGGTTGTGAAGATGAGAATTGTCCAGACTGGGAGAAGGAAGAGTATTGAGGAGGGAGTAGAGACGCGAAAAATCTTTGTCTGTACAAAATTAATAAAAAGACGTAAACATAAGTAAAATAACCAATGACAAATGACAACTGACAAATTCCCTGAAATGAAGTATGGTGAACGCGATATTGCGGAAGGTAAATTAATTACCTTTCCAAATCCGCGTATGGGGAGACGATATGACATTAATATTACTTTGCCGGAATTTACTTGTAAATGTCCGTTTTCCGGCTATCCTGACTTTGCGACAATTTACGTTACATATATACCTGATGAACGGGTAGTAGAATTGAAGGCGCTTAAACTTTACATTAACAGTTACCGCGATCGCTATATTTCCCACGAAGAATCTGCCAATCAAATTTTGGACGATTTTGTCGCTGCTTGTGATCCGTTAGAAGCCACTGTGAAAGCAGATTTTACACCTCGCGGTAATGTACATACTGTGGTTGAAGTGCGTCATCATAAGTACCCATCATAAAAACTTTGGGTATTGCTGAATGGTGATATGAATCTGGATGTAGAGACGTTGTAATCCAACATCTCTACAAGGATTATGAAATTACGCAAAATTATTTTTCATACTCCAATTAGCAATGCCAAACTTTGGTTTTTAGTGAACACGAACATTTTTACTCAGGTTGATTAAGCGGACACGATCTAAACTAAAAACTAGTTATTTTGCAATTTTGTTTGCAGCAGATTGTACTTGAAGCACAACTTTTTTAGATAAAGGAATATATCCGAGTTCCAAACTGGATTTTTGCCCCTCAATCAAAGCCCAATCAATAAATTTTTTTAGCGCTTCACCTTTGACTCTGTTTGGATATTGCTGATAAGTTAAGAGCCAGCTATAAGTAACGATGGGATAAGACTGGGAACCTGTAGGATCGTTGATAAAAGCAATTAAGTTATCGGCGGGTAACTTCACTGACTCCAAGGTTTGAGCTACAGATTCTGGTGTAGGCGTAATATAATTACCAGATTTATTTTCCAAAGCAGCCACAGGAAGTTTATTTTGTTTGGCGTAGATGTATTCTACATAGCCAATAGCTCCTGGGATCTGTTGAACTAAGGCAGTAACACCTTCGTTACCCTTTCCACCAATTCCCACTGGCCATGCGACAGCTTTACCTGCTGCAACTTTGCTTTTCCATTCTGGACTTATAGCACTTAGATGTTGCGTCAACACACTTGTAGTTCCACTACCATCAGTGCGGTGTACAACCTGAATCGGTAGATTGGGCAAATTTACGCCTGGATTAGCTACAGCTATTCTCGGATGATTCCAATTCGTAATTTTTCCGAGAAAAATATCTACATAAACTTGGCGTGATAGCTTTAAACCATTTGGCAGATTGACTGGAGGTGACTGGGGGGCGGACGTGAGATTGTAAGCTAGCACTATGGAACCAGCAGTCATGGGTAAAGCAATCACTCCCCTGTTGATCTTAGCTGCTTGTTCATTTGTAATTCCCACATCACTAGCTGCAAAGTCTACAGTACCTTCAATAAGCTGTTGTACTCCAGCGCTGCTTCCTATAGCTTGATAGTTAATTTCCACATTGGGATTTTGCTGGTTGTAATCTGAAAGCCAGCGTTCGTACAAAGGCGCAGGAAAACTTGCCCCAGCACCAACGAGAGAAACGTGCTTGATTTTTTTATTATCGGTAGTACAAGAAGCGATACTCAACAATATAGCGATTACAGGTAGTAGGCAAACCCGTCGTTTAGATTGAAGTTGAGCAGATATACAAAACTTTAGTTCCAATGCTTAATAATTTTCCAATCTGTAGCTGTGTAGGTGTAATTAATTGTAAAACGAGAAAAATAAATTTGAAATGCAAAGGTACGCAAATTTTTCACTTATACTATGCGTACCTTTGCATTTAAACTTCAATAGCCGTCTCTTTTTCCTCAATTTTTGGCTCTGAACTAAGCCGATCTAAAATTTCTAAAACCTCTTGTTCAAAAGCAACTTGGGCGCGGTTAGTTTTGCCACCAACATATAAGAGATCGCCTTTTTGCAATGCCCATATTTGTGAATGAGAAAAGTAACTCATCACCACACCCAACATTAGTAAACCAAATCCTGAGTAAACAATTGGTATGCCTGGATCGGCTTTAATTTGTAAGCCAGTGCTGCCAATAACATCCAGAATTTTCAACTTCACGCCATTGACTTCGGTTGACATCCCAGCGCGGACAGTATCAACTAATTTACCCTTGGGATCATAAATTAATACCATCCCTTGCAAGTCTTTGGCTAGCAAAGAGACACCCTCACTCAAATCCGGTTTAGTAGGAACCCACGTACCCCAAATGCGCCCTTGTCCTTTGGTGTTCAATAGCGCCATTGGTAATTGAAAAATCGGGCTATTGTTAAATTGGACGCGAACACCTGCAATTCCCCAATCAGTTTGGTAGAAGGTTATGCCCCGATAGCGCAGAGGCTCGTTGACAAAAATCTTTTTGTGGTCAACTTCCTCTCCCTGCTTATTTAAGACAGACATATCGGAATAAAATTGATCGATGCCACCAGATGGAGTGTAGTCAATCCAAAAACGATTGACGCGCACAGACCAATCTTTCGAGACTTGGGCAGCTATTGGGCCAGCATCGACAATATTTGTCACTTGAAATGTATCGCCACTGGCAATCATTTCCTGTGCCATAAACCCAGTCATCGCCCCCCAAATTCCCCCTAGTAGAATAGCTACGATACCAATATGAACAATAATTGGACCAATGCGTCCGACTATTCCTTTGCGGGCATAGAGGATATTTTCTTTTTCTTGATCTGGAAAAATTTTATAGCGGCGTTTCTGTAATAGTTGGCTGAGAGAATTTAGAGAACCATTATCTAGTTCTGCACTTAAAGCTAATTTTTGAAATTGCCGTGGTTCTTCGTAATATTTCCAGCGCTGGGCAGCTTTTAAAGCTGGTAACTGACGGGTAAAAGAACAAGCAGTTAAGCTAGTGCCAAATAAGATAAGTAATGCCAGAAACCACCAGGTACGATATACATGGTCTAACCCAACTACCTGAATTACCTTCCAAGTTAAGAAACCAAATAAAGCTGGATGTTCTGGGTAGTTAGCCTGATAAAATGCAGGTGGCTGACCTTGCTCAATTACAGTTCCGGTGGAACTAAAGATTGCAATCAACAGCAGTAGTGCGATCGCTAGTCGTAAGTTAGTCAGTACGGGCAAAAGCTCTTGCCGTAAGTAATTGCCAGGTCTTGCCCACCATTTTAATTCTTTGGATGCTGAATCTTCTAAAGTCATTAGGTGTAAAATCTAACAAAGGTATTGATATTAAAAACTGCCAAGGGGAATCCGAGAAATTAAGGAAAATACACCGAATCCTACCAACAGCGCCCCGCTAACTGGGTTAATCCAACCAGACCAGCGACGCAATTCTAGTAATTTTTTAATTGAAGCTGTAAAAGTACCCGCCAAAATCAATGGTGCTACATAACCTGCTGTGTACGAAAGTAGCAAAACAGCGCCTAAAATTAAGTCTTGAGTATTGGCAATCCAACCCAGTAAACTGGCTAAAACAGGCGTGCTACAAGGAGATGCAACTAAGCCAAAAGTCAGCCCCAGTAAATAAGAACGCAATCCTATAGGTAAATCTTGCGAAATCCAATTCGTTTCGCCCAAGGATGGAAATTGCAGAGGTAGTGCTTCTAGTAAGTTCAGCCCCATGAGAATTGCGATAATGCTGACGATAATCGGCAAACCAATTCCCACTTGTCCATAGACTTTTCCTACCAAAGCTGCTATTATTCCCATCCCGGCTAATGTAGTTGCTAATCCTAAAGCAAACCAAGTTGATTGGGCAGCTGCTTGCAAGCGGTTTTTGGCTTCATAACCGCCGATGTAACCAATGGTAATTGGCAGCATAGAAAGCATACAGGGTGTAAGACTGGTGAGCAAGCCAGCGCCAAAGATGATACCAACGCTGACCACGCTAAGGTGTGCCAGTTGGTTAGAAACGAGGCTGTTGGCAAATTGTTCTAGTTGGTAAATTTGGGTTTGCAGGTTATCAAACATGGGGAGTTTCTGAGCGGGAAATGCTTACTCTGCTTGAATTGTAGCTTATTTTTGTCTGTAGAGTTAACAGAAGTGATTATCCAAAGCTGATATCATCTAAATTTCATCTGTCCAAAGAAATGTATCTAAAATACAAGTAAGCTCGAATTATCTCGGAAGAAGCACGGCTGGAGCATTTAGCATGATGATTGCATTACCCGGATTTAAAATTGTCACTTTGTTAAAAGCAGGGGTAAAAGCAGTCATATACCGTGGAATCAAGATTAAAGACCAGTGTCCGGTAATTATCAAAGGGCTACGTCCAGAACAGTGTACACCCAATAATATTGAACAACTCAAACGTGAGTATGCGATCGCTCAAAGGTTAAATATCCCCGCCGCAGTCAAGGTATACGCCTTAGAGATGCACCAGGGAATCCCTTATTTGATTATGGAGGATTTTGAGGCGCGATCGCTCGATCAATTGCTAGACCAATTTCAAGAACCTGTTTCGTTCTTAAAGATTGCGATTGAAATCACCAGCAAACTCGCACAAATTCACACTCGTAACATTGTCCACAAGGATATTAAGCCGCAAAATATCTTAGTTAATCTCGACACCAGTCAGGTTAAAATCGCCGATTTTGGAATTGCTGCTTTTATTCCATATCAGCAGCAAATAGTTAGCAGTTCCAGTCGCATTGAAGGCAGTTTACCTTATCTTTCACCTGAACAAACCGGACGGATGAATCGAGGAATTGACCATCGTAGCGATTTGTATTCACTGGGAGTCACCTTTTATGAGATGCTGACAGATCAGCTACCATTTCAAGGCAAAGACCCCTTAGAGTGGGTGCATTGTCATATTGCCCAATCTCCGCCATCTCCGAAAAAGCTCAACGATGATATTCCCCTTATGCTCTGTGACATCATTATCAAATTGTTGTCGAAGGTTGCAGAACAGAGATATCAAAGTGCTTTAGGTTTGCAATTTGATTTGGAACAGTGTTTAAAACAATTGGAAACAACTGGAGAAATTCAATCCTTTATTTTGGGTGAGCAAGATATCTCAAAACGCTTTCAAATTCCTCAAAAATTGTATGGACGAGAACAAGAAATTGCCAAGCTTCTCCAAGCATTTGAGCGAGTTGTTAGCCAAGGAAAACCAGAACTTGTCCTCGTCTCTGGCTATGCTGGGATTGGTAAATATTCTTTAGTTAAGGAGATTCACAAGCCCATTGTCAAAGAACGTGGCGTTTTTATATTTGGTAAATTCGATCAGTATAAACGAGATATTCCTTACTCCACCATTGTTCAAGCTTTTAAAACACTTGTTAGACAAATTTTAACTGAGCCTGAAGAACAACTTGCCAATTGGAAAAAGCGAATACAAATAGCATTAGGGAACAATGGTAGATTAATCACCGATGTAATTCCAGAAGTTGAATTAATTGTTGGAGAACAGCCACCTATACCAGAATTAGGGCCTTCTGAATCTCAAAATAGATTTAATTTAGTATTTCAGAATTTTCTCAGTGTATTTTCGCAAAAGGAACATCCACTCACTGTTTTTTTAGATGATATGCAGTGGGCAGACAGCGCTACTTTAAATTTAATTCAAACCGTCATTACTGGGTCTAGTATCCATTATCTCTGCTTTATTTTAGCTTATCAAGATAATGAAGTAGATGTTGTGCATCCCTTTAGTTTAATGATGGAGAAGATTTGCCAGCAGGGAGTAAGAAAAACTGAAATTATTCTTACTCCTTTAAATCTTGTTCATGTAAATCAATTGATTGCTGATACATTGCATAGTTCAGCAGAACGAGTAGAACCTCTTGCTCAATTGATTATCCAAAAAACTGATGGTAATCCTTTCTTTATCAATGAATTTCTGAAAACACTGCATCAAGAAAATCTGCTAATTTTTGACCCCCGTCAATCTCTCCTTACCAAGGGGGTAAAAGGGGGGTGGCAATGGGATCTAGCTCAGATTGAAGCCCAAGGTATTACAGATAATATTGTCAGCTTGATGATTGGGCGGATGCAAAAGCTACCAGCCGCAACTCAAGAAGTGCTTAAATTAGCCTCCTGTATTGGTAATCGCTTTGATCTAGAAGTTTTAGCGATCGTTGGTGAACAATCTATTCAAGAAACAGCAAATGCCCTTGTTGAAGCAATTTTAAGAGGATTAATTATCCCTATAGAGTCAGATGAAAGTGCTGGTAGAAACTATCGTTTCTACCATGACCGAGTTCAACAAGCTGCATACTCCTTAATTGCTGATGAATCAAAGTCGGTAGCTCATCTGAAGATTGGGCGACTTTTACTAAAAAATTCCAGTTATGAACAAGTTAACGAGCAAATTTTTGATTTAGTTAATCAACTAAATCTCGCGGTTCATCTGATTATTGAACAGACAGAAAAAGATGAGTTGGTAAGATTGAATTTAATCGCTGCTAAGAAAGCAAAAGCATCTATAGCCTACATTCCTGCTAAAAGATTTTTTAGCGTTGCCATGAATCTTTTAGCTGAAAATACCTGGATAGAACAATACGAACAAACATTTACTTTATTTAGAGAACTAGCTGAATGTGAATTCTTAACCGGAAATTTAGAACAAGCAGAACAACTATTTGAATTACTATTGCTCAAAGCAGAATCTCATGTAGACAAATCTAATATTTATATGTCGCAAATCAGACTCTATCAAGTCGCAGGTAGATTTGAAGAGGCGCTGACATTGGGATTAGAAGCTTTAAAACTTTTTGAGGTGACATTCCCTGATACAGATGAGGAAGTGAAAGCTGCGATCGCAATTGAAAGAAACCAGATATCAACTAATCTAGATAACAGACAAGTCTCAGATTTAATTAATGCTTTAGTAATTGAAGACCCCAATATTAAAACAGTAATTAGTCTGTTGACAACTTTGGGCCCGCCTACTTATCTTGGTAGACCTCATCTCTTTCCTTTAGTCGTACTGAAAGCAGTTAACTACTCACTCAAGTTTGGGAATACGGAAGATTCCTGTTTTGCTTACAGTATGTACGCCATGTTGTTGGTTTCTATCTTCCATGATATTCCTACAGGTTACGCATTTTCTGAGATGGCAATTCAATTGAATGAAAAGTTTCACGACTTGAAACTTAGAGGAGTTGTTTTACACATTCATGGAAGCCATATTAACGTTTGGCGTAACCACATTGCTAGCGATATTCCTTTTTTAGAACTGGGATTTATTAGCTGTGTGGAAGCAGGCGATGTGACGATGGCAAACTACAATGGTTATCAAGGCTCGTGGCAAATTATCCAGTTAGGTTTTCCACTTGCAGAAACATACAAATCGCTAGAAAAATATACTGCATTTGCCTGCCAGTCTAAACATGAGGCTGTCTATCAGACAATCAGACTACAGCAGATGTTGCTGATGAATCTGCGCGGACTTACTTACCAAAGGTTGACTCTAAGTAATGATGAATTTGATGAATCCTACGCTTTATCTATTATTAAAGATGCAGGTTTTGTCAGTGGAATTATTTTTTATAATATTATTAAATTAATTATCTTTTTTACATATAGAGAATATACAGAAGCACTAAAATGTGCATTAAAATTATCTCAATTTCCTATAGCAACACTGGCATTACCCATTGAAACAGATTATATTTTATATTACTCACTGACTTTAACGGCTCTTTATTCAACAGTATCTTTTTCAGAGCAAGAACAGTTTTTACTAACTCTAAAATCCCATCAACAACAATTGCAATACTGGGCTTATCACTGCCCTGAAAACTTCTTACACAAGTCTCAATTAGTAGCTGCTGAAATAGCTCGAATTAAAGGTCGAGACTTGGAAGCAATGAGCTTGTATGAGCAATCAATTACTTCAGCCCGTGAGCAGGGATTTGTACAATATGAAGCTTTGGCTAATGAGCTAGACGCTAAGTTTTACTTTGAGCGAGAGTTTGAATTAATTGCCAAAACTTACTTACAAGAAGCTAAAAATTCATATCTGCGCTGGGAGGCATCTGCAAAAGTTAAGCACCTCGAAGAATCCTATCCTCAGTTATTGCCACAACAACAGCTTACTTCTAACGGAACATTTATCACCACAGGCGAGCATTTAAACTTTTTATCGGTAGTTAAAGCTTCTCAAAGCATATCGAGTGAAATTGTTTTTTCGCGGTTGTTGAAGACATTAATGCAAATTGTCATCGAGCAAGTAGGAGGAGAAATCGGTTACTTATTGCTTGAACACGAGCAAAATCTGGTCATAGAAGTAGAAGCTAAGGTTAATTCCCAGGTTGAAAAACTCAATGTTTCTCGACCCGCATTTGATGGCGAAATTTCACAAGTTATTCCGCAATCAATGCTGAATTATGTTCAGCAAACTCAAGAAACAGTGATTTTGCAGAATGCTACTGAGCAAAATATGTTTTCTGGAGATGAGTATGTAATCCAGAAACAACCTAAATCTGTACTTTGTTTACCGATCGCGCGTCAGTCGAAATTACTTGGTATTTTATATTTGGAAAACAATCTTATCCCCAGCGCCTTTACACAGGAAAAACTTTCCGTACTAGAGATTTTGACAGTTCAAATTGCTATTTCTCTAGAAAATGCTCGTCTTTATCAAGGTTTAGAGAACAGTCAAGAACAGCTTAACCTGGCATTAAAATCTGGCAAAATTGGTGTTTGGAGTTGGGATATTGCCAATGATTTGTTTAACTGGGATCAGCAGATTTATCAACTATTTGGGTTAACACCTGAAACTTTTGTTGCAACCTTTGAATCCATCTTAGCTCGTCTGCATCCAGATGATAGCCCATTGCTGGCTCAATCGTTGAGCCGAGCGATTAACGAAGGCGTAGAGCATGATTTAGAATATCGAATTATTTGGGATGACAGCAGTATCCGCTACCTAGCCTGCCGGGGAAAAGCCTTTTTCAACGAAGTAGGTAAAGCTACACACATGAGTGGCATTGTACTTGATATCACAGATCGCAAACAAGCTGAAGCCGAACGTATCCAACTTATTCAAGAGCAAACCGCGCGACAAGAAGCAGAAACCGATCAGCAACAAGCAGCATTTTTAGCTCAAGTCAGTGCAACCTTGGCTTCTTCCCTCAATTACGAAAACACGCTAGCAAGTGTGGCAAACTTAGTTGTGCCTTACTTTGCTGATTGGTGTAGCGTTGATCTGCTACAAGACAACCAATCAATTAATCGGGTAGCAGTTGCTCACCGAGATCCAGAGAAAGTTAAACTCGGTTGGGAACTTCATCAGCATTATCCGAGAAAGTTGGATGAACCGGGAGGTGTGCCGAAAGTACTGCGTACAGGAATTCCTGAAATGGTAACTGAAATCTCAGATGCACTATTAGCAAAAGGCATCCAAAATGCAGAACATCTAAGGATTATACGTGAAATTGGTTTAAAGTCCTGTATAATGTTACCCTTAATGGCACGTGAAAGAATTTTTGGTGCAATTTCCTTTTTTACATCGGAATCAGAACGTCGTTACAGCACATCTGACTTGTCACTAGCTGAAGATATTGCCCATCGAGCGGCGATCGCCATCGATAATGCCCGCCTTTACCAAGAAGCGCAGCAAGCCCAAAAAACGGCAGAAATAGCCCTAGAGCGCATTGCCCGTCTCCAATCCATTACGGCTGCCCTTTCAGAATCGCTGACACCAGCCCAAGTCTCTGAGGTCATTGTAGAGCAGAGTATGGCTGCCTTGGGAGCGAATTCTGCCCTCGTTGCCTTACTAAATGAAAACAAGACTGAACTAGAAATTGTGCAGACGGTTGGTTATAACCAAGATTTGGTAGAAGCTTGGCGGCATTTTTCTATTGATTCACCTTCCCCTTTAGCCGAAGCTGTGCGGACTGGGCAACCTACTTGGATTGAATCGAAGCAAAATAGAATGGCTCGTTATCCTCATCTAGCTGAAGCTTACGCCCAATACGATATTGATGCCTGGATTTCTATTCCCTTGATGGTGGAAGGTTCGGCAGTGGGAGGTGTCACTTTAGGATTTGACCAACTTCAACTACTTAGTGGAGAGGATCAAGCCTTTATCTTGGCTGTTGCTCAACAATGCGCCCAAGCGATCGCTCGTGCCCACCTTTACGAAGCGGAACGAACAGCGCGAAACGCTGCAGAATCAGCAAACCGCATCAAAGATGAATTTTTAGCTGTGCTATCCCATGAATTGAGAACACCGCTTAACCCCATTCTGGGTTGGACAAAGCTGATGCGGAGTCGCAAACTTGACCAAGCAACAAGCGATCGCGCCCTCGAAACTATTGAGCGCAATGCCAAATTACAAACCCAATTAATTGAAGATTTGCTTGATGTTTCCCGTATCCTTCAGGGTAAACTCAACCTCAATTTCGGCCCCATTAATTTGGTATCAGTCATTGAAGCTGCGATCGAAACAGTACGTTTATCAGCACAGGCTAAGTCCATCGAGATTGAGACAATTTTTGAATCTGGTGTCGGGCAAGTTTTAGGTGATGGCAATCGATTGCAACAAGTCATTTGGAATATTCTTTCCAATGCAATTAAGTTTACTCCTAATAGAGGACAGGTAACAATTAAATTAGAGCAAGTTGGCTCACAGGTACAAATCTGCGTAACTGATACAGGTAAAGGGATTGTACCTGAGTTCTTACCTTATGTCTTTGATTATTTCCGTCAAGCAGATGGAGCCACAACCCGGAAATTTGGCGGTTTAGGTTTAGGATTAGCGATCGTCCGGCATCTTGTTGAACTTCACGGCGGAACTGTGCAAGTAGAAAGCCTGGGTGAAGAAAAAGGAGCAACTTTCACCGTCCGACTTCCATGTTTACAGGATGAAAGTAAAGGAATCAAAGATAAAATAAATACCTCCTCACTGCTGCCAGATCAGTCCTTACCTTTATCTGGCTTAAATATTCTCGTGGTCGATGATGATGCAGATATGCGAGAATTTTTACCTTTCATGCTGGAGCAATATGGTGCAACGGTGACAGCTGTAGCCTCAGCCATTGCAGCTTTAACTGCACTGAGTCAATCCCAGCCAAATTTGATTATTAGCGATATTGGGATGCCAGAAATGGATGGTTATATGCTGATGCGACAGATCAGGAGTCTGGAACCAGAGAAAGGTGGGACAATTCCCGCGATCGCTCTAACAGCCTATGCTGGAGAGATGGATTCTCGGCAAGCGATCGCAGCCGGATTTCAACAGCATATTTCCAAACCTGTAGATCCAGAAGAATTGGTAAAGGCGATCGGATCATTAATTAAAAGTTTGTAGTCAACGGCTCTAGTGGTCTGTCAATTTGATTTTGAGGGATAAAAGAACGAACCGCATAGACGCGGAGCGGCTTCCCGCAGAGTAGGACGCAAAGAGCGCAAAGGAAGAAAAGCTAAGAATGAGTTCACCCATTATATTTAATGGGACAGACTACTAGCCCTACTTTGTTCGCGTAGCATCTCAAAGAGAGGCCTGGATCTGCTCAGTACGGGATGCAGACAATATTGTTTTATCGTTTAAATCAGGGGTCTGACCCTCTATTCATCATCTGTATGCGTCAGTTGGAAGGGGTTCTGGTCAAGATATGGTTGTTGATAATTAACTTCCACCCTGATTCACAGGATGACGCTAGCTAAACAAGCGATTAAACTATGGATAATATCAAGGCATTGTTGCTTTTAGCACAACTTACATAAATTTCATCGCATTCTTAAATTTAAAATCTCATCCTGCTATATAAAATACCAGTTATGTCAGTGTATCAAGGAAGTTATGGGGAAACCACCGATTTGATTATTGGTGTTCACAACCAAGAAAACCTCGAATTACAAACAAATTCTGCTCCTGTGGGCGCTCTAGCCACAAGAAAAGGAAATTTTTCTACCTTTCTTGCTCCCCTGACTCAGGATACTTTTAAGCAGGTCGTTCAAGATGTCGAGCAAAAATTACAGATTGTCCATCAAACCCTATCAATGCTTGATTCTCAGGGGTTTGAAACTCTTCTGCAAGAAATGTTACATTCGATTACCCTGAAAACCGGGGAATTACTGGGGGCAGACCGGACAACGATATTTTTATTGGATGAAGAAAAACAAGAACTTTGGTCTATTTTAGCTGAGGGGGAAGGCGATCGCTCTTTAGAAATTCGTATCCCCGCCGATAAAGGCATTGCTGGGGAAGTCGCCACTTTCAAACAAGTTATCAATATTCCTTTTGATTTTTATTACGATCCGCGATCGCATTTTGCCCAAGAACAAGAAAAAAGAACTGGCTACCGCACTTACACTATGCTGGCTTTGCCACTGTTAAATGAACATGGACAGTTAGTTGCAGTAGTACAATTACTGAATAAATTAAAATCTGGCAATAATCACGCCGCTCCCCTTGCCGAACGTGTTGATACCAAAGGTTTTCTCTCTTGTGACGAACAATTATTTCAAGAATTTGCCCCTTCAATTCGCCTAATTTTAGAATCCTCGCGCTCTTTTTATGTCGCCACCCAAAAACAAAGAGCAGTGGCGGCGCTAATGAAGGCCATCAAGTCCCTCTCTCAAAGCAGCCTCGACTTAGAAGACACCCTGAAGCGGGTGATGGATGAAGCCAAGGAACTGATGAATGCCGATCGCAGTACACTATGGTTAATAGACCACGAGCGCCATGAATTGTGGACGAAAATCACTCAGGATGATGGTTCAACTAAAGAATTACGAGTCCCTGTAGGTAAAGGCTTTGCGGGTATAGTAGCGGCTTCTGGCAAAAAACTGAATATTGCCTTTGATTTGTACGACGATCCTGACTCTGATACAGCCAAACAACTCGATCAGCAAAATGGCTATCGTACCTGTAGCTTACTTTGTATGCCAGTATTTAACGCCGATCAACAACTGATTGGCGTTACCCAACTCGTAAATAAAAAGAAAACTGGTGATTTTCCCGCTTATAATCCAGCTGATTGGCCCAAAGCTCCCGATTGCTTCCAAGCTAGCTTTGACCGCAACGATGAAGAATTCATGGAAGCTTTTAATATTCAAGCGGGAGTAGCGCTACAAAATGCCCAGTTGTTTGCCACAGTCAAGCAACAAGAACAAATGCAACGAGATATTCTGCGTAGTCTTTCCAATGGAGTGGTTTCCACTGATAAAGCTGGGTTAATTATCGCCGCTAATGAAAGTGCCCAACGTTTGCTAGGACTGGGAATAGATGACCGTTTAGAAGGGAAATTAGTTAATGATGTCATCGGCATCAAAGAAGGTGACTTTAGCAAGTGGTACCAAGATGCTTTACATGCAGTTGACTTAAAAGGTCGCCAGCAATATTATCCCGATCGTACACTCATAACAACTGGTACAGAACAGCACAGTATTAATTTATCCATTAACACAATTGCCGATGCCAGCGACAACGAGCAAGTCCGGGGGGCGCTGGTGGTGATGGAAGATATCAGTGATGAAAAGCGGCTCAAAAGTACCATGTACCGCTACATGACCCAGGAATTAGCGGAAGAATTGCTGAAATTAGATGATGCTAAACTAGGAGGCGATCGCAAAGAAGTTTCGATTTTATTTTCTGATATTCGCGGCTACACCACTTTGACAGAAAATTTGGAAGCAGAAGAAGTGGTAAGTATGCTCAATGAATACTTTGAATCAATGGTGGAGGCAGTCTTTAAACATAAAGGCACTCTTGACAAATACATCGGCGATGCGATTATGGCTGTGTTTGGTTCTCCTCTTGCATTAGAAGAACACGCTTGGATGGCAGTGCAAACATCCTTAGAAATGCGCCATCGCCTGCACGAATTTAATCAACGTCGCTATGTAGATGATAAACCCAGAATTAAAATCGGCATTGGTATCAACTCAGATACCGTGATTAGTGGGAATATTGGCTCTAGTAAACGGATGGAATTTACCGCCATTGGTGATGGTGTTAATCTTGGCTCTCGATTAGAAAGTGTTAGTAAACAGTATGGTTGCGACATTATTATTAGCCATAACACTTTTAAACCCTGCCAAGATCATATATGGGCTAGGGAACTAGATTACATTCGTGTCAAAGGCAGAAATGAGCCAGTAGCTATATATGAATTACTCGGTTTACGTTCCAACCCGATTGAAAGCGAAAAATTGCAAGTGATTGAGCATTATCACAAAGGACGCGAGTATTATCTCAAACGCGATTTCAACCGTGCTAGGGCTGAATTTGCCCTAGTTTTAGCAGCAGACAACCAAGATAAAGCTGCTATGTTGCATCTTTTACGTTGTCAGCATTGGTTACAATCACCTCCAACAGAGTCAGATTGGGATGAAGGTGTCTGGACATTTCAAGAGAAATAACGAAATCGAACCACTAATTATCATCTTTTTTGAGTTTCCAACCAGAGACTGGAAACTCAAGAAAAATTGAGTATTTATTAAAAATCAAAATCTATTAAATTATTTTTTAAAATATCTTAATATTTCTCAATTAAGTTTAAGAAATCTTGGGGTTGGATTAAGAATCAATTAAGATAAGTCGCTTTGTAAAGGTTAGTTGATATTTCTTGTCAAACTGCTGGTGAAGTTAGAAACTAAGAAATACAACACACGCAATTATTTTATGACTGCTATTTCTAGCCTTGAATTCAAACGACCAATTTGGCAAACCGCTATAATATTAACTTTGGGCTTTTGGCTCAGTGCTAGTTTAGTTTTAGACTGGGTAATTATGCCTAGCCTTTATCTTTCTGGCATGATGAGTCAAGCTGGTTTTACAACAGCAGGCTATACGATTTTTTGGAACTTCAATCGGATGGAATTATTGTCTGCTGCTGTAGTACTGACAGGGGCATTAGCTTTGGGTAAAACCCAATATCACTGGCGCATTGGCAGTATTATTTTATCTGGACTGCTGCTAACTATAGCTGTGCTTGACACTTATTTCTTAACTCCGCAAATGTGCGCCGTAGGAGTTCAGCTAAACCTATTTGAAGCAGCGGCTGCTATTCCATCGACAATGAATTTACTACACGGTAGTTATTGGGTACTGGAAGTAGTTAAGTTGGTGGCTGGTGGCACACTTTTAAGCTGGTGCTGGCGGGAGCAAGTTTAAGTAGATGGAGAATTATAACGGTGAGAATATTTACTTATAAATCTCACACCAAAGACGCAAAGAAATTCTTTGCGTCTTTTTACTACATATACTTTATGGGTTAATGAATGCAATATTTACGACGGGTTACGCCTACGCAGGCAATTTTTTATTTATATTGGTGACTTTTAAAGCTTGAGATTCTTCGGTTAAATTGCTATTATAAAATGATTCAGTTATCTATTAAGTGTAATTAAATAAGCAGGCAAAATTATCTTTTACTGTACATTTTTAATCTTCCCGGATATTAGAGCAAAAAAATACTGAAAGATAATATTAATTAGTTCTCATGGTTACTTTACTGATTTATCATGAAGTTTAGATATTTCTTCTAACTTTTTTTGAAAATTATAGTAATCTAAATTTTAGTGAGTACGTTACTTGTTATCTACCATCTAGCTAGGAAATAGCTATTTTGCAGGTATGTACTACTAATCAAGAATTTCGCTGTAGGTTCTTGAATTTGTCACTTCAAATTGTGCCGGGTGAATATTTCGCCTTAAACAACATTAGAACCCGTTTCCAGTACTTATGAAGAGATTCTCTTCTGCTGGTTTGGTCGCCTGTGCATCTCACCACACACCATTATGGCGACAATTGCCAGCTAACTCATCCTTGGTCGGAGGTTTCCCATTCTTGTTGTGCAATTGGTAGTTTTGCCCAATCCCAACACTAAGAGTTGCTCTACAAGCTCAAGACCTAAGTAAGACATTGGGCTTTTTGAATGCTTAGTTTTTAATAATACTTTTTCTCTTGATGAAGTTTCCCTCAAGAATAAACTTCTAGCAAAAGTACCTGACAACTTTAGTTATGGCGACCAAAACATTGCTCTTCATTGCTGAATTAATCCATAAAAGCCTTGATAGAAGAGCTTTTCCGTCTATAGCACTGGAGATTTTGATTGCTTCAAACTTGAGCATGAGGGGCAAAAAAAACTTTTCTAAGAGAACAAAAGTATCTGCAATTTTAGGCTACTAGATACGGATAACTATGATACTTTTGTGACTGATGGGCGAGAGCCAATAGTCTATCTGTTGCACTTGAGTTACTGTTAGATTGTCTAGATTAGCAAAAGATACAGAAAACCAATCTAGTTTTTGAAATACTATATCCTGGCAACCAGTCGGGCCATTTTGCTATTGGGCAATAATATGGATTGGTTTAGTTGTAATTCGTGCTTTCTAGCTTAACAGAGATTGGTTAATTAAGAGTTGGGGGGTGTGGAATCTCTGTACTAACTCAAATGTGACCGCTATATTTATCTGATAGTGCTTTCAACCAAGTCGCAGTGAATTCCGAAAAGGTAATTCACTAATTTTACCTGCAATGTTAATTTTATTCCAGAGCTATCCCAATGAAGACACTTCCGATTAATAGATACAGATTTTTTCAAAAGCTCCAGCCTTTATCTTTGTTGAAAAAAATCACTGGTAAGTCTGTTACTGGTTGTTTGCAGGTGTTTAGCACATCAGGCTCTTGGTCAATATATGTAGATGAAGGTAAACTAATTTATGCCTGCTACTCAGAGAAAATGTTTGAGCCACTTTACAGAAATTTGCAACGCTTGAGTCAGCAAATTTCTACTCTCCCTCGTGAAATTCACGAACAGTTACGGGCGATATTTGAAACTGGGATTGAAAATCAGGCAATACCGAACCCAGATTATTTGGCTATTTGTTGGTTAGTTAATCAGAAATATATCAGTCCCTTTCAAGCGGCGATGCTGATAGAGCAGTTGGCGCTAGAAGTTCTGGAGTCATTTCTAAACTTAGAAGAGGGGAGTTATGAATTTATTCCTGAAAGCTTTCTAGATGACATGCCAAAGTTTTGTCATCTGAATCTCCGCTTACTGGTTGAACGATGTCAAACGCCCCAAAGCGCTGGCGTAGCCTCTGTCTGCGACACGCTGCGCGAACGTCGAGAAGCGGCTGATTGTAAGACTTCGCTAACTTCTCAATCACACTCGTCAGAATTGTTCAAAATCAATGAGCTAAAATCTAAGAACAAAAGTAGACCAAACTCTTTTAGAACAAACGGTTATAGAACACCAGTCTACTCTATTAATACTAATGAACATAGTGATCAGCGAATTACTGAACCTCGTGTAGACAAAAAAATTTACACAATCTTTTGTATTGATGACAGTCCTACGGTGTTGAATACTATTCAAAGTTATTTAGATGAGCAAACCTTTTGTGTTGTGGGAGTCACCGATTCTTTAAAAGCTTTAATGCAGATTGTTCACACAAAACCCGACATCATTTTGTTGGATATTTCGATGCCTAATTTAGACGGATATGAACTCTGCTCTTTGCTGCGTAAACACTCACATTTTAAAAATACACCTGTAATTCTGGTGTCAGAAAAAGTAGGATTTATAGATAGAGCTAAAGCTAAGATGGTCAAAGCATCAGGCTATTTAACTAAGCCTTTTACACAAGGAGATTTATTAAAAGTAATCTTTAAACATATTATTTAATTTTCTAATATAATAAATAACTGCACTTAATCATTTTTTTAATTTAAGGTTAAGTATTATTTGGATAGCTAGTGTTCAAGTTATAGAAGATTGTCTGATTTAATTTAAATTAATAATTATTTTAACTATTAAAGTTACTACTCTGTTAAGATAGTCAGTACTAAACAAACTATATAAATTAATTTTCATGAGTGGAAAATCACTCAATACAAATATTTTCTGGTAGAATTGACGACTTTAGTCAGTCTGAGTAATTGCTATCTCCCTCAGTATTTCTAAAAGCGATCGCTCCAAAACTTCGCTGACAACTTTATTACCTTGCAAATTGAGGTGAATGTGATCGTGATACAAACCTTGCGGGTTGTTCGTTGAATTGAATATCGGTAAAAAATCTACATAGTTAATTTGCTGGGCTTTAGTAAAATCGCTCAAGCGTTGGCGGGCTTTAATTTCGTAATCGCGGGGGCCTGGTTCAGCAATTTCTCGCAGTAAGGGAGTCATAACTAGTAAAAATTGGCTGTTGCTTTGGCGAGTCAGGGCTTGAATTTTGCCGATCGCTTCCAAATTAATCCCCACGCGATCGCCTGCTTCATTTTGCACCGCTTTCATTTCAGGAATTGGCTGCTGCTTGACGATATAACGTTGCCACACTTCCACTAACGCTAGGGGAGGTTTAGTATCGGGATAGTTGCGATGGCGTCCTACCGGTAAAGAAGTGGGAGGAGTAGCAAACAAATCATCGGTGTTAATTAATAAGACTACTGCTTGGGCGTTGAAATTGCTAAACTTCTCTAAATAAGCTAACTCGTTCCTTGGCCCCCAAGAGTTAGCTGAAGCATTCAGCACCTCCACTTCCTGATAATTATGATGAGTGGATGATGCTAAAGAACGCATCACGATCGCCGATATTGTATTAGTCTGATCTGTCCACCAACCACCATTCGCAATAGAATCCCCTAACAGTAAAACTCGCAGCGTAGAAGGCGCGGGTGTTTTATTTATCGCACTACCTCGCATAGAATACTCATTAATTTCAATACGATTACCAAAACGACGGGTACGCTGATTAGGAGCCAATAAATAGCCAATCTGCTCATCACCAATGTAAATTAGGGGATTACCAAAGCCAAATAGCGATCGCAGTCCGATCTCGACTATCATAAACAATCCTAGAACCACCGCCAAAATTACGATCAGCGTCA
This sequence comes from Nostoc sp. TCL240-02, assembly GCF_013343235.1. Classification (GTDB taxonomy): domain Bacteria; phylum Cyanobacteriota; class Cyanobacteriia; order Cyanobacteriales; family Nostocaceae; genus Nostoc. The sequence continues at coordinate 1,311,184 of NZ_CP040094.1, read as the reverse complement.
CTTTCACCTACCCACACCCTTTAATACCGTATTGCTTCTCAACGATACTAACTGACACATTCGGCATTGGAAAGAGCTACAGGGGTGAGGTGTAGAAGGAAAAACTTTCTTTGTTCCCCCTATTTCATCTAGTCTCCTAGCATCTGAATTAAGAGGATTAATATCTATTGGAGTCTGTTTATAAGCTTTAAAAACAGCAATTACATGGCTATTAACTGTTTAACTAATAGTTTGTCAAACTTTGTCTACTTTTGTTTAAGAGTATAGCAGTGTTTTCTAGTGATATAATTTTATATTACCAGTATTACTATGACTACAATTTTTATCATTTTATCAATTAATTAATTTCGCAAATTTTGTTGGGGGGTAAGATAGGATGATCAAAATAGCCACACGTAAATATTTAGGCAAAGAAAATGTCTATGACATTGGAGTTGAGCGTGACCATAATTTTGCGATCAAAAATGGCTTCATAGCTTCTAATTGTTTCAATAAATCGCATTCAACGGCCTATGGTTATGTAACTTACCAGACAGCGTATTTAAAAGCTAATTACCCATTGGAATATATGGCGGCCCTGTTAACGGCTAACAGTGGCGATACCGATAAGGTACAGAGATATATTACTAACTGTATAAACATGGGTATTTCCATAGATCCGCCAGATATTAATCGTTCTGGTGTTGATTTTACGCCGACATTGGGAAAGATTCTGTTTGGCTTTTCGGCGGTGCGTAACGTGGGACAGAATGCGATCGCCTGTATTTTAGAGGCGAGAAATGAGACAGGAGAATTTAAATCTCTCGCTGATTTTTGCGATCGCGTGGATTTACGTGCTGTGAACCGTCGGACTCTGGAATCGCTGATTTACTGTGGAGCCTTTGACAAAATTGAATCCAACCGCCAACAGTTAATTAATGACTCAGAATTAGTGTATGATTGGGCACAATCTCGCGCCAAAGATAGAGCCAGTGGGCAAGGGAATCTTTTTGACTTATTAGGCGATGGATTTTCTTCTACTCAAAATAAAAGAGCAAATAATGCCTTTGAAACTGCTCCTAAATCTAAACCTGTGACCGATTTACCCCCACAGAAAAAGTTGCAGATGGAGAAAGAATTATTAGGTTTTTATGTATCAGACCATCCACTGAAATCCTTAAGGCAAATAGCACCACTTTTAACTCCAATTAACCTTTCGCAATTGGGAGAGCAAAGGGAAGACACAAGGCTTTGTGCAGTTGTGATGTTAAATAACGTCAAAAAAGTGGTTACAAAAAAAGGCGATCAGATGGCCATCTTGCAAATAGAAGACCTAACCACACAATCAGAAGCTGTAGTTTTTCCTAAAACTTATGAACGCATTAGTTCCTTACTTCAAGTTGACACAAGATTGATTATTTGGGGGAAAGTAGACCGACGCGACGAGCAAACTCAATTTATTGTTGAAGATGCAGAGCCAGTGGAAACAGTACAAATGGTAATGGTAGAGTTAAATCCCCAGCAAGCAGGTGATATGGAAAAACTACATCTCTTGAAAACAATTTTGCAAGAACATTCAGTAGATAAAGAAAAGGCAAAAATGCCAGTTATTGGAATTATCCAAACTGAAAAATCTCGGAAACTTGTTCGCTTGGGTTGGCAATTTTCCGTGCAAGATTCAAGAATAACCGTCCAAGCTTTGCAAAATGCTAGTTTTCCTGCTCATATAAAATCGCTCACTGGTAGCTAATACCAGAAGTGAAAAATCCACCAATACTGAAAAGCATTTGAAGATTAGTTTTATTGAACTGTCAACAGTAAATTGCCTTAAGTATTCAGGGTTAAAAACGTTTTTTTAGTTACTTATGCGGATGATAATTTCCTTGAGGGAGTGGTATCTTTTTATGCTAATACCCTTAAGGCTGCGACCGGGGGAAGGAGTTAAAACTTGATGAGCGTAAACGAGCTACATAAATTTGTTTCATACTGTAAAAGGATTCAACCCCAAACTCACGAGGACATTCAAAAGTTTTTTGAAGGAGTGATATTATTTCCTTATGATAAGGAACTTCTACTGCAAGCTTATTTATTTTTGAATATTAAAGAGTTGTTTCCCTCATGCGCTGAATTGCTGTTATTTGAAAAATCTCCAATTTCAGATTATACAGATTTAGGAAAGTGTGATTTTGTCTACCTGACTTTTAAAGGTAGTCTGTATTTAATTGAAACTAAGTTTATTGACACGGAAGCAACAGGAGCTACAGAAAGAAAAAGAAGAAATAAACACAGAAATAAGGTATTTGAGCAAGTTATTACTTTAAAAAGCCGATTTAGTGAATATTGGAATATGAGATTAGAACAATTAGAGTGTGGGGTTTTCACAACAGATCCAGAAGTTGCTTGGCGAGGAAATGGTGTGAACGTCACATCTAAATCAATATCTATAGATAAGCTCGAAAAATGGCGAAAAAGTTATCACACTAGTGAAAGATTTTTATCTCATCAAGATGTGCCAAAATTTGAGGGAAAGGTTAATTTGAAAGGTTGAGCCTTGACTCAAGAGGCAATATATGAAGTAAAAATCCCATTGGCTTTTAGCCGTGGAACTTTCAAATCGCATAAGCTAAGTAGTCAGACAGAATTAATTACCCAATGTCATTGTAAAAAGAAGCGAAGGCTCACAATGACTATAAATATTTTTGTCCGACTACTTATCGGTTAAATCTGCCAGATACCTAAGAGCAATTTCACCTTTGTCAAATCATCAGCAACCATAGCCCGGAAAACGTGTCAGATTACTTGAATAAGTACCAAAAGTCTGACAGGAAGATACTAATGAGAATTTGGGCTGCTACTGCTGTGCTAGCTTCCTCTTGGCTAATATCTGGGGTTATATGTTCTGAGCCAATCAACGCTACTTCTGTTGTGGTAGAAAATGTCATATCATCCCCTGTGCCAACAAATACAAAACAGATTACTGTTAGTAAAGCTGAGTTTGGGCTGAAGAGAGTTGACTCCAAAGGTAACGTTACCATTTTACAGACAACAAGAGTGCCACTTCAGGAGGGAAACGCCTACGGATGGCGGATTAAACTCAAAGACTACCAAGGTGAAGTAAAATGGCGCGAAGTATTGCGTTTACCAAAACCTCCAGAAACTTGGGGTACAGATCGCGGTGAAGACTTCTCAATGTCACCAGACGGGATGACATCTGTGACACGGCGCACACAATCGGCTCCAGAGGGTGTAATTGAGAATTTTTGGACGATTACTCCTGGCGATCCGGTTGGTAAGCATAGGATAGAAGTCTATATTAATGACCGTTTGATCGGTACTTTCGAGTTTGAAATTATCCCAGTGAAGTAAATGTAAGCTTTTCCACATTTAACTTGCATAATTGGGGGGCTCATGTTGCCCATCCCACAGAGTTTGATTTAGTTCGATTATAAGTTCTAGATCCCTCTAAATCCCCCTTAAAAAGGGGGACTTTGATTCCGGTTCTACCTAACTCTAGGGCCGAAGCCCTGACTACAAACCTTTAAACCAATAATTGATATTTCTCTTGAGCTAGATTGTAAAGAGGTCGCCAAATTAAACGATTGGTCAACACTACTAACAGAGACATGATCGCTGTCGAAGCTAATAATAGTGAGAAATTGCCTGTTGCTGTGGCGTGAGAAATTGTTGCCCCTAATCCAGAAGTACTAATTACTCGCCCTTGAAATGTAACATACTCACTGACGATACTGGCATTCCAAGCGCCACCAACGGCGGTAATAATTCCTGTAATTAGGTAGGGAAAAATTGCAGGTAAAATTAAAGTTCGCCAACGTTGTAAACGTGAGAGTTTATACACCGAAGCTGCTTCGATCAGGTCTGAGGGAATCGACTGTGCCCCAGCAATGACATTAAACAGGATATACCACATTGTCCCTAGCATCATCAGAGCGATCGCACCAATCTGCAAACCGCCAGCAATGCGGGTTAAACCCAGCAACAACACTGGAAATAAGGCTGTTGCTGGCACAGAAGCGGCGATTTGTACCAATGGTTGCAATACTTGAGCCAACCGTCGATTGCGACCAATTGCTACTCCCACAGGTACAGTCCACAACAATGATAATATCAAAGCAATTATTACCCGCAACGCCGTTAACATAGCGCCTTTCATCACCTGTTGCCAATCATCCCAGCCTAGAGTCCGTAATAGTAGCACGGCTTCCCAAGTACCCCACAGGACAATTAAGCTGAAGCCACTAACAAATACCCAATTTAAAAAACTTGGCAAGCTGAGGTTGCCTTTGGCATTTATAGGTACTGAACGTACGGGAAACGACCGAATTAAACTGTCGTCTAAGGCTGTTTGTAATGGCTGAAAAACGCGATCGCTAATTGCGCGTAAAGTAGGCGATCGCCTGAAAGTATCCAATATCCACGATTGGGGTGCATTTTCAGTTTCAATCATCTCTAACTTAAATCTTTCTGCCCAAGCAATCAGTGGCCGCCACACAAAAAAATCAGTTGCGACAATGATCCCAATCAGCAATGCCAAGCCCCAAAATATCGCTTTAAAGTCTCCTTTGTTGGCTGCTGTGCCTAAAAAAGAGCCTAATCCTGGTAAACGAAAATCTTTATTCCCCAAAGTAAATGACTCAATGGCAATTAAAAAAAACCAACCTCCAGCCACCGACATCACACTATTCCATACCAAACCAATCACACCAGATGGTAACTCTAATGTCCAAAAGCGTTGCCAAGGATTAAGGCGGTAAACCCTTGATGCTTCTAGTAATTCTCGCGGAATACTTTGAAGAGATTGATAAAAACTAAAAGTCATATTCCACGTCATGCCAGTAAAAATTAGCAAAATGGCTGCTAGTTCTACACCAATTCTCTGACCCGGAAATAGAGAAATCAAAGCTAGTACCACACCTGGTAAAAAAGACAATACTGGAATCGATTGCAGAATATCCAACATTGGAATTAAGATACGTTCTGCAATTCGAGAACGATAAGCAGTATAAGCATACAATAGGGTGAAAATTAACGATAAAAAGTAAGCCAACCCCATGCGGATCAGGGTTTGGGCTGTATATTCTGGCAAAGCATTGATGTTTGTCGAAATTGTGAGTTCAGGTTCAAAAGTACCGCTAAATTTAGAAGCAGTTCTAATAATTGCCACAATGAAAGATAAAATTACCAGAATCAGCAATCCATCTTGCCAAGTCCAATTGCTACGTCCTAGAGTTTTATTCGCAGGAGTGAGGGGTCGGGTCATAAATTGGGGAGTGGGGGATAATGACTAATGACTAATAACAACTTGCTCTAAAAATATTTGTCCCGATGGCTCATCGTAGCCGTAAATTTCGGCATAACGGCCCCAATCAACGACGGTTTTTAATTGTCGTTCGGCTTCTTCTGGGCTAAAGTGACTTTCTAGGATATCTAATACCAGTTCTTCTGGAATGCGTTGATTATTTTTCGCTTCCAGAAGACGGTAAATTTGCTGTACCAAGCGAATATTAGCTAAGAGTTGTGATCGCATGATTTGTTTGCGTTCATCAATACCACCATTGATAAATTCGTGTCCGACTGGCTTCAAGCTAATATCGCCTTCTGCAAGTTCTACAAAATCCATTAATTTTGCAGCTTCTACAATGGGTAAAATATCATCTACTTCTAATTGCAATTCTTGGGCGAGGCGATATAAGTCTTTTTCTTGACGATCTTCTAAAAGTTCCAAAAGACCGGCAATGGAACCAATTCGCACAGATGGTAAAGATTGATATTTTGCTGGTGGTGTTGCAGGTTCTACAGAGGTAGTCGTTGGTAGCTCAATTTTTTCTAATTCGGGGTTGGTGATGATTGTATAAACCCGATCTACCAGGGCTTGAAAACTTGGATGTTTGCGATCGCGATAATGGGGTAAAGTCACAGGTAAGTCAGCCCGAATTCTTCCCGGATTGCGTCCGAGAACAATAATTCGATCCGCCATAATTACCGCTTCTTCAATCCCGTGGGTGACAATGAGAATAGCTTGGGTGGGTATGCGACGTTCTAACCATAAATCTAATAATTCAAACCGCAAGTTTTCTGCCGTTAGCACATCTAATGCCGAAAATGGCTCATCCATACATAACAGTTCTGGTTCTACGGCCAAAGCCCTAGCAAATCCAACTCGCTGACGCATTCCCCCAGAAAGTTCTTTAGGATAGGCATTTTCAAACCCATCCAAACCAATAATATCAATCATTCGTAGCGCCTTTTGCCGTCGAGAATCTGGCGCTTCTCCCTTGGCTTTTAAACCTAGTTCTACGTTCTCTAGTACAGTTAACCAAGGATAAAGGGCAAAACTTTGAAAAACAATTGCTACCCCAGGATTTAAACCAACTAGGGGACGGTTATGATATGTGACTTCACCTTGACTGGGGGGAATTAACCCAGCAACTATCCGCATTAAAGTAGATTTCCCGGAACCGGAAGGCCCTAGTAATGCAACGATCTCCCCTGGACGTAACTCAAGATTGATATTTTCTAGGATGACAATCTGTTGGCCGTTGGGCTGCTGATAAGATTTGCTGACATTTTTTAGGACGATCAGCTGTTCGGTTGCTGTTTTAAAGACCATAACTCTTTCTGTAAGAAAATAATTAAATATAATCTCATGTTGAGGTTATTTTACAGTTAAAGTAGACTAAAAATATTTGATTTCGCTATTTGAACTGTACTGTAGCCGAAGGAATCGTTTGCATCGTCATAAAATCAGCTACAGGATGGCTAAATTACCCGCTAATGCTAACAAGAGTCAAAAATAATAATTTGGAAAGCATTTAATGTGATTGGTATATTGATTTCATGAAATCTTATCTTGATTTCTTGACGACTCTGATTAATAATTTATTACGATAAATCTATTAATTGCAGCAATAATAATCGCATACCCGAATATTCAAAGGAAGAAATTACTATCACTTGTTCTATCGGACTCATCTTTGATTTCTGAAAACATTCAGTACAACTGAAAGAAGCTTCTTAACTGTTGCCTAAGCTGAAAAGCTTCTAAGTAGAATAATCAAATTAAATAAAAATCTTGTGGGGTGGGCATCTTGCTCGCCTTAATTATACAAATTAAATGCCGAGCAGCTTATTGCATCCTACGCAAATAGTTATGGCTATGCCACGCTGCGCGACCAGAAATCTAAGCTGATTGCCATATTAGATATGTGCATTTGAGTAAATTGGAGTAATTGCAGATATTAAATAAACAACCTCTATTATGGCAGTTACAATCGAAGCACCTTATATATTAGAGATATAAATCTGATTCTTGTTGGGTGGCGATCGTGAATACAGAGGAATTAAAAAGGCGTTTTGCCGCAGGGGAAAGATATTTTCCAGCCGTCAACTTGAGTAGGAACAGGCTGATTGGAGCCTATTTGCCTGGAATAAATCTATGGGGATCTGACTTGAGTGGAGCTAACCTAGCTAAAGCTAAACTCTGGGGAGCAGATTTGAGTAGAGCTAACTTAGCAAAAGCGAATTTGACTAGAGCTAATTTGAGCGGTGTCAAACTGAATGAAGCCAATCTCCGGGGAGCCAAACTCAACTATGCCAAGTTATATGGAGCGAATCTGACTGGCGCTTACTACGATGAAAGCACTCGGTTTTCTAGAGGTTTTGACCCCATTAGTAGAAATATGCGGAAGGTGTGAGTTCCACCAACCTCTCCCGGCTTTGAACTTTCGTTCAAGTCTGTCCCTGTTTGAGTCGGCTACGGTGTACTACTATTTCTAAGATACAAGGTTGGGTGCAGCGATCGCGTAACCCAACATAAATAAGGTGGTAATGTAGGGTTGCGTTTCACTCCACTCAACCTACATGAATATATCTTTTAAAAAACTCTAGATTTCAACATAGATGAGGTTTAGAAGTCTTTAAGAGTTGTCCCACAAGCTTTTGATCCCCGCAACCCCCTTAAAAAAAGGGGGCAAGAACCTCTCAAAGTCCTCCAATTTATCGGAGAATTTAGGAGGATCTACAAAATTTTGGTTTTGTAAAGAGATGTGTGTACACTGTAACTCCAAGCCGGAGAGGGACAGTTTTGCAAAGCAATTAGCATCTGAATGCTTAAAAACCGCAGAGACTCTGAGAGCGCAGAGGGAAAAGAAAGAGGAATAATTCGATACGAAAGGATTTAATGTTACTAGATGAGCAGTGGAAATGATTTTATTTCAAATAAGTGATGTTGATATATGTTGATGTGAGCCATCTGACATAGATGAGATCAACATTTGTTCAAAGACTTTGGAAAGAGCAGTTTGAAAACGCTGACGATGCTTGAGTTTGAAAAAAGGTCGAACTATTTCTGCGTAGGTGTAGCCCGCACTTCGGCTACGCCCTTCGGCTACGCTCAGGACAGGCTCAGTGACCCCCGTAGGCATCGCGCCGTTACCGTCTCTATTATCAATCACTCGAATTGCTCGTAGAGTTCCCAGTTGTATTTCTTTTTTTACCATCAACTCAGAAATTCCGATCGCACCGACACCGTCTTCGATCGCTGCTTTTGTCATCTCTCCACTGTTGAATACTAAAATTACATCTAGTTCACTGAGATTGATTTCCCAATTTTGTAAGGCTTCTTCAAACCTTTGCTGGGTTCCAGAACCTGGTTCGCGCATCACCCAAGGGGTTTTAGTCAATTGGCTTAAGTCAATTTCTCCCCACTCAAACCAAGGGTGTTTTTGGCCTACTACTATTTGTAAGCGATCGCTCCCCACTATTTCATACTCTAGAGTACTCTGGAGTGCTGGCTTCACATCTCCTTCTACCAAACCTAAATCAAACTGTCCTGTGGCTGTTCCTAGACAAATCTCTTCTGTATTGGCAAGGCTACAGTTAATCTGAATACCGGGATATCGGCTCTTAAACTCACTAATCTTACTTGGTAGCCAGTAGTTACCAATTGTCAGACTTGACCCTAATTTCAATTCACCCCGTTGCAGATTGTTCAATTCTCGCAATCCCCTTTCAGTCAAGGAAACTTGATCGAGAATTTTTTGCGCTTCCACTTGCAGTAATTTACCCGCCTCAGCAATCTCGATATGGCGACCAATCCGATGGAATAGTTTCACACCATACTCTTGCTCTAAGTTGTGGATTGCTGCACTGACGGCAGGTTGTGTAATATAAAGCTCCTCTGCTGCGCGAGTAAAGTGTAAGTGCTGCGCCACAGCCAGAAAGATTTTTAGCTGCTCAAAGGTCATTCCTGCCATTTATGGTATCCCTACAACTTGGTGCCAAAAGTTTAATCACTTTCATTTATCATTTTGACAAACAAAAGCATTTGATTCTATCGTTTAGTTTCACTAAAGTATAAATCAAAGCTTTTTACTTAGTCATTTGTCATTTGTCATTTGTCGTTTGTAAATGGCCAATGATTAATGCCCAATTGCCAAGCATCAAAATAAGGACTTCCAAAAATGAGCGGTTTAGTAACTGCAATTACCACAGGGATCACGGCATTCACTGCCACCAACATTGATGATATTGTGATTCTGACGTTGCTTTTTTCACAAATAAATAAAACGTTCCGCAGTCGTCACATCCTTGCTGGTCAGTATCTTGGCTTTGCTGCATTGATAGTTGCTAGCCTTCCTGGGTTTTTCGGTGGACTAATTATACCGCAGGACTGGATTAGACTACTTGGTTTAATGCCAATAATCATTGGTGTGAGTGGTTTACTAAAACGCGAAGAGGATTCACCAGAGGAAGGTGCAGAAGAAACCGAGCCATCTTGTCCCTCTATAGTTAGGAGCTTTTTCTCTGGGCAAACTTGCAACGTCGCTGCGATCGCCTTTGCCAATGGTAGTGATAATATCAGCGTCTACGTGCCTCTGTTTGCCAATTCGGAATTAGATAGTCTGCTGATTATACTCAGTGTATTCTTTTCGCTAGTGGGCGTATGGTGTTATACCGCTTATAAGTTGACCTACTTGCCTGCGATCGCACATTTTTTAACTGAAAATGGCAATACTTTTGTACCTTGTATCTTGATTGGTTTGGGCGTATTTATTGTTACAGAAAACGTTACCTGGACTCTTTTATCTGTAGTTTCTAGTTATATATTCTCATTAATATTAGGTTTGAATACTCAATCTTCGAGTGAAGAACAAGAAAAGTTAAGTATCTAGAAAGATGTGCATGATGAATTTTCCTAGCAAAATGAATCTAAAACTACAAAATATCTTACCCATCAACAGGAATCAAAACATGAAAGTCTGGAAATCTCTGCTAATTGCCTTAATGATTTTCGCCAATCTAGCCTTCGCTCAACCTTCTTTTGCTGATAGACCAAAATTTAGCAAAAACCCTGATTATATCGAAGTCACTAAAGCTCTGAACGAACTGTCTCAAACAAAAGATGCCCAAACTCAAGTTCAAGGTCTGACACCAGAAGAAATTCAAAAGAGAACCGAGGAATTAACACTGCAAAAATATGCTTTAGAGACGGGAATTAACTGGGGTAAATGTGAAAACCAAACAGGTAATACCATAGCTGTATACGGTAAAAGACCAAATGATGATGACAATGAAGATGCCGTCTACGACAATGGTCTGTATTTTCTAGCTAACGGTCAGTCTACAAAAAATAACTGGGATTGTGATGGTATCTATCTACCAAACGATCTCAAAGTAGCAAACTTCACTTCTAGTCCGAATGGGCAAGGTGAAGAATTGACAGGCCCTGTCGCTCTCAAAATCCTTGATGGAACTCAGTTGGTGATTAAGAGCAATCCAGATACTGGTGCGATTGAATTAAATGTTCCAACGGTGAAAGTTCTTAACAGCAATAAGGCTAACTGGTTTATCCCAGATATATCGCAGGCTGTTATAGAGACACGAGTTCCTAATGCACCTAGCAAGCAGTCTTGAAATTGAACTGCATAGTCTATTTTTGAATGATTGTTCTCAATTTAAACAGGGTAACAGCCAAAATTAGAGAAAAAACCTGACTTGCACTGGTGAAAATCTCTCTGATTCTTGGCTGTTTTTTTTTGACCCCTTGTTACTTACAGTTGTCCTTTAGCATCAATTACTAATTCTGAATTATTCCATCGGGCTTGTTTTATTTCGATATCTGCATTAAAATAAATTTTGAATTAAATGTACAATCATAATAAAAATATTTTGATAGCGCAACTATTGCGCTGGGTGCGAGTTATCTGGAAAGAGATTTCCTATTACCTCCGCATTTTTTTGATAAGAGCCGCTTTGGGGATAAGAGTGTTATTGATGCAGTTAAAATTGAAATCCACAGAAGAAAATAAAGATCAAAAAAAGCCAGGGCGACTTAATCCTTCTCGAATCCGAGATCACTTGGCAAATGAGCGTACTTACCTAGCTTGGATGCGGACAGGGATCGCTCTTTTAGGTTTTGGTGTGGTTATTGTGCGTTTACGTGCCTTCCAAGTACCTTTGATGCCCCGTCCCGGCAACGGCTGGAAGTTAGGTTTAGTCTTCTCGTTGGTGGGTTTGATTACGGTGTGGCTCTCAACCAGTCACTATTTCGCTGTCCGTCGTGATATCGAAGAAGATACTTATGAACCGACAGACAGATGGGTATTGCTTTTCAGTCTTGCTGTGATGATTCTCGGAACTGGGGTAATCTATTTTGTTTTTACAACTTCTTTAGATCCATCAAGTCCACTTATCCCGGAATGATGATTAAGTAGATAGGCAGAATTAACGCCTAGCTACTTATTTTCAAAACCGCACTTTGTACATTTGGAATAATTCCCCTGGTTTTTGCGTGACTATTTTAGCGCCAGCCGCCTTAATAGCTTTTTCCCACTCAGCTACAGGCTCTAAAAACACCTCAGCCCCCAAATAGGTTTCTAAAACTGCCCAATCTTCTGCTAAAGGCTGTTCTAGGTTAAGGATGTCAAACACAAAATGTCCACCTGGTTTTAACACTCGCTTAACTTCTGCGAGTACTGCATTCCAGTATCCAAGTGGAAAATAGCAGCTAAACCCTGTTGCGATCGCAAGGTCAAACTGCTCTGGTGAATAGTTTAACTGATGGGCTGCTCCCAACTCAACACCTTTAAACAGCTTAGAATTCAACTGTGGCCCACGAGAATTAAGGGTATCGCGTGCCACATTACTAATTTCTTGCCCATGAAAAAATGCTTGCCAATCCCGCCAAGGATAGATTAAAAAGCTAATACCACAGCCAATATCTATACAGTGCTGGTTTTTTTGAGGTTGAGCAATTTCCCAAAAAGGGGAAGCAATTCTCCCTGAAAAACTACCTCCAATCCACTCACGGAATATCGGCATCGCCTGGACTTCAGTTGGGAGTTCAAAGGTTTCACGTTGATACTCTCGGTTAAAGCGATAGGCTATTTGGGCTAATCTTTCGTCCCAGTTGCTTGATTTGGCTGAAGTAAAGAGATTTTGGAACTGCGAATCAGACTTTTTGGACATTAGATTTTTGCTACTCTTTCTAAGAATTGTAGTCAAATTCGTTTTGCGATCACCTCCGGCGGGCGGATACGCCATCGCATACCCATCCAATCTCCTGCTGGGGTTTGTCCTCAGTCATTGGTCATTAGTACCAATGACTAATGACCAATGACTAATGACTCCTATTCAACTTTTTCATACCAGATACCTACTTTCTCAAAAGCACCATAAGCAAGCTTGAGAAAATTCACTACTCTCTGTTTCCCAATTATCCCAAATTCTTTATACTCTCTAGCCTCTGCAAAAGTCAGGCGATTTTGGTCAATTATGTTTCTTTCTCTGTATGCTAACTTCGGAAAATCTATAACTTTTATCTGATATTTATTTACTATGTTCTGAAAGTTGGAGTCTAACTCTAGATGCTCCCAATCATCACACAGCCCCAAATTCCTCACCAGAATATGAGGGATTTTTTCACCGTAAGTATTCACTGACTGAGCAAACAGGTTGATGCTGTCGTATCCTCCTGTCGATACAAACCATTTACAAAACATCACTCCTTGCGAACTTCCTAGTTCAAGTAATTGATTAGATTCAATCCACCCCTGCACTGCTCTATGCGATTGTGCGGCTAAATTCACAATTACTGGCCTCTCTATGGCCCACTCAAATATTCTATCTGCCTTATTTGCCTGTCGTTCGTTCTCACTAAACACAGCATACTTACATATTTCTTTATATACCCCTGCCACATCTGGATTCGATCTATCTGTCTCCACTGGTACAAACGGGATTCTCTTATCCAGACAATACTGAATCATTGTCCTGGCAAAGAGAGATTTTCCTACCCCGCCTTTTTCACCATCCACAAAATGAATCGTCGGCATTACAGCCACCTCTAATACTTATTAAAGCCTGATACATCTTTCCCAAAATAAGAACTTTTTGGCCGTTGCCGCCTAGTTGTTTTGGTGGTTTTATGAGAAAGTATAACCGTGATTTGGATATATTCCAACAGTCTCATTTTACACAGGCGCAGTCCGTCTGCGCGGACTAAAACAAAACAAGGGGCTTAAGCCCCTTGTTGTAAGTTGATTGAGAACTAAAAACCGAAAATTTAGTTTTTCAGACATTCTTGACGACAAGAATTAGGAATTTTTAGAAGAAATTGCCTTGAAATGTTGTTTAAAATAAGCCTGGAGTTACTTGCAGATCAACACTATGGCAGAAATTCAGTTGGCGATTGAGGGTAAAGATGCGATGTCTGACGACAAGCCGCTTCTCTCCGAGACGCTACGCGAACGCGTCTACGCAGCAACAGAGGCGCTTTTGGAAATTCCTGGTATATCTGGTAACTATGCAGTGAGTTCAGATGCACCGGAAAGAGAAGGAGTAACAGCAACAGTTGCTACCATCGTTGGTATTGTTGGGGGTGCGATCGCCATTGCTGAACAAATCCGTAAGTGGTATCAAGAGTATAAAGCAAAGCAGTCTGGTAAAAGAATTGAAAAGGTGTTAACTGTCGGGCGCAATGGTAGGCGACTTCTTTTAGAGGATGCAACCCTAGAAAAGATTCGCCAAATTTTAGAATCGTAGAGACGCGATGAATCGCGTCTTTACAAATCACATCTCCGGAATTGGCGGTGATAAACTTGGGGTAAATACTGAAGTCTCAAGATTGAGAACGTGCAAACCCTCCACCTCGACCTCAAGCCACTTGATGAGAATTACGTAGAGTTACGTTACTTTATTGATAATCCAAATAAGTATGAAAAGCGATCGCTCCCTGTAAAAGAAATCGCCGATTTGATTGAGTTGGCAGAGCGAGATTATTACGTTTCGTTTTTCCCAGAGGATTATACGGTAACTGGGCGGCGGTTGTATAACTGGTTAGATGGGAGCGATCGCTGGCTGCAACCCTTACTAGATAAGTATCGGCGTGAGGGGATTGTTTTGGCGATCGCTACATCTGAAAAGCTCGCCCATCTACCTTGGGAAGTGCTGCATGATGGCGTTAGCTTTTTGGTTGAGCGAGTCCCGGCTGTTGTCCCGGTGCGTTGGGTGTCGGATAGCACGGTAAAAAAATTAACTATTGCAGGGGAACCGGAAAACCGGGCGCTGCAAGTTTTGTTGATGGCGACTTCGCCGTTGAATGTCGAGCCTGTGCTGGATTTTGAGGGAGAGGAAGCACGGATTTTGGAGGCGACAAAGCGGCAACCTTTAGCGCTGACGGTGGAAGAAAGCGGCTGTTTGTCGGAGTTGGGTTATTTAGTCGATGGTTACGACAGGGAATATTTTGATGTTTTACACCTGACGGGTCATGCTACTTTACAAGATGGGCAACCCCGCTTTATTACAGAAACGGCAACAGGTGAAGCTAACTATACCAGTGCTGAAGATATTGCCCAAGAATTACAATTCCGACTGCCTAAACTGATCTTCCTCTCTGGTTGTCGCACTGGGCAAGCTGGCAATTCGGGATCTGTGCCGTCAATGGCTGAAGAATTGCTGAAATCGGGAGCAAAAGCGGTTTTGGGTTGGGGTCAAAAGGTTTTAGATCCTGATGCTACAGCCGCAGCTGCTGCATTATACGAGGAATTGTCAGCCGGAAAGCAAATCACCGAAGCTGTTGCTTGTACTTATCAAGCATTAATTAAGAACAAAGCGCGGGATTGGCATTTATTGCGGCTGTATGCAGCAGGCAATTTACCAAGTTCATTAGTCACACCTTTGCGGACTCGTGGACGGAAACCAGCACCACCGCTTTCTGTTTCTACCCAGTTTTTAGATCCTGCGGGTAAGGTGAAAGTCCCGACGCGGGAGAGTTTTGTTGGTCGTCGTCGGCAATTGCAAAATTGTTTACGGGTGCTGAGTCAACCAAACGATGAAGTTG
Source organism: Nostoc sp. TCL240-02 (assembly GCF_013343235.1). Lineage (GTDB taxonomy): Bacteria > Cyanobacteriota > Cyanobacteriia > Cyanobacteriales > Nostocaceae > Nostoc. The sequence goes on along the minus strand of NZ_CP040094.1, from coordinate 1,295,847 downwards.
GGGTGTTGATTCATGGGATGGGCGGTTTGGGTAAAAGTAGTTTAGCAGCTAGGCTGTGCGACAGACTGCCGAATTTTGAGCGTGTTGTCTGGGTGGGGAGAGTTGATGAAGCTAGTTTAGTGAGTCGCTTGGCGGAAAAGTTGGATGACAACGAACAACGCAAAAGCCTACAAAATTACGATGAAGAATTGAGATTTCGGCTGCGGCGAGTTTTCCAGCAGTTGCATGATGCTGCAAAGCCGTTTTTGTTGGTGCTGGATGACTTTGAAGTGAATTTAGAACCTGGCAATCAGAGTTATGTCTTGCAATCAGAAGCAGCAGAGGTAATAAAAGCTTTAGTTTGTGCAATTAGAGAAAATTCCACTTCCCACCGCATCATTATTACCTGCCGTTACGACTTTGAATTTACCCAGTTGCAGTATTTCCACAAGCAGCCGTTGGATGCCCTGCAAGGCGCAGATTTGCAAAAAAAGTTTAATCGCCTGACTGCTTTTAGTGCAAAATCTCAGGTGGATGAGGCGTTAAAATTGCAAGCGCAGAAGTTGGCAGATGGTAATCCCCGCTTGCTGGAATGGTTGGATAAGATTCTGCAAAATAAAACTGTTGATGTGGCGGCAATTTTGAATCGGTTAGCAGCAGATCCGGTGGAGTTGCGAGAGCAAGTTCTGGCAGAGGCGCTGCTGCAACAGATGGATACAACCATGCGGGAGATGTTGTCACGGGGTTTGGTGTTTGAGTTGCCAGTACCGAGGGAAGCTTTAGCCGCAGTTTGTGAAACTATCCCCAATTTGGAACATTATATTAGTCGGGCAGTGGCGTTGGGACTGTTGGAAGTGAGCCATGATGAGGCGTTACGAGTGCCGCGCATTTTGCCTGTGCAGTTACCGGAAGATGGGGCAGCTTTGTATAAGCAAGCGGCTGAGGTGTTGTATCGTCTTTGGTGGCAAGAGGTGATAAGGGCAATTGAGGAACAACAGTTAGAAATTCATCGGTTGGCATTGTTGGGAAAGGTAGACAAGATAGTGGTGAAAATAGCAGGTAAATTGGCACAAAGTTGGGGCAGTCAAAGCCGATTCCGGGAAACTTTTCAATTATGCAAATCTACTTTAGAACTTGCTGAAGATTGTTTGGTCTTACATGAATTAGCCCGCTGCGAACAAGAATTAGGTGATATCAGCAAAGCCCAAGAGCATTATCAACAAGCCCTAAATATCTGTTCAGCAGAAGACGAAGAACAAAAAGGAGCAATTATTCACAACTTGGGACAACTCAAAGCCAATACCGGAGAAATCACCGAAGCGATCGCCCTTTATCAACAATCTCTGGCTCTGTTTGAACAAATCGGCTATGTCCAAGGCAAAGCAAGGACGTTGCACGAAATGGGGAGACTCAAAGCCAATACCGGAGAAATCAATGAAGCGATCGCCCTTTATCAACAATCTCTGGCTCTGTTTGAACAAATCGACGATGTCCTAGGCAAAGCGGCGACGTTGCACAACTTGGGAAGACTCAAAGTCAATACCGGAGAAATCACCGAAGCGATCGCCCTTTATCAACAATCCCTGGCTCTCACTGAACAAATCGGCTATGTCCAAGGCAAAGCAAGGACATTACACGAAATAGGGAGACTCAAAGCCAATACCGGAGAAATCAATGAAGCGCTCGCCCTTTATCAACAATCCCTGGCTCTCAAAGAAAAAATCGACGATGTCCAAGGCAAAGCGGCGACGTTGCACCATCTGGGAAGACTCAAAGCCAATACCGGAGAAATCAATGAAGCGCTCGCCCTTTATCAACAATCCCTTGCTATCACTGAAAAAATCGGCGATGTCCAAACTCAAGCTATGACATTGTGCTGCTTAGGGCAAATAGTAGAACAACAGGGCGATCACAATCAAGCACTAGATTATTTGCAGGCAGCCTTGGAGATATTGCAGCGTATTCAATCGCCTGATGCGGAGAAAGTTGAGCAAATGATAGTGAGAATACAAGATTTAATTCGTAATTCGTAATACTTCGGCTTTGCTCAGTACAAGTTCGTAGTTCGTAATTAATAAAGTCAGAATTTAATTTGGCTTTTCAGGTTGGCAGCGATCGCCTATCTTTAAAAATTTGTATGAGCGATCGCCTATTTCGCGTTAAGTTGATTTATCCACGAGTCTTTGAACTCCATTAATGAGGCTTTGATACTGATTAAAGAGGTTCTGAACTCCATTAATGAGTCTTTGAGCTTCATTAAAGAGGCTTTGAACTCCATTAAAGAGGCTTTGAACTCCATTAAAGAGGCTTTGAACTCCATTAAAGAGGCTTTGATACTCATTAAAGAGGTTCTGAACTCCATTAATGAGTCTTTGAGCTTCATTAAAGGGTCTTTGAACTCCATTAATGAGTCTTTAATACTCGTTCAGCAGTTTTTTAGACTTGTGGCTTGGTTGTGGGAGATTGCGATCGCCATAATTCACCCCAAAGCACATCCTAAACTAAAGAATCTGGATTTGCACTAAGCGCTCTGAGACATTCTGCTGGCATTTCCAGTGATTTTCTTTGCCTTCACGGAAGCCGCAAACATGCTGTATTTGTAAATGTAATATTCTGAGTAAAAGGCTCATCGAAATGAGCCTTTTAGCAGATAAAGGAGATATTAGCCTAAATCGAAAAGCAAGATTTCGCCGCCGATGTTGGTGCTAATTTCTAGCTGTTCTTCGCCGTTGATTTGTACGCCATCACCGGCTCTGAGTTCTTCACCATTTAAGTTGACTATACCTTTGGCTACTTGTAACCAGGCATAGCGATCGGGTTTGACTTGATGATTAACAACATCACCATCCTCTAAAACAGATGTGTATAAATCAACATCTTGGTGAATTGTCACAGCACCATCGCGCCCATCTTTAGAAGCAATTAAGCGGAGTTTACCGCGCTTTTCTTCAAGAGGAAAAGCTTTTTGTTCGTATCTTGGCGTTATTCCTTCTCGATCGGGAAGAATCCAGATTTGTAGTAAATGGAGTGGTTCAGTTGGTGAGGGATTAAATTCACTGTGGCTGATTCCAGTTCCAGCGCTCATAATTTGGGCATCACCGGGGCGAATTACCGAACCAGTACCCAAGCTGTCTTTATGCTCTACAGCACCTTCTAAGACATAAGTGAGGATTTCCATATCACGATGACTGTGGGTAGGGAATCCAGCACCAGGGGCGATGCGATCGTCGTTAATTACGCGCAGAGAACGAAATCCCATCCGGTTGGGATCGTAAAAACTACCGAAAGAAAATGTGTGATAGCTATCGAGCCAGCCCATTTTCGCGTGACCACGGGCATTGCGATCGTGAATTAAGTGGGTAATTGTATTTTGAGACATAAATTTACCTCTTTGTTAATGAGTATTTAGTTAGGAAGCGCTCAATTTTGGATTTTAGATTTTAGATAGCGGAGTGTCTTTTGGATTACAGGAAAAATCTAAAATTGGTAGAGTTTGAAATCAAAATGCAATTAGCATATTTTTTCACTAACCTAATAACTTCTTCAAGTTGAAGTATTGATTTTGATGGAGAACTCGTAGAAGATATTTGGTATTTCTTGACTTCGTTTTGAACTATTTCAATAGTAAAGTATATACATATAAATGAAAAGTACGCACTTAAAAGTGACGTACTTACCAAAAAGATACTATTAGATTTAAGAAAGACTACTTTTCTCAGAAGTGCTTATTTTACACCAGCAGGGATCTTTTGAGTTTTAGTAGTACCTGCTTTAGCATTGCCATTCTCTTCCTTAATTTCTGCAATTTGCAGATGAGCTTCTAAGAACCAGAGGCGTTTGTCAATGGCGCGGGAGATTTCGGTGTAAAGATCGGCGGTATCGAGGTCGTCTAATTCATCAGTTTTAGCGATCGCGTCTCTAAGATGTTTGGCATAGATGGCATAACGATCTGCTAAGGCTGTCACATGGTCTTTACCATCCAAAATATCTAAGGCATATTCTGGCAGAATTGAATTACTAGCTGCGGCGCGGGCTGTTCCAAAAGCGTATCCGCCTAAAGCTGTAATGCGTTCAGCTACCAAATCGATATACTCTTCCAATTCCCCAGCCAGTTCATCAAATAATAGGTGTAACTGGTAGAAGTCAGTTCCTTTAACATTCCAGTGGGCTTGCTTTGCTTGGGTTTTCAGATCCGAAGTAGCTGCCAAGCTTTGGTTGAGAAGTACCACGATTTGCACTCGCGCTTCAGCAGGAATGTCAATGCGAGTAGGGTACAGACGTGATGTAATGCTGTTGTCGCTCATGGGTCTACGTTGTTAATGCCTTTTAAATCTAACTTTACAGATATTAGTTGGCTGTGCGAAACTCTCTGACGATGGATTGTATTAACGGCTGAATGTGTTACTGTTTATGGCTTATACAATTTGGAATTTTAGATTTGGGATTGAGACTTTTTACTCAGAAAGGGTCAAATGACAATTAATATTAAATACGATGGTTTTCTATAGTATTAAATGTACCACCGAAAAGCCGATCGCGAATTACATCATTTTGCAAAAAGTCATGGGGAAAACCCAGTTCAATTTTACTAACTTCATCTAAGCGTTGCAGATGTTCTGGCGAGAGGGTGACATCTAAAGAAGCTAAGTTATCTTGAAACTGTGTTAGTTTACGTGCCCCAATTATGGGAATAATCACACCATTTTGAGCTAGTAACCAAGCTAATGCTACCTGTGAAGGTGTGTGTCCAATTTCTGCTGCAACTTCACTGACAGCTTGAGCGATCGCTAAATTCCGTTCTGAAATAGTCCCTAACGCTGCATTTGCTAATCGTCCTTGTTCATCGCCTGCTTGAGGAGGCTGATTATACTTACCTGTTAACACACCACCACCCAAGGGCGACCACGGTGTTACTGCTAAATCAAAGGCTTTAGCCATCGGCAGCAAATCGCGTTCTGGTGTTCGCTGAATTAAACTATATTCAATTTGCAGCGCGACAAACTGCGTCCATCCTTGGTATTGAGCGATGGTATTTGCTTGAGAAACAATCCATGCGGGTGTGTCAGAAATGCCGATGTAAAGTACTTTACCTTGACGAACTACATCATCGAGCGATCGCAAAACTTCTTCAATCGGTGTTGTGAAATCCCAAGCGTGCAACCAAAATAAATCAATGTAATCGGTATTCAGCCGTTTCAGGCTACCTTCTAAAGATTGGATTAAATTCTTGCGATGGTTTCCACTGGCGTTAGGATCGCCCTTTTTGTTATTCATCTGCAAGGGAAAGGAATATTTGGTCGCAACTACAAAGCGTTCTCGTTCTTTTGCGATCAACTCACCGACAATTTTTTCACTGCTACCATCGGTATAACCGTTGGCGGTGTCAATGAAATTTCCTCCTGCTTCTGTATATGTGTCAAAGATTTTACGACTCTCGTCAACAGATGCACCCCAACCCCAATCTTCACCAAAGGTCATGGTTCCCAAGGAGAGTTCAGAGACTCTTAATCCGCTTTTGCCCAAGAGTTTGTATCTCATGAATATTTTCTCTTTAACGAAAAAACAATGCGAATACCATTCCAAAAGCATGATAACAAAGGTTGTCATTTGTCCTTTGTCATTGGTCATTAGTAAGGCCTTTAAGCCTCTTTACGTTTTCTAATATACTTGGGATTTTTCGCGCTAACTTACTTTAGCGAAGCAAGAGCGATCGCTTGCATTGTGAATGCACTAGCCCGCTTTGTAAATGCGATCGCTTGCATTATGAATGCACTAGCCCGCTTTGTGAATGCGATCGCTTGCATTGTGAATGCACTAGCCCGCTTTGTAAATGCGATCGCTTGCATTGTGAATGCGCTAGCCCGCTTTGTGAATGCAATGTACTTTGCAACGGTGTCTACCAGCAGCAACAATATCGCTTAGGAGATACTATTTCTTCAGAACTATTGCCAAATCTACAACTTAAACTAGATGACACTATACATATTTAATAAATAAAATTTTGTTTTAGCTGAGGTGAATCGCATTGTTTAGCTCAGGCAAGAGCGATCGCTACAGTTTTCTAAGCTAGAATAATTATTTCTATGAACTACTACGTAATCTACGACGGAAATTGTAATCTGTGCGTTACTTTAGTGCAATTACTAGAAACCTTAGACAAGGGAAAGTTATTTCGCTACGCTCCCATGCAAGATGAGCAGACACTTTTACAGTGGGGAATTACAGCCCAAGACTGCGAACAGGGGATGATTTTAATTGATGGCAATGAACCTCAGAGACGTTGGCAAGGTAGTAACGCAGCTGAAGAAATTGGGCGCTTATTACCAGCAGGAAGTATATTTGTAGACGCTTATCGAGCCTTGCCAGGGATGAAATGGGCAGGCGATCGCTTTTACGAACAAATCCGCGATAATCGCTACACCATATTTGGTAAACGTTCTAATACTTATGAATCGTCTTACTGTGTTGATTGTCGCGCAGGCGGTTAGAAACCTCAGCTATAAAGACAAAACCCGCCTCCGTGGGTTTCAAAACCTCTATTTTCCATTAGTCCGCGGAGATTCTCTCATTGATGTCAACAGGCGATCAGAAAATCCTTGTTGACACAACCAGGATCAAAGGTAGTTTTTCGACGGAAAACAGCCCATACCCAAACCAAAATCTTACGAGCCGCACTTAATCATCTTCTCTAAAGCAATTTGCAAATCTTTTGTCAAATCGCTTACACCTTGTCTAGCTGCATAGCGATCGCCCTGAGAATTCCGAAAGCGGTCAGTAACTGAAATTGGCTCTCCCACAGTGATATGTGCCTGGCGCAAACCTAAGCGAGGTCGCCCTGGAAGTGTTGTATCTTGAATTCGAGAAAGCATATCGAATACAAGTAACGCTGTTTCTGCAAACCTTTCTGCTGTCGGTTTTTCTTGAATATAAGTAGCTGTGACTGCAACAAAACTTTCCACTATCCGCATGTGTCGCATTCGCAAGTCTGCTTCCTCAGCAACCCAGTCTGCCAAACCGCGTTTAAAGGGTGGTAAAGCATTGATATCTGGCAAATCTTCCCGGTAAATGTAATTCCAGCCAGCCTCTTCCAAGCGGCGACAACGGTCAATAAAATTACCCTGTGCTTGAACTCCAAAATACTGCTCAGTAACTTTTAAAGCCTTATCCAGCAAGCGATCAAGTCGGACAATTAATACCTGATTCGGACTAGCAGATTCATCAGTTGAGCTGGTTTTTGGGATGTCTTGATGATAAAAGCGACGATAAAATTCTTCCATCTCAGTAATGAGATATTCAGCCAATCTACAGAGGCGTTGATAGTAAATCTCTGCTTGAGTGCCCCGATCAATTTCCTTAACTGCCAAGCCGCTATCAGCTTCCAACTTACTTAAGAGCCAATCCAGTTTAGACCAAGGTGGCTCGACGTAGCGATACTGGATAGCGATCGGCACAATAATCACAGTTTCAGTGCGATTGGCTTTTTGTAAATCTTCTACACACCAGAACCCCATTTGAGCAACGCCTGGTTCCAGTGGGCTAACAATACCACTATGACCATTAGTACCACCTTCTGGTGCTACTGCGATCGGTAGTTCGCCATTAGCAAATAACTCCCGTGCAGTTTGGATCGCTTGCCGATCTAGCCGTCTACCGCGATGAACCGGCACACCTCCCACCCGTGAAAATAACCAACCTAGCCAATTTCCAGCCCAAACCGTCATACCCCGGTCATAGAGAAAATAACTGTGAACAAGGGATTGCAGTAAAATACCTTTCTCACGGGCAACCCGTGGCACAATGCGGGAAAGCAAATACAGCATACACAGAGGATCTTCCACCTCTGGGTGACGGAATGCTAACAAAAAGCGAATTTTCCCAGCCTGGAATTGTTGATAAAGTTCAGCTAATACCTCAACATTCTTGGCTTCTATATCGACAATCCCAGCCGTTAGCCAAGGGCGAGTACGAAACCGTAGTGCGATCGGCAGTAACCACCGAACAATCTGGAGTACCAACGGATTAAATCGTTGAGTAATAAATTTCAGTGGTGGTTGAGTAGACTGAATCGATCTAGGCAAGTCGCTCTCCAGATTGTGTTTTTAGCGATTGTACAACGTACTGAGTGAAAAGATTTATAAGTACTACTTCTTAATCAAGACTCAGCACTAAGAAACTCTGCAAAGATAGATCCTAAGTATCGAATAAAAAATTACTTTGGATGTTTAGGAAAATTTTGGAGTAAATATCCAAATACAGCTAGATTTAACAAAAAGATGAATGTTTTTATAAGAGATATTCCCCGAATTAATTCATAAACTTCTGGTGGAATACTGATACCGACAAGTCCCAATACCAAGACATGGGCCCAACGCTTCTCGTACCATAAACCAACAGCTTCAATAGTAGTAACAATAGCATAAACTCCTGCTCCAATGCCGCTAAATGCCAAAGTTCTAGGATTTAAGTTGATAATTTTCTTTAAAATCCAATCAATAATTATCGATTTACCTTCTAAAACATAATTGTCTGAGAAAGCCTCTAGAGTTTGATAATTTTTTAATGTCAATAATAAAGCAATGGAAGTAACCATAAGTAGCAAGGCAGTAAATGATTTGTAGACAACAATTGCTACTAACCCTAATGGACGCTTTTTCAAACAACCCCCTAAAAGTATATAAGTCAAACTTGGATTGAGTGGCTCTGGATGATACCAACTAAGACGTTTATTGTAGCAACTCTTTATCGTCCCATCTTTCCACTTTTTTTAACCAGTAAATCAAGTGTTAATACTACCGATTGAAGTGTGGAATGTGAATTCTAACTCCAGAACAGAAATATTGTTGCGAAATATTTAGTTAAGGCTGTTGCCAGTCCTAACAAATTCAACCGCAAATTTTGAACGCTCAAAATTACCTAAGTTCTCTCCGGTAACAGTTGACTTCATTATCTAGAGATTTTTTTTACTAAGGTGATTTCTGACAAAGAACATACCCAGGTTGACAAGTTTCGACTTCTCTGCAAGACGCTACGCGAACGCTCAACTCTCGATTTCTTAGTTGGTTTCGACACTTCGACAGGCTCAGTGCATCGCATCGCTCAACCAACTGTGGCGGTATATTTATTAACGGGAATCACCTAAGTACAGCTTTGAAGATCAGGCAATTGGATGCAATACTAACTTACCTATCTCTTAACTTTTGCCTAATAATTGCCAAACCTCATTCTGTACTAGATTAAGGGATTTTGATTGAGGTGTGTTTTATTTAGGTATTACTAGCGATCGCACTTGAGATAAATTATATTCAATGGAGGTTAGCGGACTCGAACCGCTGACATCCTGCTTGCAAAGCAGGCGCTCTACCAACTGAGCTAAACCCCCATAAAATTAAAATAGCACGCAATGTTTGTTTGACGTTGTTATTGTAATTTATATTATTTTGTTACTAAAAGGATGAAACCGGAAAACATTCAAATTATTGCAGCATTGTATAAATTTGTCAAGCTACCAGATTTTGCCGAGAAACGAGATCCTCTACTGTCTTACTGTCAAAGGCAAGGTGTCAAGGGGACAATTTTGTTGGCACAAGAAGGCATTAACGGTACAATTGCGGGTTCGCGTCAGGCGATTGACTCTGTTCTCTGGTTTCTGCGTAGTGACCCCCGTTTAGCAGACCTCGAATACAAAGAGTCCCATACTGAAACTCCACCTTTTGAGCGGATGAAGGTGCGCTTGAAGTCAGAAATTGTCACTTTGGGGTTGCCTGAAATTGATCCAACTGAGAAAGTTGGCACTTATGTAAGTCCCCAAGCATGGAATGATTTGATTTGCGATCCAGAAGTAACTGTGATTGACACCCGCAATGATTATGAGGTGAATATTGGTACTTTTCAAGGAGCAGAAAATCCCCAAACGGGATCATTCCGAGAATTTCCCGATTATGTGGTACACAACCTCGACCCAACTAAACACAAAAAGGTTGCCCTGTTTTGTACAGGTGGCATTCGCTGTGAAAAGGCTTCATCTTTCATGCTTGCCCAAGGTTTTGCAGAAGTTTATCATCTCAAAGGCGGCATTCTCAAGTATCTGGAAGAAGTTCCGGCACAAGAAAGTTTATGGCAAGGTGAATGTTTTGTCTTTGACGAACGAGTAGCTGTCAGTCATGGGTTACAGGAAGGAAGTTATGAGTTGTGCTTCTGTTGTGGGTATCCAATTTCTGAAGAAGATAAAATATCTCCAAAATATGAGCAGGGTATCTCCTGTGCCTATTGTTTTGATAGCCTCACCGAGGAGAAAAGAGCGCATCAACAGGAAAAATGGCGGCACTACCAAACCCAAGTTGCTAATTCCAAAAATCGGGATATAAGCTAACCCTAACCCAAAAAGGCTAAAGGAAATTGCGGCTATACAAACAAAACCCCACAGGTAGATTTCATGAAAATCTGCCTGTGCGGACTTCTCACGGCTAATGCTAAAAAGTTGCCGTTGAAAGTAATAGTGAGCGTGCCAATTGTTGCCAATTGATCTGCTACAGCCAGAAGGGTGAGCGATCGCACTTTTGTATCTTAAATAAACTTAACAAAGTTTTCGTCGTCCCTTCTGGCAAGCATTACAGGCAGAAGTTTTCGGCTCAAAATCAATACAGGCGATCGCTTCCTCAGAACAAGCTTTTTTGGGATGTACAGTACATTTTAGGCGGTAATCATTGGTGAAATATTCGCAACCAGAGCAAGGAATCTCATGCAGCGTTTTTAAATGAATTATCCCTTTTTTTAAGGTTAACCAGACACTACCAAAAAATAGAAGCATTATTGTCCAACCACAAAAGGCGCACAAAATCATAGTTAACATTAGCGATCCTCATAAAAATTCAAAAAAAATGCCGGCAGTCCACTGCTGTTAACCGCAGGCATCGGACTTTATTTAGCTTGGTTGAGCGAAACTTAATTAACTATTAGCTTGATGCGACGATCGCCAAGAGTGCCAAATATAACCTAAGAAGGCAACTACACCAAGGAAAAACTGAATATCTGCTAATCCCAGACGTTCGGAACCGTAAAATTCTCTTGGAAAAACTGTTGTGTTATATCCCACAAACGCGGCAGAAATCCAAGCCATCAAAGCTAAACCCAGCAAGCTGTAAGAAAGAATTTCTTCACCATTTTCAATTGGTAAAATTCGTCTTACCCAGCTAAAAGGTTGTACAAGAATATGCCATGCACCACCAGCAATTAAAATGAAGCCAATCCAAATATGTCCACCAATGACATCTTCTAAGTTATCAACACTTGCGATCCCTAAAGGATTCCAGCTACCATCTTTCAGACCAACTAAGTAGCCAAAAATTATTTCTGGGTTTAAATTAGGATTGCTAATTAGGCGTATATTTCCCAAGTTAGTATCATAAATTCCACCAAAAATCATTGCCTTTAACACTAACAAAAATGCTCCCAAACCTAGAATAATTAGGTGATGACCTAAAATTAAACCCAATTGTTTGGGGTCATTCCATTCATAGTGAAATTTCGCCGCCTGTCCACCAGCGTTATATAAAATCGCTGGAGCGCGAAAAACATGAAAAAGTCCACCTGCACCCAACACAGCAGATGCAACTAAGTGCAAAATGCCAATTACAAAATAGGGATAGGTATCGACTACCTCACCTCCAGCACCTACACCCCAGCCCAAAGTTGCTAAGTGGGGTAACAAAGTCAATCCCTGTTCATACATTGGTACGCTAGGAACAAAGCGTGTAACTTCAGATATTGTTATTGCTCCTACCCAAAACATAATTAAGCCTGCGTGAGCAATGTGAGCGCCTAATAATTGACCAGATAAATCAGTTAAACGGGCATTACCCACTAACCAAGATGAATTTGTATCTGCTGCTAAGGTTCTATCAGTTGTAATTGTCATAGTTAAATACCTTTAAAAGTGCTGACTAGCCTGTGCTGAGTAGGGAGTGAAGAGTTATAAATTTAAAACTCCTCACTCCTAACTCAGCACTTGTTATGATTCGCTACCAATGGCATTTAATGCCTTTTCAATTCGGCTAAAGTCAACGCCAATTGCTCGCAGAGCGTGCCACAGATGACCTTGCAAGAAGAAGAAAGCTAAGAAGAAATGGGCATTTGCTAACCATGCTCTGGAAGTATAACCACTGTTAGCTAATTTAATGCTGTCGGCAAAATAAGGGCTAACTCCGAGTTTTACTTCCAAGGTAGGGCCATAAAATTCCACGGGATAAGCTAAAGTATTTACTGCACAAAAGTAAGCTGCAACAAATCCAGCTAAGGCAATACCGCCCAAAGAGTAGGAAAGGATGGCTTCACCAGAAAAGATTAAAAGCTTTTTCGCCCAAGGTAAAGGCTCTATGAGGATATGCCAAATACCGCCGCCAATGAGCAACAAGCCTACATAAATATGACCACCGACTAAATCTTCTAAGTTATTAACAGTGGCAAAGTGAGTTTGATAGCCATAAATAACTAAGGGATTGAGAGTGGGGTCGGTGACAACTCGAACATCGTGAATTGTCGAGTCGTATAGTCCTCCCCAGTACATGGCTTTTCCTACAAGGAGTAAAGCACCTAATCCCAAGAAAATTAGGTGATGTCCTAAGATAAACCCCAGTTTTTTCGGATCGTCCCATGTAAAATGAAATTTCCGAGCGCGACCAGTGGCATCTTTTAAGTTTTTTGGAGCTTTGAAGGTGTGGAAAAGTGCCCCTGCACCAAGCACAGCAGAAGAAATTAAGTGTAAAGCGCCGATTACAAAATAGGGATAAGTATCGACTACCTGACCACCTGCGCCCACACCAAAACCCAAGGTGGCTAAGTGGGGAAGCAAAATTAGCCCCTGTTCGCCCATAGGCACTTCGGGATTGTAGCGAGAGATTTCAAACCATGTAAACGCGCCAGCCCAGAGCGTCGTCAGCGCTGCTTGTGCCACATGAGCGCCGATAAATAAGCCAGAGAGATTGGCGAAGCGGGCGTTACCAGTCCACCAATCAAATTTGAGGTTGGGATTGCCGTATGTCTGCATTGTTAAGCACAATTAGCAATTGTTGCTAATAATATTCAATTAACTGGTTCTTGTCTCAGCAGTGAAATGTCGCGTGAGGGCTATAAAAGTAGACCCGAAGCTTTTATCTGAACGAAGAGAGATTCTTCCAATTCACCGCAGGTGTTAACGTTATTCGTCAGATATGACTTTTTACCACATCCTCTGCTTATTGACAGCTAACTACCAATTATTGAGATTACAAATTTAGTCTATTGAAAATAATTCCTATCTAGGTTATCTCTTTACAAAATGTAATCATCAAAATTTGATGAAAAATAGACAACGCAAGCGGAGCGACAATAGTAACTATCACCGCTCGAACGCAAGCAAATATTAGTTTTTAAGCGTTGGTTCTTCTACCTTTATGAATAACTTGTAGAAGTACTTAAGGACAGTGCAGATGCTTCCAGTTGATATGGATGGTGGCGTTGCCAAAAACTCAAAATCTCTTCGCCAACCTGTTGAGGATAGAAGTAGTGAAAAAAATGATACCCTTGTGGGCATTCCCAGAGTTTATCTTCTGGCTTAAGCCAATTAAACCAGTCATGCAATGCAGTTGAATTGACTACCGGATCGCTCTTGCTACCACAGACCATCATTGGCATAGAAACTCCACCCTTGGGTAAATAAACCAACTTAAATAAAGAGTGTGATGAGGGAGATTGTTCTAAATCTTTATCTAAGGCAGCGACTAACTTCTTAGTGGTATGAGGTGGTTGATTTCCAAAAAGACTGCGAACGGTGCTTGCTAAAACTAGCTCACGGCTGATATTAAAAAGTTGTCGTTGAAAGTAATAGTGAGCTTGCCAATTGTTTGCAGGTTGAGCAGCTACAGCCAGCAAGGTGAGTGATCGCACTTTTTGAGGAAATCGCCGAGCAAAGGTTAAGGCGATCGCACCACTCATCCCATGTCCCGCTAAATGCACGGGGCGATCGCGGCATTCTAAAAACTCATATAGCAACTCCACAGCTTGATCTATAGAACTAGCTTCATCTTTGGTTTGCTGGTATTCCCACTGGGCAATTTTCATATACCCACATAAGTAATCAAGTAATGGTTCATCAAAACGCTTCAAAACAGGACTAGCATTTAACCACAGAACATCAAATGAATCAGACATAAATAACCTATAAATTCTAAATTATCAATTTCAGCTAAAAGTGCGGTTAGAAACCGCGTCTACACGGGTTAAAAAACCTTGATTTTCTCTTAGCCCAGGTTGCTGGGCTTTGTTCGTGTAGACGCGTTCGCCCTTGGCGTGCCGGAGGCATCATTCTATTGCCTTAACTTTCTACAAACCAAATTCTTTTTTCAACTGAGCAACCCAAGTTTTAATTCGCTCATCTGTGAGATCAGATTGACTACCTTCATCAAGTGCCAATCCGACAAACTTGCCATTTTTTAAAGCTCTAGATTGCTCAAAGTCATATCCCTCAGTTGGCCAGTAGCCAACAGTTTTACCGCCGCGCTGGGAAATCTTTTCTTCCAGAATCCCCATTGCATCCTGAAAGTTCTCGCTATAGCCATATTGGTCTCCATCACCAAAATAGGCAACCAGCTTACCTTTAAAATCTATTTGATCTAGATCGGGAAAAAAGCTTTCCCAATCGCTCTGAAGTTGACCAATATCCCAAGTTGGAGAACCAATAATCAGCAATTCATACTCATCGAAAGTGGTAGTATCCGCCTCGTAAATGGGATGTAATGTCACAACATCGCCACCAAACTCATCCCGAATTTTTTCAGCATCAGATTCAGTGTTGCCAGTTTGAGTACCGTAAAACAGACCAATTTTTTTCGACATATTGTCACCTGATAGATTTGCAATTTTCCTTAGAGATGCTGCGCGATGGTGCAAAGCACCCGTCAGAGGCGATCGCCATAATTTACGCAACGATACCTATTTGCCTAGTTTGGGCAACTCAGAAAAACAAGCTGCTATTGGTTAACAGCAGGAAGGCAAATAAAGCTCCTCCACAGCTACCTACTGTCCACCCAGCATTGAACTCACTCCAAGACTTAGCTGTTTTCATGTTTTCCGGTAGCTCCCCTTGAGCAGGTTTGCGCCCTTGAAACGATACGCTGCCGTACAGCCACAGACAAATTGATAAAATCAACAGTAGACCGATTGTGGCCAGTAAACCTGCTTGATTCGCCAACTCCGTATCCCGCAACGGGCCTAACTTGACAAATGGGCCAATCAAGAAGTAGCCGTGCGCCATACCAATTTCCAGCCCCCGTGAAAAAGGAGACAAACCTTGACGGTAAATAGGAAGATTTGCCAACAACTTCAACGTGATATCTGAAGCATTGACTGGGGTATCGAAATTCCCGATTTCCGGCATTCCCGAAGCGTTGACAACTCCCTGTTGAAAATCAAGTCCAGCCGCTATGACACGAACTCTCAAAGCGTGCCAAATATGACCAGCTAGAAATACAACTGCCAAAGCAAAGTGACTAGTTGCTAGCCAAGTACGAACCGTAATCACTCCCGATGCAGTAGTACTCAATCCCAACGGGCCATAAAAAACTGTGGGATAAACGGTATCATTTACCGTTACAAAATATGCTGCCAACAAACCCATGTAAGCCAGAGCGCCCAGACTATAGGATAGGTAAGCTTCACCAGACCAAAACAGTAGCTTTTTTGCCCAAGCAAAAGGCTTAGTGAGAATGTGCCAAAAACCTCCCGCAATGCAGAGTATTCCTACCCAAATATGTCCACCGATGACATCTTCTAGGTTATTAACTGCTGCCATCCCCTGTTTGCCAAAAGCACCGAAGAGATAGCCAAAGATGCGACTAGGGTTAAGAGTCGGTTCTGTAATTACTCGTACAGATGCCACTGCTGGATCGTAAAGACCACCCCAAAACAGCGCCTTTGCTACCAATAACCATGCCCCGAACCCCAACAACAGCAAATGAATGCCGATGATGGTGGTCATCTTCTCTTCATCTTCCCAATCGTAGCCAAACAAGCCAGGGAAAGACGGATTATCATCCAACACTGCTGGGCCTAGAACCGCATGGTAAATACCACCAGCACCTAGTACGGCAGAACTAATCAGATGTAAAACACCAATGACAACATAAGGATAAGTATCAACAATTTGGCCGCGATCGCCAACACCAAATCCTAACGTTGCTAGATGGGGCAGCAAAATTAACCCCTGTTCATACATCGGTCGGGAGGGGTCATATTTGGTGATTTCAAACAGAGTCATTGCTCCTGCCCAAAGTACAATCAACCCAGCATGAGCAACATGAGCGCCCAAAAGCTTACCCGATAGGTTAATGAACCGAGCATTACCAGCCCACCAACCCGATTCCTGCGTTGTTATTGTTGCAGTTGTCATTCTTAGATTGCCTCCCCACGAGTTGAATGGATGACTCTCCAAGTGCGAAAGTCAAATCCAGCAGCGCGTAAAGCGTGCCAGAGATGCCCTTGAAGAAAGAAAAAACCTAGCCAGAAGTGAGCATTCGCCAGCCAAACGCGAGAGGATAGTAAATTTCCACTCTGGAAGTAGGGAAAACGGTCAAACCCAATATTCAGGGCTGGCCCATAAAATTCCGGTGGGTAAGCTAGTGTGTTGACAGAGACAAAATAGGCTGCAATAAAACCCATGAGAGCTAAAGCTCCCAAGCTGTAAGAAAGGTATGCTTCTCCTGACCAGATAAAAAGCTGCTTTGCCCAGCCAAAAGGTTGAGTCGTAATGTGCCAGATACCGCCGGCAATGCAGAGAATGCTGACCCAAATATGACCACCAACCAAGTCTTCCAGGTTATTCACTCCAGCAATCCAGTGTTTGCCACCGCCACCAAATAAGTAGCCAAAAATTATAGCGGAATTCCAAGTGGGACTAGAAATTACGCGCACCTCACCCACCGTAGAATCGTACAAGCCACCAAAGAACATAGCTTTGGCAACTAGTAAGCCTGCTCCCAGACCCAGCAATACTAGGTGAATACCCAGAATAGTGGTCATTTTATTAGCATCTTCCCAACGATAGCCAAAGAAGGAAAATCTCTCTTCTAAGATGGCGGGGCCACGTAGGGCATGAAAGATACCACCAAATCCCAAGAAGGCGGAGCTAATCAGGTGCAATACTCCAATGACGAAGTAAGGATAAGTATCTACTATCTGTCCACCACTTGCTACACCCCAGCCGAGGGTTGCGAGATGAGGCAATAGAATCAACCCCTGTTCGTACATTGGTTGCGCTCGGTTAAAGTGGGCAAGTTCAAAAAGGGTCGTTGCACCAGCCCAAAAAACAATTAACCCTGCATGAGCAACATGAGCGCCCAAAAGTCTCCCTGAGAGGTTGGTTAACCGGGCGTTCCCCGCCCACCAGGGAACCGACTCCGGTGTTTGAACAGCCATCCTTGTCATGGCGTTATCTCCTGAGAAAGTTTTGAAATACCTGAAATTTATTGTTAGCTTAATGAATATCTATCTCAATAAGCTTGGAGATATCCTACCAGATTTATTGACAGTTTTTATCATTTAATTTAAGTAAAGTTTTGTAAAGGATTTCAGCGAATAAACCGCCGCCAATTTATTGCAACTCTATCAGGAGTGGGCTACAAACCAACTTCTTGTAAATACGTTACGATATCCTCACACAATATCTCGGATAATTACTGGTTTCAAAAGCTATATCGGCAAAAGAAGCTAGAGAGAGTAAATTGTGTGTGCATTTATGAAATTAATCCAAATACTAAAAGTAGCTGTAATTCCTGTTTTAACGGTATTGAGCTTGTTGTCTGCATCAAATAAAGCACTAGCTGACTATTTAACTAGTCAGGGATCAGCAGGTGATTACCGTTATGAATTATGGTCTAGCGATGATAATAGTCATTACTATTTGAAAGTTTGGTCATCTGAGGCAAGCCAAAACAGTGCCTCATACACTAAAACTAGAGCATTCACCTCTACTAGGGAAGCTTTAATTTATTTTGATTGCAAATATGCTGGTAGAAATTTACCCGAATGTCAGAATGTCCAATGATAATTTTGAAGTTATTTATTGTAACAACGCTTGCGGATTCGCTAACGTAATTCGTAATTAAAGAATTCAATTACGAATTACGAATTACGAATTACACTTCTGCTGGTTGATATTCTTGTTGTCTTTCCACAAAACTCTGAACACGGGTACGGTAATTTCTGACAGTCTCATCTACCCATTCGCGATCGTTGCTATTTGCATACAGATGCACCAGTGGTTCACTAGCATCTGGTAAAACTAACAACCAACTGTCATCATAAGGTTGACAAATTTTCACTCCATCAATGAGTTCTAAGTTTTGGGCTGGGTGAGTTTCCACCAAGTAACGCATCAAAGCACCCTTAGCTGTCCACGGACAACGGACTGTATAAGTTTTGTGAATTACACGAGGCAATTCCGATCGCGCAGCAGCAAGCGATCGCTCCTGTATAGTCAACATCTCAATGATCTTTGCAATACAGAACATAGAATCAAATCCCGGATGCAGTTGCGGGAAAATAAAACCAGTCTCTCCACTACCTCCCAAAACCACATTCGGATTTTTTTGACAAGCTTCCATTAAAGCTGTAGGGTTGGCTTTGGTGCGAATTACCCTGCCATCATGACGACGGGCGACTTGTTCAATAGCACTAGAAGCATGAACCGGCACTACTACCGTTCCTCTGGGGTTAGCTGTCAGAATCATGTCTACCATCAGTGCTGTTAAAGTTTCCCCACGAATTGGGTAGCCGGATTCATCAACTAAAATCAGCTGTTCTCCATTAGCGGATACTTGCACGCCAAAGTTAGCTTTTAATGCCTCCACAACATGACCTAACTGAGTTAGCAGTCCTTCGCGATCGGTGATTGACATCGCACTTTTATTGACACTGGCATTCAGTACCACTGCATCAGCACCAAATTTATCCAACATTTGGGGTAAAACTGCCCCGGATACCGCATAAACATAGTCAATCACCACTTTTGCGCGACTGTTGCGGAGCGTATGAACATGCAAAAGTTTCTCAAAAGCAGTGCAGTAGCGCTCCATGACTTGGCTGGGGTAAGATACATCACCAATTTCATGAATTAGCGCCCGCCGCATATCCTCCTTAAAGTAAGCCCCTTCAATTTTCTTTTCCAAGGCTTTGGAGATATTAATACCCTTTGCATCCATGAATTCAATCAGAATGTAGTCAGGGCGATCGGGGTGTACCCGCACATGGATACCACCAGTTACGGACATTGTGGGTATAACCGTGCGGGCAATGGGGATAGCTGTGGCATCGAGGTTTTGAATATCAACACCTACTGACATTAAACCAGCAATCAGCGATCGCGTCACCATCCGAGAGATATTACGCTGGTCACGGGAAACAGTTACCTTAGAACCAGGTTTTAAGGTAGAACCGTAAGCAGATCCCAATTTCACGGCGAATTCTGGGGTGATGTCGATATTCGCTAATCCTTGCACACCACGTTGTCCAAATAAATTTCGTTGGGCGGTGTTTCCCCAAATCAAGTTAATGTTTAAAACTGCGCCTGACTCAATCTTTTTACTCGGCCAAACACGCACACCAGGGCTAATTTGGGCTTCTTCTCCCACCGTGGAAAGCGAGCCCACAACAGCAGCTTCTAATACATGGGCGCGGCGGTCTACACGAGCGCCACGGGAAATCACACAGGCAGAAAGATGTGCTTCATCGCCAATAAAAGCCCCATTCCACACTATCGGACGTTTGAGATTGGCATCAGCGCCAATAGTAACGTTATCGCCAATTACGGTTCCGGCTTCAATCTGCACTCTTGCACCGATGCGGCAATTATCACCAATCACTGCCGGGGTTTCAATCACAGCCGTCTGGTCGATGTAAGTATTTTGACCTATCCATAACTCATGAGAAACTTCTTTGTAGGCGCAATCGAGATTTACCTTCCGATCTAATGCGTCATACTGAGCTTCCCGATAGGCATCTAAGTGACCAACATCGCACCAGTAACCTTGAGCGATGTAACCATACATTGGCTCATCTTTTACTAGTAATAAGGGGAATAAGTCTTTGGAAAAGTCACATTCAACGTTTGCTGGTAGATATTCTAAAATTTCTGGTTCGAGAATGTAAGTACCAGTGTTGACGGTATCGGAAAAAATTTCACTACTAGAGGGTTTTTCTAAAAATCGGCTAATTCGTCCTTCCTGATCGGTAATCACCACTCCAAATTCAATTGGATTGGGAACTCTGGTCAAAATCAAAGTAGCTTTTGACTTATTTTGTTTGTGAAATGCGATCGCAGCCGTGAGGTCAAAATCTGTTATGCTATCACCGCTAATGACTAAAAAAGTTTCATCTAGAAGTTCAGCAATGTTTTTCACACACCCTGCTGTACCCAAAGGCTGATCTTCTTCGACAGCATAAGTCATCTGAACACCAAAATCGCTGCCATCTTGAAAATAGTCTCGCAAGACATCAGGTAAATAATGCAATGTCGCAATAACTTCTGTAATTTGATGTCTCTTCAGAAGATTGATAATATGTTCGGCAATTGGTCGATTTAGGATTGGCACCATCGGTTTGGGCAGATCGCAAGTTAACGGGCGAAGCCGCGTTCCCGAACCCCCTGCCATCAGTACTGCACGCATAAATCCTCCTTAAAGTAGTTACAGCCTTCAGTGCTTGAAAACGTATCACATATATTTTGTTCTTCTTTCTCTAGTCTCCTATGGATATCGATTTTTGAGGAACTTCCATAAGATGCATCTGGATTGGGGCATTAGGGATTGGTCACTTGTACTGAGCGTAGCCGAAGTATGGGGTATTGGGCATCTGACCGAAACATACTTATGATACAGAGTAGGGGCGGCACATCTGTCCGCCCCTACAAGGGGATGTTTTTTAACTGTAAATCCCTTATGACCTTTAGAAAGTAAAAGTAGTTCTCAATGCACCAATGACAGCATCATTGTTATTGCTGTTGTTATCCGGCGAAGTCAACCAAATAACTCCGGGAGTAATGGTAATATTGTCGCTCACCTTATACTGGTAGAACGCTTCTAGATGATAGGAATTGTTCTTGTCTTTGCCAATTTGGGCAACACTGGAACTTGTCACATAAGGTTCCATACCAACCACAATACCAGCTAGATTCCCTTTTTTACCAAGGTCGGGGAATCCTAAAGTAACCGCCCAGTTCCAGATATCAAGACTTCCCCGATTAATTCCACTTCCATTGCTTGCTAAGATCCGAGTGTTAGTGTAACCAGCCCAGCCACCCAAAATAAATTTATCACTTAGTTGTAATGATGCTTCTGCACCATAAGCATTACTGGATACTGGCAAATCGGCACCAGAAAATGCAGCTAAATCATCTGGTAAATTGGGATTATTCAGTAAAGCCGAACGCAGGTTAGCACGGTTGCTGCCTGTACTACCATTGGCAGTGAAATCATTGTTGTAAGAATTAACGTAAGTTAAACCAAGGGTGAATTTATCAGTCGGTTTGACCGTTAACTGGGCTATAGCTCCATAAGCGCCGTTGAATAAACCACTTTGATTTTGAGGATTAGCAGGATCGTTAGCTAAATACCCCAAACTTAGTTCTAGATTCTTGCTAAACTGATGCTGAATTCCTAAACCAGTACCATTAACTAGATAGTAAATAGGGTTGCGAGTGCCAAACTGAGTAAAAGCGCCGCTACCACCATCTCCATCTAAGTAAGGGTTAACAGTATTAGTAAAATCATCGATTGCACCTGCATTTGCTTCAACGACGACATTTGTTTTCTGAGTGAGAGGAAACTGATACAACAGCGCATCTACCCCAACAGCATTGTTGTTACCATTATCAAAAGTACCACCAGCAAACCGGAAGTCGCCTTCTGGCGTAAATGTAGAATTTGCAGAGTAGGCATTCAGATTTGTGGCTTGCAGCCGGGTTCTGAGTAAATCTTTGCCTGTAAAGCTGGTATCAAAGTTGAGGCGGACGCGATCGCCTAAAATAGGATTACGATTGATTTTTCCTCCTCTAGCATTATCTCCTGACACAACCCCTGCTACTGCAAAAATCGCTTCACCATTGAGTTTGGTAGTGGTAGAAAACTGATGCTGTTCCAGTTCGGCACTGCGTGTTTCCACCGCATCAACTCGACCGCGCAGGGTTGCTAGTTCGGCGGTAAATTCCTCTTGCAATTTTTGTAATGTGGCTAAATCTTGTTTCTTAACCAAATCATTAGTTGAGGTAGCAATCAGTTCATTAACGCGTTGTAGACAGGCATTCAAACCCGCCGCAAATTCATATCGCGTCATCGCTCGATTACCGCGATATGTACTATTAGGATATCCAGCAATACAGCCGTAACGTTCTACTAATGATTGCAGCGCTTGAAATGCCCAATCAGTTGGCTGCACATCTGATAATTGAGATACAGAAGTAACTTGCGCGACAACATCAGCAGTTGCCGGAGACTCTAGAGATTGCTCTATTTGGTTATTTTCAAGTTTTGATGTAGTATTATTTGCAGGAGATGCTATTGCCAGCCCACCATAACCAACAAATGAAGCAACAAGCACAACGAATGGAGCCTGCTGAAGAAAACTCCAGAGAACTTTTACTTTTAACATTTTTATTTCTCACACAAAAAATTAATCAGGACTAGTACAATGTCTAAGTTAATTTTGAAGGTTTGTAGTAAGCACTTTATTGCTTAGAAAATAAGGACTAAAGTGCTTACTACAAACTTGCTTATCCATCAATTTCAACTTGACGTACTACTAGCAAACTAGCCAACAAATACTCAGTCTATGTATTTAGCTCTTAAGGCTTGGCAACACTAGTGACATCCTTGTTAAGAACACCTAAAGCTGTTAACAATTTCGATTTATTTGGTGCAGAGGTTTTCAGTCCTGCCTTAACCTCATCGGATTTATCTTCAATTTCTTTGTAGGTAGTGGGAGATTTAGCTTTAACTCCATCCTCAACCTTTGACCAGAAATCTTCAAATTTATCAAATTCCCCTTTAGCTTTGGTAAAATTTCCCGCCTCAACTGCGGTCTTAGTATTGGTAACAACACCTTGTAGACCTTGAAATTCAGTTGTTTTAGCAGGAATAGCTGCTGCACTAGGGGAGGTTGTCGCAGAGGGAATGGCTGCTGCATCAGGGGTGGTTGTCGCAGAGGGAGTGGCTGTTGTATCTGAGATAGAACTCCCGGCAGGTGGTGTCTGTGCAGTAGGTTCGTCACCCTTATTGCATCCAACCAAAGTCATCATGCTGATTGCAGCAACTATCAGTACTGGATTAAAACGATTCATTCTAAACTCCTCATCAAAACTCGTGTGTGTAGACTAGTACCGCAAAGCGGAAATCAAAAGTCTTTCATTTTGGGCTTTTTGGCTTGAAATAGTAGGTTTATTTCCGCCGACTTGTACTAGCGTTCATATTTTACGCTGACTATGAACAAAAATATTAAAGCTATCAAGGTAAAAAACTCGGAAAGAACCAATATTTTTGTCATTTAAATATTAAAGCTATCAAGGTAAAAAACTCGGAAAGAACCAATATTTTCTCTTTCCGAGTTTTTTACTTGTCATGCTTTACCTTAAGAACAGAGTCTATCAAGACTCGATTTTTCTCATCTCATTTGCATTTCAGGTGATATTGAGCCTACATTGTATTGGGAAAAAGTTTCTACTACCGGAAAAATACCATGAAACGTTCATTTCGTAAGTATCATCGTATCCTTGGCATCATCCTATCTGTGCCACTGATGTTAACCGTGCTGACTGGGATATTAACAACCTTTGTCCGCGAGTGGTCTATTGGTATAGGAGTTCCAGCTAGCTTCCTCTTGAGTATCCATACAGGCGAAATTTTTCATCTGCAAGGAATTTACCCAATTTTGAATGGATTAGGACTTTTGGGATTGTTGGTGACAGGATTAAATATGTCTGGTTTATTTGGTAAAAAAACTCGGCAAAATCCTAATAATTAAACTAAGAAGCTAATGGCAAACGTACCTGAAAGCAGCTACCAACACCGATTTCACTGGTGATGGTAATATCTCCTCCATGAGTTCTAGCGATCGCTAATGCAATAGCTAATCCTAAACCTAAGCCTCCCTCTCGCTGATTTCGAGCTTGATCTGCCCTCCAAAAGCGATTAAAAATTAACGGAATGTGTTCTGGAGCAATACCAATACCAGTATCTTGAACATCTATGGCTACAAACCGCTCAAGTTTCACCAGAGAAACTATGACAGTCCCTCCTTTAGGTGTATAGTGCAAGGCATTTTGCAACAGATTAGAAAATAATCGCTTTAGTTGAATAGCTTCACCTTTGATAAAAACTTCGGTTGATATTTCTGACTTGAGAGTAATTTCCTTAGATACTGCTTGCGGTTCCAAAAACTCTACCAAATCCTCTAATAATTCATCTAAAGGAATACTGATCCATGCAATCATTTTAGGACTCGTAACTGCATCAGTTCGAGCTAATAAAAGTAAATCTTCTACTAATCGAGTCATTTGATTACTTGCAGATGATATTGCTTCCAATTTATTTAAATTAGCTGGATGAATTCTGTCTGGATAATTCATAATCACTTCAACCGAAGTTTTAATAATTGTTAAAGGACTACGCAACTCGTGGGAAGCATCGGCAGTAAACTGTTTTAATTGCTGGATACTTTGCTCAATTGGCTGTAAAGATTGTCTTGTTAGCCACCAACCACCTAAGCCGCTAAGAATTATTACAATCAATCCTCCTAACTCAAATCCCCATAAAACTCTGTCTAGTTCTTCTTCTAATTCTTCTGTAGATTCACTTACCCGCACATAGCCTTGAAGCTTTTTTTTTCTTCCAGTTAAACTATGCAGATAAACAGGAATAGTAATACTGCGAATTTTATGATGTTGGCTGATGTCAAAGTTAGCAGTAAAAGACATTCGAGAAATAGTGGTTCCCGCCTTAGCCAATAGCCGAGCATTAGTATCAAACCATTCTACTCCTTGATGATTTTCATGTAAATCTTGCCAAGGAATATCTAAATCTCCATCATCATCATTATCTAAAATTCTAGGAATTTTAGTATTAATTGCTTTTTTGTCAACTGGCGCTGCTATTAAGTTATGAGCAGCTGCATTTGCTAAAGTGATAATTTCACTATCTAATTTTTGATAAAGATTATAAGATAAAAAATGATAAACAATTGTGGTAGCAGTCCCCCAAATTGTTACCATTACACCTAGATATGAAAATAAAAGCCGCCTGCCTAAAGCCTGAAGCATCAATTTAAAAAGTTTGTTTGAGTCGATAACCTAAACCATATATTGTCTCAATAAAATCAACATTAGCTCCAGCAAATTTCAATTTTTGTCTTAAACTCCGAATATGAACCTTGATTGTTTCTTCTCCTGGTGGCTCTTCAAAAGACCAAAGATGTTTCAGAATCTCGTTGCGATTAAACACTTGATGACTGTGACGTAAAAACAATTCTAAAATTCTATATTCTTTGGGAGTCAGATGTACTAGTTGTTCATTGTATGTCACTTCATAACTACTTGGATCTAAACGCAATTTTTCCCACTCAAACACAGGGGGTAAAATAGTAATTCCCCGCCTTAATAAAGCACGAATCCGAGCCATTAGTTCTTGTAAATCAAAGGGTTTGACAACAAAATCATCCGCTCCCGCGTCTAACCCGATTACTTTGTCTGTGCTACTGTCTTTTGCAGTTAGTAACAAAATAGGTGTAGAATAGCCTTCTTGTCGTAGTTGTCTACACAAAGTTATACCATCCAACTTTGGTAACATCAAATCTAACACTATTAACTCATAAGGAAAGGCTTTAGCAAACTCCCATCCTGCTTGACCATCGCTAGCAATATCAACAAGATAATTTTGGTCAATTAGTACTTCTGCAAGTGCTTTTGCAATCCGATATTCATCTTCAACTAAAAGAATTTTCATAACAGTTTTGTCCTGTTAGCAACAAGATTATTGTTTTTCAAAACTGATAAAAGGGGAATAGTGTCGCGTACTTTCTTAACGTGCTTTCTCAATACTACTTTCTGCCTGTAAGCTAATCGGTATTCAAGTTGCATAATCAGGGCGGGCAAGATGCCCACCCCACAAGATATTGAGAAAATTTTAAGATGAGTTCGCCGAAACAACAAATGCGTAGGCATCGCCATAATTGCAACAATTTAGCTTTGTCATGCCAGCGTAACGCACCGCAAATCTTTGGTGGATGAAGTTTTTCCGACTTGTGTGTACACAGCAGCCTTCTAGGAGAGAGACTTTCAATTTGAATTGTTCAGGCTCAACACTCTCCAGTTTATTAACTCTGCTAACAATGATAAAGTTCGTATTCGTAGCCGTCTACGCTTGGCAAAGATGTAGTGTCAGCGACGCATGTTTTGACGGCTTCTGCTACTGGGGCATGAAAGTTTACCGACCACAAATCAAAAGGTCGTGGTAGCGTCTTTAAGGTATTTTCTAGAGCAATGGTGGAAGTATTCGGATCTTGATATTGATGGGCAAGGAGAAACAAAGAATTTTGGGGCGAATTGGCAAGTTTCAACTCCCTAGCTACCCCCATCATTTCCCCAGTGTGTATATAACTTTTGTGAGTAGTGGCAATCAGTACTGGTACTGGGGATACTTGTTGGATGAGTTGCACAAACAGGTCAGGGCGATAATATTTTTGATAGCCGAGATTGCAGATTACTGTGACTGCACTAAAAAATCCCATTAGCCAAATTAACATCACGGCTTTTTTACCGTTTATTCCCCATTTACCTATGCTTCCTATGCCATTTTTCCCTTGTTCTCTTTCCATCAATTCTTGGGGAGGATGCCAACAAACTGCAAGACTTGCACCTAGTGAGACAACGATCGCAGGATAGTAAACAAAGTTATATCTAGCACCTCTAGTTAGGTCAATACCCAAAAAGTACGTAAAGATCAAAAATAAAGCGATCGCACTGATCGCAATTCCAATAAACACCTGAATCATAATCCGGTTTTCTGGATGCTGTAGTTGAATTTTGATCCCACGCAGCAAAATTGGTACTGCCCAAATAAAGAAAGTCAGCATCACTATTCCAGAAGGAATCACCACCAAAGCTTGAGAAGATTCAACTGGTAACAGGGAAATCATTGCAATCAATGTTCCTAAAGCTTGAAAAATTGGGCTTAACCAATCTAGTCCAACGCGCGAACCTCGAATCCACTCGGTTAAAATTCCACGATCTTTATTCTCTAACAAGCTTGGTATCCAAATTAAACCCGCCGCCAAAGTACCTACCGCAACGGCATAAATGCGCCGCCAGGGAGGAGAGAAGAGGAGAGAAAATTTGCTACTAGTTTGCAATTGAAGCCAAGCAAGAGAAATCAAAACTACGGCTTCTGTGTAGAGGGTAAAGGTGAAAAAATAATGAGTAGCAATACCTAAAGCATTAATTGCTACCCAGGAAAGTGCTACCCATATAGGTAAAGGTGTGCGGTTTTGAATATGACGTGTGGCAATTACTAAGCAGGTGAGCGAACCAATCACCCATAAGATTGCCAAAGTGTAATGACGTGCTTCTTGTGCTAAAAATACGGCGTAGGGTGATACTGCGATCATGGCAGCAGCCAATTGTCCCACTAATCGCGAACGAAATGCTACTTTACCTAATATGTAAACACACGGTATTGAGGCAGCACCGAATATAGCAGGTAGCGATCGCGCTGCAAATAGCGATACTAATCCGCCTTCGCTAGGAAACAATTTCATCCACAGGTGAGCCAGCACAAAATACAGTGGAGGGTGACTATCTTGTGTAGCTAAGTTATGAACCACATCACCAATACTAGCTGCTGGGTTTGGTTGGAGTGGTTGTAATAACATATCAGGTGCGATCGCTTGATCTAGGGGTACTGATAAAAAATTGTTACCCAAGCTAAACACCAAGGTGGAAAACTCATCAGTCCAAGGAGACTTTGCTGTCAAGTTGGTTAGGCGTAAGCTAATGCCGATGAGCAACCACATCAAAATCAGCAAAGGGTGAAGCCAGGAAGGGGGGAGACGAGCTTGCCAATAATTATACCAGTGCTTGTGTTGTGAGGCAGAACTATTATCTACAATCTGTACACAAGGGTCAGTAGATGTAGGTAGCAACGAGATAATTTTTTTGTAAAAATAAAATGCACCTTTGAAAATGATTCTCATTGCCGGGCCTTATACAAATGGATTTGTAGATTTGACGTTTGAGATTTAAGTTCGTTCTAAAATCCAAGAACAAAAATCAAAATCTCAAATCCCTCGTTGTGATTATTTAACATTAGTGACGCGCTAGCTAAGTTTCATCCCATTTAGGAAAGGATTCAAACCCCTTGTAAATTAAACCTTCTGCCTTCTTCAACTGGATTTTAAGTTTAACCACTATTTTGTGTTACGTATCAACGCTTACACAATTTTTTATCCCAAAAATTAATCAATACTGTACCATTAAGCCTGCGAAGTCAGCAAATATACAGTTGGTCGAGACTATGTAAAGACTTATTAGATTAGTATATTAGTTATACTAATCTAATAATCTAAAAATATTAGTTGGTTAATAACTATGTATAAGTTAAAAAATACTAGTTTACCAAATTTTAAAATTGGTGGTCAACAAAAAAGTAATGAGTACAGATTAAGAACTAATCGAATTCTGAATCCTGAGTTATTATTGAATTCAGCTAAATTCTCTTGATATTTAGCTATATAGTTAAATAATTTTAGGTCATAGCAATGCTGTGTTGCCAGAAAAAATGTAGTTAAAATCAATGAAACCTACTTTAAATGGGGATTATACTATCAACCATAAAAGCCGTAAAGCAATTCAAAATCCAAAATGTTTGTGTAGCAGTCTCATAGATAAAAAGCACAATACTAGCAAGCTTTTTGGCATTCAGAATGTGCTGATTAAATACATATTAGCTTATTAAAGTCAATAGATTTGCACTTTTACAAGAATTTATCAACATACATAAAAATAAAATTAACAAAAATTAATATTCGCGTAAATTAAGTATACTATTTAGCAGCCATTGGATTGTAAATCTCTCAAAAGTAACAGCATAAAATCCCCCAAGAGGGCATTGTAAAAAAGGTGAAAATTTTGTTTGTTATTAATTTAATGCCTTTGTTTATTGCTGGTATTGAGTAAATAAACATCTAAAAAATACAGGGTAGATCATGCATATTCCTGATGGATTTGTTTCTGTTCCGGTGGCAGGGGCTACTGGTTTAGCCAGTGTAGCAGCACTTTTTATTGCCTTCGAGCGATCGCAAAAAGCTTTTGGTATCCGCCGTGCGCCCATACTGGGATTAACCACTGCCTTCATTTTTACCGCCCAGATGATCAATTTTCCGGTAGCTGGAGGTATTAGTGGTCACTTATTCACTTATTAGGAGGAACCTTAGCCAGTTTTTTACTGCTTCGTTCGCTGGTTTGTCTAGTTACTATGAATAGTTTTTTGTTAACCTTACCGCCCCACAGCTTTGGTATAGCCCTGAAAGGCTTACCCGTACCAGCACCTTTAAAGGAAAACTTGTTGTTAGCTGGGCAATATAGCGCAAGTATTGTTAAAGTTACCAGTGCAGGTGATGTTAATTGCCTTCCATGACCTACATTGGTTAGGTAGAGTTACGCAAGCAATATTCAGCCACTTTTGCAAGATGGTGCTACTTTAGACCAGTTATGTTTGCCCATAGATTGGTAATTTGAGATCGGCGCATGGGAGAGAAGTAGAGTTTAAAAACTAATCTGCTCTTCTCTCTGCCCATTGCCCGTAATATTTAGATACTATATCCTGGATTTTATTGCAGTTGGGGTGTTAATGTCTGTTTTATTTAAAAATACTGTTATTGCTCCTGTTAGCCTGAGTATCGCTTTGTTCGTTACCAGTTGCAGCGAAAATAAAGTTTCTCAGTGCCAGCGACTGATTCGAGTTGTAAATGCCGGAACTTCTCTAATTGATAACAATAAAGGAAGGCAAGTCATCACCAGCATACAACTGTCTAAAGATTTAGAATTTGTGACTAAATCGATTAAGGAACTGAATTTAAAAGATCCCAAGCTGAAGGAATTTCAAAGCGGTTTTGTCAATATTTTTCAGAATCTTAGTCAAGCGATCGCCAAAGCGGGTAGAGCGCTTGGTGCAACCAAGACAGCAGAAGCTTCAGAATCGGGTAGAGAAAAAATCCAAAAGGCTAGAACCGAAATTGACTCAGCACTGACAACAGCTACAACTGTTGGCAAGCAGTCAGACACGTTAGTCAATCAGATGAATAAGTATTGTAGCCAGCCAGAATAATCTATCTGGGGTATTGGGCACGGGGATTATTCCAATACCCCAATACTCTAAGCTAGAGAATGCTGGTCAATTTTGACATCATTACCAGGTATAAATTCTAGTGTGCGAAAACCCAACACAGCCAGTAAATCCTTTTCTGGTAACTTGACTGGCCCTGGTTTTTCAGCTTTTCCTGGCGCAGGTAATGGATAGGCAACAGATGCAGCCGTACTAAATTGAATGTTACCCTCGCTATGTTGAATTACTTGATGAATGTGACCACTGAGGACGGTAACAGAAGAAAAGCGGGATAACAACGACAGTACTTTACCTGAGTCGGCGGTTGCCCAACCCCATTGAGGATAAAGATTATACAAAGGAATATGACTAAAAATAACTATTGGCGTGTCTCCTTTCTGCGCTGCAAGGTCTTTTTCAAGTACATCTAGTTGCGCTTGACCGAGTTTCCCTTGGCCAGTTTCCCCAAATTCCAGCACATTGGTTAGAGAAATCAAATGCACGCCATTATAGTCCCATATTTGCAAACCTTCTCTTTTATCTTTTTGGCTGAATGCTTCTCCATAAGCTTTCCCCCTGTCTCCGATAGTGTCATGTTCGCCAGGGAGGGTAAACAGTGGTGCTTTCAATTGGGAAAGAAATTGTTTTGCCGCGTCAAATTCCTCCGGTTTGGAAAGGTGCGTGATGTCTCCAGTATGAACAATGAATGCTGGTGGTGTGGGTAGTGAATTGATGGCGTTGATGGTTTGTTGCAGACTGGTAGTAACGTGTGGGTTAGCTTCCTTATTGAAACCTAGATGTGTGTCGCTAATTTGCACAAATGATAAGGATGCAGAATTTGCCAATTTCTTACCTTGCGAATCTCCAACCGAACAGGATTCAAGTAAACCATTTCCCCCCACTACCCACAGAATACCAAGACCAGTCCAGCCAACGTGTTCAATAAACTTTCTCCGTCTCATTTTGTTTTCCTATTTGAAGTTAAATTTGTTTTACTTTTTACTTGTGTTGACAGTAATTTTTCCTTGCATGTAGGGATGAATAGAACACAAATAAGGGAAACTTCCTGGCTGCGTAAAGGTGTGTTTCCAAACTTGGGCAGTATCCAGTCCCTTAGAATCAAAAGAGCCATCTTTGGCGGTAATTGTATGTGGTTCTTCGTCTTGGTTGACAAACTGCACGGTCTCTCCAGCAGCTATATTGAGGTTTTCCGGTAGGTATTTGAAATTGAGAATTTTGACGGTAGGATTTGTGCTATTGGCGGTAATTTCCTGTGGCTGGGGTGTAGGTATTACAGATTGTCGATTGGGGGTACAGGATGACAAAGAAAACACAATTACCAGAATTGTAGAAACCAGTCCTAGAAGCAAGTAAGAAATATATTTCATATAGCCGTAGACCCAAAATTTATTAAGGAATCGCACCAGACGACGCACAAATACAACAAATAAAAAGAGGCAATTTTTGGCTATTCAGTACTTGTTATGACTTACGCCGTTGAGAAAATAAACCCGTCATATTTAGTCCGGTGGCAATTAAACTCAGCAATCCCAATCCGTTGAAGACGGGTAAAATTGCTGAGAGTCCCAAAAATTTAAACGTATGAATTTTGAGGAGAAATCCCACTAAATTTGCTTGATGCAACCACTCATCCGCAACTGTCATGGCAATACCTGTAACTGCGGTGATAATTAGTGGTAAGCAGATTGTAAGTGCAATCATTCGGTGATATTTGCGGAAGACTAATCTCATGATCAAATTCCTAATCTGCTTCTAAGGCTTGTAGTTGTGCTTCTAGTGCGCTTAAATACCCTTGGTCGGATAGAGTTTCCTCTGGTAATAGCTTTACCTTCACTGCACTTTGAACAATATCTTTAGCTGTTACCATTCCCGACTGATGCGCGTTCAACAAAGCATTCCCACTCTTGATACCTACATTTTGCAAGTAGCCGCGTTCAGCCATAAAAGCCAGATTAAAAGGATTGATTTTACTGGCTTTGCCACTGTTTACCACGACTGAATTATATGTGATTGGGATTTGTGCTTGAGCAGTGGTTGCTAGTACAGGAGATATTAACAAAGCTGATAAAATTGGGAGAATATAACGTTGCATAGTTCTACCTCGTTAATAGAGTTGTTGGGATAAAGCAATGAAAGCAGGTAGGTAAAACCTACCCAACTTGTTTTCATGTGGGTAATATGTGAGTGATAAAGGCTGTTTTAGTAGAGATACAATTAAATAGTGTGCGCGGTTTTTATTTGAGAAAAACTCACACGCTATGAACGGCATTCTATCTCTTCAATCAAGCATGACCGAAATAAATAATTGTGTGGGTTAGTGTTCGCTTCTATTCCAATAACGAACAAGATGATAATTTGGATTTAACCTCAATCCAAAATCTAAAATCTAAAATCTAAAATCCAATTGCTTTCATCAATCGTTATAGAAATAGAAATAAAACCTCTGCCATTGCCAACCAAATGGTATACCTAATATTAACCGAGGCATATTCATACCCTAGCATGGAGTCACATTCTCCCCCGCACCAGACAGATACAGAGTTGCTCCACGCCCTGAAAGCAAAACAGCCTGGAGCGTTAGGTATTATTTATGACCGCTATGGAAAAATTGTCTACGGAATTGCACTGAAAGTATTGCAAAACCCGCAGGAAGCGGAGGATTTAACACAGGAGATTTTTCTGGCTTTGTGGCGCAATGCGACTGTGAATTCCAACCATAGTCATTTCCTGCGTTATCTGATAGCGATGACGCGCTCAAGAGCAATAGATAAAATCCGCTCTCGGAGTCGCATCCTTAATCTCTTGCACCGCTTTGGGCAAACAGTCACCGCCGAAACCCTCTCTCCAACTCCGGTTGAGCAAGCTGAGTTAACAGAGCGCTCTCTTGCCGTTCGCTCTGCCCTTACCCAACTGCTAGACAACCAACGTCAGGTTATAGAGATGGCTTATGATGCTGGACTTAGCCAGTCGGAGATTGCTCAACAACTAAATGTGCCATTAGGAACAGTGAAAACTTGGACGCGCCAAGGACTGCTGAAGCTAAAACAAATATTACTTGATGCTATTGATTAGTTACCTATGACTGCACCAGAAAATTCTCAATATGTACAACAGTTAGCAGCAGGCTATATCGTGGGTGAACTGGCTCCTGATGAAGCTCTTAAGTTTCAGCAGATGCTCGCAGAAAATCCATCCTTGGCGGTGGAAGTAGAGCAGTTACAGCAAGTATTAGATGAAGTGCTTTATGGTTTAAATGCTGTTGAGCCGCCACCGCATTTGCGTGCAGCTATCCTTAGCAATTTATTGGACGCAGAGACTGAAAATCTTTCCACATCCCAACGTCGTCCAGTCAGCGCTTTTCCCCATAGTCTCTCCTGGCGCAAAATCATCGGCAGTGTCGCGGCACTATTAATTTTGTATTTGGGAATAGATAACTACCACTTGCGTACAGAATTGCAGGTAGCTGATAATCTCAAAACACTTCTGCAACAAAAAGCAACCCGCCTGTTTCCCTTAAGGGGTGTGAATGTAGCAGAAGCAGCAAGCGGCAGTTTTGTGCTGAATCTGGAACAGCAAACAGGTGTCATTGCGGTTCAAAATGTTCCCCCTCCGCCTGTTGGAAGTGTTTACCGACTTTGGGCAGTTGTTGAGGGCGAAAAAATCCCATGCGGACAGCTTCGTGCTAATACACAGGGTAAAATTGTCGAAAAATTTGCGATGCCTGCTGATTTCTATGATGCAGGGGTATCAGAAATGTTTGTGACCCTGGAGACATCCACAGACTATCGGTATCCACTCGGGCCAGTAATCATGAAGAGTTCTTTTACCTTTGGTGATAGCAGCAAGGGGTAAGTTCATGTGAGTCAGAAAAAGCACTTGCAGGATATTTAGCAAAGGATTCCATCGACACTGCGATCGCTTCTCCAGACAATAGTAACTTTTATCACTCTTTTTTTCAAAAATTTCCTGATATACACTAACTTTTTCTGTCAAAAGAAGTATTGGTGCAAGTCAAATGAAATACCATGAGTGATATGAGTCTACTGATGGCGGGTGTGCTAGCAACAGCGCCAATCTCTGTCCTTAATTTACCAGAACAGCCTGTAATCACGCCAGATAATCTGGTGCAGCAGTCAACACAAGAAAATTTATCTCAAGTTGTTTCGCCTGCTGAAATTACACCACCTGAATTTGTGCAGCCAGATATAACTACTTCATCCGCTATAAAGCATAAGTACGAAAATATACTTAAAAAAAGCAGAGAAAAAATTCAATTTATAAATTCCCCTAATTTATCTGAGTTAAAAAATACTCAACCTGTAATAGAAGTTGTACAGAACCAGGAAAACACAGAAGAATTCTCTCTATTTTCTCAGCCTCCAGACTCAGACAACCAAATGTCTCAAGTCACATCGGTGTCACAACTTAAAGATGTGCAACCTTCCGACTGGGCTTTTGATGCTTTGCAATCTCTAATAGAACGCTATGGCTGCATTGCGGGATACCACGATGGGAATTATCTGGGAAACCGCACCATCAGCCGTTATGAATTTGCGGCTGGTTTAAACGCTTGTTTAGAGAAGATTAACGAAGCGATGCCTGCGGTGGTCACTGAGCGCAGCCGAAGTGCGGGCTACGCCTACGCTAATAATAAAATTAATACTGTTAATAGTGAAGATTTAATCCTGCTGCAAAGGTTGCAAAGCGAATTCAAAGCAGAGTTGCAGCAATTACAGCAGCGTGTTGAGACTGTAGAAAACCGGACTACTGAATTACAAGCCAATCAGTTTTCTACAACAACCAGATTATTTGGTCAAGCCGTTTTTAGCGTTCAGGGAACCAATAGCCCTGATGTGGATTTGTTTCCTAGAGATGGAGTCCCTGAACGTCAGGGAAAAACCAATCTGACTTTCACAAGTAGCACCCAACTAACCTTAGCAACTTCATTTACAGGACGAGATTTGCTGTTAACAGGGTTGTCTGCGGGTAATTTAGGTTCTAATGCAGCGTTGCTATCTACCAATATGGGGCGGTTGGGTTTCGAGTCAAATACAAATAACAATCTAGTTGTTAGTGACTTATCTTATCGATTTCTCGTCTCGGATAACTTGGGAATTGTCGTAGGTACGGCGGGAGTCAACCCTATCAACACCTTTCGCGGTATTAGTCCTCTAGAAGGTTCTAGCGACGGTGCAATTTCTCTATTTGGTCAGCGTAACCCGATTTTAAGTATTGGAAACGGCACTGGCGGTATAGGCTTTGATTGGCAAATTAGCGATCGCATCAGTTTGCAAGGCGTTTATAGTACAGAAATCCCTAGTTTTTCTGGCAATATCAACCAGGGCGGACTATTCGGCGGTAGATTTACTGCTGGCGCTCAGTTAAGTTTAGGACCCACCAATAATATCGATATCGGCGTACATTATCTTTATTCCCACTCCCCAGATGGCTTATTAGGAAGTGGTATCGGTGATTCGCAACTGATTTCGCCTTTTGCAGATGCAACAGCTTTTGATACCCAAGCCATTGGCGCTACCGTTGCTTGGCGAATCAACCCTAACTTGCAATTGGGCGGTTGGGGTGGCTTTACTTCTTCCAAACCATTCAACCTTCCTGGAAGTGTAGAAACTACAAACTGGATGGTGTTCGCGGCCTTTCCCAATTTGCTGCGTCCTGGAAATTTAGGGGGCGTTCTCGTCGGACAACAGCCCAAAATTACTTCCAGTACTTTACCCGATGGCTTCAATTTTCCCAAGTTTTCTGATGGGGGAACAGCAGGTGGACGTAGTGACACATCAATTCACGTAGAACTTTTTTACTGCGCCCAACTGAGTGATAATATCGCCCTAACTCCAGGCTTATTCGT
This sequence comes from Nostoc sp. TCL240-02, assembly GCF_013343235.1. Classification (GTDB taxonomy): domain Bacteria; phylum Cyanobacteriota; class Cyanobacteriia; order Cyanobacteriales; family Nostocaceae; genus Nostoc. The sequence goes on along the minus strand of NZ_CP040094.1, from coordinate 1,259,592 downwards.
CATTTTCAATCCCGATCACAATGCTGTTAACGATACTTTAGTCGTTGGAGCATTAAGAGCAACTTTCCGGTTTTAATTTTGTACTGATGTAAATGTAATAAAATACGCTATTTTCATACTGCCTTATTCAGTACGAAATGCTTTCATCAACCGATGGGAGCAAGGATCGCCCGTGCGTATTTTTTTTGATATGTGATTAAAGGAGCAAATTTTTTATGAAATTACATTCATCAACTAAGTTAGGTTGTGTTGTTCTTAGCAGCAGTACTTTAGCCGCAGTCATCATCGCCTCATCTGGAACAAGTGCTTTTGCTCAAATCACTATTCAAAGCACTGGTACATTATCAGGTACTATCCAGCTTCCCAGCATTAATCCTAATTTCAATGGCAGTACGACTCGTGTTGATACAGATGACGCGGGGACTTACTCACGGAATTTAGGTACTAAGAACAATCCTAATTACGTTCCTGTATACAAGTCAGACTATGTGAAGGTACAAACACGCTCTGATGGTAGTCTGCATTATTTTGTTGACTTTAAAGGCATTCCAATTGTCTCCTTTAATGGCGTTCTGAATTCGCCGATTCTCTCTGGCGGTGAGTTAACACCCTATAAATACCAGGGAAGATTAGCAGGAACCACATTTCAAGGAGTAGTTCAGGATGAATTTAATCTCACAAAAGCCTTATACACTGGTACTGTCACCGATCCAAACACCGGAAATCAATATCAGGGAACCTTTGAAGTGAGTGGATATGGAGTGCGATATAGCGATCGCAATGGTGGCGCAACCCCCACTGTCTTTGATTTCAAGTCCGATATCCCAGGTTCGCCAAAGGTGACTTCTTTGGAAATGACTAACTCCCCCTTGGCGAGGATAACCATCAAAGTACCTGCAAATGCAACTCTCATAACTCCCACACCAGTTGGTGGTAGTACGCCAACTCCAGCACCAGTAGTTAGCGGGGGTAGTACATCCACTCTCCCAACCATAGTTAATGGTGGAAGTGAATTCACTGCTACACCAGTAGTTAATGGTGGAAGTGAATTCACTATTACACCAATAGTTGATGGTGGAAATGAATTCACTGCTACACCAATAGTTAATGGTGGAAGTGCGATCGCTTCCCCGACACCTACAAGAAGTAATTCTCCGTCACTTTCTACTACACCTAATATGGAATTCAGTAGTGGTAATTCGCTGGAGGTCAATCAAGTAGTGGTTAACCCTGCAACCCTTACTCAAGCTGCTTGTTCACAGGATTCTAGCAATAGCTGTACCACACCAGCTTCACCCAAACAAGCGATCGGCCCCCGTAGTCGAGTGCTAGTACGTTAGTGATTTGAGAGCTTCTTTTACCCCCCTTTTTTAGCTACGGTGTACACACATCTTAGTAATGAAGCACAAATCCCAGATTTACCCCCCTTAATCCCCCTTTATAAGGGCAGGGCTGTTTCATTCCCCAAAGAGCTTTAAAAATCAAGGGTTCTAGCAATTAAAAATTGATTATTTTGTTACTAGCGTGCCGAGAAGATACACTGTTTTACTGATATTTAAGTGCTTAAATGTTCATCTTATCGTCACGCTTACTTACAATTTTCTCGCTAACCATCTTGACAAATCCCGTTTGAAATGGAATGAAGCAGCCCTGGGAGTTAGAGGGGGTCAGAAAGACTTGTGTCTCCACCGTAGTTTTTTTAAGGGGGGTTGGTAGGGTAGTTTTATACAAGCAGAGAAAATACTAAAACTGAGTTTCAAAGCCTCTCTCGAAACAGAGAAAGATTTGGAGAGGGGTAAGGATTATATCACAAAATGAGAAATCAAGACTTATGTATTTTTTTCTTCGTATGAAACCACCCCTTTTTTCAAGGTAATCAAAAGCCTGTGAAACGACTCTAGAAGACTTGTCTGTACAGCATAGCCTTGAGTTTGGGGATGTGGTATTGGCAAAAGTTTTAAGGTGCTTCTGGAACTCTAGCAGGACAAAATGAAATTAATATAATAGTCAGGACAGGGACGACATTGTAATTAAAATAGTCCACTAAAAGTTAATCGTGGCGTTTTAGTTGCTTAGGCTTTGTCTCAGTGGTAGATTTTACCCTGATGATTTTCTGGCTATACTAGTGATTTAAGCTGATTGATTGATAAATTTCATCCCCCAGTATGAAAAACATAAAAACTATAAATTTCAGACATAATATTAAGTGTGCATTTCCTTTTAAGTGACACAAAAGCCTTGTCTGCTCTTAGAGTAAATAAATTTCCTTGGTGGTAAAAATTTTTCATCAGTCAATCACTGAGGTTATTAACACTAACATTACAGAGTCAATCTAGAACAATCAAACATCTTCTAAGTTAGCACCTATGAAAGAAGAATTGATAGCCAGAATTATACAAGTATTGCAAATTAATATGAGTTGGATGACTTGGAATTTATTTCTGGCTTTTATACCTTTGGCTTTGAGTGTGTGGCTATTTCGCATGAGGCGCGGTGGCACTTGGCTTTGGTGGCTAGGATTCTTAGTTTTCTATGCTTTCTTACCAAATGCACCCTATTTGTTGACCGATGTAATCCACTTGATAGATGATATCCGCACAATTCAATCTGTGTGGATGATTACTTTAATACTCATACCTCTGTATTTGCTAGTAATTCTCGGTGGATTTGAAGCTTACGTAATATCGTTAATTAATTGGGGTTACTACTTACATCGCATTGGCAAGAGCCAATGGATTTGGCGCGTTGAGTTAATTACACATTTTCTCTGCGCTGTTGGTGTTTATTGGGGGCGATTTTTACGTTTTAACAGTTGGGATTTTATTACTCAACCCGATGCCGTACTTACTAAAGGAGTAGAAGAAATTTTAGGAAAACAACCCTTAGTAATTATTGCTATCACCTTTGTGGTACTTGCAGGTTTGTACTGGATTATGAAACGAGTAACTTTAGGTCTTAGCAAGCCAGGTAGTAGAATCGGGATCAAGTCAGAAAGCACTAACTCTAACACGCCAAACATTTAATGTTCGTGGCAATTTCAGATTTTAAATTTGGGGTTTTAATTAGTAATTCCCTTGATGAATATTGCCTATCAAAAGAAAGATGCAACTAAACCATCCTTAAGGTGAAATAAACTCAGAAGCAAACGGTTGGACTTTGACCAACACCATCTGAAAATAGCGTCCTATCAGATCGTTGACTATCGATGGTCTGATCTGATGTTTTTAATCGCCTTGATCGGAGGGATATATTATGGAATTAATCTCTAGAGAAGAAATAAAGACATTAATAGAACAGCCAAAAGGAAATTGCGTTTCGATTTATATGCCAACGCAACCAGCCGGGTCAGAAGTGCGACAAAACCCAATTCGCTTTAAAAATTTGGTCAAGGAAGCGGAGGCTCGTTTAATTGATGCGGGTTTGGAGGAGAAAGATGCGATCGCATTGTTGGAAAAATCCCATGAAATTGATACCCAAGAGTTTTGGGAGCAAAAGGGAGAACCAGGGTTAGCGATTTTTATTTCTGAAAATATTTTTCGCTATTATCCTCTGCCAATTGATTTTCAAGAGTTGGTTGTGGTTACAGACCGATTTCACATCAAGCCACTGCTGCCAATTTTAAATGGCAATGGTCGCTTTTATATGCTGGCGTTGAGCCAAAAAGATGTCAGATTCTTTGAAGGAACACGCTACAGCGTCAAAGAGGTGGAAGTAGAAAATCTCCCTAAAAGTAGAGATGAAGCTCTGCAAATAGACGAGACTACCCAAGAAGGTGAGTTCCACCTCGCACCATCAAAAGGAGGAACCACTAATCCTTTTTCACAGTCAGGCACATTTCACGGTCAGGGAAGTCCTGACAGAGATAAACAACAAGAATACATACTACAATTCTTTCAGATTATCGATCGCGCATTACACGAGAAACTGCAATGCCTTCGGCGAGCTTCGCTAACGCAAAAGGCTCCTTTGGTACTAGCTGGGGTAGAGTATCTCTTGCCTTTATATAGACAGGCAAATACTTACCAACATTTGATGGATGAAGCTATTACTGGTAATCCAGAAATTCTCAGTGCCCAAGAGTTACATGACCAAGCTTGGCCGATTGTCGAGGCTGATTTCCAGAAGTCTCAAGAAGAGTTTTTGGAGCAATTTCACGAATTGTTTGGTGGTGGTACTGGTAAAGCATCTAACAACCTGAAAGAAATTGTCTCAGCAGCTTATTACCAACGAGTGGATTCATTATTAGTTGCAGTTGGTCAGCAACAGTGGGGTTTATTCGATCCAACCTCAGAAACGGTTTATTTGCACCCAGAAAAAGAAACTGGTGATGAAGATTTGTTGGATTTTGTTGCTGCTCATACCTTATTAAATGGTGGCACGGTTTATGCTGTTCCTCCAGAACAGGTTCCATATAGCACACCTGTTGTAGCAATCTATCGATATTGAACAAACATTTTTTACTCACTTAATACTGGGTTGTGAGTGAGTAAAAAATAGTACCCAGAAAATATGTACTAGGTACAAGCCCTGCGCCTTGTGGGTGGTCTTTTTACTCAGTACTCAGCACTCAGCACTTTTCATGGTGTTGTATAAAGGTGAATGTGCCATGTACAACACCAACAATGATTACTATTCGCTGCTTTAGGGACGTTTGAAAAGTATTTTGTCTGGAAGCCCCTTATGGATTTAATTTAATTGGGAAACTAGGATGAATCGGTAAATTAGGATTAATCGTGATACTAGGAACTACTTTAATCAGGCGAGAAACAGTGATATCAATCAGCTTATCTTGATTTGGGGCACTATGTCCTCCTTGTGATTGTCCAACGGAACATAAGTCATTTTTATTCGGTACGAATAACCAGCTAGAAGGAGAGCAATTTATCCAAAAGTGTCTGATCATTTGAATTCTTGCTGTTGCCACAAACTCTCCCAGATTATTATAGGTTATGGGGCCACTAGCAATTAAATATTGAGCAGAAGTAGGGGAAGGAGGCTCATCTGTTGGGCCTGCGTGTGAAAATTGTTTTACTATTGTTTGTGGATTTGATGAAATGCCGGAGTTAAATGTCACCTTATTATTCGTAAAAATTGTTGAGCTAGGATATAAAATTGGCCATGTGGTACCAGCACCAACATGAGGAACATACTTTGTACCATTTTCTTGATAGGATGCAGGTAAGAAGTATTGAGGACCAATAAAAAAGTTTACCGACTCTCCTGATTTCATAACTAATGGATTGGGAGGAGAAGAAGTTCCACCGTATTGAGCTTCAAGTCTTGGGTTTAATAATGGTCTATTTTCTCTTGGCATAAGATTTAGAGCTTCATAAACATCAATATCCAAGCACGTCTTTGTTGAAGCACCAGGGCAACTATTAGTTTTTTGAGCTACAGCTTTTGAAGTTTGTGAATTTGTCCATGAATCCCAAGTTACAATTGCTGCTGTCAGACTAGCAATGGAAATACAAGCCAAAATTGCTGTTGTAATAAATACGAGAATCTTTTTCTTCATAAATTCAACTCCAAATCAATCAAAATTTATTAAAAATCTCCCTGTTTTGCGAAAGCAAATCTAAACTATGAATAGGATATCCAAAGATTTTAACTAGTTTCCGCCCTAGCGCATAAAAATAAAATCTATATAGACTACAGAGAAAATACCTTGCCTTTCGGAAAATATTTCAAAATAATTTCGTCAGCTTTTAGTGCGAGCTAACCTAGAAAAAATCATTGTTCGCAATTACAGAACATATTATATTTATTTACACCCATCTACTAAAAGCGCTTTTTTTGTGTAAAATCCTCGTAATTGAGAATAGGCATTAATTAAAGTCTATGTTAGGCGTTTGTACTGCTCCACCAGATTCTGCACCATTTTAAATATTTAAACTTTCAGCTTTTTGCGTACTCGAAACTTTGAAAATGCTGTGATTGTGCAATATTTTTGGTGCTTTAGAGATTGATGCCTGAAACTATATTATGTATCAAATTCAGCAACTACTTAATTATTTAAGTATTCAGATATTTAACTTTTTAGGTACGCAAAAACTCAAGTACGCGATTTTAACCACTTATCTAAAAGTTCTTGAATTAACTGACCCCCATGAAAGTTTTTGAAGGCGATCGCCAGTTGTAGAGCGACAATTTATTTGACCACAGGGGCAAATTGTTTGTCATCAAGTTACTTCCTTCTGCATCGCTTGTTCAATCTATTTCTACAATTTAATTTAGAAAAACTGAAAATAACACTTCCTTACAAGCAAAGTTGACTTTTAATTTGTCACTGCGGTCAAATAATTGGTCGCTCTACACTATTTGTCAAAATGAGCCAAAACAAGAGCGATCGCACCTGGAGTTTCCCAAAATGCGATCGCCCTGGTTTGAGTTAAGCGATCGCTAAATTATTCAAATTACCGTTAAACCCAGTAATCTCAATCACCGCATCGCTAGTATCTTGGAAGCCAGCCGTGGCATTATTCAGTGCCAGGAAAGTGCGGCTACCAAAGCTAAAGATAGCAGCGCGATTAGCCACAAAGTTGGTATTAGTCAACAGTGCCCCGACACCTGCGGCATCCAGACTACTGACTGCCCCTAGTTTCCGGATATTAGCAGCGCTGACGGCATTGGGACCATCAATGACATCAGTACCGATTTGCAAATCGCTGATGCGGTCAAAGTTACTCAGTAGCGAGTCAGTGAAAGCGAAGCGGAAGGTATCAACACCATTACCACCAATCAGCAAATCGCCACCTGCACCACCAACCAGCAAGTCGTCGCCGTTACCGCCAACCAAAGTATCATTACCTAGACCACCATTGAGAGTGTCATTACCATTACCACCATCAAGGTAGTCAGGGCCGTTATTGCCGTTGAGGGTATCTTTGCCATTGCCGCCGAATTGGCTAGAACCAATGAGTAAGTTGACAGTACCTTGGCTAGTGCCGCCCTTGCCGTCAGAAAGAGTGTAATGGAAACTGCCATTACCGCTGTTGAGGGGAGCAAAGATAATGAAATCATCAGCCGGGTTAGAGGGAGTGAAGTTATTAAACAACACTGCCTCGCCACCGACAACATTACTGATGCCGGTAATACTCAACACATCGCCAGTATCGACATCGCTGTCGTTGGCAAGTAGAGTGCTGACAGCAATGGTGGTGGGGAGGAATTGGGTGGCAGTAACCGAATCACTGCCGGCAACGGGGGCATCATTGATACCCTTGATGGTGACGGCAATATTTTGGCTAGCAGTACCGTCCACAGATTTCACGGTGAAGGTTTCGGTTTTTGTCGCACCTGCACCTAGGGATTGCACGGCACTGTTGGCGACGGTGTAAGTGAATGCACCTGCATCGGTGATGCTGAGGCTACCCAGGTTGCCAGCCGCAGAGGTGACGCTGGTGTTAAATTTATTTTCGCCAGTATCGACATCAGCGACAGTTAATGAGCCAGTCGCCCTCAGATTACCGCTCACCACATTGAAATCTTCGGTGACTACACCTGTGGCTGTACCTGTGATGGTGGCGATATCGTTAAGCTAATCGGTACTTAAGTTGCATAATAAGAAGATGAAGCCGTTTCAAAGCACCTATGCCGCCACCAGCCAAGAACTTTTTAACACAGGAGCAAGTCAGCAAGCTACAGGAAGCTCTAAAAGAGAGCAACCTACCGCATATTAGGGAAAGAATTCTAATTATTCTTCTGCAAAATGATGGGAAGCCACAACACGAAATTGCAAAATTTTTAGGCTGTTCGCATAGAACAGTGGCATATTGGTGTATGCATGGAGATCCAGATAATTTAGAAACCTTACATAATAAAAGAGAGTACGAACATTGGCGAAAAGCCACTCCTGAATATATTGAACTTTTATTAAAAACTGTTGCTCAAGAACCCTCATCATTAGGTTACGAATTTGGGAAATGGACAGCAGAAAGATTAGCTACTTATTTAACCGAGAAAACAGGTATTGATTTAAGTAGCTCTCAAGTGAGGAGGATATTAAAGCGAAAAAAGTATAGTTATATTTGGGCTAAATATGATCTAAAGGATAAACAAAATCCAGTAGATAGAGCAAAATTTAAAGAAAAACTTACCCAATATTTATTGATTGCACGAGAACAGCCAGAGCGTCTACAGGTATGGTTTTGGGACGAGAGCGGGTTTAGTTTACGTGTAATTCGACGCAAGAATTGGAGTAAAAAAGGAAAACGTAAAAATGTTCCAGGGCAACGGCGTTGTGGTCGGGTTAATGTGATGGGAGCAATCCGAGAATTAGACCGAAAGCGGGTATGCTTTTTCGTGAAAAAGGTAATGCAGATATTTTTTACGAGCAATTACAACTATTATTTGAATTAATTAAACAGGAGTGGATAAGTAAAGGAAACCTTGGCGAAGATTTTGTAAAATCTGGGCCGAAGATTATTTTAGTTTTAGATAATGCTAGTTTTCATAAACGCAAAGACATTATAGCTAAAATATCTGAAGAGTTCCCAAATTTTGTTTTAGAGTTTTTACCCCCTTACAGCCCTGATTACAATATTATTGAGTTAGTCTGGCACTCATGTAAAGAATATATTGCTCATCGCTTATTTAAATCAGTAGATGAATTAAAATCACTGCTAGATAAGCTTTTGAATCAAGGCGAGTTAGTGATTAAGTGGCATCGCCAAATCAAAAACAAAGGCAATCTCAGCTATATTGCAGCTTGAATGCCGATTAGCTTAATCGATAAATCAGCATCTATTCAGGTTATTTAGAAGCTCAAATCCTTGACAAAAGAACATTAGACCTAAATAAACCTAGTAGTAAATCTCGAAGTATTTTTAGGTCTTATTTTTTGCCTAGCCATAAGGAAAAGGATGTTAATACACGCACTTATCTTAGTAAATTGACAAACTATTGTAGTCGAATACTACATTTGGTGAATATATTCAAGTATTTACTCTGAATTTTTACATCAAATTTACATACGTTACCGCAGTTCTCTATTGAGCAAACCACAAAAAGAGCAAACTTGTATCAGCGCTATCCACTTAGAACTCTAAAACTTTTGGGTTATTTTTTATCTGCTAAACTTTCTGTTTTATCACTCTCAAAAAATAATAATCTCACCCAAATTCTGAGACTTTAATTTAATCTATGTTTGAAGTTTTATTTTCGCTCCAGAAACTAAAGTCTCACCTTTTAAGCTCTTTTACCAACAGCGCAGAGAACTAAAAAGATACTAACTGCGATCTCCGCCTTTGTTTTTGACGAGTCAAATCGCACCCAGTAGAAATGCGCCAGTGCCGGCAGCTGAATCAAATATTATGTGGGGCGATCGCAGTAAAATACTGTAATTCATTGTGTGACAAAGTATTATTAGAGATAATACTTCTTAATAAATTTATTCATCAGGTGTTTCTTATGGGCTTGTGCCTATTGTTGACGACGTGCTGCTGCTAAAATTAGGCGTTGTTCAGCACGAGCGATCGCTTGATATGTTCGTTCAACTGCTTCCGGTTCAACAGAAATGGAGGTTATGCCCCATTCCACTAATTTATCGATGATTTCTGGATAGAGGGCTGGTGCTTGACCGCAGATTGAACAAGGTATACCGGCACTTTGAGCCATTTGGATCAGTTGAGCGATCGCACCCATAACGGCAGGATGACGTTCATTAAATACTTTTGCTAGCTGTCCTTGTTCTCGATCCACTCCAAGCAATAATTGGGTTAGGTCGTTTGTACCAATGGAAATTCCGGCTGCACCTGCTTTCACATATTCCGGCAGCAAAAATAGTACACTTGGCACTTCCGCCATCATCCACAATTGAAACTGCGACACCTCGGTTAAAAGAGCTTGCTCAACTTTGCGACGGCAAAAGACAAATTCTTCTAAAGTCCGCACAAAAGGTAATAGTAGGTTGACATTGCTGTAACCAGCCTGCTGTACCCTCGCTAAAGCTTGCAGTTCTAACTCAAACACTGCGGGATTTCGTAAATAGCTAAAAGTGCCGCGTTCACCTAACATCGACGGCGGCGAAAATTCTAAATTATCACTCAACGATGGTAAATCCTGCGATCGCCAATCTAAGGAACGATAAAAAACTGGTCTTGGTGTAAAAGCACGAGCAAATTGCCTAATCTGCTCAGACCATAAATCTAATAATTCTGCCTGACGACCGCCTAAAATCCAACTATTGGGATGTTGTCCGTCCAATATATTTAATACCATCAATTCTGAGCGCAATAATCCCACGCCATCCACAGGGAAGCTTTGCACTTGTTCTATTAAACTGGACTGACTCAAGTTAACCAGTAGTTGGGTAGCAATCATGGGTAGATGAGAAGTGAAAGTAGGATAGGGCGCTTTTGGGTTGGGGTGATGTGGGGAAAGAAGTTTTTCTTCTCTCCCTTTCTCCATCTTCTCCTTTGAGTCTCCTTTGATGCGATAAACTTCTCCTTTGTCGCCATCAAGCAGTAGTCGTTCGCCCGTTTGGATTAAGGTTGTGGCAGATGTTGCGTTTACTACTGCTGCGATCCTTAATTCTCTAGCAAGAATTGCGGCATGGCTGGTTAATCCACCTTGTTCTGTGATAATACCAGCAACTTGGTGTAGTAATGGTAGCCAATCAGGAGTGATTGTTGGTACTACTAAAATCACACCCTTGGGTAGTTGTTCGGGTTTCTGTTGTGAATGATGAATTACTAAGGCAGTGGCCACAACACGTCCCCCTGCTGCTCCTAGTCCCCTAATGAATTGTCCGTGGGGAATTACAGATTGGGGAGAACTAACTTGTGTGATGTAGAGCTTGTTAGATGTGGTTTGCCCGGCAATAGTCCATTTAATGCTAAAAGTTTTACCTAGTTCACTTACTAGTTGAGTTCCCAGAGCAATTATTTGTTGTAAATATTCTTCTTGTAAAGCGTACTGTTTTTGTTGGGCTTCTTGAAGTACGTAGGTACTCAGAGAAGTATGATCTGGTGTTAGCACTGAGTTAGGTGTGGGTTGCGAAAAAGCTTCAGGCGCTGCATCATTCACACCATAAGCCAGCATTTTATTGCCCAACTGTTGCTCAAGCACAACCCCAGTTGCCTGTTGAATGTAGTAGATATCTGGCTGGACTTCGCCAAGAGCGATCGCAATTCCTAATCCCCAAGTAGCCTCAATTTCCCACCCAGAGGAGTTGGCTTTGAGCAAACCACTGGCGATCGCATTTTCAACAGGTTGTACCAAAACTGCTAGATTTATTTGTTGCAGATTAATTCCTGCTCGTTGCCAATATAAGAGACTTCTGGCACGAAATATCTGACTCCAAGTGCGCTTTAATGCCCAAGCGATCGCTTCAGGTTCGCACTGGCAAAACACCGACTCCAGCAAACCAGATATATTCTTTATACCTGGAGTTGTATTTGATACTGCCAAGGTAGGTCGAAGAATCAAACAGCCAGTTTGCCATTCCTTAGCTGCTTGGAAAATTGTACTCACCCACTGCTGCGGCACAGTCGCAGTGAGAATTTCTTGGCGCAAGCGACCAGCTACCTGCTGAAGTTGCCGCCAATTAGCAACATCTAGATGTAACGAAGAATGAGGTAAGTCAGCCACTAATGACTCTGAACTATTGAGATTTTCAAGAAATTGCCGCAAAATTTCTGCCGAAACGACAAAACCAGGCACCACCGGATAACCACGCTGCATGATTCTGCTCAAGTAAAACGCTTTGTCACCTACTTTGGCGCGGTCTTGTAATTTAATTTGGTCTAGCCAGTAGAGTTTGTCCACTCAATTTGTTAGTTGTCTATTTGTAGCCACAGGCATTTCCTTTTGGTACGTTATCAGCCGTAAATCCACTGACTCTCTACTAGGAAGAGTTTCTAGTATTTACATTTAATAATTGGCTGACCTTATGAGTGGTTAATTGCTAGCCACGCATGCATTGCTGTAAGTAGGTCGGCGCAATTAAAGCTAATTAGCGTAGGCTGTCATTTTCATTGGTCACTTGTACTGAGCGTTCCCCTCGCGTCTCGTAGAGAAGCCGTAAAGCCTGCGGCATAGCTACGCTTAGGGCGCAGCCTCTCCAAGAGTTGTATTGGTCATTAGTAAGGGCTTTAAGTCTATTCAGGTTTCGTAACATACTTGAGTTTTTTCGCACCAATTTACTTTCTTCAACTCTTTGTAAATCAAATATTGTTCTTCATTTAACCTCTCTTCCCTGAAACCGGGGGGTTTAGTTGTTTGATCGAGTTGTAGATGTCAAGTCTCACATTTAATTATTTAGTGTATGGGTTAAATCTAGCAATTTGAGGTAAAATTTTATAGTTCATTCATTTAAAATAGTTGAGATAATTATTTAATCAAGCTAAAATTCATGTCGGTTCCCCAGATTGCGATCGCTGTCATAATTTAATAACAGAAACTTTATTCAGTTTTGATAACAAAATATGGAAGATGTTAATTTACATCTAAAAAAATATCCTTGAATTGAAAGAATCTAAACATACGTACTTGTATTTGATTTTTACAAAACCCCATAAAACTCAAAAAGCTTTATTACCTATTCAGCCAAGATTAAGTTCAAAAAAAGCAGATGATTAAATGATATAAACTTTCAATTATACCCGTTGAATTAGAATCCACCAATATAAAGGGTAAAATATTTTTGCACTATTTTGTAAAAAATTAATACAAGATAATCGTAGGGGCAATTCATAAATTGCCTCTACCCATATACTTCATTTACCTGAAATACACTGTAATTAACCTAGTACACTCTGGCAGAAATTTGCCAACCTTTAACAAAGGTATTTTTTCCCAAGTCTTGTTAATTGAGATGATAACTGGATTTCCCCGTGCTGTATTATATAAGTTAGTTGGCATAATAAAATCAAACTATGTAATATTAATGAACTAGGCTAAAACCCTTATACCTATTGACTGTAGCCAGATTGCCTTATCCCAACGACAATTATTTACGCCCACTTACTTATATAAAACTATTTACACCAGACTAAACATTGCCAAACACTTACTACATTGCAACTAATGATTGGCTAAATATCAGCTTCAGATTATGCTTTGCGTTATTTATAGGAGCGATTATCGGCTTAGAACGCCAAATTAGCCGCAAACCAGCCGGTTTAAGAACTCACACGCTGGTGAGTCTAGGTTCAGCTGTGTTTACCTTGATAATTATGCAAACAGCAGGGCTGCAAAATAGTCCTGATGCACTTAGCCGCGTCATTCAAGGAATTGCAGTCGGTGTAGGATTTCTCGGTGCTGGAGAAATTGTGCGCCAATCTTCTCAAGAATCACAGCAACTTGAAATTCACGGACTCACATCAGCAGCAGCTATTTGGGTTTCGGCTGCATTGGGCATTGCTGCCGGTTGTGGTTTGTGGCAGTTAGGATTGATTGGTACTCTGCTGACTTTTCTGATTCTCAACGTCTTTAAAAGGTTAGAAAAACATCAATAACTAAAAAGAGGTTTTTGGAGTCACCTTAAAAGGGCTAATCCTAAATCATTATTAATTTGCGATTATTTCTCCTGCTTTGACAAAAAGAATTTGGGAGGACTTTAACCACTGGGAATCAAAAGAACCCAAGTGAGTCGTAGTAATTAGGGTTTGAAAGCGGTCTTGAATAGCATCAAGCAATTGATTTTGGCGGGATAAATCTAGTTCGGCAAGAACATCATCAAGTAATAGCAATGGTGGCTCTTTGACGACTTCTTCAATTAATTGTAATTCGGCTAATTTTAAAGCTAGAACCAGTGTTCGTTGTTGACCTTGAGAACCGTATTGACGAGCGGGTGTCTGGTTAATAGTTAATTCTATTTCGTCTCGATGGGGACCGACAAGAGTAGTACCTTGGTGCATTTCAGCAACGGCTCGCTGCTGGATTTTTGCTAAGAAAGCTTGCTGCACTTCTTCTGGATGGTTATCCTCTGAAGGAATATTAGGCACGTAATTGATTTGCAGAATTTCTGTACTGCCGCTAATACTGGCATGCCAAGCACTAGCAATGGGAGCCAATCTTTGGATGGCGCGATCGCGCCTTCTAATTACCCTGGTTCCTGTGGTAGCTAACTGTGCATCCCACACTGCTAATTCTGAGTGTAGAGACGTTGCATCCAAAGTCTCTACATGGCGTTTTAAAAAGGCATTGCGCTGGCGTAATACATGATTATACTGCTGCAAAATGTGAGCATAAACTGGTTCGAGTTGAATTAAGAGTGTATCCAACCAGTTGCGGCGACCTTCCGGGCCGCCGCGTACTAAGTCTAAATCCAAGCTGGAAAACTGCACTGCGTTAAGAACGCCAAGAAAATCCATTTGACGGCGGATAGACTCACCATTGAGAGCAACACTCCGGCGACCATTGCGCCGGAGCGTTAAGGTAAGGTCACTAACGCCTGTTTGTCGCTCAAGGGTGGCATTAATTTGGGCTATAGCTTCCCCTTCTTGAACCAAATCGCGGTCGCGGGTCATGCGGTGCGATCGCAATGTCGCCAGCAACTCCACCGCCTCCAACAAATTCGACTTCCCCTGAGCGTTATTACCTACCAAAATTGTTTTGGCAGCAGTAAAATCAACCTTTTGGTCTTGATAATTGCGAAATTGTCGGAGGTTTAGAGTTTTCAGGTACATAGTAGAAATTGGGCATTGGGAATTGAGAATTGGGCATCGATAAGAGATAGGGGCGACAAGGAAGAAGGGGGAGACTTGGGAGAGACTTGTTGAATAATTCTCCCTTTATCTTCCCTGTCCCTCTTGTCCTCCTTGTCCCCCTTGTCCTCCTCATCCTCCTAATCTCCCCTGCCCCCTGCCTCCTTGCTTCTTTCCCATTCCCCATTCCCAATTTACACAGCCTTCTTGCCCATAATCCGCAGAAATATCTTCTCTGCTTCAATCCAGACGAACATTAAGGCACTAAAGCCAATACAAACCCCCAACTCTTGCAGATTCAGGTAGTGAGTACCAAAGAAATCTCGCAGGGGTGGGACGTAAATTAGCATCAACTGCAAAATCGTGGTGACGACCACAGCCGCTAGTACAAAAATATTAGAGAAGGGATTCATCTCAATGGTCAGTCGGTTGTTGGAGCGAATAGCGATCGCATGTCCCATTTGGGCAATACACAAGGTAGTAAATACCATTGTCTTCCAAGCTTCGGGATTTCCCTGATACCCAGCAGCATGGGTGTGTTGATAAGCCCACCACATCAAGGCAATAGTGATAATGGCAAAAATTATCCCAATGCGAATCATATAAGAACCCAATCCCCTAGCAAAAATACTTTCGCGGGGACTAAAAGGCGGACGTTGCATAACATCCGGTTCTGGAGGTTCCACAGCTAATGCCAAGGCTGGTAAACCGTCTGTCACCAAATTCATCCAGAGAATTTGTAAAGGAGTCAGGGGAACGCCTCCCAAACCAATTAAGGGTGCGGCGGCAATTGTCAGAACTTCACCAATATTACTGCCCAAGATGTATTTGATAAAGCGGCGGATATTGGTGTAAACAACTCTACCTTCCTTGGTGGCGCTAACAATTGTAGCGAAGTTGTCATCAAGTAACACCATGTCACTCGCTTCTTTACTGACATCAGTGCCAGTAATGCCCATTGCAATACCGATATCGGCTTGTTTGAGGGCTGGGGCATCGTTAACACCATCGCCCGTCATCGCGACAAATCTTCCCCGGCGTTGCAATGCTTGGACAATTCGCAGTTTGTGTTCTGGGGAAACCCTAGCATAAATGCT
Organism: Nostoc sp. TCL240-02; assembly: GCF_013343235.1. Lineage (GTDB taxonomy): Bacteria > Cyanobacteriota > Cyanobacteriia > Cyanobacteriales > Nostocaceae > Nostoc. The sequence continues at coordinate 1,243,847 of NZ_CP040094.1, read as the reverse complement.
CACTAGGTCAACATTTTGCTCTAATTCCTGGTCAGTCATCCGTTGCAATTCTTGACCTGTGAGAACACGTGCGCCTTCTTGGGCAATTCCCAAATCGGTAGCGATCGCTCGTGCTGTTAATTGGTGGTCGCCAGTAATCATCACTGGGCGAATACCTGCATCCCGACATTCTTGGACTGCTGCCCTCACCTCTGGGCGTGGCGCATCCAGCATTCCCACCAATCCCAGCCATACCAAGCCTTGCTCAGATGCCTCGCTTGAACCTTCTGGTGGAATTTCCGCGAGAGATTTGTAGGCAAAACCTAGTACCCGTAAACCTTTACTCGCCATCAAGTCATTTTCTGCCAAAATTTTCTGGCGTTGTGCTTCGGTTAAGGGGGCTGAGTGATTGCCCAAATGAATCTGAGTGGAACGTGCCAAGGTTAACTCTGGAGAACCTTTGGTAAACATTAAGTAAGGTTCAGATTGAAGAAAACCGGCGATCGCTGGGTCAACGCCTCTCGAAAAAGCTTCACCTGTGGCGACTCCCTCCACTTGAGAAATCACGCTCATCCGCTTGCGTTCCGAAGAAAAGGGGAACTCAGCGACGCGAGGTAGCTTACTGTTCCACTGGTCTTTTTCGATTCCGGCTTTTCCCGCCAGGGTAACTAATGCCCCCTCTGTCGGATCTCCCAAAATTGCCCATTCACCTTGTTCTTTTTGCAATACTGAATCATTGCAAACAGCACAGGCAACTGATAACGCGGAAATTTCTGGAGACTCCTCTAAGGAAACTTTTCGACCATCTAACTGAAAGTCTCCTGTAGGAGCATAACCTTCGCCGGTGACGCGAAAAGTTTTATCATTGGTATAAACCGATTGCACGACCATTTTATTTTGAGTCAGGGTGCCGGTTTTATCAGAACAGATGGTGGTTACAGAACCTAATGTTTCTACTGCTGGCAGTTTGCGAATCAAGGCATTTTGGCGCACCATTCGCTGGGTTCCCAGTGCCAATGTAACAGTAATTACAGCTGGTAAACCTTCTGGTACCACAGCAACCGCCATACTCAAGGAAACTTCCAAAAGTTCTTGGATGTTTTTAAAACCTCCGTCCTTGATGACACCACCAACGACGACAATCGCCACGAGAATTAAAGAACCCGTAACCAGGACATTACCCAGTTGAGTCATGCGTTGCTGTAAGGGTGTAGGTTCACTTTCCACCGCCTGCAACATCGCAGCAATTTTGCCCAGTTCTGTAGTCATTCCGGTGTTAGTCACCAGAACTTTACCTCGTCCTTGGACTACTTCGGTTCCTTGATACACGACATTGAGGCGATCGCCTAATGATGTTTCCTCCGGCAATTTTAGTGATGCCTGTTTATTCACCGCTTCGGCTTCACCAGTCAATGCCGACTCACGCACTTGTAAATTAGACTGTTCTATTAAACGTCCATCCGCAGCTATCTGCATTCCAGCTTCCAGCAGCATTACATCCCCTGGAACTAGTTCCTTGGCTGCTATCTCCACCAGTCTGGTGTCGCGGATGACCCGTACTAAGGGAGAAGTCATTTTTTTTAGGGCTGCCAAGGCTTTTTCGGCACGGCTTTCTTGGACATAGCCGAGTATGCCATTGAGAATCACAATTGCTAAAATAGCGATCGTATCTTTAAATGGCACTTCACCAGGCTTTAATCTGCCCTCACGCAAAGCCATCAGGTCTAAAAACCCAGAAATCAGAGCTACGCCAATCAGCATCAACAACATAATGTTCTTGAACTGATCTAGCAGAATTTCCCAAGCACTACGGCCAGCACTTTCTTCAAGTTCGTTGGGGCCGTATTTTTGCAACCTCTGTTGAATTTCTTGGGGTGTTAAGCCACTGTCTGCATTACTATCGAGCAGGTCTAGTGCTTTATCAACTTCTAAACTATGCCAAACGGCGGCACCTTCAGGCAGAGAATTAGCAGACATCGTGTAGGTCACAGCAAATGGTTACAAAATTCGATCATAATTTAGTGATGGCAGGAATTCCATCTTCTAAAGTTACATTAAGGCGATCGCCTAGTTATGTGAATGTATATGTAATTCTTAACATTTGTAAATTCCTCCTGTTTTGACATAGTATTATTTCTCACGAAAGAGTTGATCGGAACACATTTTACCGATAATTGTCAGTACCCCGCTCTAAAGGTGGCAATCAAGAACCACATTTAGATAGCTGACCCGCCTAAGTACTTTTTGTACTATGTTATTGGCAAGAGTTAAAGACCTACTTTGGGATGCGTGATGCCAGTCCCAAACTCTAGAACTAAATGGTTAAACATCTTTACGAGGGGTAAAGAAGTGCTGTTTGGATAGTACCGACCAATAACTTTGGCTAGGCTCACAATCCGTTCTGAGCAAGGCGCTCCCGGCATAAAGGGAAACGGGTAAATACTACTCCTCTGTTTACTCACCCCAATTAGGGGGAGCCACTGCTTGACTAGGATTTTCCGCATCAAGCAATTGGTGTGACGGCGCTTAAAACCGCTTGAGTCATGTTTCCTCCCTATCCAAAGGTGAGGGTTTTTTATACTTCCCCCAAGGTTTTATGAGTTTTGCACTCCCCACTTTGACCGTTAGCCAGATGTTTGGGCAAAAAACAATTCGACCGCTTACTGCTGCTACCTTGTGTGGCATTACTTTCATTAAAGATAGACTCATTGCCATTGACAGTATTAAAGGGCATCTACTGGAGATTGATCCCACCTCTGACAACAGCAAAATTATCAACCCTCATCAAGTTAAAGAATTTACCGATGTCACTGGTATAGCGGTGTGGGAAGATTCCCTGTGGGTAAGCCGAGAAAATAGTGTTTACTTGTGCAAGCTCAATGCTTTGGGTTTAGAACATTTTGTGACATTGCCTTATCCGGCTGACGGCGTTGCTGTTTGGGAAACAACAGTTTATGTCACCTGCCAACGGCTGGGCTACATTTTGGTGTATGACCGCGAAACCCGAAAAGAGATTACCAGATTTTATGCCCCTGGAGTTGGGATAGAGAATTTAGCAGTCACCCAAGAAATGCTATGGATTTGCGATCGCACCGAACAATCAGTGTACGCAATGGACAGGGCAACAGGAGAACTTCAATTTAGTGTCTTGACACCGTTTGAATGTCCTACAGGTATAGCAATACATAAAAATGGCGAAACAGGTAAGGAAAGTATTTACGTTGCCTACGCCTCAGAGGAGCCTTATATCCGGGATAACCCCAATGCCGATCCGAGTCATGAGCTAACATTCCGCGATCGCACTTTTATTCATCCCCTGCATTATCATTACCAGCCAGATAAGCGCTACGCTCTCTCTAATGGCTATCTGATTGAAATGTCTTATGCCGAGGAAATTGCCCCCTTAGACGAGGTGTATTTACCTGATGTTGAATGGCGCATTGCCCTACCATCGGAAACAGAGCGTCAAAAGGTGAAACACGTTGAACCAATTGGTATACCATTTACCGAAGAAGTGATAGAAGGGCAACGTGTAGCAGTCTTTAAATTTGATTCTCTTGCTCCAGGAGAACGGCATATATTTGGCTGGAAAGCACTTGTGGAAGTTCGAGGAATTAAGTATCGTATCACACCTAGAGATGTTGAAAATATACCTGAACTATCTCCCGAATTACAAACACGCTACCTAGTAGATGACGACGATTTAGCAATGGATACTACCATTGTTCGCCGTGCCGCCAGAGAAGCAATTGGTTCTGAAACCAATGTGCTGCGGAAAATGCACAGCATCCGCAATTACGTTTATGATGAGTTATCTTATGGGATTAAGCCTTACATTGACACACCAGATATAGTTTTAGAACGGGGCGTTGGTTCCTGTGGCGAATATGTCGGCGTTTTACTTGCCCTATCCCGTTTAAATGGCATTCCCTGCCGCACCGTAGGTAGGTACAAATGCCCTCCCCATAGTGACTTACTAGGAGTGCCACTACAACCAGATTTTAATCATGTTTGGCTGGAATTCTACGTCCCGAATTTTGGCTGGTTGCCAATGGAATCAAATCCTGATGATGTGGGTGAAGGTGGGCCTTATCCGACGCGCTTTTTTATGGGCTTATGCTGGTATCACATTGAAATTGGCAAAGGTATCACCTTTGAAACCGTGACAAGTAAAGGTGAGCGGCTAACCAAAGAAGATATCCCCATTGGCGATTTGGCAATAAATCATATCCGGTTCATAATTCTTAAAGAATTGCCACCCTTTTGAATCTGAGCATTGGGCATCGCACACAAAAGGCAGAGATGCCGAAGGGAAAAATTTACTGCAACTTCTCCCCTGCCTCCCTTGCTTCTTCCCTACTCCCCAGCAAACAAAATTGTACTGGTATGGCAAACTTAAAATAGTGCATTAGACGTAGGTTGGGTGGAGCGTAACCCAACAATATAAAATATCAGGATGTTGGGTTACGCAATGCCTCCAACGCCACTTGCTACAACGCGGGGAACCCGCGCAACGCAGTGGCTCCCCAACCTACAATTGTTTTCGCAACATCTAGGTTGTCTGATAGAAGAGAATCAGACCAGTAAAAATACGAGTATTTAGTAAGTTGTTTTGAAAATTGAACCAAGATAAATAGGTAAATTAATTAGCTATTAACTCTTAAACTGGGCATTGGATATGATTGAGTTTGCTTAAAATCGGCAAACTCACAGATGGAATTAAATGGACAAAAGCGGCAGTGAGAGCCAGGATTTGGAGGAAAAATTTTACTAAAATTAGTAGTTTTTTCCTGATATTTTTGCAAATCGTGCTGGTGCTTGTGGGCAATATTAGCTAACTCAAATTTTAAAGATTCTAATTCGTAATTATTGATGCTAATTAACTCAGACTTTTTACATATTTCTAAATTATAAAATGATGCGACAGCTTCGTGTCCAGGGTAAAGATAACGAGCAGCTAGCAAATAAACTAATGCCTGTCGTTTGTCAAAAGCTGACTTACCTGTTTTGAAATCTAAAATATGTAAAGTCCTATCAGATTCAATGAAAACACAGTCCATAGCCGCATATAACCGAAAGCAATAATCCTCTTGCTCAACTACTATTGGCTTAGGAAAGCCTTCATCACCCGGAGTTAATTGGATAATATCTTTATCCAAAAGCAACGGCGCATCATGATATTTTTGCAAAATTTGCAGCACGCGTTGCTGGACTTGAACGCTTGAATTGCCTAATTTAAGTAGCTGTGCAACTCTTTCTACACCATCTGATTGCTTCAGCAGATGCCTATGATGATGAAACTCATAAACACCTTTTTGCGCGAGTATACCAATGCGCTGGGGTGCAGTGGCTTGCGCTAGCAGTGCTTTGACTTGTGGTTCGTGTTGCCGTGCTTTGATAAACCCCCGTCTCATCTGGCAATGCCAGCGTTCTTGCCCGGTCGCTGGGGCAACTAGAGACCAAAGGTGATAACTGGCAAAAGGTCGATCGGGGGTTGACATTGCTCAGAAACAGTGAGAGAAAATACGGTGGGGAGAAGTTTAAACTAAGCCTTACTTAGAAAAGAACTTCGGAGGATAGTTGCTGCTACACACGCTTTGCAGGAAGCTTTTATAGTACTGATAATGTACGGGAGCAAGTGGCAAGAATGTCTAGCAAGATAAAATTTGGTACTGATGGATGGCGAGGGATTATTGCCGATGACTTTACTTTCCCCAATGTGCGAAAAGTAACAAGAGCAATTGCCACCTACTTGGAAACAGCCTACACAAAAGATAGACCAGTACTTATTGCCTACGATACTCGCTTTTTAGCTGACCAGTTTGCCAAAACTGCGGCCCAAGTACTGGCAGACTTGGGTTGGACTGTGAAAATTACCGTTCGGGATTGCCCCACACCAGTAATTGCCTACAATGCCCGTTACTTAAATTCCGCAGGGGCGTTAATGTTTACTGCTAGTCATAATCCAGCACCTTACTGTGGAATTAAATATATACCCGATTATGCTGGGCCTGCCACTCCAGAGATTACTGATACTATTGTGGCAAATATAGAAAGTGCATCGGATGAGTTACCTGGAAACAACCCATCAGGTTCAATTTCAATTTTCGATCCGAAACCTGATTACCTGCAATTTATCTACACCCTACTTGATATAGAAAAGATCAAAAGCGCTAATTTAAAAATAAAGTACGATGCTTTGTATTCTACCTCCCGTGGCTATTTAGATGAAGTTTTACAACATAGTGGTGTTCAGCTAGAAAGTTTCCACGATTGGAGAGATGTTTTATTTGGGGGTGGAATGCCAGAACCCAAAGGAGAACAATTGGTTGAATTAGTGGAAGCTGTAGTCCGAGATCAAGCTGATTTGGGCTTGGCAACGGATGGAGATAGCGATCGCTTTGGTATTGTTGATGAACAAGGAACTGTCCTCACTCCGAATACTGTGTTGTTAGTTCTAGCACGTCATTTAATTAAAAACAAAGGTAAAACTGGCGCGATAGTCCGCACTGTAGCGACAACCCACCTGTTGGATAATTTCGCTGCTAAAAATGGGCTGCAAATTTACGAAACATCTGTTGGTTTTAAATACATCGGTGAAAAAATGCGGGAAACTGCCGTATTAATTGGTGGAGAAGAATCAGGCGGTTTGAGTATTATCGGGCATATTCCAGAAAAAGACGGGGTTTTAGCAGATATGCTGGTGGCAGAAGCGATCGCTTATGAAGGTAAACCTCTGAGTCAGATGGTTAAAGAAGCGATCGCAGAAGCTGATGGGCCACTTTACAACAACCGCCTAGACTTGCACCTCACAGAGGCGCACAAAACGGCCGTTATCGACTCCTTTACTAAAAATCCGCCTACAGAGGTAGCAGGAATTAAAGTCAAGGAAGTGGGGCGGAAAGACGGTATTAAGCTGTATTTAGAAGAAGGTAGCTGGATTTTACTGCGTCCCTCCGGTACAGAACCACTGGTGCGCGTCTACCTAGAAACCAACACTCCCGAAAAACTCACCCAAATTGCCCAAGAGTTAGAGAGTGTCATTGCTAAATTAGAGGGATAAGAATTAGCAGTTAAAAGTTAAGATTTGTAAATTAATAATTCTTAATTCCTATTAACAGTTATCTCACTCCTAACTTTGCTCAAAGTATGAAAATTGCTCCTTTTTTGACATCCGTAGTTGTAGCGGTTTGGGTAATCGCGATCGCAATTATTTCAGTCCAAAATGCCACACCCGTATCGTTAAAATTCTTAACATTCCAATCGATTCAGATACCAATGGGTTTAGTGTTAGCTTTTAGTGCTTGTTTGGGGTTAATTGGCATGGCACTGCTGCAACCTCTTTGGGGACTAGCTGGTATTGGACAGCGTAATTCTCGATTAGAAGACGATGCGGAATTTTTTGTTGATGATGAAGATTTTTGAGGCTTGAAAAAACATACAGAAGTAAGCCAGTTAAGTACTCTTCATCTGCTAATATGCACATTCGTGCATACAATAGATTTAGATGGCGTATCAGTGGGATAGGGATAAGGCAGCAGCCAATCTTCGCAAGCATGGCGTTGACTTTGCTGATGCAGTAACTGTATTTTCTGACGATTTAGCAATTACCATCACAGATGAACGTTTTGATGAAGAGAGATTTATCACTATTGGGATAGATGCTTTCAATCGAGTTTTAGTAGTTGTGTATACATGGCGCAATGATGAGATTCGATTAATTTCTGCCCGCAAAGCTACGCGCTATGAACAAAAGCAGTATGAGGATGGATAAGTGATGGAAGCTGAGTATGATTTTAGCGAGGGCAAGCGGGGAGCGATTGAATCAACACCAACAGGCAAAACTCGAATTACAATTCGTCTAGATGATGAAGTACTAGCATGGTTTCGTGACCAAGTTCACGCAGCAGGTGGAGGAAATTACCAAACTTTGATTAACGATGCCTTGCGTGAGTACATTCAGCAGCGCCGTGAACCGTTAGAAGACACATTACGGCGAGTATTGCGAGAGGAACTTGAGCGCATCGGAAAATGAAGATATTTTGGCTTAAACTATGCACCTGATCAATAACGGCTATGAGCGCAACTTATAAAGCAGATTTTAACTTGTGGATTGAACAGACAGCCCAACTATTGCGATCGCATCGATAGTGGCGATCGCTATTATCCTCAAAGCTTTTGTAGCCCGTAAGCCTCATACTACATGAAAAAAGCCCAGCAACGTAGGCTTTTTTAGAAAGTTTTGGGAGAGCGATCGCGCTGTTATAAAATCAAAACGTCCATTCGTGATCTGGATCATCTAGGGCAGCGCGAACAGAAGCTAAATTTGCAAGTTCTTTGAATGGGCAGGATTTAGCTATTTCTGTGATTGAGTTTAATGTAAGGGCTAGTTGTTCATTATTGCCGGATGCGATCGCACCTGTGGGAGGCTAAAATCTCAATGTAATGGACAAGCGATGTCTACGACGGGCTACGCCTACGCACTCGGCTTGACGCTAAAATATTAGTCGCAATCTTGTAGAGATGATTAGCGATGAAAATTAAAGCAGTTATCTGGCAAGAAGATGGTGTGTGGTGTGCTTCTGTACCTGCCCTACCAGGATGTCACACTTGGGGAAACAGCTACGAACATCTGTTAGAAATGCTACAAGATGCAATTCAAGGTTGGTTGGAAGTTGCTAGTTAACGGGAAAAACTTCACAGAATCTAAGTTTAGTAACTTTGGGTTAGTTGTAGCTTCAAGTAATCAATAAAGTCCAGAATTTCTGTATCAGTGAGTTGTAGACGCGATCGCTTGCCATATTTCTGCTGCAAATATTCCCTTCCCTGCTCTGGAGTCCAATTTAATTGAGCTAAATATGTGTCAGTTTGAGCTATAAAAACATCATGCGGTTCAGGCGTTTTTATATTGTCAATTGTTTCTGATTGAGATTGATTTTTATATTGATTAAAATTATAAATTTTATTAATTTTTAAACTTACTCTTTGTCCTAAAGCTTGCCAGTCTAATTCCTTATTTCCATCCCAACTAACACCTACAGAACGATAATTTATTGGATCGTAAATTTTACAAAAAACTACATTACTATCTCCAGGACTAACGGCGATCGTTAGTGAATTACACAATTCTTTATAAGTAAGGGTATCTAAAGATAACAATAAACTTTTAGAAAAGAAAGAGTCGCTACCTGAACGGATAATATAAGGTTTATCTGCCAAAATATATAAATCGTTTTTTTCAACTGGCCCGAATTTAGTTTCAACCTTTTTATTAACTTCTATTCCTGTAATTACTCCAGTCAAAGCTCTCTCATAAATTGGGATGCGTTTTTCATCTTCAGCAAGCATATACCAGCAGTGATCGGCTTCTTTGCTGACAAAAACATATTGAGGTTTTGGGACTGCTCCAAATCCTAATTTAACTTCCATATTTTTGATGCAGGTTTTGATAAATATATTTATTTAGCAACAAGTCATTACGATTTGTACCGTTAAGCTATTAGTTGCTTATAAATATAATTCCCTACCCAGGAAGCTAATTAACATTAAGACAGTAAAAATTACGAAATTTGGTGAATCTATAACAAAGTTTCTGGATCGAGACCAAGCGCATTCAACCTTTCAATTAACATTTTCACTTTTTGTTCTGCTTCCACTCGTCGCTCTTCTTCAAAAGCTGCGCGTTCTTCCGCTTCCCTAATCCGTTCTTCTGGTGTGAGCAATTTTTGCCCTTCCTCGTCATACCAGTAAAGCCATTCCCGGACTATACCTTGATAAATTCCCCGTTCTCGCCCAATTCCTAAACCAATTTCTGGTAGCCAAACGGGATTTCCTGACATTAAGATATATTCCCCATCAACTAGGTGATACACCTCCAAAGGCGTCTTTTTCCGGCGAAGGGGACTATACACAACATAGTACAAAATTCCTAATTCTTTAGCATAGAGTTCTTTCTTGCTGCTATGTTCTTCCCGATAAATTTGAGAAACAACTTCTAGTGCTAAAATTGGCAGCTTTTTTTCTTCCCACAGCACATAACTTAAGCGTAAGTCCTCATCAATTACACGTTTAACTCCTAAGCTGAGAAACCCATCAGGGACAATGGCTGGTTTGTCTGGGTGATAATAAATACCCATATCAACACCAAAAAACCAATCCCAACGATCGCACCAAACTAAAGCCAGTGTCGTTTTCAGTAAGCCGGGAATTAAATTTTGGACTTCATTATCCACAGGGGTATCATTTGAGTCGGGTAGCTCTTCGGAAGATGGCAAACAATGTAGTGGATTGTAGTTTAACATGAGCGGTTTTGCCAAATCTGATTCTAAATAGATTGTAGGTAATCTCTTGATGTGCGATCGCAGCGCCAGAATAAAGAACCATTTTTAGCGATGCCGAATAGCCTGTCGTAGCCATAGCTTCTCTTTATTTTCAGTATTGAAAAGCAATTGCAAGTGTAATTTTCTAATTAAGTAATTTTTTGGTACTGACTATGAGAGTGTCTAACCCACAATAGCAAAAAAGGGTGGAATATTGTTCAACTAGAACATTCCAGAAGTCGCAGAGTATTCAATTTCATGGTGAATTTGGTAGCTGGGCTGATTAGCTATACCTACCAAGAGAAAAAGTCTTTTCTCAACCTTGACTTCGAAAATATGGCGTAGCTGGAACTTAGCTGATTTTTAGCCCAATTTTTTTCTGAATCGTACTTAAGTATCAGATATGTCACTACAGAGCCATTCACGAATTTTAATCAAACACTTTTTAGAGGTTTTTTACCATTATTTTTAAGGTTATTACAAAGACCATTGGGAGAATTATCACCACAATTGCAAAAACACATGCAATCTATTTCTTTAAATCAATTAGAAACCCTTGGCGAAACTTTGTTAAATTTTACTACTATGGAAGATTTACTTCATTGGTTGCAAACAAATCTATCAATCAGCTTAATAATCTATTTTTAGAATAATTGTAAAAAATACATTTATTCATTTACCCCTCATACAGTTTTTTTATTGTTACCCAATTAAAACGTTTGAATTGAGTAACAAAAAGGGCAGGTACAAAACCCGCCCTCAAAGCAATAAATGTTTAAACTAAACTATCGATCGCAACTTAATTACCAATTTTCGGCGCACTCAAAGAAACTTTTAGGGTTTCATCTTTTTGCTGTGCTAATGTCGGCACTGAATCACGCAATCTTGCAGTCAATTGTACAGTTGTCGCGTCATACATTTGAGTCAGCAATTTTGGATAGAAACCAATCCCAATAATTGGAATCAACAAACAGGCAATGATAAATACTTCACGAGGTTCAGCATCTATCAAAGCTTGGTGAGAAACTAATTCCTTGTTCTCTTCTCCGTAGAAAATTTCTCGCAACATCGACAGCAGATAAATCGGAGTTAAAATCACTCCCACTGCCATCAAGAATACTACAATGACTTTGAAGGTAGAGCTATAAGCATCGCTAGTAGCAAAGCCCACAAATACCATCAATTCTGCCACGAAACCGCTCATCCCTGGCAATGCCAAAGAAGCCATTGAGCAGGTGGTGAACATGGCGAAAATCTTCGGCATTCTCTTCGCAACACCGCCCATTTCATCCAGCATTAGGGTGTGAGTGCGATCATAGGTTGCGCCAACCAGGAAGAACAAACTCGCCCCAATTAACCCGTGGGAAACCATTTGTAATACTGCCCCACTCAATCCCAAATCGGTGAAGGAGGCAATACCAATCATCACAAAGCCCATGTGAGAAATTGAGGAGTAGGCAATTTTTCGCTTCAGGTTTCGCTGGGCAAAGGATGTTAAGGCAGCGTAGATGATATTAACTACCCCCAAAACCACCAACACTGGTGCAAAATAAGCGTGGGCATCGGGGAGCATCTGGGCATTCATCCGAATTAAGGCGTAACCGCCCATTTTCAAGAGAATACCTGCTAATAACATGTGTACGGGGGCTGTAGCTTCACCGTGGGCATCAGGTAGCCAGGTGTGCAAGGGAATAATCGGCAACTTGACGGCGTAAGCAATCAGGAAGCCAGCATAGAGGGCTAGTTGGAAATTCAGGGCAAAATCTTTTAAGGCGATCGCTCTCATGTCAAACGTCACCGTATCGCCGTAAAATCCCATTGTCAGGGCAGATAGCAAAATAAACAGCGAGCCGCCAGCAGTGTATAAAATGAATTTGGTTGCTGCATATTGCCGCCTTTTACCTCCCCAAATCGACAGCAGAAAGTATATCGGTACTAGTTCCAGTTCCCACACCAGGAAAAATAACAGCATATCCTGGACGGCGAACACGGCAATCTGACCGCCATACATCGCCAAAATCAAGAAGTAAAATAGCTTGGGCTTGAAGGTGACAGGCCAAGCTGCTAAAATCGCCAGCGTGGTAATGAATCCAGTCAAAATAATTAGGGGCATGGATAAGCCATCTGCCCCTACTGACCAATTCAAACCCATTTGTGGTACCCAGGGGTAACTTTCCACCAACTGCAAATCTGGATTGGAGAAATCATACCCAGTATAAAAAGCATAAACAATTAGTGCAAAATCTATCAGCCCCACGATAAGGGAGTACCAGCGCACTGTTTTGCCTTCTTTATCAGGAATGACGGGAAGAAGTAGCGACGCGGCTATCGGAAACAGAATAATCGTCGTCAGCCACGGAAAATTAGCTATATTCATCACAATTCGTCTGCTATCAAAATCATGTTTGGCAAAAAGTCACTAGTTATTAAGTAACAGCTTTTTGGGGATTTCGTCTTCCTCGTTAGGTTGATTTAATTAAATTGGCAATCCCTCGTTTCTCCTGTTGGGAGTCTCTTTTGACCTTTGGGCGTGCGGAATGTAGGTTGTGATACTCCCGGTCAGGTCAACAATTTACCCTAAAAAAGTTGGTAAATTATAGCTTAGGGGTGCGATGTCTACGACAAGGCGCTCCGCGTCTACGCGTAGTCCAACTCTAAAAATACAAAATGCGGTTTGGTAGTTGAAAAAAGCAATTTGGTGCAAAAAAGCATAGCAGGAGAACTAAACATAATGATAATCGCACAAATTGAAAATCAGATTCGTTATGTCACTAACGTAAATGGAGAAACAACTGATGTACTCGTCCCTGTAGAACTTTGGCAACAGCTCATAAGTTCCATAAATTCTGATAACGTCAGTGGTTTAGCTTGGATTGATGAACAAGAGCCAAAAGCACAAATATTAGCTGATTTGCAAGAGTCAGTGCGACAAGCAGCAGTAGAACAAACCTTCCCAGTTTCAGAGCTTTGGGACTACAGTAAGCGATTTGATTGAGTTTTTTTAGTAAAATAGACAGGGAAAATTGATAAAGGAAATTAGATTATGTCATCTCCAGCGATCGCTACTGTAATTAAGATGATGGAATCTTTATCTGAAGATGTGCAAGAAAGAGTTGCAGAACATCTCCGAGAGTACCTGGAAGATTTGCAAGATGAATTGAAATGGAATAAATCATTTAATAAAACTCAACAACAACTGATTGCATCTGCCCAATCTGCTAAAAGAAAGAGAGATTTCGCAAAGTTTACCTTGAGCGATCGCGTAGCCAAACCCATCGCTAAAGCAGAAACGCCAATAAGAAAACTAAGCTGCATATCTAAGAATCTCCAACTCTGCTCCATTATTAATAGCTGACTCTGCTTTTTGTAAAACCTGTTCGGTAACAGCATCACTTAAATAATATTCACCGCAGTTATCACAAATCTCTGCTGGAACTTTTTTTAAAACAATAATACATTCATCTCTTTCTAATGTCACAGTTACTAAACCTGGTTTAGTGTCTCCATGCTGACAAATTACACATTTCATCATCTTTGTTTCCTAGTTTTAAAACCATCTAACCAAATATTAGCATCAGGAATATAAGCTGTTACTACATATCCTATATCTGTAGCTTCATCGTAAGAAAATACAACATGAATCGGTTTACCTTCTATAAAATCCAATATGAGATAACTGGGGTAGGGTATATCATCAGGATTTTCTTCTATCACTTCTCCATAAGAAATCGCAGCTTTTACTTCTTTTTGACTGATGCGACGATAAAACATTTGCTGGATAGCATGACGGGAGAAAACTAGATTGTCACAATACATGAATTATTTTTTTAATTGTAATTAGTGATAAATTTATTATTTTACTAAATGTTGGGCTTCTATTGGCCGCGATCGCATATCATTTATCTACTGTGTAGTCTGTCTCCCATAGCAATAACTTCATGCCTTTCTCCGATTTCACTAATCCTTACCAGAATCCGGCTAACATACCACAGAAGTATCGCCAGTATATAAATCTACAGAAGTTATTTAAAGCCGATGGTTCTTATGTACGTCCAGCAGAAGACCCTGTGACGATGTGGGCGCTTGAGATTTTAGTAGAAGAGTACGGTGTTCCACTAGAGGCAATGGAACTAGAACTAAATGCAGATTTTGCTGAGGGAACTTATCAAGGCGGACGACGCTATCAAGGACGCGCAGATGTTGTAGTTTATGATGACCGCTATGCTGATTCTGTAGGTAATTTGGATGTAGCCTTCATTATGGTGGAGGCTATGGAACCAAATAAAAAAGTTGGCGGGACTGAAGGAGAAGGTTGGGTAGATCATCTTAACCGACTCAATGCTTACATGAGTGCTTCACCATCTGCCCGTTATGCGATTTTAAGCAGTGGTAAGCATACAGTAATTTATCGTCGTGACCTTGACTACCCACGCAAGTTAGAACCTATTGGCGATTTACCTAAATATGAAAGCGCCCGTGAAGCCGCACAGCACAGCCCTTATACTGTAATCCTTAATCCCAGTGAACCAGATGGGATTCAGACAGGACTCACGCCCCTAACCCGTGATAGGTTTCGGGAAGTTTTGGGAGATACACGATCTGGTTGTCACTCTATTCTGAGAGATAACGAGGGTTTGCAGCCACAAGAAGCTGTTGATGCAATGGTTAAATTCTTGTTTGCTAAATGGTATGACGAACAGGCAACAATAGACTTGGTAAAGCAAACAGGAGAATCACGGGCTTATGTATTTAGTGTTAGTAATGAAACTGATCCAGAACGTTTATTAGTTCAAGTCAGAGATACTTTTGAGAAAGCGAAGCAATGGGAACGAGAAACACTAGCAAAAAAATTTGGTGCTGATTTGAATGCGCGTTTGGCTTTTAATGAAGCTGATGTGCTGCAATTTAAGCCTCATACCACAATGGAAATTGTTAAGCGTTTACAGCCTTGGAGTTTGCGAAAATCTTCAGCAGATGTCAAAGGTGGGGTGTTTGAGGATTTTTTAAGTAAGACTTTCCGTGATGATTTGGGGCAATATTTCACACCTACACCAGTAATTAATTTAATGGTAGGTATTTTGCAACCTACAGTAAATGATTATGTTGGTGATCCTGCTTGTGGTTCAGCGCGGATGTTGACGCACGTTTTGGATTATGTGCGTAAGCAGGAGTATGCAAAAGCAATAGCAAATAATGGTGGTAGTGCTGAAGGGATTAATCTTGAAGAACCAACCCAAGAGTTTATCAAGTTTCGAGATAATCATTTATTTGGTGCTGAATATTCTCGAACTGTGATGCACATAGCGCGAGTTAATACTTTAATGAATGGCGCACAATATGCAGATTTAAAGGTAATGGATTCGCTGGAGCCATTGGGTAGCATTACAGGAGGAATTACAGAGGGGCTTCCAGAATGTCCTGGGTTTTACATGGGAGGGTTGACAATGATTTTAACTAATCCTCGATTTGGTTCTAAAGTGACAAATGAAAGTGTTTTAAAAGACTTTGCTGGACGAGATGGAGTGACAAAGAAAAAGGGCAAGGTTGTTCCAAGCCTACCGCAAGAAGTAGCTTTTATTAATCGTTGTCTAGAATTTCTTGCACCAAGAGGCAAGTTAGCGATTGTGTTGCCTGATGGAATATTAGCAAATATTTCAATGCAACATATTCGAGAAAGAATACGGAAACTGTCAAATGAGGCAGAAGCTATATTTCAGTATATTGATATTTCCAGTATTAATATTAAGTTAGGAACGGTTGAGAGAGCTATAGAAGTTACTGAAGCAAATGCGCCTAGCCGTGCGAGGCAAGTTGTTTATACTGGAGATATTATTGTATCTACAGTACGCCCTAATAGAGGAGCAATTGCACTGATCCAAAATGAAATGGAAGGTTTTATTTGTTCTACAGGATTTACTATTATTCATTCAACAGAAAAAATAAGTTCTGCATATCTACATTTGGCTTTACGATTAAGCACCACCCTTGAACAATTTAGGCGACGATCTGCGGGTTCGTCATACCCAGCTATCTTAGAAAGTGATATTAAAGAAACGCTTATTCCTGTTCCTGATAAAGAAGTTCAAAACGAAATAGTTACGGAAATTACCCAACGCTCCAATAAAGCTAAAAGCCTACATACTCAGGCTGAAAACTTAGTTTATGAAGCAAAAGCCCGTATTGAACGCATGATATTGGGAGAGGAAGATGTGACATGAAGGAGGGGAGTAAATATCAGCCACTCCTTGAATTTTTGCGTGGCAGTGAGCAAAATGAAATAACTCTATCATTTGCTGAAATTGAGAATTTAATAAAAGACACTTTGCCCAATTCAGCGAAAAGTAAACGGGCGTGGTGGAGCAATCGCAGTAAAGGTGCGTTACAAGCTTCAGCCTGGATAGAAGCGGGGTATCGGGTTGAAGATGTTGAATTTGATAAGCAGCAAATCAAATTTTATAAACCTCCTAATAACTTTCAAGTTCAGCTTAAAGGTGACACTGTACTGTGGAATGGCGAATTAATCAAAGCACTGCGTCTTCACATGGGTTTAACACAGGCAGAGTTTGCAGAAAGGCTAGGTGTCTATCAGCAAACAGTCAGTCAATGGGAAATTGCAGCCTATGAGCCAACCCTAGCTACATCGAAATACCTAACCTTAATTGCGGATCAAGCTGGATTTAAATATAGAGACAGAGGCTAAAGGTCAAAAGAACTTTTGGTCTATTTGTTGACATTTTACAATGTAGACTTTATTTTTGTTAATATACAATCTACATTGTAAAATGAATATTCAAAACACCGAACCCAAAGCCCTCTTCCTCTCCCCCGACGGCAACGTATACCCCGATAACCTAATTTGCACTGGCATCATCCCCGCAGAACTCGACGGTAAACCCTGCCCCCATTCCCAAGCAGGGCGCTTTCCTGGGATTAAACCCCTCAATCCTGAAGACTCAAACTACACCATCGACAAAGGAAAACCAGGCGACCTCTGCCCAACCTGCGCCAAACAACAACTTGCACACCTGGGACACTGGCAAGGTCACAGAAATCAAATATTCCCTGAAGAACTGCTATTACTGCGCTTATTCAAGTGCCGGATGTGGCTATGGCTAGTTGTCCCAGGACTTCACGACCATGATGCAACCCAGCTTTTACCACAAAATCTATGAGATGAGAGTGTTTAGAAGCGATGAAAACACACTCAAACTTACAGCAACCCCGCAACAAAAATACAAATCTTGTCAGAAGCCAGCAAATAAGTTTCCGAGGCTTCCTGCTGGCTCTTGGCTCCCTAACAAAAGGAGACATTCACCATGATAAAACCAGTTATTGTCCAAAATCATCCTTGGGTGATAGTAAAAACTGTAGTGATTACCCAATCTCACACCGTCGCCCGTTTTGCTAACCGCCAAGATGCAGACGACCATTTAAGATTTTTGCGTCGAACTATTCCCAATGGAGGTTTTGATATTATGTTTGAACCGCCAGATGTAAAAGAAGACTTGAATATTTAACAAAATTTAGGGGGTTTAAATCCCCTACTAATTGATTTCTGAATTCTATTCTCGACTAATTCAGTAAAAGATGCACGAACTCGTTGAAACACTTCTTCAGCCCAACTAGCCGCAATTTCTTGATCTATTCCACTTTCTTGACCCAATCTTTCCAGTAATCTTGCTAATAAAATCACTTGAGAATCTTTTGAAAGTGCAAGAACTTCGGCTTCAAGCTGTTCAAGGGTCATAGTGAGTACCTTTTATTCTAAGCATTAGCCTGCTTCATCGTTAAGCATCTTAATAATATGTTTTGCAAGTTCTCCTTAATTTCCCTATGTCTAGGAACAGCTTGAGATATTTTTGTTATTGGATTCTGATACCAATCATGCTTGCCACCATGACGAACGAAGATACAACCCATTTCTTCAAGTTTACTGATTAAGTCTCTTCGTTTCATGAAACTTCAAGTTCTGCAACTCTACGAATATTTTGGATAGTTCCACTTGTTAATTCATTGTAAATATCGAGTAGATTTTCTCTTAACTCCTCTTCAGTTTCACCTTGAGTCCAATAGTCGGGATATTCTTCGAGATAACCTAACCACATATCATCATCTTGCCAGTAAATGTATTTCTTCTTTATCATTCGCCTATTAGCTACTTTTAAAAAACTTAGGGGTGGACAGCCGCCCACCCCTATTAAAATCAGGTAACACCAAAGACAATCACTAAGCCCAAAACAGCCCCAAATACAATCAAGGCATAGAATTGAGCGCGACCGTTTTCTAGGTACTTCAGGCCTTCACCGCTAACAAGGGTGAAAAAGCCTGTGAGGTTAACAGCACCATCGACAACGCGGAAGTCAACTTCCATAACTTGTCTAGCTACGCGACGCAAGCCGAGGACAAAAACCCGATGGTAAATGTCATCAAAGTACCACTTGTTGAGGGATAACTCGTAAAGTGGTTGGATTTTAGCAGCGATCGCAGCCGGATCAATTTTACGGCGCAAATACATCAGCGAAGCCAGGGTAATCGCAATCAAGGAAATTCCGACTGAGGCACCCGCCATGATGTAGAATTCCGTCGGATTGAACTCGGCAGCCTTTTCTATAACTTCGGAGAGAGTTTCGCTAGGAGGAAAGATAAACTCTTCAAAATAATTGGCGTAGGGTGTTCCCACCAAACCAATCAAAATAGAAGGCACTGCTAGCAGTGCCAACGGCAGCGTCATTGTCCACGGCGATTCGTGGGGGGAGTCGCTGTGATGTCCGTGGGAGTCATGGGAATCATGATGCTGACTAGTTGCCGCCAATTCTCCTTTCTTCATCGCCCCAGGCCCAAAATTCGGGACTGGTTCTTCTGACTCTAATTCCAGGACAATTGTCGCCGCAGCACTCTTGAGTTTTTGCTTGATTTTTTCGTCAGTACCCCGGAATTTGCCTTCAAATGTCATGAAATACATTCTGAACATATAGAAAGCAGTAATCCCAGCAGTTAGCCAGCCAATCATCCAAAGAAATGGGTTAGCCTCAAAAGCCTTCCCCAAAATTTCATCTTTTGACCAGAAACCAGCAAAAGGTGGAATCCCAGAAATTGCCAAGCAACCAATCAAAAAGGTAGTTGCTGTGACGGGCATATACTTTCGCAGTCCACCCATCAAGCGCATATCTTGGGCTAAGGCGGGGTCGTGACCGACAACACCTTCCATACCATGAATTACTGAACCTGAACCCAAGAACAGCATCGCCTTGAAATAGGCATGGGTCATTAAGTGGAATAGTCCAGCACTGTAGGAACCTATTCCCATTGCCATCACCATGTAACCAAGTTGGGAAATGGTGGAGTAAGCCAAGCCCTTTTTGATGTCATTTTGGGTAATGGCAATGGTTGCCCCCAAAAACGCCGTAAACGCCCCAGTAAAGGCAATGACATTCATTGCTGCTGGAACGTCTTCAAATACTGGGTACATCCGGGCAATGAGGAAAACACCCGCCGCCACCATTGTTGCCGCGTGAATCAAGGCAGAAATGGGGGTGGGGCCTTCCATCGCATCTGGTAGCCAGACGTGGAGGGGGAATTGGGCTGATTTCGCTACTGGGCCTAAGAAAACTAAAATCGCCAACAGGACAGCTAGAAAATTACTGATAGAACCTGATTGCACGAGTTCAGCGAGGCGATCGCCCATGATATTAAAATCAAAGCTTCCTGTCGCCCAGAACAGCCCCAAAATGCCGAGTAACAGACCAAAGTCGCCTACGCGGTTGGTCACAAAAGCTTTTTGCGCGGCATCCGCTGCTGACTTGCGATCATACCAAAAACCGACCAACAAGTAGGAACACATCCCCACCAGTTCCCAGAATATATAAACTTGTACTAGGTTGGGGCTGATCACCAAACCTAACATTGAAGAGCCAAACAAACTGAGATAGGCGTAAAACCTCACGTAACCGGGATCGTGAGCCATGTAGCCATCGGTGTAAACCATGACTAAACAGGCTACCGTTGTGACAATCACCAGCATTAGGGCTGTCAGGTGGTCAATAGTGTAGCCCATGCTCAGGTGAAAATTACCTGCTGCCGCCCATTCAAAGGTGCGGAGATAAGGCGCATGTCCTTGAATTTGACTCCATAACAAGGCAAACGACAGTCCCATAGCTGCTGCCATCATGGAGATAATCACCACAGCGTTAAGCTGCCGTAGGCGGTTTGTCACCTGATTCAACGAGATTAACCCTAGACCGACCAGCATCGCCCCAAAAAGAGGGAACACCGGAATCAGCCAGGCATACTGATAGATTACTTCCATCACTGACGCCTACTTTTAGAATTCTTGATTTAGCGTGTCGAAACTGTTAATAATTGTGACACACACCCTTTAGGATAAAATAACCCACCCAAGACTGATTGGGTGGGGTGTTAAGCATGGTTTTAGATTTGGGCATTGGGAATTGGGAATTGGGCATGGGGCATTGGGAATTGGGAATTGGGAATTACACTTGCCTCCCTGCCCTCTTGTCCCCTCATTTTCTCATGCCCCATGTCCCATACCCATCAAGCAGACCGACGCTCTAAGTCCACTGTTTTTGAACTATTGTAGATTTTCGCGTAATTGCTGTAGCTGGCTTTAATGTCTTCTAAAGCTAGACGTAAATCTTCTCTGCCGCGAAAGCCTTCTAAGCGATGGCGAACAGTGCCATTTTGAATCAGTAGTAAAGTTGGCAGTGACTTTAGCCTATAAGTAGTAGACAATTTAAAATTTTGATCGGCGTTAACCCCAACTAATTTAATTTCGTCCCCACATTGGGCTTGAAATTGCAACAACAGTGGGTGGATAATCCGACACAAGCCACACCAAGGTGCTTCAAAGTTAACTAAAACAGGAATAGGTGATTCTAAAACTTCTTGAGTAAATGTCCGTTCACTAACCGACAACACCATGACGCCTCTTGGATTATAAGGTTTTTATATCAAATTACTTATCAGTACTGAAGTGAAGGATTGGTAAGTCAGTAACTGCTGATAGATGCTTTCAGGAACCAAATCTCAGGACACAGAATAATTGGGCAAAAATTCTGCGAGTTGATGTGTCTCTGACGTAAAAAGCCACTGCGACTCTCACTGTGGCTTTTTCGGATGTTAGACTCCTGATTGCTTTGTCCGCCTGGGATTTGACTGTGACAATTTGCTACTCCCAAGGAAAGACAACGGGTCTTCAACTACCAATATAAAATCTTAAGCTGACTAAACGCACCCCCATTGATAGATGTTTGAATTTATCCTACATTGATTCGGGGCAATTGATAAGTAGAAATTTCAATCTATTTGGGATTTTCTGCTGACACTGGGGATCGCTTAAATTTCCCATTTTATTCTACCAGTTGCTTCCATCAACAGAGGGTGCGACCACCAAAGCAAAGCTATAAAAATGGCAACTCCCAAATAAGAAGGGCGAAGAAATTCCTGCCATAAGATAGATTGACGGCCGTCAATAATTGCTTTAAAGGGAATAATTGAAGTCCGTTGTTTGGCAATTTCAAAGGCTTCTCCATAGCGATCGCTTAGACGGCGATCCCCATGCCAAACCCCAAACAAGTGATGCAACACCAATCCAATGGAAGTCACAAGGGTAAAGGTAGTACCCAGCCACAGAGTATGGGCAACACACCAAATTATTTGTCCCACCATCTGGGGATGACGGGTAATTCGAATAATTCCGGTTTCGTAGAGATGAACTTGGGGCTTTTGAATGGCAGCAATTTCTAGTAGATTGAAGGTAGCAGGATATAAAAACAAAAACGAGATTGCTGACAGCAGCCAAACAAATTCTCGTACTCCTGGCACTCCTTGTACCTGCCAAAGTTGCAAACCATCATAACG
The DNA here is from genome assembly GCF_013343235.1 of Nostoc sp. TCL240-02. GTDB lineage: Bacteria > Cyanobacteriota > Cyanobacteriia > Cyanobacteriales > Nostocaceae > Nostoc. The sequence goes on along the minus strand of NZ_CP040094.1, from coordinate 1,221,672 downwards.
GTGCCCAAAAAAGTAAATAATTAATATCACAGCCAACGGGAGGCTGACTAATGCAAAGAGAATGCGATAAAGCCTTGGGCCAATATACTTTTCTGCCCAAGGACGCAAAGCAGCGCCTCCACTGTGAGCGATCGCAAAAACTATTTGTAACCCCAGTATGACAAAATGACTGGGTGTCAACCAAGAAATCAGCAGCATATAGACGGGTGAAGTAATTTAAAGAAAATTGAATTCAGTACAACCAATACCACAAAGTATTCCAAAGGAGACTTTAGTCAAGATGTTGTGCTACTGTCCTTTTCGAGTCAAGTCTTCAAGTTTAATATGCAACAAATCATACGCGGCTGATTGCTGCCAAAGTTTATTTGTTGTGTGCATCCGCTCCTTTCAATGTTTGTGGGTTGAGCCTTATGTCTGACCTTCCTTTCACTTTAGATCAGTTACGGATTTTAAAAGCGATCGCACAAGAAGGAAGCTTCAAACGTGCCGCCGATAGTCTTTATGTCTCCCAGCCTGCCGTCAGCTTACAAGTCCAAAATCTCGAACGGCAGCTAGATGTCCCTTTATTCGACCGTGGAGGACGACGTGCCCAATTAACGGAAGCAGGACATCTACTCCTAAATTACGGTGAAAAAATCCTCAGTCTGTGTCAAGAAACCTGCCGCGCCATTGAGGATTTACAAAATCTCCAAGGCGGTACGTTAATTGTCGGTGCTTCTCAAACCACCGGCACTTATCTTTTGCCTAGAATGATCGGAATGTTCCGACAAAAATATCCAGATGTGGCAGTGCAATTACACGTCCACTCTACCCGGCGGACTGCTTGGAGTGTCGCTAACGGACAAGTTGATCTGGCAATAATCGGCGGTGAAATTCCTGGTGAACTATCAGAATCTTTGGAAGTTATTTCTTACGCAGAAGATGAACTAGCGCTGATTTTACCTGTCTTTCACCCCTTTGCTAAACTTGAAACAATCCAAAAAGAAGACCTATATAAATTACAATTCATTGCCCTAGATTCCCAATCGACCATCCGTAAAGTGATTGACCAAGTGCTAGGACGCTGTGAAATTGATACCAGACGTTTTAAGGTTGAAATGGAACTAAATTCCATTGAAGCAATTAAGAATGCCGTGCAATCTGGTTTAGGGGCTGCTTTTGTTTCAACAAGTGCGATCGCAAAAGAGTTACAAATGGGTGTTCTGCACCGTACCCCTATTGAAGGGGTAGTCGTCAAACGCACGCTATGGTTGATTTTTAATCCTAATCGCTATAGATCCAAGGCAGCAGAAGCCTTTAGTCAAGAAATTTTGCCCCAGTTTGCTAACCCTGGATGGAGTAAAGATGTGTTAAAATTAGCACAAAAAAACATCGTGGTAACTACATTGGATATAGCAATACCCGCCTCCTCTGGCGAAGACTAAAATCTGGTAACACAATTTTAAATTTAAGATTTTGGATTGATACCATAGGAAAAGTGGAGCTTGAGATCATGAAATTATTTGATTCATCTCCACGAATTAATTCAAGGGTATAAAGCCAATATTTTAGATTTTGGATGGGAAATTTTTCCTTAACTCCAAAATCTAAAATCTAAAATCTAAAATTAGTTAAGGTTATTAGTCCTTTGTTTTTGTAAATGGCCAATACTTCTCTACGAGAGGCTGCGCCAACGACTACGCTCAGTACAAGTGACTAATGACTAATCACGAAAATGGAAGTTTACTGTACTCGTCCACGTTGTCCACGCCCACAAAACTATTTTGCTGATTTAGATGATATTACAACCCTGAAAACAACGCAGCAAAAATACTGTACTACGTGTGGTATGCCACTGCTGTTAGATGGTCGATATGTACCCACGAAGTTGCTGGGAAGGGGTGGGTTTGGAGCAGCATTTTTGGCACGCGATCGCCGCATCCCAGGAATGCGTCAATGCGTGGTTAAGCAGTTTCAACCAGTGGGTAATTTAACCTCAACTCAACTGCAACAAGCACAGATAATGTTTGAGAGAGAGGCAGACGTTCTAGCACAACTTGGTAACGATCATGAACAAATTCCTGACTTGTTTGCCTTCTTTCCAGTGATAGTTAATAGTTCGCAATCAGGACAGGAAGATCAATTTTTTTACTTAGTACAAGAATATATTGATGGGCAAAATTTAGAAGAAGAATTAGTTCAACAGGGCAAATTTTCTGAACACCAAGTGTTAGAGGTGTTGCAAGAAATCTTGAAGGTGTTAAAGTTTGTCCACGAACGGGGTATTATCCACAGAGATATTAAACCCTCTAATATTATGCGCCGTCGCGATGGGAAACTTTTTCTACTAGATTTTGGCGCAGTTAAACAAGTAACAAATGTTGCACTAGGGGCTGCTTCTTCCACAGGAATTTATTCTATGGGATTTGCACCGCCTGAGCAGATGGCAGGGGGGCAAGTATTTCCGTCTACAGATTTATACGCTTTAGCTGTAACTCTTATTACCTTATTGACTAATAAAGAAGCAATTCAACTATTTGATGCCTATAGCAACCAGTGGAAATGGCGGGAGCAAGTAAATGTCAATCCTCGCCTTGCTGACATTTTAGATAAGATGCTGCTACCTGCTGCTAATCAGCGCTTTCAGTCAGCGCAGGAAGTTCTAGATGCACTTTACTCACAGCCTCTAGCCGCTACACAACTTAATTCGCCTTCTGTAACACTTCCGCCACAATCTCCTAAAAGTTCTAATCCCGTCGTCTCCCAGTCTCCACCAACTCAACCAGCATTTTCTACAGTGGAATTATTGGGTGGGGCGGCATTTAGTGGATTTGAGGGGGCATTGATAGCGATCGCCCTCTTCAGTCTAGTACAATCACCAATAGTTACTTTAAGCGTTGCATCTGTAATTCTGGGGATACTGGTATTTGCCCAAACTAGGCGGTGGATTGAAAAGTTCGATTTATTAATTATTCCAACAATTACTTTTGCAATTATTTTTTTTATTCCCTTTTTACAAGGGGGGCTTGGCATTCAGGGAGTAATTATTTTATCAATTGCAGCAGCTTTAGTAGCAATTTCACTAACAGCCATATTTCGGCTTATTTATAAATTATTATCTCTCATCCTTTAAAAAAACTTTTGGTGCTAATAGCCACATAATGTCTCAGAAAAACGAAACACTTAGTCTTTTCTTAGCTGCTGTCATCACCATTGGCTTAATCTTTAGCGGCTTATGGTTTTTTATGGAACGGTGGGCGCAACTAAATGGAACTATTGCAAAATCTTCGGGGACTAACAACACAGATAACCCGATAAATCAGTTTATCAGTAGATGTAACGTGCCCAACCTCGTAGAAGGGACATTCAACTATGGTGGTAGTACAACTTGGGCACCTATTCGTAAAAATGTAGACTCCGTACTAGAAAGCCAGTGCCCTCGGTTTATTTTACGTTACACTCAACCTCCGTCAGGTCAAGCAGGATCTGGAACTGGGATTCGGATGTTGATAGACAATCAACTAGCTTTTTCTCAGTCTTCTCGTTCAGTAAAGGCTGAAGAAAATGCCGAAGCTCAACAAAAAGGGTTTAGTTTGAAAGAAATTCCAGTGGCGATTGATGGAATTGCGATCGCTGTCAACCACGATCTCAACATCCCTGGTTTAACTGTCGCCCAACTCAAAGACATTTACACTGGCAAAATTACTAATTGGCAACAAGTAGGTGGGCCAAATTTACCAATTAAAGTTTACTCTCGTAGCAAAGAAGCTGGGGGTACAGTAGAATTCTTTCTCGAAAATGTTCTAAATAAAGAAAATTTTGGTGTCAATGTTAGTTATGTTAACACGACCACTGAAGCAGTACGAAAAGTAGCTGCAAATCCTGGGGGAATTTACTATGCATCTGCCCCAGAGGTTGTACCTCAGTGTATTATTAAATCTTTACCACTGGGGCGCACAAGTAGTCAATTAGTGCCCCCTTACCAACAACCGTTTGTACCTCCATCTCAATGTCCCAATAAACGTAATCAATTAAATAGTCAGGCATTTCGAAGTGGAGATTATGCAATTACTCGCAATTTATTTGTAATTATTAAACAGAATGGTCAAACAGATCAGCAAGCAGGCGAAGCTTATGCAAATTGGCTGCTGACGCCTCAGAGTCAAGACCTGATCGAAAAGGCTGGATTTGTCAGAATTAAATGATCAAAGCAGTTAGATTTAGCCAAATAATAAACATTTTTATTTTATTAAAACTTGTTCATGTCACAAAAGAATGAAACCGCAGTTTTAGCCTTGGCTCTGTTGCTGACAGTTGGAATAGTTGGCGGTGGTGTGTGGTGGTTTACTAATGGTGGAGCCAAAATAGGTAATACCATCATTCCAGGTTCAGAACCAGCTAACAATCCATCCCTACAAGATCGGATTAGTTTAGGAGACAAAACTTTGACTCCAGGTGCGGTTTCTGCTGCAAAAAAAGAAGGAATCCAGGCGATCGCTGCGAAAAGTTATGATAAGGCGATCGCTAATTTCACAGATTCCCTAAAACTCAACCGTAACGATCCAGAAGCGCTGATCTTTCTTAATAACGCTCGCATCAAGTCTTCTAAGAGTTACACCATTATGGCTTCTGTACCAATAGGCACTGACCCCAATACTTCTTTAGAAATTTTACGTGGCATCGCTCAAGCCCAAAATGAAATTAATACCTCTGGGGGAATTAAGGGAGTGCCGTTGAGAGTAGGGATAGCTAACGACGACGACAATCCAGAAATAGCGAAGCAAATCGCTTCTAGCCTAGTTAGCAATTCAGAAGTATTGGGTGTAGTTGGGCCGATTACTAGCGATTCTACCTTAGCCGCAGGTACTATTTATACTTCAGGACAACTTGTAGCAATTTCCCCTACTAGCACATCTGTCAAAATTTCTAACTTTAGCCACTACGTTTTTCGCACAGTTCCCAGTGATTTTATGGCTGCAAGAAGTTTAGCCAACTACATGGTGAGAACCTTGCAGAAAAAAAATGCAGTGGTTTTCTTTAATTCTCAGAGCAACTATAGCCAGTCTTTAAAGTCTGAGTTTGTTTCATCTGTTTCTTTAGAAGGTGGACAAGTATCCAGCGAATTTGACTTATCCAGAGCAGATTTTAGTGCGGCCAAAAGTCTAGAACAAGCAACTAAGCAAGGTGCAGAAGTCTTGATGTTAGCTGCTAACACTGAAACTCTCGATAAAGCCCTGCAAGTAGTTCAAATTAACCAAAAACGATTAACACTACTGGCTGGAGATGATGTTTATACCGCCAAAACTTTAGAGATTGGTAGAGAACAAGCTGTGGGGATGGTAGTGGCAGTTCCCTGGCATATTGACGGCGCTTCCAAATCAGATTTCCCCCAGAAATCTCGGCAGCTATGGGGTGGTGATGTGAGTTGGCGAAGTGCCCTAAGTTATGATGCTACTGTAGCTTTGATTGCCGCATTAGAACGCAATCCCACAAGATCGGGAATCCAACAAGCCCTGGCATCGTCTGACTTTTCTGCCACCGGCGCTTCTGGTACAATTCGGTTTTTAGCATCAGGCGATCGCAATGCGCTAGTCCAACTTGTAAAAATCGTTCCTGGTTCTCGCTCTCGCACTGGTTATGACTTTGAGCCAGTGCGTTAATCAGCAATAAAAAATTAAAAATTAACCAATAGTTAATCTAAAAAAGCTCTCAAGATGAGAAATTGAGCTTTAGAGGGAAAAATTATAATATCAACTACCAGAACTAACAAATAATTCAAAGGAAATTTACTATATCTAAAACCGTAAGTAATTCAGAAGTTAGGATTTGTCATAATTCATTAACAAAACACCCGTCCGCCAAATACAATCTCAAGTAGCAAGCACCTATCAAGTTAAGCACTTATATTGAATGGACGTGCGGGTAATTTACTATGTCTCAAAAAAATGAAACAACTATTCTTGTTTTATCCATCCTAATCACAGCCGGGTTAATAGCTGGCGGTTTTTGGTGGTTTAGTAGAAAGTCTGGTGTTGACCTAAATGCAATTAATTCTGGTAGCACCAAAACACCACAAGCTGTATCAGAACAACCTAGTGGCAAGACTTTTGCCTCAACACAAGATGTTCCTACAGGATTATTCAATTATGGAGGCAGTACATCTTGGGCACCGATTCGCTTGGTAGTTGATTCACCAATTCAAGCGGCGCGACCAGAGTTTCGGCTGCGTTATGTAGAACCTAGCAACGCATCTCCTGGTTCTGGTACTGGCATCCAGTCACTGATAGACGGTCAGCTAGCCTTTGCCCAGTCTTCCCGACCAGTCCTCGATCAAGAATTAAGCCGTGCCCAGCAGCGTGGATTCAGTTTGAAACAAATTCCTGTAGCTATTGATGGTTTAGCAGTTGCAGTCAACCCCAACCTCAAAATCCCAGGAATAACGGTAGACCAATTAAAGTCAATTTACACAGGCAAAATCAATAATTGGAGCCAGGTGGGTGGCCCCAATATTCCGATTAAGCCCTATTCTCGCCGCATTGCTGATGGCGGTACTGTAGAACTTTTTGTCCAAGACATCTTGGGTGGTCAAGCTTTCAGCCCCAATGTGGAATTTATCTCCACAACCACCCAAGCCTTGCAAAAATTGGCTGGTAGTTCTGGTGGTATCTACTACGCTTCTGCCCCAGAGGTGATTCCTCAATGTTCAATCAAACCCTTACCGTTAGGGCGAAAACAAGGGCAATATATTGCTCCTTACCAAGAAACATTTGTCCTCCCGTCTGAATGTCCTGGTAAACGGAACAAATTGAATATTGAGGCTTTCCAATCAGGAAAATACCCGATTACCCGCAATCTGTTTGTGGTGGTCAAACAGAATGGTCAGACTGAGCAGCAAGCAGGTGTCGCTTACGCCAACTTACTGCTGACTGAACAGGGACAAGAATTTATTACCCAAGCTGGATTTGTCAAAATTCGCTGACACCTGGGATTACACTCAGGCAGAGTGGCGGAAATCGCCGCTCTGAACTCTGCTTTAACCAGCTCTATTAATCGATTCTGCTGGCAAACAAATTAAATTATCCCCTTGGGTGAGGATTAAGCCGCGTTGACGCAGCTTACCCATTAAGCGGGTGACGGTGACACGGGTCGAACCAATCGCGCTACCAATTTGGGCATGGGTGAGGGGGAAAGGCAGACAATAGCCGCGAATCACATCAGGATCGGTGTCGCTCATTGCTGGCTCTCCATATTCCTCAATTAACAATGTGAGAAATCCTAAGAGTCGATCAATTGTACGGCGTTGTCCCAAGGCACTCAGCCACAGCAGCTTACGCTGGTGCTGATACCTAAAGGCATCCATAACTTCACGACGGAAGTGAGGCCAGTTGTCTAGGTCATGCCAGTACATCCACAGCACCGCAGTTTGGTCAACATGGGCGTAAGCCTGGAGTGTAAATGGCGACTGAGCAACAATTTCAAATGGCTGTCCCGCTCCCACAAAACCCAAGAACGCTTCTTCTGGGGTTCTGTTGATTCGTCGAGACGTTAGCTGACTAGCTGTTGCACTAACTTGGGCAGTTCCTACCATGCGGATCGCACCCCTTTGCACCAAATATAGCAATCCAGGCCGGGCTGGAATGCGCTCATCTTTGCTAAAGGTACGGCATCGATAGTGTTCTTGAGCCCAGTCAAGAATTCGTTGCCAAGTTAAAAAAGGCCGTGATGCCTCAGAAAAGGAGGATGGAGATTGCATAGGTAACAAAGAGCGTTCGGCTGAAGACAAAGACGTGATCAAAAGGTGCAAGGAGTGTCTTTGTGTTGACGAGGCAGGCTTAACGCCTAACAGCGCCAGCCAATCCAAAGAATAGAAAGCAAATTACTCTCTACTCTTTTGTTATACTTCCTACTGTACAATGATGGTAGTAAAGTTTACTTACTATTCATCGATTATTCATCAAATTTTATCCTCTTCTCATTTTTCTTCATCTAAATTAAATTTACACCGCAAGATAGATGACAGAAAAGTAACAAATATATCTTACATGACTGTTTAAATAATATTACGTGCATTATAAATTACCAGTTAGCAACTATAAATCTATCAAGCAGTTATTGTACAGTTGTTTAATAAAATCACTAAGCATTGATACTTACAAAGTAGAAAATATATGCATAGTAGATAAAAAAATTCATCTACATAAAGATAGAGATGAAAATAGAGTTTTATATACCTCAAGTGTGTCCCTGCAACTGTCAAAATCTCAGAATCGAAAACCTATGGAGCTTGCTAGTGCGATCGCATCTGATTTATCAAGGACTTGCGATGACGTTTTTACTATCCAAATTGTTCCTCCTGGCTGGATACATTTTGAATTGACTCACTCGACCTTAGCGACTTGGTTACAAAGTCTTGCAGTCGGGAGTTTGGGGGAAGAGGGGGAGATAGGGGGCAGGGAGCAGGGAGCAGGGGAGGCAGGGGGAGAAGAACTATTAATTATTGCCCCATGCCCAATGCCCAATTTGTTTGCTGTTCAGCACGCTCATGCACGTTGCTGTTCGCTGGTATTGCTGGCTCACCGAGAGGGATTGATTCAACTTAAACAACCTGTTACAGATGCTAGTCAAGGTTTTTGGGATGTTATTTCTCCTAACCCTCTACCTTGGCTCAACTGTGATGAAACATTACGACTAAATCATCCAGATGAGCTTCATCTAATTTCCGAATTAATACAAGTGCTAGACAACATAGAGTGCCCTAATATTAGCCGTTCTGTGAAATGGGAAAAGGTCGCGCTGAATTTGAGCCAAGCTTTTGAAAACTTCTGGTCTAATTGCCGGATTTGGGGTGAGGTGAAAATTACATTACCAGAGTTAGCACAAGCCAGACTAGGATTACTTATGGCTACTCAGTCAGTATTAAGATATGTACTAGAGGAAAACTTGGGTGTTTTTGCGCCTTTGGAGTTATAAATCGGTAATGTCGCTTAGGCAAAATAAAAATTTTTATAATAGCTATTGACTCAAAGCATCACCTCGGCTACATTAGCAGGTGTGTGAGGAGCGAACCAGCTAGGGCACCGAGACGAAACACGGCCAGTCGTCGGTGTCCTTTCTGATTTATAAGGTTTAGGCTTGAAAAAGTACCCTCATTACAGCAAGAACTTTTCAATTGCTACTGCTACTCCGTCTTCCTCTACACTAGGAGCTACCCACCGCGCGATCGCTTGGACTCCTTCGGGTGCATTACCCATAGCTATACCAAGTCCAACAGACTCTAGCATTTCTACATCATTGAAGTTATCACCAATCGCCATAACGTTGGCTATCTCTAATCCCAGTAATTCTTCGGCTAGGTAACGCACAGCAGTTCCCTTATTCACAGAAGCGTTAGTTGCTTCAAAAAAGGTAGCAACAGATGTTGTGAGATAAAGTTCAGCAGGTGTATATTGGCGGCGCAAATTCCCCAATAACCGATGGATTAAATCTGTATCATCAGACAAAGCGAGAATTTTTGTCGGTTCATTTGTTAATGTTTGGCGCAAATCACCAACGGGAATCGGGATAATACCAGAACGTTCTGCATAAATTTGGGTTTCTCTAGTTAACTCACGGACGTATAGTTGATCGTTGATATAAAAGTGGACAGATAGAAGCGATCGCAACTCAGGCTGTTCAAAATAGTCGAGTAGCTGGTAGGCGATTTCTCTAGAAACAGCCCAATGGCGATGAATTTTTTGGTTGATTGGATCTTGAATCCAGGCTCCCTGATAAGCCATTAATGGTAAGGTAGAGCCGATTTCTTGGTGAAAGCGCAAGGCTGAACGATACATTCTACCAGTGGCGATCGCTACTGGAATTCCTCGTGCTTGCGCTGCCACAATAGCTTGCTTTACACATGCGCTGATAGTGTTAGAGTGTCCTGCGATCGTGCCGTCTATATCCAAAACTAGTAGTTTAATGTCTTTTGCAGCAGCCTGATGATCGGTAGATGCTAAATGTGCGGCAGATGCTTTCTGCATAATTTCCTAGATTTTAAGTTCCAGTAAGAGGTTAACAGGAGTGGGGAACATTAGCAAAAATTGGGTTCTCTAGTCAACCTAATTTTTATAACATGAGGATACTGAATCACACGATTTAGATTGCTATAGTATTTTTTAAATATTGCTCAAAATTCTGGATAATAATCCAGACAAAAAACCCCAACTCTCGAAAAAATTGGGGTTTTTAATTTAAATTAAAGAGCCTGACAGATAGATAGAATGGAAAAAACCACGTATTCAAGAAAGTCTATGAATTTTACCCTTTGAGCCAGCTTTTTTTGCGTTGTGACAACAGACAAAGCCCAGCAATTAAACCAACTCCAAGTGTGGCAGAGGGTTCAGGTATCGATTTAACATCATCGTAGTCATAAGTTACTTTGATATTTGCTTTGGCAAGCGTTTGAACATAAGATGCTATGTTGCCCGAACCTGAAACTACTGAATTGGCTGTAGCTGAGAACAAAAAGTCTATGTTGCTATTACCAATGAAAGACTGCAATAATTGGATATTAGTAAAAGATTGAGTACCAGATTGTGTGGCAGTTAAGTTAGAAAAAGCCTTTCCAGATGTACCACCAAAATCAATGCTGTTGTCAAATTGACCAACTTCGTAACTGAAGCTATTTTGTGGATTGAGCGCAAACAGAGACTGATTATTTAATTTTAAGGTGAGTTGACTGGCAAGATTTACTGTTATATTAGCCGAGCTTTTACCCGTATTTTCAAAACCTGCATTTCCCAGGATGTCGCCAGTAAATGCTATTGTCACACCTGTGAGTGTGCCTAGAGATGAGTCAAATTGTTGGACGCTCAGAGGTGCATCAGTGATATCTGTCAAATCGTAATCAATGGAACTGGTGTACGAGAGAGAGGCTGCATTAGCTACTCCAGAATTTGCAACTATTCCTACCATAGTTGTTGCAGCTGCCAGAGTGTTCAATAATTTTGTTTTCATGATGAAAGATTTTTTCTAAAACGAATCATTACGGCATTACTCACTTATTTCTAACTCTGAAACTTTACTTGTAGGCTTGATAAATACACGTAAATTTATGTAAAGCTTTTATATTCGAGTCCTGCGGAAAATATACTTGTTGATTGGTACATATAAAGTTTTATTAAGGAAGAGAGGCTTTGTATAGTGGTAGTCTGATGGCGAAATACTAAGCTAGTGTTTGTTGGTTCCTGAGAAGTAAGCTAGGTCTATCGAATTAAACATAAAGCGCTCAGGAGTATAGATCCCCAATTTATGCTGAGAAGTTAGGGATTTGGTTACTATATTTCTACTCACGTACCTAATTAGGGTAGTATCTCTAGCAAAAATTAGTTCTACTGGGCTTCCGTACTAAAACTGCAAATGCGTAGACAATAGTATGTAAAAATAATACATAATATATTATGTACTCAATAAGTGCGCTCTTGCCGCCAAAACCAAGTTGAACAAGCATCTTAAATTGCTAACTATGTGACAAAGCTTCTGGCTAAAATAGGGCTATGTCTGAAACTTTCACTTCTGTAACAGCAACACGCCCCACGTTCATCCTTGTAGATGGGCACTCCCTGGCTTATCGTTCATACTTTGCTTTCGCCAAAGGGCGAGATGGAGGACTGCGTACTAAAGCAGGGATTCCTACGAGTATATGTTTTGGTTTTGTGAAGTGCCTGCTGGAGGTAATGGCAACACAACAGCCTCAAGCAATGGCGATCGCTTTTGATTTAGGTGAGGCTACTTTTCGTCATGAAGCTGACGAGACTTATAAAGCCGATCGCAAAGAAACGCCAGAAGACTTCATTCCCGACTTAGCAAACCTGCATGAGTTACTGAATGGCTTCAATCTACCAATTTTTACTGCCCCTGGTTACGAGGCAGATGATGTTTTGGGAACCTTAGCACAGCGAGTAACTGCTGCTGGGTATAAGGTGAAGATTCTGACTGGCGATCGCGATTTATTTCAACTGATCGACTCTGATAAAGAAATCACTGTTCTGAATTTTAGTCCAGATGCCCTAAAACGCTCTACAAATAGCATTACGGAATTTGAAGCAGAACAAGTCAAAGAGAAGATGGGCGTTTTACCTTCACAAATTGTTGACTTTAAAGCTCTTTGTGGTGATAAATCAGATAATATTCCTGGGGTTAAGGGAATTGGGGAAAAGACAGCAGTGCAACTGCTAAATACCTATGGTTCCCTTGAGCATATTTATGCTGCGTTAGATGAAATTAAAGGAGCAACTCAGAAAAAACTAGCCAGTGGGAAAGAAGATGCCGATAAATCTCGTTATTTGGCAACCATAGTTTTAGATGTTCCTATAGAACTTAATTTAGAAGATTGCAAATTAAAAGGATTTGATACAAGCGTCTTATCCCCCATTTTAGAAAAGTTAGAATTCAAGTCTTTTTTAGGAAAAATAAATGACATACAGCAACGTTTTGGCGGTCAAATTGAAGAGAAGCAAGAAGCCAAAACAGACGTGGTTAATCCTAACTTAGAAGTGAGGGATAATGAAGATAATGATTCATGGTTCTTCAGTGCTAGTGATACAGCAACAGCTTCCCAGCAATCTAGTTCACCTATTACACCACGAATCATCAATACCCCAGCCAAATTAACTGAGTTAGTGAAACTTTTGCAAACATTCACTAACCCAAATATTCCCGTTGCTTGGGATACTGAAACTACCGCTTTAGAACCAAGAGATGCTGAGTTAGTAGGAATTGGTTGCTGTTGGGGAACGCAACCAGATGAAGTAGCCTATATTCCTCTGGGGCATAAAAATGGAGAGAATTTGAATAAAGATTTGGTGTTAGAAACATTACGCCCAATTCTCGAAAGTGCTGATTATCCGAAAGCTTTACAGAATGCCAAATTTGACCGATTAGTTCTAAAGTGTCAAGGGATTAATTTAGCAGGAGTAGTGTTTGATCCTATGCTGGCAAGTTACATTCTAAATCCAGATTCAAGTCATAATTTGATGGATTTAGGGCAGCGATATTTGGGATTGATAGCAAAAAGTTATTTAGATTTAGTTCCTAAAGGCAAAACCATCGCTGATATAGATATTCCCGCCGTTGCAGATTACTGCGGCATGGATGCTTATTCTACCTTTGGCTTAGTACGGAAATTGCGTGAGGAACTGGAGCAAATTCCAACTTTGTCTAAGCTATTAGTGGAAGTGGAACAGCCACTAGAAGCGGTTTTAGCCCAAATGGAATACACGGGTGTCCGCATCAATTCAGTTTATTTAAAAGAACTTTCGCAGCATTTAGAAACTGAGTTAGCCAGATTAAAAGAGGAAGCAACTGAAATAGCTGGGGAAAATTTTAACCTAGGTTCCCCTAAGCAATTGAGCCAAATCTTGTTTGAAAAGTTGGGATTAAGTACCAAACATTCTCGTAAAATTCAAACTGGCTTCTCTACAGACGCAGCCACACTAGAAAAACTCCAAGAAGATGATAAAAGTGGTTTTGTTGAGGCGATCATTGAGTATCGCACTCTATCTAAATTAAAGTCTACTTACGTTGATGCCTTACCTGCATTGGTGCGTCCAGATACCCAGAGGGTGCATACTGATTTTAATCAAGCAGCAACATCAACTGGTAGGTTATCTTCTTCTAATCCGAATTTACAAAATATCCCCATTCGTACAGCTTTTAGTCGCCAAATTCGGAAGGCATTTTTGCCTGAAGCTGGTTGGTTAATGGTGGCTGCTGATTACTCACAAATTGAATTGCGGATTTTGGCTCATTTGAGTCAAGAGCCAATATTAGTGCAAGCATATCAGCAAAATGAAGATGTTCACACTGTTACCGCACGGTTAGTATTTGAAAAAGAAAATATAACCTCAGAAGAACGAGGAATAGCAAAAACTATCAATTTTGGCGTGATTTATGGAATGGGTTCTCTCAGATTTTCGCGCTCAACAGGGATAGATAAGAACATTGCCAACGAGTTCATTAAGCGGTTTAATGAACGATATCCTAAAGTTTTTGCATATTTGGAGCAAGTAAAAAAAGAAGCGATCGCTTTTGGTTATGTAGAAACTATTCTCGGTCGTCGTCGTTATTTTGACTTTACTAATAACAGTTTACGCAAATTAAAAGGCAGCGATCCAAGAGATATCGATCTAAGTAAATTGAAGAATTTGGGCCCTTATGATGCAGGTTTACTACGTTCGGCGGCTAATGCACCTATTCAAGGTTCTAACGCTGATATTATCAAAATTGCAATGGTAAGACTGCATGAGGTTTTGAAGAACTATCAGGCCCATTTGTTGTTGCAAGTTCACGATGAATTAGTGTTCGAAATTCCGCCTGATGAGTGGAAAGAATTACAACCGCAAATTAAGTCGGTGATGGAGAATGCAGTTGAGTTGAGCGTGCCGTTGCTGGTTGAAGCGCGTGTTGGTGAAAATTGGATGGATACAAAGTGAGCGATTAGAAATCGTGGCTACACTAATAAAGTTCGCCTATCGCGCTTGCTCTGCGCTTCTCTGCGAGACGCTTCTCTACGAGAGGCTTGTCTGCGACATGCTCCGCGAACGCCAACGCGCACCACGCGGACTCAGGAGTTTGAAACCCACGGAGGTGGGTTTTGTCTGTATAGCCACGAATTTTATTCGCCTGAGCAAGAGTTAACCGCCACGCTTCAGCGCTGCTTCAACCTGCTGTAATTCCTTCTCTAAACGATTTTTGAGTTTTTCGGGTACGGGACGATTTGGGTAAGAACTGTAGTGTCCAGCCAGGGAATTAAGGGCTGTCCGCATAGTTGTAAATGAGCCAAGACCAGAAACAGAGTTAACTCGCTGATAGCGAGCCGAAAAGTCATTAATTTTCTGACGCGCTTCTGCTTGAACTGCTGTTTTGTCTGATGAATCTTGTGATAGATTCAGAGCCTGTCTCATAACATTGACCACAGCTAAGGTATCTTGGCGATAATCCCCAGTCAAACTATCTGGACTGCCAGTACAGCCCATTAAGCCGATAGACACAACCAAAACCAGCGCAAGCAAACGCGACCAATAGCGCTTCATATGCATTAATTAAAAGAATACGTAAATCAACGTCCATCCTATCTTGGATTGGTAACTTGGGGATCAATTGAATGGGGAGTGGGGAGAGGATAAGGGCTGTTTCATTCCCTAAAAAGCGCTGATTTACAAGCATCCTGGGCAAAAAATCAGTTAATTAAAAAATCTGATTGGACAATTATCATTGTCATACCTTCTTTGCGAGAGGTAAGGCTGATGGGCTTACTGCCTAGATTGAGAGCAACAGTTTTCGGTCTATGGAAAATAGGAGCATGGGAGTTAGAGTTGTGGAATTAAAGGTTAATAGGATTTAATCAACTAAATTTCTCTGCCTCAATCTTTGTAACTTCAGCATCGTAATACATATCATCAGCCACAAAAAACCCACTCCATAACCTGCAATTATGTCTGTAGGCCAATGGACTCCTAAATATAAGCGGCTAATACCAATGGCAGCAATTAAAATAACTGTCAAACTGTAAATAAATTTGGCAAAACGAGGATAGTGAGTTGCCAATTCGTGAGCAATAAAACCATAAAGTACCATAGAACCTAGTGCATGACCGCTAGGAAAACTAAAAGATTTTTCAGAAATCAATCGATGCCATAGTTCAGGGCGAGGTTTAGAAAAAAATAACTTTAGTCCTGTATTTAAAATTAACGCTCCTAAGCAAGCAAGTACAAAAACTTTTGCTTCTTCTTGGTAACGTCGCCACCAAAGTAATAAGAAAGTAATGCCTGCAACTAGAACTACTGTAGTAGGATTACCAAGATTTGTAATAAACAGCATTACATTATCTAAACTCGGATTGGCAAACTGATGTAGCCATAACAGAAAAGTCGTATCAAATCTAAAAGCATCTCGCTCTAAAACCTCTTCAGCTATTTCTGCTAAAACAAAAAGTATCAGCAGACAACTAGCAAGCCCAACAATACCAATTGTGGCAATTAAGGGAGCCAAACGAGGATGTATGTGAAGCAACCAGAAATTAGAAATTTGTCGGAGCATACTTTAATTTTATTCATTATGCTTAAACGCATCACTCGATTGGCTGACGTATTTTTTTCTCCTTTCGCACGGAAAAGAATAGCACAACTGCCAGCAGGATAAAAGCGATCGCCGAAGCATATTCCCTTGGAAGTGATAGACCGCCATCTTTGACAGGCTTAGTAAGAAAATCTCCGAAGGTGGCTCCGAAGGGTCGCGTGAAGATGAACGCGAGCCAAAATAGGAGAATATCGCTCAACTTTGTTATGTAGTGAAGGGCGATAACAACACCAATGACGCTGGCTGTCACGAATGCGCCCTGGATATAACTCAGTTCCAAGTTGCTTGTCAGAAAGTCACCAAAGGCCGTTCCCAAACTGTTGGAGAATACAATGGCCAGCCAATAGGTAGTCTCTGCATCTTTCTTGACAATCGGATAAACGCTCAGATCGCGATCGCGGTAATACCAAATAGCAAGAACACTCAACAGACCAGCTACCAGAATAAGCGATCCCACTGCATAGCCCAGCCCGAAAGATCGATCCATCAGGTCTGAAACTTCGGTTCCGGCTGTAGTTGTTGCAATGATGGCCGCCCAATAAAGAGCTGGACGATATCTGTCGGATTGAATTTGAAAAAACAGGAGAATAGCCAGAATCGCGAACGTTACGGTAAAGCCTATGTAATACCCCAGCCCAAGAGTCATTGAGATGAAGTCACCTGCCGTCTCGCCGAGCGTCGTGGCGATGATCTTCATGATCCAGAAGAAAATTGTGACTTTTACAACTTTGTTCATTTATTTTTCACAATAAAAAATACTAATTCAGCGATCGCTGATCAGTCTTGTCGGTCAATCGGCAGTAAGGCTAGTTTTTTCTGCTTAAGGCTTAAGTAAATAACTAGGCTTATGATTATAAAAAGAAAAAGCATACTGGTTCCGACAGTACCAAAACCAAAGCCACCATTTGTAGCAGATTGGGATAGCAAATCACCTATAGATGCTCCAAGCGGACGAGTTAAGATATAAGCTAACCAGAATGCCAAAACTGCATTCATCCACAAGTAATAATAAGTGATCGCTATGATTGCAATTGAAGCACCAAATATCAGTGCTGATTGTGCATAACCCAATCCCAAAGACTCTGCTAAGAGGTCTCCTGTTGCAGTGCCCAAGGCAAACGTAAATAAAACAGCCACCCAATAAAAAAGCTCTCTTTTAGCTGTATTGATGGAGTGCATGGCTAATGTCTTTTCGTTTGAATACCAGAGTGCAAAAACTATCAACAAGGAAACACTAAAAATTACAGTAGTTGTTACCAAACTAACTCCAAGCTCATCTACTAATCTATCAGTGATCAGTGTGCCAACGATACTTATCAAAATGACCACAAACCAGAAAATTGCTGGAACATAGCGTTTAAGCTTAAACTGATTCAACAGCATAATCAATAACACAGCGCTCATAATGTAGGATGTAATGCCTAAACCAAGGTTCAGTGTTGCTGATAGAAAATCTGCTGCGGTTTCACCTACCGTGGTTGCCAGAACCTTAATAATCCAGAAGTAAATTGTAATCTCTGGAACCCTGTTTAATATCTTTTGCATAATCTTTCTCCTTCTTGATTTTTCTGTATAAGTGAGATTACATCACATCGTAAAAGTTAGCTGTTTTGTCAAAAAATACTGAGTTATTTTACTTTACATAGCAAAAGTCAAGAAATAGTCAAGATTTGATTGAAAAGGGAATTTTCCCCTGATATAAGCACTAAAAACAGATGAAATGTTTACTTAGAACTTAATTTCACCATTTGATATTAAATTTTTTGAACTCAAATCAATCTTGACTATTTCTGGACTTTTATTACCTACTGTGAAAATACAAACCCAGACTTAAAGGAATTTTTCAATTATGAAAACTTCAACAAAAATTATTTTGGCAGCAGCTTTTGTTGGTACTTTAGGACTTGCTGAATTATCGAGAGTTGTGTCTGCAAAACAACCACAATCTTTTGTAGCAATTGCACGTCAGCATCATAGTGTTATCAAAGTTGCTGAAGCCAGTGATGGAGACGGTGAAACCAACGACGATGCACAAGAAGCGGCAAAACTGCAACCTCTAGCTAAAATTACAGCACAACAAGCACAGCAAGCAGGTGAAGCATCGGTGGGAGGTAAAGCCAAAAGTGTCAAACTCGAAAATGAAGATGGCAACTTAATTTATGCTGTAGAAATTGGTCAGCAAGAAGTTACAGTAGATGCTGGTAACGGCAAAGTTCTCTATGTTGAAAATACCAATCAACAAGATGAAAAGAATGAAGCCACTCGTCCCAAGAGTAGTATTCAAGTTAAAGAAACTAGTGATGGCGATCGCGAAACCAATGATGATGGTAAGTAGGGAACTTAAAATCACATTGTCAAGAGGTTGGTAAATGCACAGTAAAACAACTACCAACTCCTAATTTACTCGTAACACTAATTAATCCACCGTGATTTTGGGCAATAGCTTGAGCGATCGCTAACCCTAAACCAGAACCACCTGACCAATAAGAACGAGACTGATCTGCTCGCCAAAAACGCTCAAAAACCTTGTCAATATGCTCTGGTGCAATTCCCACGCCTGTATCTTGCACATTGACATAAAGCTGGGAACCAACGCGACTAGTTTTAATTTCAACTACACCTTTTGATGGTGTATAGTAGAGTGCATTTTCAATTAAATTAGTAAACAGTCGCGTTAATTGAACTGAATCACCTACTAGCTGAAGATTAGCAATTAATTTAAATTTAAAGTTAATTTGTTTGGTTTCAGCTTGAGGTTTATACAGTTGTATTAGGTTCTCTAATATTGAGGTTAAATTGAGAGTATCTCTATTCTGAGTCGGGACTTTATCGGTGCGTGCTAACAATAATAAGTCTTCTGTGAGGCGAGTCATCTGGTTAGTAGCACTGGCGATCGCCTGAAACTTATCTGCATCTTTTGGGCTTATTTCTTCTGGATATTCTAGCAGTAACTCGGCATTAATTTTGATAGCCATTAACGGACTGCGTAGTTCATGGGAAGCATCAGCAGTAAACTGTTTGAGTTTTTGAAAGCTCTCTTCAATGGGTTGCATTGCTTGACGAGTTAGCAAAATTCCCCCAAGACCACTAAGAAGCAAAGTTATAATAATTCCACCGCCTAATACCCAGTCCAGTTTTTGTAGAGTTTCATCAAATTCTTCTAAAGATTGGTTCACCCTTACATACCCAACAAGCTCACCATTATCGCTAGCAATAATTGGAACAGTCACTACTTGGATAGGAACTTTACCTGTTTGAATTTGTACCATTTGGTTTGGTAAAAAAGGTAAAGTTAAAACAGTTTTTCCTTGTTGGGTAATTAAATTACCTTGAGTATCAAACCACTGTAATCCTTGATGAGAAGCAATTAAGTCTTGGGGACGAAAGTCACTTTCAACCGTTAGGCGACCTTTTTCAAACTCTACATTTGCAGCCGCACCTTTGCCTATGGCTGTGAGTTTATCTGTTATTTGTTCACTCAGACTACGAGTGAAAGCAAATCGGACTGCGATCGCAAATATTCCTAGCAGCGATGCAAACACCACTAAATAAGACAATAATAAACGGTATCTAATTCGTTGAAACACATTATTTTCGCTATTAATTGTTAGTTTTAAAATAAAATATATCTAAAATTAATATCCTCTTAATTTATTTAATTGTGTCCTAAACGATAACCAATGCCATAAATATTTTCAATCAATTCCTCTGAACTTCCAGATGCTTTAAGTTTATTCCGCAAATTTGTAATATGAGTTTTAATACTTCCTTCTCCTGAATATTTATCAAAGTCCCATAGTTTGTCAAGAATTGCAGAACGAGTTACAATTAAATTGGGATTTCTCAAAAAATATTCTAATATCATATATTCTTTAGGAGTTAATGATATGATATTTCCTGCATAAGTAACCTGTTGAGTTGCTGGGTCTAGTTGCAAATCACCGTGGATTAAAATCTGAGGACGAATCTCTGGAGTTCTTCGAGCTAAAGCCCTGATGCGTGCTGCTAATTCTTTTAGTTCAAATGGCTTAACTAAGTAATCATCAGCACCAGCATCAAGTCCTATAATTTTATCATCTGTTGTATCTCGTGCCGTCAGCATTAAAATCAAAACATTAGATGAAGTAGCGCGTAAACGCTTACATAAAGTAATTCCATCTAATTTAGGAAGCATTAAATCTAATAAAATTAGCTCATAGAATCCTGACTGCGACCATTCCCAGGCTGCAAAACCATCAGTTGTTATATCCACAATATGGTGTTGTCGTCTTAAAAACTCGGCTAATGGTTTAGCAATGCGATCGTCATCTTCAACTATTAAAATTCTCATAATGCTCCACCTCTAAATTATTAGAGCTTGCTAACACCGAATCAGGATTATCTTATCTACAAGGGTAATCTTAAAATTTTTATTATATATTCTTAATCTGAACTTAATTCGATTTGATTAATGTTCCTATAAATTCTTTATTTCTCTCTGAACTCTCTGCACTTTTGCAGTTTAAAAGTAATTTATTTCATCACAGAGGCGCAGAGAACACAGAGATCAAAGCTATTCTTAACTATTAATTTTTTGATAAAGAGTGTTACGTTGTTGGTAAGGTCGTCCTAAAGAAGCGATCGCAGTTTCTAAAGTTTCCACTTCCATACACGTACCACCCAAAGCACCTGCCATTGTGGTAATATGCTCCTCCATCAATGTGCCACCGATATCGTTGCAACCCCAAAGTAAGGCTTCGGTTGCACCTGCAAGCCCCAGTTTTACCCAACTCTGCTGATGGTTGGGAATCCAATTACCCAAGTAAATCCGCGCCACAGCGCCTAGCAGCAGCGCATCGCTTAAAACTGGTTGATCGCGTCCGACACGGCGACGTAAGGGTTTGGGGGCTTCTTGGCCAACGAAGGGTAATAAAATAAACTCTGTGATCTTTGCGGGATATCCTTGATCGATGGCAGTTTTTTGGAGCGATCGCAATTTTTCTAAATGTCCAATTTGCTGTTCGTGGGTTTCAATATGCCCAGATAACATGGTGCTGGTGGTATGTAAGCCTAATTTATGAGCGGTGCTGACAATTTCTAGCCAAGTGGCTGTATTAATTTTCTCTGGACACAATATCCGCCTTACTTCATCGTCTAATACTTCTGCTGCTGTTCCCGGCATTGAGCCAACACCAGCATCGCGCAAAGCAATAATTACATCTGTATACTCAAGCCCATCAAGTCTGGCAATAAATTCCACTTCCTGGGGAGAAAAAGCATGGAGATGAATCTGCGGAAATTCCTGTTTGATGGTTTCCACTACTTTGAGATAGTAGGGCAAAGATTTACCATTTATCAGCGCTTGTGGATTTAACCCACCCTGCATACAGATTTCTGTCGCACCCCGTTGCACTGCATCTGTCGCTTTTTCTAAAATTTGCGCCGAATCTAACCAGTATGCACCGACATCACCATCATCTCGACGGAATGCACAAAAACTACAGTGCTGCTCACAAATATTGGTAAAGTTAATATTGCGGTTGATTATGTATGTAACCGTATCGCCTGCTTGCGTGTGGCGGAGTGTGTCAGATGTAGCACGGATTGCTGCGATTGCCTCTGGCTCAGTTTGTTGTAGCAATACCACTCCCTCTTGGGGAGATAAGTCGTACCCCATTAAGGCACGCTCAAGAATTTTTTCGACATTAATTTTAGTTAGCATTATTTTCTCAGTAAATTTTAATTTTATGATCTTGTAAAAAATACAATTTTACTTAATAAATATACCAATATCTGGAGAATCCCATGCTCGGAGGTAAGTTTTGCCTTTACAATTAACTTCTTGAGATTTATTCTGTTTACTTTTTTTAGTTTCCATCGAAATAATTCCACAAGGTTCAAAATCTCTATAAGAATCTTCTTTTTCTAAAATTGCCGAAATATTATTTATATTAATATGTTGAAGTTTAACTAGTTCTGAATTATTTGCTCGCCAAAGTACCCATAAAGGGTATTCCCAAGGATCATTTCCCATTAATAAACCTATATTAGAGCATTTTTTTGAATTTATAAACTCAACTGCTCCTGTGTAAGTTATTTTTAGGTATGGGCGATTACTAAAATATTGCTCATTTCTGGGCATTTGAAATATATTGTTACTATCAATAATAGGTCTATACCTGTTAAAAAAGACCCAGGGTAATGATGATATTAGCAGACATATTACTATAAAATTTGCAATTTTTTGCTTTTTAAGCTTAGATAAAACAACACCTAAAAACGGAGAAATTATTACAAAAAAAGGTAAATGCAGGCGACTATTCCAGGCTTGCCATTTTACCAAATAGCAAAATATCAAAAATGTAGACATGGTAGCAATAAGATAAGCGAAAATATAGTTTTCCTTACGGATAGATTTTCGAGTTATAAAAAACAT
The DNA here is from genome assembly GCF_013343235.1 of Nostoc sp. TCL240-02. Classification (GTDB taxonomy): domain Bacteria; phylum Cyanobacteriota; class Cyanobacteriia; order Cyanobacteriales; family Nostocaceae; genus Nostoc. The sequence goes on along the minus strand of NZ_CP040094.1, from coordinate 1,199,162 downwards.
TATACATATCATTATTAGTGCTACATATACTAAGTTCCCAGCACTATTTTCATTACCAGTTATCCCAAGTGTTGCCCAACCTCCTGGTACAAAGAATGTCTTGGAAAAAGTTATTCGAGGATCGTTAATATCTACACGGATGAATATATGGATAATTTGAATTAACTTATTCGCTATTCCATTCCATAAACCAATGGGTGTTCCTATATGCAAAGCAATATTCCTCAGAATATTAGAAATGAGTATATTAATACCGAATACTTCATTACGATAGCCACCTGGTTCGCCAAGTGGAGAAGCGAATAAATTATAATTACGTAAATAGTGACTGATATTAAGTAATAAAGAGATACTTCCTACAATCAAAGCAGGCTTCCATGCTTGCCACCGTAAGCGTTTAATCTGGTAAAAGCCAAACCAAATTAAAAAGGGAAATACATAAAAATAAGCAGTTCCCTTGGTCAAAATAGCTAATCCTGTGCTACTGCCAATATTAAATGAATTCGTCCAAATATCGCTTTCTGCTGCTTGGATAGTTGATAGCAAGTAGTAAGCGAGACAAACTACCCAAAATGCAAGTACATAATCATTTTGAGTGCTTGAAGCTTGCAAAATTCCCATAGGTATTGTTGCAGCTACAACCGCAGAAAAAACCTGACCTCGTAAATCTGTTCCGAGTTGTTTTGCAATTAATGACACTCCAATAACACAGCCAATCATACTGAACCATTGAACTAAGTTAGCGAAGTAGTCACCACCACTCAAAATTTGAAAGTGCAAAATTACGAATTCTGACCAAGGGTTTTGATATAGCTGTGGAGTATAATTTGTTGGATAATGAGCAATGCTATGATTTTGTATCCAATGAGCAACACGACTCATGTGATAATCCATAGAATCCCAGTTATTTGGTGGTGCAATGATAGCAATTAATCCAACTGTTGCTACAATGAAACCTACACTACATAACAATAATTTTAATAAGGATGGGATTTGAGTATTTTTATTTGTTTGGAAATAATTATTTATCTCTAAAATCTTAGGGTTTTGGGAATTTAATCGAAACCATATATAAATTAATACAATACATATTAATCCCCAAGTTGCTAATATCCAGCCAAAAGTAATTAAGTTAAAAACACTCAAAAATTCTGTGATTATAGCGATAAAAATTCCCCAGTAAGTAGATGTTAATATCAGCGATTCACGCCAATCGGTACGATTTTTATTAATTAACCAAAAAATAGCAATCCAAGAAAGGAGAGGCAAAAATATAAACATAATAAAAACTAGACTAATATTAGTATTCGTAATTAATCAATGCTTGACAAGTCTATGCAATTAGCTTAGGTTTTTTTAGTACACTATCTTTTTATGGTTTCATAACCCATTAACAAAAAAAATAGTTGTGGTAAAACCACACTATTTTAATTTATTAATACACTTTAATTTATTAATACACATCGTTGTCTTAGGAACTTGCAAAAAATAAATTATCCCAAATTATTTATAGATTTGTAAGGGTGCAAGGTCTTGCGCCCCTACGATGGGATATTTTTTTAACTGGAAGTCCCTTAGCGGAAACTCTTACTTAAGCATTGGTGTTACTAATTTCTCGCGGTGTTCTTCGGTGCTGTATTAGCAAACCAATGGCCATACCAATGCCGACAAAGGCTGTAAAGTAGAATAAACCAATCAATCGGATATATATTGGTGGGGCGATCGCTTTAACTTCCACTTCTTGCGCTACTTTTACGGGTGCAAATTGACGGTTAGATCCTGGTAGAGGAGTTGCTTCCACCTCTATTTTGTGAGGTGAACCATCAAAAAACTGTTCTTGCCATGTTAACTTACCTTCTTCGTCAGGGATACCTTTGTAGTCAAAGACTGTTAAATTATGTTCTGTGGCGATCGCTTTTACTTCCAACGCTACATCTTTGATAGGTTCTCCTGCGCTATCTTTCACCTGTAGCACCAAATTCGCAAGTTTTCCGACAGTTGCGTTTTTATCTCCACTAAGGTTAATTTCCAATCCCTGAGATTTTTGAGATGATGGTGCGATTACTTCAGTACTACTTGAGTGATGTTCGCTGCCATGAGCTTCTGCAACTTCTGCACTAATATTGATAATTAATAGAGTTACTATAGCCACTACTGTCAATGCACTTAATAAAAGCCGTACTGACTGTGGTGCAATTTCTCCTTGTTGCAGTTCTTCTTGTCCGCCAATAACCCAACCACCTAACAATCCAAGCGATAGTAAAAAAGCTGCGATAACCACAAAATATTTATATTTTATTGGATTTTCGTGGACATTCAGATTTAAAGTTTGCTGATATGGAGCAAAAGCATTTGCTACTAAAGGTGAAACATTCACCAGTAGTTGGTAGTTACCACGAATGGGTAACATTTGCTGAATTTCTAGCTTACCATCAGGTGCAGTAGCATCTATTTCCAGCAATTTTGTTCCCTCAACAATAGGGAAATCTGTTGTTAACCAACGATTACGCGGTGGTGTTAGAATTTGTAAGCTAATTTTGGTATTTTCTAAATGTTTACCCGCAGCATCAACAGCTTGTAACGTCAGGGTAACAGGAGATTGTAATTTTTCTGCCTCTGCTTCAAAGGGAAGAATACGTTCTAAAGTTGGGTTGGTAGAGAGTAGCACTCTGGATGCAGGGGTTTGGGAATTACCTACAAAAGAAGAAAGAATTGACAAGGTGATGCAAACAGCACTGATAACTCCAAAAAGCCGATATTTTTTCATAAAAACTTACGGTAAATGTGAAACTTTTGTACTTTTTACAACAACTTACAGTTGTTTCATGTATATGAACCACATCCGTCGTAGTAGGGGCGCAAGGCATTGCGTCCCTAGTGTATGGTCGTTGTAAAGCTTAATAGCAGTGGATGAAACTTACTCCACATTCTTATTACTAAGTAAAAGAACTATTCATAAATTAAGACATCATCAAAAATACAGTTAAGGTAATGTGGAAATGAAAAAAAGCATCTCTACATTACCTAAAAGTTATTTCCAAGCAAAAATACTAGTACGAAACTGCGATATTTTAGCATCGCAACTTTGTTGTGTTACCTAGCATTTTTCATTCACCTAAAAAATCTTGTGATTATGATAATTTAGTGACATGCAACGCCTAATGTGTGGTGACGCGCTGAGTGTGCTGTATTATGAACCGCAGGATAGGTAGAGAACAAAACAGTCCAGATAACTAAAGAAGATAGCATCATATAGAGTGTTACCTGCACAGGCTTTGATAAGGTAATATCTGCGGTCTTTTGCAATACTGACATCTGAGATAAAGTAGTCATTTTTGACCTCCTATAATTAATTTGGGTAATTTATCAATCAAAAGGCATGATGCCGCTTGATTGGAAAAAGATATACGATCAACTTTGTATTTGACAAGTGTGTATCAAATGTATTGTGTAATTCGACTTTAGTGAATACTATACTATCCTTTGAACATCGGCTCATCAGGATGTAGAAATCTCCACATAAAATACATACAAATAACAAAAGAATGACACATCGATTTGAATTACGGCATTTTCAAAGCTGATAACACGAAGGTAACAGATTAAAATGAAAAATCAAAAATGCTCATGTTACCAAGCATACAAAATTCATTGAAATGTAATTTATTTCATCTCTAAGCCAATTAAATACGCTACTGATTACGGATATTTGCTTGCTTGTGTCTATATCTATGTTTGTACTACAGGTATTGCTGAAGCAATAAGCATATCAGGAATAGGTATAAAACAGTTAGTTTTTACCAAATACAATTTATACATAATTTAAGCGCAATAATACTGTTGAAATAAAGCAAGTTTGGCTAGGATTTTCAAAGACTGATTCTAGCTTGATCTAGATTTAGCAACCTAAATAACAGTTTTTAAGCACTATAAAATTATTGACAATGATTATTAATTCCTCTAATATCTAAAAGCAATTGCAAATCTTTTGCAATTCTTTTTGGTGCTAACCGTAACTAAATGTCATGCCCAACAACTTCGTTCTAGGTAACGGAAAGCCTTGGAGCCGCCGTCAATTATTGAAGCTGGGCCTAGCAGGTGCTGGAGTGACTGGTGCAGCTGGACTTTGGCAGATGCTAAATCTACAAAGTAAGTCAATCGTCAAAGTGCCACCATTCGATAGGTCAGCACCAGACGACGTTACTAACCCAATGAATATGTTAAGGGATTTTGATTATGGGACGGTAAAGCAAGAAAATGGGCGGACTATCCGTGAATTTCAGCTAACTGCTGGTACTTCAATCATAAAGATCAATAGTGCTGTCTCTTACAACATCTGGGACTTAAATGGTCGCATCCCAGGGCCAACGCTACGGGCTAAACAGGGCGATCGCATTCGGATACTATTTCTCAATAACGCGGGACATTCTCACTCGTTGCATTTTCATGGGGTTCATCCGGCGGAAATGGATGGTGTTCGCCCAATCAGCAATGGTAGTGCCACAATTTATGAATTTGATGCCGAACCTTATGGCGTACACCTGTACCACTGCCATATTGAACCAGTCACCCGTCACATTGCGAAGGGACTGTACGGGATGTTTATCATCGATCCACCTACTCCCCGTCCCCCGGCTGACGAGATTGTACTAGTGATGGGTGGATATGACGTAAATGATGACAGCCATAACGATTATTATGCCTTTAATGGTCTGCCCCACTATTACATGCATAATCCCATTCGTATTTACAAAGATCAGTTAATTCGGCTGTATGTCCTCAACATCATTGAATACGATCCAGCAGTGACTTTTCATCTCCATGCCAACTTCTTTGATGTCTATCGCTATGGCATGAGTATGACTCCTAGCGAGAAAACTGATGTGATTACGATGGGTGTAGCGGAAAGGCACATCTTGGAATTTGCTTTTCGCTATCCAGGTAAGTATATGTTCCATCCCCATCAGGATGCGATCGCAGAAAACGGTTGCATGGGTCAATTTGAAGTACTTACTGAGAGTAACTCTCAAAATCCTGTTAAAACTTCTTAAATAAATAATTTGTCATTAATTTATTAAAATTTTAGTTCAACTAGTTGATAAAAACTGTCATTATATGTCAAAGTAAAGTCTATTACAACGTGTCAAACAAACTAGCTTCTACTAAATAGTTTGAAATGTTTCAATTAATGCTTTTTTAGTTTTGTGAGGAGCGAAAATGATAAAACTTCGTTATGTTTGTTTAACAGCAGCAGCAGCCTTAATAGTTACCTTAAGTTCCTGTAACAGTACACCAACCGCAGAAAATCCATCAGCACCAGCTGCTAGCACTCCAGCTACAGAGGCAGTAAGTAGTAACAGCCATAGCGGTCACAGTAGCAAAGAAAAAATTAATATTAACACTGCTATCTTGTCCGAATTAGATAAGTTTGAAGCCAAACTAGGTGTTCCAGCTTTATCTAACAAAATCCAGGCAGGTCGTCCCTATGGCAGCCCAGAAGATTTAGTGACTAAAAAAGTCATTACTCAAGAACAATTTGACCAAATTAAAGACCAGGTTGGTGTTCAAGAAGTGGCACTCACGGGTGAAGCCAAAGATGTTGACTACATGAGTAAGTTAGGCTTAATGAAAGGGCATCTTTTGGTAGCACGAGAATTGCTAGATCAGAATCAGCCAAAACAAGCAGAACCTCATATTGGGCATCCGGTTGAGGAGATTTATGTTGATGTAGAAGACCAATTAAATGAGCGCAAAGTCAAAGAATTTAAGACAACATTGGTAAGCTTGCAAGATTTAGTAAAATCTAGTCCGAAGGATAGCAAAGTTAAAACTAATTTTACTTCTTCAGTGCAAGCAGTTGACGGAGCGATCGCAGCTTTGCCAGAAGCTCAACGCTCAAAACCAGGATTTGTGCTACAGGTAATTAACGAACTGCTAGATTCAGCTAACTCAGAATATGGTGCTGCGATCGCAAATGGTAAAATAACCGCCCCGATTGAGTATCAAGACTCTCGTGGTTTTGTCTTTTATGCAAATGATTTATACAAAGGAATTTCTAGTCAAGTAGCTCAAGCAGATCCCGAAGCCCACAAAGCGATCGATGCTAGTTTCGCTGAACTCATAAAAGTTTGGCCTTCCGCCATCCCACCAACGAAAGCAGTCAAAACAACTAATGATGTTACCAAGCTCGTAAAAACCATTGAGGAAAACTCTCAAAAAGTCGTTGACAAATCCAATACCCAAGCACAGCGATAACAGTTTGTTTTAATGGAAAGCTGATGCTAAGGAGTTTAAAATGATGAAATCGTTAGGAGTTAGGAGTTATTAATTACGAATTACCTCCTCCTAACTTCTGACACTCCATTCGTTACTTTAACTAACAACTGATGCAAGAACTTGACCAGAAAAAAACCATTGACCTGCTGAATGCCATCATGGAATTTGAACTAGCAGGGGTAGTGCGTTATACACATTATTCTTTGATGGTGACTGGCCCTAACCGTATTCCAATTGTGGCTTTTTTCAAAGCACAGGCAAGCGAGTCTTTACTTCATGCTGAACAAGTAGGAGAAATTCTTACCGGTTTAGATGGGCATCCCTCACTGAAAATTGCCCCAATGGAAGAAACCTATCGGCATAAAGTCAAGGATATCTTGGAAGAAAGCTTATCCCATGAAAAAAAGGCATTGGATTTGTATAAAAATCTCCTCGAAACTGTCACCAATGCTAGTATTTATCTGGAAGAATTCGCTCGTGGCATGATTGGGCAAGAAGAGATGCATAATCTCGAACTGAAAAAGATGTTACGCGATTTTAGCTAAAAGTCATTAGTCATTGGTCATTAGTCATTAGTCATTGGTCATTAGTCAAAAAAAATCAAATGACAAAGGACAACTGACTAATGACAAAAGACAAAAGACAAAGGAAAAAAGATGGATTTTAGTACTGCTCTACCTACTTTTGTAATAACGCTCCGAGAAGGAGTAGAAGCTGCCCTTGTTGTTGGGATTGTGCTAGCTTTGCTGAAAAAAGCTAAACAATCCCGACTTAACTCTTGGGTATATGCGGGTGTCGGCGTTGGTATTGTCGTCAGTGCCTTTATCGGCGTGCTATTCAGTTGGGTAATTCAAATACTGGGAGCAGCGAATCCTCAATATACCTCTGTAGTTGAGCCAGCACTAGAGGGTATATTTAGTGTGTTAGCGATCGTAATGCTCAGTTGGATGCTAATCTGGATGACTAAACAAGCCAGATTCATGAAAGCTACGGTTGAAGGAGCAGTAACAGAAGCACTGACACAAAACTCAAATGCTGGCTGGGGTGTTTTTACTTTAATTTTAATTGCCGTTGTCCGCGAAGGCTTTGAAACTGTTCTGTTCGTTGCTGCTAATTTTCAACAGGGATTCATGCCGGCATTGGGTGCAATTGGTGGTTTAGTAGCCGCAACTGCCATTGGAGTGCTGCTATTTAAATGGGGTGTGAAAATTAACATCCGCCAGTTTTTCCAGGTAATGGGCGTTTTTTTGGTGTTGATTGTGGCTGGGTTGGTAGTTTCAGGCTTGAAACATTTTGACGAAGCTGTGGCGAACCTTGCTCTTAGCAGTCGTGCCACAGAAAGCCTATGTTTCTATTACGAACGTTTTACAAGAGTACATTCTTGTATTTTGGGGCCAATGGTTTCAAATACTTCCACAATCTTGCCTGACGAGCAATTTCCTGGGATTATTCTCAAATCTTTATTTGGTTATAGAGACAATCTTTATCTTGTGCAAGCAGTGGGATATGTGACCTTTTTACTCACCATTGGAGGATTGTATTTCCGCAGCCTTGGAGGTGCTTCTCCTGAAGGTAAAAAAAATATTCCCTTTGGTCAAAAACCGATTAGTTCTGCAAAGGATTGAACAACAAGATCCCCAACTTCTTTAAGAAGTCGGGGATCTGAAACCTAGCGATTTTCATCTTATATTTATTCAGCTAAGTGGCTTGTGGTGCAAATAATACCTTCTTAAGCTGCTGACAAGCCTTTTCAATTGCATCTATACTGCCTGGATTCACCAAACCAAAATAATCAAACACATAGACTCGGTTATTTTTAGTTGCTTGTAGTTGCTTCCAAAAAGCTTCCTTTTTCAGCGAATTTAAAAGTCCTGCTTCTGAATTCCCTTGCGGGGGATTAACCAAAATTATCACCTCTGGATTTGCTTCTAAAACTTTCTCAGCCGAAAGCGTCACATAGCCACTAATTGGGCTTTTTCCTTGTAAATCTGCTGCTATATTTTTTGCCTGGAATTTTGCTAGCAAATCTCCTGCCCAACTATTTTTGTTCGGCGATAAAATTGGTTGACGACTAACCAGCGCTAGAGTAGAAAAACCCTGAGTTGGCTTTTCTGGCAAGAAAGTTTTATAACGATTTAATAAAGGCTGAGGATCGGCATCAATTTTTTTAGCAAGGGTTTTAGTAAGTTCTTCTAGAGATTCCCAGTTATTCACCTTAGCTAGTAAAGTCGGAATTCCTAGCTGCTGAAGTTTTTGAATTGGGATGTTAGAAAAACCTTCCGCACCAATAACTAAATCTGGTTTTAGTGCCACCACTTTTTCTAAATTGGGTGGGTTTTGTCCTTCACTAACACGGGGAATATCCTTAAATCTTGAGTCATTTTTAAATAATTTACTACCAGTGATTCCAACAATTTTTGTTGGATCGAGTCGAGAAATAATATCCGCAGAAAGAGAAGAAAGAGCAACAACTCTTTTTGCTGATAGATTTGTGACTTTTATTTGTGATTGCTGAGTGTTTGCAGTCGTGCAAGCAGCTAAAACTATACTCATCAAAACCGCTAAAGCAGATAAGAGCCAACGACGATGCATATTAAAATTCCTTCTGGAGTAAGATTGCATAAAAAAATATTCAGTAAAATATCCAAAAATTGCAAATATAATTTTTGGCAGTATAGCTATAAATTACCAAGCGAGATCAACGCCGCCAGAGATTGAAAAATGTGGTTAATAACAAGAGCTAAAAGTCAAGTTATTCTTGTTTCAAAAAAACTACTAGCTTTGGCAGATTTTCACTAACTAAGGTAGAGGCGCAATCTACCCAATAGTAGACTAAACTTGCTTTGTATTCAGATGTTTTATACTTCCTTATATGCGTTTATGTCTTTATAAAAAAATGCGGCAACACAAATAGGGCTTAGGCAGTCTTGAAAAAATAGGTTTTAAACCCTTGGTACTTACTTATATAATTCGATACACGTTACCTACAATTATCTGAATTGGGGTCGATGATTATTGTGTCCATCTACTGGAAGATATGTCTAACCATCCTTTAAGCGTTGCAAGATCAACATTATTTTGGCGGCGTATATTCGCTGTTGTTTTCACTAGTAGTTCGTTGCTGCCCAATTTTGGAGCCGAACCAGCAAGGGCGCAAGTAACCCAATATTGCCAGTTATCATCGTCGGTGGCGCAAGAAAAAGAAAAATTACGTTTATCAGCGCTCAAAGGCAATCAAGATGCCCAAACCCGCTACCAAAACTTACTAAAAAAACAGGCACAGGAATTACAGGAGTGCCGCACACGAACTTGGCCGCAAATCCAAGCACTCTGGTTGCGCTTGTATCCCTGTGACATTCAGCCAGGAATAATCGATCAGATTATGGATCGGATTGTCAACCGTGGCTATAACCAAGTTAATTTGGAAGTATTTTACGACGGACAGGTATTATTGCCAGCAAAAGCTAACCCGACGGTTTGGCCTTCTATAATTCGTACTCCAGGGACAGAAAACATCGATATACTCGCTACAGCAATTCAAAAAGGTCGGCAACGCGGTTTGAAGGTCTATGCCTGGATGTTTACTAACAATTTCGGCTATACTTACGCCCAACGCCGAGATCGAGAAAGTGCGATCGCTCGCAATGGTAAAGGTCAAACCAGCCTATATGTTGTAGATAACGGCTCTCAAGTATTTATCGACCCCTACAACTCCCAAGCAAAAAGCGACTACTACCAATTAGTAAAAGAAGTTTTGCGCCGTCGTCCAGATGGCTTGCTATTAGACTATGTGCGCTATCCCCGACAAGCAGGAAGTGATTCCATCGCCACCAAAGTTTCAGATTTATGGCTATATAGTCCCGCAATTCAAGAAGCTTTATTTAAACGGGCACTTAATTACAAAGGGCTGGACTTAATTCGCCGCTATTTGAGCAAGGGATATGTCACCGCCGGAGATATCGCCGAAATTGATAAACTTTATCCCCAGGAAGGGGAACCTCTCTGGCAAGGACGCATTCCCCCAACAGCGCAAAAATCAATTCTGTCTGCAACCGACAGACAACCACTTTTGCAATGGGAATTGTGGCAGCTAGCAGTTGCTCACGCCATGCAAGGAATTCTAGATTTTGTCAACATAGCTAGTTACCCAGCAAAACAGCAAGGTGTTTCTACGGGAGTAGTGTTTTTCCCTGATGGCAACCAAACTGTAGGGCAGGGGTATGATTCTCGCTTGCAACCTTGGGATCGGTTTCCCACGACATTAGAGTGGCATCCCATGTCTTATGGAAATTGCGGTAATGTCAGTTGTATTGTGGCGCAAGTGCAACGAGTTTTAAGTATGACAAAACCGGGTACTAAAGTGATTCCAGCTTTAGCCGGCAAATGGGGAGAATCGGTCAGTAATCGTCCATCCCTAGAAGTGCAAATGCAGGCACTCCGAAAATTTGCCCCCCAATTGAAGGGAGTTAGCCATTTTGCCTATTCTTGGCAATATCCTGAGAATGATAATGATCGCAAATTTTGTCGCATTCGGTAAATAACAGAATTCAGGAGTCAGGAGCAATGCCCTGAGCGCAGTCGAAGGGTCAGAATTCAGAAGGAAAATTTCCCTCATTTCTCTTATTCCCACTAATTGATTCTGAATTCTGGAGCTTCTTCAATTAACTTAAAGCCAAGTCTTCTGGTGTATTACAGTTAAATAGCATTTCTGGTTCTGGTAAAGGCAAAACTTCTACCGGATATTGCCGTAGCCATTGCTGAAACGATCGCCCCCCTTGGTTGATAAACTCTAAAAGTTGGGGCAAACAGCGACGGCGATAAAAACCACACAGAGGTTCCCAGCCTTTGGGATGATGAGCTAAAGCTGCGAGCGCATCATCCCCCACGTTATCAAGTCTAGTTACCCATTCTTGCAACACCTCAACTCGCAACCTTGGTAAATCGCAAGCTAGCAACAAAACCCATTCTGTCTGCACTTCGGCTAATCCTTGAGCAAAACCAACTAAAGGCCCGTGGGCGAGGGATTCTCCAGATAAAGGTAATTCTCGGATAAATTGGCAACCAGGCAAAAGCAAATCTTGATAGCGTTCTGGCCAGGGAGTGATTATATAAACAGTATCAGCACAGCTTTGAGCAATGCTACAAACTCGCTGTAACAACGGCATCCCTTCAATGGGAATCAAGGCTTTATCTTGACCCATACGAGAACTTTTACCGCCTGCTAATACAATTGCTGTTAATTGACTACGCGAGTTAATAGTCATTTTTTCAACAAATAGGGGTAGAAATATATCTTGCACTTGTGTGCATCACTCGTCAACAATTAAAATCGCTGGCTAATAGCCAAAGTCCGTAGAATAAATTTATCCTCTACTTAAACCCCATCATGGCTATCCAAGAACTCGAACAACAACTCCTTCAGCTTTCCCCCAACGATAAACTGTACATCATCCAACTCCTTGCCCAAAGCTTGACCACACACAACAACACCCACCCAGATAAACCAAGCAAACTCTCAGAGTTTTTCCGTCAATCCCCTCTGGCTGAACTCACCGAAGAACTAGACCTCAGTCGAGATCGAAGTCTCCCCCGCGATGCCTTCACTCCATGAATTACCTCCTTGATACCTGCTTGATTTCCGAACTTATTGCCAAACAACCAAATCAACAAGTTTTAGATTGGTTAGATGCCCAAGTGCCAGAAAAACTTTACCTCAGCGTCATCACAATTGGCGAAATCGCTAAAGGCATCAGCAAAATTACTGCATCTAAGCGGAAAGAATCTCTAACAACTTGGCTGAATGAAACCCTACCCAATCGCTTTCAACAAAGAATTTTAAGTATAGATGTCTCAACAATGGTGTTGTGGGGAAATCTAGTCGGGCAACTAGAACAGAATGGGCGACCTCTACCTGTGATGGATTCTCTAATTGCAGCGATTGCAATTCATAACTCTTTATCACTTGTCACCCGTAACGAAAAAGATTTTGCTGGAACAGGAGTTGTAATCGTTAATCCTTGGTCTGTTTAGGCTCATCACTATACTGGGTCAGTAACATCCTAGTTGGAGAAAAAGACTATTTCACGCCCTCACCTGACTTTTCTCCACTTGCTGCAATAAATGCTCTACACTTTCGGCTGGTGCAAGGCACTTCAAACCTTGGCAAACTAACCCAACGCTTCCCTCTGGTAAATCAGATGTTAGAGAAAACACAGATGCTGGTAAAAACTTGGGGATCAGCGAGTTTATTTGCTCTGTGGTGCTGCGAATCAAGGTAGAATTACAATACCAATCCAAAGCTGTAAATAAGCTGGGACAAGCTTGGGGAGCGCGATGCATCACACTTTTAAAAGCTTTCAAAGCAAGTTCGGCTAAATCCAAATAATCTAGATTATCGGTGAGTAAAGCGAGACGGACAAGGTTAGCGATCGCAATTCCATTGGCTGACGGTGTCGCATTATCTGCATAACTGCGTTCTCTAACAATTAAATCTTGACTATAATCGCTCGATGTGTTGTTATACCCACCTAATTCAACACTCCAGAGAAATTCGTTGAATTCGTCTTGAATAGCGATCGCTTTTTCTAACCATCGCTCATTCTCAGGGTTGGAAGCTTGTAAATCTAGCAGAGCTTTAATAAACAAAGCGTAATCTTCAGACTGAGCTAACACAGTCGGTTCGCCTTGATAGTTGAGTCGTTGAAAACGCCCATCTACAAACTGATTTTCCAAAATAAAATTCGCCGCTCGTGCTGCTAATTCCAAATATGATGGTTCTTGGAAAGCACCAGCAGCCTTAGCTAGTCCAGAAATCATCAAGCTATTCCAAGCGACAATCATCTTTGTATCTGTCACGGAGGGAATGCGACCCGGCCAATTAGTGGTTTTTGCTTCCTGGTTGTTACGAGCCGGGGGAAAAGTTTCTAGGGACTTAGAACCAACGCCATAACGAGCGGTAAACAGCTTGCTCAGTGCTGTTTCTAGCGTTGCACTCAGTTTGCCTGAATTCCTTCTTTGTAAAACATTACGTCCTTCAAAGTTACCGTTAGGGGTAACAGTAAATTGTTGTTGTAATTCCGTTAATTCTTCAGGCGTTAACAGTTGTTGGACTTCGCTGTAACTCCAAACATAAAAAGCTCCTTCTTCTGGTTCTACTGCCGTGGGTTGAGTGAAGCTATCGGCATCTTGAGAAGCATAGAAGTAACCTTCCGGTGCGGTCATTTCCCGCTTTAGCCATTGTACAGTACCAGCAACGGCTCTTTCAAACGCTGGTTCTTGTACTCCTGCACTCCATAAATTTCCGAGATACTCCACAATCTGTCCATTGTCGTAGAGCATCTTTTCAAAATGCGGTACTGTCCAAGTTGGGTCAACAGTATAGCGATGAAAACCACCAGCTACATGGTCATAAATCCCTCCCAGCGCTAAATCTAGTCCTCGCTGGGTAGAAACTTGCTTGCCATCATAGCGAGATTCAAAATTAAATCGAGTTCCCCGCAGTGCTAATTCTGTATAGGGAATCATCGGAAAGCTATTACCAGATTGATTAGGAGTAATTACACCTGTGCTGGTTTCCCAACCTTGGCGGAGTAATTCCCGGTCTTCAAGCTCAGTTGTTGTACCGTCTTGCAACACCGCAGACGTGAGCAGAGACTCAATAATTAAGGCTTTGCGTTGCTGTAACTCTTGTTTTTCGGTGTCGTAATAACGGCGAAGGGCTTGCAACACCTGCAAAAATCCCGGACGACCATAGCGCGGGTCTACAGGAAAATAAGTCCCAGCATAAAACGGCACTAAATCTTCTGGGGAAAGAAAAATATTTAAAGGCCAACCTCCTTGACCGCTCATCATCTGCAAAGCTTGCATATAGATGCTATCGAGGTCAGGTCTTTCTTCCCTGTCTACTTTGATGGGAAGATAATTAGCATTCATGAAGTGGGCGATCGCACTATCAGAAAAAGCTTCGCCTTCCATGACAGTACACCAATGGCAACTAGAGTAGCCAATGGAGAGAAAAATCGGTTTATTTTGCGCCCTTGCAGTTGCAAGCGCTTCGTCACACCAAGGCCACCAATCAATGGGGTTTTCGGCGTGTTTGCGGAGATAGAGGCTCTTAGCTTCAGCAAGGCGATTAGTCATGATCAAATGCAAATAGTTGCCTTCTTTGCTCAGTCTACCTTGTTCCCAAGAGTGTTAACCTAGACAGCTATGTATATGCAAGATAATCCTACAAGCGACCTACCCCTTGGTTAGGAGTAGTACACATCATTGATATCGCCGACACCTGTGTAATTTGTGAACTATTTTTACTGAAAAGATCGCAATAGCAAGCTGACAATATTTGGTGGCGTTTCTGGCACAGGTGATGCTGTCTTTGACTGAATTAAAGTATTTGGGCTAAGTCCTGCTATCAGGTGGAGCAAGAAGGTGATGATGGCGGCTTGTATAAGTTTTTCCAGCATGGCACGTCTCTTGTGAGTGGATAGCATTTCAATTAGGACTGGTTATTCTGAATACACCTCGTACTATCGATTTACCGAATCTAACAAAAATAACTTGATAATTGCTGAGGGAAATCCTAAAAAAATGTTTAAAATGTTACAGAAATTTAACACAAGTCCCTAAGCAAGTTGGATTTCGGTTATCGGTTTAATGGCTACATCGCCAAAGTTATCTAGCAAAGGCTGAGATTATGAAATTGGCGAAAATTAGAGTTTTTTGATTTGTTCTTCCCTGCATGGGATATTCTCTTAGACACCTTTTGCGGCTAAAAAGTGCCCTTAAAGGTTGAAAAAGAGGCAAGGGAGCAGGGATCAGGGGGCAAAGGTCAGGGAGCAAGGGAAAATTTTGAAGCAGGCAACAGAACCAATTCATTTATAGGATTCGACCCCGGATGAATTGAAACCACTGAACTAAACTTCAGTGTTCTTGTCTTAAAACCTTTCCCTGGTCGGTTGCGGCAGGAAACAGAGGGCAGTTTTCCTCTTGCCTCCTGCCTTCCTCAATCAAAATTTAAGTTATCTGCTTGAGAACAGTAGAGATAAACCCCAGTTTCGTGCTGTCACCGATAAAATGTATTTAAAGTAGCCACAAACACGCTTCCATGATTCCTATCGTTATTGAACAATCGGGTCGAGGTGAACGCGCCTTTGACATCTACTCACGGCTGTTACGTGAGCGCATCATCTTTTTGGGACAACAAGTTGACAACAACATTGCTAACTTGATTGTTGCCCAACTGCTGTATTTGGATGCTGAAGACCCGGAGAAAGACATATATATGTACATCAATTCTCCCGGTGGTTCGGTGACGGCTGGTATGGGCATTTTTGACACTATGAAACATATTCGCCCTGATGTCTGTACAATTTGTACCGGATTGGCGGCGAGTATGGGCGCTTTCCTCCTCAGCGCAGGTGCTAAGGGTAAGCGGATGAGTTTACCCCATTCTCGGATTATGATTCACCAGCCTCTCGGTGGCGCTCAAGGACAGGCGACTGATATTGAAATTCAGGCGCGGGAAATTTTGTACCATAAGAAGCGGCTAAATGACTATTTAGCCGAACATACAGGTCAACCAATTGAGCGCATTGCTGAAGATACAGAACGTGACTTCTTCATGTCACCAGAGGAAGCCAGGGACTACGGTTTGATTGACCAAGTGATTGACCGCCACGCTGCTGGTAGCCGTCCAGCTGTTGCTGCTGTGAATTAATAGTCACGATTGGTAAATGATGATTTACCACTTTTAATTCCCTTAAACTTCAAAAATAACCCCTCTTCAGTAATGAAGAGGGGTTATTTTGGGAATGGATGGTCTGCTCAACTACTTAGGAATGAGAATTAAATAACATACAATTTATATCCCTGGTTTACCTCATCCTCAATCCAATACGGTTCGGTTAAGGTTTTTTGATAAAAATTTTAGATCACTAAAGATTCGATAAATCATCCAAAGACGCGATAAATCGCGTCTTTTGCCTTAGCCGAACCATGACTAATAACTAATGACAAATCAAAATCCCGCTATTGGGTCAGGCTGCGATTGCAGGTATTTGAGGAATCCGTGTAATTCTTCTTCAGTTAGCAAAGTACGCCCACGTTTACCGTAGGTTTTAATCAGATGCTCCCGTCCCTGTTCTGGTGTCCAGTTTAAACGCTGAAGTTCGACATCTGTTTTTGCAATCACATCCGATAAATCCACGGGTTCAGCTTTCTTCTTTCTCTTTCCTGTCACTGACGGGGTAGGGACATCCTCTTGAGGGCTGTAACTCCGGGGTGTAAATGGCGTGACATTATTAGCAGAAATTGCTGGAAAGGTTTGATTTTCTGGCTCGTTACTAAACGTTATTTCCAAGTTTTCAACTGGAGGATCAAATTCTAGCTCCCGGTTGGTAGTCACAGGAAAGTTTTGACTTAAATCCTGGCTATAGTTTTCGCTTGGTAAAGGGGCAGCACTACTGTATTCGTACTGTTCGTTACTGGTTGTTACTACTTCTGGTTTGATGTTGCGGACTTTGGAAGGCGGTATAGATATTTCTTTATCACTAACCTCTGGCCATTGACTATCTACAAAATCCCCAGCTTTCGTAGAAGAATAAGTAGATTCACTCAATCCACCTTTGGTATTCAAGGAGGGATTTAGCTGCGCTGGAGAAATTGAATTTGAGCTAAATTCCACTGATTGTGGTGGCGAATTTGTAATACCCAAAACTATCAACGCCCTAGTTCTGGCTTGGTCTTCTGCTGCTTCTACTGTTTCTGCTGCTGCCATACCCGTCGCACGGGTTACGCCTTCAACTTGCACGCTTGCCCGGACAATATATTTTCCTTGAAAAATTTGCACTAATTCAGAAATCAGACTGCCCTTGGGATACAAGCTCTGGAATTGAGCCAACATAATACTACTACCAATCTAAATCTTTTGGGGACTTGGGATTGGAGACTGGGACAGGGGAAAGAATTATTTTAATCCTCATCCCTAAGACCCAATCCCCAGTCCCTTTTAATGCTTTGCCTAGTGTCCCAATTGTAGCAGTAGCCGTTTTTTGACGAAATTTTTGGCTAGTGCTAACTTATCTGGGTAGTCTTGCCTGCAATGCTATACTGATTACCCAACTAGATATCTAGAACTATTTTCTGGAAGTGCGCTCTAAATCTACAATAATGGAGATAAGGTTCGCCCTCACTGCTTATTAAGCTGCTCACCTAATTGTTACCGATTCTACATGTGGGAAAATTGGGTTAACCGGCAGTTCCTCCTAGTTAAAAATCAGATTCTAATGGCGTAAAATTACCTTCACTCTAGACAATCAAACACCTGTAGTTTCCACGCCACTTGCTCCACTTGGGGAAACCCCAGACGCTCGTACCTCGCTAATGACGGGAACCGCCATCGCGCTTCGCGTCTCCCCTTCTCCCAAAGGGAGAGGCTAACGCCAAGGGAGAAGACGGGGGCTGCCTCACCGCAGTGGCTCCCCTGCATAGCGCTTTTGGGCAGTATGGATTCTCTAAACCCAACTTCTCAAAAACCCGTCGCGTAATTCACTAGCGGGGCTAAATTGTAAAATCAGGCGTGCAATCTTAAGTTTGGTTAGGTGAAGTGACTTGAACGCAGGCGAATTCTGAGAGCATCGTGCAGTGAGAAGTTCGTAGATGCCCAGAGTTGTCCGTGGGTAGGCTTCCTTTGCTCGGAACTGCCGGAGTAGTTTCCCACTCTTGGTGGGTTGGGTTTCCTTTCCTTAGAACTTAGGAAGCCTTGCCTCTGGGCAATTCGTTTCCAGCTTGTTTCTGTAAGCCGTAAGGGTATACAGGAATGAACCAGATTAAACAAAAAATGATGTTTTGACCAAAGGTCGGTTCACTGCATGGAATTTTCAATCGCTACACTCCTTGCCAATTTCACCGATGATAAATTGGTAGCTCGGAAGGTTTTAGAAAAGAAACTTGGCTGTGAAGATGAGAAAAGTTTACAAAAACTTCACATTGCTTTAGATGTTCTTGAAAAAATCGGTATTTTGGTCAAAGAACGGGGCAAGTACCGTCGTGTTTCAGAAGAGGGAATAATCGAGGCAAAACTCCGTTGTTCTAGTAAAGGCTTTTGCTTTGCTATTCAAGATGTGGAAGGAGCCGAGGATATTTACATCCGCGAAAGTCATCTGAGTAATGCTTGGAATGGCGATCGCGTTTTGGTTAGAGTTCTCAAAGAAGGCAGCCGCCGTCGCTCTCCTGAAGGGGAAGTGAAGCTGATTCTAGAACGTTCCAACCACACGTTATTGGCACGAATTAAGCAGGTGGAAACTGGTTTCCGGGCTGTGCCTTTAGATGATCGATTGCTGTTTGAACTCAAGATTCAACCTAACGAGGTAAAGTTGGAAGAAGCGATCGACCATCTTGTTCATGTGGAAGTTTTGCGTTACCCGTTGGCACAATATCCTCCCCTTGGTCGAGTGGTACAAATCCTCGGTAGCGATGCCGAAGCTGCTGCTGATATAGATTTAGTTACTTGCAAACACGACCTTTCCCGGACTTTTCCCGATCATGTCCTAGAAGCCGCCGCCAAGTTACCCAAAAAGCTACTCAAAGCAGACCTAAAAAATCGGTTGGATTTGCGTAATTTGTTTACTCTCACCATTGAAGGGGTAAATGGTGACACCAAAGTTATAGAAAACGCTTTTAGTTTAGAAAAAAACCTAGCCGGAAATTGGCTTTTAGGCGTTCATATCACTGATGTTTCTCACTATGTCCAACCTGATGAAGCCCTAGATAGAGAAGCACTCAAACGGGGTAAATCAGTGTATCTGGGAGAATTAGTGCTGCCAATTTTGCCTCCAATTGTAGCAGAACGCTGTTCTTTAGTACCTGGGAGCGATCGCTTAACCATCTCTTTTTTAATTACCATTGATCCCCAATCTGGAGAAGTGTTGGAGTGGGAAATTCAGCCTAGTGTAATTAACGTAGAAACTGCACTAAGTACTGAACTTGCCCAAGCAATTCTCATAGGTGAAGCTCACAATCAATCTCCACAGGTCGTCCAAATAGTGCAAGACCTCCAAGCCTTGCAAACAGGCGTGAAACAGGTACGATTGAATCGTGGTAGCCTCCAGTTAAATCTGCCGCCCAGCCAAAACGCCTATTATGATGAAGGGATTCTTGGCACAGTGGTAGTGAATGATTTACCTGTGCGATCGCTACTCACGGAGTTGGTACTGTTAGTTAATCAACTGGTAGCAACTCACTTAAATGCTCTTGGTGTTCCGGCTATCTGGCGAGTCCAAGGCACGCCCGATGTCGAAGATGTTCAGGAAATGCTGAAATTGGCAGTCAATTTAGGCGTTGATCTCACACTAGATCCAGAAGTAGATATCCAACCCCTAGATTATCAACATTTAACGACAGCTTTTGCCGAATCTCCCTCTGAGCAAGTTCTTACTTACTTGTTGCAAGATACCCTTAAGCCCTCAGCATACAGCACCACCAAAGGATCTCACTTTGGTCTGGCACTACCGCAATATGTCCACTTTAGCGCCCCATTGCGACGTTACCCAGATTTACTGATGCAGAGAGTGTATTACAGCCTACTCGAAAACGGACGCGATCGCCGCAATACCCGTGTCAGAGAACGCGTTAACCTGCGCCACTCCTCCAGCCACACGGAAATTAACTGGAACGTTTTACCCCCAGAATTGCAACAAGAACTCCAAAGCGATTTGACTAGGGTAATTGTCCAAATCAACGACCGAGAAAAAGAAGTCCAAGAAGCTGAAGCTGATTTAGCCGGACTGCAAAAAGCCCAACTGATGAAGCAACGCATCGGCCAGGTATTTCAAGGCGTGATTACCGGCGTTCAATCCTACGGTTTCTTTGTAGAAATTGAAGTACCAGCAGCCGAGGTAGAATCCAGCAGTAATCCTGGTGTACCTTTGCGGGTAGAGGGATTGGTACACGTCAGTTCTCTCAAAGACGATTGGTATGAATATCGCGCTAGACAACAGGCACTGTTCGGTCGCAAAAATCGCGCTTCTTATCGATTAGGCGATCGCGTCGCCGTCCAAGTTAAGAGTGTCGATTACTACCGCCAGCAAATTGATTTGGTAACAGTCGGCAGCGATGGTCTAGCTAAAGGTTCAACTGGCAATGGTTCCAATGAAGACCTTTCTGACCTCTACTTACCAAATGATATGGAGCCTGATGACCTAGACCCTTACTCTGAAGATGAGTAAAATTTACTAAATTTTCTGTGTCAAACAACACCAAACCTTTAATTTTAGGCGTATCGGGCGCATCTGGTCTGATTTACGCTGTTCGCGCGATCAAATTTTTGCTAGAAGCGGATTATAGTATTGAATTGGTCGCCTCTAAATCTACTTACATGGTTTGGCAGTCAGAACAGGAAATTCGGATGCCACCAGAACCAATTCAACAAGAGCAATTTTGGCGAGAGCAAGCTGGAGTTGCCCTTTCGGGTAAACTCCGTTGCCATCCTTGGGGTGATGTTGGAGCCGGGATTGCGAGTGGTTCCTTTGCCACTTTGGGGATGGTAATTATTCCATGCAGCATGAGTACAGTAGCAAAGCTAGCCGTTGGCTTGAGTTCTGATTTACTAGAACGGGCAGCAGATGTCCAACTTAAAGAAGGGCGAAAACTGGTCATTGTCCCTCGTGAAACGCCTTTTAGCCTCATCCACCTGCGTAACTTAACCTCTTTAGCTGAAGTTGGAGTTAGAATTGTCCCCGCTATTCCCGCCTGGTACCATAATCCCCAAACCATCGAGGATTTAGTTGATTTTGTAGTTGCCCGTGCTTTAGACCAACTAGATATTGACTGCATCCCAATTCAAAGGTGGGAAGGTCGTCGCTAACGCCCTTAGTGGACTCATCGGAATATTTCACAATAGTCCTAAAAGGGTAATGATAGAGATGGCTGATAGTGTTCAGTAGTCAGTGAACAGTAATTAGTGAAGAGTAATCAGACTGATAACTGACAACTGACCAAAGAGGCAGGGGAGTAGGGAGCAAGGGGCAGAGAGAAAAAGATTCTGGAATTCCCTGCTCCATTAGTGTCTCAAGGCCAATAAATTTATTTATGGGGTTTTCCCCCTGCTCCCTGCCCCCTTTCCTCTTCAGTGACCACTGACAATTGACAATTAACAAAATTGCTATGGCTGTAATTCGCTTAATTCTATTGGTGGCGGTACTGGGAGGACTAACGCTGTTGTTAGTTCAAAATTGGTCGCCTGTCTTATCGCTAGTATTTTTGGGCGTGCGAACTCAACCATTACCACTAGCGATATGGATTTTGTTCAGTACTACCACAGGTGCTTTCACATCTATATTGATTGCTACCTTGTTTAACTTATCCAATTATTTTGTGGCAGGACAACGCCAAACTCCTAACCGCCGAAGTACAACTTCGCCTCGTGCAAAGGCAACCCAAAGAGAAGAATCTACATCTCGTGCCACTCCTCCACCACCAGCTAGTAAAAAAGAAGAGCCGACTAGTGATGAATTTGATGATTGGGAGACAAATGGCAGTAGAGATGATGATTGGAACTTTGATGAAAAGTCCGAGGAAGCGCCTACCCCTAATCCTCAAGCTCAACCTGCTAGAGACTCAAAAATCTACGAACGTCAATCAGAAGCCAAAAGCAGTTCTCAGTCTGGTTCAGTTTACTCTTACAGCTACCGTGAGCCTAAAAATACGGCTGTGGGAAAAACTGAATCCGTTTATGATGCCGATTACCGAGTAATCATTCCCCCTTATCAGCCACCCACTACTAATCAAGCGGATGACGATGATTGGGAATTTTTTGATGATGATGAGGATTTTGAGGATGATGATAAACGCTCCCGTCGGTGAGACATATTAGGCTAAGTCTCTACTTGATGCCACACCGCTCCCTAGACTCCTGCTTGACCTTACCAGTCATGGCAGCTTCCTGCAAAGCCATGAAAGCATTTAAATCTTCCAAGTCATACGGAGTAGTCAACAGTTGTCGTAGTTGATTTTCAGCTTCCACTGTCAAATAGCCAGTTGCTAAAGCTTTTTGTACAACGTCACGAATTCGATTCATAGTTGACGCCTCATTCATCCTATATTTATTCATTCAGGCTTATTGGGGTGAAATATGCAGTAGTTTTTGTGTCGAAACTTCTTTCTTTACAAAGCTTTTTTGGGCGATCGCAGAATACTAGTCATTATTTACACCTTTATCGGAAACATTTAATTGAGTAGGACTTGTTATAACTAGATTTTTAGAATAACTATACCGTGCTATTAGAAACACAGTATTTTGTATACTTAAAATTATGCACCAGAGTGAAAATTCGGATTATTTAGATAGACAGAAATTGTTTGGATAAAGTTTCAAACAAGCTATGTTAATTTTTTCATTAAGCCAAGCGATCGCTATACAGCAACTACCAAGTTACTTCAGGGCAATTACTACATTTTTTATAAATTTATAGTTGATTATTTATGGTAATTTCACTGAAGAATCGTTAATCTATTACCTGAGTTACTTTAAATACATTAATAAATAGACTTGAGAGTAAAGAGAAGCGCTTAGAAAAAAACATTTAAAGAATTAAGGTTTAAAAACTAACATAGTAGAATCCCTAAAAGGATTAAAACGGATTTTCAAATCATTAAAGTTTAAGTAAGAAGTGTTACTAATTGCAATCGATCAAAATCCCTATTAGGGATGGAAACAAAACCCTACTACTTTCAGGAAGCGGTAGGGAAAAGATTGCAATTGATGATCAAAATTCCTATTAGAGAGCCTCTCTTTCCTATACTCTGCTAATGAATGGCTGATTAGGGGCTGCTCCAGTTAGATATTGATACTATTTGTATGTGAGACTGCGCCAAATTTTCTTTATTTGTGTCCTTTGGCAGTTGCTCATAGGAAAAACGCTCCGCCTTTGCAAAGCCTCTCTCGTTGGGAGAAGACCGCGCAGGATTTTATAGATGGGGTAAAAAGTGAGAATCTATGATTCAAGAGCAATGGACTGTGGTTGATAGTTACTTCACCGATCTGTTTGTGCCGCCCGACCCTGCGCTGGATGCGGCTCTCCAGACCAGCACTGCGGCTGGACTGCCACCACACAACGTTTCGCCCAATCAGGGCAAGCTGCTGCTACTGTTAGCACAAATTCAACGGGCGCGAACCATCCTGGAGATTGGCACGCTGGGTGGCTACAGTACTATCTGGCTGGCACGGGCACTACCCAGCGACGGCCGTCTGATTACGCTGGAGGCTAACCCAAAGCACGCCGAAGTCGCCCGCGCTAACATTGCCCATGCGGGTCTGTCCGATATCGTTGACCTACGCCTTGGACAAGCACTCTCTACGCTCCCCCAGATTGCTGCGGAGGGTAACAGTCCATTTGACCTGATCTTCATTGATGCCGATAAGCCAAACAATCCCGATTACTTCAAATGGGCACTCAAGCTTTCCCGTCCTGGCAGCCTGATCGTTGCCGATAATGTCGTGCGTAACGGAGCAGTAATTGATGCCACCAGCAGCGATCCTAGCGTTCAGGGTGTGCGTCGCTTCAACGAATTGCTTGCCTCTGAGCCACGCGTCAGCGCTACGGCAATCCAGACCGTGGGCAGCAAAGGATACGACGGCTTTGCGATCGCAATAGTAAAGTAGAAAATAGCCAGAAATTGTTATGTGGCAAGTCTTAGGAACGATTTTGAGGGAATAGGTAGGCGATCGCAGCGTAACCCGAAATACTGAGTAAACTAACCAAAAAAGCAGCCAAAACTAAAGTAGACATATACAATTCTACCCAAATGCCAAATTAACGTTATATTCCACACAATTCCAAAATCTCGACACCCATCAAAAAAAACCAGATTTTGGTTGGATATTTTTAAATTAGCAATTGGATATGACACGGCCGTGACCACTTTGTGTCAATGCCTTGTATCTCAAGGGTTTTGGCTCAACTTAAGCCAAAGGCAGAAAAAACCGAAACGTACTGCCAACTCCTAACTCGCTTTCTACTTGAATCTGTCCGCCTTGTAGTTCAATCAAACGACGGGAAATAGTTAAACCAATACCCGTACCTCCTGAATGGCGATCGCGCGATTGGTCGGCTCGCCAGAAACGCTCAAATACATGGGGCAAGTTTTCTGGAGCGATACCAATACCTGTATCTATAACCGCGATCCAGAGAAGAGAAGCTTCAGTCCCAACACGAATGGTAATTGAACCTCCGTTAGTGTAACGCACTGCATTACCAAGCAAATTAACCAACACCTGTTCTGTACGGTCAATATCCGCCAATACAAGAGGTAGCACAGATGGACATTGTAAGAGCAGAATTGGCCCATCTTCCAACAATTGATCGGTGAATTTCTCCACTAACGACTCTAATAACGGACGCAGATTTACGCGTTGTATATTAATTGGCAAATAACCAGCTTCTGCCTTAGATAGTTCTTGCAAATCGTTCACTAGCCGCTCTAAGCGTCTAGTTTCTTTAGCTAAACGCCGATAAATTTCAGGAGACGCTTCAATTTCCCCATCAGCTAGTTCTTCCAAGTAACCACGCACAACCGTTAACGGTGTCCTTAGTTCATGGGTCATATCTCCAATCACCTCTCGCCGCCGCGCTTCCACCCCCTCTAAACTGGCTGCCATCCGATTGAAACTCGCACCCAGTCCATTCAGTTCTGGAATATCAGACATAGGTAGTCGTGCATCCATCTGACCAGCAGCAAATTTTTGGGTGATTTGTTCCATCTCCGTCAAGCGCTGCATAATCCGTCTGGACACCCAATAACTCAATCCTCCGGCTGCCGTAGTGCCGACTAAAACTGACCAAATAGTGCTTCGCTGCCAAGCAAGTTCAAATCCTGTAACCAATTCAGTACGGACATCAATTAAGTCGAACCCCTGATTTTCTAATCGTTCCAAATGCAGCACAAATAAGCGAGGGGAAGATATTTTACTGATGCTCACCAGACTAGCTACCCCCACAATCATTACTACTAAGTGGGAAAAAAATAGGCGCGTTCTCAGCCCCATTTTCATAATATTTACGCTACCGGAGGATCTTCAAATTTATAGCCCACTCCAACAACAGTTTTAATAAAAGTAGGACTTGCCGAATCAGGCTCAATCTTTTTTCGCAACCTAGCTACATGAGTATCAACCACTCGTTCATCGCCGAAAAAGTTATCTCCCCAAAGTTTATCAATTAGTTGAGTGCGATTCCAAACTCGACCAGGATTGCTAACAAAGGTGGTTAGCAAGTTAAATTCTAGAGTGGTTAAGTCTAAAATTTCCGGTTGCTGAGAATTCATCTGACGGCTGGCAGTACGCTGGTCTACATCGACGATAAAGTGTTGGGTACGATTGACTTGATGTTGTCCCCCTTGGCGGAGGCTACGCCGCAATAATGCTCGTACCCTAGCTACCAACTCTCTAGGGCTAAAGGGTTTGACCATGTAATCATCAGCACCAGTAGATAGACCAATGACGCGATCAATTTCCTCACCCTTAGCTGTGAGCATCAAAATGTAAGGATCTTTTGTACCCGGTTTCTGGCGAATTCTGGCGCAAACTTCTAACCCATCCAAACCAGGAATCATTAAATCTAGAATGATTAAATCGGGTGGTTGCTCCTGAAACATTCGTAGAGCATTCATCCCATCGCGGCTAGTGCGACAAAAAAATCCTTCTTTTTCTAAAGATAATTGGATTAAATGAGCAATTTCTGGTTCATCTTCAACTATTAAAATATCCATTTCAATTAATCACAAAACTGGGAACAGGCAAGGGGTAAAAGCCCCTTGTTATAAAATAGATAAACTTCCGCCAGAGTGGATTAAAGGTTTGAATTTGACGGTGTGCGATAACTATAGCCAAGATTAGAATCTTTTTGAATGTGTGTTTTAATACTATCGAGGTCAATGAAGCAGTCAGCAACATCAATCAAGCTTTCACTAGTAGTAGTTTGTAGACTCACCACTTCCACCCGAACCCCCATTCTGCTGACAGCGTTTACCGCATAAGCTAAGTCTCCATCGCCACTGACTAAGACCGCAGTATCATAATAAGGAGCTAAAGTTATCATATCTACAGCAATTTCTACGTTCAGATTTGATTTTTTGAAATTCTCTGCTGGTTGCATAATATCTTTAGCTACTACACGATAACCATTACGACGCATCCACAATAAAAAACCCTGTTGCTTTTCATTGCTGATATCAACGCCAGTATAAAAGAAAGCCCGCAACAGTCTTGAACCATTGGTTAAATGACAAAGCAATTTAACGTAGTCAATTTCGATGCCGAGTTGTAAAGCTGTATGAAATAGGTTTAAGCCATCAATAAAAATAGCAACTCGACCACGATTCAAGGTATTGACAATTGAACTATCAGATGTAGTATCTTGTATCTTAGGCTCTTTACTTTTGACTGTAGTATCGCTCAAGTTTTGCCCTTGCCAATGTGGTTTAGTTTTGAGTACTTTGGGTTCCTTAAATTCATTTCTTTGTTTGCTAAAATTAGTTATAATCATTGATACCTCGATTTTAAAGATGGAAAAATTTTTATGTAAATTGTCTATAGTATAGTCTGTGCTAATTTATAACCCTAGCAGGTAATGGTCTTAAATCACTACATGCAGATAAAGTTAAATGGTGCTAAAGCAGATTCAAAGTAGACATCCAAAGGTTTTTCAGTGTTGTTAGGGTTGGTTTGATAATATATTGCTTCTGTCCACAGATATGTTAATCTTTACCCACCAAGACAGCAAGAGTTTGGAGAAAATAAATCTTACTACCAGGTTAGGCGCAAGAATCCGCAAACGTCATCTATCTATTTTTATTTTAACTCTCAGTCTTAATAACCTTACAGCCAAAAAGTTGAGATTTATCGCAATCTCAGAACGCTTAAATACTGACAGACTAATAATGTAGTATGCGATGCCTGCGGCGGGCTACGCCAACGCACCTCAAAAGGTAGGTTTTTTAAGGTATTTGGATAATCTTTAAAAGACAGTTTTTATCTGAATGAGGGGATGTTCAAGCTTAAATAGTCAGAAAAGGCTGATGGAAATACAAGATTCCCGACTTCTTTAAAGAAGTCGGGAATTTTAAGTTTTAGTCCTTAACCAACTTATTATTAGATGTGTAGTAAACCTTACTACCAGTATCAGGTACAAAATGACAGCTGATACATGAATTCCATAATGACTTCCAAATTGGTTCTTCCGATTTGTGGAAATACTCACCCATTACTGGTTTGATTGCCTCAGTTGCCTTCAGCAAATTGTAGTGAGGGATGTTAAGGAATATATGATGAGCAACATGAGTACCGATATCGTGATGGATATGATTAACTAAACCATAATCACGGTCAATACTAGAAATTGCACCTTTTAGGAAAGTCCAATCTTCTCCACGATACCAAGGAAGCTCTGGCTCAGTGTGGTGCAAAAATGTCACCAAATCTAGCCAAACTATAAACACAAGGTAAGGGACAGCGTAATATTTCAGCAACCACATCCAACCCCATTGGTAGGTGAGGAAACCCAGCAACCCTATCATCCCAATCAAAAGGACAGTACTAGTAATAACATCCCATTTTTCCGATGGCTTGAAAAGCGAACTACCGGGCAAAAAGTGGGAGCCTTCTTTATTAGGAGAACGCTTAAACAAATACACAGGATAAGCCAATAGAAAAACATAATATCTGCCTATTTTTTGTGCTATGGGCATCTCCTTATATTGTGATTCGCTTACTGGATACCAGCTTTCATCGTTATCGATATTACCAGTATTTTTGTGATGGGTTCTGTGGCTAATCCGCCAACCATGATAAGGAACAAGTATTGGTGTGTGAGAAAGATGTCCAATCAAATCATTGAGCCATTTATGCTTAGAAAAAGATTGGTGTCCGCAGTCATGACCGACTACAAACAAAGCCCAAAACATCGTTCCTTGCATTAGCCAGAAAATCGGAAAGAAAACCCAAGAATCCAGGTAAGAAGCAACTGCATAAAGCAGACCGATAATCAGGATGTCACGAAAGAAGTAAAAAAGTGATCTTTTCACATTGGGCTGAAAGCATTCAGCAGGAATTGCAGCTTTTAAATCCCCAAGTGTGAAAGGTAATTTAGTCGTATCCTCAGACTTTTCAGAGTCAAGAGGATTGTTGAACGTGATGATATTTGATGGCACTGGATTCTTTTGATTGGATATAAATTAGAACTTTGATTAGAATGCCCACGATACTGGCGATCGCTAACACACAAGAGGATAATTTCTGGCAACTTACCTAACAATTTTAGTCAGTAAAAAATTGACAGATTCTATTTAAACTCAGCATGATAAACGCTCTCGTTGGTTCAAGAGCGTAAGTGTAGTCACAGCGCTATTTATTGCTCTGTATAATGTTCGTTAAAAGTCTTATAGCCAACATCAGTTGTATATAGTTGACACTGGTCTGTAATCTGTTTCATTAAAGACCAAGAGAACTGACACTCATCATGGAGATAAGGCTCCCAATTTTCTTTGATGCTGCTGTAAGCTAGCCGCAAATTATAAGAAGGAATAGCAGTGGAAAGATGATGAGGAACATGAACATTGATATCGTGGCACAGGATTTCTACCCAACGCGGATAATCACAATGAATAGTGCCAGATAACTGTGCTAGAGCTTCATTCCACTTGTCCGATGTCGCAAAAGGAACGTCTGCGGCAGTATGGTGAACAATAGTAAAAGTACTCATCCAAAAATGGTAAATCATCCAGGGTACTAGCCAGAACTTGACAAATCCCCAGATACCAGTTGTGGCGACCAGAAACGGGAAAGCGATCGCAGCAAACACAACCACTACAGCCACAGAAAGCTTGATGCTGGATTGATCTTTAGTTTTGAAGTTCCGCCAATCAAAATGCACAACTGCCCAATGTCCAATGGAACCTACCCACCAAAGGCGTTTACGCATGAACAGTTCAAAAGCAGACTGCCGAGTTGTATCCCAATTTTCAAACACTTCTGGTCTGATTGGATGCCAAGCGTTGTCCTCATCCAGTTTATTGGTATGAGTATGGTGATAATTATGCTTAATGCGCCAACTGTGAAAGGGATAAATTAACGGCATCATAAAGAAATGCCCTACCAAATCATTTACCCAACGACGTTTGGCAAAAGACCTGTGTCCACAATCATGGCCAATTACAAAAAAACCTGTTAAAGCAGTGCCCGTAAAAATCCAGGCTAGGGGCAAAAGAAACCAGGGAGTAATGATCAGGCTGTAATAGCCCAAAGCAACTGCCAATAGACTTAGCAGTACTTGTGTCCAAGCTTTGCGACGGTTCTGCTGAAAACATTCCCGTGGCAGGGTTTTGACAATATCTTTGAGCTTGAGACCGGAATTACCAGGCTCATCACTTAGTTTCTGGTTGTTAATTATTGATGTAGTCATGGACACCTGAAAAACAACAAACTCCTCCACCAAGTCACTAAAAAAGTGGCTTGCCGCAAAAATTCTTAATATTAGCGCTTCGGATTATAGCAATCTAACCGACACAAGCGCACCCGTAAATAGCTTTTTGAAAAGTCAGGAGTTAGAAGTGATGAGTTTAGAAAGGTATAAATCCTAACTCCTAACTCCTAACCCCTAACTAACTTTTGTTGGGGCCAACTTCACATTGGTGGCCAGACCAACTGCTTGTAGCAATTGAACTGTCATCCAGGTTAAATCGATTTCCCACCATTCCAACCCATGACGAGCTGAGTATTGAAAAGCATGATGGTTATTATGCCAGCCTTCACCGAAAACTAGTACGGCTACCCACCAGCAATTAGTCGATTTATCACCAGAATCATAGCTCTGATAGCCAAACTTATGAGTAGCGCTGTTCACCAACCAAGTGCAGTGGTAAACCCAGACAATGCGAACAAAAATTCCCCAGATAACGAAAGGCCAGCCACCTAGGAGCAAAAGTAATACACCTA
Organism: Nostoc sp. TCL240-02; assembly: GCF_013343235.1. GTDB lineage: Bacteria > Cyanobacteriota > Cyanobacteriia > Cyanobacteriales > Nostocaceae > Nostoc. The sequence continues at coordinate 1,168,903 of NZ_CP040094.1, read as the reverse complement.
GAGCAACCTGAATCAAAATGAAATATTTTTCTAAAAACTGATAAACTGGGTCTTCGGCAATATCTTTGGTGAAACGAGGAACATCAGCGTGAGCTGGACAATAATGAGTCAGCCAACCCATGTGGCTCCACCAGAAGCCTTTATTAGAATCATGGGGATCACTATCAGTATCAGAGTTTAAATGATGAATGCGATGTGTCCCGATCCACTCAATTGGGCCTCCTTGACAGGAGAGTGTCCCGAAGAAAACCAGGAGATACTCTAGCCACTTAGGAGTTTGAAAACTGCGGTGAGTAACAAGACGGTGAAATCCGAGAGTAACTCCTAAACCACCAGTTACCCAGTACAGCAATAAACCCACACCAACTGCCGTCCAGCTAAAGTTACCAGGAACAAAGGCAAATAAAGCGCCGATGTGCAGTCCAATGAAAAACAGGGTATTAACCCAGTTAATTTGAGGTTTGGTTGAAGTAGCAATTGTCATGCAGTAACCTGAATTTGAATTTTCCAGCCTAGTATGTGCGATCTTAAAATCCGCATATCTATAATTTAATTTTTTTTGAACGAGGAACTGATGAACAGCTTAGAACAGCTGCGGCAAGCAGAACAGGCACTATTAGAAATTTTTTCTGGAATTGACACTCAGGTCAAGCATAATCTAAAACGAGTGCTGGATGCTTTTCGTAATCACCGTGTGGGCGCACACCACTTTGCTGGTGTAAGTGGTTATGGTCACGATGATTTAGGACGAGAAACTTTAGATAAAGTTTTTGCCGAAGTTATGGGTGCTGAAGCTGCGGCCGTGCGGGTGCAGTTTGTTTCGGGAACTCATGCGATTGCCTGTGCTTTGTTTGGTGTTCTCCGTCCGGGAGATGAGATGTTAGCAGTGGTCGGTTCTCCCTACGATACGCTTGAAGAAGTCATTGGTTTACGAGGTAAAGGTCAAGGCTCCCTTATCGAGTTTGGCATAAATTACCGCCAATTGGAGCTAACACCCGAAGGAACTATAGATTGGCAAGCTTTAAGTACTAATGTGGCTGAAAACACTCGTTTAGTGTTAATTCAGCGTTCTTGTGGCTATTCTTGGCGGCCTAGTTTATCAATTGCCGATATTGAAAAAATCGTCCATTTAGTCAAACAGCAGAATCCGAACACTGTTTGCTTTGTGGATAACTGCTACGGCGAATTTATTGAAACAAAGGAACCTACAGCCGTAGGTGCTGATTTAATGGCGGGGTCACTGATTAAAAATCCTGGTGGCACCATTGTCAGCGCTGGCGGTTATGTCGCTGGTCGCGCCGACTTAGTGGAAGCATCTGCCTGTCGCCTCACTGCTCCTGGTATCGGTAGTTATGGCGGTGCTACTTTTGACCAAAATCGTTTGTTATTCCAAGGCTTATTTCTAGCACCACAAATGGTCGGAGAGGCGATGAAAGGGACTTATCTGACTGGTTATGTATTTGATAAACTCGGTTATCCAGTCAATCCCGCACCCCTCGCTCCTCGTGGTGATGTGATTCAGGCGATTAAACTTGGTTCTGCCGAAAAGCTAATTGCTTTCTGTAAAGCGATACAACAGCATTCTCCCATCGGTTCTTACTTAGATCCTATTCCAGATGAAATGCCGGGGTATGAAAGCAAGGTAGTGATGGCTGGGGGGACATTTATTGAAGGGAGTACTTTGGAATTATCAGCAGATGGGCCTTTGCGTGAACCTTATGTGGTTTATTGCCAGGGGGGAACTCATTGGACTCATATAGCGATCGCGCTAGAGGCGGTGATTAATGCGATCGGAAGTGCTGACGAAGCATGATAACGCATATTCAGCACTACATGAGGTGTTATTGAGAAATTAGAAATACACGTTACGGGCGCACAGCTAACTGTGCGCCCCTACATTACATATAATTAGAACAGCTTGTAACTTGTTCTCTTATGGTTTAATTCTCATCCCGTCCGTGAACTTGAGCCGGTGGACTGGTTGCTTCAACGGCTGTGAATGGTTCTAGGATTTTATATGTGTGGCTAGAGAACTCCCCGGCTCTAGCAAAATCATTTGTCCTTCAATGTGCAATTCGGCCCGACCATTAATTACATAACCAACTGTTTCATAGTCGCGCGAACTTGGTTCTTTGTCTTCGCTTGGTTGTTCGTCTTTCCAAAGACGCATCGAAAGAGATTTACCAGAAGCAAGATACTTATGACCGAGTTTACCTTTAGGGGAATGGGTAGAATCTATTTTTTTAACGCTGGTGTCGCTCATAATTACCTTAAGGTTTGAGTACAACTTTGATGCAGTTATCTTTCTTGTCTTTAAAAATTTCGTAGCCGTGGGGCGCTTGTTCTAGAGGTAATCGGTGGGTGATGACAAAGGTTGGATCGATTTCACCATTTTGAACGTGTTCTAGCAAGGGTCGTAAATACTTATGGACATGGGTTTGTCCCATTTTTAAAGTTAGACCCTTATTCATGGCAGCACCCAACGGCACTTTATCTACAAAGCCACCATAAACCCCTGGAATTGATACATGACCACCCTTACGACAAGACACAATTACTTGTCGTAATGCCGTTGGACGGTCTGTTTCTAGACGTACTGCTTGCTTTACTTGGTCGTATAACGCCATGAAATCTGTACCGTGTGCTTCCATTCCCACTGCATCAATGCAAGCATCAGGGCCACGACCCCCAGTCATTTCATTGAGTGCTTCGCCAACATCCACTTCTTCGTAGTTAAGGATTTCAGCTTTACCGTATTCTTTAGCCATTTCTAGGCGTTCGGGAACGCGGTCAATGGCAATCACACGTTCTGCACCAAGAAGATATGCACTTTGAATAGTAAATTGTCCGACTGGGCCACAACCCCAAACAGCGACAATATCACCGGGTTGAATGTTGCAGTTCTCAGCAGCCATATACCCAGTGGGGAATATATCCGTTAAAAATAGCACTTGCTCATCCGTCAAACCATCAGGAATTTTAAACAAACCTACGTCTGCAAATGGCACTCGTGCATACTCTGCTTGACCACCTGCATAACCGCCGAATAAATGAGAGTAGCCAAATAGACCTGATGGTGAATGCCCCATTTGCTTTTCTACCATCCAAGCATTGGGGTTAGAGTTGTCGCATAGTGACGATAAATCCCGATTGCAAAAAAAGCAGTTACCGCAGGAGATAGTGAAAGGAACAACCACGCGATCGCCTATGTTCACATTTTTAACTGCACCTCCAAGTTCTACAACTTCCCCCATGAATTCATGACCAAGGATATCGCCCTTTTCCATTGTGGGGATGTAGCCGTTGTAAAGATGCAAATCAGAACCACAAATTGCCGTAGATGTAATTTTAATAATGGCATCGCGTGGGTTAAGAATTTTGGGGTCGGGAACTGTTTCCACCCGCACATCGTTTACTCCATACCAGCAAACTGCCTTCATAATTATTTAGTCCTTAGTGATAATTTCTGTCACGTTAATATCAAGATAAAATACGTCAGATTAACCTATTGGGAGACGCGATCATGATCGCGTCTCGGTAACAGATCAAAGTTTATTCGGCAATATATGAGTCAAACAATTAGACTCAAAATTTGTTACCAATCTAGCTTCTATCTCTTAGTTGTTTGCTAGCAGAATTTTGGTAATAACCTTCTTTATCTCCGGCTTGGTTTTTTGCAGGATCAAAAAACTCTTTTGTGGCTCTAGGAGTTTCTTCATCCAAGTTTAACTTTTCCCGGATATTATCAGCAGCGCTTTTTAATGGATTTTGAGCGTTTCTTATTTGGGTATCGTTTCTTGATTGGGTATCATTTCTAATTTCACCTTCATCGGGTGTTCCTTTGTAATAAATACCCTCTGGAGTTTTAACAGTATCAGCTTGTGCTACATTAACGTAGCTAAAAGCCTGACCCAATAAAAACATAAATCCTACCAGAAAAACTACAAAAATTTGGGAAATACGAATATTTCGTAGCGCTGAAATTACTCGACTCATAAAAAACCTCAATTGCATTATGTTAGGTGGATAATTCAAAAGACTGAATAACTATTCAGCATTTAGCTTTAAGAACAACTTTGATTTAGTTATCCTTTTTTGTTGAAAAATATGATGGACATAGGGTGTTTATTCTAAGATCACGACCACCAGTCACCTCTTTCAACGCTTTGCCAGTATTAACTTTTTGGTTGGCAAACTTTTTCGCCATCATTTTCAGGCGTTAGGGAAAGCGATTGCTTTTTCGGCTCCCATTATGTAGGCACTAATCATGTCTCTACCCCTACATCATTACCACCGTTCCAGCAGACTTTTCATAGTCCTTAATCATTAGTGATTCACTTAGGCAAATGACAAATGACAACTAACTAAACTACTTGTGTCCAGAAGGTTGGCCTTCGTTGGTGGCGATTTCGCCTGTTTCCATTAGCATCTTGAAGCGGCGCAATTCATCACCAATTTGTTGTTCTGGTTCTTCACCAAAAAGTTTAGCTACGGTAGCTCCCAATGCTCCACCGGGTGGATTATATTCCAAAACAACCTTAACTTCCGTGCCACGTAGACACGAAGTGGCTTGTCGTGAGACATCACCTGGTGCTTTTTGAAAGCGGACAAAACCAGAATTATCAACGTCTGCACCTTCTACAGAAGCCCAAGAAATAAATTCATTTTCCCGATCTTCGAGAATATCTGCATCCCATTCCACGCTCTTACCCAAAGGTGCATTGGCAATCCAGTGAGAACGTTTTTCGTTATACACTTTGACAGATTTGAGATGCTTCATAAATGTGGGCAAATTCTCAAAGTTATGCCAAAAACGATACAATTCTTCTGCCGATTTGTTAATTGTTACCGTCTTTTCAACTTTGATGGGTTGGTTTATTCCTATTGCTTGCTGTGCTTGCTGGATTGTGCTTTGCTTGGTTGCACCTTGATAAATCAAACCACCGCCAGCTAAAGCCGTCAGCGCTCCCCGCAATGAACCTTGCCTTAAACCCATCAGCACCATAGCACCACCACCAATGAGAGATGCCCAACGCTCTACTTCACCAGCTTCAGTCTGATTAGTACTTAGTTTATCCTCTGATGTTGAACTCACTTTTTCATCTCTCCATCACAGTAATAAGAATCGTACAAACAATAGCCAAAAAAAATTTTTATAGGGGAAATTCATGAATTGCCCCTACTAATAACGTGAACGTCTTGTAATTACGAATTACATTGACACTGCCGCGCCTGTAGTCGGTTTAGGAGCCTGAATATTAACACCTATCCGCGCCCGATACAGTTCTACTAATCGCTGTTCATATCTCAATAAATCGTGATAAATTTCTTTGAAAATAGCAGTTGCTACCGGGTCAGTGAACATTGCAGACAAATTACCAATATCGCCAATACCAGTTTGCACATCACCTAAAGCAGAACGTAACTGATATATGTCATCACTTCCTGTAAAGGCAGTTTTTACCTTGGCATACTGATTAGCAATATTTGCTCCTAAAGAGGGTTTTTCGCCCAAATGATGAATATAGGTTTCTAGCTTTTGAATATGGCGCTGTTTATTTGCAATTATTTCTTCAAAGACTGAGTTGACTTCCCTATCTGATTCTTTTTCCAAATATTTCTCAAATGCTTCTAACGAATAACGCTCACCAGCAAGGGCATTATTTAAACCTCTGGTAATATCACCTTTAGTTGAGCCACCCCAAGCATCAGCTAGCTTCCACCATTCAGCACTTGTGTCTTTCTCATTTGGTAATGCAGCATCTTTGCCACCATAACCCAAACGGCTTAAAATAGCTGTGGTAAAAATTGGTAAGTCTCCAGGTTCACGAGATGTAATCAAATTCCCGTCAACTACCACTGCTTCATCTAGATAATTTGCGCCAGCGTTAATCATATCCTTGGCAATAGCAATAAAACCAGTGGCTTGTTTACCTTTGAGCAAGTCGCCTTCAATTAAAACTTGTGGCCCGTGGCAAACCGCAGCGACTAGTTTTCCTTGTTGTGTGGCATCTTCGACAAAGCGGACTGTGTTGATGTTGCGCCGCATTCTGTCGGGAGCCATCCCACCAGGAATTATCACCGCATCGAATTGGGCTGCGATCGCTTCTGTTGTAGTACCATCAGCTTGGATACTAAGTTTGCCGCGTTTACCCTTATATTTTTCATTCATTCTGGAACCAAGGACTACTACCTCTATTCCAGCTTGTTTTAGTCCGTTATAAGGAACTGTAAATTCTGCATCCTCTACTGCCTGTTCAATAAGGATGGCAACTTTTTTCTTCCCGGAATGATTGTTATGGTCAGTCATAGATTATATTACCTGTTTATTTCTAGTATTTAACTAGCTACAATATTGAGCAATTAGGAAAGTTAGAAATCCTGAATTTTGAACTGGATTTTTTTGAATCACCTATTATGCAGGTACTTCACCTGTTGGTGAAATAGCAAATAGTTCTTCATAATCGTGAGAGAAATAGGCGTGAAGTGCAGCAAACTTTTCTGGGCTAATAGCATTTTGCAATACAGCAAATACAGCCCGCACATGAATTGCAGTAGTCGTTGGTTCGATGTTTTCTTTTTGGCTTGCACGAGCGATAAATTCCTGCAAGTTAAAGGATTGAACACTATCTCCTTCTCTGCCTCGCAAATAATTGCCTAGTTGTGGAGGCAAATTTTTAGCTATTTCTTCTGCTTCATCACCTGCTATCCGTTCTTTTAGAGTTTCTAGTGTGGCACGGGTAGCACGTTCTGCTTCTTCACGAGAATCTGATTGGGCAAGGCTTTGTACATGTGTAATGAATTCGTTGTATTCCACTGTCTACCTCCGCTTCCCAAAATTCTTGAATGTTTTGTTATTTAGCATTCAGGTAGTTAAAAGCATTAGTCTAAAATTAAAATGGAGAAAATTCTTATTCTTCCTATTAATAAAAAAATAGTTATGAGTGAAAAGTGGGCTACTGAATTATTTCGGTTTGACAAATTTTCACTCATAGCTAAAAACTTCAACTACAAGTTGCTTGACCATGATTTCATAATTCCAATGGTATGGTGCGATCGCTAGTTTAGCTTCGTACTAAGGGGATAGATTCTTTTATTTCTAAAGCTATACATCTCTAGTAAGATAACTTCGTGACAGGAAAACGTTATTGTGAGAATGCAGAAAAAAGGCTAGTATCATGGCAGAAAAAAATCATAATGACGAAATTCAAACCAATGATTTGCCACAGGAAATTACCGAATCCTATGGCACTGGTGTGAAAGAGTTGCCAGGATACAATATTGGTGGTAGCTCAATTAGAGAAGAAAGACGTGAGTATACAGAAACTAGTCCTGAACTCACTGGTGGTGATGTTGATGCTTACTGGCAAGATGCAGATGCAGTTGGGGATGAAGCTGTTGGTGGTAGTACTGCAACTCCCAATAAGAATGTAACCGAGGAGCTAGAAGCGGCAGTAGGGCTAGAAATGGCTGATTCTGAGTTTCTGCATACCAATGATATTTTAGAGGATCGTGATGGCGATCGCTGGGAGTTAGATCCAAAGTCTTCTGAAGATTATCAAGAGCGGGGAGAATAATGCTTAATAAAACCACAAGCCTTATTCCTACTGTGAATTCACAAATTTGATGTGGCTAAATTGGACAGTGCTTTTCTAAGCACTGTCACAACAAAACTAATCATCTATCTATCGAAATATATCTCGAAAATCTCTCAATTTGGCAGCATTGAAATTGCCAAGTTTTTACATTGCCTTTCCAAGCACTATTTTAGATTTTGATATAGCAATCCGCTTTGATTTATGTTTCGTGCAACATGGCGTAGACATAATTATTTGCTTATGAGGCAATGGGCAAGAAGTTTATTTGAGTTGGATTGAATGTTTTCAGAAATCAAATATGAATTTTATATTGCATTTGCATCTAAGTTTAATTCTTCTTTCTAAAGTGAGACTATACTTTCCCCGATTTATGTTTTGTTTATAATTATTCTTCTTTCTGATTTTAATACCTATGTCTTCAGTAGGGTAAAACGTTAAATGTATATTTGATACCTTTACTAATAGCACTGATAAATTGCAATTGGAGTTCATAATGACATACACACAAACTAGCGATCCAACTATTCGCGAACATGTTCAGGCTTGGCAAAAATTGGATGTGGATCAACAACTAGCATTGTTCTGGTTCATTTACAAAGAAATGGGTGGTTCAATTACGCCAGCTGCTCCTGGTGCTAGCACTGTTTCGCCAGAAATCGCAGAAGGTTTGTTTAATCAAGTTAAGGAATTAACTCACGAACAACAATTACAAGTTCAGCGTGACTTGATTAATAAAGTAGATACCCAAATTTCTCGTGAATATGGTTCTTTGGGTGATACTACCAAACTACTATTTTGGTATCGATTATCTCAAGGTATGGATAATGGTACTATCATTCCTGTACCTTCTGACTATGAACTACCTTCAGAATCTAAAGCGTTGTTTGGTAGAATTCAAGGATTAGCCTTTGAGCAACAGATTACTCTTTTCCGTGATTATGTGTCGCCAATGGGTGCTGAAGCAAAAGCAGGTGCTGAAATTTAGCACTTTTTAACTTTTTAGGCTGCTTGAGGTTATCTATTTAGCCTCTAAATGAGGATAAGATGGTTCTTATAGCAAGTTGATTTACTTGCCAAGTCCTGTATAAGCATCTATCTATACCTCTCTTCTTAAAGTTTTTATTATATCCGCCAGTCGCTTAATATAAATTTAAATTTTGATTACTGGCGGTTTCATTTTTTCTTGATAAATAAACACAGAGTAAAAATAAAATTCTTACCCTGTGAGCATTTCTTTTATGAGGTCAGTTGCACCCTACAGTCCTAACGCCCTTTGTTTTGTACTCAATATATTAAAAGTAATTATATTTGAATTAATCTGTCTTGTGGTTGGTTTAAATATGCTTTTTTTATATTAAGGCCTGTCTGTTTATAGTTTTTTATCTAAAATGAAATACTTAAAATTAATGGAGATATCAACATGGATAATTCAATTTTTTACATCGGAGATTTAATGAGTCTTTTCATATCTTATACCAAATTACATCTATGATAAACACAAAAATGTAACTAATTTACCATTAGCTGTTATGGCTGATAAAGATATTAATTGATGAAAGCCATACGTCTCAGATTTTAAAGGTTTAAATAGAGGCGATTGCTAAACATTCTTCAAAGCTATTTAATACTTGACTTATAATACAACACCGAGTAACAGAAGAGATATATTGATAACAAAAACTCCGGCGATTTTAAGTAGTAATAATAGCGGATCACACGTAAATTTGTAGCTATTTGCTTAACTAAAATTGTTAGCGACAGAAGAGGCTTACCAAAATTAAATCATCTTCCGTATTTCTGTTGATTAGTAAAGCCATAGTCTAACTGGTTCCAAGCAAAATTATAATTTTCACTTAAAAATTTTGAGTTAATTAAGTAGTTAATTACTTTGAGGTGCTTATGACTTCTACAAACGTCAACTTTTTAGAACAAAGTGTATCAAAATTTCAGCGTTTGGATGCAGACGATCGCTTGACTGTCTTAGCCTTACTTTATACTGAAATTTGTGATGAAATTCCGTCGCTCTGTCTCAATAATGTACCAAATGAAAACACTGCGAATTTAGTTGCACAAATTCAAAACCTGCCACAGGCGGAACAGTTGTTTGCTTTGCGCCAGTTGCTAAACAAAGATGAAGTAGCAGAAACAGCAATTCTTACTGAAGAGTACGCTTCAATGAACGCTGATGATAAATTGGGTTTTTGGTATCAATTAGCCCAAAACTTGGGAACTTCTATCATCGGCATACCAGATGACTATATACCTTCTGAAAAAGCTATAGAAGTAGTAGATTTACTTCACACGCCAAACATCGAAGATTTAGTGGCTTTCTTCAAGCGGGTGCTGTAGTTCGACGGTTCAAATAAAAAGACCTCTACCTGGTTTTACTATACAAAATCTGTCCCTTTCCAACCCAGAGAGGGACAGACTTAAACTTTAGTTCAAGACAGGGAGAGGTTTGTCAAACCCATAACTGCTTGATAACGACCTAGCGCGATTAAAGGAAAGTATTGTTGATACAGATGATATTTGAGATAGAAATGGCAAGGAAATCCAGTCCCTGTAAAGTCTGCCTCAAACCAAGTACCATCAGGCTGTTGAGTTGCCATTAAATAGCCAATTCCTTGTTCAATAGCCTTAAAAGCTAATTTACCAGTTGCTTCACCTGCTGCCAAGATGCCAATTAAAGCCCAAGCGGTTTGAGATGCAGTACTATTTCCTTTTCCTTTGAGACTAGGATCATCATAGCTGCGACAAGTCTCACCCCAACCCCCATCTGGGTTTTGGCATTCCACTAACCAAGCTGCTCCCCGTTCTATACTGAGTTTATGCCTTTGAGGATCAATTAACGCCAAGGCTGATAAAACGCCACTCGTGCCGTAAATATAATTTACACCCCAACGACCAAACCAACAGCCTTCGATTTCTTGTTCGCGTAAAAGATAAGTTAGCGATCGCTCCAAATTATCACTATCAATTGACAAATCACAAGCACCAAGCATTTCTACGACTCTAGCCGTAACATCTGCGGTGTTTGGATCGATCATCGCTTTCAAGTCACCATAAGGAATAGAGTTGAGCCAATCTTGGTCATTGTCCAAATCAAAGGCAGCCCAACCGCCTAGTTTACATTGCATAGATGCAATCCAGTTTACTGCCCGTGCGATCGCAGCCTGCTTAATTTTTTCATTAGGGAGTTTAGCCAAATGTAGAGCCATCACCACCACCGCCGAGTCATCGACATCGGGATAAAACCGATTGTCAAACTCAAAAGCCCAAGCCCCTGGTTTTCCCTGGCGATTTTTGACAGCCCAATCTCCGTAATCCAAAATTTGTTTTTGTAATAACCATTCTCCAGCCTTTACCACAGCCGGATGATCTGGTGCAAAACCGGATTCTACCAAAGCACGCATTGCCCAAGCTGTATCCCAAACCGGTGAAACACAAGGCTGTACCCGATAGCTATTCTCGGTTTCAATGACAAAGTTATCAATTGCTTGCAAACCTCTTTCCACAATCGGATCGCTGCGGTCATAATCCAGACAGCGCAAAGCCAGCATTGAATTCAGCATCGCCGGAATAATGCCACCCCAGTCGCCTGTCGCTTCTTGCCGTTCTAAAATCCATTTTTCGGCGGCTTTGATGCCTTCTTCGCGGAAGGGGACTAAATTCAGGCTTTCTGCCAACTTGAATCCTTGATCGAGGGTGAGAAATAAATCTGTCCAATCGCCACTTCGGGGTAATTCCCACCGGACTCGATCAACACCTTCAACATATAGCTCATCTAGGTTGATAGCTGAGTCAGAGAGAAAAATCGGTTTGCGATCGCATACAATCAGTAATGGTACTGTGCTGGAACGTGCCCAGCTAGACATCTCGTAGATATTGACAGGGAAAGCTTTTGGCAACAGCATCACCCAAGCTGGTAGCGAGGGAATACCGCGCCAGTTGTAGCAGCCAATCAAGGCTAGGTGCAACTTGGTAAAAATTCGAGTTTTGCTGATACCACCCCGTTGGAGAATAAAAGCTTGCGCCCGAATCATTGCCGGATCGTTTGCTGGTACACCTAGCAGCCTCAGCGCCATGTAGGCTTCAACCGAAGTGCTAAGTTCTCCGCCATCACCATAATAAAGTTCCCAGCCGCCATGCTGCCGTTGCTCTTGACGCAGATATGCTTCAACTTTGTGTAAAGGTCTGGTTTGGTCTGTTCCCCAAATCTTATGTAAAAGGACGGCTTCAGAAGTGATGGTGACATTAGATTCTAATTCTGCCCACCAGTAACCTGCCGAATTTTGAATCGAAAGCAGATATTCTTGACTGGCTGCGATCGCATCTGCAATTTGATTGACTTTTACCCTGTCTTGTGTTTGCATCAAATACTATTTAACCTCAACACCCAACAAATAATTCGTAATTCGTAATTAGAATACGATGAAAAATATTTTCCTTTATCAGTAGACATAGTATTGTGTCTGAGTCACGGAGAATTTGCAATAGGTTGGGCTGTATGGATGTGTAGCAAAAGCTTTCAGGAAAAGGTGATCGTCGTTTTGTAGTGTTTTTTGTAAGGGCACAGAGAGCGATCGCACTCACTAAATTTAAATATTAGGGCAAGAATCGCAGTCAATTCCCAATCTTTGACCTTTAGGAAACCTCTGGTGATGGATAAACAAGGGATGCAGGCTTATGTGAAGCTGATTAAGCAGCTTTTAGGTTGTGCAACACAGTGGCTCTTGGGGCTGGCAGGACATTTTGTAGCGGCTGTTCTCTTGGACTATAACCTCGAACAAGCCATTGCTGCTTATCAATTCGCGCTGCAAGTATATACCCATGAAGCCTTTCGCGAACTGTGGGCATTAACCCAGTATCAACTGGCAGTTGCCTACGGCAAGCGCATCAAAGGGGAGAGTATTGATAACGTCGAACTAGCGATTAGTGCTTATGAACTCGCACTGCAAGTTTATACCCGTGAAGCCTTTCCCCAACAGTGGGCTATGACTCAGAATAATCTGGCAGTTGACTACCTTTATCGCATCAAAGGAGAGAGGGCTGATAATCTCGAATTAGCCATCGCCGCCTGTGAACTCGCGCTGCAAGTTTATACCCGTAAAGCCTTTCCCCAAGATTGGGCACGGACCCAGAATAATTTGGCAAATGCCTACAGGGAGCGTATCAAAGGAGAGAGGGCTGATAATCTCGAATTAGCCATCGCCGCCTGTGAACTCGCGCTGCAAGTTTATACCCGTAAAGCCTTTCCCCAAGATTGGGCACGGACCCAGAATAATTTGGCAAATGCATACCTTTACCGTATAAAAGGGGGGAAGGCTGATAATCTTGAACAAGCAATTAGCGCCCATAAACTCGCGCTGCAAGTTTATACCCGTGAAGCCTTTCCACAAGATTGGGCACAGACCCAGAATAATTTGGCAAATGCCTACAGAGAGCGCATCAAAGGGGTGAAGGCTGATAATCTCGAATTAGCCATCGCTGCCTGTGAACTCGCGCTGGAAGTTTATACTCGTGAAACCTTTCCTCAAAGTTGGGCACAGACCCAGAATAGTCTGGCAAATGCCTACCTTTACCGTATTAAAGGAGAGAAGGCTGATAACCTCGAACTAGCAGTTAGCACCTATAAACTTGTGCTGCAAGTTTATACCCATGAAGCATTTCCCCAAAATTGGGCATTGACCCAGAATAATCTGGCAATTGCCTACAGGGAGCGTATCAAAGGAGAAAGGGCTGATAACCTTGATCTAGCGGTTAGCGCCTATGAACTCGCCCTGCAAGTCAGAACCTGTGAAGCCTTTCCCCAAGATTGGGCACAGACCCATAATAATCTGGCAATTGCCTACCTTTACCGTGTAAAAGGGGACAGGGCTGATAACATCGAACTAGCTATCGCTGCCTGTGAACTCGCCCTACAAGTTTATACCCATGAAGCCTTTCCCCAAGATTGGGCACACACACAGAATGATCTGGCAATCGCCTACAGGAATCGTATAAAAGGGGACAGGGCTGATAACATCGAACTAGCTATCGCTGCCTGTGAACTTGCCCTACAAGTTTATACCCGTGGAGCCTTTCCCCAAGATTGGGCACAGACCCATAATAATCTAGCAAATGCCTACCTTTACCGTATCAAAGGGGAGAAGGCTGATAACCTCGAATTAGCGATTAGCGCCTATGAACTTGCGCTGCAAGTCAGAACCCGTGAAGCTTTTCCCCAAGATTGGGCACAGACCCGTAATAATCTGGCAGTAGCCTACAGCCTCCGCATCAAAGGGGAGCGGGCTGATAACCTTGAACAGGCGATCACTGCCTATGAACTCGCCCTACAAGTTTATACCCATGAAGCATTTCCCAAGGACTGCCAAATGACTGCGCGCAACCTCGGCATCCTTTACTTTGAGCAACAAACCTGGGTAAAAGCCGCTAGTGCATACACCAAAGCCCTTGAAGCAGGCGAAATCCTCTACCAATCAGCCATCTTGCTTGATGGCAAAGCTGCCGAACTTGCCGAAATTAATGATTTGCCGCGCCTCGCTGCTTATGCCCTTGCCCGTAGTGGCGACCTGCAAGCGGCTGTCCTCACTCTAGAACAAGGTCGCGCCCGTGGACTCAGTGAAAGCCTAGATCGAGACAGAGCAGACCTCACCCAACTTCAGCAACTCGCCCCCAGTCTTTATACTCAATACGCAAATACCACCATCCAACTCCGCAACCTCGAAACCCAACAACGTCTGCGGATGACCTCAGATGATCGCCATAGTCTCACCCCCGAAGTCCTCCGCACCGAAGCCCTTCAACTGCGCCAAACCCTGACGGAAATTATTGACCAGATCCACCAAGTTCCTGGCTATGAAGACTTCTTGGCTCAACCCAGCTTCGATGACATTTACCAAGCTCTCCGCCCTAGCGTTCCCCTTGTCTACCTCGTCCCTACTTCTGCCGGAAGCTTTGCTCTCATTGTCACTCAAGACTGCATTACCAATATTTGGTTTGATGACTTTACTGAAGCTAATCTGCGAGAGTTGCTGTATGGTCGCGCCGATGATTCCAATCTAGGTGGATGGTTGGGAGCATACAGGCAACCTCAATCCAACCACCAAGCATGGCTAGACGCGATAGACCAAGGCACTCGCCAACTCTGGGAACCCGTGATGTCACCCCTAATCAACCACCTCCAGCAGCGCAATTTTCAGCAAGCGACCCTCATTCCCACGGGAATCCTCAGCTTGCTTCCTCTCCACGCGGCCTGGGTTGAAGATTCTACCACTCCCACTGGCAGGTACTACGCCCTGGATGCCATCCACTTTACCTATGCCCCCAACGCCCGATCGCTCTCAACGGCTCAGGAAATTGCTCAAAGGACTTTCGCAGATTCGATACTAGCAATTGATGAACCCAAACATGATGGCGCTAAACCCTTACCTAACTCAACACGAGAAGTTAAAGTTGCTGTTACGACTTTCCAAAATCCCAACATTCTCCGTCAAGAACAAGCAACCAGAGAGGCCGTTCTCGCTGCATTACCCCATTACAAAATTTTGCACTGTTCCTGCCACGGCAACGCTGAACTGGAAGAACCCCTCAAAAGTGGTCTTGCAATGACAGGTGAAGGTGAAAAAGCCATCCTTACTCTGCGTGACCTCCTCAACCTCAAACTGGTGGAAAATAACCAGGGTGGTATCCGCCTCGCTATTCTCTCCGCTTGCGAAACTGCATTGGCAGGGATTGAACTGGCGGATGAAGCCATCAGCCTACCCACAGGCTTACTTCAGGCAGGTGTTGCCGGAGTCGTCGCTTCCCTCTGGTCGGTCTCCGAGATTAGTACAATGGTTCTACTAACTCGGTTTTACACACTTTGGCGTGACCAGCACTTAGAGCCATCAAAAGCTTTAATCACAGCCCAAAAATGGCTCCGGGATGCCGAGCCGCGTGATATAGTTGCTCACTGTGAAACATTTATTCCCGAACTCGCATCCAAAAAAGGGGATTTATATCGATCGCTGAAATATGATTACTCCCATCCCTACTACTGGGCAGCCTTCAGCTACACCGGAGTTTAAAAATTATTCCCACCTGTTATTTATTCAAGCGACCATGACTGATAATCTCTCAATTTTAGAAACTGCTCTGGCTATTCGTCCCCACCTCTCCCAATTACTGGGCACTGAAGAAGCAGGCGAACAAATGCGTCAAGAACTTGACCAACTCCTAAAACAGGCTCAAGCTGGAGAAGCCATCGAGGATTCCATCTGGGAGTTACTGACGGACACCAGAGCCACTCGCAACTGGGTAACGCAATTCCAGCAAACGAATGCAACTCAAAAAGGATTAAATCCACTAGCTGGTGATATATCTCCAATTTCTGCACGCGAATTTAAATGTCCTCAGTGCGACTACACTTGGTCACGCGATCGCATTGGTCGCCCCACGCCCCTGTGCCCCAATCACCCTAATCAGAACGTTCCCCTCGAACCCGCTTAACCATAACGATTGGTAAACTCTTCAGTTGGCTAACCGAATAGCCTCAGCTCTATCAACTCTCTCGGTAACACCATGTCCGCAAAATTCCTAGAAAGCTTTGGCAGCAAACTCGCCGAACAATGGGTTGCCACCCTGCTCACCCCTGCCTTTGTCTTTTGGGCAGGGGGAGCCACCGCAGGACTACAGCGCTTCGGCTGGGAACCTGCTAGCACTTGGTTCAGTCAACGAGGTGAGCCATTACAAATCGCCCTCCTCGTCGGGGTTTTCTGCCTGATTATCGCCTCAGCCTTCGTGGTGCAACGCTTCGATTTGCCTGTGCTGCGCTTTCTGGAAGGCTACTGGTCTCGCTGCCTGCTTCCTTTACGTCGTTGCTTGATTGCTAGAGAAACAAAACACAGTCAACGGATTAGCGATCGCTGGCAAACACTTAAACGACTCGATAAGCAATCTCAGAAATTTGCAACCCTTAACTTCTTGCAACTTCCAGAAGATCAGCAAAAAAAAGAAGTCATATACTTTATCTTGCAGCAACATAATCAACTACATTCCAACGAAAAACGATTGCAGAAACTCACCAACCAGGGTCTAAAACAACGCTTAGATAAATTATGCTCTGAAATAAAGGATGAACTGATCCAACTTGACTGGGAGCAACACCACCGACCCCTAGACAACCAACTCATGCCCACTCGTCTGGGCAACATCCTCCGTGCTGCTGAACAGCGCCCCTTGGAAAAATATGGATTAGATGCGATCGTCTGCTGGTCACGCCTGTGGCTTCTCCTTTCTGATGCTGTCAAAAAAGACCTGCAAGAAGCCCGCGCCGACCTCAACACCGCCGTCCGCATCTGGCTGTGGAGTCTGCTATTTATCGTTTGGACAATTTGGGTCTGGTGGGCTGCTCCTGTGGGCATCATCTGTGCCATTTTTGCTTATTACTACTGGGCTATTGATGCCGCCAGAAACTATGGTGAATTGATCGATGCCACCTTTGATCTGCACCGCCATCTACTCTATCAATCTCTGCGTTGGTATTTGCCCCCCGAACCAGACAAAGAACGTCTTGCGGGAAAGAGCCTGACCGAATACTTATGGCGGGGTTTTTGATTTCAGATATAAGCGATCGCCTATACCAGGGTAAAGTGATTTTGGATTCTGTACAGAGAGATAGCGGCGGTCATGGGTGTAATTTTATTAGGATTGATGCTCTTATCCTTGACAATTTGGTTGGGATTACTGTGTTTTTGGGGACAGTTTTGGCGGACAGACCAGCAATTAGAGGTTACAGAAACTCAGCTACAATCTTTACCTGTGGTTTGTGTCGTCGTTCCAGCGCGTAACGAAGCTGAGTTCATCCCAACTAGCTTGCGATCGCTCCTACTCCAAGATTATCCTGGTTCTTTCAACGTGTTCTTAGTAGACGATCGCAGCACAGACCGGACAGCAAATTTCGCCGAAGGGGTTGCACACGCTGTAGGTAAACCCCAGCAATTGCATATTATTTCAGGTGAATCACTGCCTGCTGGTTGGTCGGGCAAACTTTGGGCTGTTGAGCAAGGTATAAAGAGCGCCAGTAAATTCACACCTGATTATTTTTTCCTGACCGACGCAGATATCGAACATGATCCTGGTAATCTTCGCCGACTCGTTGCAAAAGCTGTCCAAGAAGATTTAGACTTGGTTTCGGTAATGGTGCGACTTAGGTGTGAAAGCTTTTGGGAAAAACTTTTGATTCCGGCTTTCGTCTTTTTCTTCCAAAAACTCTATCCCTTTCGCTGGGTTAATAATCCCAACAATCCCACAGCAGGAGCAGCTGGGGGATCTATTCTGATCGCCCGTGAAGCTTTAGAGCGAATTGGAGGCATTCAAGTGATTCGCCAAGCTTTAATCGACGATTGTGCCCTAGCTCAGGTTGTTAAAAGAGGGACTGGAGACTGGGGACTGGAGACTAGGGAAGAGTTTTCCCAATCCCCAGTTCCCACTAAAGGACGTATCTGGCTAGGATTGAGTAGCTTGACTCGGAGTCTGCGTCCCTATGACTCGCTGGCGACGATTTGGGATATGGTTGCTCGTACTGCCTATACCCAACTAAACTATTCTCAATTACTACTATTAGGCACTTTAGTAGGAATGCCTCTGATTTATCTAGTTCCACCTATATGTGTAATTCTAGGTGCAGTTTGGAGCAATTGGGCGATCGCACTTATGGGTTTATTGGGATGGCTGTTGATGAGTTTCGCTTACTACCCGACAATCCGCTTTTATAAATGTTCTCCCTGGTTAGCCTTTAGTTTACCTGCGATCGCGTTTCTCTATACCCTGATGACTTTAGACTCAGCACTGCGTCACTGGCAAGGACGCGGCGGCGCTTGGAAAGGAAGAGTTTACCCCAGTTAGGATAATTTATAATTGGGATAAAATTGAAGTAAGCCGACAGTGATTGATTAAAAGAATTATGACAACCGCAACACCAAAAAATAATCCTGTTATTGTCCCTAAAAAGCTGCCTTTTTTGGAATCAATTTGTTGGCAAACTGCGGATGTATATCGGTTTACTTTAGAAGAAATGCTGAGTCGCTACGAGCGTGGCTGGCAATATCGCAACCTATTTAATAATCTTGAGGGTGAAGAACTAAATTTTCTTCAGGAACTCGCTAGACGGTATAAATCCTGGTTACAAGTTTGTTTATGACTTCCAGGTTTGAACACCATAATAAAATTCTCACAGTTCTTGAATGCTTAGATACTGACATACTTAGGAAGGGTTCTGCTTACTTCGGCTTCACTCAGTACAAGTACTTCGGTGGCGGAACCCTTCTTGCATTTGAGTTTGAAGAATATCGCTGGAGTAAGGATGTTGATTTTATTTCTCCAGTTGGTACAGAAGGCTATAAATATTTACGTACAGTGGTATTTGAGGGTGGACATGAAGCATTATTTCGTGATTTAAGTAAAATCCAAGTTGGACGTAGTACAACTGACCAATATGGAATTCGGATGATAGTTTTTGTAGATGATGTGCCGATTAAAACGGAAATTATTGCCGAAACTCGTTTTCAACTAGATCCACCAAGATATCTAAACTGGTCAGTTGTTCCCTGCTTAAGCTTCAATGACTGTTTTACCTCTAAGCTGCTGCCAAATTCTGACCGTTACGCGGATGACAGTGTTGAAGCAAGAGATTTAATCGATTTAGCAATTCTCAGGCTGCAATCTCCAATTCCTCAAGCATCAATTGAGAAGGCTGAAAAAGCATATCAGGTTATGCGCCCTTTGGAAAGAGCGATCGCACTATTCCAAGAAAGACCAGATTACAGAGAGAAATGCTTTCTTAGCCTGCAAGTAGATCGAATTCAGATACCCAAAATTATCGATGGGATTGATTTACTCTCTACAGATTTAGGTTTATCTTATACTCCAAGGACTTTTCGAGAACAACATGATATCTTTGCTGATTTAGAAACACAAATTCAAAAACAAGAAAATTCTTAAACAGATAGCGATCGCCCATTCCCCATTCCTAAATCCTTGAAACCGTTTGTTTATCACTCGCAGGGTTAACAGGCAATGGTTGAGCCGCTTTCAATACCGCATCCAGTAACCCTGGAAACAGCATCTCTAAATCTTCACGCCGCAGAATATTAATGTGATGTGTCCCTTCTTTACGTGTAAAGATTATCCCCGACTCCCGCAAAATCTTAAAATGATTGGACATCGTAGACTTAGCGATCGCAAAATCAAACTGGGCACAGCATTGTTCCCCCTCTGTCGCCAACAGCCGCACAATCTCTAGCCGCACTGGATCGCCCAATGCATACAGCACTCCCGGTAAAGAAATATTTTTTCTATCTGGATGATAAAGAAATCTCATAGTTGCATTATCTCATCAAGTGGCATATATTTTGATTATTCGATATTATCGAATTATAGAATTAACTAGGAAGGCAATTTATGTCATCCATTACAAATGTCACAGAAGCCACATTCAAGCAAGAAGTCTTGGAAAGTGAGATTCCGGTCTTAGTAGACTTTTGGGCCCCGTGGTGCGGCCCTTGCCGGATGGTAGGCCCAGTGGTCGATGAAGTTGCTGCGGAATACGAAGGACAGGTGAAATTTGTGAAGCTGAACACAGATCAGAATCCTACTGTCGCTAGCCATTATGGAATTCGCAGCATTCCGACGCTGATGGTTTTTAAAGGAGGTCGCCAGGTCGATACTGTCGTAGGGGCAGTTCCAAAAACTACCTTGAATAAAACCTTAGCACAGCATCTTTAATCTAAGCTAAGGGAATTGGGCATTGGGTATGGGGCATGGGGCACAAGAAAGAAGCAGAGGGGCAGAAGGCATAGGGGCAGAGGGGAAAAACTTACTGTAACTTCCTTCTCCCCTGCTTCCCCTGCCTCCCCTTGCCCCTCTGCTCCCCAGTCCCCAGTCACCAATCCCAGGGCATTCTGTTTCAACTAATGGGGAAAGAGCAAAATGGACTTGAAATTGCATGGTAAATCGGCGTTGGTGAGTGGTTCAACCGCAGGTATTGGTTTGGCTAGCGCCCAAGCGTTAGCTCAAGAAGGTGCATCAGTAATTGTCAATGGTCGATCTGAGGAAAGAGTAGCCCAAGCGATCGCTAAAATTCAACAAAGTACACCTGAAGCGAAAGTTTCTGGTGTTGTTGCTGACACAAGTACTGCATCAGGGGTAGAGGAACTCTTTCAAAAAGTTCCTCACGTTGATATCCTGATTAATAATGTGGGTATTTATGAGCCAAAAACCTTCTTTGATATTACAGATGAAGACTGGTTAAACATATTTCAGGTTAACGTTCTCAGTGGAGTCCGTTTGAGTCGGCAATATCTGCAAAAGCAGCTAGAGCAAAACTGGGGGCGGATAATCTTTATCTCCAGCGAATCTGCGATTCAGATCCCAGTGGAAATGATTCACTATGGCACAACTAAGACAGCGCAGCTTGCTATTGCACGAGGTCTAGCAGAAATGACTGTCGGAACTGGAGTTACTGTAAACTCTGTCCTCCCCGGGCCAACCCGCTCAGAAGGAGTTGAAGAGTTTATTATCAACCTGGCGCAGGAACGTGGGATTAGTCCAGCAGAAGTTGAGACTGAGTTTTTTCAAAATGTGCGTCCAAGTTCCCTAATCAAACGCTTTGCAACTAATGAAGAAGTAGCAGCGATCGTAGTTTATCTTTCTAGCCCTATAGCTTCAGCAACTAATGGTGCAGCTTTGCGGGTAGATGGTGGTGTTATTCGGTCGATTGTTTAGTGAATGAACTGCACACAAAGTTGGGTATTGGAAAGACTTTTTTCTTGTTTTCAAGACTATTTCTTTTTAGAAATAAACTGCCCATAACTAAAGTTTTTGAGTACCTTAAAACGGACAATAACCTTTTCTTAGTGGTCTTTAGAGACTTTTGCTATTAGACTGAGAATTTATCGAGGAAGACACGAGGTAGGCTAAATGAGAATAGCATAGCCCTGCCCTTATCTCCCAATACGGTTTGGTTAAGGCAAGAGACGCGATAAATCGCCGTCTCTATAAAGGACTGATTATTGTAAAGACGACGATTTATTGCGTCTTTGCAATCTAGGGCGTGTTATCAAAAAACCTTATCCGAATCGTATTGTCTTATCTCCCAGCTATGTGGTTCTGAACTTTGAATTTTGAATTGGAGCAAAATAACATGACTAGTAATATCAACTTATTCTCTTCTTACCAATTAGGTAATTTGGAACTCCCTAATCGGATTGTGATGGCACCCCTAACCCGAAACCGGGCAAGTGAGGGAAACGTACCATACGAACTTAATGCTACCTACTACGCTCAACGTGCTTCCGCCGGACTGATTATTTCTGAAGCAACACAGGTAACTCCTGAAGGACAGGGTTATCCTGCTACACCAGGAATTCATTCACCAGAACAAGTGGAAGGATGGAAGTTAATAACTGATGCCGTACATCAGGAGGGAGGAAGAATTTTCCTGCAACTATGGCACGTAGGCAGAATTTCCCATCCTGACTTACAACCAAATGGAGCTTTACCTGTAGCACCTTCTGCCATTACTCCTAAAGGTGAGGCATCAACTTATGAGGGGCCAAAACCCTATGTTACACCCCGTGCTTTAGAAACTTCAGAAATACCGCAGATAGTAGAACAGTACCGTCAGGGAGCGGCAAATGCTCTAGCGGCTGGGTTTGATGGGGTAGAAATTCACTCAGCTAATGGTTATTTAATAGATCAATTTCTCCGCGATCGCACCAATCAACGTACAGATAAATATGGGGGTTCCATTGAGAATCGCGCCCGATTCCTGTTGGAAGTGACAGAAGCAGTAATTAGTGTGTGGGATTCTAACCGAGTCGGGGTACGTTTCTCTCCCAGTGGGACTTTTAACGATATAGGTGACTCCAATCCCCTAGAGACATTCGGTTATGCAACTCAAGCGTTGAACCAGTTTAATTTGGCATATCTGCATATTTATGAAGCAACAGAGGCAGATATTAGACATGGGGGGATAATTGTACCCACCAGTCATATACGCGATCGCTTTACAGGTACACTCATCGTCAATGGTGGTTATACTCGTGAAAAAGGCGATGCAGTGCTAGCAAGCAAAGCAGCAGATTTAGTTGCCTTTGGCACATTATTTATATCAAATCCAGATTTACCCCGACGCTTGGCTTTAAATGCACCACTAAATGAAGCAAATCAAGCAACCTTTTATGGTGGCGGTGAACAAGGATATACAGACTATCCATTTTGGTCGGCTGCTAATGAGGCAGTAGCTAAGGCGTAGTGACGCTCGTTCCTCGCTACCGCTACGCTAACGTAATTCGTAATTCTGACTTTTGTTCGGAAACAAGGAATAATTTTTATTTTTGTTTCATGAATAAATAGATTCATTTGTATCCTAATTAGGAATTACGAATTATTTGGTCATAACTCAACTATCAGGAGAATCTCATGAGTTCCATCACCCAAACCATACCTTTAGACGTACCCAGTGCGATCGCTCAACGCCGTTCAATCAAAACTTTTAAAACAGACCCCATTACCCCAGAACTGCTCAAGCAACTGGTAGAGTTGACCGTGGCAGCGCCCAGCAGCTATAACATCCAAGACTGGCAAATTATTCTTGTGCAAGATGAGGCGCAAAAAGTAGCACTGTCAGCCGCATCTTTTAATCAACAGCAAATTATTCAAGCACCTGTTACCTTTGTTTTTGCTGCCGATCCTAATGCAACCGAACACAACTTGACTCCAATTATAAAGCAGGCAGCCGAAACTGGAGCATGGAATGAAGGTACAATAAACTATTTTAAAACCGCCATCCCGCAATTTCAAGCTACGTTAGGCGACAAGCGACGCGAATATGCGATCAAAGATGCCATTATTGCCGCTACCCATTTGGTATTAGCGGCAGAAAGTTTGGGATTATCCACTTGTTTTATGAACGGTTGGGTTGAGGATCAGGTAAAACAAGTGATTGGTGCTGGGGATAATCCAGATTTAGCGATCGCTGTTGTTGTTCCCGTGGGTTATGCAGCCGAACCACGCTTAAATCCAGGTCGTTTGCCATTCTCCCACAACGTCTCTGTGGATAGAATCGGTAACCCTTATGTAGGGTAGTTTTCTTTAAATTAGGAATTGGGAATTGGGAATTGAAAAGAGGCAGAGGTGAAAACTAATCTCCCTGCCCCCTGCCCTCTGCCCCATTCCCCATACTTCGACTGCGCTCAGTACAAGTTCCCCATTCCCAACTTATGTCCTTACCCTCCTTCTTAACGCGTCGTTCGTTCCACTATGGCTGGATCGTTGCAGGTTTAACCTTCCTAGCTTTATTAGTTGCGGCCGGAATTCGCTCTGCTCCCGGAGTTTTTATAGTCCCTCTCGAACAGGAGTTTGGCTGGAGTAGAGCAACTATATCTTTGGCAATCTCCATCAACTTAGTACTTTACGGACTGATTGGGCCTTTTGCTGCCACAGTTATGGAGCGAATCGGCATTCGCAAGATGATGGTATTCTCGCTCGCTGTCATTGCTCTCGGTGTCGGTTTAACTACTTTGATGTCAGCATCTTGGCAGTTAGTTTTGCTGTGGGGTGTAGTTGTCGGTTCTGGTAGCGGAGTTATCGCCCTGGTTTTGGGAGCTATTGTTGTCAATCGCTGGTTTTCTGAAAAGCGGGGTTTAGTTCTTGGCATCCTAACTGCCAGTACAGCCACAGGACAACTGGTGTTTTTGCCCATACTGGCCTCAATAGCCGATCGCTTTGGATGGCGAACTGCTGCTCTGACTCTGACTGGTGCTGCACTTCTAATTATTCCAGCGATCGCAGCCTTTATGCGCGATCGTCCGGCGGATGTTGGTTTGCGACCCTTTGGTGACAACAACGAAACTGTAGAAATATCACAGCCGAGAGCAAATTCCATTGCCTCTACCCTCAAAGCTCTCTGGCTGGGAATGCGTAAGCGCGACTTCTGGCTGTTATTTGGTAGCTTTTTTATCTGTGGCGCTAGCACAAATGGGTTAATTGGAACTCATCTGATTCCCGCTTGTATTGACCACGGTATCCCGGAAGTCAAAGCTGCGGGTCTTTTGGCAATCATGGGACTATTCGATTTTTTTGGAACTACTATGTCCGGTTGGCTATCTGACAGATGGAACAATCGCTACTTATTATGCTGGTACTACGGACTGCGGGGTTTGTCTTTGATTTTCTTACCCTTCAGTTTCAACTTTTCCTTCTATGGACTTTCCATTTTCGCCGTATTTTATGGGCTTGATTGGATTGCTACCGTACCACCGACAGTCCGCCTTGTTGCCAATGCTTTTGGTAAAGAAAATGTCGGCGTGATGTTCGGTTGGATTGTCGCAGGACACCAGCTTGGTGCAGCCACAGCAGCATTTGGAGCCGGAGTGTTGAGAACTTGGTCGGGTAGTTATTTACAAGCGTTTATTTTATCAGGCATTCTCTGTCTGATTGCCGCAGTTGGTGTACTGCAAATTGGTCAAACTCCCACTAAGGGCAATTCACAGCAATCTTCAGTCACGCTCAATCCTTAATTTATAGCTGATATGTACCTTGATTTCATCAAATAAATCCTTTGGTTCATAACGCTCTCGCAGTAAAAAGATATTGAGACTATCATCTGAAAAGTGGTTCCTAGCCTCACAAATTTGATAAAGTGTCAAAAGAATTAATTGTAGAGGATGAGTAAAAATGAAAACCGAACACGAACGTGAACAATTAATTAAAGATATTAACTTCCTGCTAAATCAAGCTTATGACAGTACTTTGGACGAGATTCACACTCTATTAAAACGTATAGATGATGAAGAGGATGAAGAGGATATAAAAGCTCTTACAGAAGCTAGAGAAGATAGACACATCAATGGTACTGTGTCTTGGGAGGAATATAAAGGATATGAAAAAGAAACTGCGTAATGTATCAAATTGAATTTACTCAGGGTGCAATAAAACAACTAAATAAACTCCCAAGTAACATTAAAAGCCGCATCGACTCAAAAATTTTAAATTTATCTATCTACAGAACCTCGTCTCAACGGTGTTAAAAAATTAAAAAATGAAGAAAATACTTATCGTCTTCGAGTCGGTGAGACCGAGTAATTTATGAAATATATGACGATATTTTGTTAATAAGTATAATTAAAGTAGGGCATCGTAGTAAGGTTTATGAAGATAAAAGTTGACATACAAGATAGACTAAGAGCTTTCGACTATCCATCTCGACCAATATAATATTGTGGGCGCTGCCTTTCGCTAAAGCCTAAATATCAGCAAGTTTCGCCCAAGGAATTTGATAAATAAAAGAGGCGCTTGAATAAAATTCCTTAACTGTTAATCCTAATAAGGAAAATTAAATTTATGGCAAAAACAGCTTTAATTGTCGGTGCAGGTAGTGGATTGAGTGCTTCTTTAGCCCGCCTGTTTGCCAAAGAAGGATTCACCGTAGCTTTAGCGGCTCGTCAAATTGAAAAACTAACTCAATTAAGTAGTGAAATTGACGCAGTTAGTTTCGCTGCTGATGTTTCAAAGCCAGATGAAGTAGAACAATTATTTATTGATATTGATAATAAAATTGGTTCCCCGAATGTTGTCGTTTACAATCCCAGTTACCGGGTGCGGGGGTCTATTGTTGATTTAGATCCTGCTGAGGTGGCACAAACCCTAAATATAACTGCTTATGGAGGCTTTCTTGTCGCTCAAGCTGCTACTAAAAGGTTTTTGCAGCTTGGCGGTGGTGCTATATTTTTTACTGGAGCCTCAGCGAGTGTTAAGGGTTATGCTCAGTCTGCTCCCTTTGCAATGGGTAAATTTGCACTGCGTGGTTTAGCTCAGAGTATTGCTAGAGAATTAGCGCCGAAGAATATTCATGTGGCACATTTTGTAATTGATGGGGCAATTCGTTCAGCAGTTCGCCAAGATCCAGTAGATAATCCTGATAGTACTCTTGACCCAGATGCGATCGCTCAAACTTATCTCAGCATTTTACGCCAACCTCGTAGTGCTTGGACTTATGAAGTAGAACTACGTCCTTGGGTAGAGAACTTCTAGCCTAGACAATTGTTACAAGAATGGTTTTGCAGGTATGAAAATTGATTTTGGTGCAACTGCTGTTGATTACGCAAAACATCGCGCGGGCTTTCCCAGTTCATTATTTAACAAACTGTCTGAATATGGTATAGGTTTACCAGGGCAAAATATTGTTGACCTTGGTACAGGAACAGGAACACTAGCGCGGGGCTTTGCTGATAGAGGTGCTGATGTAATTGGCATAGATCCATCAGCATCACTTTTAGAACAAGCGAGACAGTTAAGCGAATCAACCCAAATCAAAGTAGATTATCGAGTCGCAACTGCCGAAAATACCGAGTTACCAGATGCAAGTGCTGATGTAGTCACTGCTGGACAATGTTGGCATTGGTTTGATCGTCCCCGTGCTGTCCAGGAAATTACTCGGATATTGAGAAAAAATGGCTCAATTGCGATCGCACATTTTGATTGGATACCCTTAAAAGGTAATGTAGTTGAAGCAACAGAACAATTGATCAAGGCGCATAATCCAGCGTGGAATTTGGACGGTGGGAATGGAATGTATCCTCTGTGGTTACAAGATATTGGCGAAGGAGGATTTCGAGAAATCCGCACATTTTCTTACGATGTATTTGTACCTTACACACACGAAGCTTGGCGGGGACGAATTCGTGCTAGTGCCGGTGTGGGAGCCAGCTTGACACCAGAAAAAGTAGAAGTATTTGATCAGGAATTGGCTACATTACTCGAAGCAAGATATCCTACACAAATTCTTGAAGTTCATCATAGAGTTTGGGCTGCGATCGCCAAATCACCGCTATGAAAAAATATAATTGAAGCTCTATGTTTCATCCAGAGAAAGCCATCACTAGCGATGGCTTATAATACAAAGTTAGTTGCCCTTGATAGGTTTGATTCTAGCGATCGCTTGTTGTAACATTTTTGGCAGCCAAAAAAGATAACAATATAGTTGTTTTGCCTGACTATAAAGCGAGAATAACTTTCTTTCACTCAATAAAGTAAATGGCCGAACTGCTCTGAGAATTTCTGCAAATTTATCTTCCGTCGCAGATTCAACTGAACCACTGACAAAATAACCTTGTAAATGTGGAGGTAAGCGCCAGTTAATATTAGGATCTGGCTGATGTATTACAGGCTCAACATTCCCCCGCCATGCAACTCCCATAATTTGCATAGTTTGATACACCATTGTGTTCCACCCTTTCTCTTTAAAATAGTCTAAGCCTTGACCTACATCAGGAGAAGCCAAATCGTGAAATAAAACTAAAGCATCTGCTTCTGCAAATTGTTCGCAAATAATTGCATCATCCAGTGGAGCCGGTGCTTCGTGATTACCATCTATAAATATCAATGACCATTTACGTTGAAATTTATTTGCTATCTCTTTTACTTTTTGAGGGCTGCATCCTGGTATTAGATTCACAGATTCCTTAACGTTTGCTGACTTTAGTGACTCTGTAACGCTTTCATTAAATAATTGTTCGGATAGCATCGGATCAATTACATCTAACTCCACCCCTCCTAAAGCTAAGTGACAAGCTGACCACCCCATCCAGCAACCTATTTCTAAAGCTTTTTTCCCCCGAAATTTTAAGGCTGTATTGTATAAAATATGAGCTTCATCTCTGCTCACAAAACCTACCTTTTGCTGTCGTTTATCCACATACCAGTTATGAGTAATATCCCGCCGTAAATAAAGCCAAAAAGAATCATATTTATTTCCTAAAATTATATTGGGAAAATATAAATCTGGCTGGATAGTGGAAAATCCTGACGAAACATAATCTCCTTTTGGCAATAAGTTTCCTTCAATCACTTTGACTGTCTTTTCACTCATAAGTTACTCTCTAAGTATTTGAAATTCTAGGTTGTGGGGTTACAATTCAACTGGTCACGGCGATAGCGTACCCCTGCGGGGGATCTTGCTACACGCAGCGTCTCGTAGAGAGGAACACCGCTCTGATAATCGGAAATGGGACTGTTAATACATTCCAAAATTTGGGAAGGGTTAAAGCCCAGAACATAATTTTTCACTTCTTACTCAATCCCCAATCCCTTTTACTTTTCACCGTTTTTGTCCTCTTTTTTTCAGATTTTATGATAAATCAGAAAAAAAGAGATGTCTGCACCATTCACTTAAAAAGAATCGCACAATTTTAGGACAAATAACCATGATCGATCTTTATTATTGGACAACCCCAAACGGTCATAAAATTACGATTTTCCTGGAAGAAGTCGGCTTGCAATATACCATAAATCCTGTGAATATTGGGGCTGGAGATCAATTTAAGCCCGAATTTTTAAAGATTTCTCCTAACAATCGTATCCCCGCGATCGTTGACCACGAACCAGTAGATGGAGGTGCGCCGATTTCGGTATTTGAGTCTGGGGCAATCTTGCTATATTTGGCAGAAAAAACCGGGAAATTAATCCCGCAAGATTTACGCCAACGCACTCAAGTTTTAGAATGGTTGTTCTGGCAAATGGGCGGGCTAGGGCCAATGGCAGGACAAAATCATCACTTTAGCGCCTATGCTCCCGAAAAAATTGAATATGCGATTAACCGCTACGTGAATGAGACGGGACGCTTATATGGAGTGTTGAATAAGCAACTAGCAGATAGAGAATTTGTGGCTGGCGATTATTCCATCGCCGATATTGCTGCTTATCCCTGGATTGTGCCCTATGAACGCCAAAGTCAGAATCTAGAGGATTTTCCTCACCTCAAACGCTGGTTTGAGACAATTAAAGCTCGTCCGGCAACAATTCGCGCCTACGAGAAAGCAGAAGCATTGAAAACTCAACCACTTGATCCAGATAAGTCACGAGATTTTTTATTTAATCAGTCGGCGAAGACTATTCAACCTTGAGCATTCGGGGCTTGAAGAAGAATTCAGAATTTAGAATGGGTGTAGCCTATTCTAAATTCTGTTTGATAAAACAATTAGCAGGATTGTGTGGGCTGATTAGCACCGGAAGCACGAGATACAGCTGTTTCGCTGTTTATAGCTTTTTTATTAGACAAAGAATCGGCGCAGCAGTATTTGGTAGGATTGTGAATAACTTCGGCTACATGTATTGTTTTATTCTGGTTGGTATAGCGATCGCTCTGTTCTGGGTTTGGCTAGTCAAGCAAAAGCAATATAGCACTTGAAAGTCAGGTTAATTTAGGTTTAATTCAAGACTTGCCGCGTCTCCCAAGGTTCCGATCTTGTTAAAATGTATCGATGTCAAAAAAGCAACATCTCTTAAAGAAAAAACCCGGTTGGTCTTTGGATGAGCGAGATCCAAAGTTCATAGAATCTCTGATGCCTTTATTAGGCTTTTTCTATAAGTACTATTTTCAGGTGCAAACTAGTGGCTGGGAAAATATTCCATCCCAAGAAAAAGTCTTATTTGTCGGTTCGCATAATGGAGGACTGGCGGCTCCCGATATGGGAATGGTGATGTATGACTGGTTCAAACGATTTGGTGCCCAGAAACCCGTTTATGGTTTAATGCATCCCAAAGCTTGGCAGGTTAGCCAACCACTAGCGCAAATAGCTGCCAAGGCTGGAGCAATCATAGCTCATCCGAAAATGGCCTACACTGCGTTGCACTCTGGGGCTAGTGTGCTGGTTTATCCAGGTGGAGCCGAAGATGTGTTTCGACCGCATTATTTGCGTAACAAAATCTACTTTGCAGGGCGACAAGGATTTATCAAGTTAGCATTGCGGGAAAATGTGCCGATTGTACCTGTGATTTCCTGGGGCGCTCACGATACGCTGATTGTACTGGCTGACTTGTACAAAGTTGTGCAGCAACTCCACGAATGGGGAATGCCTTGGCTGCTTGGAATTGATCCAGAAGTTTTTCCGATCTATCTTGGATTACCTTGGGGATTAGCGATTGGCCCATTGCCCAACATTCCATTACCTGTGCCCATGTACACACGGGTTTGTCCGCCGATTGTATTTGAACGCTACGGCCCTGAAGCAGCTAGCGATCGCCACTATGTCAATGAATGTTATGAATTAGTTGTGAGTCAGATGCAGCAAGAGTTAGATAATTTAGTTAAGGTAACTGCTGAGTCGAATAGTAGTTAAGGGGGTAGGAGGCAGGAAGGCAGGAAGGCAGGGAGATGGAAACTTACTCTTTATTTTTGATGTATATGTGATTTTGAGTTCTGCATTTTGTACCTCATTTACTTGCAATCTGCTGTAACTCCTAATTCGTAACTATTTTCCTAGCCGCCGCTAACTGGTGGAATCAATACGACTTCATCCCCATCTTGTAATAGGGTATCTGGTTCAACAAATATTAAATTAATCCCGAAGCGGGTGATGTCTCGCCATTGGGAAAGTTCAGGATGTTCGGCTATGAGGCGATCACATACTGCTTTAACTGGCATACTATTGGGAAATTCCAGTACCAGTTCCGAAACCTTAAAGGCTTCTTGATAAGCAGCGAACAATTTGACGGTAATGGTGATTGCAGATTTAGACATACAATATGCTTTGGCAGTACCAGCAAGTAATTTAATGCTTGACAAGCACCCTGAACTGTTGGGCTTAATTATACATTAATAAATAGCAAAGTTGTATTATTGGTAGATAATTATGTTTCCTAATCCAACATTTCTGGGTCAATTCCTAAAGCGTTGAGTTGTTCAGCAGAGAGAGTACGCAATTTCTCTACAATTCTCTCCCGCTTTTGTCGCTCAATCACAGCCCGTTCCTCACCTGTTAGCAGTAAATTTCCTTGTGCATCCCACCAGCGCAACCAAGGTAACTCTGCATTCTGATAAAATCCTTGCCAGATTCCTAACTCTACCCCCATAGGAGCAATTGGGTAATGTCCTCGTTCATTGGGTTGCATTAGTTCATAAGTATTATCGCTTAGGTGGTAAACTTCCACTTGAGCTTTTGCTACTTCATAAATCCCATAATAAGGCACTCGAATTGCCTGTTCATAAACCCAAAACTTACCAACATTTCCACCTTCCCCTTGAGATGGCGGTGTGTTATTTCGTTCTTCTGAACCATCTCCAGAGACAAATTCAATCACAATTAGGGGTGCAACATACTCTTTCCACAGCACATAAGAACGCCGCATTTTACCGTCAAGAGTCGGCGGTACATTGGGTACATAAAACCAGTCTGGTGCTTCAGCCCCTTTCTCTGGAGGATCTGTCAATCGCCAGTAGATACCAGAATCTTGTCCGATACAATATTGACCGTCAAGATGAAGTTTCTCTAAAACAGGTTTAATTGAATCTGTGATTAAAATACTTTGTGGATGCTCCTGAAGATTTTTCACAAATGTACCATCTGAGTCTGGTAACTGGGTGTGGTCAGGTAAAGTTAATGCCGATAAGGAAGTCATAGGCTTTAACCGAAGGTCTCTATGATTCTCATTGTAAATTATGATTTTGTATACTACTGAAAGTTGGCACTTCTATTGTATTACAACCATCATACATTGTATAAAAGTAATCCAGGTAGAAAGATGGACTCAATGGCAATTTTGTCTTTCAATAATACAATGATTGCTAGTAAAATTCAGCATAGCTTATGTCAAATTAAGTATCGTGAACTTTTAATAATGATGAAATTAAAAGTTTTGGCTCCATCTGTTAAGGAACTAATAGACGAAATTGAAAAATATAAAGGCCCATTACACAGGTTGAAAGATCAATCGGATTTTAAGGAAAAAGTTGATAATATGCGAAAAATTGTTTTTTAAAAGAAGTAAGTAACAATATAGGGCATGTTAAATTTTAGCAACACACCCTAGCCGTTACAATATCTTACAGCATTGCTCTACCTGCTGATTTTTAGGAAACACTAGGATCGTCAGCAGTTTTGATCTCTTTCAATATTCGTTCGACTTGGTTAACTTTTTCACTTCTATTCTGTGCTTTGAAAATATTTAAAGCTTTTTCTAGAGAAGATAGCGCCTCATCTTTTTTATTTGTTTGCCACAATACCAATGCAAAATTAGTCAGAGCCTCGCCATAATTAGGATTGATTTCTAGAGCTTTTTTATATTCAGTCATGGCTTCATCCCAGCGACTTTGGCTAGCGTAAACCATACCGATCGCATTATAAGCTAGAGCGTATTTTGACTGGAGACGAATGGCTTCTTGAAAGGCGTTAATTGCTTCTTCTGGTTTCTTTTGCCGAAAAAGCACATTTCCCAGTTGAAAGTGTCCAAAGGCATCGTCTGGGAATTTTTTAATTAACTTGCGGAAATTTTCCTCTGCACCCGTTAAGTCTCCCTGATTAAATAAAGCATTGGCTTGTTGCAGCATCTGTGATCGCTCTGATGGCCCTGTATCTGAAAATTGGGCTAGTTTTTGTGATTGTCTCTGTGCATCCTGTTCTGGCGGATGCAAAGAAACTTTTCCAGAAACCGCTAACGCTAATGGTGATAAACTAATTATAGTTAGAATACTCAGCATCATGCAGCTAAAAGGTTGAACAAATGCTGATTTGGGTTTGCTCTTCAGCTTCATCGCCCTCAATGCCTCAATAATGTTCTTATGTCCATCATAAAATGTGGGTGCGTTAGGTGAAATACACCACAAGTAGGAACGCACATTTGTGCATCCCTACAAGGTCAATTGAAATTATTTAAGTACCTTCCCGCAATTTATCCAACACGCTTCTATCTTCTAATGTTGAAGTATCACCAGATACTTCTTGTCCAGCAGCTAGATTCCGCAATAAGCGCCGCATAATTTTACCTGATCGCGTTTTGGGCAAAGCATCAGTAAAGCGAATTTCTCCCGGACGTGCGATCGCACCAATTTCTTTGACGACGTGCTGCTTGAGTTCTTTACTCAGTTCGTCGCTTCCCTGATAAGTACCTTCTAAAGTGACAAAAGCAACTACCTCCTCACCTTTGAGTTCATCCGGCTTACCCACTACCGCCGCTTCTGCAACGGCTGGATGAGAAACTAAGGCTGATTCTACTTCCATTGTACCAAGGCGATGTCCTGATACATTCAGTACGTCATCTACACGACCCATGACCCAGAAGTAACCGTCTTCATCGCGTCTAGCACCATCACCAGCAAAGTAAGTATAGTTACCATCTTGGGGTGGAATGTGTTCCCAATAGGTGCGGCGGAAGCGTTCTGGATCGCCGTAGACTGTCCGCATCATTCCCGGCCACGGATGACGTACCGCTAGATAACCGCCTTCGTTATTGGGTACGGTGTTTCCTTCCAAATCCACGACATCTGCAATGATTCCTGGGAAGGGAAGAGTCGCGGAACCTGGTTTAGTAGGGATTGCTCCTGGTAGCGGTGTAATCATGATACCGCCAGTTTCCGTTTGCCACCAAGTATCAACAATTGGACAGCGATCGCCACCAATTATTTTCTGATACCACATCCAAGCTTCTGGGTTAATGGGTTCGCCGACGGTTCCTAGCAAACGCAACGAAGACAGGTTTCGTGCTTTGGGATGGTGTTCGCCCATCTTAATAAATGACCGAATTGCCGTAGGTGCAGTATAAAAAATATTAACGCCGTATTTTTCAATTACATCCCATGTACAACCAGGATTAGAAGCACGGGGCGCACCTTCATACATCAACGTTGTTGCACCGTTGGAAAGGGGGCCGTAGACAATGTAGCTGTGTCCCGTAATCCAACCGACATCGGCGGTACACCAATATACATCTGTATCTTGAAGGTCAAAGATCCACTTGGTGGTGATATGGGTATACAAATTATAACCAGCAGTTGTATGCACTACGCCCTTCGGTTTGCCGGTGCTACCAGAAGTGTAGAGGACAAACAGCATATCTTCGCTGTCCATCGGTTCGGCGGGACAATCTGCTGATACTCCTTTTCGCAAATCATGCCACCAATGATCGCGTCCGCCCAACTGCATATCAGTTTCTTGCCCGGTACGCTTGACAACTAGGACATTTTCAACGCTAGGAACAGCACCATCAGCTAAGGCTTTGTCTACCTGTTCTTTGAGAGGAACGATCGCATCTTTGCGCCAACCACCATCAGCCGTGATTACTAGTTTAGCTCTAACATCAATTAAGCGATCGCGCAAAGCTTCGGCACTAAAACCACCAAATACTACGCTGTGGGGTGCGCCAATTCTGGCACAGGCTAACATTGCGATCGCAGCTTCGGGAATCATCGGCATATATATACCAACGCGATCGCCTTTTTGTACACCCAATTGCTTCAATACATTGGCAAACTGACAAACTTCCCGGTGCAGTTGGGCATAAGTCAGAGTACGAGAATCACCCGGTTCTCCTTCCCAAATCAAGGCTGCTTTATTTTTGCGCCAAGTAGTGAGATGTCTGTCAAGGCAATTGTAAGAAATATTAGTCTTTCCGCCAACGAACCACTTTGCAAAAGGCGGTTGCCAATCTAGCACAGTATCCCATTTTTGGAACCATTCTAATTCTGTTCCAGCCAAATCTGCCCAAAATTGCTGCGGATCGGCTTTGGCTTTGTCACAAAGACGCTGATAGTCTTCTAGGCTTTTAATGTGGGCGTTCTGCGAGAATTCACTAGGAGGATGGAAGAGGCGATTTTCTTGGAGGATTGATTCGATATTTGGTTCAGACATGGTTAGTTATGAGTGCGATCGCGATTATTACTAAAAACTATTGTTAGCCTAGTTGTGCTAGACGATGTTTAGATTTTCGTTAAGCTAGGTGGAAATTGCCGAGTTATTTAGTTTACATTCATTTTCATCTACTAAAAGCAAGCGCTCAAGAAATGTAAAGACGTTATATTGCAGCCTATCTACCGCGAATGTTGCAAAATATAAGTAGTCTTGACAAACAACGCCTGAAACTATGACGCTCATCGTCGAAGCTAGTAGCCTATGTCTCAACGATGTTCATCGCTTTCTTAAACTGGAAGAGCTTTCCAATGCTTCCTTCACTGATTTCTTAAATTTAGAACCGCTAACAGAGTTTGAACAACAGGATTTATTGCGAATCAGAAATGACTTCCGTCGTTATCTCTCAGCAGGTAAAATTTCTGAAGGTTTAGTCAAATTTTTAACAATTGCCCCACTAATGCGGTTAGCAGGGTTTTACGATGTACCGATTCGGTTAACAATGGAAGATAGCATTGCGATCGCAGTCGAAGATGAAGACAGAAGAATTACCGGACGGATGGATATTTTAGCAATCAATAGTCCTCAAAGTAATATTGCGCCGCCTTTTTGGGTTCTAGTGATTGAAACAAAAAATAGTTCGGTCAATGTGATTGAGGGTTTACCTCAATTACTCACTTATGCTTTTAAGAGTTTATCGCAACAATCATCAGTTTGGGGTTTGGTAACTAATGGACAGCTTTATCAATTTGTTTATCTAAGACGTGATAACCAGTCAACTTATGAGTTGATGCCATTATTAACTTTGAGTCAATCTCCAGATGCAATCGAGTTATTGCAAGTTTTCAAAGCCATCTGTAAGTTACCAGATTTTCAGTAAATAAATTGCGGAGCGATCGCGGATATCTGAACCTGCTACTTTAGAATTGTTCTCTGATGGTATTTCAGAAGACGAAGTTATTTTTCCTCCTGGTGATATACTTAGTGATGAGCCACCCTTGGAAAGCGATTTACACCGCGATCAAATCGATTTGCTGATTCGCATACTAAAATTATGGTGGCGAGAGCGGCAAAATTTCTATGCTTCTGGCAATTTGACGATTTACTACAGTCCTAACCAGAAAAAATCAGAATATTTTCGTGGCCCAGACTTTTTTGTAGTTTTGGGGACTCAGAAAAAAGACCGTAAGAGTTGGCTAGTTTGGCAAGAAGACGGCAAATATCCAAACATGATTGTGGAAATTTTGTCAAATTCAACGACAGCAGTTGATAAAGGGTTAAAAAAACAAGTTTATCAAGATACCTTCCGTACACCAGATTATTTCTGGTTTGACCCTGTAACAATGGGACTTCAGGGATTTTATTTAGTTAATGGCAAGTATCAAGAGATCCAAGTAACTACTGATGGACGTTTGTGGAGTCAGCAGTTAAAACTTTATTTGGGAGTTTATGAAGGTAAATTAAGATTCTTCACTACTGAAAATCAATTAATATTATCATCAGAAGAGTTAGCTGAACAACAACGTTTACGTGCCCAACAAGCAGAAGAACGTGCCCAAGAGTCAGAAGAACGCGCCCAATAAGCAGAGCAAGAACTCGCTCGATTGCGGGAGGTATTACGCACAAAGGGCATCGACTTAGAGAATATTTGATGACATCAGGAAATTAATTAAGTACACTTTCGAGTTAAGATTTAGTTATTAGTGTGTAAAAAAGCGTTATCTTCTGAAAGTAGGGCCTCGTTTGCAAGCAACAGAGATTAAGGATAAGCTAAAGTCACTTACCCTGCAAGCTTCCTCGGTAGATCATAATTTGGCGAGAAGATTAGATGAAATCAATCGTTGGGTAAAAAATATCAAGCCAGGCTCCCTGACTGCAAAACCGTTTGTTATTGCATTTCTCTTAGAGGTAATTACTGATTCTACCATTTGGCTGATAATCAAATCCTTACCTTCGGAAGAAGAGCAGAAAGCAAAATTCGAGTTGATGACACCGATTGAGAGATATTGGTATGGTTATCTATTTCCTAGATGGATTAATGCAAGTGACTCCAAGTTTTATATTTGGAAACAAAAATTGATGGCAGGCGAATTTAATCAGGTCGATGATGATATCATTAAGTCAATAGCTCAAGATGTTGTAAGTCGAGAAGGTAGTTTTTGGCAGCGTTATATCGCCGACCTCTCTATGGCAACAGACCTAATTGTTAGTAGTCGTAACAATCAACCGCTTTGCATTCAAGTTACTAGTGTCTCTGAAGAACTTAATTACCAAAAGTACCAAGCTTGGCAAAATACACTGCGATCGTGGGAAATAGAGAGAGGATTGTTCTTAAGTTACAATCCCAAGGATGCTAATTTTGTCAACCAGTTAGTCAACGTGGCCCTGTATAACAGTGATTACCTTTCTGGTGGCAAATATTTAAAATTTTCGTGAACTTTAAGGAATTTGATATTTCCGGTTTGTGTTCAGCCTACATACTTACTTGCTAATTACAGCTTTTATGGCTAACAAAAGAGAAACTCACTGCAACAATCAAGTGGATACATTTGCTGAAGCTTTAGCAACAGCGCGACAAATGCAGCAAAACTGGCTAACTTACGGAGTTAATTTTGTAAATTTTTACGTTGAAGATGTAGATGGAGACTGGCTAGAAACGTGGGGAGATGACGAAATTATAGGTAATTCTCAGTTAGATACTATTAAAGAATTTTTGGTAAGTCATGATAGTGTAGCTGTGAAGGTAAGACAGCATTTAGGCGAGCGATCGCTATTTGATTTTGCCGTAAACTTAGAAGAATCTTGGAGAATTTCTGAAACCAATGACAGGTTATCTGCTGTAAGACACTTATTTGCTGGTGAAGAAAATAGTATTGACACAGATGACATTAGGGTATTGGATTTAGTAAACAGTCTAGTGCTGAAGTTAGCAGAGATTTTGTGAAATTTGGAATTATGTTGTAGTAAATTGCTTTCAGAGGCTATTTGCATTTGTGATTCATATTAAAGCATTCATAAGAATGTTTGAGCAATTGTTGCAAACATACTCATTGGGCGATTGAAACCTTTAATCGAGCTATAAAACAAGTATGTGGAATTTGCCGATTCATGGTAAGCCAGCGCGTTGCGGGGTTTCCCCCGTTGTAGCAACTGGGGAACCCGCAAGGGTTAGAGATACCTATGCAATAAAGATTCAGATATTTTTTTTACTTCAATTTACGGTGTTTTTTCAAAAAAAATAGGAGTCCTATATAAAAGTAAGAACTGGTAAAAAACACATAGATTTTCTACCAGTTCTTATTCAAAAACTTTTATTACTGTTAACTATTTATGATGCCAGTATTCATGTTTTTTCTCATGTTCATGATTATGCTTAGAATGGGAATGACCATGACCTCCTGAAATAGTATTCAAATGTACTGGATTTAAGTTATCTAAGAATGACTTTTTATCAAGAGATTTTAGCTCAGAAATCACTATTTTAGACATAGCTTTCGTTTCCTGTATATCCAACAACTTTAACTTTTATATTTTATAGTTTATCTAAAAACTATATCTGACTAATTTTTATGTAAAAAGGCAATTTAATACATATATTTCAGGACATATCTAAGTTGATTTTGTCTCCAAAACTGCATCTGCAAATTGGGATAACCTAGCATATATATTTTAAATATTGCTAGGGTTATGTTGACCCTCTGCTTTTAAGTAGGAAATTAGCAAATCCCAACACTATCTAACTAGACAAGCACTATAAACTAGACAAAGAAGACTCATATTAATAGTATTAATGATGGATGAGTTTCCTGAATTGTGTTATTTTTTAGCCAATTTTAAACCTCGATTGGGTCGATTAAATCAGCACTCTAAAATTTGACCCGCTTGCTCGATCGCTTTGAGAATACCGATCTCCTTTACCGTGAACCTTATTCCAGCGATCAAAGTGGCACTTTTGCAGTATTGACCAAGGCAGGATTAGCCATGTAGCAAAAGTGGGTTGTTTATGCTGATTAGTATGGTGCGTTGTCGCGCAGTGCAACGCACCATATTTAAGCTTTTTCTAATAAGGTGTACTTCCCGCTTGCAACCTGACTTTGAATGAACTGCTCAAGCTCGGTCGTCAAAGAAATATTTATAAAATATAACAATATTTTTCATCAACTAATTCTAGATGCGAACTGACAGCAGTCTATTGCGATCGCACTAAGCAAGATGTTAAAAATTTTGGTGTATTGACTTATACGCAAATTACCCAACTTCCACTGCGATCGCATCCATTTAATCCTCTTCAAAATGCACCACAAGCACGTTAAGCTGAATTAGAGTAGCAATTTATTGCGCTTTTTAATATATAAATCTCTGTTCTTGTCAAATTTTAATTTTTTCTGCTTGAGAAACCCGGAATGCTAGACCGAATTTTTGATTACCTCGACTTTCATTTCAGCCTTGAAGCCCTTATAGTTCTGCTGATCCTGGTGCTTTTAGAGGCGCTGTTATCTGCCGACAATGCGATTGCTCTGGCTGCGATCGCAAAAGGGCTGGAAGACAAGGAACTTGAGCGTAAAGCCCTCAACTTTGGTTTAGTCGTTGCTTATGTGCTACGAATCAGCCTGATTCTGACTGCCACTTGGGTGCAACAATTCTGGCAATTTGAATTATTGGGCGCTGCTTATCTCCTGTGGTTAGTATTTCAACACTTTACCTCGGAAGAATCTAAGGACGATCACCATCACGGGCCGCGTTTTAATTCATTGTTGCAAGCGATACCTGTGATTGCATTTACAGATTTGGCATTTTCTTTGGATAGCGTGACAACTGCGATCGCAGTTTCTCAAGAAAAATGGCTAGTGCTGACGGGTGCAACAATTGGTATTATTACGCTGCGATTCATGGCGGGATTGTTTATCCGTTGGCTAGACGAATACGAAAACCTAGAAGACGCAGGCTATGTAACTGTAGCGTTCGTAGGCTTGCGCCTGTTGTTGAAAGTGGTGAACGATAATTTAGTTCCACCAGAATGGATCATGATTACTGCCATCTTCCTGATTTTAGGCTGGGGATTTTCCAAGCGTGTTAACACTGAAGTGCCCGAATTAGAACCAGAAAAGAGCGAAGTATCTAAATAAAAAGGGCAGGGGGCAGGAGGCAGGGGAATTAGGAGGATGAAGGGACAAGGAGGGCAAGGGGGACAAGGAGGATAAAGGGAGAATTATTCAACAAGTTTCTCCCAAGTCTCCCCCCCTCTTCCTTGTCCCCCCTATCTCTTATCGATGCCCAATTCCCAGTCCCCAATCCCCAGTCCCTAATATCTTACTCGTGCAACCAAGGGGTTATGTGTGGTTGCCAATCGACTAATTCTTCATCTTTAAACCATAGGGCTATTTCCTGATGTGCGGTTTCTGGAGCATCAGAACCGTGAATCAAGTTTCGACCAATATTGATGCCAAAATCACCGCGAATTGTTCCCGGTTCAGATGTTAAGGGGTTCGTGGCACCAATAATCTTTCTGGCAGATGCAACGACACCATCACCTTCCCATACCATCGCTACCACTGGGCTAGAAGTGATAAATTCCACTAAACTACCAAAAAAGGGACGTTCCCGGTGAACACCATAGTGTTGTTCAGCCAGTTCTTTACTGACTTTCAAGAACTTTAAACCAACTAGGGTAAAACCTTTAGTTTCAAAGCGACGGATAATTTCCCCCACTAATCCCCGTTGTACTCCGTCAGGCTTAATTGCTAAGAATGTGCGCTCCATTGCCATCTCCCAAAGCTTAATAAAGTTTTTATCTTGTCATTTGTCATTTGTTCTTTGTCATTTGTCCAAAGGTTTTGCACTCTTAACCAATGACTAATGACCAATGACTCTTGACCAATCAGAGTTTATCTTAGAAATTATCTTTGGGTACATATACGTTCCCAAATGAATGCGTTAAATTGTTAAGTCGTGGGCGAAAAACAGAGGTTAGGAAGAAATGGGTGTTGAGTCAACTGCTACATCTGACGAGGTGGTACAAGTACCGTCCAATGGACAAAAATCTGAAGTGAAAAATCCTAAACAAAAGAAACTTTTACCACCTACTACTACCGCAGGAAGTTTACCTCGCTCCTGGAAAATTGAGGATAGCGAAGAATTATACCGCATTGAAGGTTGGGGACAACCCTATTTTTCCATTAGCGCTGCTGGTCACGTCACCGTCTCACCCAAGGGCGATCGCGGGGGATCTCTCGACTTGTTTGAATTGGTCAACTCCATGAAACAGCGCAACTTGGGACTTCCGATGTTGATTCGCTTTTCCGATATTTTGGAAGACCGGATTGAACGGTTGAATGCTTGTTTTGCCAAAGCGATCGCCCGCTACAACTACCCTGGCGTATACCGGGGTGTGTTTCCTGTCAAATGCAACCAAGAGCGGCATTTGATTGAAGATTTAGTCAAGTTTGGCAAGCCTCATCAATTTGGCTTAGAAGCTGGTTCCAAACCAGAATTAATGATTGCCCTGGCTGTCCTCGATACACCAGGAGCGTTGTTAGTTTGCAACGGCTACAAAGACCGAGAATACATCGAAACGGCAATGTTAGCCCAGAGATTAGGGCAAACACCAATCATTGTCTTAGAACAGATTGAAGAGGTTGATTTGGTAATTGATGCCAATCGCCAGTTAGGTATTAAACCGATTTTAGGGGTTCGCGCTAAACTCAGCACCCAAGGTATGGGACGTTGGGGAGCCTCTAGTGGCGATCGCGCTAAATTTGGTTTGACAATGCCGGAAGTAATCGAGGCTGTTGACAAGTTACGGGAAGCTAACCTGCTCGATTCTTTGCAGTTGATGCACTTTCACATCGGCTCACAAATCTCCGCCATCAATGTAATTAAAGATGCCATCCAAGAAGCCAGCCGCATTTATGTGGAATTGGCCATGCTGGGTGCGGATATGAAATACCTTGATGTCGGTGGCGGCTTGGGCGTAGATTATGATGGCTCCCAAACCAACTTTTATGCCTCGAAAAATTACAACATGCAGAACTATGCCAACGACATCGTGGCAGAGTTAAAAGATACCTGTGCAGAGCGCCAAATTACCGTACCAACACTGATTAGCGAAAGTGGACGTGCGATCGCTTCCCATCAGTCGGTGCTGATTTTTGATGTTCTTAGTACCAGCGATGTCCCCCTTGATTCACCAGAACCTCCACAAGAGGGAGAGTCCCCAATAATTAATTACCTTTGGGAAAGCTACCAATCCATCAACCAAGAGAATTACCAAGAGTTGTATCACGATGCGGCACAATTCAAAGAAGAGGCCATCAGTCGCTTCAACTTAGGAATTTTACGCCTCAGAGAACGAGCCAAAGCCGAACGGCTATACTGGGCTTGTTGCCAGAAAATTTTGAACATAACTAGACAGCAAGAATACGTACCCGATGAGTTAGAAGACCTTGAGAAAATCATGGCTTCCATCTACTACGTTAATATGTCAGTGTTTCAATCAGCACCAGATTGCTGGGCGATCGACCAGCTATTCCCCATCATGCCAATCCACCGTTTGGATGAAGAACCAATCCGGCGGGGAATTTTAGCAGACCTCACCTGTGATAGTGATGGTAAAATCGACCGATTTATTGACCTGCGCGATGTCAAATCAGTTTTAGAACTACACACCTACAAGCCCGGAGAACCCTATTATTTAGGGATGTTCTTGAATGGAGCTTACCAAGAAATCATGGGGAATTTGCACAACCTATTTGGCGATACTAACGCCGTTCACATCCAATTAACGCCCAAAGGCTACCAGATTGAACACGTTGTCAAAGGTGACACAATGAGCGAAGTAGTAAGCTATGTTCAGTATGACTCCGAAGATATGGTAGAAAACATTCGTCAGCGTTGTGAGAAAGCATTAGAAGAAAAGCGTATCACCCTAGCAGAATCTCAGCGATTGCTGCAAACCTACGAGCAGAGTCTCAGAAGATACACATATCTGAATAGTTAAATTGGGAATTGGGAATTGGGAATTGGGCATTGGGAATTGGGAATTGGGCATTGGGTATCGCTCAAGAATCAATAAATAGTTCTTCTTCCCCTGCCCCCTGCCCCCTGCCCCCTTGCTCCTTCCCCATTCCCCATTCCCTAA
Source organism: Nostoc sp. TCL240-02 (assembly GCF_013343235.1). GTDB lineage: Bacteria > Cyanobacteriota > Cyanobacteriia > Cyanobacteriales > Nostocaceae > Nostoc. The sequence continues at coordinate 1,125,509 of NZ_CP040094.1, read as the reverse complement.
TTCGCGTTTGTCCCCAGCAATTCCTCTATCGCTTGTCGCTCAACAGGGGTATGAGATGGTGGTATCTGGCGAGCATCGGTAATTAGCCAATCTAAAGCAGCCGCTTGGACATCTATAGCGGCCCCAGTTTTATCTACACAATAACGTCCAAACACTAGCTTATCGACTAATCTGACTCCTGGCCCCAAGCGCGACCATTCAAAAATCACGCTATTTTCTACTGTTGCGCCACTACATATCCAACAATTGGGGCCAATCATCGCAGGTCCAACGATTTTCGCTCCGTCTTCTATTCTCGTCATCCCGCCGATGTAAACTGGGCCAGTGATATCCACTTTGTCCCAATTCACGGCGACATTTAAGCCAGTATAAATACCAGGGGCGACTTCATGACCGGGGATTTGCACATTTTTGATTTCACCCAGCAGTACACCGCGAATCGCCCGCCAATAGTCTGGAACTTTACCAATATCTACCCATTCAAAGTCCATAGGGATGGCGTAGAAGGGAGCTTTGATTTCCACTAATTTGGGGAACAATTGGCTACCAATGTCATATTCCACATCAGAGGGAATATAGTTAAAAACCTCTGGTTCAAAGATGTAAATACCTGTGTTGATGTTGGTGCTGAGGGCTTCTTCGGTTGAAGGTTTTTCTTGGAAAGCTTTAACACGCCCCTCTTCATCAGTGACTACCACACCGTAGCTTGAAACTTCTTCCTGGGGAACAGATTTTGTAATAATAGTAGCGATCGCCCCTTTTGCTCTATGCCATTTAACTGCCGCAGTTAAATCCAAATCAATCAAAGCATCACCACACAACACCACAAAGGTATCATCAAAAAACGGTGAGAAGTCTTGGATACGCCGCATTCCTCCAGCAGAACCGATTGCTTCTCCCTCCAGTTTACCTTCGTCATCAATTTTCCCTTCAAAGGAATAGGCAATCTGCACCCCAAACCGTTGACCGTCACGAAAATAGTTTTCTATTTCTTCAGCCAAATGACTAACGTTGACCATAATCTGGTCAAATCCATGTTGGCGTAACAGTTCCAGCAAGAACTCCATCACTGGCTTTTGCAGGATGGGAATCATTGGTTTGGGAATTGTGTAGGTAATCGGACGCACGCGAGTACCCTTACCAGCCGCGAGAATCATCGCTTTCATAAAAATTTATTCCTCAACCACAAGCCAGTTTACTTTTATCGAGTGATACTTAATCATCAGTTTTTATTTCTGCTGTAAGTCATCCCTCAAACAGGGATAACAGGAATTTAGTGGTTATTACAACCATCTATATACTTAGATGACAAGCGATCGCTTATCTTTTCAATTTACTCGGATTTTGAGACTGAATCAAAAATCTGTAAATTATCTGTAGGGCTACTTTTCGCTTTTTTAGTTCATCGACTGCTCAAAAGGTTTACTGGTCTTAGCTGAATCTGTAATTAGCCGAATTTTAATCTCATTGTAAAACTCCTCTTGAAATAGCTCTACTTTCGATTGAGCCGAAAGTAGTAGTAGCGCCCAGAAAACGCTAACTAAATGACTGTGTTTAGACTCATGTCCAGACCCCTTTTGGTTAAAAAGCTTTGTCTGAGTCCACAATTCTACAAGTTGTTCTAAATTCAACCAATTTTGTTCTGAATTTAGCTCTCTGGCCGATAAATTCAAGACTTGTTCGAGTTCTCCAGCTACTTCTGTCAGATTTTCTTGGTGAGCTAACTCCAGTGCCTCCCGCATACTTTGGACGCTAGGCAAACGTCTGGGACGAATAGGTTTGCTGACTTTTTCTACTAGTTTTAGCTGGTTTGCCATAATCTGCAATTGCTTGATTAACTCTTGCAGAGTCACCCGACGCTTCGGTGGCGGCATTGCCGATGGACGACGACGCAATTGCCGTTCTAATGGTAAACGATGACCATGATGTGATATTCCGTCTTCATCTTCCAATATGGCATCATCTAATACATAATCCTGGATATCACCTACTGTTGACAATTGCATCAATGTATTAGCTTTAAATAATACCAGCATTGATGCTGATAAAAATGCCTGTCCAGATTGAGACAAATCCGCTTCATAGCCTCTTCCTATCGACTCCGGTGCCATCAGTTCTAAGTAACGGTCAATCACCTCAATTACTTGGACATCCCAAGGGTCAATTTCTCCCTGTTCAGCTTGGTAAATCAGGAGTGTGATTGTTTCTAATAGCTCGGAAGCTTCCATCAACGGGTTCTAAGTTAATTAATTAAGAATCGAAATACTGTAAATCCAACAGTAAACTCATTGACTCTTGGCAAAGCGTGTACTTAATACATTCGCTTGTGCTTCTTTTAATCAGAAATTGCCTGCTGGCAGCATCCTCTGAAATTTGTAATCAATCACCATTGTGAATTGTGAGATCGGAATGTGCAACTTTTGATATTTTATATTTGGGAATTGGGCATCGATAAGAGATAGGGGGGACAAGGAAGAGGGGGGATAAAGGGAGAAACTTGTTGAATAATTCTCCCTTTATCCTCCTTGTCCCCCTTGTCCCCCTTGTCCCCCTCATCCTCCTAATCTCCCCTGCCCCCTGCTTCCTCCCTCCCCCGCACCCTCACTCTTGGGGTGGGTCATGAGCAATGGTGACAGTTGAGACAAAATCACTAGGTTTGCCGCTCTTGATCGCATCGAAAGTGCCTTTAATAGTACCAGCAATGGGAACAGCAACAAGCGTTCCTAACAGCCCCGCAATCTCAAATCCCATCAAAATAGCTACAAAAATCCAAATGGGATTCAGTCCGATAAAGTTGCCGAGTAATCTGGGAGCTAACAAGTTATCTTTAAGCTGTTGCATAAGAATTGCCGCGATCGCAACTTGAACTGCTAACCACCAATTTTGCAGTAGTACTAAAATCGTCACTAGACCAATGCCAAGAGATGCCCCAATAAAGGGAATGAGTTCTGAAATCCCAATTAATATGGCAAACAGCAGGGCAAAGGGTACCTTCATTACTAAGAAAATTGGTGTCAGGGTTAGCATCATGAATAGCCCTAGCAACAACTGACTAAGGAAGAAGTTCTGGAAATTTAGGCGTAAGGATGCGGTAAGAGGCTCTCCAATATTAGAAGGCAAAAGATTGACCAGACCATACCAGACGCGATCGCCATATAAAAGCATATAAAATGCCAGCACAATAACTAACACTACGTCAAGTAAGCCTGATAACAGTGTCCCAGCAAATCCCACTGCCCCAGAAGCTAGCTGTTGCACCAGATTCTGAATGTTGGCATTGATTTGACTGCTTACAACCCTGAGATCGATCGGCAAACGTCTTTGTTTTGCCAGCATCTCAAATTGCTCTAAGTTTGCCTGACTAGCGCCTAACCAATCAGGGATCTTATTTAACAGTTGGATTGTTTGGTCAATGATTAACGGCACTAGGGTGACACCCAGAATCCCAAACAGGGTTAATGTTGCCAGTAAAACTATGATTACTGCCTGAGTGCGCGTGATTCGGGCACGTTCAAAGAACTTAACTGGGTAATTGAGTAGAAAAGCCAAAATCGCCCCAATGCTCAAGACGGTAATGGGATGCTGGAAGTATCGAAAAAGTACGGACAGTAGCCAGACATTAAGAGCGATAATTGGACCGCTCAGACCATAAATTAACAGGCGTTGAAGGGATGCCGAACGGCGCATTTTATGCAACCTATTTTAGATATTTCTGAGAGAATTTGTAAAATTCTTGATAACACTGATTATTATCATAGATATTTTTAACAAAGATATGTATAAGCGTATCTGATAGCAAGGAAGTAAATCAAAATGGACAAAACCGTAGCTGACCTCCGCAAAGACTACACCTTGGAAGGTTTGAGCGAAATCGAGGTAAACCTCAATCCTTTTATCCAATTTAAAAAATGGTTCGATCAGGCTTTAGCAGGTCAACTCCCCGAACCCAATGCGATGACTCTTGCTACTGTCACACCCGACGGTAAGCCCTCAGCCAGAATGGTGCTACTCAAGGATTTCGATGAACGCGGCTTTGCTTTCTTCACCAACTACAACAGCCGCAAAGGACAAGAATTAGCAGAAAATCCTCTAGCGGCTTTAGTCTTTTGGTGGGCAGAACTAGAACGTCAAGTTCGGATTTGTGGGTATGTAGAGAAAGTTTCTGAAACTGAATCCGACCAGTATTTTGATACTCGCCCTCCTAACAGTCGCCTGGGTGCGTGGGTATCTAATCAAAGCGAGGTGATAGAAAGTCGAGAAGTTTTAGAGCGACGTATGCAGGAGTTTAATAGCAAATATGAAAATCAAGTGATCCCCCGACCGCCTCATTGGGGAGGCTTACGAGTGATCCCTACAGAAATTGAGTTTTGGCAAGGACGCTCTAGCCGCTTACACGATCGCTTGCTCTATAGCCGTTTAGATAATGGCACTTGGAAAATTGAGCGGTTATCACCCTGAAGAGGGGCAGGGGAGGAAGATTAGGAGGATGAGGGGGACAGGGAAGATAAAGGGGGACAAGGGGGACAAGGGGGACAGGGAAGATAAAGGGAGAATTATTCAACAAGTCTCTCCCAAGTCTCCCCCTTCTTCCTTGTCGCTCCTATCTCTTATCGATGCCCAATTCCCAATTCCCAAAACCATACATTACCATTGAGCGATCGCGTCTTGAATTGCTGCCCGTGCTTCTGATAGAGATTTGGTACGGGCATCACCCTCGTTGAGGCTGTTAGCGTTAATAAATTGAATATCTGTAATCCCAATAAAACCGAAAATCGCCCGCAGGTAGGGTTCTTGAAAGTCGTAGGCAGCGTAAGGAGATGTCGGGCTAAAGTCACTGCCACGAGCTGTAATGATAACTGCCTTTTTACCCTCGACTAATCCTCTTAAGCCTTGAGCATCTACAGCAAAAGTCCGGTTAGCACGAACAATTTGGTCGATGTAAGCCTTAAAAGTGGAAGGGATATTCAGGTTATACATTGGCACTCCAAAGACGTAACGATCGGCTGCCAAAAACTCATCAATCAATTCGTCAGAAATCCTGATTGCCTCAGTTAATTCTGGGGTATGGGTTTCTGGTGGTGAAAATGCTGCCGCAATCCAAGCTTCATCAACGTGAGGAACTGGGTGACGGCCTAAATCTCGATAGGCGATCGCATCTTCAGGATGTGCTGCCTTCCAAGCACTGACAAATTCTTTAGATAGTTCTCGTGAGTGCGATCGTTCACCACGGGGGCTGGAATCAATATGTAGAATGTTGACCACCAAATATCTCCTGATTAGCTAGGATTTACTGCTTTTACTTTTTTGAGTTTCTATTTCAAAGCATTACATCAGATACTAAAAGTAACTAGTTACTAAAGTAAAGTAGTTACCATAAAGTAACTATTGGAAGATTTTGGCGAATTTATCGATGTCTGTCTCTAAAAATTCTGATGCTTGCCCAATCAGCATTTTGATGTCCTTACTATCAGGGCCCTGGACAATGTATATACTTTGGGTGTTGTGTAATAGTGGGCCGACTCGCTTTGGTGCATTGAAGCACTTAGTCGAGGGCATCTCTACCAAAGTTTTAACAGAAAGGCTGAGGATGCTTGAGGCAGCAGAGATTATTTATCGCCAATATGAACCAACTGTTCCACCCCAAGTAACTTACGGTCTTACAGAACGGGGTCAGGAACTCATTGATGTGCTTCATCAACTCAATGCACTTGCTGAACGTTGGTATGGGAGCGAATAACGAGAGAATGGGTAATAGGTAATGGAGAAGAAGCAAGGGAGCAGGGGGCAGGGAGCAGAGGGAAAATTCCTCTCCTCTGCACTCTTCCCCCTGCCCCTCTGCCTCTTTTACCAAATTCCCTCAATAGATGTCTACTATTCCTGGATAGCTGCTGCTTTGGGAAGCAATTGAGTTCTGGGATCTGGCATGAAATTGTATCTCAAGTACAATCCTCCCCAGACAAACAGGATAATTAACAATGCACCAATACCAAGGGGACTAGGAAGCCAGAAAACTGCTTCTATGTGGTTGAGTTGACCAGGCTGGAGTTTCCAGACCAGTTGATTGCCATTTTTTTCCGGCTCAATGGCAGTTGCAGTTAGTTGAATGTTTTTGGCTCCCCAAGGAGTTTTCAAGCTAAATTCCAAGTCAAGAATTGAACCAGCATTAGCCAGAACATTACCTTTGCTGGCAATTAGAGCAAGCGATCGCAAATCCAAATCATAAATCAACCGATTTCGGACTAAAAGTAAAAAATTGTTCTCTTCTAAGAGGACGTTTGATTCAATTTTTGGCAGTTCTGAGTCAGATTTGCTCTGCACAGCCTCAGAGGATTGATTTGTACGGGAATTAAAAAATTCGTTGAACTTCTCTTGCAATTCGCTACCACTACTAAAAGGAATTGTAACGATGATTTCTTCTTGGGAAACTCGCTGCGTTTTACCTTCTAGTTGACGGGCGCGGCGTTCTATGCTGTTTAACCATTCGTATACAGAATCGCCACTAAAGCTGGTTAGCCGCTCTCCCAACTTAATATGCTGTACGAATTCACCACTATTTGAATTATCAAAGTTAAGCCCTACATCGTACTTAACACAGCCAGTCAGTAACAGGGATGTTAACAGTACTAGCCACAATATAGGATTTCGCATCGGAAAGACGCGGTTCATTCGATTTCGACCATTCAGTGTCAACACAAAACTAAATGGTCTGATTAACCACAACAAAATCTTTCCGAAAATTGAAGAAGTTGTAACCATAAATCTCCCCAAAAGTCAACATAGTATCAGCCAGGGGTTCCTGAAAAATTCAACCAAACCAAGTACGAGATGGTTAAACCAATGGCAATTAGCGCCACCCAGATAAAGCGATTATCTCTGGTATTGACCTGACTGAGGTCAACAAATTCTGGCTCTGTAGGTTTTGGCTTCTGCTGCACAGAAGATTTAGTGGCTTTAGCAGCTATAGAAATTTTGAGTTCATTCTCTTGTAGTGTGTCCAAATCCGGGATTTCGGTCATCCATTCGCTGGGTCTTTTCAGCTTTGGTGCTTTTAAGATGTAAACCATCTGTCGTGCTTGTTTGCTGATTTCAATATAGGGATGGCGTTTGAGTCTTTCGCAAAGAGCGATCGCCTCATCCGTGCGTCCAGCTGCTTCATAAGCTGTCACCAGACAAATTTCTACTTCACCCCCAAAGCGAGAATTACGAGCTAAAAGGGCGCTGGCCTTTTCTAAATTTTCTACAGCTTCGCGGTATCGCCCATTTTCAAAGGCAATTTTCCCAGTCTGGTAGAAGGTTTTAGCAATTTCTAAACTTTCTGCACTCACGTCTTATACAAAAATTAGCACTATTTTAATTTTGCCAATGCCAGCAATCTTTTTGGAATCTTTTCAAAGGCTGGCAATCTGAAAGTGGATAAACTTCTAAAATTTTAACTAAGTAGCTGCGACTATTTTCTGATTAAAAACTCTGGTATCAAATGCAGGTGAGCAAAATATGTTGAAAATCAAGCATTCGCAACTGAATTGGCTCCTAGGAGGTATGACTTTAGGAGTCATAGGTGTAAGCATTGCTCCAGCTTCCGCCCAGCGTGCGATCGCAGTTGATGGCGCTTATGGAGTTATGCGTGGATGCGGAGCAGCTTGTCGGCAGACATCGCCTGCTGTCGGTTCCTTTACTTATGGTAGTCCGATTCCTACACCTATGCCTGTAGACCCAGCAACGGGGCTAATGCCACAACGCACTAATTACCCCGATTATTCCTATCCCCAGGTAAGGCAAAATGTCAGAAATTCCAACCGGATTAATCCAACAATTCGAGATTCAACTTTAGTTAATCCGGTGATTATAAATAATTCATGGCAACGTACACCATTTAGCGGTGGGCGATCGCGGGTTATTATTACCTATCCCCGGTAGAGTGGGGAGCAAGGGGGCAGGGAAGTAGGGGGCAAGGGAGAAGAATTTTCCCCTCTACACCCTGCACCCTGCCCCTCTGCTTCTTTCCCATGCCCCATAAGCATCAAGAGGTAAATTGCGAACCCAAAATCATCGTCCCAATCCCAACATCAGTAAAGATTTCTAGTAACAGGGCGTGGGGAATGCGACCATCGATGATGTGTGCAGCACGGACTCCTTGAGCAAGCGATCGCACACAACAATTAACTTTGGGAATCATCCCACCGGTAACAATCCCATTCACAATTAACTCGCGGGCTTCGCGGATATCTACTTTCGGAATCAAGGTAGATTGGTCTTTGTAATCTTTTAAAATTCCACTGGTGTCGGTCAGTAAAATTAACTTTTCTGCTCCTAGTGCCGCAGCAATTTCTCCAGCTACAGTATCGGCATTAATATTATAAGCTTGCCCTGTCTCGTCTGCGGCGACGCTAGACACTACCGGAATATAGCCATTGCTAGCGAGGGTTTCTAAAATCTTGATATTAACATTGCTGACTTCCCCCACAAAACCGATGTCTTCTTGACCTTGGGGACGGGCTGTAAATAGATTACCGTCTTTACCGCAAAGTCCTACAGCCAATCCACCAGCTTGGTTAATTAGGGCAACAATTTCTTTATTAACTCGACCAACTAAAACCATTTCCACTACATCCATTGTGGCGGCATCAGTGACTCGCAAACCATTCTTAAATTGTGGTTCGATTCCCAGCTTATCTAACCAACTGTTAATTTCTGGGCCACCGCCGTGGACTACAATTGGACGCAAGCCCACGCAAGATAAAAATACAATGTCGCGGATAACTTTGTCTTTGAGTGCGGTATCTTTCATCGCTGCACCACCATATTTGACAACAACAGTGCGACCGGCAAATTGTTGAATATAAGGTAGTGCTTCGCTTAGTACACGCACACGAGTGGCTTCAGTTTGTCTAATGTATTCAGAATCGTTGACCGTCATGAGGAGCCGCCGTTGAGAGTTAAAACCTATTTCTGTCAGTGTAGAAGACTTTGTAACTCGTCACAATCTCTGATGCCAAAGTCAAGTATCTTTGTACTGATCAGCCATAGATGTTTGGCTCTGTTAGGAGTTCACCATCTGGCATAACCGTATTGTAAAAATAAGTCCCATACTTTTCTGCACCGCGCCAGTTAACTTCCAATAAGTTAGCATTTTCAAGATTAACGCCTTCCATACGAGTAACTCTCAAATCAGCACCACGTAAATCAGCACCGCTCAGATTAGCGTCTCTTAAATCAGTACCCCATAACTTAGTTTTACAGAGGATCGCCCCACTCAAATCAGCACCACTGAGATTAATGCCAGACAAGTCAACTTCGCTTAGGACTGCACCACTGAGATCGACTCCTGAAAAATCCTTTTCCCCAGTATCTAAACGACTGAAAAACTCTTCAATATCCATTGAATTCTTTGGTGACAGAGGAGTAAAATTTCAAGCTTTAGAGTCAATCCCATAAATATGACGGATGAAACAGGTTAACTATTTCCAGATTACCCGACACAACAAGCAAGCGATCGCTCCTTCAAACCTCTAAAATTAAAATCATTCGGCTGAAGCTAGGGAATGAAAATGACCACGTTGCTAATCCAAACTGAAAGCACACCCCTAACGGTAAATTTCCCCTGGCTTGTGCAGATGACAAATGAGCAGTTCTATGAATTTTGTCAAGCTAATGGAGATTTGCGAATTGAGCGTACTGCCAATGGGGAAGTTATCATCATGCCACCAGCTTTTTCAGATACGGGCAACCGTAACTTTAACATTGCTGCACAGCTTGGGAATTGGACTGAACAAGATGGCACTGGCATAGGCTTTGACTCCAGTACAGGTTTTACACTACCTAATGGAGCGATGCGTTCCCCTGATGCTTCTTGGATTCAACTGGAGCGCTGGAACGTCTTAACAGATTTACAAAAAGCTTCATTTGCACCAATTTGTCCCAGCTTTGTAATTGAGTTACGCTCATCCAGCGATCGCCTGAGCAAATTACAAGAGAAAATGCAGGAGTATATTGATAACGGTACATCACTAGGCTGGTTAATTGATCGGCAGAATCGAAAAGTCTACATTTACCGTCCTAATCGAGAAGTTGAGATTTTGGATAATCCTGAAGCAGTTATGGGGAATCCAGAATTACCCGGATTTATCCTACGGATGGGCAAAATTTGGTAACTTGAGTCTTCTTAATGAGAAGCTTGTGGTTTGAGTACGCCAGGAATTGCCTCAAGTATTCGCTTGGCAATGTCTTCAGGCGTATCTCCCTCTTGCACGATGATGTGCAAATCGGCTTGAGAGTAAAGTGGTGTTCGTTGTTCGAGGAGCGATCGCAATTTAACCTTGAGGTCAGAATCTTGCAACAGTGGTCTGGTGGTATCCTCAGCTAAACGCTTATAAATGAGTTCAACTGGCACATCTATCCACACTATCAAACCGTGGTGCAAGTATCCCCAGTTTTCTCGCCGTAATACAATGCCCCCACCGGTCGCTATAGTCAATTTTGTAAAAGCACAAACTTGTGAAAGTACATCACTTTCTATTTGGCGAAACCCTGCTTCACCTTCTTCAGCAAATAACTGATTGATAGATTTACCTGTTGCTTTGGCAATGACACCATCAAGATCCAGAAACCCATAACCCAGATGCTTTGCTAGTAAGGGCCCTATTGTCGTCTTACCAACGCCCATCATACCAATTAAGTACAGGTTGACTCCTTGTAATAAACTGCCCACCAGTAGCTTCGCTCCAATTATGAGTTGTCACCGTTCGCCCTTAGCGTCTCCCCTTGAAAGAAGATTTGAGCTAGGACTTCCTTAGATCAAACTTCTCGCTGAGTCACAGCTTCCAATTATAAACCCATTGACTCGTACATTTTTGGTTCTCTCCCCAGTATTGCGGCACTCTTCTGGGTTTCAATATATATCCCTCTCTACACACCACTAGAGAGGGATTCGCCGTTTCTAGGTCATTAGCTACAATCAGGGAGTAAATTACTGAAATAGAGGGAGATTTTGGAAGTATCGCGTTCGAAACGCTAACCTTAGATACGCTATTAAGTGTTCAATTTACTACATTCACACACTGGACTGTCCTCACTGTCCTTGCGTCTTTGTCAAGATTTTGAGAGTGTTAAATCAAAAAAGTAATTCAGATAGAAACTTATGACAACCGAGCAAGAGCTTCAATCTCTTTTTAATACCTTAGATAGTGATCGAGACGGCAAAGTCTCCATTAACGATCTTTTTTTAAGTCCTGGCTTAAGTGCAATCATCTCATCAGAAACAAATACCAGTAGTCCCCAGGAATTATTAGTAAATTATGATTCAGACAAAGACGGTAGTATTACTTTTGAAGAGTTAAAGGAAGCTGTTGAAAAAGCAAATAATTTAAACTAGTAATCAAAAAACAAGGGTATTAATACCTCATAAATCCCTTTCTACACTGCACTAGAGAGGGATTTGCCTTTTATAGGTCACTGGTGACAAATGAAAATGGTTTCAATCCCTAATAGGGATTTTGATGAATTGCAATTTATCAGTGCCGCAGCTACGCAGAGGAGCGTAGCTGTGAAGTTTCAATCCCTAATAGGGATTTTGATGAATTGCAATTTCCCGCCAAAACTGGATTATAAGTCATGCCTTCTAAGTTTCAATCCCTAATAGGGATTTTGATGAATTGCAATAGCTAATGTTTGCTGCTCCATAAAATTAGCTCTACGTTTCAATCCCTAATAGGGATTTTGATGAATTGCAATCTTTGCACCTTCACATGGTTGTTGTTTGTCCTGTTTCAATCCCTAATAGGGATTTTGATGAATTGCAATTCAATTTGGTTCTGGTAAATCCCTTTATCAGCTAGAACTAGGTTTCAATCCCTAATAGGGATTTTGATGAATTGCAATGGTAAAGGGGAAATCAATAGCAGAAGGGAGCTAGTTTCAATCCCTAATAGGGATTTTGATGAATTGCAATTCAAGCGGGTAGAGATTGGTTAACCGGAAAAATTGTTTCAATCCCTAATAGGGATTTTGATGAATTGCAATGCTGCCTCTGGGGGTGGTGGGCTACTAACCGCTATATATGTTTCAATCCCTAATAGGGATTTTGATGAATTGCAATGCGAAGTTTGGGAGAGATGCCAAGGAGCCGATCGACGCTGTTTCAATCCCTAATAGGGATTTTGATGAATTGCAATCTACACCGAAATCATCCCAAAGCCTCTGGCTCGTGTGTTTCAATCCCTAATAGGGATTTTGATGAATTGCAATATGTCAGTCCTAGATCAACAGAGAGAATATGAGTTTCAATCCCTAATAGGGATTTTGATGAATTGCAATTTGTAATTTGTTCCGATAGCAGCAGGGGCAGGGGGTTTCAATCCCTAATAGGGATTTTGATGAATTGCAATAGCGGGAGCTTGAAACCTAAGCTGTATTTAGTTTTCAAGGTGCAGTTGCGCGATTCTTGAGCAATCATAGCATTAGAGAATTTGTTTGGAAAGAGTGTCCGGAAAATTTAAAGGTTGAAACCCGATTTTTGTAAGCATTTCAGAGATTGCGCGGATGATAATAGGGCGATTATTAGGGTGAAAGCCTTGCTGGTGTTGGGATAGAAGCACTTTTTTGAGGCTGTTAAATTTGTACACCTACCCTTTCGCGCATTTGATATACAGGAACCTAACCAAAAGGCGACTCAGCAAGAAATAAATGGCTTAAAACCTTATAAGACTGTTCGCCGCAATTCGGGAAAAACTTTAGACACCTTATTCAACACATAATCACCATAAGTTCCGCGAAAATCATGGATGTTAGCATTATCCCAGCGATCGCTTATATTGTCATTCGCCACTATATTATCTAATTCAATGGCCTTAACTTCTACATCAAAATTGGGATCGAAAAAGAAGGGAAACGAAAGGCGATGATTTTGGGACTGGTTTTGTACACGATGAGGTGTAGAACGATACAAACCAGCCGTCATTTTATCTAGCATATCGCCGATGTTACAGACAAAGGAACCGGGAATGGGAGGCGTAGCAACCCAACCTGATTTGGATTTAACCTGTAATCCGCCAGAATCGTCTTGTTTAAGAATGGTTAAAACGCCATAATCTGTATGTTCGCCAACACCCCAGAGCGGATCACTATCTGAGGGTGATAAATTAGGAGGATAGTTAAAGATGCGAAACAACACTAAAGGATCTGAAGTATAACGGTCAGCAAAGTAAGATTCTTCTAATCCCAAACTCAAGGCTATACCAGTCATGAGAGTGTGTCCCAAGTTTGTCATCGCCTCTATATATTCAAGTAATGTTTCGCCAAATTGGGGAATGTTGGCGGGGAAGAGGTTTGAACCATGCATGGGAGTACCAGCTTGCACTTGTGGGTGTTCGTCTGGGAGTTCAGCGCCAAAGTAAATACCTTCTTTCAAGTCGGGTTTACCGGATGTTAGTTCGCCACCGACGGGGAAATAACCTCGCCATGCAATACCTGCCAAAGCCATACGAATTTTAAGTTTAGTTTCCAAATCCTGCGCGAAAAACTGGCGGCTGAGTTCTTCGAGTCGTTGTTGCAATTTTTCGTCTACACCATGTCCGATAATATAGAAAAATCCAGATTCTCGACACGCTTGCCTAATCTGAGATGCAACGGAATGGAGATTTCCTTTTCTAGAAACCAAGGTGCTGATATCAATAATCGGGACGGATGAAAACTCTTTCTCCACAACTTGCAAGTTTTTCATGTTCAGCTTGGCAATATTGTTCGGTTAAGGTAAGAGACGCGATGAATTGCCGTCTCCACAATAATCAGTCTTTTGTAGAGACGGCGATTTATCGCGTCTTTGTGATAATTTATCGCATCTTTACGAATACAAGCCTCTGCATTCACAATACAAGCCATCGCATTAACATAACAAGCCATCGCATTAACATAACAAACCGCCGCATTCACAATACAAGCCTCTGCATTCACAATACAAGCCTCTGCATTCACAATACAAGCCTCTGCATTCACAATACAAGCCTCTGCATTCACAATACAAGCCTCTGCATTCACAATACAAGCCTCTGCATTCACAATACAAGCCTCTGCGTTGTTAATGCAGCGTATTGTCAAATTAAATCCGCTACGAATTATGAAATACTTGAACTCAGCAAAGCTTTGCGTCAAGTCATGGTGATTTTAAGCGCCAATTAATAAACTAATGGGATTAAAATCGCTGACCAGTAGTCACTTCAAATCTAACTTCTCCTTGGTCGCTAATTCCTAAGTCGCCTCGAATTAGCCCAAAGGGTGAGTTCAAGCGCAATCCTAAACCGTAACCAAAGCCACTTCCAGGTTTGCCTCGTAAGACTCCTGGTTCTCCTAACACGGTATCACTAGACCCGAAATCTGAGGCGAAGTCAGTAAAAACAACTCCCCCTACTGACTGAAAAATTGGGAACCGATATTCCACAGAAGCTAAACCATAACTCCGACCACTGGCAACTTTACCATAACCGTAACCTCTGACAGAATCTATCCCACCAATATTAAAAGCATCGGCGGGTGGGAAATCTCCAATCGTCGTACCAATTTGTAAATTAATCGCCAACATTTCTGGATTATCAGTTGGTCTACCATTACCTATCCAACTAACTGGTAAATACTGAATATAGTCTCCCCGCAAGCGGTTGCTGAAAATATTCCCTAGTCCAATAGGTATTGCTTGTTCTGTAATCAAGGTGAGAATTGATCCTTGAGTCGGATTGTCTCGGCGATCGCGTCGATCTCTGGATACAGCAAATGATACTGTATATAAGTCATCAATTCCAGTGCCGCTCACAGATAGAGGACTCCCCAATCTATCAACCTGGACAACGTTATATTCTCCATCGCGTAGACTAATTCTGGTATAGTTGAGCGCTACAGATGTATCCCACTCATCAAAAGATCGTAAAAGTGCTACAGAACCACCAAATCTTCCTTCTCGGACTTTGCTGCCGTCAGCCAATCTGATATCGTCGTTGAAGGTTCCCGATGTATTTCTACTACGAAAACCTCTAATGCTATAGCCTAAGCGATTTGGTTCTTCAGAACGATAACGACTAGTAAATTGACCATTAAATTGGACATCTTTAGTGCTGAACTGCAAAACTGTATTTAATCTATCGTTCACTCCGCTAACGTTTTCATCTCTATAACCAACCTGACCGTATAGCCCAACGTCATCGTTATTACCGCCTCCAAAGATGAGAGAAGGGAAGCTACGCTCTTTGATTACATAAAGGATATTAACACTAGAAGCATCTTCTTTAGGGTAGACATTGACTTGGTTGAATGACTCTAATCTCCTCAAGCGTTGCAAGTCTGCTTGAAGTAAATCTTTACTGAATACCTGACCTGGCTTGAGTTTTAGCAAACCAATGACAAAATCTTTCTGAGTTCGCCCTCTAATTGGCAGACCTCTGCTATTAAGAAAACGAATCTGGATATCTTTGACAACTTTTTGGGAAATTTCCAGCGTTTGGTTATCTGCTAAACTAACTCCGATATAATCACCATATTGGGCGTATCCTCCCTCTATATGGATCGTAGCTTCTGGTGTGACAATCCCACTAGCCCCATCTTGAGTGGATGGTTGCGAGTCTGCAAGGGCCTCTAGATTTTTACCACTCACTAACATTGCTGCGATCGCAACTACAGTTATTTGAACTCGCATATTGAAAATCCGTTAGTGTTATTAAGTTTACAGCATAGAGCGGTTCTCTTTTGCGTAAGTTCTATATTAACCTTGCTATTGAGTATCCCAAAATCTGGTTGCTTGTTTCGCGATCGCTTTAGTTGAGAAGTTGCGCTGCTGCCACAAGAAGGTATAGTGTGGGAGATAGAACCTCTTCCAAAAACTATGAAAGAGAAATACTTAGCTTTTAAGTTTTTGCTCTTTTTTGGCTTTTTTATAGATAATTACAGTAGGTAATTATCTGAAAATTCCATTTACACATAAAAAGCCATGAGACAAAAACCTAAACAACAAATGCGTATATGGGCGGTTTTGTGTCATTTCTCGGCTTTGTTAGGATGGATATTATTAGTTTTTATAGTATTTCTTGGCATTCCTTTATATTTACCTTTAAATCTTTTAGCTCCCCTGATGATTTGGCGCTTTAAAAAATCCCAATATCCTTGGATTGATTTACAAGGAAAAGAATCCTTAAATTTTCAATTTTCTTTAACACTATATACCTTGATTGTTATAATAGTATCCTTAATTTTATTATTAACTAGTTTGAGTATAGTTGTGACTAACAACGGTTCATCTAATCAAATAAAAAACACTTTAGACGGCTTGATAATTGTACTGGTGTCATTATTCTCATTCAAACTAGTATTACAATTATTTTTAGTGACTTTTGCCTCTGTCAAAGCTTATAAGGGCGAGCATTATCGTTACCCTTTAACAATTAGAGTTTTACGATAATAAAAATCACTTAAATATAGGAAGAAAAATTATTATGATTGGAATTGCGATCGCAGGCACTGGATTTGGTCAAAAAGTTCACATCCCTGGATTTCAAGCACATCCTCAAACCGAGGTAGTTGCTGTTTATCATCGAGATATAAATAAAGCCAAAGCCATTGCAGAATCCCATAATATACCTCACTCCTCTGATTCTCTGGCTGATATTGTGGCATTACCAGAAGTACAAGCAGTCAGTATCTCTACGCCGCCATTTTTACATTATGAAATGGCAAAAACTGTACTACAAGCTGGAAAACATTTATTACTAGAAAAACCGACAACCTTAAATGCAATTGAAGCTAAAGAACTTTATCAGTTAGCGAAAGCAAAAGGCGTAATTGCGACTGTAGATTTTGAATTTCGCTTTGTCCCAGCATGGCAGTTATTTGCTGAATTACTATCAGAAAATTATGTGGGTGAGTTACGCTTAATTAAAATTGATTGGTTAGGTTCTTCTCGTGCTGATACTTCACGCCCTTGGAATTGGTATTCTGACAAAGAAAAAGGAGGCGGTGCATTAGGATCTTTGGGTTCCCACGCCTTCGATTACATTCACTGGTTATTCGGGCCAGTTCGGAGATTAAACGCCCATTTAACTACTGCAATTCCTACACGAGTTGACCCTGTGAGTGGAGAATCGAAGCCAGTCAATACAGATGACAACTGTATATTAACGCTGGAATTAGCCAATGGTACACCTTGCCAACTTTCTATCAGTGCGGTTGTTCATGCACCAAGAACACATTGGGTAGAAGTGTATGGCGATCGCGGTACATTAATTGTAGGTAGTGAAAATCAAAAAGATTATATCCACGGTTTTCGTGTTTGGGGTTCCCAGACGGGTAAACCCTTGACGGAAATAGAAATACCAAATCGGTTAATTTTCCCGAAAAATTATGCTGATGGGCGCATTTCAGCATTTATCCGCGTAGTAGATGAATGGGTGCAAGGAATTGAACGCAATCAGGAAATTACCCCATCACTACGAGAAGGAATTTATTCTCAATTGTTGATGGATTTATCCCATGAATCGCATACAAAGACAAGTTGGGTAGATGTACCTAGTTTGGAAGAATTTCTTAATCACTAGAGAGAAATATGAGCAAAACTCCCCGTATTCGTATCCCGCCGGAAGTCAAGAAATATGTTTTTGAACGTGACAAATATCAATGCCAAAGCTGCGGTAAAACTACTACAGAAACTCACCTCAGCATTGACCATATCATTCCTCTTGGCCGTGGTGGCCAAAATGATATTAGTAATTTACAAACCCTCTGTCTTACCTGCAATCAGCAGAAAACAGATAATATCGATCCACGTTTTCGACGATATTTTGAGCTTTAGGTTATTATAGTGTGGGCTATTCGTTTCTAATTTCTATGCCTCAAAATCACAATAGTAATTCCCGAAGATTCCCCAATATTAAAACTACAATTCTTTACCTCTTCACCTTCATGACTGTTTTAGTAATAGCCTTTCCCTGGCTATATGAGGTTAAAACTAAAGCTGGGATCAATATATCACGTAGCCGCCACGCAGGAACCTTTTTTGAGAAACATACCCACGGACTCTTTAAGTGTGAATGGCTTTATCCGTACCATTGCGATCGCTCCCAAGTTAAATAAAGCAAATTAAAAAGAGAAGGGGAAAATTTTCCCCTTCTCTGTGTGAAATTTTTACTGTCCTACCCTACATCTATCTCAACTGATTTGAGATCGCGCTAACATCAACGGCTAACTTTTTACCTAACTTGAGCAACTGGAGACACTGATTATCTGCTTCATTCCCAACGCTAGTAATACACACCGGCGCTATTTGACTGTGCAGACAACTAAAGTATAGTTCCTGCGATCGCTGTAGGGAAACATCAATATTTAGTTGATCCCCGACATCAATCAATCTCTCCAACAGTTGGATATCTGCATTAAAGCTACCATTGGCATCGTGCAACAATTGCCAGAGCGATCGCGCAATTAACTGTTCTAACATCTGCTTACCGTCGGGAATATTCAGCCGACAACGCAGATGTTTTGCTTCAGTAGCGATCGCTTCCAATTCTAAGATGTGACTCCAACTCTTTTGGGGATCGGCAATCTCTTGCTCAAGCGATCGCAATGTCATCAGACAGCGATGCCCTAAAGCAATATCGGCTGCTACCTGCAATTCTTGTGGTACTGCTAGTTCATCTCGATGGAACGCCATCAGCACCCCGTAATTATCACGATAGGCTTGAGTATACAACTGTCCTAAACGTGTCAGCGTTTCCTGACTAAGCAGCCGCATAATCCGGTGGCGTTCTTCAGCAAATAGATTTTGTAAGCTGAAAGCTTCTTCGCCAAATAGCTGTGTCATGGCCAAGATAGTATGAGCCGCACTAGCTTGTTTTAGTGCCCCAAACAGCTTTTCTTTGATTTGGCTGTAGTCACGCCGCCCGGTAAATTGTTGAATGCAGCAATGGAAATCCCAGCCTCCCAAATGGAGAACCGCAAATACCAAATGCTCACTTTCCCAAGTAATTTCTGATACCAGCTTTAAATTTCCTACAGCCAGAGTGAGCGATCCCATCCGTTGCAGTTGGTAATCTAGCTCATTGGCAGCATAGCAATAAACTTTTTTGTGGTAACGCTGAGATTGTTTGTCAGCAACATCTTTTCTAGGCAAAGAATTGTGCGTCTGTGCCGGTTTCTGATTGTTAAATAGGGAAGTGATGGCGTAATGGGATGCTACTTGCTTAAAGCCAAGTTGGGCAGTTAACACGAGTTGTCGATAAATTTCCGCACCGTGTTTGAATTCATCGACATTACTGGGGGCTAAACCAAGACGTTTGACAAAGCCTTTTTCCAACTGCACACCAGCCACTTCCCCTGCTAATTCCAAAGCACGGGCAGCGTAGCGAAGAATTTGCGTCCCCTCTGGACGGGAAATTTCTTCAAAAAACCAACCGCAACTAGTAAACATCAATAAAGCGTGACGCTGCATTTCTAATAAGCGCAAAGCGTCTACTTGTTCGGCTGCTGTTAGTTTGTGGGTTTGATGACGGGCTAAGAAACGGTTGACATTGCCAGCAGAGCGATCGCGCATTACTTGGATATATTCATCCCGTGTTTGCCAGGGATCGCGAAATAACTGTCTACCATGTTCCTCATAAACCTCAGTTAGCTGATCCCGCAGCCAATTTAGGGCATCCCGTAGGGGACGACGCCATTTCTGATGCCAGACACCGCCTTCACCACCGCAACCACAGTCATCCTCCCATCTGCCGACACCGTGGGCGCAACTCCAGGCTGTGACTGACTTCAATTCCACTTCCCAACTGGGAGAATTGAGGCTGAGGTAGTGGGCGAAGTTCGTTACTGTCCAACCTTGTTGAGGAAACTCTTTAGTAAAGGCGTAGGCTAAAGTTTTCTCAGTTCCCTTTTTGTGATGTCCGAAGGTTTCCCCATCTGTCGCCACAGAAATTAACTGTGCTGGACGATGATCCCCACGCACTGCCGAGCTTATACGTCCGGCAAAGTGACTGGAATTATAAACCACATCACTAAAACCCATATCCCGCGATATCGGGCCATCGTAGAAGAAGATATCAATGTAGGGTAATTCTTCTCTACTACCGTCTTTGGGGCTAGTGGCGATTGCACTTAGAGGTGAAGATGAAGTATCTAGTGTGGGCTTCAAATAACAACGATAGGGACGGGTAGAATCAATCTGACTACCGCCAACTTCGATCCATTCCGGATGGGGATGATCTTGAGTGGGGAGAGGACGGCAACGCAGTGCTTGGGATGGTGCAAGGATAATGAAACGAATACCCTCAGCAACAAGAGCCTCTAAAGTTGCATAGTCTACAGCAGTTTCCGCTAACCACATTCCTTCGGGATCGCGGCCAAAACGGGAGCGAAAGTCTTCTTTACCCCAGCGAATTTGAGTATATTTGTCGCGTTCATTCGCCAGAGGCATGATGATGTGATTGTATACTTGCGCGATCGCATTGCCGTGACCATGCAAGCGTTGGCTACTCTTAGTATCTGCCTCTAAAATGCGCTGATAAACCTCCACATCGTAGCGTTCTAGCCACGACATCAGCGTTGCCCCGATATTAAAACTAAAATATTCGTAATTATTGACGATCCCCACCACTTCACCTTGGTCATTTAAGACTCTGGCAAAGGCATTCGGGCGATAGCATTCCCAATGAATCCGCTCATTCCAGTCATGGAAAGGTGCAGCGCTCGGTTGGCGTTCAATTGCGTCCAGATAAGGGTTTTCCCTTGGTGGCTGGTAAAAATGACCATGCACCGTCACATAAACACCATTAGCCTTTCTCAGGGGATCGGTTTCTCTAGTGTTATTGGGATCTGAATGTAATGTTAACGTTGAGCCAGAGCTAGCCGGCATTTCAGCAGCAGAAGTCATGTATATTTATCCAAAACAAAAAACTTACAGTTGCACCGAAAACGTTGTGCGTAAACCTTTCTCCAATGGCTTAAACACAAAATCCGGTATAAACAACAACTATGGAATCTAACTAAATTTTTGACAAATCTTCCTCATTCTAGTGGCAAATCTGCGTTATTGCACAGCCCTTTCCCTGAAGGCTTAAATGTAATTAGCCATTGAACAAAAACTCAGTTAGGGGTTTCCTCGTTAGAGCGCCAATTAAAATTTTAATTGTCTTTTAATATATTAAACCCCATTCTTGATGTAATATGTTGGCTCCAATTCATACTTTTGCAACGAAAGATTACAAAAACTCCTTAAATCGCAATCTTATTTTACATACGCTGTAGTGAACTGAAAACAGTACAATTCCTGAATTGGTCTACGGTTGGTTGAGAGTATCATGTCGGAGTGCTGAGTGAAAGTAATTGTTAATTCAACACTCCAAATTTAAAATTTAGGATTGCTCGCTGTGAATGATACCCTCAACCCAAGAGAACAAATGTCAACCAAAAACATTATTCTTTTCGTTTTATTACTGTTTATCCCAGTTTCTGTTGCAGCCCACTTTTTGGAGTGGGGAGAATTAATAGTTTTCATTACAGCTGGATTAGCGATTCTGCCCTTAGCAGCGTGGATGGGTACAGCCACAGAAGAAATTGCTGTGGTAGTGGGGCCATCATTGGGGGGTTTGTTAAACGCCACCTTTGGCAATGCAACAGAACTAATCATCGCCCTAGTAGCGCTGAATGCTGGGTTAATAGATGTAGTTAAAGCCAGTATCACGGGATCGATTATCAGCAACTTACTGCTGGTAATGGGTTTTTCCATGCTTTTGGGAGGACTACGTTACAAAGAACAGACATTTCAGCCAATTGTGGCGCGGGTGAATGCTGCTTCGATGAATTTGGCAGTGATTGCCATTTTGATGCCTACGGCGATGAATTATACTTCTCAAGGAATTAACGAACAAACGCTGCAAAATCTTTCTATTGCTGTTGCCGTCGTATTAATCCTGGTTTACGCTTTAACGCTGCTATTTTCGATGAAAACCCACTCCTATTTATATGATGTGGGTGTAGCGGAGACAGAAGAAGAGGAAACCCCTCATGCTAAACCAAATATGATGTTGTGGGTTGGTGTACTGCTAGTATGTACCTTGTTAGTGGCACTTGAGTCAGAAATGCTAGTAGATTCTCTGGAGGTGGCCACATCTCAGCTAGGCTTGACGGCGCTGTTTACAGGGGTAATTTTGGTTCCCATCGTCGGTAATGCGGCTGAACACGCCACAGCTGTCACCGTAGCGATGAAAGATAAGATGGATCTTTCCCTTTCGGTAGCTGTGGGATCGAGTATGCAGATTGCCCTATTTGTCGCGCCCGTGTTGGTGATAGCGGGGCGAGTATTGGGACAACCAATGGATTTGGATTTCAAACCCTTTGAATTAGTAGCTGTGGTTGTATCAGTGTTGATTGCAAACAGTATTAGTTCTGATGGTAAATCCAATTGGCTCGAAGGCACTTTGTTACTAGCTGCTTATACAGTGTTGGGGTTCGCCTTCTACTTCCATCCAGTTATGGAAAGTATGGGGTAGTTAGCAGTGTATGGGCGTAGCCCGTCGTAGCGATCGCTTATAGTTTAGTCCAAAGCGATGTCTACGATGGGCTATTGGGTGTCGTTCTTGATTATGGGTGATGAATTGTTTAATTACCTATCTCGATAATTAGCGAATCTAAACCGCTTTTGCCTGGGACAGGAGAAAATAGAAACATATAAGAGCGATCGCCTGTATGAGCTACTGCCTTAATCCCCATTGTCCCAAGCCTGAAAATCCTGCTGATGTCAAGTTTTGCCGGACTTGCGGTTCTAAATTACTCCTCAAAGAACGTTACCGTGCTATCAAACCGATCGGACAAGGTGGTTTTGGCAAAACCTTCTTAGCTGTGGATGAAGATAAACCCTCAAAACCACGCTGCGTAATTAAGCAATTTTATCCCCAATCCCAAGGCACTAACACTCTTGCAAAGGCTGTAGAGTTATTTAACCAAGAAGCGGTTCGGTTAGATGAATTGGGCAAACATCCTCAAATTCCCGAATTACTGGCATATTTTACCCAGGAAGCTCGGCAATATCTTGTACAAGAATTTATCGACGGGCAAAACTTAGCCCAGGAATTGGCACATCTGGGTGCTTTTAATGAAACGCAAATCCGGCAACTATTAAATGATTTATTGTCAGTTTTGCAATTTTGTCATGCGAGACACGTAATTCACCGCGATATTAAGCCAGAAAATATTATTTTACGTAACGGTGATGGCAAACTAGTATTAGTAGATTTTGGTGCAGCCAAATCTGCCATTGGCAACGCCTTAAATCAAACTGGTACTAGTATTGGTAGCCCAGAATATGTTGCCCCTGAGCAAATGAGAGGTAGGGCTGTTTTTGCCAGTGATATTTACAGTTTGGGTGCTACCTGTATTAATTTATTAACTCAGCGATCGCCTTTCGATTCTTATGATACCCACAACGATGCTTGGGTTTGGCAGCAATATTTGAAAACCCCTGTTAGTAACGAGTTGAGTCGGATTATCAACAAGATGCTAGAAAGTATTCCCATTCGGCGTTATCAAACAGTGGATGAAGTTCTCAAAGACTTAAATCACCAGTCGCAAGTAGCAGCCACGCCAGCGATCTCGCAAAAATCTATCCCTCAATCACTACCTAATTCTCCAGCCACATTTGTATCGCCATCTCCTAGTCAAATCGATCTAGAATTAGAGGAACTTAAAACCCAATTTTTGGTTGGTAACAAACCTCAGCCAAATAAAATACAACCACCAACTCCCACATCTCAACCTACAAGTACAAACGAGATAGATCGAGAATTAGAAGAATTAAAAGCTAAATATCTTGGTAATAATAACCCATAAAATCAATAAAAAGTAGATAATTGCTATTATCTTCCTCTGCGTTCTCTGTGCCTCTGTGGTTCATGAAAAAGAAAGTGACTCTGAAACTCAGAGCCACCCTTAAAACTGTATTCTGAAACTTTTTAACTTTTCACAATATCCTGATGTGGGTGTGTGAAAATTTACTTCTTAGCTTCAGCAATGGGTACCCATTCTGTATGGAAACTTCCGGGCTTGTCAAGACGCAGGTAGGTATGTGCGCCGAAGTAATCGCGTTGTGCTTGAGTCAAGTTTTGAGGTAGGCGATCGCGGCGATAGCTGTCAAAATAATCCAAGGATGCGCTAAATGCGGGGACTGGAATTCCCAGAGTTGCTGCTGTTGCAATAACTTCCCGCCAAGCTGTCTGTCTGTCGAGAATTGTCTGCTTAAATTCGGGAGCTAACAGCAAGTTAGGCAAAGCTGGATTTTCGCTAAAAGCCTTCTTAATCTTATTCAAAAAGCGAGCGCGAATAATACAACCACCTTTCCAAATCCGCGCCATTTCGCCCAGATCCAAATTCCAGTTATATGTTTTTGAAGCTGTGGATAGCAACGCCATCCCTTGAGCATAAGAACAGATTTTTGAGCAATAGAGAGCATCACGAACTTTATTGATAAAGTCCTTGGTTTGCCCGTCATACTTCCCACTGGGGCCTGTGAGGACTTTAGATGCCGCAACCCGCTCATCTTTAATCGAAGATATAATCCGGGCATTAACTGCTGCTGTAATTGTAGGAATAGCAACTCCCAATTCCAACGCAGTTTGCACAGTCCAGCGTCCAGTTCCCTTTTGACCTGCTGCATCAACAATCAAATCCACCAGGGGTTTATTTGTTTCTGGATCAATATATGGGAAGATATTTTTTGTAATCTCAATCAAAAATGAATCGAGTTCATCGGTGGTATTCCATTCAGCAAACACCTCATGTAGCTGATTATGGTCTAATCCAGCAACATTTTTCAGCAAGTCGTAGGCTTCAGCAATTAGCTGCATATCGCCATACTCAATGCCGTTGTGTACCATTTTGACATAGTGACCAGAACCACCAGGGCCAATGTAGGTTACACAAGGGCCATCATCGACTTGGGCAGCAATTTTGTTGAAAATTGGTGATAGAAACTCGTAAGAGCTTGTTGTACCTCCAGGCATCAGAGATGGGCCATTTAGTGCCCCTTCTTCACCGCCACTGACACCCATACCAAGATACCGAAGCCCTGCGGGTTCTAATTCCTGAGTGCGTCGTTCCGTATCTTCAAACCAAGAGTTGCCACCGTCGATAATGATATCGCCTTCCTCTAACAAGGGTTTGAGTTGAGCAATCACCGCATCCACTGGCTTACCAGCTTGCACCATTACTAGGATTTTGCGGGGACGTTCCAATAAGGCAACGAATTCTTCTAGAGTAAAGGCGGCTTTGACGTTCCGTCCTGTAGCACGCTGCGCCATAAACGCATCCGTTTTTTCGCGGGAGCGGTTGTAAACTGCAATTGGGAAGCCATTGCGCTCCACGTTGAGAGCGATGTTCTCACCCATAACGGCTAATCCAATCACACCAAAGCTTTGTAGTGTCATAAAAAATTTCTGGCTAACTCTTGCAGATCCTTTACCTATAAGGGTAGTCCGATATTTTCCGTTCTCCCCTAAAGAAGACCTTAAGACTTGAATAAAGGGCAAAAATCCACAACTAACATGGCTAATTAATTTTAAATTGTATCTAAATCAACAATTGACTGACAAAATTTGCAAAATTGTTAGTTTAGGGACTAGGGATTGGGGACTAGGGACTAGGGACTAGGAAGGAATTTAATTTACTGAATTAGTTTTTCTTCTTAATACCTAATACCCAATCACCAGTCCCCAATACCCAGTCCCCAATCCCTAATCAAAGGAGTAACCAAATAATGCTGGCATATATCCTAGCTTTGGTGGTTGGTTTTGGTAGTTTAGCCATTTACATATCAGCTTTCTTTTTTCCAGAAATCCACCGCAAGAATGACTTTATCTGGAGTGGCGTAGGACTATTCTATGCCTTAGTCTTATGGGTGTTTGCACCACGCATTACTGGGGGTTTGTTGCTGGGTCATGTGGCTAGTGTGGCTCTTTTGGTCTGGTTTGGCTGGCAAACTCTATCATTACGTCGCCAACTGACCCCACAGGCACAACAAACCCAAGTACCCAGTCCTGAGACGGTGAAAACTGGTATTCAGGAACAGGTGAATAAGTTTTCCCTTCAGGAAAAGCTCGGCCAGTTACAAAAAGGTCTGGGTAGTACCTTCAGTGGCGCGAAAGACAAGGTGCAGCAGACTGTGAGCAAAAAGACACCCACAATCCCCAAACCTGAAGATATTACCTCTGTACTATCAGAGAAACCTGCTGTTGAAATTATTGACAAAACTATTGTCATACCAGAACCACCAGAAGAGGAGACAGTTACTACTGACACTGAAGCCAAAACCGAAACTGTACCGGAAGCGATTCCACCACATCCTCCATCTCCTGAATTGGTGGAAGCAGCACAACCAGATTTTGAAATTGAGGAGAAGCAACCGATTCCCGTAGAAGAAATTGCGCCGGATGCAGTACTTGCTCCCCCAGCAGAAACACCACCTGAAGAAATACCGCCTAATCAAGGTAGTTAAATTCTGTGAAACCCAACGTTAACCTAATATGATGTTGGGTTTTACTATTTCCATCAAGCTATTTTAGGGCTAATTTCAAAAAAATTATGAACATCCAGCTTAAAGCGGAATACGAGCAATTTATACAAACTCGAATTGCTACAGGTAGATATGAAAACGCTGAAGATGTGATTGCTAAAGCATTGAAACTGCTGGAAGAATGGGAGAAGGGTTATCAGGAATGGGAAGAAGAAACCCAGAAAAAAATAGCTGTTGGGCTTGCTTCTATTGAACGTGGAGATGTAATAACTGTTGAAGTTGTGATGGCGCGACTATCAGATAAATTATGCAAAGCGCGTGAGATTCAAGAATAATGGAATATTTTATTGCCAAAACATAGCCCAATTTCCAAATATAGGGCGAAGTTATGCCAAGTTTGATCCAAGCATTAGAGGCATACCTTTAGATAGCTACATTATTTTTTATCGAGTTTTTGAAGATAGTGTTGTGATTGTGTGAGTAGTTAGCGGTTATCGGGATTTAAAATCTATATTTGCAGATGTGGACAATCAATAGATTTTTGAGTTGTCCCATTTAGACTGTTTCTCTTTTGGCAGAATATATTCTTGCAAAATCTGCAAAGTATATGTTTCCACAGAAATCCCTTGCTGTTTAGCTTGTTGTGCAAGATATTGTTCTAATTCTGGTGGCAAGTTCAGGGTTAGAGTCATAAATCTCTTTTAAGTGACACCATACATTTTAAACCTGCTTCCAGCCTTAGCCAGCGATCGCAATTTTATATTCCCAGCTTCAGATATTTATGCAGCGATCGCAGTATCATATCTCCGGCTTTAGACGATGAGATGAGGAGTTGCACTGGCGATCGCAGTTAGTTTATCAAGGAAATCAGGCAAAAATACTATAATTTGTGAAAAGCGTAATTTATACTACTCCTGAAGACGCAAGATGGCAGATGTTTCGTTAGAACCACTCAAGGTGTTTTGTTCCTACTCTCACAACGACGAACCCCTAAAGGATGAACTGGCTAAACACCTGACTATGTTGGAACGGCAAGGTATAACTTCAACTTGGCACGATCGCAAGATACCACCTGGAAAAGAATGGGATCAGCAGATTAATGAAAATTTAAATACAGCCGATATCATTTTATTACTAGTCAGTTCAGACTTTATATTTTCTAAATACTGCTGGGATGTTGAAGTTACTAAAGCAATAGAACGCCACGTAAATGGAGAGGCTTGTGTCATTCCAATTATTCTGCGAAACGTTTTTTGGCAAGATGCGCCATTTGCTAAATTACAAGCTCTGCCCAGAAATGCCCTACCTATTAAATCTTGGAGTAATCAAGACGATGCATTCACGAATGTAGCTCAGGGAATTAAGTTTGCGGCTGAACAACTAATTAAGGAGCGTGAACAAAAACGAGTAAGCAGGGAAGCTGCAATAGCTGAGTATCGTTCTAAGGCTGAAGGATTTGCGTCTGATGGCGAGATTTCTCTGGTGGAATCTGACATATTAAAAGATTTACAAGAAAAGTTAAAATTAACAGATCAAGAAGCTAGTGCAGTTCGAGAGAAAGCATTAGAACCTTATGGTATATATAAGAAAAATCTAGATAAATACAAGCAATACTTGACAAGGTTTGTAGATGAACAGGGACATCCATTGGATGAAAAAGCTGAAGCTCAATTAGAGACATTCCAGAAATACTATCTGCTTAAAGATGAAGATGTAGTTCGCTTAAAAAAAGAACAAGCAATAGAGTATCAAAAACGACAAGCAGAAATTCTGCAACAACAAGCAGAAAGATTACGCCAAGAATACCTAGAGCAAGAAAGAGCCGAAAATAAAAGACAGCAAGCAGAAAAATTACGCCTAGAACAAGAAACAGCCGAAAATAAAAGACGGGAAGCAGAATTACAAGAACGACTAAAAAGGGAATCATCTTCCCCAGGTATTCAAACTCGGCCGTTTGAGTTTGACACCGCCACCTTAACCCCCAAATCAGCAGGATTTTTGGGTATGGGGAAAAAAACCTATGAAATTAACCGTAGCCGTGGACGCGCTGAGTTTTTTACAGAAAACCTGGGTAATGGTGTAGTTCTGGAAATGGTTGCAATTCCCGGTGGTAAATTTCTTATGGGTTCGCCAGAAAGTGAGCCAGAAAGAGTTAGTTGGGAAAGTCCGCAACACCAAGTTACCATTCAACCCTTTTTCATGGGGAAATTTACAGTAACTCAAAGCCAATGGAAAGCCGTTGCTGCCTTACCCAAGGTTAATATTGATTTAAATCCCGAACCATCCAATTTTAAAGGTGCTAATAGACCTGTTGAACAGGTTTCTTGGGATGATGCAATTGAGTTTTGCGCTCGGCTATCTAAAAAGACTGAGAAAACCTATCGTTTACCCAGTGAGGCAGAATGGGAATATGCTTGTCGTACGGGAACGACTACGCCGTTTTATTTTGGCGAAACGATTACAACGGATTTAGCGAATTACCAGGGGACAGACTGGGATTATAACGGAACAGTATACCCAGGTAATTATGCTCAGGGGCCAAAGGGTGAATATCGTAATCAAACAACAGATGTGGGAAAATTTCCTGCAAACCCCTTTGGTTTATTTGATATGCATGGTAATATTTGGGAATGGTGTCAGGATGGGTGGCACGAAAACTATAACGGAGCGCCAAAAGACGGAAGCGCTTGGTTAGTTGATAATGATAATCAAAATAATCGGCTGCTGCGTGGTGGTTCGTGGGCCAGCGCTCCCAGGAATGCCCGCTCGGCGTGTCGCGGCTATGACGCGCGTGACGGTCGTAACTCCGGCGTGGGTTTTCGGGTTGTGTTGGTTCGTGGCAGGACTTAGTAGCCCTTTATACTTTTGCCCTTTAGCCCTCTGCTCTTTATTTCTTTACCCTTCTTAATGTCTCGCGCTCTGCGCGATCATTTTTTTAATTTAATTTTGTATGGATGAGTGATTTACCGATAATACAAAAAACTTACGATTTAATCAAGTGGTATGTGCCAATTTTAAATCGGCTTCCTAGAGATCATAAATTTTTGTTAGGAAATCGGATAATTACAGAATTATATGACCTATTGGATGGTTTAATTATAGCACGGTATGCAAGGCAAAAATTAGCTCAATTAGAAGACTTAAATAGCAAGCTAGATATTTTACGTTATCAAACTCGGTTACTTTTAGAGTTTAACTTAATTAAGACAGAGCGTTATGAATATGCCCAAAAGCTTTTAAATGATATTGGCATCGATTTAGGTGGATGGATCAAACAGCAAAAAATTAAACTAGGCGATTAGAAATCTCGGCTATACAAACAAAACCCACCTGCGTGGGTTAATTTAAATGAAACGATATGGAAATCTTTGGAATAAAATTATAGCATTTGGAAATTTACTATCAGCCGCCCAGCAAGCACAACGGGGTAAACGTTTCCGAGAAAATGTTTTAGAGTTTAACTACAATCTAGAGCAAGAGTTATTTCAACTGCAAGAAGAATTCGATCGCACCTTTGAAACTACAATTAGAGCTATTTTGGGCTTTATCTAACAAGATTCCTAGCTTCTTTGCAGAAGCTAGGAATCTAAGCCTTTCAGAACGGAAGGGCGACATCGCACTACCATTAGACGAAAAAACGTTAATTTCTAGTCCATTAACGTAATCTTCAACAGAAAGTTATTCAACTCTGGCGCGGAGTGCAGGAGATGGAAAAAGACTTCCAAATCCAACTTGTCGCTCCTTTAAGGGTTCTAGAGCATCGTTCCAAAGACTTTCATAATAAAAGAAAGTTACGCCTAGACCGCGTTCTTGAGCAGCCCGCACCTGAGACTTAATTTGCTGCATGGGAACTGGATTATTTCGTAACCCAGTCATAATCCCAATTCCAGTTGGAATTATTTTTTGTGCTTCTTGAATTTCTTGGCGAGAAATATTAGCCACAAAACTTTGTAGATTTGGACGATAAACTTGCACAATTAACTCGTCCACAATATTTTGTCGTATCCAACTCAGCCAATCTTGCAGGTGAAACTTGTAAGCAAAATCATAGTAATTAGGAGAAACAGAGAAAATCGCCTGGGGTTTTCTCTGCTTCACGGCTTGGTTAAGTTGTACCATGAATGCCGTAATTTTATCTGCCCGCCACTTTACCCATGCCGCATCTTGGGAATTTTTTGGGGGAGCATTCTTGGTTTCTTTAGTGTACAAAGCAACTGTATATTGGTCGTAGCCAAATTCATAGGGCAAACTCGTATGATCGTCAAACTGAATACCATCAGCATCATATTGAGTGATAGTTTCCAGCACTAGATTGGTGATGAATTGTTGCACTTGTGGAAGGAACGGATTAAGCCACATCACCTCACCAGCTGCACTGATGGAAGTTTGGCTACCATCCCGCTTTTGTGTGAACCAATCAGGATAATTCAGTGCTAGTTCTGACGTTGGAGGAGCCATGAAACCAAACTCAAACCAGGGAATTACTAGCAATCCTTTGCGATGAGCTTGGTTAATTAAATCTGCAAGAATATCATGTCCATCTGAACCTTTGTAGATAAAAGGTTGAATACCTGCACGTTGTGCGATCGCACTGGGATACATTACATAACCAGAATTCCACACTACAGGATAGATTGTGTTGAAGTTCAGCCGTCGTAATTGACTCACAGCATCTTGCACTTTCTCCCGATTTTTGAGGGTGTCAAAATCATTGGTGGTCATCCAAACCCCGCGAATTTCTTGACGGGGTAACTGTGCGATCGCAGGAGTAAAACTATCTACCAGTAATACCGTAACAAAGGATATTAAAATGAGAATCGGAAAAAGATATTTAAGTAGTCGCCGCCAACTTTGAATAATAAAAGGTGATTTCATAAATTTGAATGATGCATTAGCTACCCACACACGCCATTGCTCGTTTTTACGATTGAATCTACTAACCATATAGTCTACAAGTATTTATGCTTAGTACAGGATTGATGAGTTGGTAGTTGTTCGTTCCCTGCTTATAGAACTTTTGCACCAGAAAAACTAAAGCAGACAATATTAAAATAGTTAGACGCAGCTAGTAAGCATTTGTGCCCAATAGATATTGGTATGAGGAATAGGGTATGGGGCATTGGGCATGAGGGAAGAGACAAGGAAGGGGCACAAGGTAAAATTTTCTCCTTTACCTTCCCCTTCCCCCTGCCCCCTGATCTTCACACTCCCCCACACCCCAACTGTGTAACAATAGAGAACTGTAATAAGAAAAATATTGTTAAGGTAATTTAGTGAGTCCAACTGCTCAATCCACGGCAAGTGCGCGTCGCGTGGTATTTCCTTTTACGGCAATTGTGGGCCAGGAAGAAATGAAACTGGCGCTCCTATTGAACGTGATTGACCCCAAAATTGGTGGTGTAATGATCATGGGCGATCGCGGTACCGGTAAATCCACAACTATCCGGGCGCTGGCGGATCTGCTGCCAGAAATTTCTGTGGTTGCCAATGACCCTTTCAGTAGCGATCCTAGCGACCCTGACTTGATGAGCGATGAAGTCCGCCAACTCTTAGAACAAGGGGCGGAAATTCCTGTAGCTCATAAAAAAGTCCAAATGGTAGACCTGCCGCTAGGAGCTACAGAAGACCGAGTTTGTGGCACAATCGACATTGAGAAAGCTTTATCTGAAGGTGTCAAAGCCTTTGAACCGGGACTGCTGGCAAAGGCTAACCGTGGCATTCTTTATGTGGATGAAGTCAACTTACTAGATGACCACCTCGTAGATGTACTACTAGACTCCGCCGCGAGTGGATGGAACACTGTAGAACGGGAAGGTATTTCAATCCGTCACCCAGCGCGTTTTGTTCTTGTAGGTTCTGGAAACCCTGAAGAAGGCGAACTACGCCCGCAACTCCTCGATCGCTTTGGGATGCACGCAGAAATTCACACGGTCAAAGAACCAGCCTTGCGGGTACAAATCGTGGAACAACGGGCGGATTTTGACCAAAATCCTCTAGTATTTCTCGAAAATTACAAACCCCAACAAGAAGCATTGCAAGAGCAAATTGTCAATGCTCAACAGCTTTTGCCAGAAGTGAAACTTGACTATGAACTGCGGGTAAAAATTTCTGAAGTCTGTTCTGAATTGGATGTAGATGGTTTGCGGGGTGACATTGTTAGTAACCGCGCCGCCAAAGCCTTAACAGCTTATGAAGGACGCACTGAAGTTACAGTTGATGATATCTGCCGTGTAATTACGCTATGCTTGCGTCACAGGCTGCGGAAAGACCCCTTAGAATCGATTGATTCTGGCTATAAAGTCGCCAAAGTTTTTAGCCGCGTCTTTGGCATCGAACTACCAGAAAGTGATACTGCACAAAAAAACGGCACAGGTCAAAAGTTAGGTGCTAGGGGTTAAAAGTTAGAAGCGGAGCCGGAAACGCTCCGCCTCCAGTGAAGAGTTAAGGGAAAGCTGCTTCATATCTCACAACTTTAATTCCTCACTCAGCACTTAGTAAGCTGTTCCACATTTAAATTGCATAATTACGGCGGGCAAGATACCTACCCCACAAGAGTTATATAAATTTTAGATATGCAAACTAGATGTGGTTTAGCTTACTGAGTATATAACTCACAACTGACAACTTTAATTCCTCACTCAACATTCAACACTGACTATGAGATTTTGGTCTTTTTGGTTCGACAGCTTTATTCTATCTAGCCGATACGATCCGCCCAGGTTTATAGAATTATTGATGCTCTTATTAGCGATCGCGATGCTGGCAATAGACAGTTTTTTTCGCGATAGACCATATTTAATTTTATGCTTGAGCTTAATAATTGGGGCATCTATTTCTATTTTAGTGCGGGAAGCGATCGCGCCCTCACCGCAGGCGCGAATTACCCAACTAACAGCATCGTTATTGCTGATCATCAGCCTCTATGGGTTTGCTGATTTAATGTACAGTATTTAATGGGGGATGGGGAATAGGGAATAGGGAATGTAAAAGAAATCTTAATTAACAATTCCCAATCACCAATTCTGCATCTCTACCAATTCCATACACAACTTATTAATTTCCTCTAAATCAGGTTTGTGAGGGAGGGTAGATTGTTCATAAACAACCTCCATTTCAGTGACTAAATCTTCTGCCATTTTCATCAGTTGCTCATAAGAATACTCACCTTTCAAAATAGCTCTTAAATCTTCAACATCACCAGCTATTCTTCTATCTACAATCACTTCACCTTGACGCAATATTTCTACTCCACTGCGTAATAATCTAATGCAGTGCATCCCATGTTTGAGGTCAAAACCCGACTTTCTTTCCATTTCTGCTCTAGCCGGATTTCTATTTTCCTGCCAAGATAAATAAGCCTTCCATTCTCTTAAAGCTATTTGATAATTTTGGCTTTTTTGAAGCAGGTGGATAAAATCTTTACGGCTATTGGTTAAATTTTGAGTATATTCTAAAGTTTCATCGGCTAAAGTATATTGTTTTAACACTCCTTTAAAATCAATATCTGCCGTCAGCAATTTGTATAAGTGTTCCGCTTCTTCCAAAAACTCAATCCGTCCTCTAATTAAGTTATAAAGATACTCCAGAAAAGCATTTAGCTCATCTTTGCTGAGGGGGGCTTCGTCTTCTATGGCAAAATCAGATGGTATTGGCTTTTTTTGTGGTGGCTTTAACAACCATTTACGATGAGTTTCCATCTTTTTGATTTGAGCAAAGGCATAACCAGTGTAAGTATGTTTTACCTTCTTGCTCAAAAATAGCTGCTTATGATTAATTAAATGCTGTCCGATTGCGCTTACAAAAGGATAGTTATTTAACCAGAGCAATTCTAAAACATTAGGATTCGCGCCCGCTAATAATAGGAGGATTTTTCTTAATTCATATATAACTGTGTCTTTATTGCCATCCAGGAATGAAAATATTCCTGGTTCATCCCAACCAGTATCTTTTTGTTCTATACGATCAAATCCCAAGTAGTACCTTTTGGGTGCGATAAATACTCCCCGATAATCAAAGTCTGAATCAGGACGATTTAAACCATAGCCGTGGCTACCTGCCAAACCAATTAAAATAGTTCTTTGCTCAACTTCTATTCTTTCCATATCACCTGATTAAAATATAGCCATCCTAACTCACGAGTTAGGCAGGTGGGGAGTAGAGAAAGGATTTTTAACTCTCTTTAGACATTGCATAGATACTCCCACAGCAGAAAGACAACCAAGGATGGGTACATAATACCCCTACTTAATGATTCGTGAACAACGAGATCCCCGACTTCTTGGAGAAGTCGGGGATCTTAGCCTTGCGTTTCACAGAAATGCCCCTAAAGGAGATGATGCAACAGTATCCCCTTTAGGAACAAAACTTGTCAATTCAGTTTTTCCTATACTTTCAGTTTTCTAGAATAGGAATTATCTGGGATTAAGGTGCCGTCTAGTTCCCCATCCTGGATTGACAATGGCGGCTAAATCTTCTTCTGATAACTTGTTGATTTCATTTTCCAGTTCATCAGTTGTGAAGTCATAACCACGCTCTTTAGCAATCTTGATAAAAGCTTGTGGATCAGCTGTTGCTTTAAGCTTTTGCTGCAATGCTTGATCTTTTTTTACGGCTTGAAAAAGTCGGGTAGCATTTTGCTGTGTCATGACAAGTCCATCTCCTGTTTTAAATATCAGGTTTGAATGTATGAATTTGATTTTTTCGGTTCACTAAATTCTGTAAAAAACTATTAGATTTAAGTGTGTAGGTTTAATTTTAAAACAAATAAGATAAATGTGTGAATTTTGACAAGAAACTATAAGTTTGAGTCTAAAATATTTCTACTAGTTTGTAAAAATCATTCCTCAGATGGAAGCAGTTTTTAAATACAAAGTATTAATTCTGATTTTTGGGTAAGCGATCGCCATCACGAATTTTGGCAAATGGAAGCTTGACTTAGCACCTGTGAATAAAATAGTATATTAGATTGTCTGTCTAATTCCTGCTCGGATCAGGTAGACATATTACAAAAGCTGGCAAAAACCTCTCTACAGGAGATAAAAACCAGCTACCTGTACGGCAACCTCAAGGACAATTCCATGACCTACGCGATTATTGAAACTGGCGGCAAACAAATACGAGTAGAGCCAGGGCGGTTTTATGACATTGAACTGCTTCCTACCGAACCAGATGAAAAAGTTACAATAGACTCCGTATTACTTGTGCAGCACGATGGCGCAGTCAGTATTGGACAACCACTAGTGACAGGTGCAACTGTAGAAGGGACTGTAATGCGACATTACAGAGGTCGTAAAGTCTTGGTATACAAGATGAAGCCGAAAAAGAAAACCCGTAAAAAACGGGGGCATCGTCAGGAAATTACCAGACTTATGATTGACTCCATCACCCTTAACGGTGAAGTATTTGTTGCTCAAGGAGAAGCGGAGAAGGAAACCCCCGTTTTAGATGAGACTCCTGCCGAAGAAGTTGAAACCGCTGCTGAATAATAAAAATAAGTAGATACATAAGAGGAAATCATGGCTCATAAGAAAGGAACAGGTAGTACACGCAATGGTCGTGATTCTAACGCCCAACGTCTGGGTGTCAAGCGTTATGGCGGTCAAGTTGTGCGTGCAGGAAACATTCTCGTGCGTCAGCGCGGTACCAAATTTCACCCTGGTAACAACGTCGGTATTGGTAGCGATGACACTCTGTTTGCCTTAATCGACGGTGTTGTAATGTTTGAGAGAAAGGGCAAAACCCGTAAAAAAGTTAGTGTTTATTTACCTATAACTGCTGTTGAAACAGCCCCTGCTGAAGCAGTAGCAAGTTAGTATCTTAGGGTGGGCACCATTTACCCACCCTAATCGCTAGTTAGTGCTGGTGTGATGGTCAGATTTGCATAAATATTCTAAAAGTCGTTTTGTTCCTCTATTGCCCATAGATATTAGTATCAGGATCATCTAAGCACAGATATCTTCACTAACAAAATATTACACAAGAAAATTGGGTTGCGTAGCTTGGCATATCAAGTCTTAAGCACCAATTTTTTGGATGTTCCAAAGTTCAGGATAGCCAGCCAGAGATAGGTTTGTTCTGAAACTCTTAGGATTAAACATTTCCAGAAATTAAATGTGCGTTATCCAGAACCCTTGTGAGACGTAGCAGTGCTACGTCTCTACATTCTTCAGTATGAGATTTTGCTGAAATAATACCTAAATTAGATTCTGGCTTTGAGCTACCATGAATACCTGAGAAAATGCTGAGAATTAACTAAATTTTCTCAAGGGATAAATTTATGAAAATTATGGCTTAGTTTCAATAAGCTCTCAGCCGTTATAGAGATACTTTAGATGTTCGGGATAAATCAAACATCAGTAGCAAATGTCTGATGAAATCCTCTACAAGAAGGCATCTTCTTTATCTCAATAGCTTTTATGAATCCGCTTTTAGCTTAATTTCCTCTGAATCAATCAATACAAAAAGAACTATCCAAAGGACGAAAGAAGACTATGAACTGGAAAATACTTTGTTTAATTGCTGGTTTAAGCCTAACCGCGAGTCTCAGTGCTTGCTCTAGCAGTCCTGCAAGCAACAATCAAATTGCCCCTGAAGCCTCTCCTGCAATGAGTAAAGATAAAGCTGGCGATGCTATGGGCAAAGATGCAATGGGTAAAGACAAAGCTGGCGATGCGATGAGCAAAGATAAAGCTGGCGGTGCTATGGGTAAAGATGCAATGGGTAAAGACAAAGCTGGTGATCCGATGAGCAAAGATAAAGCTGGCGGTGCTATGGGCAAAGATGCAATGGGTCAAGATAAAGCTGGCGGTGCTATGGGTAAAGATGCAATGGGTAAAGATAAAGCTGGTGATGTTATGAAGCAATCCCCGGCTTCCACCAAGCCCTAGCCACAGCCTTGCATCTTACTTTTCTTTTACTAAGATTAGGAGCTGCTTACCAAGAAAATTTTGAGCCAATCCCTATACTTTGGTGCTTTTACCTCAACAGGAGAAATTCTGATGAATCACAACCTACTTTACCGCCGTCAGTTACTTTTTTATCTTGGCTTAGGGGTTGTCGGAATCGGTGCAGCTACAACATTTTCCAGCTTTAGAAAAGTGAATGCCCCTTCTATTTCTCCTACAAAAAGTAACAATACGCAAGACCTAGAAACTATTGTGAAAACTCCGGCAGGTAAGAGTTTACCAGAGTTTCAGGGTATCAGTCAGTGGCTTAATTCTAGTCCTTTAGTGATCGCTAACCTCAAAGGCAGTGTTATCTTAATACAGTTTTGGACTTTTGCTTGTATTAACTGTCAGCGTACTCTGCCCTACATCACTAAATGGCATCGCCAGTATGAGTCGCAGGGACTCAAGGTGATTGGTATCCATACACCAGAGTTTGCTTTCGAGCGAGATCCGAACAATATAAAAAAGGCGTTACAACAACACAAGATTACTTATCCGGTTCCGGTTGATAACGAATATAAAACTTGGAACGCTTACGAAAATCAGTATTGGCCCCATATATTTTTAGCCGATCGCCAGGGTTTACTACAATATGACCATATTGGTGAAGGGGCATACGAAAAAATAGAGCAAACTATCCGCCAGCTATTGGGGTAGAAGGAATTATGACGACTTCTACTTTATCAATTAGTCTGGCTTTATTGGGAGGAGTTTTGAACATCCTTTCACCCTGTGTTTTACCGATTTTGCCTGTGCTACTAGGGCGCTCGCTCCAATCGCATACTTACGGGCCGATAGCACTGGTAGGGGGATTAATCGCTGGTTTTGCCCTGGCAGGTAGCTTACTCGGTGTAACATCAGCCTGGTTTACGGGTTTGGCTAATTTATTAAGGAGTGGCGCGATCGCACTTCTTTTATTTTTGGGATTAATTGCAATTTTCCCCACCTGGAGTTACCGAATATTTACTTATATTCCAGTCGGCAATTTGGCTCAAAAACCTCCAAGAATTGGACTCATGGGAGAGTTTTGGCTAGGGACTCAGTTGGGGCTTTTGTGGACTCCCTGTGCTGGGCCGGTTTTGGGAGGAATTTTAGTCCTAGCGGCAGTTAATCATCAAGTCGCAGGTGCATTTTGGCTACTGGTTGTTTATGGAATCGGAGCAGGTTTACCTTTATTAGCGATCGCCTACGGTGGGCGAGTATTCAGCCAACGAATCCTCAATCTCCGCGTCCATAGTGCAGGGTTGCAGCGCGTAGGTGGCGTAGCGATCGCAGCGACAGCAATTGCTATTCTTCTCGGTTGGGATGTCCAGATACAACTTTGGCTGGCTCCGTTTTTTCCTACTCAACCTCTATGAGACAGCTATAAGCGTGCCAATTTTAGATTTTGGATTAAAAGACCCAATCCAAAAGTCTGACTGGGAACAATCTAAAAATCTAAGATCCAAAATTCAAAATCCAAAATTGGTATGACCTCATCTAAACGTAAATCCCGCTCAACACCAAGTCAGACTTTTCTATCAAAGACCTTTCACTGGATCAATATCATCAGTCTCATGTTGATGATTACTAGCGGATTGCAAATATATAATGCTAATCCAGTATTTGGCGGGCGTGAAGGTTGGCATTTTCCTGATTTTATCTTGCTAGGAGGTTGGCTAGGCGGTGGCAGACACTGGCATTTTGCTGCTATGTGGCTGTTTTCACTAAATTTACTTTGGTATGGGCTTTATATCTTTGTAACTCGGCGTTGGCAGCGTCGCTTTGCCGATGGCGGTGACTTAAAAGCATTGCAAGTCAGCCAGAACCCAAAGCGCAAAAATTACGCATGGCATCGGCTAGTTTATACTGCTATCATTCCAGTGCTACTGCTGGCAATCTTGAGTGGTCTGGTGATGTACAAACCTGCCCAACTGCATTGGCTTTCGGGGCTGTTTGGTAGTTGGCAAACTCTACGCACTGTTCACTTTATAACTGTTCCCACAGTCATACTGTTTACAATTGCTCATTCCTTACTTGCCCTGAAGGTAGGAAGCATCCGTCTAGTTAAGTCTATGTTCCTGTAGAGGTAATATGAGTCTGATTCTTCCCAAACGCACCTTATCCCGTCGCCAGTTACTGCAACTATCTGGACTTTCAGGTGTAGGCTTTCTTTTAGGTGGCTGTGGGACAAATTTGTTCTCAGATAATCTGCGGCAAATATCTGAGCCACTAAACCAACGTCTTGAAGCACTCCTGTTAAGTCAGAAACCAGTTCCAGAATTTCCTGTTAGTGCCATAGAAGCAGACAAATTGCTAATCAATTCCTTTGACTTCACACCGCAAATTGATCCGGCGCAGTTTCGCCTGAAGATTGATGGTGAGGTTAGTAACCCGATGCAATTGAGTATGGGGGATATTGAAAAACTTCCCTTAACTTCAATGGTAATTCGCCATGTCTGTGTTGAAGGCTGGGCTGCGATCGTTCAATGGGGAGGTGTGCGATTGCGAGACTTGGTAGCGCTGGTACAGCCTAAGTCAAACGTCCGTTATGTCTACTTTAAGTCTGCTGATGGCTACTATGAAAGCTGGGATATTGCCTCTGCTGTACATCCGCAAACCCTGATGGCTTATCAAAAGAATGGACAACCATTATCAGTTGATAATGGTGCGCCTATGCGTCTAGCATCCCCAATTAAACTGGGCTATAAGCAAAGCAAGTGGGTGACTCAAATTACATTCGTCAGCAATTTGTTACCTCTTAAAGGCTATTGGGAAGATCAGGGCTATGAGTGGTTTGCAGGACTATAGTCACCGAAACGTTGCTGAGTAAAGAATTAGGAAGGGTTTGAGCTTGCCACAGTGCGATCGCTTTCATCCCCGCTTTACGAATTTTAAAATAGCACCAAGGCAGATCGGCTCAATCCTAATAAGAAACCCCCTCTGCTTCGTCATAGTTTACAAGGCAAAGGGGGTTCATTTTTTTATTTTTGTATAGGCAGATTTTAAAGATAATGCTGGCAAAAAACCAGTTTCTCTGATGTTGTGTTTATTTTCACCTGCCTACTCAGTTGAGCCTATTTCCAATCAGGAATTTCGGCATCTTCTCCACCAATCCCGATTCCAGTGTTAAATATTTCGGCATCAGTGAGATTTAGATCGTTCATTGATGCTTTATACACATTAGAATCGTGAATCGTAGCGCGGGTAAAATTTACTCCGTTAAGATTGGTTTGCTTCATATTCACATTGGTTACATAAGCTGATGTTAGGTTAGCACCTGCCAAATTTGCACCAGTTAAGTCAGCACCTTCAAGGTTAGCCCCTACAAGGTTGGCTCCTTCAAGCTTTGAGCCTCTCAAGTCAGCACCAATTAAATGAGCGCCACTGAGGTTAGCTCCCGATAGATTGCACTCGATGCATTCCCCAGTTGAAAGCAGCTTTTGTAAGTCCTGCGGATTCTCGGCTTTAACCGAGTTAGCGAAAAATAGGGGAGTTGCTAAGGCAATGGCCGCTAATAGCTGGAGTTTCATAATTTTCCCCCTTAAATAATCAAGTTGCGTCCGTTCTGTCCCTCACAACTCTATTATCTCACTAAAGTTTGTGAGGTCAATGTATACTATGCACCAACAAGTTAGTTGTGATATAAACCTGCTATCATAGCGAGATAAAAAATGCTATATATCCTGTTTCTGGTTGATTTTTACTCAATAAACCTTAAAAAGCTGCTAGTGTTAAATCTCTGTTAAATCTTTTTAAGGGCTTGCAGTACTCGCCATAATTTGGCTATTTTGATAAGCATTTATACTTAACCAAATTATTTGTTCGTAAATTAGCAAATTAGGTTAAGTCTTCAGAAATTCTCGCATATACTGATTAACCAATTCAGGCTGTTCTTGCTGCACCCAATGGCCACAATTAGGAATGTACTTGATTTGAAAGTTTCGGACATAAGCTGCGGTGTCATAGGTT
This sequence comes from Nostoc sp. TCL240-02, assembly GCF_013343235.1. Classification (GTDB taxonomy): domain Bacteria; phylum Cyanobacteriota; class Cyanobacteriia; order Cyanobacteriales; family Nostocaceae; genus Nostoc. Next base: position 1,084,091 of record NZ_CP040094.1, on the reverse strand, counting down.
AGTTCCTTGCCGAGTGCGGTGTCATTTTCTCCCCAAATCATCAGTGTAGGCACTTCCAGAATGCCCCAACTTGGATTTAGCATTTTCTGCTGAAAAATATTGCGGTAGTAGTTCAACATTGCTGTGAGGGCACCGCGTTTTGCCGCAGCATTTTTATATGCGTCAATATCCGCTTTGGTGAAAGCATTCTTGTTAACTGCTGTACCTTTAAAAGCTGTTTCAATAGCTTGGTAGTCTAAAGATTGTAAAAGTAATTCTGGTAGCCACGGTATTTGAAAGAGGAATATATAGTAACTACGCTGTAACTGTTGGGGAGTGCGTAAACCTTCGGCAAATTTAGCGGGATGTGGCAGGTTAAGAATAATTAGTCGCTCTACCATTTCGGGGTGAGTGTATGCAAAATTCCAAGCGATCGCACCGCCCCAATCATGTCCAACTAATACACATTTTTGATATCCTAATCCTTTAATTACTCCCTCAACATCTTTGATAAACTCATCCATTACATAGGCTGATTGCTCATTTGGTTTATCACTATCGTTGTAGCCACGTAAGTCAAGGGCAACCACTTTAAAATTTTGGGCAAATTCTGGTATTTGATGCCGCCAAGAGTACCAAAACTCAGGAAAGCCATGCAACATCAACATTAAAGGGCCTTCACCTTGGGTAACGTAGTGTAGTTTCACCCCATTGGTAATTATATATTCGTCTTTCCAAGAACTTTCTATTAAAGACATAATTAATCACAATTCAGCATTATAAAATACTAAAGAATAATACTTTACTTAATAAGTGTAATATGATTTTTAGCAACCTCACATCTATTAAAAGGCAGTATTACAATAGTGATTTATTACAAAATAATTAGACAATTTGCCCTGGGATAGATGTGAATCGTGGGTAAATTTTGGTAAAAGGTAAATATAATTATCATCCAACTACCATGACACAACAGTTGACAAACCATGCTTCATTGTGGGTTGAGCGACTGGGACGATTTGGCTATGTTTCCAAGGGAGTAGTTTACGGTATAGTTGGACTACTGGCAGCACAGGCGGCTTTTGGCAGGGGTGGTAAAACAACTGATACCCAAGGCGCTCTCCAAACAATTGTCAACCAGCCATTTGGGAAATTTTTGCTGGCTTTAGTTGCAATTGGCTTGATTGGATACGTAATCTGGCGTTTTGTACAAGCAATTAAAGACCCAGAAAATAAAGGTAATGATGCCAAAGGTTTGGCAGTGCGGATTGGTTACGCAGTTAATGGACTAATTTATGCAAGTTTAGCCTTAAGTGCTGTGAAAATTGTTATGGGTACAGGCAGCGCTAAAAATAGTAGTGATTCTACTGAAGATTGGACAGCACGTTTGCTTTCTCAACCCTTTGGTCAATGGTTAGTTGGAACTGTGGGAGTGTTTGTAATTGCTCTAGGCTTCTATCAGTTTTATAAAGCTTTTAGTGCCAAATTTCGTAAAAAACTCAATTTAACAGAGTTAAGCAACACACAAGCCCAATGGGTAATCAGGATTTCCAGATTTGGTTTAGCGGCACGAGGTATAGTATTTTCTATTATCGGCTGGTTCTTAATTGAAGCAGCAAGACACTCGAACGCTGCTACCGCCGAAGGTTTGGATGAAGTATTACAGACGCTAGCGCAACAACCTTATGGAGCATGGCTTTTGGGTATTGTGGCACTAGGTTTGATTGCTTATGGAATTTACACAATAATACAGGCGCGGTATCGCCGGCTAGTCAACGTTTAGATGGTGCAGTGCCGAGAATTTAAATTTATAGAAATGGCAATAATAGAAACCCGTGGTATTTGGCTGACCACTACTGATAGTAAAGTTCTCAGGTCAAAGGAACGCATTGCTGAGGCGATGGATTTTCTGGCTGAGACGGGATTTAATGTGGTGTTTCCTGTTGTTTGGAATAAGGCGGTAACTCTGTATCCCAGCCAAACAATGCAGCAGACCTTTGGAGTCGAAATTGACCCGATGTCTGTAGGACGTGACCCTTTAGAAGAAGTGGTGGTGGAGGCGCGGCGAGTTGGGTTGAAAGTAATTCCTTGGTTTGAATATGGTTTTGCTAGTTCCTACAATTTGAATGGTGGTGTGCTTTTACAGAAAAAACCGGAATGGGCTGCGCGTGACTTTAACGGCAACTTACTGAAGAAAAACGGCTTTGAGTGGTTGAATGCACTCGACTCACAGGTGCAGGAATTCTTGTTAAATCTGGTGCTGGAAGTTGCGAATAATTACGATGTAGATGGTATTCAAGGTGACGATCGCTTCCCTGCATTTCCCTGCGAAGGTGGCTATGATGAGGGAACTGTCAGCCGTTATCGCCAGGAATGCGATCGCAATCCGCCACAGAACCCCAAAGATAGACAATGGTTACAGTGGCGTGCAGATATTCTCACTGAGTTTTTGGCGCGTCTCTACGGTGAGGTGAAAGCAGTGAATCCTAATTTGCTAGTTGCGATCGCACCTAATATCCATGATTGGGCATTCCAGGAATATCTGCAAGACTCACCCACCTGGCTGAAGCGGGGAATAGTCGATATGATTCAGCCGCAGATTTATCGCCGTGACTTTGGGAGTTACTGTGCGATCGCTGATAAACTAGTAAACCAGCAGTTCACTGATGCGACGTTGCCCAAATTAGCACCGGGAATATTAATGAAGCTTGGCAGTTATTGTATTAGTCCAGAATATCTGGTACAGGCAATTGAATACAATCGCCAACTTGGTATTCAAGGAGAGGTATTCTTTTTTTACGAAGGTTTGCGCGAAAATAACAATACCCTAGCTAAAGTTTTACGAAATGGGCCTTATGCTAAGTCTGCATCATTTCCCACTCTGTCAGATTTGAGTGCGGGTGGTGTGATTAACAAGAGGACATCTTCAATTTGGCAACGGTTGTTAAAAAAGATTTTTTAAGGAAAAATGCGCGTGGAATCTCAATTATCGGTGGAACAGGTAATTAAAACTCTAAAAGAAGATTTACCAACACTTTTTGAAAAAGATATTTCATATCACATTTATACAGACGATATCTATTTTAAAGACCCTGTGAATACATTCAAATACAAATTTAACTATCGAATTATATTTTGGACATTGCGATTTCACGCTCGGCTATTTTTTACCCAAATTTACTTTGATGTGCATGAAGTATTTCAGTCAGCCGAAGACACGATTTTAGCAAAGTGGACAGTGCGGGGAGTGTTGCGTGTTCCGTGGAAAGCAGGGTTGCTTTTTAATGGCTATTCAACATATAAACTCAATCAAGATAATTTGATATACGAGCATATTGACACTTGGGATCGTAAACCTGGTGAAATTTTCAAGCAGTTTTGGCAAAGGGGAGAAATGGTTAATTAGCTTTTTTCCCAAAAAAAAACTCGATTTACATTTTCCCAAAACATTTGCCTTAACTGCCTCATGGCGTTTTTTAGTCTCCTCAAACTCACGTTTATTTACATCCCAACGATTTGCCTTATATAAATTGTAATATTTGTAATATATAATAAATTACTAGAACAATTTTATACTTAAACAGTAGCGAACATGGTAAAAGATAGCCCAAAAGTTAGCCTAGATGCACTTATACCTAGAGAAGCATTTGAGGTTCAAGGACAGCAATCTCAAATTATACTCAGTAATATTCCTATGATACAAATTCGTAATTTAGAGCAAAAAGATTTTTTCTATCCATTTTTACGAAAACCCGATTTTCAACGAGAAACCAATGAGTGGGATGCTCAGAAAATATGTGATTTTATTGAAAGTTTTTTAGATGGTGATTTAATACCAGCTGTTATTCTTTGGAGAAGTAATAGTGGTTATTTTTTCGTGATTGATGGCTCACATAGGCTAAGTGCTTTAATAGCGTGGATAAATGATGATTATGGCGATAAAGATATTTCCAATAAATTTTATGATACATACATCACAGAAGAACAAAAAAATGCTGGTCAGGAAGTTAGAACACTAATTAAGAATAAGATAGGCTCTTACCAGGATTATGAATTATCAACACAGCATCTAGACAAAATAGATCAAAAAACACTTGAAAGAGCAAGAAATTTGGGTAGTTTGGGTATCCAACTTCAGTGGGTTGGTGGTGATGCATCTAAAGCAGCAGATTCATTTTTTAACATTAATCAAAAAGCAGCACCTATTAGTCCAACTGAAATGCGTTTATTAAAGGCTAGGAATAAACCCAATGGCGTTGCTGCTCGTGCAATTATGAGAAGTGGTAATGGTCATAAATATTGGTCAGAGTTCTCACAAGAGAAACAAGATAAAATTGAAAAACTAGCTCAAGAAATACATCAACTTATTTTTGAGCCTAAGCTTAAAAATCCTATGAAAACTACAGACGTTCCAATGGTTGGAAATCTATCAACTTCACAGAAAAATGAATTTATCTTAGAATTTGTCAATATAGTTAACAATATAGAAGTAGAAAATGAACTGGATTTAAATGATGATTCAACAGGAGAAAATACTGTAAAATTCTTAACAAATTGTCAAAAATTAGCCCAAAGAATAAATACTAATGATCCTTCATCTCTCGGACTTCATCCACTTGTATATTTCTATACTTACGATAGCCGATATAGGATAGGTTCATTTTATGGTGTTGTTAGCTTGATATTACATCTAGGAAAAACTAAATCTTATGATAAATTTATAAAATGCAGAAAAGATTTTGAATTTCTGATTTGGCAACATGATGATATAGTTCCACAAATTGTAAGTAAAAGTAGTGCAGTCAAGGCACGAGAAAAGGTTAAAGATTTTTATTTGACAATAGTTGAAAAATTAACACAAGGTGTAGATAAAAAAAATGTTGTAAAGGAGATAGTAGCCGAAAAAACTTTTGGTTCATTAAAAATGAAAGCTAGAGTAAACACAAGTGAAACTCAAAGTAAAAATTTTTCACGAGAAACTAAAGCCGCAGCTTTTATTAGAGGTGCTTTACCTAAAATTCAAAGATGTAAAATTTGTGGTGGCTATCTCCACAGCCACTCTATATCTATAGATCACAAAACAAGAAAACAAGATGGTGGCTTAGGTAATTTAGATAATGCACAGTTGACTCACCCATATTGCAATTCAACAGTTAAAAATTAAATAGTCTCAAACTAGAGATAGAATGCTTAGTTTTATGTAATGCACCCTACTTGGGAAAGACTAAGATTTCATCGCCGGATACTGTTTCAAAACTTGCTTTAAATATTGCCCAGTATAAGACCTGGGGTTTTTTGCAACTTCCTCTGGTGTACCTACAGCAATCAATTCTCCTCCTTTGTCGCCACCTTCTGGCCCCAAATCTATTACCCAATCAGAACAACGAATTACATCTAAGTTATGTTCAATTACTAATATTGAATTACCTTTATCTACCAATCGTTGCAACACATCTAATAATTTGTGAACATCGTAAAAAGATAACCCTGTTGTCGGTTCATCTATTAAATAAAGTGTCTTACCTGTGGCGCGTCGAGATAGTTCTGTTGCCAATTTTACCCGTTGCGCTTCACCACCTGATAAGGTAGTCGCAGGTTGTCCTAGTTGGACATAACCCAAGCCGACATCAAATAAAGTTTGCAAACGCGCGATCGCTTTGGGTATATTCTGAAAGAAGTCTAAACTCTCCTCAACTGTCATTCTCAGGACATCAGAGATAGACTTATCTTTGTACTTCACCTGCAAAGTTTCGCGGTTGTATCTGGCACCCTTACAAATTTCGCATTGCACGTAAACATCAGGGAGAAAGTTCATTTCAATCACATTCACACCCTGTCCGCTACAAGCTTCGCAACGTCCACCTTTAACGTTAAAGGAAAATTGTCCGGGTTTGTAACCCCTAGCTTTGGCTTCTACTGTTTGGGAAAATACATCCCGAATCGCATCAAAAATTCCTGTGTAAGTTGCAGGGTTAGAACGTGGTGTGCGTCCAATGGGAGATTGATCGATAACGATCGCTTTATCAATCGCGTTTAATCCCTGAATTTTATCCAAATGTCTGGGTAAGGGAACTTTCTTAGTTAAATGGTGTTGCAGAGATGGATATAGTAATTCGTTAATCAGGGTAGATTTGCCAGAACCAGACACACCAGTGATGGAAACGAGTTTACCTAATGGAATGTCTACATCTATATTTTGTAAATTGTTCCGATGGGCATTTTTAATTCCCAAACTGCGCCCATTTCCTTCTCGGCGTTCTGCTGGTGTGGTAATTACTCGCCTTCCTGATAAATATGCACCCGTCAAGGAATCTTCTGCTGCTAACAACGCCTCAAAATCACCTTGGGCGATTATATTTCCGCCGTGGATTCCTGCACCAGGGCCAATATCAACTATATGGTTGGCTGCACGAATTGTTTCTTCATCGTGTTCAACAACAATTAATGTATTACCCAAATCGCGCAATTTAGTTAAAGTTTTGAGCAACCTGCCATTATCTCGTTGATGCAAACCAATACTCGGTTCATCTAAAACATAGAGAACTCCTGTTAATCCAGAACCAATTTGCGTTGCTAGACGAATTCGTTGGGCTTCGCCACCAGAAAGAGTCATGGCGGGACGGTCAAGAGTGAGATAATCTAAACCGACATCCAACAAAAACTGCAATCTAGCTTTGATTTCTCTCAGAACTAAATCAGCAATTTGTAACTGGCGATCGCTCAACTTAAATTGCTCAATTCTCTCCCGACAATCCCGAATTGATACGGTAGTCAATTCTAAAATTCCATATTGTCCCAACTTCACCGCCAAGGCTTCCGGTTTTAACCGTTTTCCCTTACAAACCTCACACGGTTGATCGATTAAATACTGCTCTAATTTTTGCTTAACTAATTCCGAACCACCCTCATATTGTCGTTGCAAAATTGGAATAGCACCTTTAAAACTCTGCTTTCTCTTTGCCTCTGCGGCTCGTTCATCTTTCTCGCCGAACAAAATAATTTGCTGCTGTTCTTCTGTCAGTTTGACCCAATTTGTCTGTAACTCAAATCCATAAATCTGCCCGACGCTATAGAGTAATTCCAAGTAATAAGAATTATCTTTTTCTGACCAAGGCGCGATCGCAGCATAAACTGGCGCTTCCCAGTCAGGTACAATCAAGTCTGGTGCAAATCTCCTTAAAGTCCCGATGCCATGACAGTGCGGACAAGCACCATAAGGTGAGTTAAAGGAGAACAATCGCGGTGATAGTTCCTCCATTACCGCGCCATGTTCTGGACAAGCAAAGTTTTCGGAAAATACTAATTCTTCTTCTTTCTCTTGTCCATCGTCACCAAGCAAACTCACCAGAATGGCTGCAATACCACCGGATTGCTTGAGACATGTAGAGAGGGAATCAACCAAACGTTCTTGAATATCAGCCTTTTTCACCAAGCGGTCAATTACCACTTCGATGGTGTGGGTAAAATTTTTATCCAATTCAATGGAATCTGACAGTTCGCGGATCTCGCCATTAATCCGCACGCGGACAAAACCTTGAGAAGCCAGACTTGACAAAAGCTTACGGTGTGTGCCCTTCTTTCCCCGAACAACGGGTGCAAGGATTTGGAAGCGGGTGCGATCAGGTAATTCCATGATGCGATCGCACATCTCATCGATTGTCTGGGGTGCAATACAGCGATCGCATATCGGACAATGGGGTTCGCCAGCTCGACCAAACAACAGCCGCAAATAGTCGTAAATCTCTGTCACCGTACCCACAGTGGAACGCGGGTTATGAGACGTAGACTTTTGGTCAATAGAAATTGCTGGGCTTAAGCCTTCAATTGCTTCGACATCCGGCTTATCCAGTTGTCCTAAAAATTGCCGTGCGTAGGCGCTGAGGGATTCTACATAACGACGTTGCCCTTCAGCGAAAATGGTATCAAAGGCTAGGGAAGACTTACCAGAACCAGAAACGCCAGTGAATACGATTAGGCGATTGCGTGGCAATTCCAAGTCAATATTTTTCAGATTATGCTGCCTAGCACCCCGAATCCGAATGGTATTCTGGCTGTTGTGGCTGGGGTACGGAAGATGTCCATTCAAGGATGCTGCTAGCTGTTTGTCTGACATATTGGGCGGCGAAGAAGGAGTTTCTTATGAAACAGTCCTTAATAATACTATCTTTAATTAGTTTATAGTAGAACAATCGTACTGTTTTAGTTAGTTATCGTTCCAGATTCATGGCGCAGACATCCTTAACAGTCTGCTAATTTGGAAGCATCCTGATTAAATATCCTTCTGAGGGCGAAGCTATGGTATCGCAAATCCAACCGCCGACCCAGCCAGAGATCATCTACCTAGATAGTGACGGACAATTAGTTGCTAATAATACCATACAGTTTAGCTGGATTGTAGAAATTAAGCAGAATATCGAGTGGCTATTTGCTGACGATCCAAATGTTTTTGTCGCCGGGGATTTGTTTTGGTATCCGGTAGAGGGACGTAACAAAATCGTTAACGCCCCAGATGTGATGGTGGTATTGGGTAGACCAAAAGGCGATCGCTTGTGCTACCAACAATGGAAAGAAGAGGGAATTGCACCGCAAGTGGTGTTTGAAATTCTTTCTCCCAGCAACACCCAAACTGAAATGGACAAAAAATTACTTTTCTACGATCGCTACAGCGTGGAAGAGTACTACATTTACGATCCTGAGCGAAATAATTTGCATGGATGGTTGCGTGGCGAAGACGGGTTAAATGTCATCCCCCTAATGGAAGATTGGGTCAGTCCTCGGTTAAAAATTCGCTTTGCTCCATCACCAGAAGGTTTGCAGCTATATCGTCCTGATGGAGAAAGATTTTTGAGTTATACAGACATTTCTCGCAACGCCGAACAAGAACGACAACGAGCAGAACAAGCAGAACAAGCCAGAAGAGATGCCATACCCCGATTATTGCAAATGGATTTGAGCATCGAACAGATTGCCCAAGCTTTGGGATTGTCAGTGGAAGAAGTGCGAACCTTTGCTCAGGAGTAACGCCGTGTGCAATTTTTTAATTGGGCTATTAGAAATTGAATTTGTACTTGAAATATTCTGATTATGCTAGCCAATGCAGCCACTCATAATGTCACCTGGGAAAAGTTACCTGATGATTTTGTTTTAGACAACGAGCCAGTGGATAACATTAATCAGCCACTCTTGGCTGCTGCTTTAACAGAAAGCTTGGAACTTGCTGGCAGATTACCCACCGATGCTTTAACCATCACTAACTACAATATCTGCGCCACCTTGAATAATCGATTTGTCGTCAAAGCACCAGATTGGGGATATGTATTATCTATTCGAGTCTCACGAGAAGAAGTGAAGCGCAGTTATATGCCACGACTCCAAGGCGATATTCCCCTAATTGTGATGGAATTTCTCTCAGATACAGAAGGTGGAGAGTATTCTAGTAAACCGACCTATCCCCCTGCTAAATGGTTTTATTATGAGCAGATTTTACAAGTGCCAAACTATGCCATTTTTGAACCAGAGCAAGGAGTGTTAGAAGTTTATCGGCGAGATGATTTAGGATATTATCAACTGCAAACACCAGATGCGAATAATCGTGACTGGATTGTCGAAATGAACTTGTTTTTAGGCGTATGGCAAGGAAGCCGAGAAAACCGCTCAGGTTATTGGTTACGTTGGTGGGATGAAAACGGCGAATTATTACTGTGGGGTTTGGAGTTAGCAGCAAAAGAACGCCAGCGTGCAGAGAGATTAGCCGCTCAGTTAAAAGCGCTGGGAGTCGAACCGGAGGTTTAACTAACTCGGAAGTTCGACCTTTTTACTCGGGCATTCGTGTTCAGAACTCGGAAGTTCGACCTTTTTGCTCGGCCATTGGTGTTCGGAACTCGGAACTTCAGCCTTTTTGCTCGGCTATTCGTGTTCAGAACTCGGAACTTCCACCTTTTTGCTCGGCTATTCGTGTTTGGAACTCGGAACTTCCACCTTTTTGCTCGGCCATTGGTGTTCGGAACGCGAAACTTCGGCCTTTTTACTCGGCTACTGGTATTCGGAACTCGAAACGCCGAGTTTAGAAGTGCGATCGCATCTCTAATTTACCGAGCGATCGCCTCACACTCTATATTTAAACTTAGAATTACCACAGGCTATATCTACAACGGGCGTAGCTGCGGCACCCATCACCTACACTCCTGCTCCTCTGCTCCTCTGCCCCCCTGCTTACCCTCCCCCTACTGCCTTGGACACACCTTAACCGCATTAGGATGACTAATCAAATAACTCTTGAGCCAACTGCAACCCTGTGCTAATAAATCATCAAGATTCAGATTCCACAATTTGATTGTATTATCAGTACTGGCAGAAGCTAAAGTTTTGCCATCTGGGCTGAAAACGACGCCGTAGACCCAACTGCTATGCCCAGTCAGAGTGGTAATTTCTTTGCCTGTGTCCAGATTCCACAATTTGATAGTCTTGTCAAAACTGGCGGAAGCTAAAGTATTGCCATCGGGGCTGAAGACGACGCTGATTACCCCATTACTATGTCCAGTTAGAGTAGTAATTTCTTTGCCCGTATCTAAATTCCACAATTTGATAGTCTTGTCAGAACTGGCAGAAGCTAAAGTTTTGCCATCAGGGCTGAAGACGACGCAATTGACTGCATCACTATGCCCAGTCAGAGTGGTAATTTCTTTACCCGTGTCCAAATTCCATAATTTGATGGTCTTGTCAGAACTGGCGGAAGCTAAAGTTTTACCATCAGGGCTGAATACCACCCTATAAACCTCATTGCTATGCCCAGTCAGAGTGGTAATTTCTTTACCCATGTCCAAATTCCATAATTTGATGGTCTTGTCAGAACTGGCAGAAGCTAAAGTTTTGCCATCGGGGCTAAAGGCGACGCTGTAGACCGCATTGCTATGCCCAGTCAAAGTGGTAATTTCTTTACCCGTCTCCCAATTCCACAATTTGATAGTCCCGTCGACACTAGCGGAAGTTAAAGTTTTTCCATTCGGGCTGAAAACGGCGCTGTAGGCCGCATTGCTATGCCCAGTCAAAGTGGTAATTTCTTTGCCTGTGTCCAGATTCCACAATTTGATGGTCTTGTCAGAACTGGCAGAAGCTAAAGTTTTTCCATTCGGGCTAAAGGCGATGCTGATTACCCCATTGCTATGCCCAATCAGAGTGGTAATTTCTTTACCCATGTCCAGATTCCAAAATTTGATACTCCCGTCGGCACTAGCGGAAGCTAAAGCTTTGCCATCGGGGCTAAAGGCGACGCTGAAGACCTCATTGCTATGCCCAGTCAGAGTGGTAATTTCTTTGCCCGTGTCCAGATTCCACAATTTGATAGTCCTGTCAAAACTGGCGGAAGCTAAAGTTTTGCCATTCGGGCTGAACACCACACTTACGACCTCATTGCTATGCCCAGTCAGAGTGGTAATTTCTTTGCCCATGTCCAGATTCCACAATTTGATAGTCCTGTCAAAACTGGCGGAAGCTAAAGTTTTGCCATCCGGGCTGAACACCACACTGTTGACCCAATTGCTATGCCCAGTCAGAGTGGTAATTTCTTTGCCCGTGTCCAGATTCCACAATTTGATGGTCTTGTCAGAACTGGCAGAAGCTAAAGTTTTGCCATCCGGGCTGAACACCACACTGTTGACCGCATCGCTATGCCCAGTCAGAGTGGTAATTTCTTTGCCCGTATCCAAATTCCACAATTTGATAGTCCTGTCACGACTGGCAGAAGCTAAAGTTTTGCCATCCGGGTTGAACACAACACTGTTGACCGCATCGCTATGCCCAGTCAGAGTGGTAATTTCTTTGCCCGTATCCAAATTCCACAATTTGATAGTCCTGTCACGACTGGCAGAAGCTAAAGTTTTGCCATCCGGGCTGAACACGACACTGTTGACTAAATCGCTATGCCCAGTCAGAGTGATAATTTCTTTGCCAATCTCCCGATTCCATAATTTGATGGTCTTGTCAAAACTAGCGGAAGCTAAAGTTTTGCCATCCAGGCTGAACACCACACTTGCGACCGCATTGCTATGCCCTTCCAGACGATTTTGTTCATGAATATTAGATAGAATTCTCTGTAAGCTAAATAAAAAGCTGTATGCTGGATAGTCTGCTAAAAATTGTTTATCCTTAACCAAACTTTTTAATGTTCTTGCTGCCTGCATTGCTAACAGCAGAGCATCAATTTCGTTTGAATCAAACAGTCGCAATGCATTTGTTCCGTCTTGTTCCAATCGGGTAGCCGTTAAAGCAATTGTGCGGGCATTAACTGCCGCATTCAGAGCAATTTGAGCCTGCTTTTGTTCTTGCCTTGCCCGATTTAAATCTGCAACAGCTTTTTGACGCTGCTGTTGTGCCTCTTGCCGTTGTTGAATTGCTTGGTTTGCCTGTACTTCAGCTTGACTAGCCTTTGCGCTAGCTGCTGCCACTTTGTTTTGGGCTAGTTTCAGGTTTTGCTGTGCCTGATTCACTTCGACATTTGCAGCATTCAGTTTTGAAGTTGCGTTACCAAGATTCTGTTTTGCCTGTGCAGCTTGTTCGGATATTTTTTTATTGTCTGCCGATATTTGCTGATTATCTTGCTTAGTTGCTGTGGTTTCTGTTTTTGCTTTTTCTAATTCACTTTGAGCATTATCTGTTTCTGTCCTTGCTGTTCGTGCTTGCCCTAATTGATATTGAGCAAATATTAATGATGCAACTGCCCCCAGCACAGTCAGTCCTAACACTAAAGAACCAATACGAATACGTTGATTAGCTTTGTGGTTCGCCTCTGCTAAAACTTGCTTTGCCTGTTCCTCTGCTTCCAGCCTTTTCTGCACATCGCGCTTTGCTAACTCTTGGCTAGCAGCTAAAAACCGATAGTCCAAGTCACTCAAACTTTTACCGACTGCCCATTCTTGAGCATCATGCAAAGTCTTTCCCCGCAACAAACGCGACTCTTCTTGACGTTCCGACTCAGCCCAGGCATTAAATGTATCGGAGTAGGGGCGCAAGTTTGCTAAAATCTTTTTGCACCATTCCTGTTTAAACACCTCTGCATAAATCCGGTTATAAACTCGCAGTTTCCCCTCTCGCTTCACCACTAACCCCGTCAACCGTAGTTCCGTTTGTTCAGCACTATCATCAGTTGCTATCTCTCCTTGCTGCAAAATCTGCTGATACAATCCCAATAATCGCCCAGTCCGCTGTTCTCCACTCTGCAAAATTCTGTCTCGAATCGTCTTCAAATGCTCAGGCTCATCTTGCGTCTCCCAATTCTCAATAATCCCCTCGCGTACCAACTCTTCCACCCAGTCCCTAATCTCTATTCCCCAATTCCTAGTCTCCAGTCCCCCCTGCACCAGTAACTTACAAACTTTTTGCGTCAAAAACGGCTGTCCTCCCGTCCAATCCAGCACTACCTGCATCAACTCTTGAGAATCACCCACTTCTGCCAATCCCTGTGCCAAGGGTTGCGCCTCTCGGAGTTGAAAGCCAGTTAAATCAATTGCCTGTCCAATATTAAAAGGTGTCCGGCGTTTGTCTTGAATCAAATCTGAAGGCGTAGATACTCCAATCAAAGCAAAGGTGAGGCGATTATATTCAGGATGGTCTGCTCGTCGGTTATAGCAATCGCGGATAACTGCAAAAAAATCATCCAAGTTGAATGAAAGACTTAGAATGCTGTCAATTTCATCAATAAAAACAACAATCTTTTCAGTAATTTTTTGAAGTAAAATCGTTTCAATAAACTTGCTAAAGTGCTGTACTGGTGATAGCAAACCGTTATCAGTCCACCAAGTATCTAAATCAAAATTTGTATAAATATTAAAACTTCCCACCAGAGTATCAATCACCCCGGCATACCACTGTTCTGGGGTAATATCTGCCGTCCCAATAGCTGTAATATCAACAACGGCACAAGCAAATCCCTCTGTTTGCAACTGCTGCATCACCTGCACCCGCAAGCTAGATTTCCCCATCTGCCGAGAATTGAGTACATAACAAAAATCCCCAGCCTTCAAGCCTTCATAGAGGTCATGGTCAGCTTGCCGTCTAACATAAGTTGGTGCATTTTGAGGCAGACTACCACCGACTTGATATTGGTACTGGGTCATAAACAATTAAAAATTCACTCATTCAAAATTATGAAATCCAAGCTAGTTTGGTCTTGGGATGGTGTGTTAGCCAATGGTATAACACACCCAACAACATTACGAATTACGAATTAAATGAGCTAGGCGCTTTAAAACTTTCAAGACAATATATATGTCATCACGACTATCTAAAGCAAACAAATCAGATAGAGCATATTGCGGAGTTTCAGTTTTTAGCAGTTTGATAAATCTAAATTCATTACCATTGGTGACAAACCCAAAAACAGGTTTAGCCGAAGTTGCATCTGCCAACATATAAGCCAACGCTTGCGGAATTGCTGGCACTAAGGAGTAATCTGCTCGTTTTGCCTCAATAACGAGAACCCAAAGTGGAGGATGGAACACCAAGATGTCAATACGTCCTCTAATAATCATGCCTTCGTCTTCGGAAGAAATTCTGACCTCTTGTTCTGAGGCGATGTAGAAAGGCGGTTGATAAAAACCTGCTAGGCGCAATAGTGGAGATAGCACTACCATTTTGACTACAGGTTCCAAAATAGGATATTTCGATAGATGCAAATATTCTGTCTTAACTTCGTTGAGAGATTGTTTTTCTAAATCACTCAACTCAGGTAAATCTTGCTGCCACTCTGAAAAAAAAAGTTCGTCTGCAAGGTGTAGACCAAATTCATCGATGAGTTGGGCTAGGGTGATATCTTTTCCTTGAATAAGTAGAACCATTTTTGAGCCTTTTAGTTAAATGGTAATTGCAGATGAAAGTATTTCAGGTCTTCCTAATGTACTTTTTTAATTTTTAATTCCCAAGCGATCGCCCAAAATATTGACGATACAATTTACACAGTGGCACTACTTGATTACCTTGAAACTTAACTAGCCCCATACTGCGGAGTTTAAACCCTTCAGTTGTGCCTACATCCACGGCGCGATTTGCTGTCATCACTTGTTTCACCGCCGCTAGCAATTCTGCATCCTCTTGCAAATTCAGCCAATGGCGGCGTAAATGGTCGCTGTAAAGGCCTTCCTCGGTTGCCGCGATTTTTTGCAGATTTTCCAGCGTCATCCTACTACGAGCAATTTCATAAAGCGCTACCCGCACTAAATAAGGATGACCACCGACGAGTGTCATTAATTCTTCAATTTGTGATTCAGGCCAATTGAGTCCGTGACGCTGTACCAAGTTTTGTACTTGTATTTTATTTAAGTCTGGCAACTCAATGGGTAAGCCGACATTAAAAGGCGACTGATTAATATTGAGCGGTATATAAACTTCCTTAGAATGCACAATCACCAACCGGAGATTTTTCCAAACTGTCTCATTCTTTGACCGTTCATGCCAAGCTCGTAGTAATCCAAAAAAATCAGCCGCAATTGTGGGATGCTTAAAGACTTCATCGACTTCATCCAAACCCAAAGCTATGGGGTTATTAATGGCGGGTAATAAATACCGTTGAAAGTAATTTGTACATTTATTCTTACTACCTAAAACACCCTTCCAATACTCGTCTAGCTTCTCTGGTAGATTCAGTTCGTAAGTAATGCTGGCACAGAACCACTGCAAAAACTGATCTAAATTGGCGAGAAATTCTGCATCGGCTGACTGGAAATTTACGGGTGCTGTCTGATAGCTATGTTGACTAGCATGATGGAGAACCCGCGACATGAGCGAAGTTTTGCCCATCTGTCGGGGAGCTTTGATGCGAATTAAGGCCCCTGGTTGGAGAATTGCTTCATAACAGTCTACCTCAATAGGCGATCGCTCGACATAAAAAGCAGAGTTTAGAGATACCTGCCCTTCTGGATTTTCTAAGGTGACTAATGGTTTTATCTCGGTATCTAGAATAGTTTCGTTCGCAGAGATATTACCTTGGGGATTGTTCCGACTTTTCAGCACTGGGGTGGAAGATTCTGGAATACTTTCTAAGTCAATAGCGCTACAGCCAAACTCGTAAGCATCCTCATAAGACCTATCAGCGCCCAGTGCATCATAAAAGCCTACCGCAAATTTAATTGCGGCGCGATCGCCAATTGCCCGATTCATCCCAACCACACAGTTAATGTGTTGGTAAATAGCCTCAGCTTGCACCTCGCTGTAACAGGCATTTAATAATATACACTCAACTTTGTCTTTAAATAATTTAAATAGCCTTGCCAGTGACTCTGTACTCACTAGCTGCATTTGCCCTGTATTATTTTCCAAGGCTAAACCTTGATTTCCTCCACCATGTCCTGAAAAATGGATGATATGAGGATTATGATCTAAAAGCGCACGCCGCAAATCGTCAGGCCGCACTGCCCATTTAGTAATCAGTTCAAACTTATCTCGGCTGCGAGAGCGTTGCAACCCTTCCTGAATTTCCCTTACTTCCTCGTCCAAGCGGAGTTTGTCTGTCGTTGTGGGATTAGCTGACACAATCAGGATTTTTTTCACAGCGCTATCAACTATTGAATGCAGGCTTCTGGCTTAGATGTAGTTTACTACAGCAGATAACTACACAATTACTGATAGTGCATTACCGTTAACGAGTATTTGAACTGGATTCATCCACCTCTGAACTCCGTTGACGAGTGTTTAATACTCGTGAAAATGACAACAATTTTCACAAGCGTGGAATACACATAATTTTAGGGGCACAATATATTGTGCCCCTACTCATCTAGTCTATTCAATTGGAAACGACTGTAATCTTTAGCCAGATGCAACCTAATTAATCTTAATTTCCGGTTTTTTGTTGACAACTTGCTTTGAAATCCAAGCTTTGACATTCTCTTGCTTCCAGCAATTGCCTAACCGCACTACCAGGCTGACAACTCATCAAAGTTGCCCCCATCACAGCCAGTGTAATAACAGTGGCTAGTCCCAGCACTGTAGCTCGTTTTATAGGTTTGATTGTACTGATTAAATTATCTATTCCAGTGTCAGTACCAACAACCTCAATTGGCTCAAGTGCTTTTAAAGCAATAGCCGCATTAGCATAGCGACGGTTTCGGTTACGTTCCACCATTGTCATTAACCACCACCGAAAACGCGGGCTGATTTGAGGAACTAATTGCTGGAAATTAAAGCGGTAGTTATCATCAATTAATTTTCCAATATCAACAGAACGGGTATTAGTAAGTAAGCAAATTAGTGTTGCTCCCAAACTATATAAATCTGATGCCTCAGTCAGGGAATGACCAAACTGTTCTTCTGGTGGCATAAAACCTGGGGTTCCTGCGACAAAGCTGCTAAGAGCTATTTTTGCACCCTGTATCCTAGCTAATCCAAAATCAACTAAATAAGCATTTAGTTGCTCATCAACCAAAATATTCTCTGGTTTGATATCCCGATGAATAATTGGCGGAACTTGCTTTTGTAGATAAACCAAAAGCTCTAAAATTGACAGAGCAATTTGCTTAATCTCTTCTGGATGAAAGCTGTTTTTTAAGCCTAAAGATGGGGCATTTTTATGTTCCTGCACCAGATAAAAAGCCCCTGGTATTTCAAAAGAATCTATATAGTGAGGGATGCGAGAATGATTGAGTTGCTGCAAAATTTCGATTTCGCGCTGATATGCTTTCACACCTGACAAATCAGCATCAACCCGAGCAAAACAAAACTCTTTAATCACTACCTGTTGCTTAGAATTGAGAACATTAGCTAAGTAAGTAATTCGTCCCCCTTCTCGGTTGCGTCCTAGTTCGCTGATAACTTGATAGCCTTGTTGAGAAAAATCTGGATGGTGATTTGAGGGAATTACCTCTTTATGTCCATTACGCACATCAAGCTCCATTACAAACCATACGAGTTATATTCTGTCAAGATGCAATTAGAAAGATTAAGAGCCACTCACCCAGATTTTTAGCCCCATTTCTACTCTGCATGGGCCAAGACGCATTGACAGAAAGTCTCTTTGCATTTGCGTCTTGGCATGAAATTACTAATTTTGCGTTAGCCAATCGATAATCTGGGCATTGACAACATCTGGAACTTCATCGTGCGGACAATGACCGGCATTCGGAATGGGAACTATTTTGATTTCTTTGCCATTCTCACGCGCCTCTTCGTAAATCTTTGCCCCAGTAATTGGTGTCCAGGGATCATCAGCACCCCAAATTACTAATAGAGGACGTTCTACCTTGGGCAGTAGTTCCTCTGGGCTTGGGCCAGGAGGGGCTGTGAGAATGGAAGCGAAGACTTGTTGCGCTCCTGGGTCGCAAGAGGGAGTATAAAGTAAATCGACTAATTCATCAGTGACGGCTTGGCGATCGCGGTAAACTTGGTAGAGGGTACGGCGAATTTGGGCTTTTTGGCGGATGCGGTTATAGACAAATTTACCTGTAATTGGCGATCGCACAAACCGATTAAAAGCTGCCATCACAACACGTAACGGCGGGTTCAATTCGTGGGGACGATGACTCAACCCACCCGCAGAGTTAATCAAAATACCACCAGCAGCAATTTCTGGATGTTCTACCAGTACAATCAAGCTCAAAAGTGCGCCGATGGAGTTGCCAATAAATACAGCAGGTTCATGTATGTGTGCTGTGCAAAAATCTTTTAGCAGTTCCACCCAAACTTCCACACTGTAATCAATAGGCGCTTTATCGGAACCGCCAAAGCCTAAAAGGTCTATGGCAAATACCTGGTAGCCAGCATTAGCTAAAACTGGGATATTTTTGCGCCAGTGCCCAATGGAAGCACCGAAGCCGTGAACCAGTACCAGAGGTCGTCCTGTGCCCATGACAGTGTACTGAATTTTGTAGCCCTGCCAAGTCCAAAAGAATTTTTCAAAAGCGTCTTGAGTTGCAAGCTGCTGTGTACTTACAGTCATTATTAAGATTAATAAAGTATTGTTTTTATGCTAATGTATCCCACTCCAGGAATTCCAGACAAAATGCTATTGTTAAACCAATTCGAGTTTATTACGAGCAGATCCACAAGCAGCGTATCACCCGCTACGCATGAAATAAAAACTTTTTCTTTCCCTACATGCGTGTTTCTCAGAGCAATCAGCCAGTTTATTGAAGAAACTCCGCCTGAAATTAACTTCAAATCTTATTTATTTTTATAGTGGTAAGAAAATTAATTGCACAATTTTAAGAGGATTTTGTTACTAGGGGCAATAGCAAGCGCACGCTTGCAATAAACCTGTGCTTCTTCAAGTTGCCCTTGTTTTTTAAGTAACTTAATCAACTCTGGAGTTACAATTTCCAAACCCTGATGATTCTTGATACTTTCATTAATGACAAAACTTTTTTCGAGTTCAGTGGTTGCTTGCTGAGGTTCTCCGTGTGCTATCAAGGCTTTACCCATAGCTGCATGTACCATTGCCAAACCTATTTTATCCCCCAGTTGTTCCTTAATCGCAGCACTGCGCTTTAGTGCGTCCATTGCTTCCTGAAATTGCCCTTGCCGACGCAGCAGTAAAGTACCTAAATCATTGAGTATCTTTGCTAAACCAGGTTGGTTGCCCAGTTTCTCATCAATTACAGCACTACGCTTGAAGGCATCTACAGCTTCATCAAATTGTCCTAACCGTCGCATAACTCTCCCGATACTGTGGAGTACCATTGCCAGACCATGTTCGTCGCCCAATTGTTGGCGGATTGTATAGCTGCGCTGAAGAATTTTCAAAGCTTCTTCGTAGCGTTCCTGCCGTTGCAGCACTCCACCCAAACTTGTGAGTACCCTTGCCAAACCACGTTGATTGCATAATTGCTCCTCAATAGCTGCACTCTGCTGGAGTACCTCTACAGCCTCATCAAAACGCCTCTGCTGCTCCAATACACCACCCAAACTGTTGAGTACCATTGCCAAATGTTTTTGATTGCCGAGTTTTTCACCAATCGCTGCACTACGCTTGAAGGTATCCACAGCTTCATCAAATCGCCCTTGTCGTTGCATAACCCCGCCCAACATATTGAGCCACATTGCCTCATAAAGCTGACGGGTATTTGGTGGAGATATGTTGTCCAAAATGTCTGCAATGGGAGCAAGTATTTCTTGAGCTTGTAACAATTTGCCAAGTTGACATAAGTATTTTGCTTGTTGAATACGAAATCGGACAACGATATCCCACTCCCCAAGGCGTTCTGCCAATAATTGAAATCCTGATATCAGTTCAACTGCTTGCTGCCAGTATCCATACTTTTCAAAAAAGGGCAACATGCAGAAAGCAAAATCGTATTTAGGAATTTCCTGTTCGTGGTACCACTTAGCAGCCTCCATAATGTCGCCTAGCTCTTTTTTAAAAATAGATTTAACTTTGAGATTTTTTGAATTTAAGTTTGTCAGCCTTTCTAATCCACGATAAAACTCTGCCCTCCCAGCTTCAGCCTTTAGTTTCAATATTGAATCAGCACTTAATATTTCCCCAGCAAATAAGCGAATGAGTGGGTGCAGTACATATAAGTTATCTCCCTTATCTGCTCCATTAAGCAGCGAAAGCTGGCATAAATAATTCAGTTGGCGTTGAGCAGTTGCTTTGTTGCAATTGGCTACTGCTCTAGCTGCATAAACAGAAAAACCACCTTCTCTACAAACACTCAAGCAAGCAAAAAACTTAATTGTTTCTTTCTCTAACAGTTTTAGACTTAACTCAAAGGAGGCTCTAACATCCAAATGCTCAAGTTTTAACAGGTCTAATCGAGTTTTTTCTTCGCGTAATGAAGCCGCGTAATTAGCAAGTGTGATTTTATTTTGCAGATGTAAAGTTGCACCTGCTATTGTCAATGCTAGAGGTAAATTCCCTACGAGCTTAATAATTTCTTGAGCCGAATTTTTCTCAGCTACTACACGTTCTGCTGCAAACTTTTCGAGTAAGTTCAAGGCATCTTCAGTCGAAAGTGGAAAAAGTTGAATTTGACTTCTAAATGGAATTCCTAGGGAAAATAATAAACCTTTATTACGTGCAGTAATAATAACAGAACATTTATCTGAGGGTGGAATTAGGGCTTTTATTTTATCTGTTTCCGCATTATCAAAAATTAGTAAGATCCGTCGTTGTGCAAATACTTTTTGCATGATATAGGCTGCTCCTCGCTGCCGATCTTCTGGTTTTATTTTTTCTTGATAAAAACCAGCAAATTCCTGAGCGATTTTGTTCATATCTAAGCCATCTACCCTTAGACAAATAACACCATCAGGAAAGTCTTCTTTATGTAATTCGGCAAATTGGCAAGCTAGGGCTGTCTTACCCACACCCGGAGTACCTGATATCCCAACTACACCATATCTTTGCTGTCCTTTACTTTTGATGAGCCAGTTTTCTAAACAAGTTAAATCTTGCTCTCTACCAGTAAAGATCCAGGTATCATGCGATGGTATATGATATGAGTAATCAGATGGTGTTATAGTACCTTCAAAGGCTAATTGAGATATTTGTGGAATATTTTGATTTTTGGAAGAATGCCATGTTCGCCATTTATTAAGAACAAGCTCTATAAAATTAATCTCTTCTACATTTAAAGAATCGTCTATTTTAAGATGTTCTAGCAAAAGTACTAAACCTAAAAGTTCTGAATCTTCAACTAGCTCATAATCCTTTGTGAGAACAGCTAAAAGGTGGACGACAAAATTATCTAATGTTTTATCAAAAATAATTGAGCTACAATAATCTTCTAAATCACAGATGGAAAGAAAGTCATTCCGATCATCAGCAGTTTGAAATTGTGGAATTCTCTTTAAAATCGCTCGTAGTTGAAAATTTTCTTTAGCATCAATAAATTTCATTGATATTCCTTTAAATTCTTTGGACTCTCCAAATAAAAATATTTTCTAAATCCGTTAATTCAGCCTCTGTTTAGGTATCCATAGTAGATAAAAGTTGCTGCCTGACGAAATCAAGCGATCGCCAATTTAATAAATCGGTTTATTTGCTGCTTGTTCAATTTGCTTACAAATGTTAACCAATACTTCATCTTGCTCTGCCGAACTCAAGCTCTTTAGTGGTTTAGAAGTGTTATGTGCTGCCTGATAAGCAGTAATTTCTGTTGGCACATCACAAGCGCTCAAATATATCCAAATGAGTTTCAGTTGTCCTTGTTTAGCAGCTTCAAGTAGTGGTGGTAGTTCATGCTCGGCAATAAAGTCAGATCCTAAAAAATCTGCACTCACAATTAATACAGCGACTTTTGCTGCTGCTAAGGCATTATTGATTTCATCTCTCCATAAAGAGCCTGCTGTAATTTTTGTGTCATCCCAAACTGAGATTATTTGTTTTCGCAATAATGGTTTGAGTACAATCTGAAGTCTATCCAACCATGCTTTGTCTTTGTGGCTGTAACTAATAAAGACTCGCTCGCGTTCTACTATAGAGTTAGGCTGTTGTGGTTGAACCAAAACAGTATCTATGTCTTGGGTTAACTCAATCTTACTAGCATTTTTCAAGGCTTTAAAGTTCTCCTGACCTTCCTTAAAAAGCCGGTTGAATAGGGTCATATCTTCGTCAGACAGACTTAAAAATTCTGCAAGTTCGCACAAGTGTTCTAAGAGATTAACCATTGGATGATAATCTGGCCGTCTGCTGTCAAAACGGTATCTTCTAAATTCTGCAACTAAAGCCTGAGCTAAGATTTTGGGTTGTGACTCTAGTCTTAAGTTGCTAATGAATGCTGAATGGATGCCAGCATTATCCAGAAGACTGTAGCGATCGCTTACTGTATTGTTTTGTATTAGCACTTGTATCAGTGCCCTAGTTAACGGTACAACGTCCTTTTGCTCTAAAAATACTTCTGGCTTCATTTTTTTCTTCTAAATGCCGTCTAGCTCTGATTTTATATCAAGTCTGGATAATCACTATTGATTAAAATCTCTCCGTGTCATCCTTAATGATCGGTTATGTGTATACATCCGCAAGAAAGCTGAAACAATTGATAATGAAGATAGTCGTTATCTTCACAAAATTTTATGTTCTTAACTTGGTTTGACAGCAACTCTTGGTTACTGGAAATTGGTGGGAAAAGAATACTGATTGACCCTTGGCTGGTTGGTTCGTTAATTTTCAGCAATTTGGATTGGTTATTTAAAGGTTCGCGATCGCAAAATCGCCCAATACCAGATAATATTGATTTGATCCTTCTGTCTCAGGGTTTAGAAGACCACGCTCACCCCCCAACGCTTCAGGTACTCGACCACAACATCAAGGTTGTAGCCTCTCCCAATGCAGCCAAGGTAGTACAGCAGTTAGGTTATACCCAAGTAACTACTCTTGCTCATTGTGAAACTTTCACTTTAAATAATCAAGTTGAAATCAAAGCTTTTCCCGGTTCGCCCATTGGCCCCACTTTGATAGAAAATAGTTATCTTCTCAAAGAATTGGAAAGTGGTTTAACTGTATACTACGAGCCTCACGGTTATCATTCTCCACAACTTCAGCAAGCTACACCCATCGATGTAGTGATTACACCGTTTATTGACATGACGTTGCCTTTGCTTGGGCCAATTATTAAAGGCAAAAATAGTTCTTTAGAATTAGTAAAGTCGTTACAGCCTCAAATAATATTACCTACGGCGGCTGGTGGTGATGTGGCGTTTGAGGGATTGCTGATGAAACTAATTCAGACTAAAGGAACTGCTGAAGAATTTCGTTCGTTACTTGAGAAAAACAATCTTTCGACGCAGGTACTTGAGCCAAAACCAGGCGATCGCTTTGAACTACCATTAGAAAAACGAGCATTAGCAATCTAAATCAGAATGTGAAAAGTTCGCAGCAACTACTCTTACAGAACGCCCCAGGCAATCTGTAGGGTAGGTGCAAAGATGCAAAAATCAATTCATCCTTCGATTCAGCAATGCTGATAATTGCTGTACTCCCCGACTCCCGCAATATTACTTAAGTAAGACATAAGGTAAAAAAATCTAAAAATCAACCGGAAATACCCTGAGGGGGCATTGCATTTTAATAATGGGAAAAGGTCTAATCAAAAATTGATTCTTTAATTTAGAAGGCTTGAATCTAATGAAGACCCTCCTTGGATTGCTATTTGTACTGAGCTTCATAGTAGCTTGCAGTCCCTCTCAGGATAAAACGGTGTCTTCTAATCCCCAAGTAACCAGTACTCCGGTTCAAGCAGGAGAGCAAAAGACACAGAATAAGCTTTTAGTTGTAACGACAGTTGCTCCTTTAACCAATATTGTGAGTAACATTGCAGGCGATCGCTTAGAAGTTAAGGGTATTATTCCAGAAGGAACCGACTCTCACACCTTTGAACCTCGTCCGAGCGATTCTGATTTGCTATCCAAAGCTAATTTGATCCTCGCCAATGGGTTGCATTTAGAATCCCCAACAGAAAAACTA
Source organism: Nostoc sp. TCL240-02 (assembly GCF_013343235.1). Classification (GTDB taxonomy): domain Bacteria; phylum Cyanobacteriota; class Cyanobacteriia; order Cyanobacteriales; family Nostocaceae; genus Nostoc. The sequence continues at coordinate 1,059,724 of NZ_CP040094.1, read as the reverse complement.
GCTAAAGCCTCAAAGCCCAAAGAAACTAAAATCTTTGAACTAGGCAGTAACACTATTACACAAGACCAATGGCTTTTTGACTTCAGCTTTCCTAAAGAAAAGGGCGATCCCAATCCTCATCTGTGGGTAAACCCGAAGTATGCTGAAGCTTACGCCAAACTAGCTGCTCAACAGTTAACCACCTTAGATCCTGCTGGCAAAGACTACTACGCGACTAATCTCAAAAATTATCTACAACGTCTGGATGCTCTAGACAAAGCAACGCGGGAAATCGTCGCCAGTATTCCCGCCAAAAACCGTAAACTTTTGACCTACCATGATTCTTGGGCGTATTGGGCCAGAGAGTATGGTTTTCAAGTAATTGGTGCGATTCAACCTTCAGATTTCAAGGAACCATCCGCTCAAGATATCACAAAGCTAATTGACCAAATTCGGAAAACAGGCGTTCCAGCTATTTTTGGTTCTGAAGTCTACCCTAGTAAGGTAGAAGAACAAATTGCCCGCGAAGCGAAGGTAAAAACAGCGAACACTGCCGATGATGAGTTACCAGGAACCGGTTCAGCCAATGCAATTGAAAACACTAATCCTGAGCATACTTATATTGGCATGATGGCTAACAATATGCGGATTATCGCCTCTAATTTAGGAGGAAACCCTAATTTAGTGAAGAACTTGCAGACTGGTAATGTTGTTGGCCCAACAGCAACCAAGTAGCATCAATAAAATAAATAAATGCAACCAATACTTGAAGTTAGAAGTTTAACCTGTGGTTATCAAACCCAACCAGTGTTTAGCGATGTTAATTTAACGCTTTACTCTGGTCAACTCACTGGTTTGGTAGGCCCTTCTGGTAGCGGTAAAAGCACTTTAATCAGAGCGATTTTAGGGCTAGTTCATCCTTGGGCTGGAGAAATTTGGTTTCGAGGAAAGCGCTTAAAGCCAGGAGTAGCACCGTCTTTCGTGGGGTATGTACCGCAAGTGGAAACAGTGGATTGGACTTTTCCAGTTACGGCTCTGGAAGTGGTGATGATGGGGCGTTACCAAAAACAGAAGATGTTGCCTTGGTCTTCGCGGCGCGATCGCGCCATTGCCAGCGAACTCCTAGAGCGCGTTGGAGTTGCCCATGTTGCTCATCAACCAATCGGTAATCTCTCTGGTGGGCAACAGCAAAGGGTTTTCATTGCCCGTGCTTTAGTAGGAGAACCAGAAATAGTTCTTCTAGATGAACCTACCAGTAGTTCCGACTTGCACGTTCAACACGAACTATTGCACCTATTGGCTGATTTGAATCAGCAAGGTTTAACAATTATCCTCTCTACCCATGACCTCAACTCGGTAGCGACACATCTACCTTGGGTAGTATGTTTCAACCACGGTTTAGTTTGTCAAGGTCAACCTATCGATGTCTTCACTCCCGCAAATCTTGAGCAGACTTTTGGGGGAGAAATGGTAGTTTTCCACCAACAAGACCGAATCTTAATCGCTAGCGGTGGTACTTCTCTGCGTCATCAAATGCAAGATAACTTACCCCAAATACTGCGCCCATCTAACTCGTCGAAGTCTGCTTAAATAAATACTATATATGGATTTTTTACTAGCACCCTTTCGCTACGAATTTTTTAGCCGTGCGATTTTAGTAGGCATGATGGCTGGGCTATTATGCGGCATGATGGGAGTTTATATTACAACTCGCAGAATGAGTTACATTGCCCACGGTTTATCTCATGCGATTTTGGGGGGAGCCGTGCTGAGTTATGTACTGGGGTTGAATTTCTACATTGGCTCTGGGATTTGGGGTTTTGCAGCTGCCTTGCTGATTCAATATTTGACAGGACGCAAAGTTTACTCGGATGCAGCTATTGGAATTGTTACAACTGCTAGCTTTGCTTTAGGAGTAGCTGTAATCAGTAGCTATCGCAAGTTTAGCCAAAATTTTGAAGCCGCTTTGTTTGGCAATGTATTGGGAGTTTCCCCTAATGATTTGTGGGTGGTGACGGGTGTGACGATAGTCTTACTCACTGTAGTTTTCTTGTTTTATCGCCCGTTACTATTTTGGTGTTTTGATCGGGAAGTTGCTCAGGTTCATGGCGTACCCGTTTTTGCAATGGATACTTTATTTGCTTTGATGTTGGCAACTTTACTGGTGGCGACACTGAACGTTTTGGGAGTAACTCTGATTATTTCAGCAGTGGTGATTCCGGCATCGATTGCCCGATTAGTGAGCGATCGCTTTGGTTATATCATGATTGTCTCCGGGATTTTAGGATCTGCGATTTCCTTTGTAGGCATCTACCTCAGCTACTACCTCGATATTGCCTCTGGAGCTAGTGTAGTGCTACTTTCAACCGCCATATTTGCCTGTGTGTTGCTCACCAAGAATCTGCAAGGACGATATAAACGCCGTCTCCCTCCCTTGTCTATAAAACACCTTCCTTAGCAAAAGTTAGTCTGGTTTTATAAGAACCCCACGCCCAACCTCCTCCCCACAAGCGAGGCTACGGTGTACACACAAGTCTCTTGACCATACAATGGCATTGCATTGACTAACAATGGCATTGCATCAACTAACAATCGCATTGTATCGACTGACAATGTTATTTCTCTCATTCCCATGCTGTGTATGAGAATGAGGAAAGCCTCATCAAGCTAGGTTTTTAGAACTTGTGTGTACACCGTAGCCGCTCTTCTCTACGAGAGGCTGCGCCAACGAGAGGGGACTATGATGTAGCTCATTTGGTTAGGAAAAGCTATAATGCCGAATTTTTATTTAAATTATTTTGCACATAAATCTCTTTAATCGGAAAAGGAATTTTAATTCCAGCTTGCTGATAGCGTTTGTGTAATTTTTTCACAAATAGATGTTTACCAATACGCTGATCGAAGTATTCGCTTACCCGCATATAAAGCGTAAAATCTATACTAAAATCATTAAAAGTATGAAATCTGATATATGGTTCATTCTTTGTTAACTCTGGTGCAATTTCTTGCATGACTTCAATGGCCACTTCTACAGTTACTTTTTCGACTTGTTCCAAATCGCTATCATAACTTACACCCACATCCATTGTTAAAGTAATTTCTTTTGCAGGTAAATGATAATTTGTGAAAATCGCTGAAGACAATTTAGAATTAGGAACAATGACGACATTATTTGACATTTCTTTAATTGTCGTGTTGCGCCAAGAAATATCTATCACATATCCCTCATGTCCAGCATCTAATTTTACATAATCTCCGGTTCTAACTTGCTTAGAAATAATTAAGTAAAAACCAGAAAATAAATTTGCAAGCGTGTCTTGAAGTGCTAGACCAACTGCTATACCACCAATACCTAAAGTTGTGATTATCGGTGTGATTTGAACACCTACTGTTTGCAATATGATTAATGTTCCCAAAACGAAAACAGTAGCCTTAGCAAGGTTGGAAATTAGTGATGTGGGAACGCCTTCGGCTCTGCGAATATATAAATTAACAAAACCAGCAGTCAATCTGGCTAAGACTAGGGTTACTGAAAACAGCAATGCGATCGTCAGAATTTTTTGCAGTACTAATGCAATATCTGGCTTAAGCGGGGCGCTCAGAACTGCCCAAAAAAAACCGGCGATCGCAAACCAAATAAAAGTCATTCGGTGCAGAGAGCGAAATATAATTTTACTCCCAGCAATTCGTTTATTAGTAACGAATGTTTCCAGTTTTTTGAAGATAACTTTTTCACCAATTATTCCAGCCAGGAAGCCAGCTAGAATAAATACTAATGGCGTAATCCATTCCATCATATAAATTTTAAATTTGAAGTTTTACATTTAGGAGAACAGCACTATTGCTGCGATTATCGCTAAATTTTACCTTGTTATTTGCTGGATTACCTGCTTGAGATGTTCTTTCCTTATGGACTTGCCAATTATTTACCACCCAGATTATATTGCTCCTCTACCTGAAGGACATCGCTTTCCGATGTCTAAGTTCCGACAACTCTACGAATTGCTGTTAACTGATGGTGTCGCGAATCAACAACAATTTCATACCCCCGAACGTCCACCGCTAGAATTGATAGAGTTAATCCACACCCCTAGCTACGTTCAAGCTTATTGTGAAGGAACCCTAGATCCCAAAGCACAGCGCCGCATTGGTTTACCTTGGAGTCCAGCATTAGCAAATCGTACTTGTGTAGCGGTAGGTGGTACGATACTCACTGCAAAACTGGCACTAAGTCAAGGTTTAGCTTGTAATACGGCTGGTGGAACTCATCATGCCTTTCCTAGTTATGGGTCTGGTTTTTGTATTTTCAACGATTTAGCGATCGCTTGTCGCGTTTTACAAAAATTCGGACTCGTCCAAAAAATCCTGATTGTCGATTTGGATGTCCACCAAGGAGACGGTACAGCTTTTATCTTCCAAGATGACGACAGCGTTTTTACTTTCTCTATGCACTGCGAAGTCAATTTCCCCGGTACAAAACAAAACAGCGATTTAGATGTTCCTTTGCCGGTGGGAATGGAGGATGACGCTTATTTGCAAACCTTAGCGAATTGCTTAGCAGATTTATTGTCTAAAGTCAAGCCAGACTTAGTATTTTATGATGCTGGTGTTGACCCTCATATAGGCGATCGCTTAGGCAAATTAGCCTTAACCGATGCTGGCATTTTCCGCCGGGAAATGCAGGTTTTAAGTACCTGTATGAGTAGCGGTTATCCCGTCGCTTGCGTCATTGGTGGTGGTTATGCTGATGACATGAAATCTTTGGTTTGGCGGCATTCCTTGCTGCATCGTGCTGCTAGTGAAGTTTATCAGCAGTATAAATTATAGTAATTTAATAAACATTACTTAAACTCGTAACGTATTTAAACGCAGAGTCTTACCAAATTTCACTCATAGCAAATCGTACTAAAATAATACTTTGCGCTCCTCTGCGCTTACCTTTGCGCCCCTCTGCGTTTAAATCTAAACCCTCAATTGTTAACTGGATGAACAACGGCAAACTCAGAGTCTACGAACTAGCAAAAGAATTAGATTTAGATAGCAAGAAGCTATTATTAATTTGTGAAAAACTTAAAATTACGGTCAAAAGCCATACCAGTGCAATTCCAGAATCCGATGCAGAACGTATTCGTGTAGCAATAAGTAAACTAACAGCAAAATCGTCAAAAACTAAAACAAACTCTGAAGATTGGGGCTATATGTTTATAGCTTCAGCAATTGATAGTTTTATCCGCCATCTTGAAGGTGAGGCTGCCCTCAAATCATATTCCGATTTTAGGGAGCGCCGCGATCGCGCCAATGAGTTAATGTATGAATGTGTCGGTAAAAAGCCTTCTTTATTTTATGTGCGTCGCAAAGGCGCAGGCAAAGAGGCAAGAGAGGAAATCTGGGATTTGACAATAGCGACAGACTCCGATGATTCTCCATTACCCGCAAGACTTGACAAGCTTAGAAAGACATTAGGATTTAGAGCAGCCGTACAAAAAGATGGACGCGACGGCTTAAAAATACTTTCGGCTCAGTTGTTACAACCCTCACAGGTACACGCCGACAGTTATACTATACCTTGTCGCTTGCGTTTACTGGCTAATCATCAGCATCATCTCGACATTCCGCCAGCGACATTGAAGCGCATCGCAGCTGCGCCAGTTTGTGGCGAAAACGTGCCTACAGAAGATCAGCTTAAAGCTTGGAAAGCATTTTTGCAAATTGAGGAAAAAATTGCTAAAGCCCGTCAATTTTGTGTGCGTTATGTAAGTCATAACTATAACTTCAAAAGGCGGATTAGTTTTGAAATTGATGTAACCTCAGCCACCCTCGACGGCTTTTATCAAAATTCCCTCGAAGTAGATAATTTTTGGGAACGAGCAAGACGCACAAAAAACGAAGATTTAAAACTTTTTGAAACGGCTCCCGTCGGCAAAAATTGGATTAGCGGTCGTCAATTAGGAACTGTTGAAGAAGTTGATATCAACCGTGGTATTATCAGCCTTAGACTAGAACGCGACTTAGCTGAATTTATGGCAACAGAGCGTTATAAATTACCAGCTACCGGATTTTTGTGTTTTGAGGCAATTGGTGATATTCAGCAGATTCAGCGTAAGAAAAAAGCTTTAGATGATTTGAATAATAGTTACACTCAAAATCCCTACTTAGGTAACTTTTTATTCGATGCTTCTCAGGCTAGACAAATCAAAACAACTGTTGAACTTCAACCACAAGATTTATTATTATCTTCCGCTAATCCCGGTCAAAAAGCAGCAGTAGAAAAGGTACTTGCCGCTAAGGATCTTGTTCTTATCCAAGGGCCACCAGGTACTGGTAAAACTACCGTAATTGCCGAGATTTGCTATCAAATTGCCCTTCGCGGTGGACGAACTTTAATTGCTTCTCAAGCCAATTTAGCAGTAGATAACGCCCTGAGTCGATTAGTTCACAATCCAGTGATTCGGGCTGTACGCAAGGGTAGAGCCGAAAAAGTTGGAGAAGAAGGACAGCCATTTTTAGAAGACCAAGTGATTGGCAGATGGCTAGAAAATACAGCAATTGACTGTGAAAATAATATTACACAACGGCTTGAAAATATTAAAGTTTTCAGTCAATTACTGGGATCATCACAAAGATTCACACCCTACTTTCAAGCAGAGGAAGAATTCAATCAGCAGCAAGGGAGATTTAATAAAAATAAGTTAAAGATAGAAACTAATTTTCAAAACCAAGAACAGTCTTACAACGAAACTGTAGAAAAACAGAACAACGTTGAATCTTTAATTACAGGTTTAGAAAACATACTAAATACTGTACCAAATATTAACTGGGAAGCTCCAGAAATTACAGATTTTTTGCCACTTCTGAAGCCATACACAGAAGGTAATAGTTTAGTAGAAGAATTTTTAGCAAATGTTCGTCAAACTATAAAATATACTAATGAACTTGGCTTGGTGCGTCCAGCGCTTGGTGCTTTTGGTTTAGCAGTTTGGTTGCGTCAAACTGTAGCAACAAAAATTTCTGGATTTAAAACTGCTTTTACTCATGCTGAAGAAGCGAGTAAAGCCATCTTAGAAGTTGCAGCATCAGTGGAGGTTGTCAAACAGAATTTTGCATTGTTAAATCAGGTACAACCAGATTATCAGAAATATCTTGCCAAACTGCAAAACCTACAGCAAACAATCCAAATTTGGGAAAACCGCCAGCGTGAAATTGATTATATTATCTCAGCAGTAAAAGAATGGAAATCTACAGCACCTTCTCATCTGTATCAAACTTTGAAAGATTGTCAGCAATCAGGTTTACCACTTACAGAGAATTTAGTGGACTTACCGCTAGGTTTATTGATGTTTGCTAATACATTAAAATTACCAATAGTACCAAAAACTTACAAAATTAATCTACCAGAATGGGATTTATTAACAAAAGCGATCGCTTATGAGATGGACGGAGGTTTTACCGATCGGCGAGGTAAACAGCATAATTTTAGCTATTTCTTGAAAGAAAATTTTAGTCAGATTCCAATGGTGCTATCAAAGAGCGATCGCACTCAATGGCAAGAAACCTATCAACAGTTTAGTAATTATCAGTTACTCAACCCTAAGCAACGAAAATTACTGGTTGAAAATACCCAAGTTTTCTTAATTAGAATGCAACGGACTTACGGCGCATCATGGAAATGGAATAATATCGATTCTACTCTCACTCAAATTACTCAAGAATTGCTAGATACTATTCTTGTAAATGCACGTCAATGCGTTTTAAAAGTAAAAACCGAAACTGAACAACAGCTACACTATTTACAACGACAATTAAATGAACTTCAAAAAAATGAAATTAGTCAACAGCAAATATCCATTACTCAAGCTGAGGTAGAAAAAGCACAGCAAGACGCTAATTTGCAACTTGGGAGAGTTATTAATCTTTTACAAGAACTTAACCAACAAAATATACCTACTCAATTACACACTTTAATTGAGAAATATCTTGCAACCCAATCAAATATTTGGGAAAAACCACAAGAATTTTCAAATCAAGTGAATTATTGGGCAACTTCTATTAATCAGCTTGAAACCTTAATTTTATCATTACAGCCTTTTGCTGTGCTAGAGATGATTAAAAATTCTTTACAGGAGCATTTATCAAATCTACAAGAAGAAACTAAAACTTCTCTACAGCAGCTTCAAAAATTACAAATTAGCTTGCGTGAAATAGAAGAAAAATTACAACCACAGCCATCAGATAGTTTAATAGAAGAAAGAAATTGGTGGTTGAGAGAATGGCAAAAAATACCGGATAAGTTTAAGCCAGAAAATTCTGCTGCTGATTTTTTTAATATAGAGCTATTACGCGGGATGAATATTCAGTTTGAATTTTGGCAAAAAGAACTTGAAAAAGACGAAATTTATCTCAAAAAATATCAAAGTTTTGTACAAGATTGGATTGGAAAATTAAGACAGCCAACGGAAGGCGATAGTGACGATTTAAGACGTATTTATTTAGATAATGCTAACGTCGTTGGTATAACATGCGTTCAAGCTGCAAGTAGAGGTTTTTCGGAAGAATTTAAATCCTTTGATGTTGTTATCATTGATGAGGTTAGTAAGTGTACTCCACCAGAATTATTAATCCCAGCTTTGAAAGGTAAAAAGTTAGTCATGGTAGGCGATCATCGGCAATTACCACCCATGCTTGATACTAGCACTTTAGAAGAAGTTGCTCAGACAATTGGCAATACACGAGACGAACTACAATTCTTAGAAGAATCACTATTTAAAAGTCAATTTGAATCGGCTGATGAAAGCATTAAACAAATGCTAACTACACAATATCGAATGCATCCATTTATTATGGGTGCAATCAATCAGTTTTATGATGGTAAACTAGAATCTGGAATTTTGGAGCCGGACACAAAACGCGCACATCATTTAGCAGGCGAAATTATCAAGAAATCTCAGCATCTTATTTGGGTAAAAACGCCTATTGAGAATCAGTTTTTAGAGCAAAGAAACGGAACTTCTTACTTTAATACTCCAGAAATTGATGCCATTGAACGTCTGTGCCAACAATTTGAGACTACTTGGGCTTCTAAAGTTGCTAATGGTGAACCAAAAAAAGAAATTGCCGTAATTACGTTTTATGGCGCTCAATTAAGAAAAATTGATGAACGCCTACAATCTGAACTTTTCCCTTCATTAGAGATTCGTACTGGGACAGTAGACAGATTTCAAGGTATGGAAAGACCTGTTGTTATTGTGAGTATGGTTCGCAACAATAGTAAAGGCGATGTAGGATTTGCTAAGAAACCAGAACGGGTAAATGTTGCATTTTCTCGAGCCCAAGAACTGCTGATAATTGTGGGTTGCCATAAATTGTTTACCCATCAATTAGGTAAAGTCGGAAGTATGTATTCAGAAGTGTCAAATGTCGTCAGTACACATGAAGGTTTTGTTGATGTCTCTCGCCTTTTCAGTTAAACCTATTAATGACAATCTCAAGAAGGATATCTACTGGACAAATTAGGCTATATAGGTAGAGCTTATCCATTCACCTGTATCATCGTTAGCAGTTATGCTGATAAAATGGAGTTTTTCATTTGGCGTTACTTCTTCTCAAAATTAAAGCGAGAAATAATATTTTCTTTCCTGTTTCCCTTACCTACAATTCCTTTCTCCCTTTTCTCTTCAACCAAAAATTATTAAAATACCAGACATTTCTGGAAAAGAGATTATGGCATGTGTAGTAAGAAAGCACATATCACTTGATGCTTAATTTAGCTCAAGGGGGTCTAATGATTGATCGTTTTGTAAATCTAATTTTTATCGATTCTTTTTCTCTAGCAATTAACCTGACGTTTGGTAAATTGCTTCACACTAAAATCTGCAACTATTCATGGGATGGAATGGTAAGTGATGAGCTTTCAACACCAGAAAGTGGCGCTAGTTCCTCTGAATTGCCAGCATCCTTGGAGGAAGATATAACCACTCCTATTTCATAAAGCCTGCTTAGAGACTATTTATAAAGTAAATCTGAAGTAAGGTGGTTACGACTGTGCTATTACGCACCGTGTTACATAGCGGTGCGTTAGCATTTTGATGAAATTTTTTGTTATCATCTAGAAATATGGGCCTAACACACCGTACAATAATTTTATTTTTACTTTATAAATAGCCTCTTAGGTTTTGCGATCGCTACCTTAAGGCGATTAGGAGAAAAAAGCGTTACGGTAATTACAATATAAGTAGGAATTCAAAATGGGACTCTAGCGATCACTTCTACTCCTACGCTGCTGAATAGTCCCACAATGGCCATTTCTAGGGAAATTTATAATGTGCTAATATTTGTCACTAGTGCTGGATTTGCTTAGTGGGCTATGTCGTCACCAAATTTTATTTAAAGCATAAAGATACTTTCCCTCATGGGTTACAAGTATTTGTACAAATTAAATTATCCAATCTTATTCCCTTGATGTTTCTCGCCTCTTCTGCTAAACCTATTGATGACAATCTCAAAAATTTTGTAGACGAAATAGAAGCGCAAAGTCCTAGTTTATCAGTTTTAGCAGCGCGTCAATTCCGTTATAGTTTGCGTCAAACTCCTATAGAAGTAAATATCAAAGAACCCCGAGAGTTTAACGTACTCGAAGAATTTATTATTCGCGCTGCGATAGAATTTCAACCTCCGCCAACAGAGGATGAATTAGCCTCTGTACTTGGACTGGATTCTGTATTTATCAAAACTACTACTGCAACTCTTCGCTCATTACAAACTCTATCACCAACATCACCAATTACAGTTACTTCTGAAGGTCGCTCATTTTATGAAAAAGGGTCTGTACCACAGCCCCCATATCCTGTACAGCTTCATGCTATTACAGATCCTTTAAGTGACAAAATAACCTTTCAAGCTGAATCACTAAGCGAGACAGCGATCAATTTGCCAGACTTGGCAGATTTTATAACTATTGATCATACAATTGCTAATATCTCTTCTTTGCAACTTGAGGAAATCCAAAAAAGTATTCAGGCTTCAGATTTAGCACTTCATGTCCCAGAAGAGGGAAAAATAGTTACTTCTTATAAGGTATTAAATCCAACTCAAAAATTTTGGAGAAAGATATCACTTTTCGTTATATTTGATGCCCTTGAAGATAAATTAACCATCCAAATAAGAAATGGAAAACAAATTTTAGAGTCAGCATCAAATTGGTTAGAAGCTCTACACACTCAAGGTAAGATATCCTTGCAAGCATTATGTAAGTTATCAACTGAAACAATCAATTTTGAGCGTGAAGCCATTCTCCAACAGAAAAATACTGAAATAGAAGCTAGAGTTGAGAATATTCGCCAACAAGCCCTAAAAACGACGACAAAAGTAGATAAATCTGCAGTCGTAGGCGAAGTTGTACAGTTACGCGACGGACAAATTAGCCAAGCCTTCTCAGAAGTTTTAAATTCTGCTAAAAGTCAGGTTATTATTTATTCTCCTTGGGTGAATCAGGCAGTTGTCGATGAAAAATTTCTAACTCTGTTACAAAAATTAGCTAATCGTGGAGTTTGGATTTTAATTGGACATGGAATTGCGCGGCGGCAAGAAGATGAAGAGAAACTAATTTCGCCAGAAGTAGAGAAAAAACTGCGAGCAATAAAAACACCTGATGGTTTATCATCTGTACAGGTTTTATGGCTAGGAGACTCCCATATAAAAGAAGTAATAGTTGATCAAGAAATCCATCTGTGTGGATCTCATAACTGGCTATCTTATCGTGGTGATTACCTACCACGAGGTGAATCAGTTTATAAAGTCACAATTTTGCATCAAGTCCAGGAAGCTTATGAATTTCTCGCTAATCGCTTCCAAAATCAAGCTCAAAAATTATGGCAAAATGCTCTAAACAACCGCGATTCTAAACTTGCTGTGGAGTCTTTATATGTATGGGGTGCGCTAGGTATGGAAGACATTGCACTCAAGAACATACAGCAAAACAATTGGCTAGAACTTCTGCCTGTGTGGTTAAATGTGGCACTTCAAGGGTTAAGAACGAAGAATATACAAGCTGATTCAGAAAGTTTTAAAACCGCCCTTTCGTTGTTGAGTCAAGTTTCTATTGAAGAGGCTTTTCTTGAGTCATTGCAAGAAGTATGGCGTAAAGTTATCGGTGCGATCGCAATTAACAATCCTAAAACTGCTTTAAAGTTACTTAGCGATGAAGTCTGGGCGCAGTTTCTACGTCTCAATATTGCCCAAAATAGTGATTCACCTGATAATTTTATCTCGCAACATACTTTATCAAAGAAAATAAATGGATAACTATAGCAGTCAGCTTTGATTTTTGTTCGCACAGCGCAAAAGCGATGGTAGCCAACAGGTAACAAGGTTTTTCAAGTGGTACTAAGTTTTTTCAAAAATTAAATAGGATTTCTATATCGATATTAAGTGCAAAAGCGATAGTCAAATTCCATACAAGGTGAAGTGTAGCCAAAACTTTCTATATTGTTCACCTACCTAAATCAATACAAATGTTCTAGTCTTTTACTTATTAGCCGTACTATCCATAACCAACAGCATTCTATAAAATTCATCCGAAAGAATCACATGATCCCCCTTACCTGTGGTGGCAGACAGTCCTAAACTGAAGATGAGAGTTGAAAGGCAGTCGGGAGAAATTTTGTGAAAAAAGTATTATCAATCATCCTTGGCGGTGGCGCGGGTACTCGGCTTTACCCATTAACCAAACTCCGCGCTAAACCAGCAGTACCAGTAGCGGGGAAGTACCGCTTAATCGATATCCCTGTTAGTAACTGCATAAATTCCGAAATATTCAAAATCTACGTCCTGACACAATTCAACTCAGCTTCACTGAATCGTCACATCGCCCGTACCTATAACTTTACTGGCTTCAACGAAGGGTTTGTGGAAGTGCTAGCGGCACAACAAACCCCAGAAAACCCCAACTGGTTCCAAGGTACAGCCGATGCTGTGCGTCAGTATCTATGGTTGATGGAAGAATGGGATGTAGAAGAATATCTAATTCTCTCAGGCGATCACCTCTATCGGATGGATTATCGCCAGTTTATCCAGCGCCATAGGGATACGGGGGCTGATATTACTCTCTCAGTCATCCCCATCGATGAACGCCGCGCCTCAGATTTTGGCTTGATGAAAATTGACGATTCTGGTAGGGTAATTGACTTTAGCGAAAAACCTAAAGGCGAAGCGTTAACCAAAATGCAAGTTGATACAAGTGTACTGGGATTAACAAAAGAACAAGCCCAGCAACAGCCTTACATCGCCTCAATGGGCATTTATGTCTTTAAAAAAGAGGTTTTGTTCAAGTTGTTGAGAGAAGGTATAGAAAGAACTGATTTCGGTAAAGAAATTATTCCTGATGCCTCTAAAGATTACAACGTTCAAGCTTACCTTTTTGATGATTACTGGGAAGATATTGGAACAATTGAGGCTTTTTATCATGCGAATTTAGCCTTGACTCAGCAGCCCCAGCCACCTTTTAGTTTCTACGATGAAAAAGCACCAATTTATACCCGCCCTCGTTATTTACCTCCGACTAAACTTTTAGATTGCCATATCACAGAATCAATTATTGGCGAAGGTTGTATTTTGAAAAATTGCCGCATTCAACATTCAGTTTTAGGAGTGCGATCGCGGATCGAATCTGGCTGCGTCATCGAAGAATCTTTGCTCATGGGTGCAGATTTTTACCAAGCTTCTGTGGAACGGCAATGTAGCTTGATAGAAAATGACATTCCCGTAGGCATCGGTACAGACACGATCATTCGCGGTGCCATCATCGATAAAAATGCCCGCATCGGTCACGATGTCAAAATTATCAATAAAGATAATGTGCAAGAAGCTGAACGCGAAAATCAAGGTTTTTACATCCGCAGTGGTATCGTCGTCGTACTGAAAAATGCTGTAATTGCTGATGGAACAATCATTTAGTCATTGGTCATTAGTCATTAGTCATTAGTCATTGGTTAATAGTTACAAGTAACAAAGGACAAATGACAAAGGACAAATGACTAAACTGTTTTTGCTGATTGGTCTTCCAGGTAGCGGTAAGTCAACTTTTGCAAAACAATTAATGACAGAATGCCCCCCGATGCCGCTGATTTCTACGGATGGCATCAGGGGGCAATTGTTCGGTTCTCAAGCCCTTCAGGGGCCGTGGCTGCTGATTTGGCAGGAAGTAGAAAGGCAATTTCGACAAGCTACTTCTACAGCAAATACAGCCATTTTCGACGCTACCAATGCCCAGCGCCGTCATCGCCGTGAAGTAATTGCTTTAGCCCGTGAATTGGGCTTTACCCAAATTATGGGAATTTGGGTGGATACACCAGTCTGGCTGTGTTTGGCACGTAATAAAAGGCGATCGCGCCAGGTTCCTGAAGAAATTATTTTGCGGATGCACCGTCAACTCCGAGATGCCCCCCCAAGTCTGGAAGAGGGGCTAGACGGGCTGATCCGCTTATCAGAAAAATCGGAGTACGGAAATTGCGATCGCACGTTGAGCAAGAACCCCACTTGATTTTCTATATTCTTTGTTAATTTAAAATCAGATTCTTTTGCTTGGCACTCTACCTAGCAATTAAATATCTGTGTTCTTAAAAAAAAACATAACAGTAATTTCTATAGGAGGCTAGTAGATGGCTGCAACCGACTTCAAGGACTATTACGCAATTTTGGGAGTTAGTAAGACTGCCACTCAAGATGAGATTAAACAAGCCTTTCGTAAACTAGCCCGCAAATATCACCCCGATGTCAACCCAAATAACAAACAGGCAGAGGCACGCTTTAAAGAAGTTAGCGAAGCCTACGAGGTTGTTTCAGATGTAGATAAACGCAAAAAATATGACCAATTCGGTCAATATTGGAAGCAAGCTGGCGAAGGTTTCCCCGGCGGCGGCGTTGGTGCCGATATGGGTGGCTTTGACTTCAGTCAATACGGCAATTTTGATGAGTTCATTAATGAGTTGCTAGGACGCTTTGGCGGTGCTGCGCCTCGTGGTGGAGGTGGACGACAAAGTAACTCACAAAGTTACTCTTACCGCACTTCTACAGGTGCGCCAAGTGGTTTTGGTGGCTTTAACGATTTTGGGTTTCAAGATGCAGGTGCGGGTACTTCCCAGGATAGTGAAGCTATAATCACCCTAACTTTTGCGGAAGCATTTAACGGCGTGCAAAAGCGCTTCAGCTTAGGCAACGAAACAATTGATGTTCGTATCCCATCTGGGGCTAAACCTGGTACTCGTCTGCGTGTACGGGGTAAAGGTCAAATCAACCCAATGACTCAACAACGAGGGGATTTATACTTAAAAGTCGAACTTCAACCGCACTCGTTCTTCCAAATGGAAGGCGACAACTTGGTATGCGAAGTAGCAATCACACCAGATGAAGCTACTCTGGGAGCGTCTATTGATGTACCAACTCCCGATGGTTCAGTTAATGTCAAGCTACCAGCCGGAGTCCGTTCTGGACAATCACTACGTTTACGTGGCAAAGGTTGGCCCCTTGCCAAGGGTGGACGTGGCGATCAGTTGGTGAAGGTGGCGATCGCACCACCAAAAGACCTCAGCCAACAAGAGCGGGAATATTATGAAAAAATCCGAGCTATACGTACTTATAATCCCCGCAGTCATTTGCAGCAAGTCAAGCTGTGAAAATTTCGGATTGTAGAGACGGGAAATTGAGCGTCTCTACATTTAAGTATGAATTTACCGCGTATTTCTCGCTACTATGATAGACTTAAACGCCTCCATTGCCTCTGGTGTAGCCTCGCTAGCTTGCCACGATGGACGTACAATCAGGCGATCGTGCCAAGCATTCAGTTTTGGATAATCTTTTAAAGAAATGCCTACTTCCGGCAGCCATATTACTACAGTTCCAGCCACAACCTCGGCTAGAGTTAAGTTTTGACTACCAAAGTAAGGGCGATCGTCAAGTAAATTCTCGAATAATTTGAGTACTGTTGAAATTTTCTGCTTCGCCTGCTCGATTTTTTCGGGATTTTCTCCAGGTAAGCCTAATATCTGAGGTAAAAATGTGGTGGTTGCTGGCAAAAGCTCATTTACAGTTACCAGTTGTACCATCCGTGCGATCACTAAATCCTTGGCATCTTTAGGTAACATCGCAGGTGTGGGATATTTTGCCTCTAAATAGTCCAGAATTGCTAAAGATTCCACTACATTAAAGCCGTCATCCACCAAAGCTGGAATGTGGTGGAATGGACTAATTGCCAAAAACTCTGGTTTAAACTGCTCTCCATCTAGCTTTATCTCTACTAATTCAAACTCAAGTCCTTTTTCCAGCAGAGTAATCCAAACACGGCGGGAGTTAGGAGAAATAGATGAATGATAAAGGGTCAGCACCATAAAACCTCACAGTTTTATCAGTAGAATGGGTATTGCCAATTAATTTTACACCTTATACTCAATTAAATTGTTCTAACAGAGTCTCAACACTAGCATTGTGATCCAGAAAAGAAAATAAATGCCAGTAGCTGAGTTTTCCTTCTTTATCTAATACAAACTGTGCTGGTAAAGGCGCTCCTAGTGCTTGTCCTACTTGATAGTTACGAAAAACTCGACAACTAGGATCGCTCAATAACGGCATTTTTAAGCCTAAATCTTTCACAACAATTTGACTCTGCCGTTCATCGGTACTAGTAATCATTAAAACTTCTATACCGCGATTTTTAAATTGCTCATAGTTCTCATTCAAGGCTTTGATATGAGGAAAACAAAAGGGGCAATATTGTTTTTCAGTAAAGATGCGAGTAAAGGCGAGTATGACTGGTTGCTTGCCTTTATAATCAGACAATTTTATTAAAGTTCCGTTGGTAATATCTGGCAGTTGAAAATCAGGCGTTCCTACTCCAAACCTGAGTTGATTTCTAGCTGGAACTGGTAAAAAATTGCGGAAGAATCGCTCATTTAATAACCCACTAAAATCAGTTGAAGTCAACATATTTTTAACCCTAATTATTTAAATACTATTTTATGAAAAAACCACAGATAGATGCAGAGGTTGACACGGTTTCATGTGTATCTCTGTTTATCTGTGGTTTTCATTCATTTTGCTCTCAACTCCAACAACTTGGATTAGAGTTTGCTAACGGAATTTAGACAGCAGAGAAGTAAACTTTAGACTTCACTGGGTCAGGATTCATTGTCTTGTCACCAGGTTGCCAACCAGCTGGGCAAACTTCATCGGGATGAGACTGAACATACTGAATTGCTTGTAATGTCCGCAGGGTTTCATCAACGCTGCGACCAAAAGCTAGGTTGTTGATGGTAGCGTGCTGTATGATACCATCTTTATCGATGATGAACAGACCACGCAAGGCAATGCCAGCTGCTGGGTCAAGAACGTTGTAAGCGGCGCTAATCTCTTTCTTGATGTCTGAGACTAGAGGATAATTCAAATCGCCAACACCACCAGACTTACGATCTGTTTGAATCCAAGCGAGGTGGGAGAATTCACTGTCAACGGAAGCCCCAAGGACTTCAGTGTTGATTTTCTTAAATTCTTCGTAGCGATCGCTAAATGCTGTGATTTCAGTAGGACAAACAAAGGTAAAGTCTAGTGGGTAGAAAAACAGGACGACATACTTACCGCGATAATCGGAAAGTTTAATTGTCTTAAATTCCTGATCTACCACAGCCGTTGCTGAGAAATCGGGAGCTTGTTGGCCAACGCGGAGGCTTCCTTCGGTTCCGTAAGTAAGGGACATTAACCTAATTCTCCTTTATCGGTTTATTAGCGTTGGAATACGGGTCAAGTAAAACTCGCCCATCTACGCTCTCACAGTTTAATTACGATCTGTTACGACTATATCATACTCATAACGATTTTGAGTAACCAATGCCTGATTTAGATACAAGAGAATGGTTGCTTACCAATGGCTTAGGAAGTTTTGCCAGTGGAACGATTTCTGATGTCCGCACACGCACTTATCACGGTTGGCTATTTACCGCTACAAACCCACCTTCTGGGAGGACTCTGCTGTTTTCACACTTAGACGCTAGCTTAGAGGTATCGGGGAACGTTGTAGCACTGGGGACAAATGTTTGGGGTAACGGTCAGATTGAACTGACAGGCTATGAACTGTTGCGCTGTTTTGATATTAACCCAGTTCCAAAATGGATTTGGGGTCGAGATAACTGGCAATTAAGCAGACAATTGGTGATGCCTTATGGGTTATTGGGGACTAGGGACTGGGGACTGGGGACTAGGAACGAGGAACCGGAAATAGGAAAGAATGCTTCCCAATGCCCAATCCCCAATCCCCAATCCCCAATCCCCAATCCCCAATTTTGCGATCGAATTCTGATTCAATATCGCTATGACGGAAGTGATACAGCAATTTTACGGCTGCGACTGCTGATCGCAGAACGTGATTTTCACCACCCACAAATTGCTAGTTCAGGATTACAGTTCTCAGAATTGCTTGGGCAACAGCAAATCTGCCTGCAAGCAAAAAAATTGGGTAATTTCGGTATACCTTGGCACTTGCGTTGGACAAAAGGAAAATATCAACCAGATGCAGTTTGGTATTGGAATTATGGATTGTCTGAGGAGACAAAACGGGGATTAAGTGACAAAGAAGACCTCTACAGTCCTGGTTACTTGATAGTCAAACTGCAACCAGGAGATGTGGTAACACTAGAAGCACGAGTAGGTTTTCCAAACTTGATGGCAGGTGTCCTCACTTCCGAAACCTTTGCAGAAGCCGTGGAGGTAGAGCAAGATAGACTCTCCCAGATTTTTGGATGGAGTGAGGGGAGCAGGGGAGCAGGGGAGCAGGGGGAGCAGAGGAGCAAGGGAAGCAGAAGAGCAGGGGGAGCAGGGGGAGATGAATTAATAACCAATGCCCAATACTTCTCTACGAGAGGCTGCGCCAACGGCTTCGCTCAGTACAAGTGCCCCATGCCCAATACTTCTCTACGAGAGGCTGCGCCAACGGCTTCGCTCAGTACAAGTGCCCCATGCCCTATACCCTATGCCCAATCTACAATCTGGCAACAACTACTTAAAGCAAGCGATCAATTTATCGTCTATCGAGCCTCAATAGCAGGCCCTACAATGATTGCTGGTTATCACTGGTTTAATGAGCGAGGGCGCGACATATTAATCGCCTTACCTGGATTGGCACTAGTTCCACAGCGCTTTGATCTGGCAAAAGGAGTATTACGGACTTTTAGGCATTACTATCGCCACGGTTTGATGCCTAATGTATTTCCTGATGCCGATGGCGAACCACTTTATAACAGTATTGATGCGGCGCTGTGGTGGATTGAAACTTTAGGGCTTTATTTAGAAGCTACCCAAGACTGGGAATTTTTGGCAGAGCAATTCTCTGTAGTCCAACAAATCCACAAAGCCTTTGTTGGTGGTACACACTACAATATCCAGGTTGATGCTATTGATGGGCTAATTAGTTGGGATGCTCGTGGTGTAGCTCTCACATGGATGGATGTCGTAATTGGGGCAAATCCCGTTACTCCACGTCACGGTAAGCCAGTGGAAATCAATGCGCTGTGGTATTCAGCTTTATGTTGGCTAAGTCGGTGGGCAGAACGCTTAAGCTCGCTTGAACTTGGCGATCCGGTGCGTCTCACTAAGCAAGCACAACGTTATGCTCTGCAAGCACAAAAGGTTAAAATCTCGCTGCAAAAGTTCTGGAATCCTCAGCTGGGTTATTTGTACGATACTATCGAGCCGGACGATCGCCGGAATTTTCAAATTCGTCCCAATGCGGTTTTGGCGCTGTCACTTCACCACTGTGGATTTTCTGCACAGCAAGGGAGTCAGATACTAGATTTAGCAAGTATCAGCTTGCTAACCCCTTATGGTCTTCGCAGCCTCGATCCAGGAGATCCCGAATACAAAGGGAGATATGAGGGGAATCAAGAGCAACGCGATCGCGCCTATCACCAAGGCACTGTTTGGGGTTGGTTAATTGGGCCGTATATTCGGGCTTGGCAACGTTTTTATCCACAACAATCGCTGCCTTTTGATTGGCAACCTCTGCTAGATCATTTCTTATCTGGCGCTTGTCTTGGCTCTATTTCTGAGATTTTTGATGGCGATGCACCTCATACACCCAGAGGTGCGATCGCTCAAGCTTGGTCTGTTGCCGAAGTGATCCGCCACTTTAAATAATTGTAAATATATTCTGGCAACCCAGTGACATGAGTTACTTCTTTTGAATCTGCTGCTAATAAATCTTCTACTATTGTGTAGTGTTTTAGCAAGCTGCTAATCTCATCAAAATCTAAGTTTTCCCTTGTAAAATATTACACTAGGGTAATTGCCTGGATAATCTGAAACGCTAACTCAATCAAAAATATAAAACAACAAAAAACTCTTCTGGTAAGTTTTGCTTGCAGATTTCTTGTACTATCCAGGTAATGATTTTTTTTGATTATCGGTGAGATTATAACTTGACATTTTGACTAATCTTTATAGCAGTTGCTCAATCGCCTCAACTCGCACTAATCGCTCAGATATCTGTTGTTGTCTTAGCCTGCATTCCAGCTTTTCATCAATCCAGCAACCGATTTTTAAGGCAGCACGATAACCGCGACGGGCGCGTGCTAACGCATGGCGGGTAGCAGTGGAATTTGCAATGCGACTTGGTGGCGGAAATTCTAACCCGAATTCATCGTCAATGGGAAGCATCCCGGCAGCTTGACGGGCGCAGGTAATATGATAATCGCCCCACAGCAAGCGGATATAGTAACGGTAATGTCCTGTTTCTGCATGACGATCAGCTAAAAGACGAATCAACTCATCCCGCGCCCTGTGATTATCCCCCGAACACAGGAACGCCCGCACCATTGCGATTAAAGTTTCTATGTTGCTGTTATTTACCAGCATTGCCCGCCGCGCCCAATCTACTGCCTCAGTAAACCGCCTTTCTAAGCGCGCTAAATCTGATTGCCTGCTGCATGACAACCTCTCTCTGCTTTTGGGTATGTCGTCGTGTTCGTCCATTTCCCACTCCCACAGATACATCTGGGCTTGCTCGGCATCCCTCAAAAGTAGGCTGATTTCAACTAAACTGTTTAAATGAATATCAGCCGTGTAGGCTGGATACTCACCTTGCCAAATTGCCCAACTTTCCTGGGCAGCTGCTAGGGCTTCGGGATACATTCCCCGATCTTGGTACAACTGCGCTTGTAACAAAAGTAGCCGATGTCGCCAGTCTAGGTTGCCCGAATCTCGCAGAAAATTTTCTGTTTGCTGGTACGCTTTTTCAATTGCCCCCAAGTTAACGGGTAAATCTTGCGCTATCTCGATATATCTTATGAGAGTGCTGTAAATATAATCAGCATTGCCCCCTGTAGTCCCCTCTTGTAGTATAGGTGTAAGCACAGCTAAGGCTTGGCGTAGCTTACCTGCATCGAACAGAGAAACAGCACGCCAAAAGCGAGATAACACTATCTGGCGAGTGTCGTTAATCGACTCGGCAATCTCCAAAGCCTTACCATAAATCTCAGCCGCCCGCAGCCATTGTGTGTCTTTGTAAGCTTCCCACCCGGCATCCCAAAGAGACTCTATCTGCTGTTGGGCAGCTTGAGTTATGGGATTTTCCTCATCAAACATAGTAGCTTATCCCTTTAGTTCGCCTTGAATGGCTGGAATCACATACTCCTGCAAACCCGTTTTACGGACAACTTCAGATGGTTCTGCTACTAGCAAATCCTCAACCGTTTTATATTGCTTCATCAAGCTGGCAATTTCATTCGACTCCAACCGAGTGCGGCGCAATCCCTCCAATAATGTCCGCGACAGAAACCGCTTTTGGCGCTGTCCCAAAAGGGCATTAATGCCATCGTGAACAATCCGCCCATCTCGTTCAAAGGCATTGCGAATCGCCATTTCTAGGGTTTCTACAGGATCTGCAATCGAACTATAAGGCACAAACAGTTTTTCCTTTAAATCTGCTGGCACATCTTTGCGGGCATCCTGACTGCGGAGCGAAAAAATCGGACGGCTATCATCGGGTAACATTACCGCCCCCAATTCAAACATCACATTGGGGTTTAAATCGCTAATTTCGGCAATAAAACCGTGAGCGCGGAGCATGTGTTCTCGTACATTTTCTAGTAACCCAGATTTATAGGTATAGTCCCGCGCTAACTGTACCTCAAAGCAATAAGGCGATCGCTCAAACACCAGCCGCACCGCTTCTTCTAGTGGTTTGTATTCATCGCTAAAGGGCGTAATCATAAAAATTAAAACATGATCGGGGCGTTTTGCCGTTGTCTCTACTTGTTGTTTCTGAAGTTCAATTTTCTGGCGGCGTTCTGCTTCTAACTCTTTCTCTAACTCTAATGTTTCGGTTTGATGCTCAATTAACCTGTTAAACAAGCGAACAAACTGGCCGTGCATTACTTCAGCATTGTACTGATTGAGCAAATTGTGGGAATAAAGAATGGCACTGTTATAAACCCCCATCATTACTTCTTGTACTAAATCGCTGCGACGCTCTATATTTCCTAATTTTTGAATTAGTGGATTGTTAGCATTGAGAGAAAGATGAATTGGACGACGTTGGTTTTGCTTCAGCGCTTCTTCCGCTACGTCTTCCATCCCTTCCATAAACCAAGGTTGCGTAACCAAATGGCGGAGTTTTTCTTCTGCCTCCGTTTCAGGAGAAACAATAATTACTGATGGCAATTCTTTAGGTTCAAAACGGCGCATCCGTACTAGTACATTAGTTAATCCTGATAGCCGCAAACCCCTCTCTAGGTCAAGTTCCAACTGCCTAAACTTTTCTGCTTCTGTTGTTTCTAATCGTTGGAATAATTCTTCATCGTCTGTTGCATCCAACCGCTCAATATGTACAGTCCGATGGTGGTGTTTGCCATACTTGATCAATAGTTCTTCTTCAAATCTACCACCAGCGTTAATAACCAACCAACCACGAGCATCTGCCAATTTATAAAATTGTGCCGCCGCTCCCATATAAGCAAAATAGTAAATTGGCGCTTTATTATCTCTAGAACGATTTTTAGTTAAATAGTCTTGCAACGACATGAGGCCATTATTAGTTTTGGCATTAGTTTGAAACAATAACAATTCCGCCACCTGCTCAAAAAAGTCATCATGGAAATATGCCATTCCCTTCAGGTGATAGTGATGCCAAATATTAATCTGTTTAAACTTATTCGGCTCTTTTTGCGCTAAGTAAGCTAACCGTTCGACAATTAATTCTCCTAGTCGTTTTTGCAGAAATTCAAAAGCGGGATTATTACGTTGAATATTATCTCTAGCTGCGGTAGGCTGCAAGTCGGGGCTATCAATTATCCCGCGAATAAACTTTGCCCAAGGCGGTAATATAGTGTTGTCACCTGCCCGAATAAACATCCGCCGCACAAAGATATCAACGACCCCGGTAGAATTGAAATCAGCTATACGGCTGTCAGAGATATAAAGTACGCCCCTAGCCTGAAATGGTTCAT
Source organism: Nostoc sp. TCL240-02 (assembly GCF_013343235.1). Classification (GTDB taxonomy): domain Bacteria; phylum Cyanobacteriota; class Cyanobacteriia; order Cyanobacteriales; family Nostocaceae; genus Nostoc. The sequence goes on along the minus strand of NZ_CP040094.1, from coordinate 1,036,268 downwards.
TAATTTCAACAGGAATTAAATCTAACGCATTATCAGGATAGCGCCGATTTATAAACATTTTATAAGTGACTTCTTTCTCCGCTTGAGAAGGCCAATGTTCTCGATACCAGGGTGCAAGGACTGTATTGACTGGCCCTTTTCCGTTCAAATTAATCGGAAACTGAACGAAATCGCAGTATTTAACAATTGCCTCCCGCAACCGTTTTTCATCCAGCATAAAAGTATATTCTGGGTTGATAAAGACAATAATCTCTGAGCCAGTTTCCTGACGATTATCGGCATAAAGTATGCAGTCTGTCGAACCCGTATTGTGCCATGCAAAAGCCTGCTCTTCCCCTAGTTTCCGCGTCTGCACCACAACCTTTTCTGCGACTACGAACGCCGACAGCATCCCAATCCCAAATTGCCCAATCAGATTATAGGCAGCCGCTCTGCCATCCTCTTTGAGTTTTTGCCGTGCCGTCCCCGTCCCCGTAGACCCAATCACCGACAGAAAATCTTTAATATCCTGCCGATCCATACCAATGCCATTATCTCGGAAAATAATCTGGCGGTTGCTAGTATCTAACTCGACATCAATCCGTCCGGCGAAATTTGGTTCTACTTCTTGTCGCCTTACAATACTATCGTGGGCATTTTGAATCAGTTCACGGACAAATACATCTGGTTCTGGATAAAGACTTTTAGCGAGTAGCTGGATGAGACCCTCAAAATTGGTCTCCATCTTGAATTGTTCTAAGGGTTCAACCATTGCACCTTACTCACTAAGCTAATTTTGCGGCACTACTAAACATGGTTATGGTAGTTGCCAAAATACGCAGGTTTATAGAGCTAATGTAACTTAACTAACCATGCTTTAGCATTTTTAGCTGGTTAACGCTCTATTTACTAAGTTTATTTAGTGTGTAATTCAGGAATTGGTGGCTGAAGATGAAAATAGAGTAAATGAAGGGTGATGGCGATCTCAACTCAAACCCTGCTCAGAGTTACATGGTTTTGGCTCTAAAAGTTGGTGTCGTACCACAATAATCCGCCACATTAAATAAATATTGCTGAGTCTTTAGTATCAGAGGTAGCTTTTAAATTTAGAGTAAAAACTGCGTTCGGCAGAGCCATGAAAGTTTTTCAAAACTTACTTATAGCTCACTACTTATAATTTTTAAAGTGGCTCAGGTTGGAATTGAACCAACGACCTCAGGCTTATGAGTCCCGCGCTCTAACCAACTGAGCTACTGAGCCATATATTCAAATCATAAACTAGTATAGCATACAAATTTGCTCAACACTAGGATTTTTGCAATTTTCTTACAGCTTTCATCCCTATTGAGGTCAGAGAAAGCAAATGAGGGAGTTTAACTCCCTCAACAAAACAAGGCAATGATTTAGTTACAGATAGCCAAGAAATTATATGCGATCCGGTAACATAGCGATTGGGTTAACAGCACCCTTACCTGATGGATGGATTTCAAAGTGGGTGTGTGGGCCAGTACTGTGACCAGTGCTGCCCATTAAAGCAATTGTTTCTCCTTGATGTACCTGCTGACCAGGTTGCACTAGAATCTTGCTGTTATGAGCATAACGAGTCGTGCTGCCATCAGGATGGCGAACTTCGACAAGGTTGCCGTAGCCACCGTTGTTCCAGCCTGCTTTTTCTATCGTCCCCTCAGCTGAGGCAACAACTGGCGTGCCAGTGGAGTTAGCAACGTCAATTCCTTTGTGCATTCTACCCCAGCGCCAGCCATAACCAGAGGTAAGGGTACCTTTTGCCGGCCATGTGTAAGCTACGGTTGAAGAAGATGGAGGGGATGAGGAAGAAGGAGGAGGTATAAGTTCGTCAACGGGTCTGGGCAGATATTGATCCACTGCTGCCAAAGGCGGTAATATCTGTGGAGTAACTGTTGTTCCCCGCATCTTTCCTAAGGAGTCAGAGGCATTTACTCTTCCAGAAGGGGTTGCAATTCTTGTAGGAGATTGAGTGCGAGCAGGAGTCCACTGACTAGCAGAACCGAGATTGGGCAAGAATTCTGGGTTTACTGGTTCGTTAGGACGTACACTAGTACGGAATTGAGGCTTGATTGGTTGAGCGCTATAGGTAGCTCTAATAGGTGTAGGAACTGGAATTGGTATCGCTACACTATTTGGTCGAACAGCAGAGTTAGGTACGATAAAATTATTGGGAGTAGAAATAGGAGTGAGCATTGCAGCGTTATTAGTATCGCTAGCTGCTGGCACAACTAAATTACCAGACTGTTGAGCGCGGTATTTCTGCTGTAATCTCTGAATTTCCGCTTGCAAGCCGCGCAAACGGTCATTATTATTTCCACGTGCTACTCTATTTGCTGATGTTTTAGGCTGTTGTATTTCAGCAAAAGCTGTTGGCACTGGATCTTCACCACCAACACCATAAGACCTAGTAGGAGTGGTATGGCGTACTTCTAAGTCAGTGGCACTATTTGCCTGAACCTGATTGTTCGCAATTACCGATATAGGGACGGCAACGCTGCTGTTGTCGGCAATAGATGGTGATTGTGAAGTAGTTGGTAGATAGGAGTTGGCGCTACCAATGTTCATAGGAGAGGTAGCTACTTTTGGAGTTTTGCTGGACTCCACAAAAGTAGGTTGACTCGCTACAGCAGGTTGACTCGCTACAGTGGGTTGATTCGCTACTGTTACCTCAACTCGACCAGCAGGAATAATTAGTTTTTGACTAATTTTCAGTTCATTGGGATTGTTGAGGTTATTTACCTTAACTAGTTCTGATACTGAAGTATTGTATTTGCTGGCGATCGCTGCTAGTGTATCTCCAGGCTTAACTTCGTAGGCAGTTCGAGCCGAGGATGCAATAAGTGTTGGTGTAGCTGATACTGGTGCAATTGCACTCGCCTGATTCTTCTGTTTTAGCTTCGATATCAAGTTCGCTTTGCTTGCATCGTCAGAAGTATTCGGCTGGACTAATGCAGTTTTTTCAACTCCAGTCGTCGGCTGTGCCAAACCAATATCAGCTGGTGATGGGTTTTCAGTTTCCCCAGACTGTAACTGTGCCAGACTTTTTCTTAACCGATTAGATTTTTCTTGTAAGCGATTCAGTGCAAACTCTTGTTGTGCCTTAAGTTGTGCATTTATCTCACCGTTGACTGCACCAGATGTTGCCACTTTTTGTGGCTGGGCATTCGATAAAACATTCGTACTACCAACACCATCAGCACTATAGTCAGACAAATTATTGACTGTTGGGAAACTAGTCTCGGCTAATGTGTTGTTCAATCCCTGTGCCACTTGCGGCTTCAGGTTGGTGGAATTTTTATAACTGACTGTTGCTTGGGAAAATGTTTCTGATGCAGGAATTTGCAAAGAAATTCCATTTGCCGCGACTTGCCATTTAGCTTCAAGCCCAGGCACTTGTGAGACTGCCGTTGGTTCCACGATCACAGGATTTTCCGGCACGCTCGCTGATGAGACTGCTTGGGACTCCAGCTTTGTGGAGGCAAATTTCACTTCAGTGTCAGGAACAGCAGGAATTGAGGAGGAAGCCTTTTGGCTGCCTACTGGCACCGCTGCTTGGGCTTGATCGCTTTGTCGAGTCACCAAAAGGCTGGTTGCTCCCATAGAGATTGCCAAGCCAATCATGGCGGCTTTTGTCCGCACCCGGCGGTTAACTTTTGGATTCATCACATTTTGCAGTTCTACCGGGGCATCATCGCTGTTGGGGTTATTGTTCAACACAGCTTTTACTCTCTTTTTTAATGCTCGTTTCAAAGACGACCTCCTATGATCACTAGCGCTTAACTGACCTCGATTTTTCAGTTGGATACTAGTCAATGATTTAGATCACAACAAATGATAGATCAAGATCACATTCACCAGAGATGCTTACGCAAGATTAACCTGCTTCTCTGATTTAGACAAGTTTACATGTATTAGCAAAACTTAAAGTTTGCTGTGTTTACTTGTCCGAACCACTCCTAACACCACTTAGGACGTTTATAACTCTTTACCATTATCCGCGCTTGTCTTGCGTCAATCACGGGGACTAAACAAATGATTTGCCTAGTCTATAGTCGCTGCCGAAAAATAAATTGCTGCGACTTCTGGAAAAGTGATGCCCCCTGCTGTAGATATCTTCAAGATATTTCTAGCCCATCAGTCTTCTCAACACGAGACTTTACGTTGATTATTCCCTAAAAAACAACCGTATTAACTATCGTCTAATTTTAGGCTGCTTTTTGGAGTTCATCGAGCAAAAACAGCTCAAATACATGACATGACTGGATTTTAGCGCTTTTGTTCCCAATTTAGGATGCCTCAAATTCATCAAAATCTATCATTCAAATTTGGCATTATCTCAAGTTTTATATATAAATTTCTTATAATAACCTTCCTCTGTTTGTAAGTATCTTCCACTACAATTAGCGAATAAACCCAGGATTTGGTATATTCTTTTACATATTTTGCCGTAAACAAAAAAATCTTGCTGCCAAAATTCTCCAGTTTAGATAGATGTTTGTAGAGACAATAAGTAAATATACTTAGCCTGTGAAGGTAAGCAACTATTGTAGATAGCCTAACTGACGACGGGTTTCAAATAAGCCAATTGCCACACTTACTGACAAGTTCAAACTGCGAACCCCTGGTTGGCTCATGGGAATATACAGAGTAGCATCGCAATCTGACAAAATTGTTGGTGGTAAGCCCGTAGTTTCACTACCAAACAGTAGCCAATCATCGGTTTGATATTGAAAGCTCACGTAACTAAAATTACCACCAACGCTATAACCCAAGCATCTGCCTCCACGCTCTTGATGTACGGTTTTAAAGGCTTCTAGGGATTCGTGATAGTGCAGTTTGACATAAGGCCAGTAATCCAAACCGGCTCTTTTGAGGTAGCGATCGCTAATTTCAAACCCCAAGGGCCCTACCAAATGCAACTCTGTACCTGTTGCTGCACAGGTACGAGCGATATTACCTGTATTAGGAGGAATTTGTGGGTTAACTAGAACGACCTGGGGCATTGTCCGTATAATCTACGTATTGTATAAAACAATTTATCGTCAATGTTAAATCTACCAAAGGGTAGAGGCTATTCATAGGTTTTGTTAATAATAATCAAGCATCATCCATTGATTAGATTTTTAAAACAATAGCACAAACTCTCCCAGAGCAATCCCTGAGAGGATATTTGGCTAAAATTGGTAAATATTAAGTTTTATGTAGAAAGATTAATCACTTGTGTTTTTTAGGGATGGTAGTATCTCCAAAGAAATCTCCCATTGGGCATTGGGCACTTGTACTGAGCGAAGCCGTTGGCGCAGCCTCTCGTAGAGAAGTATTGGGCATGAATAAGAGACAAGGGAGACAAGGAAGAGGGGGGAGACAAGAGAGAGACTTGTTCAATTGTTCAATAATTCCCCCTTGTCCCCCTTGTCTCCCCAACCCCCTGCTCCCCTTGCCCCCTGCCCCTCTGCTCCCTGCTCCTCTGCCTCTTCAATTAAGCTAGTAGGGACGAACACAATTTGTCTTCGAGTTCGATTTCGCGTTCTTGGGTGGCGAGAATAGCCTGAGTGATGACGCGCTGGCTGTCAAAACCGACTGTGTGTAACTGCAACCACTGTTGAGCTTCATTGCCTTCGCGGAGAATTTTGTGCAATGGGGAAAGGAAACAGCTAAAGCCTCGTTGTTTAGCGATCGCCCAAACATCTTGGTACATTTGGGTAATCCAATCTCTGGCTAGGATGCTTCTACCATCTTGCCAATGCCTCAAATGAGCATCGAGACTATCAGCCGCCGCCGCCGCTTCGTTTTCAGCAGTCAGGGTGACGAGTTCTTCGTTAGAGAAAGTACTTTGAGTTAAAGGATCGATGTTGGGATTTTCGATTACTTGCAATAAACGCGCTTCTAATAAGGCAGTAATGGCTAGTAAGGCAATGGGATCTATGACTAAATCGCAAATTCGTAGTTCTAGGCGATTTAGATCATAAGGGCGGCGATCGCCATTTGGTCGCACCGATGTCCACAAATGCCGAACATTTTGCATGGTTCCGGCAACGAGTTGATCTTCCACCCACTGGATATGATCGGTGTGGCTGGCAAATAAAGGTACATGGCTAGGCGTTTGCGGAAATAGGCCCCAGCGAGTGGAGTGATAGCCAGTAGTTTTGCCATCTAGGAAGGGAGATGAGGCGCTGAGGGCAAGAAATAGAGGTGCTTCCATACGGATCACCCGACACGCCCGCATTAATACTTCTGGATCGCTGATGCCTATATTAATGTGGACGCTGGCGGTGACTACTTTTGTACCGTAGGTGTTCTCAATGTAGTCATGATAGGGATTTGCTGGATCGGAACGCCGAAAGCGATCGCTGCCACCCAACGATAAAGTACTTCCCGGTATCAAGGTGTAATCGCCCAAGTGATTGAGGTAGTTTCGCAACTCCCGCCGAGGACGCAGCAAGGCACACAATAAATTTTCGTAATTATGGGATGGTTGGGTTATGTATTCGACATTGCGGCTATCTGGCTCCCGCATAAATCCATCCAAGGCTGCAATAATTTTGTCGGAGAGACCGACGATTTCACCTTGAGGTGTGCCAGTATACATCTCGATCTCAAAGCCTTTTAATAAGACCACCTTGTTCTCCTCGGCTCTCTCTGCCTATAAATTGTATCGAATTAGACGCATCTTTAGGATCTATCTTTCAGTCAATCAAAGGTTAAGAATCATGTAATTAATAATTCATGCCAAGTTATGATGACAGATTTCTTGGCTGTTCTTCAAAAAATTCTTACTACTGAAATTACTGAAGGCTCGGCTGCAAGTAATCTGGAAATTGAGGTGAAGTGTAAGTTTCCAGAAAAAACAACCTAATTCACAGGAAATGCAAAAAATTATCTGCGTGGTGTAGGGTTAGACAATGCTCATTCAACACCCAACTTGCCTACATTTATTCTCCTATTAACCAAACGCAATTGCTGTGATCGCTTCAAATATTTTACCCAAGGTTCCTCGGACAAGTGGGAAATTGCATTGAGTGACAGTGTTGCCGTAAATATATCTCTTCCACTAGTAACACCACTGATGCCTAAATTTTCTAAAACAGCAGTTGCAGCAGAGTCTAAAATTGGTTCAGTATGGATGAAAACTTCTAAACTCGGTTCTTCTGGGTTTTGAACATTATTGAGCGCTGTAGCAAGGGCAGCATCTAGCTTTTGAAAATCCATGATTCAGTAAGTGGGTAAAAAGCAACCAATTCTTAACCTATCGTATAGCTAAGGTATCAAACTTGCGAGTTTTTGTTGCCTATCTCTGTATAGATTTAATGGGCGATTTCCTATGTCCAATTACAGATTAATTGCTGTTCTCTCTAGCTTTGAGGTTTATTAAGAGCCTGAATGCCCAGTATTCTTGTATATTAATTAGGACTTACGTAAAAGGACACGCTGTAGGGGCAATTCATGAATTGCTCCTACGGTAGAATCAGGGTTTTAGATATTGTTTACATAAGTCCTATTAATATTACATTCTTAGATACAAGTACCACTCAAAGTTACTCCGGGAAAATCAGTATCTAAAGCAGTTATTCGGATTTAAATTGCATCTGTTAAGTTAGCATTTTTTCAATTAGCGCTGTTTAATTTAGTAGCCGTATAATTTTCAAGAGATGCGAATATATTTATTGTGTTAAAGGTGTTAAATATATTGCATCTCTGAGGCTAATTACAGATTTAAAGCGTTAATCACTCCATAACCCCATTTTTCATCAAATGTCCCTGCGGGTTTTCCAGGAATTGCACTATTTTTACGTAGCAAGTCTTTCACAGCAGTCGGATCGAGATTGGGATCTCGCTGCAATAATAATGCTACTAACCCACTAACAAATGGTGTCGCCATACTCGTACCAGCCTGTACCACAAACTTGGAATTAATCATCGATGAACGGTCAAAATTTGCATCGGCAGAAAGTGTGGAAATAATCATTGCTCCTGGTGCTGCTACATCCGGCTTATGTCCATCATTTCGGAGTGGACCTTCACTACTGAATTCCGAAATAGTGTGCAATTCTAAGCCCATTTCTCGCACTTGGTTATCAATATCTGTGTACTTGGTTTTAGTAGTATAGGCGGCAACTGTAATTGCACTGCTGGCGGCTCCTGGGGAACCAATTTTTAGCGCATCTTTGACACTTTTACCAGTAAAGAATACTGACGAAGTGTCATCTAATGTCCATACATCTAAACGTGTGTCAGTTGCAGAACTGTTGCGAACTCGCAGTTGCCAAACACCTCCCATAACTGGCGAGGGGCCAATACCCCGGATTTGTACAAAGAAATTATGGTCGCCATTGGCTTTATCTGGCGCTGGTGTCGCTAATTGCACCCTTGCATCTGGTAACTGGTAATCTTGTGCGGCATTACCGTCAGTAATTATTTTTTGGAATGGGGTGACAAAACCGTTAGGACTCCGCACAGACACTTCTAATTCGCTGTCTTTGGAATACCAAGCATTTAACCAAACTATGCCTATTTGATTCAAAGGAACATTAAAGCGCATACCACGAGTGCGTCCACTGGGTATTGTCGCTTGTCCATGAATGTTATCGTTTCCTTCGTTACCGGCAGCACAGCAAACTATTTTTCCAGGGCCAGTTTCCGCATCAATAACTTTGGATAAGGAATCACTACCATCATGAGCATCAGCGTGTCCACCCAAGCTGAGATTCACCACGGCTGCGCGTCCTAACTCTCTAGCAATTCGGAAAATATAACGCACACCATCAGCAATATGGGCATCCTGTAAATCTGATCTGACCACAACTAATTCCGCTTCTGGCGCTACACCGCTATAGCTAGCATCAGCACCGACAGCAATGCCCGCAACGTGAGTACCATGACCACCAGTATCCTGAGAAATTGTCAGTTGCGCTCCCGTAAATTCCGCCCCATAGCCACCCTCTGTTACTCCTGGACCTGGCAGTGTTTGATCCCAAATGTGTAAAATTCGTCCAGCAAAAGCGGGGTGTTTCGGATCAATGCCACTGTCTACAATGCCGATGATTACTCCTTTACCAGTTAGTCCAGTTTTGTTCTGGAACTCCGGGAGTTTGACTGCTCCCATTGCAGTATCCATCCTCAAATGAAGTTTGCGTGATGGTTTGATGCGTTGGATAACATCTTCTTCAGACAAGACATCTAAACTTTCTATCGGTAAAAAAGCCGTCCGCACACTCCCAGAGTTTTGATTGACTTCAATGTTATATTGTGATAGGTAACTCAAGTCTGCATCAGGATCGCAATAGATAAAAACGACGCTCTTTGTTGGCTTGACTGGGCTTTTGTGGGCAATGATGCCAAGCGATCGCTTGTGTGTAACTAAAGCTTTATCTCCCTCATTTTGATAGTCTTGAAATGCCAACAGTAGTCCGGGAGAAAGTTTTTCGTGTCTCATTTTTACCTCAAATTCAATTTATTGGGTGAAAGCAAAGTAGTTTATTAGCATAAGTCGCTCTGGTATTAATGCAGACTATGCAGTTTTTTCGCCTTGATTATTTGATGCGACTATAGTTATCTATTTTTTTATAGATAACATCAAATAAGCTTAGGAGGCGGGAAGTAATTCCTAAGACAATTGCTAATTCATAACTCATATCCCTGAATTATGTCTCCTAATAGTGATTTCCTGTACTCATAAGACATCTTTGAACAGACGCATCTCAAAATTACCCAAGACTGAGCTAACAGGTAATTTTTATGGAGCTATTAAACTAATTCACTATCTGCCTAAATCATTACGGACAAAGTTAAAAAAATAAAATTAAGAATAATTAAGTAATAAATAAAAAAGATAAATTTAAGAAATATTAAATACTAACAATCTGTATACTAATATGCTTTGATTTCTGTGTGCAAAGCGCAATAGGCAATAGGCAAGAAGGCTCTTTGAATTGCACCTAGCTTCGCAAAAATCAGAGATGATTCCTGTAGCCAAAATAGTTAAATTGGTATAAATTCTTAATGAATACTGGCAAATTACAGATTCTCTATCATAAGTAAGAGTCATAAAGAAGCTAATATTTGCAACGATCGCTTCTAAAGATACAAAGAGTTATTCATGCAAATTCAAACACCAGACTGGGTAAAGCACGCGGTTTTCTACCAAATTTTCCCAGATCGTTTTGCCAGAAGCAAACAACAACGCAAACGGTTGTTGCACCAAGCCCGTTGGGAAGATTGGGACGCTATGCCTACACTCCAAGGTTATAAAGGCGGCGATTTATGGGGCATCATGGAGGATTTAGACTACATCCAAGATTTGGGGATTAACGCGATTTATTTCACACCTATCTTTCAATCCGCCAGTAATCACCGCTATCATACCCACGATTATTACCAAGTTGACCCGATGTTGGGAGGCAACGAAGCTTTTAAAGAATTGCTTGATGCAGCCCATCAACGGAATATCAAAGTCGTTCTAGATGGCGTGTTTAACCATTCCAGCCGTGGTTTTTTCTTCTTCCATGACGTTTTAGAAAATGGTCCCCATTCGCCTTGGGTGAATTGGTTCAAAATTGAAGGCTGGCCTCTAGCACCGTACACTGGTGATTTCCCTGCAAACTACATAGGTTGGGCGGGAAATCGCGCCTTGCCAGAATTTAACCACGACAATCCAGAAGTACGAGAATACATTATGGAAATTGCCGAATATTGGATTAAATTCGGCATCGACGGTTGGCGATTGGATGTACCATTTGAAATAAAGACTCCGGGTTTTTGGCAAGAATTCCGCGATCGCACTAAAGCCATCAATCCTGAAGCCTATATTGTGGGTGAAGTGTGGGGAGATTCCCGCCAATGGTTGGATGGAACGCAATTTGATGGCGTGATGAATTATTTATTTGCTGGGCCGACAATTGCCTTTGCAGCTGGCGATCGCGTAGTCTTAGAACAAGTCCAAAGCCGCGACTATCAACCCTATCCACCCTTATTTGCTGCCGAGTACGCCACCAAAATCCAAGAAGTACTGCAACTTTATCCTTGGGAAATTCAGCTAACTCAACTCAATTTGTTAGCAAGTCACGATACAGCCCGATTGATGACCATTGCAGGCGGTGATATAGCGAGTGTAGAATTATCGACTCTACTTTTACTAACCTTTCCTGGTGCCCCTAGTATTTACTATGGTGATGAAGTTGGCTTACCTGGTGGTATAGATCCAGATTCACGGCGTGGCTTTCCTTTAGAGGCTAACTGGAATCGAGAAATTTTCAACACTCATCGTCAATTAATTGCCCTCCGCCAAACTTACCCAGCCTTGCGTACAGGTGATTACCAAGTTTTATATGCTCAAGGACAACTTTATATTTTTGCACGAACTTTAGGGACAGAAGAATTGATAATTGCCGTCAACGCTGGCACAAGTTCGGCAACAGCCAATGCAGATGTTGTCAGTTTGCGTACTCAACCCAACAAGCTGCTATACGGTACTGCCGAAGTTGAATGGAATGCTGAACAGTTGTTATTAACTCTTCCCCCACGCAGTGGCTGCATCCTGGGGACTGGGGACTAGGGACTGGGGACTGGGGACTGGGGACTGGGGACTGGGGACTGGGGACTGGGGACTGGGGACTGGGAAGACTTTTCATTTTCCAATGCCCAATGCCCAATTCCCAATGGCCTTATCTCCCTGCCACCATTGCAGGCATCAATACCTCATCAATAATATGGATCACGCCATTGTCTGTCAAAATGTCTGTTTTGAGGACATTGGCGTTATTCACCTTAATTTTGCCATCGGCAGATTCAATGGCTACAATTGACCCCTCAAGCGTCTGTGCCTCATCAATTTGTACCAAATCGTCAGACCGAACATCCCCACTAGCGACATGATATGCCACAATTTTCTGGAGCTTGGGAATGTCTTTTAGTAGGGAATCTAAAGTTCCTTCTGGCAGCTTGGCAAAAGCTTCGTCAGTTGGTGCAAATAGTGTCAAAGAACCAGGACTCTTTAGAGTTTCTATGAGATTTGCAGCTTGAGCAGCTTTCACCAGGGTATTGAAGTTTCCCGCATTGATAGCAGTTTCCACAAGGTCAGCCATAAGGATGTGTGATTTTAGTCAGATAGTATTATAAGTAACTTATAAAATGACTAGAAGGCTCTTAGCCTCTATCAACAGAAAGGTTGCTGGCGATTAAATACACGGCAACAGATTTATCAGTACTGCTACACTGGGGAATGACCCCAAGAACCACTGATTATGCTAAAGCGTTCTAAGTTCGAGACAACTCAGTCTCAGATTATGCACCGAGCTGAGGAACTGATTAGTGCAGCCTCAAATCGTTACCGCATTACGGTTCAGGTGGCCAATCGTGCTAAACGTCGGCGTTATGAAGATTTTGAAAATAACGAAGATGCGATGATGAAGCCAGTGCTAAGAGCAATTATCGAAATGTCCGATGAATTGACTCAACCAGAGATTATTGGCGAACTATAAAAAAAGGCTTTAGAGAAGGCAGGATGAGCAAACATCAATCGTTCATTCAACCCCGAATCAAGCCCTGGCAAACACTCACTGCCTTAATGGTAGTGGGTGTAATTGCTTTGAGTTTAGGGGCGGGCAAATCAATATACACAAGTTTGTTTAGTATCCAACCTGCTTATGCTCAGAGAATCACACCTAGTGATGTTTGGCAGTTGGTATACCAGCAATTGCCAGATTTCCCACGCGAAAACAAGTATATCAGCAAAGAAAATGGGAAAGTTGACGAAAATAGCACTCTGGCAAATCGCCTGATTAGATATCACATTTATACCAAAGGGCGGGCCCCAATTTATCGCTTAGATTGGAAGCTGACTATAGCTGATTACCTGGGGGCGAATGAAATTATGTATGATACTACCTATCCAGGCAATGATTCACTACGGGAAAACCCTATGGAAGGCGATCGCAAAGCCATAACCCATCTCACCCGCAGTCAGCGAGATGCCTTATTACAAGTCTTAGTCAATATATTTAATCCTACTTCCCAAAATACCCTATCCCCCAACCCCAATACCGCACCTAATCCTGGTACATCAACTACCCCACAGCCACCCCAGCGAGGGGGTGCCGAACTACTTAGATAGTGGAAAATTTAGGAGTTATAAGTTGTAAATTCATAGCTCCTAACTTATAACTCCTCAGTTTTAACTAAAATATGGAACGCGTTGTAAAAACCGGATTTGGTTGGCGTATTGGCTGGAATCCCCATGCACCTGAATTTAAAGGTTTAGTCGGTACAGATGATTGGGCAATTGAGTTAACCGAAGCCGAGTTGAATGATTTTTGCCGTCTACTAGGACAGTTAGCAGACACCATGAAGCAACTCGCAACGGAATTAATGGAAGAGGAAAAAATTGCTTGTGAAGCCGAAAGCGATTTATTATGGATGGAGGTAGAAGGCTATCCTCATGATTACAGTCTGTGCTTCATTTTGAATACAGGTCGATGTGTAGAGGGTAAATGGAGTGCTTCTGCTGTTCCAGATTTACTGCAAGCTGCTGGAATGCTTAAAGTTTTTTAAATTAGCCTCTTGATTATCTTATAGTTTTGCTATATGATAGTAATTCTGACCGGGGCGTAGCGCAGCTTGGTAGCGCGCCACTTTGGGGTAGTGGAGGTCGTGGGTTCGAATCCCGCCGCTCCGATTGATGATAAGCCATGCCTGTTAATCTTTTAAAAAGATTGGCAGGTTTTTCAATAAAGTCTGCAAAGCGATCGCAAAATCTCTAACTACAACTAGACTTGTCCGAAAACTCCAAAGCCAGACTGTTCAAAGCTTTGAGGCAAAACTTTGATATTTGCGGAAAAACGCAGTAATAAGGCTTTGAGACAGTTACTGTTAGTTTAGAGGCATAAAATATCACTCCTATTTTTTGAGATTTTCCTAACTACTCTTAGTAGTTAAGTTGGCAAAATTAAGCTACCTATTCTTAATCTAACCAATCCACATACTGTGAAAATAATTTGTTCATAAGTATCGAGCTTTAATCGAAATCTTTGTGAAGCTATGCGAAATATTTTAAGTAATCGAATTAAATGTTCAATGAATATTCGATTATTAGATAAAGCCTTGTTTTCATCTTTTTGCTGTTGAGTTAATTCTCGCTTCGGTTTTCTTTTATGAGGAGTAGTGATGTTTTCGCCACCTTGAAACCCTTTATCACCTGAAAAAAGTTGAGATTTATCAAATTTGTGCTGAGATTGACGAAACAATTTTATATCTGCTGTTGGCCCAGGAACGCCTATCTCTACTTCTACAATATCCTTACCTTCTGGTATCCCAATCATTAAACTTTTTAATGTATGTTGCCTCTTCTTACCAGAAAAATATTTTTGTTGTTCCTTTTGGTCGGAATCCCTATATATTGGTTGTTCTAGACTATCGACTAATAGCCGAAAATTGGTTAATATTTCTTGAACAAATAGTAAATCACTCTCATTATTTGATACTTGTTCTAATAAACTAGCGGGTAAAATGTCTCGCAGGATTGGTATCCAGTAATGAAAAGTATCGTTAGCCTCTGTCTTCGATACCTCAAATAACATTCCTAATACAAGAAAAGTTGGCATCTGTCTTAGATAAAATAAGCACAAACATACTTGTTCGTCGGTTGATAACTTTTCGGGACGACCACCACCAGATGCATTCATTCTAATTTTCTGACTCTCCTGTTTAGTTTTGATGTCTTGGTGTCGTTTTATGGCGCAATTTAATAATGATTGTAGTTGCTTGTAACTAATCCCTAAAATTTGTTTTGTTCTGTGTGGATATTTCTCGATATAATCAAAAACCATAACTAATTCTGAAAAATGGTAAACGCTCAACTTAACGTTTTACCATTTTCTTTTCCTAAGTTAATATTTCGGACAAGTCTACTCATTAGACTTCTTGCAGAAGTGGGGAAAAGGTTAAAGGTATGGAATTTTACCTTCCCCTTTAACCTTTAACTTTTGCCCAACATCTTGCAAAAGTAGCTTTTGCAAGATGTCTATATTCTTAACTCAGCACTATCCTATTCCCAAACGCCCAGCCAAGCCGGGAGTTAGAGGTAAGAGTGTAGTAATCATTAAGAATAGAGCCAAAAGCCCCAAAGCGGCTCTAGCATCATCGGGTTCAGTGATTTCATTCAAGCTGGGGCGTTCTTGATCTCGTTGCAAGAAGAAAATCACGATCGCCCAGTACATGGCAATCATATTACCTAGAGACACTAACGCCAGTAAAATTAGAGTTGCGATCGTAGCGCGTCCTGCGGTTTTGCGTCCATAAATCGCCTGAACAACACGCCCACCATCTAGTTGTCCTGCGGGCATTAAGTTCAAAGCGGTAATAATTAACCCCAACCAACCAATTATCACTAGGGGATGAACACTTACCAGAGATGACTGCAACGCCGAACCCAAGACAACTCGCGCCAAACTTCCTACCAAAATCGACCCTTGGAAAAACTGATTTGGCAATTGAAATAAACTACCTGAGTGAGAAAGTAGTAAGCCTGTCACCAGCATTACCAAAGAAACGATACCACCTGCGGCTGGCCCTGCTAAGGCAATATCAAATAATACCTTGCGGTTGGGTAACAGAGATTCAAAGCGGGTAATTGCCCCAAAGGAACCAATTTGCACTGCGGGTAGAAAGAAAGGCCAGCTAAGACGGATTTGGTGGCGTTTAGCAAGTAACCAATGACCTATTTCGTGAGCCACTAAAATCGCAAATATCCCAGTACCTATAGGCAAAGCTTCTTGAAATCGCCCTGGATTGCCAAAGAAATCAAAATTCAGCAGTAATCCCGCAGCTTCTAGATTTGTGGCAATGGTTGCTATCAACAAAATGCCTGCAAAAGCTTTTTGCGATAACAACATCGGTCGGGGATCATTGCGACTCGGTAGGACAATTACTACTGGTTTGCCATCAGTGTTTTCCACTAAAAACAGGCGATATTGCTCGCCAAGGCGTTGCTGCAAACTTGCAGTTAGACGGTTGTGAACTTCTTCTGGTTCTCCCCGCAAATTGCCTTTGAAAATAGCTCCATCTTGATAGGCAATGGTTTCTGTGGCAAAAAACGTATCGATACCAAAGATACCTTTAATTGCATTCAAGTCCTCTTCGGGTATCGGCGGAATCTCTGGTTTCAGTTCTCCTACTGTTGGTTGTGGAGAATTGGCTTCAAGTAAGGAATCAGCAGCGAGTTTTTCTGTTGCACGTTGTTTGAGGATGGCATCTTGCCCAGCTGCGCGTAACTGTCTGCCCAAGTAGACGTACAATCCGGCGGATGTCACCATTAAGAACAATATACCCGCTATATTGATGTAAATCCCTGCGGCAAACAATCCAAAAAACAGGAGCCAGGGAGTCATCAACACCACCGACTGTAACCAGGCTAAGATTCCCAGTTTACCAAAAGGTCTGGCGCGATAAAAGCCCCAGCCCAAAATGCCTAAAGCTACCAGTAGGATTGCCGCTAGGATAGAAGTTTCTGATAAAGTAAACATCTCCAAACCTTTGCTATTGAGACTAAGCCAGAACAAGTCCGGTATTGCAGATACACTTATTAATGTATAACGCCGCCTGTCGTCTGCCAAAATTATGCGGCTTTGCGTAGGCGTAGCTCAACCCAGCGAAACAATCAAAGTGTCAGTTTGCTTGCCTTTAACAAGGAAATTTTGCTTCTTGTTAGATTTGAGAAACCTTAGAACTACCGGAAGCGACTAAAAATTATTTAGAGTGATATATTATTCTGCGATCGCTCTCTTACTCAATAATTACAGCCTCTTAGGACTTACGCAAAACTACACATGGTAGGGGCAATTTAATTCGCTACGAATTCATGAAATGCTGTACTAAGTCCAATAAAGAATTTCAGCATTTGGAAAGCGCCTACTAATTTCACTCTCAAAAAAGCTACGCAACGCCTTCATTGTGTCCTTATCGTAAACGTATTTCGTCCCACCAAACTTATTACGCTTGACACTGCGTTTTGCCTCATCCATCTCTAATTTGGATTGCGGATACCAAGTTTGTAACACTTCTTTTGACCCAGGTGTGAAACGATGCGAGATTAACTCAAAGGTAAGATTACAGTCAAAATCCAGTGCCTCGTTTATCTGGTCAAACAAATGACTATAGTGCGTCTGCCAATCATCTATCGGCATAATTGGCGCAATAACCAAACCTACTGGATAACCGCCACCGCCATGCTCTTGTGGTGACGCCAACCGTCGCAATGCATTCAGTCTGGATGCTACGGATGCCGTGCCACCTTCAAACTTACCAGAAATCGGTGTAGCATTAACGCTCATCCGGCAGCGGGTATTTCCATTGTGTGGTAAATCGAGTAATCCATCCACAGCATCAAACTTAGATACCCAACGTAGATGTGCATTGGTACGAGTGCCAAAGTAACTGATACATTCAGCAAGACTTCCAGTCAAATGCTCAATACCCAATGGGTCTGTGTAACAGCTAACTTCAAAACTTGTGGTTTTCCCCTGTTGTTCGTAGTTAGCTAAGTTCTCTAATATCTGCGGTAAGTTGGCAAAAGCGCGGATCACAGGTGGCCCCGACAAGCTACCCGCTAGGTAGCAGTATTGACAGTGAGCCGGACAACCTTCGGCAAGGTGAAACTGCCAATCCGCAGAGGGTGGGATGGGACTCAGCTTAAAAGAACTGGGTGGTGCAGTAACCACCGCTAAGGTACGCTTGGCAATATTATAAGTATCATGCTCAGACTCACCGCGTAGACCCTTCAGGCGGTTCTGTGATAGTTCTTCTATTGGTAAGTTGAGTGACTGCACACGTTTAAGAATCTGCTGCCCCCAATCCTCATCTAGGGCAGCAGGTGTAAACAGTACCCGTTCAGGTATCCACAACCTTGGCGATTTTGTTTGTGTCTCTGATACTGAAACTTGGTCTGTAATGGTATTCAGCAATATCTTTCTCCGTTATTTAGTTTGCTGATTTTTGCAATTAATTTTCCAGTACTTGCTTAATTCGTCGCTCTAACAAATCCAGATCCAAACTGCCTTCATCACGGTTAATTCGGCGCACAGTCGAATTAACATTACCTAAATTAACCAATAAATCTTGAAGAATTTCCTGCTGCTGACGTGCTTGGGTAACTTCGCGTGGTTCCTGTACTAAATCACGCACGATGGTATCTTCAGCGCGAGAGGCGATAATTGGATCGTTTTGCCCTTGAACGTGAACAAAGGTTCGTCGCCCTGGGCCTCGCTCCTCTTCTATTGGTATAACTGCTGTCACTTGGTCAGAACGCACATATTTGCCAAATCCCAAATGAACTAGTTCTGATGAGAGTATTTTCATACAATTGAAGCGTTATTTTTATCTCTTACTTATATTGTAAAATCTAGAAAAGTGACTTGAAGCTATATACCATACGGGTTATACCCAATTCAAGGTAGTAGTTTCCTTTCCCAATTGCTGCTTAATATCTCTATGTCAATCACACTATTTTTGCCAGCTTTTGGGCTTGTTTTGGGGTTTCACTAAGCTCAATAAACTCAAGTTTTAGGTTGCAGTCCTAACCTTGGCTTGTTAAGTACAGCATTTCATTAAATTCGTAGCGAATTAAATTTGGCAATCCCTTGTAATGCTAATACCAATTCGATTAATGATTGCAACACATCTTTGGGTAAAGACGCGATTCATCGCGTCTCTACAAATGGTCTATTTGTCGCATTCTTTTTTCAAATTGGTATAATCGACCGCATTGTTAATGCGTGCCTTTGCAATGCCAATGCGTCGGGATGCATTCTAACAGTCATCTTTGTGCGAGTTTGATTGTAAATAAACTAGTAGCCTCTTTCTACACTGGCTGCATATTTAATCTTGCTCTGATTCAATGTCCTCATCTGCGATCGCAAAATCACTAATATAGTCACGTACAACACGCTCAAAAAATAGGGGAGCAGGCAAACCTGTCCAATCGCTATAGTGACCAAAGCCATAACGCAATGATTCCACAAGGGCAGCTAGATCATCAGGATTATCTTCTGGCTGACGTAAGGTAACGACAATCTCAAGGGGGTTGGGAGTAGGCCAGCGACCCGCAAATGGAGGTTTTTTAGAGAGTTGACTTATCTTTAACCCAGTTTGTTTTACTAGAGTATCGGTTGAGCGATAGCAACTTTGCCCACGAGCTTTTCTTTGTGGTAATTCACGCGCCACAGATAGATAAGCCACGCATCCAGTTTGGTTAGTCGCGCTGAGTCGGAATAAGCCAGTCGCACTAGATGCTGAAGGAATTTTCAGCGTAGGCGGCAGTTTATTTAGTTCCTCTTTAGTTCTAGTATCTTCTACAGAAGTCTCTATTAAATGTCTGGTTTTTTTCTCAATAATGCCAGGAGCAAGTTCTTGGCGAATGCGAATTAAACGTGCGCCTTGCCATTCTTCTTGCATATGTTGATGCTGCTGACCAAAGTTAATTTGATTAGCATTAATCTCAACATCTTTAAGCCAAGACCATAGTTGGACACAGTTGGAAGAATCAATTAACACTAAGGGTTGCGCTTTTTCTTCCACAGAATTGGAAACAAGCTGTTTCACAAATTTCATGAATCGAGTCTTGCGTACCTCTTCTTTATCAGCCAGTTTGATGGGAGTAAGTTCAGCAATAAAAGCTCGCGCATCAGAAAAACTAGCCCACGGACTGATTACTAAATTACCTCTCTCATAAGCACAGCAAAACTCACATTTACCTGTATCCACATTGATGCGGATTGCTATTGGTAAAAATGTACTTTCAATTTTGCCACGAACACGACCCTTTTGTTTACGGACGATTGTAATTACAATAATTTCTTTTGGACTAGCTTCTAGTGGAATATTTTGCAGGTACTTATCAACTTTTTCTTTGATATCATCAATACGACCAGAATGAGCAAAGATTAAATCTTTTAATGCTGACTGCATCCGATGGAAAAAGTCTGCGAGTTTCAGACGATTTGTTTTTCGTGTCTTTTCAATAGGTAGTAGAAACTGCACACCAGCACCAGCCATTGCTAATGCTTTGCGAGTAGAGGGTTTATTAACCTTATCATCAGGTTTAGCAGTTTTTTGTCCAGTAGGATCTGGGTAAAACTTCCGCGCCATGATTACGCAGAAAGTTGGCTGGTTGAGCTTTTCAATCTGTTTTGCAGTAGATTCCCATTTCTTAATTCGCTCACGCGATCGCTCTTTGGCTTTCAACTCATTTCCTGATAAAATCTCTCTTGGCCCGTGAGTATTTTCTGGCAAGCGATTAATTTCTATTTGAAGTGTATCGCCCCACAAAAGTTGAGTAACCTTCTGCAATAGTTCTGCTTCTGTTTGTAAATGAGCTTCATAAAAGATAAATAATAAGGGTCGTTCATTAGGATACAATCGCTGCATCGCTGTTTGGTTTGCCTGAATAATGCCTTGAAGTTCATCAGTTTGATTCTTTGTGCGTCCTTTGAATTGAAGAGCTTTTCTTCCCCAATCAATCTCTTCTAAACGAATGCCAAAATATTTACTTAGCAAATCATCAATTTGTTTATCGTTGAGTTGATCAAGATATTTCGGGGTAAATTCCAAGTTGGTATTTGTTTCAAGAGCTTCCAAAACACCACCAAGCAGTGTAGGAAGATTAATCATCCGCGATGCTGTATCATCTGGTTTATGCCTAGATGGTACTTCTGTGTAACCATCGAATATTTCGATTCCTAATGGTTTAAGAATTTTAGCGATCGCTTCAAACGCATCTAATTTATCAATTTCTGGTACACCTGTTTCAATACCGTATTTTTCTGAAGTTTCTTCGTCGTCTTCTGAATTATCTTGAAGTCCATTACGGTAAGTAAGAAGTACCTCACAGCTATCAGTGGAAGCTAAACCTAGAGCGATTTGTTGACCATCACAAGATGACCCCAAATTCAACTCTCTCCGCAAAATTTCAAAATCTTTATCTGTTTTCCAAATCAATTTTATCTCCTCTTGCTTTTTATTTTTACCTTTTTTGTTACTTTTGTCTTGTTCGCATTTTACTTGGTAGCTAAATGCACGATCTGTATGCTCTTGAGAAAATATGAAACCACTAATATTTCTGCGGTCGTATTTGGGGGCTTTTAATTGAGTAAACCAGCGACGTTTGGAAACTTTAACTTGTAATAAAGGTTGATGTAAAGATGGATAAGTAATGACTTCTAAACTTACTAGAAAACTGAACTTACCTTTTTTGTCAGGTAAGGTAATCGGATCAGTAATCAGTTCTGCAATACCAGAGGTAAATGTACCATTGCTGAAAATAACACGTTTCATCGGTCCTAAACCTGGAAAAATAACTTGTCCAGCAATTTGACGAGCCACGTAATCTGCTAGCATTCGATAGTCATATTTATCTTTAGGTTGAGTTGTATCCGTCTGTTTATTCCAACCCCAAGGTAATACTTGAGATTTGAAAGGAGAAACTTTTATTAACTCTCCCCTTTCTTGCAAATCTTCTAAGCGGTCAATAATCTTTATTGATATATCCTCCTTTTCAGCAAATGGTTTGAGAGAATTTGTGAACCAATCATTAATAATTGGGCGAAGCACTTTATTTATTTCTTCTTCATCGCCACCAGTAAGGTAAACAAAAGGTTCTAGCATACGATCGCCTTTAGCATAATTCAAGGCATATTTGCTAAGACCTACCTCTGGTTCAATTCGTGTTGCATCTTGTAATACTACTTGTAGGAAATTTCGCAATGAGCCATAAGGAAGATTTTTGACATTAGCTCCTTGTTGAATCTCGTCAAGACATTGCAAACCTGCTTTTGTCCACGTAAGATTAAAACCTTCTACTATGATTGGAGCAAGATTATCTGGTACGGTGAAAGCTAAAGGAAATTCTTTAATTAATTTAATTGCACCTTGCTGAATGTAAAACTTATCCGAAACTAAACTGTCTTCAGTTTCTTCGTCTTCCTCTTCTGACAATAAATCTTCTTCCAATTCAATTTCATCATCAAAATTATTAATCATTTTTACATATCCAATAGTGTTGAAAACTCATCAAAACCTTCATCTTCATCCGTAGATTCTTCTAACGAATTTAGTTCATCGGGATAAATTACTCCTTGAATGTGCTGTAAAGGTTTTAGAAATGTGCCATAAAGTTCTTGATAAATTTCTCGAATTACGGGGTCTTCATGATTGACACATTCTTCTAAAATGATTCGCATTTGCACCAGCATACTGTCTCGCCCAGAGTCGGGTTGACCTTCAGCTGATTTTTTAGCCCAAGCTGCATCCACAAAGTAAACTGATACTGGGCATCCATTCCGCATCCCGCGCCCAATTGTTTGCAAAATCGCAACCATTTGATTAGCTGTAAACGATTTGAATAGTTCAGGACCTAAACGGCTGGCCATTAAGGGTTCACGTAACAATCTATTGGCAGTTCGCCACAAGTCTTTCCTTGATTGCTGCCAAGAAGTTGCGATCGCATTTAAATCTTCTGTTTCACCAAAAACTCGACTATCAAATTCTTGTGTTGCCCGTCCTGCCAAGCTATACAAAAGCTGCATATCATCCTTGGTAGGATGAGGACGAGTCAGGAAGTAAATCGAGCCAATTGCCGCATCTAGCTTTCTTTCGCCTTTGGTGAAAACGATGTTCACACCTCGACCAATTGCCAACATGGGAAAAATTAAAATATCACAGTTTTCATCGTCTCCTAATGCCTCACACTGAGCAGAGGTAACAAAATCTGTCGGTTGTTCTCCATCTCTGAGGGATTGAACAATTGCTTTTGTATGTCTACCAACTTCAGGATGATAGTCATTGATATATTTCTTGATAGAACGAGCCTGTTCATAACTATTGACAACTAAAGCGGCTTTGCGACGAATACCAGACTTAACATCAAATCTATCCATAGACTTGTAAATTTCAGGTTTACTTCCTCCTACAAGAGCATTCACCATTCGCAGAAGATTACGCTTTTGAAGGTCGCCAGCACCGCTATATTTGAGGGGTTCATCACCACGTTCACTATCTGGAAACCATTTGAAACGATAAACGCTCTGCTCTGCTTTATTTTCTGACTGACGCGGTTTTAGTAAATAATGCGGGCCAGCGTTAATGTGGTAGGCGGGACTAGCTTCTAAAAATGAAGTTGCCGAGGTAATTAAAACGGCTGGGCTTGGATGTCCATCATCTGCCTCTAACAACCGATGAAAACGGTGCATTAACATTCGGGGCGCACCAACAAATGTAATATAGGACAATTGCACATTTCTGGCGGCGGTACGTGTTGTTTGTGCTTTGGAAAAACTGTATCGCACTCCAGAAAATGAACCTAAAATGCTTTCTGGAACGAATTTTCGGAGTTCTGGTGATGCAGTTGATTCCACAATTGGTTCACGAATGAAACCTTCTGCAACCATCGTTCTAGTTCCTGGTACAATTCGCTGGTAGCCCACAATTACGAAAGTAACAGTTATAAGTAATTTAGCTAAATCTTCTGCTTCTATTGTTGATAAATGATCTGGAAAACAGAGCTTGAGAAATAATTCAGCAATTTCTTCAACGATCGCATCACGTCGCTTAATCAGATTTTCAGCCAGGTAACGGCGAAAATGGCTAATGAGAGTTTTCCATTGTTTTTCAAGGGTTTCACGGTTATAGCCTAAAATCCGAGGCCACAAATCTGCTTTAAAGTCTTGAGGGTTCTCAACACCTGTGCGATCATAAAAGGCGTTATATGCTGCCGCTTCCCAAAATTCAGTCAGCGCTCGACTTTTGCTAAAGCCTAGTTTGGCTTCTTGTTCATCAAGGTCATTCTGCTGAGAGGATTTCTTTAAAGTATTCAATAGTTCGCTAACAATCCGTAATACAGTTAGCAATTGATTTTCGTAGCGTTCTCCCACCCGCGACTTAGACATATTCTGAAGGGTGGTAATTAAGGAAGTATTATAGCTACCAAATTCTGCCGAGTCACGGCTGTAGAGTTCTACATCTCGATCGAATAATCGATGGCTCTCGCTGCCAGCAAAGCGGTTATGGATTTGTTCTAAAATTACCCGATGAATGGATCGCTCTGAGCCTGAAATACTTAAGGTTGCTGCCCCATAACCATCTAACACTGTCTGCACCATATCACCTTCGTCGCAAACAACTACATCGAAGGTACGAGCAATTAATTCAAAATATCGTACTTGTTCCTGAATCGCATGAGGTGATATTTGAGTATCGAGCGATCGCACATGACCAACCCAAATATTAGCATCCAACAAATCTCGCGGTGCTTTGTTTCGACCGCACATTGTCCATAAAGGACACAGGCATTTCTTCATCTTTCCCTGTTTCCCTCCGCCTTGCAATATCTCGTTGCAAGGAGCATAACCAAACCCCCACAGGGACATATCAGCAGTTGAAAAGGCTGGTAAGACGCAGTTCATCCCAAAAACTTCTGCCTGTTCTAAGGTGTAAGCAAAGCCACCATTACCTCGTGTTGCGATCGCTTCAGCAATATTGTCTGCATGACGACGGCGAGTTTCATCACTTTGACCGACAAGCATTCCCACCTTAACTTGATGAAATGCCAGTTCAGCCATGTACTGTCTAGCAACTTCAATCGAGGGAAACACAAACATGGCTTTATAGTCATTTAGTCCCAACCAGATAGCTATCAACACGAGAATGGTTGTTTTACCTGACCCTGGTAAACCAATTAAATGCTTGATGTCTTCTAATTCCAACACATCATTTTCTTTCCGCAGACCTTTTCCAGCTTCCGATATCATGAGGTCAAAGCGTTCAAAACGATCTGCCCAGTTACCACGTCGTCGCTCAGTATCTTGCTTTTCACGCTCGTCCATCTCAATAGCCAGATCGCGCAGTTCACTTAAGGGAATGCGAATTTTTCCTCTTGGTTGGCGGTTGAGAGAATGTGTACGACGTGCAGTAATCGGGGCATTTATACGAGGAATGTCTAACTTCACGGCGGTTGACTCTTCACCTAACGCAACCGCCATCGCCTGACGAGGATCGGCAAATGTAAAACCATACGAATCGTATGACAAAGGGGCACTTAAAATTTGACGCGCTTGTGTAATTTGAGAATCTTCTAAAGGATCTGTTCTTTTGAAGTGCAGTGTTTCGGTATCAATCTCATACGCTCCTTTAGTGTGGTTGCAGTAATGATGATTGTTATAGAGAGCAATTGCGTGTTGAACTGACTGCCGTGTAACAAAAGTCAGGGACATCTGCCGCATATTGAAAATAGCTTGACGGGCTTTCTCTAATACAGCTGCATTTAAAATGCTGGCCATGCCTGACATAATTACTGGCGCGTACTCCAGTGAATTAGTATCAATAAATTCCTCCATTAAGACGCAAAGCCAGCAAATTCGGTCTACACCTTTCCAAAAATCAGGTTTGGTTCGCATAAGGCATCTTCTTTAAAAAATCAATTACAGAGGAAACCGACATAATTTCTAAACTAGCGGGATCGCCCTTTTTATCTAGTGTTGAAATGAGGGTAGAAATGTAGCTTGGGTTATCCTCGATTAAGCGATCGCTCACAGCAAGAATGCGGCGGCGATAGTGAATCAGCCCGCCAATACTACGATTGAGACGCAAAGCCAAAGTCACTGGACTTGTGTAAGATTTGGCATCAATTCCAATTGCTCGTTCGTTAATTGCCACATCGCATAAATCCGACTCCGGGTAAAGTTCAGCATTGAGCTTATTTTGTCTAGCTGTATCAAAAATGGCTAATTCGTCAATTGCTGGGCCTGTCCAGTAGGTAAGAATTCGTGGCTCGGCAATTAGTAAAATGTCTTTGGGATCTAGTTTTTCAGATACTTTTGGTGAGTTGTGGCCAATGCACTGGCGAATTGGACACCGCCCTTGTGAAAAAAGTTTTTTGTTGGGATGCGATCGCATCAGTGTGCCACAGTGGGCGCAGCGATGTGCTAGTCCGTCAACTAGCCAGATATCTGGCACTAAGTTGAAGAAATTTTCAACGATCATTCGCTGTAAAGGGGTCAAGTCATTTTCAACCAAGTAGTCTAATAGCTGCCGTTCTCCTATCAGAGAGTACCTGCCAAATAACTGTCGTAGCGCGGTGTAAGCTTTGTGTTGACGACGACCACCCAATCGTTCAGTTGCTTCGCATAACTGAGTATATAAGCGATGCTCAATCACATTGTCTTCACCAAAAGCCCCGCTCAGATTGGCAATCTCTGCACAGTCTGAGGTGGGTACTCGTAAATCTGGATCAATTAAGGTAACGCTAGAAAACCGAAAGTCTGATTGGTTAAAAACCCCTAACTGCCAACGATCGCAACCAAGAGGGTATCGAGCATTATCTAAAACAGTATGCACACAGGCAGCGCGATCGCTTAATCCTTCTTCAATATATAGACGACCCAATTTGCACATTGCTTGATAGAGTTCTGGTGGCAGCGTACTATCTTCTTGGCGCATAATCTCTCGACCTGGGAGAACCCGATCGTATTGGCGAAGAATTCCCTGAGCAAGTAACATCACAGCATCTTCAGCCAGATCCCTCGCTGGGCGGTGTCCTGTAGGTAAAGGCAAAGAAGTTGCTGAAATTGCAGGTAGCCATGTTGGATCTTGACCTTGAGTCTCTGCAATAATTTGCCTCTCTAAAGTATCTTCACCAAAGGATGGCAAAACTTGAGCGATCGCCGCAAGTGTCCAACCTTTCTTTAATAAGAGAGCAGTTGCCAAACCCTCCAAAACCTGACGAAAGCCAAATTCTTGTCCTTTGGGTTGTGATAAAAGTTGTTTTGCTCTCCACGACCGAACGGTACGCAGCGCAGGTGATTCTATAGACAGTTCAAGCTGTTCAATCTGGCGTTTTAGCTCCTTTGTCAGAGCCTCCGCAGTTCCCTGCCACTGACGCACGTCCTCAAAGTACATAAGTGTAATCGAATATTTTTACATCAATTGTTGTTTACGCTAAATGATGTAACTCAAAATGTCAATACACTAACAAAACGCAAAAAGAAATTTTTGTGTCTTGGCACGGTGCTGAGGATTGGAGAACTAAGGATTAGATAACTTAGTCAAAATAGAACAAAATCAAATAAATGATGGGCCATTTCTAATTTAGAACAAAGTGCGATCGCTAGCTGATTTCCCTGACTATCTAAAAATATTGCTTGATTATTATCGCTCCCAAAACCACTATCAGGTTGATCGATGGGATTGGCAACAATAGCATCTAGTTTTTTACTCTGTAACTTTTCTAATGCAGGCTTGACAATATCACCAGTTTGTGCAGCAAAGCCAATTAATATCTGATGCGGTTGTTTAAGTTGTGCTAATTGGGCGACTATATCCGGTACTGGTTCTAGGGGTAAGGCTTGGGGGAGCGATCGCTTGGGCAATTTTTCTGTACTATAATCTTTTGGCTTCACATCTGCCACGGCTGCTGACATGACAATTACATCAGCGTTGGGTAAATATTCCAGCATGGCGTGCTGCATTTGCTCGGCACTAACAACGGGAATCGCTTGTACTCCCAATGGTGCATCCCAATTAGCTGGGCCATGTACCAAAGTGACGTTTGCTCCTCGGTGAAATGCGGCTTGTGCTAAAGCTAATCCCATTTTACCTGTGGAAGGATTACCAATAAACCTTACTGGGTCAAGAAACTCTCGCGTTCCCCCAGCACTAATTAACACTCGTTTACCTACTAAATCTCGTTTACCTTGAGTGTGTAATAACGATTGGATGTGAGCCAAAATTTCTGGAGGTTCTGCTAATCTACCAGCACCGATGC
The DNA here is from genome assembly GCF_013343235.1 of Nostoc sp. TCL240-02. Classification (GTDB taxonomy): domain Bacteria; phylum Cyanobacteriota; class Cyanobacteriia; order Cyanobacteriales; family Nostocaceae; genus Nostoc. Next base: position 1,008,463 of record NZ_CP040094.1, on the reverse strand, counting down.
GATCGCACGCTAATAAACCCGATGCTGTATTCATTCCATGATATCGGCGATCGACTAATAGCTGTTGCCAATTTCGTTGCACCGATAGCTGTTCCCACATATCCGTATTCATTGCGGGTGCTAACAGTATGGGACAAGTAGAAGCCAGCACGGTATTTGTAAGTAAATTATCAGCCATGCCGAATGCTAGCTTGGCTAATGTATTAGCCGTCAAGGGGGCAATTACCATAACATCTGCCCATTCACCCAACTCAATATGCAAGGGACGAGAGTGAGTTGGTTTCCAGAAATCATCATCTGTGTAGGCGGGATGACGAGATAGGGTGGCTAAAGTCAGAGGCGTGATAAATTCTTGCGCCGAACGGGTGAGGATAACTCGGACTTCGACCCCAGTTTTAAACAGTGTTGAAACCAATTCACAAATTTTGTAGGCGGCGATACCGCCACCTACACCTATTAGAACCCTGTTCAATTTTGGATTAGTCATGGTAAAAAGTTAGGAGTAAGTAGTAATTTAGGAGCAAGTAGTTACGAATATTAATTGCCAACTCCTAACTCCTGTACAGACGCGATTCATTGCGTCTCTCCTAACTCTCAACTACGCTTCATCGTAAGGTTCCAAGTCTAAGAGGTAGATATAGGGTTCAACTAACTCTGGACGCTGAAATGCGATCGCTCGTAATAGATGCCAATCATTTAAACCATCAAAAGCATTACTGTAATTATCCAGATCCAGACGTGTAGCCAGTTCTTCTACTTCTGCTGCAGTTATGGCAGCAATTTCTTTCCTGGAAATGCTTAGAGTTGTCATAATGCTCGCCCCTCCCTTATGCAGCACTCGCTTTCAGCATGGGTTAAGTTGCGCTGAACGCAGCCACCCTATATATATTACTCATTAGAAGGCATGGATTTCGTGAAAATTTTCAGCATTTATACCAGAATTTATAAAAAATTCGTAATTCTGACTAGCTAATTGTATTTACAACAAAATTCCGCAGCACCTTTAACGTTTGTGGATTTATTTCATGCCCCATGTCAAATTCATGGTATTCTGCCGCCACTCCAAGAGATTTTAAAGTGTCTCGTGCCTTTAAAGCAGCTTGCAGTGGAACAACTTCATCATATTTACCGTGACTGATTAAAGTCGGCGGAATATCTCTTTGATCTGCCGTTAGTGCATCGGGATGTAAATACCCGCTCATCACAACTAAGCCTGCTAGTGGCAATTTTGAGCCTACATCTAAAGTCATTGCTCCGCCTTGAGAAAATCCACTTAAAATAGTGCGTGACAAAGGTATGCCAGTGGTACTTTCTAAAGATTGCAAAAAATCTATTAGCAGTTTCCGACTTTCTATCAATCCTTCATACATATTTTCCACCCGCAGGTCATACCATGCCCTCCCTATAGGGGAATAGGGATAAGGATAAGGTGCATTGGGTAATATAAACTGGTAATCAGGTAAATTGAGCAAGGGTAGCAAAGATGCAACATCCTCAGCATTAGCTCCCCAACCATGCAAAGTCACAATTAACCCTGTGGCGGGTTGAGAAGTTTCGGGGGGAACGGTAATAAGTTGTAAAGACAGAGGTTTACTCCTAAAATTCTACTTTTATAATAGATCCTATCTCTTCAAGCAGACTTAGTATTTAGGGGCATTTGTTGCTTACCCAAAGAATAGCTATATGTCATGGTGCGAGTAGGAAAAATTTAAATTTTTTGTTTACGAGTACATATTAGTGGAAGTGGATGTAAATCAGAAATTTCACTAAAAGTTAATTTACCTTACACAAAAACCAATTTTTAATATTTTAGCGCCTATTGATGAATCTGAATCCCCAAAAACCCTTCGCAGTAAGCATTTTTGATTTACAAATAACTCTAATTTAACCTTAGCCTTTGAAAATGATGTCGTACAGTGACAGCAGAATTTCTACCACAATTAAAATCACCACATACCACTCTACTCGTTGGCTACTGCTATGCTGCATGAACTCTAAGACTGTTTGTGCAGTTTGGGTAATTAGCTCTAGTTTGCGTTCCAAAGCATTGTGACGCTCACGAATTTCGTATTCATCCTCTAAGCGCAGATATAAGTTTTCTAGCTGTGGGGATTCCCAGAGCAATTCTGGCTTATCGATGATCTCAACTCGACCCACAATTTTATGTTGAACTAACAGCGCAGTCCCAAGTTGACGTAGTAATTCCCGACTTTGCCGTCTTTCCCTGTGTTCACGCTGGAGACTAGCTGCAAACGGTTCAATTTGATCGAATACAGTCGCTAGGCTAGTTTCATAATGAGACAGCACAACACTTTTAGCGAGGATGTCAGCCACTATCTGCAAACGTTCTACACTAAATTCATGCAGTAAAATTTTTCCTTCCTTAACTCTCTCACTCTCTATAATGTTGAGATGAATTTCCACCTCTTCTGTCTCCGGTTCGGCAAAAGAGCCACTAATTTGAGAGGATAGTTTAGTCAAAAAGGCTACCTTTTCTCCAGGCTCAAGGTTAAACAGGACAACTGCGCCATAGTCTAGCAGTACCGCACAGCCCTGTTCACCGACTGTAACCATTAATGGCATAGTCGCCAAGGAAACGTAATTCTCCAATGTCTGTAAGTTAATATCCTTACCAAGGAATAGGGCCTGCGCTCTAAATCTATCTGTATCGTTAAAAAGGAGTTTTTGCATTGTCGCCCTGTTTGCTTTTCTGTCTGCTGATCTTGGAGGTTAGCGATCGCAATTAATGCCTATTATCGGAGATCGCTATAATCTCAGCTTACCAATAAAGCTATCTAGGACTGCCGAAGATGCGCTTGTATTTTGACTACCATCAAGTCTTAGCTTGCAGATGAAACCTGACCGAATTTGATGGGATTGAAGGGTGTCAATAATGGGACTTAGATAGAAAACACAAAATATAGCCTCAAATCTATATAGAAACCATTTGACATCTTAGGAAGGGTCTGCAAGCCTCTTAATCATTAGCCTGATGAAGCAGAGGTTGAGTTTGGTAGTGGCACCAGTCAGGGTTCGTTCAAAGTTCTTAACCAGAATTTTACAACGCTCCATCCAAGCATTGGAGCGCTCGATCACCCCGAAAGGCTACTGCCGGAACAAATCCACATTTTTCTTGTGCAGCTTTCTCTTGTTTTGAGGGTTTCGTAGAAAGTTGAAACTGGATTTTGGTCATGATCTCCGGGTAAATCTGCTCTAACTCCTGAGTCAAATATTCTGGGTGATACCCGTGGTCTAGTAGGATGGTGATCTTGGGAATATTGAAAACCTCATAAGATGTCAAATGGGTTCTATAGAGACTTTTATATCGTTCTGCTTAGTTTATTAAGGGATTTCCAAAAAATAAATTACCCAAAATTATTTGTACTTTTGTAGAGGCGCAAGGCCTTGCGCCCCTACTTCCGATAAAAAACATCCCATCATGGGCGCACACTGTGTGCGCCCCCCTGCCCAATACCTAAGTATTATGCAGTCACCGCCTCACGTCGGTTGTACTCAGAAGCGTCTCCTTTGATGGCCTCACTTTGCTTACCATCAATGCCCACTGGGAGATCGCCGACAATTGTGACTCGTTGAACGTGGCGGGGCTGGTCGCCGTAATCCGCGATCGCATAATGTTGAGTAGCCCGGTTATCCCAAAAGGCTACGTCACCAACTTGCCAACGCCACCGCACTGTGTTCTCAGGACGTGTGATGTATGCCTGCAACAGTCGCAGAATGTCATCTGATTCAGTTGTTGATAAGCCACGGAATTGGCGCACAAATCCGCCGATGAATAGTCCACGCTCCCCAGATTCTGGATGGATGCGTACAACTGGATGCAGAGTCTCGTATACAGTCGAGGTGAAGACAGCCCGGTAAGCCTTGGCATCTTCAGGTAGGTCAAATGCAGTAGCATAATCGTATTTGTTGCTATGTACTGCCCAAAGTTGATCTGCGAGATTACGCAGATGGATAGGTAAATCTTGGTATGCAGTTACTGAGTTTGCCCAGATTGTATCGCCACCAGTTGGCGGAATGTCAAGCGCTCGTAAGATAGAGCCGAGAGGAGGACGGTCTACAAATGTTACATCAGTATGCCAGCTATTGGCGCGGGAAGTAGTGCGGCCATAGTTCAGGTCTAAAACTTCTGGGTTTTCTGGTAGCGATGGTACAGTGGGGTGGGCTGTAGTAACTTCACCGAAACGACGAGCGAAGGCTACCTGTCCATCAGCATCAAGTTGTTGCTGATCGCGGAAAAAGATCACTTTGTATTTGACTAGAGTCTTGCGAATATCGCTGATGATGTCATCGCTGAGGTTAGAACTCAGATTAACACCGATGATTTCAGCACCGATACGTCCTGCAACTGGTTTGATATCAAAGTATTGAGAACCCATGTTTTTATCTCCAAGAAATTTATGTTTTTACAAGATGTAGAGACGCGATTCATCGCGTCTGATTCATCGCATCTGCTAAATACCAGGAGTAGAACCGCCATCAACGATAATCTCTGTTCCTGTAATTGATGCAGCTAGATCCGACACCAAAAATAACGCTAACGCGGCAATCTCTTCTGGCTGGGCGATTCTTTTTAAAGGAATACTTTGGATGTTTTGTGCCTTTACTTGCTCTACGGTGATCCCTTGCGCTTGGGCGTTTTGCCGCGCTAAAGTCTCGGCACGCTCAGTAGCTGTAGCACCGGGCGATATGGCATTAATGCGAATCTTGTACTCGGCTAACTCTTTAGAAATGCCCTTTGTAAAGTTGAGTAGAGCCGCATTGCTTGTACCACCAGCTAGGAAGTTAGGGCGAGGTGTACGTCCTGCACCACCAACTATATTGACAATCCGTCCATCACCTCGGCTTTTTTGATGGGGGACGACGGCTCTAACTAAGCGGATGTAGCCCAATAATTTTAAGTTCCAAGCATCCAAGAATAAATCATCGGTGGATTCAAGGAAAGATCCAGCACGGGCTGAACCGGCGTTATTAATCAAGATATCAATCTGATTAAACTGGGCCAAGGTGGTTGAAACAACTTTCTCAACATCCTCTGCTTTAGTTAAATCGGCGCTGATGGCAATAACTTTAGCGCCTGGGGTAGGTAAGGACTGGATATCTGCTACAGCCTGATCTAAGCGTTCTTGATTGCGGGCTGCGATCGCAACATTTACACCTTCACTATAAAGGGCTTTGGCAGTCGCTAACCCAATTCCTGCACTTCCTCCTGTAACAATCGCGGTTTTACCTGATAGTTTTAGTTCTAAACTCATACAAATTTACCCTCACAAATGTAAGTAATTTATTTGCGAACCAATAATATTGCTGATTGAGAACCTGTATTGTGGATATCCAAGATGGCTTGCCTTTCCTCAGATGTACAACCCAGAAGTATCTTGATTTCTGTATCCCGCTTTAATACTTCAGTTGGAAATGTGCAACACAGCCTTACCAGGAAAACGCCTATCGAGTAGTTGTTGGGCTACATCAGCTATTTGTGTCCAAGGAGCTTCTAAATCAATGTGAGGATGCAGTTGACCTGTTTCTACTAGACTTAAAAGCCGTTTTAGACCGACTGCGGCTGATTCAAATCTCAATTCATCAAACAGACGTAAACCATACAGGCTCACGCTACCAGTCCCGAAAAATTGGGCAGCGTTGAATGTCACTTCTGCTCCCCCAGATACTCCATACAGTACAGTTTTTCCATCTTGTGCTAGTAAGCTAAGGGCTATCCCCAAAGTCTTACCACCCACTGACTCTATGATTAGATGATAGGGGCCATACTCACTAGCAGGTGAAAGGTCTTCGCCAATCACCACTGATTGTGCCCCTGCTTCTCTAACCAAAGTTTCATAGCCAGGTTGACGAATATGTGCTGTTACTTGCGCCCCTGACAGTTGCGCTAATTGGATAGCGAAGTAACCAACACCTCCTGATGCACCTGTAACCAGGACTGGACGACCTAACAGTGAACCACCTTTTAGCACTGCATGATACGCGGTTAAACCCGCTACAGGTAGGGTGGCAGCTTGAGCAAAAGATACCGATGGCGGTAGTTCTGCTAAGGCGTTAGTAGGAACAGATACAAGTTCCGCCCAAGCACCGGCGCGACGTAAGCCAACTACACGCGCTCCTTGGGGAGGCCCAGACCCATCAGTCGCAGGAGTTTCCACTACACCTGCCAAGTCCCAACCAGGCTGCCAACCAGCCTCAGCAGTGGTTGAACGTTTTATTTCTCCCCGATTCAGAGAAATCGCCGCTACCCTGACTAGAGCTTCATCTGGGGCAGACTTTGGTACATTCACTTCACTCAGTGCCAAACGCCCCGGCACATTGGGGTCAACAATCACAGCACGTATTTTGCTCATAAGGTTGCCCTGACTTAGAGATTAATTTCTAGTTCGTTGGTTCGCAATGTACTGCCTGCAATAGATAAACTCGATAGATTAGTTATTTCTTCTTAATTCCAAATCCCTGTAACTAGATTAACAAAATCTTGTTAACTACGGTAACACAATAGACTTAAAGTATTTTCTGGAACGTAAGAAGAAAATTATCACAGACAGCTAGAATAATCAAGCACCTTGCAAAAAGATTTGTTGCATCAATGGTTATATCTATTGCTGTGTTGTAAGCTAGTCGCTGTCAACCTTCACCTTCTAACTGGCTGTAAGCTGTTAAGCAAATAAGATTGCACATTGAGATCGCAGGGGGGCAGGGAGCAAGTTTGCAGCTTTCACTACCATGAAAATGGTGCAATTTAAATGACAATTACCTTATGACTAGCTGCTCTCCAAGTGTCTCTAGATTTCGCTAGGTAGGATGAGGAAATTCTAACTTCAAAACTTTTATATCTTTGACCCGATGAAACTCAAGCGTTATTTCTGGATAACTATTTTAACCATTACTGCACTATTATTTGCTATTTTACCCGCTAGAACTCAGCAATATACGTCATCAAATACCCTGTTTCAAACATCAACAATTAGCGCTCTTGCAGTGGGAATTTTTGACGGCAATACTAATTTTAAGCAGTTGAGAAAACACGGTAATTTTGGTTTGGGGACAGTAAATGCTCTGGATGGAGAAATGGTTGGATTAGATGGCAAATTTTACCAGATAAAAGCTGATGGAGTTGCCTCTGTTATTCCTGATTCAATGATAAGTCCTTTTGCTACAGTCACCTTTTTTCAACCAGAAACATTAATTAATATAGAAGGGCGGATGAATTATAAACAATTGCAGCAATCTTTAGATCAGCACTTACCAACTAAAAATTATCCTTATGCGATTCGTATCCAAGGGAATTTTCCTTACCTAAAATTTAGAATTCCTCCTAAACAAACTCCGCCGTATCGTTCTTTGGCTGAAGCACTAAAAGAACAATCAATTTTTGAATTAAGGAATATCAATGGCACTTTAGTCGGTTTTCGCACACCCGAATATATGCAAGGAGTAAATGTTAATGGCTATCACTTTCATTTCATCGCGGCAAATAGGACAACTGGAGGGCATATCTTAGATGGACAATTCCAAAATGCTAAAATAGAAATTGATTCTCTATCAAACGTTGAGATAAATTTGCCCAAGAGTGCTGAATTTGTGCAAGCTGATTTGGGAGATAACAAACCTGTTGAAGTCAACAGAGTTGAACGTAAGTAATTATTTTTGAATAAAAACTATGTCACTACCAGAAACTATTGCAAAACAAACGGATGCCCGCCCACCTGTGGCGATTGGGCATGTAAGATTATATGTGAGTAATGTACCAAAGGCTAGCGATTTTTTCGTCAGGATAGGACTGCGGTTGATTACCCAATCAGAACAATTAGCTGTTTTGGAATTACGGGGAGGAACGCACTTAGTTTTAAGAACAAGTTTAGAAGCGATCGCACCTGGAACGAATGCACCTTTTGATCTGATGGTAGATGATGTTATCGCCACCAGAGATACTTTTAAGAAATGGGGACTGACTGTTTCTGAGATCGAAACAGGCAGAATCCACAGTTCATTTAGCTTAACTGGGCCGGATGGCTATTTATTGACGCTGACTTCTTCACATACAGGCGGTAGAGAAGTTTAACAATCAAAGAGAAAGGTCTTATGTCACAATTGGGCGTAGGTGCGTAATTAGTAGCGATGCCTAGGTTGGGCTGCGCCAACGCACTATCTTAGCGACGCAACCCAATTACCCGCTCTAAGTCTGCTCCTGTAAAAATTGCATCGGTAACATTAGCATTGGTCAAATTTGCATCTTCGAGATCAGCTTTCGTAAAATTAGCTTTGCTGAGGTTCGCTCCTGTCAAATTTGCCTTTCCTAAGTCTGCATCAGTTAAATCAGCGCCACTCAGGTTAGCATTACTCAGATTAGTTTCATCTAAGTCAGCGTCAATTAGAATGGCATTACTTAGATCGGCTCCTTTGAGGTCGGCTTTATCTAGGTTAGCGCCTCGGAGGTTACAGCCTTGACATTTTTTGGTGGATAAAAGCTGTTGAACTGGATTGCTTGTCGCAGTTACAAGGGTGGGAGGAGTTGGAACACTCTCTGAATTTTGCTGATTTGTTTGTAGAGGTGTAGTTGGAGCGGGGGCTAGATTTTGTTCTGCTGCTTGTGGTTGTTCCGCTTTAGAACATCCGAGTATAACACCTGCTGCTAACATAGCGATCGCAGCTAGACTAATTTTTTTCTTTACAGCTACAGACTTCAATTTTAGATCAACCTCTTCTACTTTACATCAATTCTTAATTTAGCAATTCAGGCAGTAATGCCAATCTATCTTAAGTTTAAAAAAATGATAATTTAGCTTGTTAGTTCTGGGTTAGCTCACAACATGAAAATATACTCTCAACGACTCTGTTTAGACCACTAAAACCGCATCATGCCGAACTGCTTTTTGATGGATTACAGAGTGCGAGTATATACAACTTTATCGAAGATGTACCGCCACAAAGTGTTAAATCGCTTCGCGATCGCTAAATAGTATTGGCACGTCGCCAATCACCAGATGGTACGGAGATTTGCTTGAATTGGGCTGTCTGGTCTTTTATTGAAAAATGCTACGTTTGATATGTTCAAGCAACCATTACTGTAGATAATAGTGCAATCATTGGATATGTATTTTTCCCTAATTGCTGGGGAAAAGGTTATGCACGCGAAGCATTGAATTGGATGATTAGTTATTTAGTTGAGACCTACCAAAATATTGATTTTTGCGCTTACGTTAATGTCCAGAATCACCGTTCTATTGCTTTATTGCATAATCTGGGGTTTGTCCGCTCAATATTTTTTCCAAATATTGAGTCTAATCAAGATGAATTTAACCAGGAAGTACAGTACCGAAAAGGCTGATAGATAACTAAATTCAGATTATTGGTTTTACAAATGCACAACAATTTGCGTTTATTAACACCAGGTTTGCACAACATGACCCTTCAATTGTTGACCTAACCAAGGTGTATTTTGTGAAAGTGTATAAAGGCTTTTTCGTTCGACTTTCCAGGCTTGCTGGGGGTCAAATAAAGTAAGTTCTGCTGGTTGATGAGGAAGAATCGCACTGACTTTTTGCCCCAAACACTTTGCTGGACTGGTACTCAATGCCCGCCATAACTCTAAAGCTGTAAATTCTTCAGTTTCAACTAGATATTGCCACAGCAAAGGTAATGCTAACTCTAAACCAATTGCTCCTGGAGGCGCTTCGGCAAAGGCTTGAACTTTTTCTTCGTAGCTGTAGGGTGTGTGATCGATCGCGATCGCATCTATAACCCCTTTACGTACCCCTGCACGCAAGGCTACCACATCACTGGGATTGCCTAAAGGCGGGTCTAAATGCAAGCTAGTGTGATAACTCTTAACTGCTTTGGTATCAAGTAAAAGGTGCATCCAGGTGGTGCTGGCGGTGATGGGTAAACCAGCAGCCTTGGCTGAGGCGATTAATTCCACGCTGCGAGATGTGGAGACGCGCATGATGTGGACTGGTGTACCGATGGCTGCAACCAATTCAAGCATAGCTGCGATCGCAGTAGTTTCTGCACTGGCGGGTATGGGTGGTAAACCAAAACGGAGAGCATCTGGCCCTTCTCTCATTACACCATTTGCTGTTAACTGGCGATCGCTCGGCCAAAATGCGACTGGTTTACCCAACGGCTGGAGATACTCTAACACTCGCCGCACCAGCGCCAAATTTTCAAAGGGCTTACCATCGCTAAAACCAACAACTCCAGCAGACGCTAAATCTGCTAATTCCGTCATTTGCTTTCCAGCAACATCTAGGGTGATAGCACCCCAGATATGAAGCAGGGGGAGAGGGGGGGACAAGGGAGAGGGGGAAGACAAGGGAGAAAAATTGCCCCCTTGTCCCCCTTGTCCTCCTCGTCCCTCTTGTCCTCCTCTCTTCTTCTGCAACTGGGCCACAAGTGCAGGGTTATCAATAGCTGGGGATGTATCGGGTAAGATGCTAACTCTGGTAAAGCCGCCAGCAGTAGCAGCTTGTAAAAGAGATAAGAGGGTTTCGCGTTCTTCAAATCCTGGTTCACCAGAGTGGCTGTACAAATCCACTAACCCAGGCCCGAGAACTAATCCCCGACAATCTCTAATTGGAGTATCGGGATGAATATCAGAAATGTGTGAAGCCACTTCTTTAATATAACCATCAGCAATCAGCACATCAAAGATTTCGTCGATTTCAGAAACTGGGTCAATGACCCGTACTTTTTGCAGCAGTTCAGTCATAAAAATTTTTAGTTAGCAGTTAAGAATAAAGTTAGAAGTTATAAGTTATAAGTTATGAGTTAGGAGTTATCAGTTATTTGTTCCTTGCTCATAATTTTTAACTTTATTCATCACTCATACTTTTTCACTCCTAACTTGACTTCTAACTCTTGTACAGACACGATTAATCGCGTCTCCTAACTTTTTTACAATGCTCCTGCTGCTGTTTTATCTAGTACGCCTCCACCAAAGTGAGTGGTGATATTCATAGCTTGCAATACTGGTAAACCATCGATTCCAGAAGGGTAGTCGATAACGCTGACTGCGCCATTACCCTGGCGGAAATTCCAGAAATTTTCTAGCGATAAACCCAGAATGTGACAAAGTAGAGTTTTATTTGTAGCGTCATGCGCTACTACTAATACAGTTTTAAATTGATTAGTTAATGCTGTTTCCACAATTAATTGCCAAGCTGCAACGCTCCGTTCCCAAACCTCTTGTAGATTTTCCCCTTCAGGCATTTGTACTTCGGCGGGTACTAAGCGCCAGCGCTGCAACTCTCCGGGAAACTCTTGTTCTATCTCTGTTTCTAATTTTCCTTCCCAGAGTCCGTGGCTGATTTCTCTTAAACCATCTTGCAAGTCTAACTTTACATTAGGATGCTGTTTTAAGATAATCTCTGCTGTTTCTTTAGGGCGCAGCATTGTACTACTTACAGCAAAATCAATCGCTACTTCTTGAAGAAATTCGCCTGCTTTTTGCGATTGTTGTCTCCCGTTGTCGTTGAGAGGGACATCAATTTGCCCTTGAAACCTAGTTTGGCGATTCCAGTCGGTTTCGCCATGACGCACTAGTAACAACCGTACTCCTTGATGATCCGGTCGCAATGAGGGTAAAGTCTCTCCTGTATGTTGCGTCTGATTTAAAGATTCTAGCTGGACTGGTTCGCCCAATCCCCCAGCAAAATTAAGTACGCTGATGCCACAGTTAGATTGCTGGATTGAATGGTAGCGACTTGCAGGGATTCCCAAGGCTGTGCTTATCAGGGCGCGATTAATACCGTTATGTCCCACTATCAGAATAGTTTCGCCTTGATGTTGAGACAACGTTTCTTGCCAAAACTGCCGCGCTTGTTCGTATAAAGCAAGAACAGGAAAATGTTCTTTTGTCCCCTGTGCATCATTTAACAACATCCGCAGTTCGTCGGGGCGTTGATGCCAAGTGCGGTAGTCTTCGGCAAACTTTTGCTTGACTTCGGCAGTTATCAGCCCTGCCCATAAAGGGAGGTCGATTTCTAGTAGCAAATCAGAAACTTGAATTACAGCAGACTGTTCAAGATGAGTAGCTAACTCACTATGGATAATATCTGCTGTGTGTTTTGCTCGTTGCAGGGGACTGCTGTAAATAGCATTAAATACAATATTGCTGAGGGCTTTGCCAGCAATACTTGCATCGTTACGACCTTTCTCGGTTAATGTTGACGCATCAGTGCGTCCCTGAATACGCCGCTCGGTGTTATAACCGCTTTGACCGTGGCGCACAATGATGACACGAGTCATCTGAAAGCCCTCCTGTATCTTGACGATTAATTTTACTGCAAAATGATTGCAGAATTACCGATTCAGGAAAGCGGATTTAGTTAAAAGGGTAGTTAGGAATCGCAACTATACAGGCAAAACCCACTTCCGTAGGTTTCAAGTCCTCAACGAAAAGGAAAGAGGCAGGGGGCAGGAGGCAGGGGGAAATAACCCTATCAGAACTGCTGTGATAGGGTGGAACATGGGTCTAAGCCCCCTACCTTACGGGAAGCTGGCGCAATAGGCGGGGTGGTCACTGAAGTTTGCCAAAGTGTCGAATCCTCACCGGAACTATCTCTCTTGCCCCCTGCCCCCTTGCCTCTTTTTCAATTATTTCCTTAATCAAATGCACCCGTAGCTGTAGGCTAACGCACCGTGGATTGTTGATGGTGCGTTGCGCTATGCGACAACACACCCTACATCAAAGCGTCAACTTTATACCTAATTATTCTCTCCCTAAATCTAACTGTACTTGCAATCCATCGTTCTCATTGCCAGACTGAGCGGGTGTTAAGAAAACAGAAGTGTCTGGCTGTGATAATGTCTCGTTAAAGTGAATTTTGACTGGAGTTTTGTCTCTTCTGTTATTGTTAGAGATTGTTGCTGGATTAGTTTGCTCAAAAAACTTTCCAAAGTCATCTTGGGCTGTTCTATGATCAATTCCAACTAGAGAATCACCAGTTAATCTGTATTGTCCTGAATTTAAGCTTGATGCTGGTGACTGGGCGTACACCTGGCTTCCTAAGCTTGTAAAAGCCGTGGTAATTCCCAACAAAGCAATAATTTTGGCGTTCATTTTTTTGTCCAAATTATCTTTAATATTGCTTGTCTTTATTCTCTGGGCAAATTATTTTAATTAACTCTATCGTTAGAGCTGATTCGTAAAGAAAATCTAAAGAAAACTGAATCCGGTTTTGTTCAGGTTATAGGCTAAGTCGAGTGTAATTTATGTTGTAGTCGATGAGCCGTCTACCTGCGATTGAAAATCCACAGCGTAAACCCTACCCAAGTGATTTAAGCGATGCCGAATGGTTAATTATCAAGCCCTTTCTACCAAAACCTAAAGGGTTTGGGCATCCTGTAGAAGTAGATTTACGAGAAATTTTGAATGCTATTTTCTATGTGCAACGTACCGGGTGTCAGTGGGAAATGCTACCCCATGATCTTCCACCTTACACAACGGTATACGGCTACTTTCAGAAATGGCAGCGCAAAGGAATATGGCAGAAAATTCACGACCAAGTGCGCCATCAACTGCGACAAGATTTGGGCAGAGACGAACACTCTAGCGTTGCGATCGCCGATTCTCAGTCAGTGAAGACAACGGAAAAAAAGGGGAAGTCTACGGTTTCGATGGTGGTAAGAAAGTTAAAGGCCGTAAGCGACATATAGTTGTGGATTCTCAAGGTTTGTTGATTGGCGTTTTAGTGACTGAAGCTAATGCGTCGGAACGTTTGGGGGCTGTGGTTGTACTCCATGAATCGGCTCAGGAATTGTCTAAATTGGAAGTTGTTTGGGTAGATCAAGGCTATTCTGGTGAAAACTTTGCTCAAGCTGTCAAGCAAGTTTGCGGAGAACAGGTTCGTGTTGAGGTGATTGAGAGAATATCGAAAACATTTGAACGATTACCCAAGCGGTGGATTGTGGAAAGGACATTCGGCTGGCTCAATCGATTTCGGCGTTTGAGCAAGGATTATGAGTTGTACACAGAGATCAGTGAAGCCATGATTTACGGCTCATTGATTCGTCTGATGGTAAAACGAATGGCAGCTTAATCTTTTGTTTACGAATCAGCTCTTAGGCTCTACTACAATAATTCTATTGCGTATATACTTGGCTCGTCAATTATTTCTGCTCTATGTTGAGTTTACTAATACATTTTAAGTTAAGTAAGTTGGCGTAAATAATAGTGATTGGAATAAGGCAATAGGCAATAGCTAGAAGGGTTTTAGGCTAGTTCATTTTTATTTACTACGCAATTTATTTTAAGCAGCTAACTTTCACTAATTAACTGTAACAAGGCTTCTGTTGATATTTTGCCACTCATCTCGGTACCTTCCAACAGGCTATCTGCCAAATCTCGTTTGTGGTGATGCAATTCCACAATTTTTTCTTCGATAGTATCCTTTGCGACTAAGCGATAAATTGTCACCGGGCGTTGTTGCCCAATGCGATGGGCGCGGTCTGAGGCTTGGTCTTCCACTGCGGGATTCCACCAAGGGTCTGTATGGATGACATAATCAGCCGCAGTTAGATTAAGTCCTGTCCCCCCTGCTTTGAGACTAATCAGAAATACATCTCCTGAACCAGCTTGGAACGCATCGACCCGTTTTTTGCGCTCTGCCACTGAAGTACTGCCATCTAGATATTGATAATTAATACATTGCTGTTCGAGGTAATCGCGGATGATATGCAAATGGTCAACAAACTGACTAAATACTAACGCTTTATGACGATTTTCCAGCAGTTCACCCAGCACCTCACCAAAAAGTTGCAACTTAGAACTGGGTAATTCAGTACCAGGCATCACTAAACTAGGATTACAACAAGCGCGACGCAGTTTCATAATCTCAGCCAAAACTTGCAAATGTTTCTTTCCTGCTTCTGCATCACTTTCAGTAAGTTTAGATATGGCCTGACGGCGCAATGCTTCATAGAATGCCTTTTCCTCTCGACTTAACTCTACATGAAGGAGAATTTCAGTACGAGATGGCAACTCTTCTAACACCTGATTTTTTGTTCGCCGCAACAGAAATGGTTGAATAAGTTTTTTGAGTTTATTACGTGCAAGTTTATCCTGATATTTTTCAATGGGGGTAGCAAAACGTTGATTGAAGCTTTCAAATGAACCCAATAACCCAGGATTAATAAAGCGGAACAAATTCCACAACTCACCCAGGTGATTCTCAATGGGAGTCCCAGTAGTCAGCAACTTAAAATTAGATTTTAGGTTCATGGCTGCCTGAGAACGTTTAGTAGTCATATTTTTGATTGCCTGGGCTTCATCCAGGACAATAGTTTGCCACTGTACAACAGAGAGCATTTGCGCTACTTCTTCCTGCTGTAATAAACCATAGCTGCATACCAACATATCTAAAGGTTGTAACCCATCCAATAATTTTTGGCGGTTAGCACCAGAAAATTGAATAATATTGAGGGTTGGGGCAAATTTCTGCGCTTCACTCACCCAATTCATGCACACAGAAGTGGGGGCAATAATTAGGGTTGGCCCTTCATGGGCATTTCTGAGAATGACTGCCAATGCTTGCACGGTTTTACCCAATCCCATTTGGTCTGCTAAACAAGCACCCACGCCCCAATGTGCCAGACGCGCCAGCCAACAAAAACCCTCCATCTGGTAGTCACGTAGTTCTGCTTGAAAGGTAGATGGCAGTTCCGGCTGGAGGTTTTTGACCTCATGGAGACGCTGGATATGTGTTTTCCAGTGTTTATCTGCTTTTACCTTACCTACCTCATCGACAAAATCCTCTAACCCTAATGTTGCCAAGGGGTGAAAACGAATACCTTTACTATGTTTTTCCGAAAACATCCGCAATTCGTCGAGGCGTTTCCGAAAAGCTTGAGTTAAAGCCAAAAATTGACCATCACCAAGGGGGATAAAACGGCTGGGGGTTTTCTCTAATAGTTCTAGTAGCTGCTGCATATCTAGCACTAGGTCGTTATTTAATTTCAACTCCCCTGTGGCTGCAAACCAGTCTTGCTGACGTTGAATTGATAAATTAAAGTCTTTCAAGTCGGCATTGTGGCTAACACGCAGTTTTTCTCCTTGTGGCCATTCTATGACTACGTTATTTCCCAGCGCTTGCAGTTCTAGCAGCAGTTCTAAACAGGCTTCTGGATCGTCTATAATCCATTCACCATCTTGTTCTTCAGTTCGAGTCAAGGTGGCGCAGGCGGCTACAGCGTTGGCGGCAAGTTGCTTTTCTTCAGACAAATTTCGTCGGGTTTGGAGACGTTTACCGTCAATCTCGGCAATTACAGTTTCACCACCTGTACCAGGACGATAGTAGGGGCCACCTTGGGCAAAGGGACGTGACAAAAGGCTGATTTTCAAGCCGGCATTGGCAGGTAAAAGATGAATATGGGGTAGAGTCTGGGCGGGTACTTCTTCTGCACCTTCTGAACCGCCACCGATGTCAGAATGTACGGTAACGATGCCAGAGACGGCATTAATGGCTGCTAAAACTTGCTTCTCGGCGATCGCAGGTACATTTAATTTGTTATCTTTACCAATAATCTCCGCAATGCGTCTGTGTTCGGCAGTAATTTCAATGACTTTGATGCGGGTTGGAGTTTCTTTGATGTGCAGAATATTTTGTGATTCTGGTAATTTGGGAGAAAATTCTAAGGTGAGACGGCCCTGTTTTTCTTTTTTAACCAGTAGTTCCGGTTCTGCCTTGACAATTTCTACACGGATAGTAGGTGTATCTTCCCAAAAAACCAATGGGTGTCCAATTAAGGCAGAGATGGCTTTTTCACCGAAGGTATAATCAACTTTGCCGTAATAGCCATCACTATATGTCTCAATACAACTACATACCCGCATATCTTGGGGTGTTATGTAATCAAACTCAGATAATGCACTGCTTAGACGTTTGAGGGATATGGGGCGACCTTTACTCCACTCTCCTTTAGCATTAACTTTTTGTTCTCGCGGTTGTAAGACACATCTGCTGGGATAGAAGGTGATGAACCATGCTAAACGCAGTTCGGATTCTGGTTTTCCTGGTGTTTGTGGTTCTTTTTGGAGATTTGCTAGGGCATTAAGGCACATTTCCCAAGCTTCTTGCGGTCGAATTAAGTCTACGATGGTTTGGATATTGCTATCTTCTCGCAGTGTCTCTGCAAGTTTATGATAGTTGCTACTTGGTTTAAGCCTGGATAGAAGTTCTGCGGTTTCCATTGCCAACCAGTGATAACCGGAGGCAAGCGATCGCCGATACAATGGTTCTAGTAAATTAGGTAAGCGTTTTTTAGCACTCTCAGCATCCATCCAGTAAAGGCATAGCGAACAAAATAATGTTTGTAAGCTATTTTCTTCTTCCACGGAAGAAATATGACCGCCGACTACAAATTGTTTTTGGGTAATATCACCTTGGTGGACTTGCAGTACCATTTTTAGTCTGCCATAAGTGAACCTGAGCCAATGATCTGATTGACGGGACATCAAATTGGTATACTCTTCTGCTTCTTTAAGGTGTTGTGCTGAACCATCTTTTAAAAGTGCAAGGATAAAAAATAAGCCCCCAATTGTATTGAAATATATTTGGCGTTTGCCTGTAGCCTTTTTGATGGCTTTTAGGGCATCTGTATAATATTTTATGGCTTGTTCATTATCATCCCGCAGAAAACTTAACCAACCCCAAAAAATAGCAGCGTTATTTTGATATTCATTTGATATACGCTCCAGACTTTCTTGTGCTTCTTGGGTACAACCTTGTAACAACAGTTGTTCTGTCAAAATCAGATGTAGATAATCTGAGCAATATTTTCTAGGTGTAGAGCATTCTTCTTCCAGCAGCATCAACGCATCTTCAGAAGCAGATAATTTTAAGGCTGAATTGAAGAGAATACTTGATATGCCAGTTTCATATAATTCTTGTGGTAAGGTGTTAAACCAATCTGCATCAAATGGATTATTGTATATCTGCTCAAAGATATTTTCTATTACTATTTTTTCTTCGCTATCACTGTACTTCTGGTAATCTTCAATTTGCTGATTAATAAAACTAAGGTCTTGGCGATAAATACCAATGCGGATTTCTCTGATACACTGGCGTAAACTGTAGAATATCCGAGAATCTCTGTTCCAGTGAGTACGTATTGGTAGCTTTTCCTCTACTGCTGTGACGAGGATTTCAAACTGTCCGGTTTGTACAGCATGACGAGTAGCTATTTCTGTGAGTAACGGATGACATTCAGCACCTTGCCTGCTTTCCTGTATTAAAAAACCTGCTTTTAATAATTTATCAATTTGGGGACTAAGAGTTTTAGTACCCCAAGGTTTATTTTTTTCGTCTAAAGCGCCAGTTTTACTAATACAACTTACGAATGAATTTTTGTCTATTGGTGCATAAATTACCGAAAATAATTGAATAATTTTTTGTATGGAAGGATGTAAATTGAAGTATTTATCAGCGAGTTGTGTTTGCAATTTTGTGGTATCATTTGCCAAATTAATCATACTATTTATTCAGTTCTTTAAATAATTCCATTAATTTACGTTTACGTCCATGAGCTGCTTCTAGTTGTGAGCGATAAGCAGACCATTCAGCTTTTTGTCCTAGTTGAATATAAGCAGCTTTGACTTTTTTGAGCCAATTAACCGCAGCGTCATAACGGTCAGCTTTTCCTTGTTCCATAATTGGTTCTGCCCGTCTGCGAGCGTTATCAATTACCCAATTTGGACGATGGGAAATTGCTGCATCCATGACTCGATGAACCAGTTCTGAAGCATAGTAACTATCTCTTTCTACTGTTTTAATTGCATCATCAATTAATCCTTCATAGAGGAAAATATCAACTTGAGCTTCTTTTATTCCCCAATCTGGCTGATCTCGTAGTGTTTGCAGCAAATCTTGTTTGAGCCTCAACCAAGTTTCTCCTGCATAGTCTTGAATTTTACCATAGTCTCGAAACGATGGTCTGATTTTAAAAGCAATGATGCTAGCAGTTAAAGCAGTGGCATTATCTTCTAATCCTCGGGCTAAATCACTTGTCCAAGTAGCAAATTCATATAAACAGTTACCTGTTAAATTGATACCAGCTTGGCATATTTCTAACGCTTCAACCAAATAACCATCTTCCCGCAATATTTTTGCTAGGGCAAAACCCTCTTCTGCTCTTTCCATCAGGATTTTAGCCGCAGACATGGCTTCTTCGACTCTTCCCAAAGCTGCTAATTGCCTCAGGTATTGCAGAGTCATTTCTTCTGCTAAAGCTAGATTTAAATACTCTGTGTAACGATTTTGACGTTCAAGAGTTTGCAAGCGAATCAATGCTAAATCATCAGCAAAGCTTGGTCGTTCATTTTCCCAAAGTTCTGCGGTATCATCTCCTTGCATGATCTGTTGCAGTGGTTCATAATCCCAACCTTAACGCAATGCTTCTAAACGGGAGCATCCCAGTTTTTTGCAAAGAAGACGAAAATCAGTCAGGATAGGTAAGACGAGTGTATTTACTTACCGATGACCCCAGAACAAAAGCAAGCTCTTCAAAAACATATTCAGGCGATTGCTAAAATATTGTATGAAGATACGTCAAAAGAAAAGCTCACAAATCTTGCAGCAATTGAAGAAGCAGTGCGGAGTCAAATGCAGAAGCATGTTATGCCAGAAGTAGGGGTTTTTTTATCGAAACGATTACAGGGACAACCGCAGGATACCAACGACGGCTCAAAAGCATTCTTGGAGAGTTAGCAATAACGAGCAAACAAGCCATTGAATTAGAAGTCGCACCAAGTACTCAACTGAGTCCATATCTAGAAACTTGTTGTTTGAGGGTAAGTGCGAATGTCAGCTATGAAGATGCGGCATCAGACATCAAGTATTTTACGGGCATAGAGGTTTCTCACAGCAGTCAACAGAGATTAGTGCATCGCCAGAATTTTGAGTTGCCAACACCAGAACAGACAATTGAAGAATTAAGCGTCGATGGTGGAAACATCCGTGTCCGAACTCCTAAAGGTCAAATATGTGCATGGCTTGGCTATAAAGCAATTAGCTTACATCATCTCGGAATCTTGGGAACTTCATTTCAGAATAATCAGATTGTGATTGATTGGGTTAATGACCAACCACTGGCTAGCCCACTCACTTGTATTGGTGATGGACATGACGGCATTTGGAATATAATTGACCAATTAGCACCTGATGCACAACGTCGAGAAATACTTGATTGGTTCCATTTAATAGAAAACCTCCACAAAGTTGGGGGTTCACAAAAACGCTTGAAACAAGCACAAAATCTACTATGGAAAGGCCAAGTTGAGGCTACTATTGCCTTATTTACAGATTGTAAAGGCAAACAAGTACAAAACTTTTGCCGTTATCTTGATAAGCATCGCAATCGCATTATCAACTACGAATATTATCAAGCTGAAGAAATTTGTTCAATTGGTTCAGGTTCAGTTGAATCTGCCGTTAAACAGGTTGACCGTCGAACAAAAATTTCCGGGGCACAATGGAAACGAGAAAATGTGCCTCAAGTCCTAGCCCATCGCTGTGCTTACCTCAATGGATTATTGTCAGTTTGAGCCACTTTAAAAAGTGAGATGCTCCCTTCTAAACTCATACTAAAGTCTGCACTGATTTCGTCTTGCCATGATTCCAACATCAACTACAAATCTACTATTTCTCCTGTAGACATTTCTGCACACAAAATTGCTTCTGTCCACGCGCTATCAAGAGGTTCTGCAATGGAATAACTGTCTCCACCGTAATCTAGCAACTCGTTCCATTCTTGGGCATAAGTTTCGGTAATAGTTTCGAGAATTGCGATACCTTCGGTAAGCTTCGCTAACGCATTATTGCCATCTCCATTTTCTGCTAACTCTCGCGCTTTCTCAATTACAGCCAGCAAATCATCTGTAAATGGGTCTTCTTCTGAGCCATACTCTAATTCTTTCAATCCATCCCGCAAAATTCGCTTGACGTGAGAGCGAAAAGGTGATGTGTCGATTTTGTTTTGGCGGGTAGAAGGCTGTTTTGTTTGCGGTTTTGGCAATTCTATCAAACTGACAAACTCATCAATATCATCAATTAGTTCTGGTCTATTTTCCACCAGTTCTTGCAGTAATCGCTGAGTTTGAAGAAGATCGAGGCGATTTAATAATTGTTCTAGCGTTGGACGTTCTTCAATAATCTCTGATTGACGCAAACAGCTTAATAAGGTGGCAACGATATGTTTGCACCAACCATCATAATCATAAGGACAAGTACAACAAGCTGAGGTAATTCCACCTGCATCAAAACGAATACTGACTTGATATGGTGTAATTTCGCTACCTTCTACCTCTGCTTGAATCAGATTACCGCGTTTTTTGAGTTCAGCGATCGCACCCCTGCGGTAATATTCTTCACCACGACTGTAGGATGAAGTATTGGAGTTATGGCGGATTATTGCTTCAGAAATTTCTGGAATCGACATAGCACCCAAGTATTTTATTTTTAGCTTACGCTTAAACTGCCAGGCCACGTCGCGGTTCATTTGAGAGTCGTCGTAGAATAGTCAGGCAGATACCACGGCGATGAAGATAATTACGTATTCTCCGACCTGTGTACCCTTTGTCTCTAACTAATCGTAAAGGGCGTAAAGGTGGACGACCAGCAGGCCCAGAACGCTTGACTAGTAAGTCTCCTCGGTTCATCAACCTACCCTGTCTGCGATCGCCTATTTTTTAGGATATAACGAGTTTGAAAACACGCCCTACCCCCTATAACTTCTTATTAACCCGCGATTCATCTCACCGCTAAACGTTTCGGTGTGGCGGGAGTCTTCTCATAGAGCTAGATAATCTTCATTCGGAATTAACTTGGCAACAAAAAATCAAGGCTTAAACCTGAAACTACTATTTCTTAATCA
Organism: Nostoc sp. TCL240-02; assembly: GCF_013343235.1. GTDB lineage: Bacteria > Cyanobacteriota > Cyanobacteriia > Cyanobacteriales > Nostocaceae > Nostoc. Next base: position 986,572 of record NZ_CP040094.1, on the reverse strand, counting down.
TATCTTTACTTGAAGAGAATTTAATTGTATATATATTGGGTTATTTAATGTATAGATAGCTTCTATTAGAAGCCATGTTTAAGAGGAATTCAACTTTTTTAAAACCATTAATTTAAAGTTGGAGAAATTATCAAATTCAAATATTAGTGCTTTTATGTTTTATTTGCCAAGTACTTTTGTAATATTAGCCCATCTTAAATCGCACTTAATTAGGTGTTGATTCAGATTTTTTGATTTCTCGATATACAAAAGTAAAACTGGACTGACTTACCTAGAATCTTAGAAGATAGCTAGTTAAATATGTCACACTACCAAACGAAAACTGACACTAAATATTCAGGAAATTTTGATGGTAAGTATTTAACGCCTTTTCAGCGTAAAATGCTACAAAAAAGCTTACAAGAAAATATACCTGAGTCTTACCGTCAGCGTATCGAAATTATGCTACTGACAGATGAGGGCAAATCTCAAACCACGATTTGTCAGATATTAGGGTGCTGTCCAGCAACAGCCAGGCATTGGATGTATATAGCGCGCACTGGTATGGCGCATCAATGGCAGGATTGTGCAATTGGTCGCCCTAAAGCAGTAAATGAGGAATATTTAGGGCGTTTAAAAGAACTTGTCAGTAATAGTCCTCGCGATTACGGCTATTCTTTTCGATGTTGGACAGGTAACTGGTTGAGTCAACATTTGGCAAAAGACCTAGGAATTCGGGTAAGTGGTCAACACATTAATCGACTGCTCAAGCAAATGGGGTTATCAATTAGACCAAAACCTATCACTGCTGAGAAGAACACGATAGAAAAAGCGGGGGGTTCCAAAATTTTAATTGGCGACCTCAAGCCAGCAAATACACCAGATAATACTGAATTTTTGCCTATTAATTTTGCAAAATTAGGAACAGACTCAAACATTCATGGTGCAAAATCTATCAGATTCGTCAGTGTCTCTGGAACAGTTCAGCAATATTTTGGGGTATTCGCTTTCCGAGACAGAATTTCAGCGTTGTCTCCAACAAGTTAAATTCCTCAACCCAAAGGTTGGTAAATTCTGGCAAGGAACTGACGTTGAACCAGGTATTTACATTGTGATTGCTAATAAGGTGAGGTTGCTCGACAACGCAGGTGAGTTGATCGCAACTTTGGAGAGCGGGACTTCATTTGGGGAATTTACCTTATTTCCAGAAGCTGAGTTCAAGCCTTATGCTGCTAGAGCTTCGATAAATTTGCAGTTGTGCTTTATTCCGGGTGAATTGTTGCGGTCATTGATGGCTAATCATCCCCAAATTCGAGAGCATTTATGGCAAGAGGCACTATCCCGTAATTCTCTACAAATAGATTCAGATAACTCTCCACAAACGGCGATGTCTACGACGGGCTGCGCCTACGCATCAAATTCCACCCTTAGCCATAATCATAGTATAGATATTTTGTCAACGGCTTCCCCACAGCCGCATCAGAAAAAGATTAGTAAAGCCTATTTTCCTAACCCCAGCCAGCGAGTTGGGCATTTATGGCAACGAGTAACTCAGCGTTATCCGTTTTTTGCCCAGCAGAGTGCATCGGATTGTGGTGCAGCTTGTTTGGTAATGGTGTCTCGCTATTGGGGTAAACGCTTTAGTGTCAATCGTTTGCGAGATATCGCTAATGTAGACCGAAATGGTGCATCCTTGCGGGGGTTATTGACAGCAGCGGAAAGCCTTGGCTTTGCTACACGGCCTGTAAAGGCTAGTCTTAAGCAGTTGGCAAAGCAAAAATTGCCCGTTATTGCCCACTGGGAAGGCAAGCATTACATTGTAGTCTACGAAATTACCCCTAAACACGTTATTGTTGCAGACCCCGCCATTGGTCAACGCACCTTGAGTCATGCAGAATTTCAAGCTGACTGGACTGGTTATACACTGCTGTTGCAACCGACAGCTATGCTCAAGGATACCAAAGAAACTTCTACTCCTTTTTGGCAATTTTTTGAATTGCTCAAGCCTCATGGTTTGGTGATGCTAGAAGTATTTATTGCTTCGGTATTTATCCAAATATTTGGACTCATTACCCCACTTTTTACCCAGTTAATTTTAGACCGCGTAGTCGTACAGCGATCCGAACTCACTTTAACAGCGGTGGGGATAGGATTACTAATATTTAATCTTTTTCGTGTAGCAATGATCGGGTTGCGGCAATATCTGCTAGACCACACAGCAAATCGCATAGACTTGGCGCTAATTGTTGGGTTTATTCGCCATACTCTACGACTACCTTTAAGTTTTTTTGAGTCCCGTTATGTGGGAGATATTATCTCTCGCGTTCAAGAAAACCGCAAAATTCAACGCTTCTTATCAGGTGAGGCATTGTCTATTTTACTAGATTTACTCACCGTCTTTATCTATGTAGGATTAATGTTCTGGTACAGTTGGAAAATGGCGCTATTAGCTCTAGTAATTGTACCGCCTTTTGCCTTACTGGCATTGATCGCCACACCTTTTTTACAAAGGATTTCTAGAGAAATATTTAATGCTATCACTAATGAGAGTAGTTATCTAATCGAAGCTCTTACTGGTATCCGAACTGTGAAAGCTACCGCCGTAGAACATACAGTACGTTGGCATTGGGAAGAGTTATTAAATAAGGAGATTAAAACTAACTTTTCTGGGCAAGTTATCAGCAATCGACTGCAAATTTTCAGTAATGGAATACAGGCAGTTGTAACTACTACTTTGCTTTGGTTTGGGGCATACTTGGTTATTCAAAACCAGTTAACTATTGGGCAATTAGTGGCATTTAATATGCTATTAGGCAATATTATTACGCCTTTCCAGCGCTTAATCGTGTTGTGGAATCAATTGCAAGAAGTAGTAATTGCAGTGGAACGTATTAATGATGTACTAGATACAGAACCAGAGGAAGATTTACAACACCAGACACGACAAAACTTACTACATATTAAAGGAAATATTCGCTTTGAAAATGTCATATTCCGCTATCATCCAGACAGTGATATCAATATTCTGGAAAATCTCAATTTTGAAGTAAAGTCGGGTCAAATGATAGCACTGGTAGGTCGCAGTGGTTCTGGAAAAACTACTCTTTCCAAATTAGTTTTAGGCTTATATCCTCCAACCGATGGCAAAGTGATGATTGATGGACAGGATATTAGCAGTATTTCTTTACGTTCCTTACGTCAAGAGGTTGGAGTAGTCGATCAAGATACTTTTTTATTTGGCGGAACTATTCGAGAAAATATTAGCTTAGGGTATCCTGGTGCGCCTTTAGCAGAAGTTATCGAGGCTGGAAAATTAGCGGGTGCTGATGATTTTATTAAGAAATTACCGATGGGTTACGAAACCCAAATTGGTGAAGGTGGAGGGCTATTATCTGGTGGACAAAGACAGCGGATAGCTATTGCCAGAGCCTTATTAGGTAATCCACGATTGCTAATTTTAGATGAGGCAACTTCCCATTTAGACACCGAGTCAGAAAGAATTATTCAGCAAAATTTAAACACAATTCTTAAGGGAAGAACTACGTTAGTAATCGCTCATCGTCTTTCTACTGTGCAGAATGCGGATATGATTTTAGTGCTAGACCGAGGCATGTTGATTGAAAGCGGAACTCATGAAGAATTAATGGCGAAGCGAGGGCATTATTTTTACCTTAATCAACAGCAGTTACAAGGGATAGCTTGAATAAAGGAATCAGGAAACATATACTAGGTAATAATTAGTGGAAAATTAAACAAACTATTACCTAATTATTAATATTTATAACTAATCCAAAATTCAAAACCTTTATTAGGAAAGAGTAATGACAGATATATTAAATGGACGAGTTAAAACACTATTAATAGAAAATGCATCCTATCAGGAAAATTTACCGCCTCCATTAACAGTAATCCCAAAGGATGATTGGTCTGAAATAACTAAAGAATCGCTTGAAAATCTTCCCCAGGTTTGGACAAGAGGCTTGCTATATTTTCTGGTAATTATTGTATCTATAATTTTACCTTGGGCAATCCTATGTAAAGTAGACGAAACAGGTACAGCAAGAGGACGCACTGAGCCTAAAGAAAAGACAATTAAGCTCGATGCTGCTGTGGCAGGAACTGTTGCTGAAATTCGAGTTAAAGAAGGTGAGTCAGTTAAAGCTGGACAAACTTTATTATTGTTAGAATCGGAACTAGTGAAAGCAGATTTACAGCAGGCACAGGATAAGTTAGAGGGACAGTTAAACCGTCTTACTCAGTTAAATTCATCTAAAAATCAGTTAATTGTATCGTTGACAACTCAACAACAACAAAATCAATCTCAACAGTTAGAGAAACAGTCCCAAATTGACCAAGCACAACGGAGCATTAATACTTTGATAAATGCCTATGGATTACAAAAAGAAGAAAAATTATCTCAATTAAATCAGGCACAACAAACTCTTGAAAATAGCCGAACTGTTAGTATCTTAATGGAAAGTACTTTAGCAAGTACTCAGCGAGAGGTGGAACGTTATAGAAAACTAAAACAAGAAGGAATTGTTCCAGAAATTAATTTGGTAGAAAAACAAGATATAGCTAAAGATAAGCAAAAATTATATGAACAAAGTAGATCGGAGATTAAACAGTCTAAGTTACGTTTAGAAGAACAACAGAGTAGTTACGAGCGAAATATTCGCCAAGCTAGTGCAGATATTGAACAAGCTAAGTTGCGACTTAAGGAACAAGAAAGAGGCTATCAGTCCTTGAGTCGTTCTGGTCAGCTAGCTGTACTAAAAGTTGCCGATCAACAAAAAACACTAGATACAGAAATTACTTCCTTAAAAGCAGAAATTTCTCAAACAAAAAGTCAGATTGAATCATTAAAATTTCAATTGGGACAACGAGATATAAGAGCTACCGTGAGCGGTATGCTATTTCAATTACCAATTCAAAAGGCTGGATCGGTAGTACAACTAGGAACAATGGTTGCAGAGATTGCACCCATAAATTCGCCTTTCATAATTCGGGCACAAATGGCAACTACAGAAAGTGGCTTTTTGCAAAAAGGATTACCAGTAAAGATCAAATTTGATGCTTATCCATTTCAGGATTATGGTATTCTCTCAGGAGAATTAATCAAAATTTCTCCTACTACTATAGAGATAGACACACCTAATGGAAAGGTAGCAGCTTATAACTTAGAAATTTCTCTAAAACAGAATTGTATTCCCTCGGCTAATAAATGTATTCCTTTGCATCCAGGGGATACAGCGACCGCTGAAGTGATTGTACGCCAACGCCGTATTATCGATTTCCTAATTGATCCGTTTAAGAAGTTACAGCAGGGTGGTATAAAATTGTAATAATTTCACTTTAATGATGCGTTGATAAACCGCATTCTCCAAGCTTCAATTTGTGCAAGTATAGAAAAATTTGGGATGATGGATACATATTTTATAGCCCAAATAAATAATTAGGAGGAATATTATGTCACAGCCCATTACTATTACTAACGAAGATATTCTTCATCAAATCAAGCTATCTTGCAAAATTCCTGAGATAGTTGAACAGATTGTTAGCCGTAAAGTAATTATATCTGCTGCGGAAGAAGCTAGCATTAAAGTAGAGATTGAAGAACTCCAAAAGATAGCAGACCAAATCCGGTTAGATAACAAACTCAATAGTGCTAATGATACCTGGACATGGCTAGAAAAACATGGTCTTTCATTGGATGAATTTGAAGAAATTATCTACTATACTATTATCTCTAACAAGTTAGCTCTTTATCTGTTTGCAGATAAAATCGAACCATATTTCTTTGAACACCAACTAGATTACTTTAGTGCCGTAATGTATGAAGTCGTCTTAGATGATGAAGATTTAGCAATAGAACTCTTTTATGCCATTCAAGAAGGGGAAATTAGTTTTTATGATGTTGCTTATAAATACATTACAGATACAAAACTACGGCGAAAATTAGGATATCAAGGTATAGTACAACGCAAGGATATGAAGTCGGAAATTTCTGCTACTGTCTTTGCTGCTAAACCACCACAGCTTATCAAGCCAATCTTGACATCTTCAGGTGTACATATCATTCTTGTAGAAGAAATAATTCAGCCGCAATTGAATGAAAATATGCGTACTAAAATCTTTGCAGAATTATTTTCTCAATGGCTCAAGAAAAAATCTGAATATATAACTGTGTTATTATCACTTTCACCAGAACTAGTTCAATCATTTTGAGGCAATTCTATAAATAATAACAATTGAAAAATAAGCTTTATCCCACCAAGGCAATGAGTGGGATAGTTTTTATATTAAATGAATTTGGCTAGAGTTAATCTTGCTGAGGTGCTGACAAAGATTCATAGACCAACTCTAGTCTATGAGAACGCATCTCTATAAATTTGATAGATAACTAAAATGATAAATGTTGCAACCATCACCCACACAAACAGGACTTCAGGTCGATGCAATTGATTTAAATTATTCACGCCAATTCTAGGTACAACAAATTCTCCTAAAGCTATTATTAGCCAGATACCAGCAGCCACATAATTACCAAGAACAATTTGAGAAATTCCCATAATTACAAATAAGGGAATTGTGATATCCAGAGGGTTAGAAAGATTATTGAACATAAATCTACCTCTTTTGATTAATAACAAAATCTTTGCTTACAACTTAATATTTGCTGAGAAACAGGAGCCCAAAACTATGTTATGTCTAAACTTAAGTTTTTGTGACTCCTGCTATTAATTATTTAACATTTGAAAAAATTGAAAATAACCTATGATGATTATATCAAGGGTTACTTGAAAATTGCAGTGATTGCTCTGCCCACACCATAGCCTGCGGAGAACACTATTAGACTAGTAATAACTGGAGTGATTCCACCTTTATTAAGGTCTAGGTCACTATCAGTAAGTTCATCCAAAAATGTTTCTTCGTCAGCAATAAGTTCAAAACCTACACTTAGCTGTTCAATACGAATTGTAGCCATTGTTTACTCCTTACTTTATTTTCAGGTTACTTAAGTGCTGTATAAACTCCAGCACCAACGCCTACAGCAAAAGCACCAATTACATATTCTGATGTGATTGCTACACCCCAAATAACTAAGGGTGTAAGACCACCGTTAACTGTATTGAGTTCAGAGTCAACCAAATCACTCATGAAGTTTTCAGAACCAGCGAATAATTCTGCACCAGCGGGACGTAAATCATGAATTGCAATAGTAGCCATTTTAATCTCCTGATAATTTTGAATAATTAGGGAGTAGATTGCTGAAACTCATTAATTGAATTTCTTGCTCTCTGTTAATAAATTGCCATAAATAAATTGATGTATCTAGAGATGATGTTCTATTAAATGAACATAAAAGCTACTTTTATTTTCCCAAAATCTTTTAAGAGATGCTTTATAAAGTAAACTTTAAATTTTAGGGGATGTTAAAGCAGTGCATTACGGCTATAACTCACTCTCTCAAACTCCAAAATTTTTACATAGTTGTAATACAGCCTACTTAATAATTACTTTATAAATGGCCCTTAATTAAATACTAAAATATAAAATTACTCTTATACGTTTTATTTATTGGAGGTTAGAGAATAGCGATTATTATTGACAATAATTATAACCAGTATCCTCATGAAAAAGGCACACCAATGGAACAGGAACAAAAAGTTATATTTAAACCTAACTTTTTACTCCTGCTATTAGTTGTTTAACATTTCAAACAATTCAAAATAACCTTTAATGGTTATCTCAAAGCTTATTTGAAAATTTCACTGATTGCTCTGCCTACACCATAGCCTGCGGAGAACACTATCAGACTGGTAATAATTGGAGTAATTCCACCTTTATTAAGGTCTAGATCGCTATCAGTGAGTTCATCCAAAAATGTTTCTTCGTCAGCAATAAGTTCAAAACCTGCACTTAGCTGTTCAATGCGAATTGTAGCCATTGTTTACTCCTTACGTTATTTTCAGGTTATTTCCGAACTGCTGTATAAATTCCAGCACCAACGCCTACAGAAAAAGCACTAATTACATATTCTGATGTGATTGCTACACCCCAAATAACTAAGGGTGTAAGACCACCGTTAACTGTATTGAGTTCAGAGTCAACCAAATCACTCATGAAGTTTTCAGAACCAGCGAATAATTCTGCACCAGCGGGACGTAAATCATGAATTGTAATAGTAGCCATTTCAATCTCCTGAGAATTTTGAACAATAATTTGGTAGGGAATAGATTGCTAAAACTCGCCAATTGAATTTCTTGCTTTCTATTAAGAACTTCCCATATAAAAATTTATGTGTCCAGAAAATCTTTGTTATTAATTGAACATAAAATATTCTATTTTATTCAAAAAAACAGGCATTATTTAAACATGGATTTAGATTAAAATAAAAATTACTAAAATTGTAATATATAGTAAGAAAATTACTTAAAACTCATGTTTAGCTAGGTATTAGTCTTAAGGAAAAAATACTTATTTTGTTGATGCTAACCAACTAAATTATATATATTTTTTATTGAAAGTATTTTGTTTTAACCAAGCCTGAAACAAAGACTGCAAAATTTCTTCTCTAATCTCACTTAAATTTGCAGGTATCCACTTATCGATTCGGAGGATGTGATAACCCATTTGAGTTTGAATTGGCCCAACTACTTTGTCTTCCTGTGCATCAGTGATGGCCTTTGTTATCTCTGGTAATAATTCAGCAAAGAAGCGGACTCCAACGAAACCGCCATTTTCTTTTGATTGTTTTCCCTGCGAATATTCCAACGCTAAGGCAGTGAATGATACTCGATTTTCTTGTAGAAGTTGAACAATAGTATTTGCTACTGTTATATCTTTTACTAAAATTTGCGATAAAGCCACACGCTTATAATGATCGCGGTTGTTAATGTAATGAGCATCGACGTTCTCACCGAAGAGATTTTCTTTTAATTTCTGAGTAAGTAGAGATAGGTGAATTCCTTGTGTCCAATCCTCTGCAATAATTCGTTGCTGTGTCAGCCATGCTAGTGTTTCCGATACTCCTAGCAGTTTGTGCTGGTGGCGAAATAAGTCTCCTGCTGTTTGCAATTCTTCATCAGTAACTGTAATTCCTAACTGTTCACATACTTTGACTATGAATGTATTCTGTTCGGTAGCAGCAGCTACTGCCGCAATTGTAAAAGAATGACGTAAGTAAGCAAGTATATCCTCATCTGAGGCAGGTGTAATTTCTGGTAATGTCAACTGTTGTATGGAATCTGCCATAGACTGTAGTGTATTTTTGGTAGTTAGGAGCGATAAATTAAGTGTTCTGGTGAAATCTCAGTTAGAGAAAGTCTGTTGCGATGTAAATCCCCGTACAAATTTAGGTAGTCAATTTCTGTTTGGGAAAGCTTGCCTTTTTGTATTCCGGCGATCGCAGCATCAATTTCTTCCCGGTATTGCCATCCAGTTAAGCAAACATCCACACAATTCTGACTTAGAGAGTAGCGATATAAATCAGGTACTGAAGGCCGCCAACAACCTTCTGGCAAATTTTGAGGAGCATCCCACAGAACTCCCGTGTGAGAGCCTGTAGACTTAAAAGTAACAATACCAGGTCTATAAGGGTCTTGGTCATCTAGCTGATTAAATATTTGCGATTGAGCAGACCTATGAGCAACATTGTGTCTGACCATCACTACATCTAACAAAGGACTATTAGACCACTGTTGAGCAAGATTGATATCATGAAAAGAAGCACCAACATAGCGAACAGCTCCCATTTTTTTAAGGCGCTCTGAAATGCCAAGCATTTTTTCAATACTACGCTGATAGACAGAATTAGCTCCTCTTAAATCAGAAGAAAGCTGCAAGCAATCTTGTAAAGCTGGCCCATCTTTAGAACCAATCCAGCCCCAGAAAAACACATCAATATAGTCAATGTTCAAATCGACAAACTGATCTAACAGAGCAGCCATTGCCATCTCTGGATTTTTGATATAAGTTACTGTTGCCAGTACTACTTTTTCTCGCTTTAAGGAACCACGTCCACACATCTGGCGCAATGCTCCAGCCATTGAACTATATATATAATGGTGCAGGTCGCTGGAGTAAAAAAAGTAGTTAATTCCTTGGTCAAAAGCGTAAAGGGTATCTTCACTGGAAATGCTACCACCACCACCCAAACCCAAGCAGCTAACTGTTAGGTCAGTTCGTCCCAGTTTTCGATACAAAGGCATATCTGATTCTGGGAATTGAGCATTTGAACAATCAACTTGCTCTGATGGTACGTAAGTTTGTAATCTAAGATCCGTTATTAGCATCAGTTAAACAACTGGTAAATATTTTCAGAATTAGCATTTAAGTAAGCACGCTGCAAGTCAATTCCCAAAAGAGAAAATTGCTCATAGATAGCTTGCATCCGCCCTTCTGGGGAATCATCTCTTTGATACCAAGCTGTTAGTAATCCATTCGCCACAATCTGACAGCGATTCATCCCAAAACTTTCCTGTTCAGCAAACTTTTGGTTGGGTTCTTCTGCCAACCCCAATCCTGCTATCAGCTGCATCGTGAACAAGGGAACTTCCGGCTGAAAATGCAATTTATTTTTCCTATATACATCCTGCAAAACTTTACTAACTACCTGATAATCTGTTTTATCAAAATACAAAACTCCTGAGTCATACCGTCCATATTCTTTGGGATTATATAAAACCTTAAAACTGAAAGTAATTGCTAACTCATTCAGCCATTGTGTCAAGCTCTCCATAACTGCCACAGCACCTTCGGGAGTTAAATTGAAATAGATTCTTACGGTTACTAGGGGATTTTTATCCTTTGCAACCTTACTAAAACCCAGATTACTAACCGCCATATAAAAGCCATTTTGCACCCGATTCTTGGGCAGGCGGATAGCTACTGAATCGCCTACTACGGCAGTTTGTTCGATAACTTGAAGATGCTTAACCCTCTGAATATGTAACCTCAAACTGCCCTTAGTTACTACTAAAGTACCATCTGTTTCTTCTCTGACTACAGACCAACCAGAGTCAAAATAGCCTTGTCCACAATTACTTTCATCTAATCGCTCATAAAAACCGACATCTATCCCCAAAACAGTATTATTTTCTAAATCTAGGGGCAAAGCATTTCTTTCTGCATTTAGTGCTAGCGCACTTCGCATAGAACCGTTGTAATAAATACCATAGAGAAAGCTCCGCAGTTGTAGACTCAAATATTTCTGCTGCATCTGAGTTGACATTTTCTGAAATCGTTCAATCACTTCATCTGGTAATTTCAAAGGTTTGTAATCTGGATGGTGAATAGAGAAATCAGCCTTAATCTCAACTTTTTGAACAATATCTTGCAGCGCATCTAGTAATAGATTAGTTAAACTAGTCTCTGATTGAGATTGAGTAGAGTTTAATAATTGCATAATGATTGAGTTGTATCGAAATGATTTACCTAGTAGAAGCATTAACAGTAACTAGTTCTGCAACCGCAGTACCAAAAATTGTTGGCATTGATTGTATGGGACGGCATAATAATGTTTTAGCAACCTGAAGCATAGCAATCCCTGTATTGCCAAAGTATTTTTGATATTGAATCATCGCTTGAATTTGTTGAATTAAAGCAAGACCTACAAATTGTACGACCCTCTGCAAAAAATCAGGTCGGTATTCTACAATTTCTGGAAAAGTGTTTAAATAAGCTTGAGCTAATGCGGCAATTGAAGGCTGGAGTAGTTCTAAAGGCGTTATTGCTAAACGCAAAGATTCTTCAATACTCAAAGAATTGCTGATTACCAAGCTACCTAGCCAGATTTGCACATAGCTGCCAATAAGCGTTCCCAAATCAAAGGCTGGATCTCCCCAAGCAGAGCGTTCCCAATCAATCAATTTGATAGTATTGTTAATAGAATGCTGCCAATTTTTTTGCAGAAGGATATTATTTAGCTTCAGGTCATTGTGGGTTAGACATGAAGGAATTACAGCATTACCCAGTTCAGCGATCGCGTCTCCTAAGCTATCATACCGTTGATAGAGGACAAAAAACTTTAACGCATTATCAGGTATCAAACCAAAAATTTCTGGTTCAACCCTTTCTAATCTCTGGATTAAATGCGGTACTTGGTCAACTATTAAATTATCTGAATTTTTAGAGAAAAAATTTTGATATTCTTGGCGATTAAAAGTGTCACGATGTATAGTTCCTAAGATAGCACCAACTGCTGTAGCAATTTTTGTGGGAAAGCTATTTTCTTTAGTGTAAAAATCCATTAAATCCCGATAGTCATCTAGGTATTTGAAGACAATAATGGAATTCTCTACATCAAAATGCAGCACCTCTGGCAAAAATTGGCGATAGTGATCGAAATTGGAAAACCTCTGTAAAAAGTCTTGAATTCGCCACTCAGTCAAAAACTCACCAGCCGCTTTCCCTTGCTGATAATATCGTTCTTGCTTAACAAGAAGCTTACGACTATCTGGAAAAGTTAGTAATAAATTAAAGTTCTTTGCTGCAAGTGGTTCTATGTTGCTGGGAGGTTGCTCGCACTGATTGCATAAACCCTGTTCAACTAAATAATCGAAAACATTGTGAGTATTTAAAATAAATGTCATAAGCTTTGTTATTTAATCACTTAATGAAATAAATAGACGGATCGAAAATATCTTCAGAGATAAAAACGTTAATTACGCTTATGTTAGTGGTGATGGAAATTTCGCCACAATTGATATAAAGCTCATCATCTTTTAGGTCTATCATAAAACTCTCAAAACCTTGAAAAAATTTAAGCCAGCAGCATTTAGCTCGGAAACTTTTAGTTGAGACATAAAATCAATAAATTAGTTATGAAGTTATAAAATATCTGCTTCTCTTTCGATTCGGTCTAAAGCCTTTTTTGCTTTAAAAAGAACTCGTAAATAAGCTATTTGGCTATTCCAAGCCAAACGAGGTAATAGGGTTTCGTGAGAGTTCAACTCAACCTGAGATTTGTTAACAGATGATTCTAAAGTACCAGTGAGATCATCTGCTGGAGGTATATATTCAGTAGACATGTTATTCCGATGAATCAAATTTATGAACTGAACTTTAATTCAAAACAATCAAAGATGGTAGTAATGGTTCTTGCTGCCAACTGTCTGGCCATTGAATACTGTCAGCAGTAAAATGAAGAGAATCGTTTTCTGGCCAAGGTGCATTAATCACTTCTTCAACTAGAGAAAATTCTCCATTATCAAAGGGATTACCCTCTGCTCGATGCTTGAGGAATACTCGTTCTCGAATACCTTGTTTTTGTTGGGTGAGGGCACGATGATGACAATAAGGATTGTTGCCTCGTTTGTCAAAAAAGACGTGTGCAGTCCAGCTGCAACCACCTCGACAGAGTTCAGCAAATTCACAAGTTTTGCAGAAACCCCACAAATGTTCTGTGCCTTTGGGAGTACCAGCCCCTAGATTAAACCGTAGTTCTTCTGTTTCTTCAATGATGCTTCGCAAAGAGCGATCGCGGATATTTCCGCCAGTGTAAGCTGAAGTTGGCAGTGAAGGACAACCTTTAATCGCTCCATCTGCTTCAATTCCTAAAGCAGATAATCCAGCACTGCATCCCTGCCAAAAAGTCCAAGCATCGCCGCCTCGTAAAAATCGCTCATAGGGGCCGTAGTAACCGATATTATTCCCTGGCTGAACCCTCACCCCTTCTCGCTTTGCCCGTTGAGCAACACGAGCAATCATTGGGTACACATCGAGTAATTCATAAGGTTGTAGTAAAATCTCGCTATTATCAGCTGCATTCCCCATCGGTACAGTCAATTGAATTTGCCAAGCGAAGACACCTGCATCACGGAGATGCTCATAAATACGGGGGAATTCTGGTGCAGAGAGGCGATTGATTTGAGTATTGCAACCAAAAGAAATACCTACTTCTTTAAGATGGCTCATGGTCTTAAACGCCCATTGCCAGGAGCCTTGTCTACCCCGAATGCGATCGTGGGTTGCTTCTAAGCCATCAACAGAGACGGAAACTACTTGGATTCCAGCTTCTTTCATCCGTCGTGCTGTCTCTAAAGTGATACCATAACCCCCGGTTGTCATACCACAGAGCATCCCAGCTTGGGTAACTGCTTGGGCTATTTCCAGCCAATCAGGACGCAGAAAAGCTTCACCACCAATGAGTGTTACTTCTGTAATCCCAACTTCCGCCATCTGGCTAACCAGATCAAGGGCTTCTTCGGTGGACAATTCTTTTGCCCTAGTATGACCAGCACGAGAGCCACAGTGTTGACATGCAAGATTGCACTTTAGGGTAATTTCCCAAACCGCATAGCTAATTCTGCGATAGGTCATTGGAATAAACTCCTTTAAGCAATTTCTCTAAAAGGGGATAGACATATCTCTATCCCCATAAACCTGAGCTTGTTGTTCAAGCTTCTTTAGATATCATTGGTCGTCACAATTCCATATAGAGGCTGAGGCTGAATAGGCGGCCACTTAACAGGAGGCCACCAAATAACCCCATATAAAGGTTGTATTATAGGCTTACCAATGATGCCACCAAAAACTGCTTCTAATTGTTTTTCACTTAAATCCTTAAGTTCATCCTCAGCAGCATTTGACTCTAATAATTGAGTTGTATATTCTTCAAACTCTTCTTGAGTAAAATCATAGCCAGCAGTTTTAACAACTTGGCTGCATTCATCCTTGCTTTCAACCCCTTGCATTTGGGTAAGGAAAGCCTCATCAGAGGCTAGCCTTTGATAAAATGCTCTGACGTTTTCTAAAGACATAATTTTCTCCTTATGAAAAATTTTTGCTGGGAAATTTAGCGACCTCAGAATTTAAAATGAGGGATTAGAACAAGAAACGAATTGATGTAATGACAACTCCGTACATTAGGATTGGCAGACCTCCAGGAAAAATAACAGGTATTGCTCCACCAAACACAGCTTCCAATTCTTTTTCGTTTAGGTCTTTTAAATCATCATCAGACGCAGTTGTTTCTAACAATTGCTCTGTATATTCTTCAAATTCTTGCTGGCTAAAATCAAAACCAGCGTTTTTCAAAATTTCTCTACCTGCATCCTTGCTTTCAACGCCTTGAATTTGAACGCGGAAAACTTCATCAGATGCTAGTCTTTCGTAGAAAGCTCTCACATTTTCTAAAGACATAATCTTTTCCTGAGATTATTTCAAGAAGAAAGGAGACAGGGAACAAAATTTTTTATTTCCTGTTTATTAAGTCAATACGGTTCAGTTAAGGCTAAAAACTAAAACTGACGTAGGTTGTGTTAAGGAACAAAACCCAACATTAACAAGGCTTCGTTGGGTTTTGCTGTGGCTCAACCTAACCTACTATTCTTCATTTTTATTAACTGAACCATATTGGTTTCTAAGTGGGGCATTTTGTCCTCACTTTTAGGCATGGCAAATTTCTCTTAAAGTTAAAATACTTATCTGTAAGAGTCCTCTGTTGCCCGTTGCCTATTCCCTTGTTAATACAGTTCTAGCTTTGCTTAATTAGCAGTTGGTATTGCTACTTTAATTGCTAGTTCAGAGGCATTGTAGTTATCTGTAATCACTTGGGGACAACGCATACAAGCTGCTTTCCCTTCTTGTTGCCACCACCGACAATCTCGGCGTATGGAACAAGGGGGTAGTTCCTCTGCTACTGTGGGTAACTTTTCGATAATTCGCGTGGCTAGACGACAATCTTGTCCATCAAAATGTTGGCAAGCTTTTGTGGCGCAAGGTGCGGCTGTGCGAAAAATTTCGGCAGGTGTAATTGGGTTAGCTTTTGCTATGAGTTCATCCGTGAGCGGCTGGGGCTGTTTGAGATAAGCCACACGGGGTTCTGCTACTGTTCCACTGATGATGCCGAAAACCACACTATCCTCGGATTCTGGCCTAGCACTGGGGCAAAGTGTCGTTTTATCAGCAGCAATGTTTTCCATGAATTGAGCCTTCACCGAAGAGAATCTTTATAGCTAGATGGTTTCAGTTGGAATTGCTATGATTCCTGTTGTAATGATGCGTCCGATAATAATCGGAGGTTTAGCAATTAGACCAACTGTTGCAACTGCTGCTATACCACCTGCAACACTTTTAGCTTCCTCATCAGACACAGATGACAAAGCATCTTCTGAATCCAAACCTTGATTCCGTCGTGCTACGGCATTATTTACAGCATCATCAATTAGATTGTTGATTTCTAAGTGACTGTTATAACTTCTTTTGTGCTTTTCCATGTTGATTCCCCTCAGAATTTATGACTACTTTAGGCTTTACCACTGAATAACAGGATTGCCTAATATCTGTTGATTCTATGGGAGAGGGAAATTATTTAATCTTTGATTGTGGCTTTTTATTGAACAAAAATAAACTATTTATGTTCTAAAAATTTTGCTGACTAATTCTCTTACTGCTAGGGCGTGTTTTCAAACTATAACCATAAGAGAATGGAGGCGATCGCAATCATGGCTGTATAATTTGCAGCAAGTTTCTCGTATCGGGTAGCGATGTGACGAAATTGCTTAAGTCGGTTGATAGCACTGCTTTTCATCAACAAACTCATGCGTTTCATCAATAAAATCATTCTGTTCATCAACAAACTCATGCGTTTCATCAATAAAATCATTCTGTTCATCAACAAACTCATGCGTTTCATCAATAAAATTATTCTGTTCATCAACAAAATCGTTCTGTTCATCAACAAACCCATAATTTTTGTGGGAAATACTGATATTTATGTCATATTAAACACTAATATATGAGGATTTTACTGAACTAAAACACAGCTTTAGTAAAGCAAACTAGCTCTAAAGCAATAAAAAGGATACATTGATGCCTGCTCAAAAACGTACATACCGCGTTTTAGAAAAAGCTGAATTAAGAGTAGCTGGACTTAAAGCAATTGATCCCAGCATGGATTTTGGGGATGCTCGTAACTTGCAAAACATGACACAACTAATTGAGCAGTACCGTAGCAAAATAGATGCTTATAATACTGCTCTAGCCGTGATTGACTCTTCTAGAACTGAGATGGAAGAATTGGACAAAATTTTAAGTGATCTTACAGAGAAAATGTTGATTGGAGTTGCTTTTAAATACGGCAAAGATAGCCGTGAATATGAAATGGCGGGTGCTGTTCGTAAAAGCGATCGCATTCGCAAAAGCAGAGCAACACGTTTAAGGGCGACTCCAAAAGAATTAGCTAGTGAAAACGCTAAAACTGCATAGTATCAGGTGAAAAATTTAATTTACAGCAGTTTTCATGTATTTGAATGATATCTATATGTAAGGGTACAGCATTACTCATAGGTGTAAACTTAAGTTTAAACACTTGTCCCACAACCCATAATCCCTTCCTCTTGCTAAAGCTACGGTGTACATAAGTCTTGTTTCGTTACAATCAGCTTGTGCGTTAAGCATTCAAGCAAGAGTTATCAGCCATGAAATTGATTTCCGATCCACCGATTCCTGTAAAAATTCAAAAGATGAAGGAACGGGTGCGGTGGATGCATCCAAGTTTTGTGCAACGGGGAATTGACCAAACCAGAATGGTTATTGACGATCGTAGGGAAGATAGTCCAGAATTTTCCTTTATGGTTATTGGTGATTCCGGCACCAAATCCCATTCTCGCCATCATCCTCAACGAAAAGTTGCCGAATTGATGCTTCCTCACCGGGATGATTGCAGTTTTGTGTTGCACACAGGTGATGTAATCTATGTGGTTGGTTCTCAAGAATATTATTCAAGAAGCTTTATTGAGCCTTACCGGGAATTTATTGTAGGTGGTGACAACCCGAAAAGCATTCCTTATGACCGTATGGTGTTTAATATGCCATTCTTGCCAGTACCAGGTAATCATGATTATTACGATGTACCGTTGATATACCGTTTATTGACTGGCACAACATCTTCATTACGTCGCCTGTTCCGCTACAAAGATATCGAGATTGGCTGGCATGGATCGTATCAAGGGAATGCTTATGCACGGGCATTTATGGACTATACTCAAGCGATCGCTTCCCCGCAAGAATTAGAACGTCATTTAGATAAACACTATACTGCTAAAACTGACACAGGGCGGTGTTTGCGTTACGAACCTGGACAGTTTACCCGCTTACCCAATCGCTATTACACCTTTCGTTATGGCGGTATTGACTTTTTTGCGCTGGATTCTAATACCTTTAATACACCATCACCTTTACCTGCAACTGAAGAGGGAGAAATTTACCGCCGGGAATTGCAAAAGCGTCGCCAGGAAATAGATCGAGAAGAATTGCAGATATTGGGAATATGCGATGCCCTCAACCCAGATAAACCTGCTGAAGCTGAAGAACTCGATGAACTTAGCGCCAAATTAGACCAAATAAACGAAATCAAAATCGATATTGAAAAACAGTTGGCATCTCATAAAATGCCTGCGATCGACTTTGAACAACTTGAATGGTTGCGAAGCAGACTAATCGAATCTTGGAACACTTCCGAAGTGCGCGGACGTATAATATTTTTCCACCATCCGCCATTCGTTACAGAAGCTACTAAGTGGAATCAGGCACAAACCTTGGCGGTTCGTCACCGTTTGCGCTGGGTGTTTGAACAAGTGGCAGAAAATCTTGGTTCTCTAATTAAAGAACGTCCCATAGTCGATTTAATTTTAAATGGTCACGCTCACTGTTTGGAGCATCTTCGCACAACTGATACCGGATTTGCTGACTCTCACATTAACTGTATTATCTCTGGTGGTAGCGGTCATCGTCCTCGCTATCAAAGGCGAAAGGGGACTGAATTGATGGAGACTTTTACAGATATTGCAGGTAAACCCACTCGGAAAGTTGCTGATTCAACGCTTTTTGTAGGTCGTCATGATGACAATTTTCAGAACCGCCTACCTTACTCATGTGTGCGGATTGATGTTTTGGATGGTAGCCCACCCAAGTTTATCATCAGACCGTTGGTAACTGAACGGATTGAAGATGAGTGGTATAACCGCGAACTTGAACCATTTGTAATTTAAACGGCAATACAATTCAGTTGAGCATTTCTTCCTTCTCTTCCTTTGCGTCCTTTGCGTCCTTCTCTGACGAGACGCTACGCAAATGTGGTTCGTTAAAAAAAATTGACTCTGACAAAGAGTTAAGCCTTATACCAATTCTGTATGAATATATGAGGAACGAACCGCAAAGAGCGCATAGACGCGGAGCGGCTTCCCGCAGGGTAGGACACAAAGAAAGAAAATTTGGCGCAGCCTCACAAAGCAATTTTATTAACCTAAGCGTATTTTATTTAAATGGGATGCGATGCCTACGGCGGTATACGCACCTTAATCACTTGAAAATCAAATCCAAACGTTGCTGTGTTGCTTTGAGTGAGTCTGCTGGCAAACTTTTACCCAACAATACAGATTCAATCGCCCGGCCTACACTGTCAGAAATCCGATTATAACCAGGAAATATGGGACGCGATCGCCCATATTTAGCTTGATCTAAAAATACCTTCACCTGTGGTATTTTTTTGACAAAATCCTGATATTTTGGACTTTCACGAGATTTCAAATTCACTGGCAAATAACCAGTTCCCAATGCTAATTCTGTCTGAAATTCTTCACTCAAAGCATACTCAACAAACTTAAAGGCTGCTATTTGACGTTTCGGTGTAGTTTTGAAAAAGAAGAGATTCTCACCACCAATAACAGTAGCAGGTTTTTGTCCAACAGGAATGGGAAAAACATCAAAATCGACACCAGTCTCTTGAAATTGCCCCAGAGTCCAAGGGCCATTTAATTGCATTGCAACTTTACCACTGAGCAAGTCATCTGTCTCATAACCTCGTTCTGGGCCAGATAAAATGGCGGAACCTTCCGTAATTAAATCACGCCAGAATTGCAAAGCTGCGATCGCGCCTTGATTATTTTGCAAATTTACTGCTGCTGCATTCTGTGAATCACCACTTACTAACTCACCACCGCCACTCCACATAAACGGCAACCAGGTGAACACTGTAAATTCTCCCTTCCCCAAAGGTAGAAACATCCCATATTGATCGGTTCGGCCATCACCATTGGTATCACGAGTTAATTTCTTGGCAACTTGTGCAAACTCCTGCCAAGTCCTGGGTAATTCAGTAATCCCTGCCGCCTTAAACAAACTTGGGCGGTAAAAAATACCAACATTATTTGTAGCAAAGGGCACAGACCAAATTTTACCGTTGTATTTCATCGATCCATACAAAGCGGGGTCAATTTCGGCTTTGATTGGAGATTTCTCCAGCATTTCATCCAAAGGTAAAAGTGCATTGAGTTCTACCAATTGACCTGCGATCGTCGGATTGTACCACAATAAATCTGGGGGTGCATTTCCTACTACTGCTGCTAAAATCTTGGGCGTTTGCTGATCCTGTTGCCCAATATAAAGCGACTCTACCTGAATATTTGGGTGGGATTGATTAAATTTGTCTACCAGCTTTTGCAGCACATCCCGATTTGGCGGCGGATTTACACCTTGCCACAGGGTTAAATGAATTACTTGATTTTCCTTAATAACAGGTAGAATACTTTGACATCCAACTAAAGCTATTATGCCTACGAATAATACAAACAGTAATCTCCTAAGATAATTTGACACTTTCTTTTTCGCTTGGCATAGCGAGGAGGCGAAAAAAATTGTGCATAATGTTGATTAAAATGATTGATCGATTCTCGTAGCTGCTTCAACATAACTTTGCCATTTTGATGTAGAGTTGCACAATTATCTTAAGTCATGGTTTTTGCCAGCGTTTTTATCCTAATCTTGAATAGAGTTTTGATAATTTCAGATTATGGCAGGACATAGTAAATGGGCAAATATTAAGCGCCAAAAAGCCGTAGTAGATGCAAAAAAGGGGAAAACCTTCACTCAGTTATCGCGGGCGATTATTGTGGCGGCTAGAAGCGGTGTACCAGATCCGGCGCTGAATTTTCAACTTCGCACGGCAATTGACAAGGCAAAAGCAGCGAGTATCCCCAATGATAATATTGAACGAGCGATCGCTAAAGGTGCAGGTACTTTTGGCGGTGATAACGCTATCTTTGAGGCGATTCGCTACGAAGGCTATGGCCCTTGTGGTGTAGCGATTTTAATCGAAGCCTTCACAGATAATCGCAATCGCACTGCTGCTGACTTGCGTGTAGCTTTTAGTAAAAATGGTGGCAATCTTGGTGAAACAGGTTGCGTTAGCTGGATGTTCGATCAAAAAGGCGTTTGTGTAGTGCAGAGTGTGATTGACGAAGAACAGCTTTTAGAAGCATCCCTCGAAGGCGGTGCTGAATCTTATGAGATGGCTGAAGATGAGATGGCTGAAGTTTTTACTGATATTGGCAATTTAGAAACCCTTAGTCAGACGCTCAAAAATCAAGGCTTTAAGGTAACTGATGCCGAATTTTGCTGGATTCCTAGTAATAGTGTAGAAGTTACCGATCCAGATCAGGCGCGATCGCTTTTCAAGTTAATTGATACTCTAGAAGGCTTGGATGACGTGCAAAATGTCACATCTAACTTTGAAATAGCAGAAGAATTGATGACTTTCAGCTTTTCTTAATCAAAATTCACACAGATATCTTATGTAAATTCCAAAATTTACATCTAAGTTTTAAATGCCAGCATTATGTCTATTGGTATTTTTTGGCTAAGTATTTCTTGTGATTGGGATATTTTACGGTTGTAAAAATAGACATGAAAGATTCATATCAATTACAAACTTATGACATATACCTATTGGATAGTTAAGTTGTCGATTACCTGATGAGGATTTTCAAATGAATAAGTTCGCTAAAGTTCTAGTTTTGGCTTTAATTTTTGCTGCGCCCGTAACAGTTTTTGCATCTCAAGCTCAAGCTAAAACTATCCACCATGTTGCTAGCACAAAAGAGAACAAAACTCATAAAATAAAACACCACAAACATCACAAGCATCATGCTAAAAACCTAGCTCCTAAAACTCATAAATAGTTACTATTATGTGCAAAAGTTTCTAGTAGCTCTGTAATAAAGTTTAGTGTTGGTTTATCTGAAAAAATAACTGCATTATTTAACCCCGTTGAAATCCCTACCAATCAACGGGTTTTTTATTAACTTGCTCAAGGAGGCGCGATCGCGTCAAAATAAGAGTAAAAGACGCTGTAACCTAACTTAACAATGGCCCTAACGCAGCTTGAGCAACCTCTCTCCCCTCAACCAACACCGCCAGACTTGCGGGGATATGAATATGATTTGGTAATTGTCGGCGGTGGGATTATTGGGTTAACTCTAGCCTCTGCTTTAAAAGATTCTGGCTTGAGTATCTTGCTGATTGAGGCGAAAGTCGCATCAGCGGCGGTAGCTAAGGGACAAGCTTATGCAGTTCATCAGCTTTCGGCGCTAATTTACCAAGGAATTGGAGTTTGGGACAGAATGTTGCCTCAAATCGCCAAATATTGCCGAGTTCGTCTTTCTGATGCCGATTATCCCAATGTGGTGGAATTTACCACAGATGATATACATACAGCAGAATTGGGTTATGTGGCGGAACACCAAGCGCTGTTGCAGCCTTTACAGGAGTTTGTCCAAAATTGTCCAAATGTGACTTATCTGTGTCCGGCTGAAGTGGTAAATACGAATTACCAGCAGGATATAGTGGAGATAGATATTAAAATTGCCGATCAGTTATGCACACTTCGCAGCAAATTACTGATAGCAGCAGATGGGGCGCGATCGCCAATTCGTCAAGCTGCTGGTATCAAAACCTCCGGCTGGAAATATTGGCAGTCTTGTATCGTGGCATTTGTCAAACCAGAAAAGCCGCACAATAACACCGCTTACGAAAGATTTTGGTCTAGCGGTCCCTTTGCGATTTTACCTTTACCAGAGAACCGTTGCCGCATTGTGTGGACAGCCCCACATGAAGAAGCAAAAGCTTTGTGTGCCTTAGATGATGAGCAATTTTTAAGAGAACTCACCCGTCGCTATGGCGATCAAATGGGGAAATTGGAATTACTAGGCGATCGCTTTGTATTCCAGGTACAACTCATGCAAAGCGATCGCTATGTTCTCCCCCGACTGGCATTAATTGGTGATGCGGCGCACAATTGCCATCCTGTGGGTGGACAAGGTTTAAATCTGGGGATTCGGGATGCAGCAGCTTTGGCGCAAGTTCTACAAACAGCGCACCAAGCGGGTAAAGATATTGGCGACATTCAGATTCTTAAAGGTTATGAACGCTGGCGTAAGTTGGAAAACCTGACGATTTTAGGTTTCACCGATTTATTAGATCGGATGTTTTCTAATAACTTCTTACCTGTAGTGATGGTTCGTCGCTTGGGTTTATGGTTTTTGCAACGAGTTCCTTTCTTAAAGGTATTTATGCTGAAATTGATGATTGGCTTGAAAGGACGGACTCCAGAATTGGCAAAACGATAAACGCTAGATTACAGCAGCTTGAAAAATCTGGTTTGGGGTGAGATTCAATTCGGGAAAGGTTTGGGAGATAATGCGTTCCCCGGAGGGGTTGCCGCAGGCATCGTTATCTCGAAACTTACTTATCTGATATTCCTCATCAACCAAGTTACAAACGCTGATTGTCGGTTGTTTAGGATTGCCGATAAAATTGCGTCCACCCAAAGCAGCATAATCGACAATCCAGTATTCTGGGATACCCATCTCTTCATAGTCAGCGTATTTTAAGTAGTAATCATCCCGCCAGTTGGTTGATACAACCTCAATTGCCAAAGGTATTGATGCACCCAAACTAACGGTAGATTGTTTTTTCCACAATGGTTCATTTTCCAGATTTGCACGATTTAGCACCAAGACATCTGGAAAATAACCAGAATCTTTTTCAGGAGGTCTAACTATAACTTGGTTAGGGATACCGTAGGGCAATCCTAGACGTTTGATTTCAACAGGAATTTCGACACCTAGAAAGCTTTTAACTTCCTCATGTTCCCCTACTGTTGTGCCATCTCAACAATTTGTCCTTTATGTAGTTCGTAGCGGACTCGTCGATTGTCGGGTAGCCAATCGACAAATTCCTCAAAGGTTACTAGCTTTGGTATGGCTTGAGTCATGACTTTTGAGAGTTATTCCTTTGGAAATATTATCTCTAATCTAGGGGACTGTGGACAGCTTTTCTACCACGGTTAAGAAAAAAGGGTGAGCAGTGCCCACCCCATGATTGTCGATTAGACTTAACCTCGCTTAACCAAACAAAGCTTTGATAATTTTGGGGATATCCCAAATAGAAACCCCTATTCGTTTGAGAAAATTCCAAACTGAATCTTTGCCCTGCTGGTATATATCCTTAAGTACGCGAGCAACATCTATGATTGAGTAGCCAACGTTACTTAGGATTGAAGCGGCATCATCCGCACTCTTACCAAAAACGTTTTTGAGTACTTGTCCCACCTCAGATGCGTTGTAGCCGAGATTCTTAAGAATTTGAGCAGTTGCTTGGTCGCTTTGGCGGAAGACATTAGAGAGTACTTGTCCCACCTCAGATGCCGTGTAGCCGACATTCTTGAGAATTTGAGCAGTTGCTTGGCCGCTTTCGTGGAAGACATCAGAGAGTACCTGTCCCACTTGAGATGCGGTGTAACCTGCGGTTTTGAGGAACGAAGCAACCTGATTATCGGTAGCATTAAAGACACTCACGAGCATTTGCCCAACTTCAGTTGCCTTGTAACCTACAGCTTTCAAAGCCAAAGTGACCTCATTTGCCCCTTTACCAAAGACACGATTTAGGGTCTGCCCTACTTCAATGGCTGAGTATTGAGCATCATGAAGAATTTGGGTAACTTCGTCAGATGTCTTGCCAAACCCTTCCTTGAGAACATGGCCTACAGCATCTACATCATATTTTGCACCTTTGAGCAAACTAACGGCTTGGCTAGCACTCTGACCGTAGATGCTTCCCAGAACCTTACCCATATCAGCGTAGGCATTCGTTGTCCAGGCGATCGCTTTGGAGCTAATGCCATTGAGCCAAGCTTGGGCATTCGGGAACAGCATATCAAAGATTTGACTAGCTTGTTCTTTGATCTTCTGTTTGATCTGTTCGGCTAAAGCCTCCAAAGTAGATGGAGCAACAGTAATCGTAAAGGATGATAGGGGGAGTTTTTGACCATTCAATATACAGTTAGGCGAAACAGTGGCGGAAAATCCGGTGGTATTCAGGGTGATATCTAAAGAGAGATTTGCCGCAACGTTAATGGAAAGGTTATCTGCAACCTTGATGAGATTGCTGCCAACCACTTTCTTGATGACTCCTAAATCAACGCTAAGGTTTGGCAGATTAAACCCTGCTGTACCCTTTATCTGCCAAGCTTTATCGGCAGTTTGGAGGGTGAGCTTAGTTTGGTTTCCAAGCCAGGTTCCTTCTAACCAAACGAGATCGTTTTCAATTAAAGCTTTTGCACCTAGCAGCGTTAAACCCGCTAGTGAGGTTGTGACATCCCCAGAGAAGCGATAAGTTTTATCGCTGATGTCGCCTTTCAGGTTGCCGTTCACTTTCAAGAGAGAATTGCTGGAAAATAGCTGCAAATCGCCTTCATAGTGGAACTGATGATTGTTTTGATCGTCGATTAGTTGCACCTGACCCTTAGAAATGGGTCGTTCTGAATTCAGCAGAGGGATTGACAAACTGCTGCTTCCATCTAGGCGAAAAGCAGTATTGTTAGCAGTGATTCGCTGCCATTGAGTTCCCTGAAGCTGCCCATGATTGGCGTTTGCGGTGGCATCGTGCGCCACTGTGCCCGAACCTTCGTTAAGTTGCCAGTAGCCAATTAATCCGGGTTCATTGCCCTTGGGCGATCGCATCATTACTGCGCCAATTTCTTCAAGAGAACGCGCCCTGTTCCAAATTTGGACATCGGCAATTTCGCCTTTAAAGAATCGTTCTGTTCCCGTTCCCCTGGCTCCAATCGCCCAGTTCTCGCTAACTTGTATCGCTCCTTGAGAACCTGCAACTGCATTCATGAGTAGACCATTTCGGTATAGCCGCCACATCCCACCATCAAACACGCCGGTTAAATAGACCCAGTTGCTCACATCTTCAGCCGGAATCGATGCAGCAACCAGTTGTTCAAAAGGAAGACTGTTTAATCCCCAATAACCAAATTGGTATTGTCCATTGATAATTCTGAGGTAGACCTCTCCGGTTGGGGATGAGGTATAGCCGTGAGCAACGATGTTGCGTAATCCATCGATCGCATCGGGTTTAATCCATGCAGAGATGGTGATTGCTCCGGTAAAATTCAAGGCGGCAGGATTATTGAGTTTAACGTAATCGCTCTGCCCGTTAAATGCCAGCGCATAGGATGTGGGAGGCGCGATTTTTGGAGATGCGATGGCGATCGCTCCTGCTAAATTTAGGGTGACAACTTTCGCGATCGCACCTTTGATCTCGAATCCGGTTTTGAATCCCTGAGAAGAAGCAGCTAGACCAAAAACAGTGTCTAGTTTGGCGCTGCCGACATTAAAGTTACCTCGCAGGAAGGCGACAATACCCTGCTCATTGGCGGTTGAGGCAGAAGGCAGCACCGATAAAATTTGGGTTGCTTGCAAATCCGTAGTCAATCCCAAAGCAGAATAGGCGATCGCTTTCGATGTCGGTTGGGTAATAATTTGACTAAATTCATCAGGGGTTGTCACCAGCCAGCCTAAACTGCTAGACAGTGGCCCAAAGGAAACCTGGGTACTGCCTACGCGCTGATTCAGTGGTAATGCTTGAATCAACTCATTCACCGACAAGGTTCTTATACCCTGGAGTAGATGTACTATATCTTTGTCATCTAGGGTGGGCCCATCTCCTTGAGTACCTAATGCTTGACCGCCAAGATACTTGGGGAGTTGGAGATAGTTTTGATTGAGCGAGAATTTGAATTCGACAGGAAGCTCATTTGGAATTGGGTGGTCAGGGTTGGTGAAGAACTCCTTGATATCAGACAGCAAGTTACTAATTTTTTGCAGTTCAACTGTCGGCTTAGGAAATTGGGCGTGCGCTTGGAGTGTTAAGCCTTCTAAGCCCAGATACTCGATACCAATATTGTCGTAGAACATGGGAATCGGCACCGGAAATTCAATCGGCAGCACCATCACCGTATTGTTTAACCGCAGGCGACGTTGTATTGCTTGAGTGCTAGGTAGCGGATCGCGATTTTCAGGCAATGCGATCGCAGCAACTAAGGTAGCTAAATCAAACTGATCGATATCAGCGTCCATTTCCAGCAAGAACAATTGTCCGCCTGCGGTTTCACCAAAGGAAATGCTGCGAAGTGTCACACCATTGAGAACAGGCATCCCCAGCATCAAGCTAGGAAACAACAATTTAATTGGCGGATCATCTTTTTTGACGCTAGCACTAAATTGCAAGGTTCCAGTAGGCGAGGCGGCAACCTCAAACTGGAAGCTTTGCGGCATTTTAAAGTTGAGGTATTCCATAAAGCTTGTGGGGAGCTTGTGGAAACTTTGGGAGATAGTCTCTAGAACTTCTTTGGCTGCATTAGACAGTTTGCCGCTACCGAGCTTGGCAAGTAAGGCTTCTAGACGTTCGGTGAGCTTGTCCACAAAGTTCTCAGCATTGATTTCTTGATCGAGAGGCAAACGATCTGGCAGCATGGCGGCAGCACCAGGAAGTTTACAAGCCGCTAACAAATGCTGAATTGGGGTTAGTGGTAGAGCTAGGGGTTTGACTACCTCAAATCCACCACTGGCAGCAAAGCTTGACCCGGTGTAGCTAAAGTTTGGCACATCGACGTTAATCTCACCGTATTCACCGAAGTCACAATGCCAAAAAGATTTTCCATTCGCGTCAGTCTGCGACTCGATCGCCTTAATAAAGGATGTTTCAGGAAGAAGCGTAATTCCTGCTCTACTAATCACAAGCTTCACTTGCACCGTTGTATCAGCTTCGTCATGCAAATCGAGGGTGCGGAAGAATTCCACTGCTGGAAGTGGGTTGCCATCGGCATCGTTTTCAATGTGTCCGTTCTCGTCTTTCTTGCGACCAAATAGATTATTCAGTTGTGAAGGTAGACCGATATTCAACTCTGCTTCCAGATCGACAATTCTACCTAATTGGATACTGAGTTTAGAAAACCCAATTTTGGCAGTACCTAACTCGATGCGATCGCTCTCTAGTTCGATCGGCGGGACGGTGAAGTAAATCGACTCAATGTCACTCTTGCTAGCAATGCTCAGGATGACCCCCTGTTTGTTTGCTGTAAAGGTCATAGCGATCGGGTCTTTCGGCAAATGTGCTTGAACGGTGGCATTCAAACCATGAAATGCTAGATCGACAGCAGCAGCAAATGTCCAATCACTGGAACTGCCAGAAATTGAGAGACGCTCAAAGTTCAGTTCTATCATCCCTTGTGTAGACGGAAGCGGAATTGACACGGCTGCCTGAATCGCTTCAAATTGCAGTCCTCTGACTTTCTCTTCTCTAAAAATCGTCAGTTTGCCATCACTCTCGATCGCACCCGGAATCGACAGTCTTCCTGCCGCCGCAACGCTCCATTCGAGGGGAACTATCTCACCTTCTTGAGCCGCAGGTTTGGTAAACTCCAGTTCCAAACCAGAAAGACTCAAGCTGATTTCTCCTAAATTCACAGGACGCATATCAACCTCAGCTGCCAGCTTTAGGGTTTTGCCTGCCTGAGATTGGTTGTAGCTAGCCTCCAGAGTGACAGAATCATCAAACACATCGGCATTTACTTTGCCGTCAACTGACCAATCCTCTCCTTCCAAGTCAAAAGTGAGTTGAAAGTCTTTAATTTTCAAGCCGTTGACAATCTCTTTTTCAACGTTACTTTGAATTGCGATCGCGCAATGAGTCGGGCTATCTCGCCGATCTCGCTCAATTGTCAGGCTGACTTCACTAATACTCAAATCGCCTCCATTGGCTGGAAATTCCCAAAGATCCTTGGCAATAATTTCAAAGGAAAATGCGCCTGTTTGAGGCGAGATAGCGATCGCAATATCTTTGAAGTGAAAAGTAGGCAGTTCAGCCGGTAAGGAAACATGATTCAAAAATACATTTGAGATTGCAGACAGGTCTAGTTCTGCAATCATCCAATGCAATACAATATCAGTGTCTTTTTTAGTAACCTCAAATACTGCATTCGAAATGGTCGTATCACCAACGTGAATACTGCCGCTAAATGTCCCAGTCACGTCATCAGCTTTTCCGGTAACATGTAGTGCAAATTGTCCCTGCTCTAATACTAAGGAACTGATTCCGGGAATGTAACACGACGAAATATCTTTAGCACTTACACTAAAAGATACCGTACCATCGACTTCTCCAAAGGTGGCTTCGATCGCAATCTTCCCAGCACCCAGAAGCGACGATTGTCCTGCGATCGTAATCGTATTCTCAGAATCACTAACAATATAGTTGAAGTCCAGTTGTGGAATCTCTAAAAGATTCATCAATTTGCTGAGGGGAAGCGCATCGATTGTGGAATCCTTCAGGGTGAATTGTCCAGTTTTTGAGATCGAGTCTTTTACAATTGAGATGATTTCGGTGATTGTTGAACTCATGATGTTTTGTCCTTCGATTTCCTGTGTTGTTTGGAACACTTTCAATCTATAGGAGTTGCTCAGGCAGCGCGATAACGGTAAATTGAGGAAAGTTAAGGATCTAGTTAAGTATTTAGTTAAGTTCGTAAACTACCCATCGCCCAATACGGTTTGGTTAACGTTTTAATCTTTTGAAGATCCCTTTTTTTAAGGGGGTCGCCGCCGGGAAGATTTTAGCCGCCACCACTAATTGCTAATAGCTGCTGGGGGTCTGCTAGACAACTGCTGCAACTACCAATCCCATCTTATTCATTTATTTTGTTTACCTCTTAAAAACTGATTTAGTTAAATATATTCGTAAAAGCAGGTATTAAATTGGTATTATGCCAAAAATCCACCAGTGCGTAGGTATAGCCCGTCATAGACATCGCTGTTTACTTTACTCACACAATCCTCAACTCAAATTACTGCTGCCACCTATTTGAGTAGCGCCCTCTGGTGCTGGTGGGTGGTAAGTCATAGACTGTAACCCCAAACGACCAGGGCCAATAAAACGGTTGAGAGTGAATGAAATACCGCCAAGCATTACTCCAATTACTCCGAAGATGCCGCCGCCACTAGATTGCAGCGCCGTTACTGTCTCCATCTTCACTGATGAGTCTTTCCATAACCATGCTCCTGGCTCTACATCCAGCACTTCTCCAGGAGCAAGGTACTTTTCAAAGACATTACCGTAACCGTGGATTAAAAGCAGCCCTCCCTGTTGCTGACCAATGAAGCGGTCAATAAATAAACCACCACTGCGACTAAAAAAGAGGTTTGCCAGCCCTCGCTGGAAAAAGAAACTGTACTCAATATTACTCGTAGCGAGTAAAAACTGATGTTCGCGCACGTCCACTATCTGTCCACGCTCTAATTGCAGCACCACAATCTGTCCTGGAGCCTCACGAGAGAAAGCAATATTCCCTGGCCCATGTGCTTCACTGATAAAAATTTGTAGTCCGGCAAAGAAACGCTTGGCTGCCCCTTTCAAGCCTTTGACACCAAGGCGAACATTCGGATGTTTCCACAGTAAAATATGATGCTCAAAGTAAATCGATTGCTGTTGTCCCAGATGAACATCTACTACAGGTACTACTTCTCCCTCAATTCTCAAGGTCAAGTCACCAGAATGAAAGAAATCTTTCGGATTTTTTAATTCAGGTATCGGTTCACTACTAAAATCTGGCATAGTCTTTACTTTTCGATGGTTGTTTTATAAATCATTTTCTCCCAAACTCCAATTGTTTTACGCAAATATGAGTTTGACCGCGACTACACAGCATGGGTGCATTGGGATTGTCAAAATTCAGAGTGTGGCTTGCGTTCGTTTACTCACTGCGTTTGATTAAACAGGGCGGATTCTACCAAAGAAGCACCTAACGAGTAACAACTGCTACGAACATTCTCTGGTACTGACAACACAGCTACATTATGGGGAGAGGTAAATCCCTCTTTGAAATCAATGCAACTTTTTACAATTGTCCATGAATCTGCAATAGCTGTGGGTAACTGTTTGTCAAATCCATGATTTGTATAATTTTGATATTGCTCTTGTAGTTTCTTCAAAGATGCTAAAAACCGCGCCTTTTGTTTGGCGTGTGACTGGCGGATCTCACAAATCTTACGAGCTGCGTCCAATGTTTCTTTATCGTTCCAAGCTGTGACTTCTTTCACATCTGCAATACATTCATTCAGCTTGAGTCGTGTGGGCTGTGAGTCGCCATCTAAATTGGGGTTTGCTGCCCAAGCCTGGATTGTACCTGAAACAAGTATGGCAATTAGTACAGCCAAAAATCCCAAAATCACATTCCAAAAGACAATTTTAATCATAATTTCGCTTTTTCTCAGTAATTTTATTACTAATTAAGTCCCTAAAAGTGTGTCAAGAGAAATGATACAAAACATTTCCCTCTTCATTTACTTCAAAGTTAGCATTAAGTTCCTTGGCTTTTTCATCTAAATATTGTTTAGCTAACTGGGTTGATATTTCTGCCTTTTTCGCCAGTTGCAATACCGTTATTCTGCCAGCATTTTGCTCAATTAATTCTAATAAAACTAACTGAAGACGCTTTTGTTCTGATTCCAGAAGTAATGCTTTTTCCTTTCGATTCTGCTGTAATAAAGACCAACTCAACCAGCCTCCTAGAATGGTTGATGGAATAGTAAGAATAGTTAAAGCCGCTACATCATTCTCTTTGGGAGCATCCCAGTTTTTTGCAAAGAAGACGAAAATCAGTCAGGATAGGTAAGACGAGTGTATTTACTTACCGATGACCCCAGAACAAAAGCAAGCTCTTCAAAAACATATTCAGGCGATTGCTAAAATATTGTATGAAGATACGTCAAAAGAAAAGCTCACAAATCTTGCAGCAATTGAAGAAGCAGTGCGGAGTCAAATGCAGAAGCATGTTATGCCAGAAGTAGGGGTTTTTTTATCGAAACGATTACAGGGACAACCGCAGGATACCAACGACGGCTCAAAAGCATTCTTGGAGAGTTAGCAATAACGAGCAAACAAGCCATTGAATTAGAAGTCGCACCAAGTACTCAACTGAGTCCATATCTAGAAACTTGTTGTTTGAGGGTAAGTGCGAATGTCAGCTATGAAGATGCGGCATCAGACATCAAGTATTTTACGGGCATAGAGGTTTCTCACAGCAGTCAACAGAGATTAGTGCATCGCCAGAATTTTGAGTTGCCAACACCAGAACAGACAATTGAAGAATTAAGCGTCGATGGTGGAAACATCCGTGTCCGAACTCCTAAAGGTCAAATATGTGCATGGCTTGGCTATAAAGCAATTAGCTTACATCATCTCGGAATCTTGGGAACTTCATTTCAGAATAATCAGATTGTGATTGATTGGGTTAATGACCAACCACTGGCTAGCCCACTCACTTGTATTGGTGATGGACATGACGGCATTTGGAATATAATTGACCAATTAGCACCTGATGCACAACGTCGAGAAATACTTGATTGGTTCCATTTAATAGAAAACCTCCACAAAGTTGGGGGTTCACAAAAACGCTTGAAACAAGCACAAAATCTACTATGGAAAGGCCAAGTTGAGGCTACTATTGCCTTATTTACAGATTGTAAAGGCAAACAAGTACAAAACTTTTGCCGTTATCTTGATAAGCATCGCAATCGCATTATCAACTACGAATATTATCAAGCTGAAGAAATTTGTTCAATTGGTTCAGGTTCAGTTGAATCTGCCGTTAAACAGGTTGACCGTCGAACAAAAATTTCCGGGGCACAATGGAAACGAGAAAATGTGCCTCAAGTCCTAGCCCATCGCTGTGCTTACCTCAATGGATTATTGTCAGTTTGAGCCACTTTAAAAAGTGAGATGCTCCCATTCTCTTTTTCTTGAGCAGGAGTTTTGGGATTCATAATTTCTAGAATCATCACAGCAGAAAATGGAATACCAAATAATAGAAAACATATTGCTAAAACTTTTTTAATTAGTTTCATATAACTTTTTCCCTTAGAGGATGTTTTAAAAGTATTTTTCATAACACCAAAGCCTCGGAAACTTAACCCCCCTAGCCCCACTTCCCTTGTAGGGA
This sequence comes from Nostoc sp. TCL240-02, assembly GCF_013343235.1. Lineage (GTDB taxonomy): Bacteria > Cyanobacteriota > Cyanobacteriia > Cyanobacteriales > Nostocaceae > Nostoc. Next base: position 953,466 of record NZ_CP040094.1, on the reverse strand, counting down.
AGTAGGGGTTTAAAAACCTCTCTCCGTTTCGGGGAGAGGAATGGAAGCGGGGTCATTAGTATACTTTGCGACTTTTAAAACATCCTTTTACTAGAGTTGGCTGGAGGCTGGAGGAAATTCAAAAATAATGGCTTTATTATACTTTGTATAATAATATCTGTAAGAGCGATCGCCACCGGAAAAGCGGTTACGCCATCGCAGATGCGTGTTAATGTCCAGATTGACTTGACAGTTGATGATTCCGGCAATTTTTTCATCAATACCCTTGTGCTGCAAGGATTTCAGAAATACCATCCGTTTGCTCTGCCCATCTCCCCCAAAATTTTTCACTTTCCGATTCGTGCAACAATGCCATTGGTGTCTGCATTATCACATTACCTAAACATTAACAAAACCTTAACTTTACTGAAAATTCAAAAACTCAGGCAGCAAATTATTACCGAAATTTGAAATTCTCTAACCCTGAAAGCCTTATAAAAAGTGGGATTAACAATTATTGTTCATCTGGATGATTGCTAAAACGGGGTAAAATAGTCCTGAATTTATTTTTGCTACATCTGAAGTAATTATAAAGACTTGGTAAAGCAAGATTCAGTCTACTTGCATTGCTTACGTTGTTATTGATTTAATCAAATTTGTGCTGACCAATAATCAGCAAAATCACGTAAAACCCACTGCAAGCATTTAATACCCGCGCATATTTGTAATCAATATCTGTGAATATATTTCGCTCTGTCTCTTCAATGCTCTCAATGGGTTGATTCTTGGAGTCTTTGATAAATGCTAGGCGAGAGCCATTGCCAAAAGAAGTAACCCTTGAATTCAGAATTTTTGCAGATTTTTGAAATTACAAGCCATTTTTCCAATTTAGTTACACACAATGAAGAAAACGCTTTTTGGGGTGTTAACGACGGCGATTGTTAGCAACACCCTGATTCCTGGTGTCCAAGCAATCAGTCTCGGAAATACAACTGCCCGCTTTAGTCATGTTCTGATTATTTCGATTGATGGATTGCACAACTCCGATCTATCAGTTGCTAATCTGCAATCTTCTTTGAAAAATATCAAGCGGTTGCAGAGAGAAGGTGTGACATATACCAATGCTTTCACTTCTGCACCATCAGATTCCTTTCCTGGGGAGCTAAACTATATCACTGGTGCTAACCCCGGCACGACTGGTGTATTTTATGATCTTTCCTACAGTCGCGCTTTGTATGCCCCAGGTACCACTCCTGCTCAAATCGGCGCAGGAACCGCCAAACCAGGTACAGTCGTAGAATTTGATGAAACTAGTGATGCATCTTGGAATAATGGTAAAGGTGGCACCTTGGATGGCGGTAAGGGATTTGATAAAACCCAATTGCCAGTCGATCGCAATGGCAACCCTGTTTACCCCAACCAGTACCTGAAAGTAAATACCATTTTTGACATAGCTAGTGCGGCTGGACTACGTACTGCTTGGTCTGATAAGCATCCCGCAGCTTACACCATCCTCGCTGGAAATACACAAGACCCAACGAAGTTTAATTTGGCAACGGGTCAGGTTGGCAGCATTAGCGATTACTCTTCACTAGAAATTAACGCGGCAGTGGCAATTGATCCAACTAAGCCAGGACTTCTCCCAAGCACCCTTGGAGCTTTAGTCGATCAATCAACAGGTACTCCTTACTCCAACACCAACTCTCAAATCACGTCCACTTTCTTTAACGACGGGACAAAAGGTAATCCGGCTCTGTTTAAGGCTCCACCTGCTGGTTTTAGTCCCAACCAGTTCACAAGTGTAGCAACAACCTCAGCCTACGACGATCTCAAGGTTAAGCAGATATTAAACGAGATTGATGGATTGAACGATTCTGGTACGATAAAAGTAGGCACTCCGGCAATTTTTGGCTTGAATTTCCAAGCTGTGAGCGTCGGCGAGAAAGAGACAGCCTCTCAATTTAATGGTGGCGGAATTGACTCTAATGGAAATGCCCGTCCTGACCTGGTAAGTGCAGTAGTTCACACTGATGCCAGCATCGGTCTGATTCTGGATGAACTGAAAAAGAAAGGATTAGACAGTTCAACTTTGGTGATTTTGACTGCCAAGCACGGGCAAAATCCCGTCAAAGATCCAACTGTTGGTTTGAGCAGTACATTTGATAGTGTTACTGGTGCTGCTGGTGGCGATGGAAACCTGACTGCTGTTGCTGCTCTGTTAGTAAGAAACGGCATCCAAATTGCTTCTGAGCGAGGTCAGGATACTTCATCGCTGATCTTCTTGAAAAATCCATCTGATGTCCGAAAAGCAGTAGCCCTGCTGAAATCCAAAAATTACTCATTTGATAATACGATTGATCCAAATACTGGGGTAGCGTTTTCAACTGAGGATGCTGCGGCTCAGGGAAAGGTATTGTATGGTCAGAGCATCATCAATGCCGGATTGGGAGATCCAAGGACAAACGAACGCACCCCTGACATTATTGTTCCACTCAAAACTGGCTATTTCTTTGGTAAAGCTACCAAAAAGCGTGCAGAGCATGGTGGATTTACTGATGCTGACACCCACGTAGCCCTAATTGTTGGTAGCACTGGATTTTTCCACAATCTCCAAGGTAAAACTATCAGTCAAACCGTTTCTACCACACAAATTGCACCAACTACATTACAGGTTCTAGGTTTAAATCCTGAACGACTGCAAGGTGTTCAGATTGATAGAACTCAGACATTACCATTTAACTGTAGGGACTTGCAAATAGAAAAATACCGAATAGATAAAGAGCGCAGGGAGTACGAGGAATAAAAAAACAAATGAAGAAATTGATGTGTTAAATACCACATCAATTTCTAGTAATTCCTGCGCCCAGAGCGAATCGGTATACCGCAAAGAGCGCAAAACTTATATCACACATTCCGCACATGTGACTCAGATTATTGATATTTTTGAAAAAACCCAGCCAGGAAAATTTTATCTACTTAATTTTTCTGGTTGAGGTTAACTTTTGTAAGCTTTGTAAGCCCCAAAATAGAGAATATTAAGTAAATTAATTTTATGGGCTTTAAAAATAGATTGCCTATCTCAAATGAACTATTAATTAACGATAAAATCAACATAATAATTTGAGCCAAGACTATTTAAATCTTTGCTAAATATTTTTATTTACTACTTTGATTAAAAATGAACTACATTTTTCTCGGTCAAATAACCTCAATCAAATAATTAGATAGTATTGACTACAACTCCTTCCTAAATAATTGAGAATTTTTGACGTTCCTCTGTTAAATTGCTGATTTGTTTCTGTCCATCTATGATTACCAGATGTACAGACTGAAACATTTGAAATACCCACCTCATTATCGGTTTATTTGTGACTTTCTTTATTTGATTTCTAATACCATCATCAAATTTAGCTAATTCTTGCCTCAACTTTCTTTGTGCGAGATTATAGGCTAACAAACACAATCCCATTATCATGGCAATTGCCTCCACTCTTTCGGGAGTTTTCACAAATACGCTTGATGTAAAAAACAACGGATCTTTCAAAAATCTAAATCCTCTTTTATTAGATTGTTAGGCTTTGTATTCTAAGACGGGTTAAATGAAGCAGACCCTGCATTGTGTAAGACTTGTCATATAATGAAATGATTTGAGCCAAATTTCTCATACTAAAGACAGATGTAATATTATTCAACCTATGCTATCTGCCCAGTACCATCAACCATAGGATTGAAAATTAGTATTTTTGTACATAGAATTAAAAATCTAAAATTAAAAATTGGTAATACTGATGGTTAGGAGTGTTAAAGTTTCAGGAAATTCATCGGAACTTTTCAGCGGGTATTCATGCTGAAGAAACTACAGAAAAAGCAAATTTCCATAATTGCGGGTGCGGCACTGTTTGCCTTTTTAGCTGGGGCAATGGTATCAGCGCCTGAAATTGGTAAAACCGTTGGGCAATGGCTGAAACTGGGTAAGAATCAGTCAGAGCAAACATCTGATGCGAGCATTGCCCAATCAGCCGTTTTTCCGTTGATATCACAATCTCTGCCAGAACGGGCGGCAAAACTAGCAGAAATTGCAGGGCAGTCACGATCGCCAGACCGAAATCGCGCTCGTTATCTTTTGGCGAGTGATTACATTGAAAGAACCCAAGCTCAAAAAGCTCTGGCTTTACTCCAAGGATTAGACAAAGACTATCCCATCCTCGCACCCTATATTTTGCTGAAACAGGCCCAGGCAGAGGATATGCTGGGCGAAGATGGCAAAGCCTCGGATCTCAGGCAAAGTGTGCTGAAACACTATCCCAAAGAAGCGGCTTCGGTGAAAGCACTATATCTGATTGCCCAACCGAAGCAACAAGAAATAGCGATCGCTCAATTTCCTTCCAATCCTCTAACTTGGGAAATTATTCGGAAACGCTTGCAAGAAAACCCCAATCAGCCAAAATTGCAATTGATTTTGGCTACTTATGCCTACGATCAACCAGGTATCGTGGGCGTTTTAGATCAGTTAGTCAAACAGACTACGCTCAAACCCGAAGATTGGGAACTCATTGGCACAAGCTACTGGGAAAATAGTCAATTTTTGAAAGCAGCGAATGCTTATGCCAAAGCACCAAAAACATCGCGCAACCTCTACCGGACTGCACGAGGGTTACAGGTGGGAGGCAAAGACAAAGAAATAGCAATCGCCACTTATAAACAATTGGTACAGCAATTTCCCACTACCGAGGAAGCCGGGACTGCATTACTACGGTTAGCAGAAACAGCAAAAACAGGTAAAGACGGCTTACCCTATCTTGAGCAGGTAATTAGTAAATTTCCGAAACAAGCTGGTACTGCACTAGTACAAAAAGCCAAAACTCTCGAAACCCTCAAGGATCAAAAGTCAGCTAGCGCGGCGTGGCAATTACTCATAGCCAAATATGGTAATTCGGATGAAGCCGCAGAGTATCGCTGGAAAATTGCCCAAGATAAAGCCAAAGCCAAAGATTACGTCGGTGCTTGGCAATGGGCAGAGCCAATTGTTACTAACAATCCCAACAGTATTTTGGCTCCGAGAGCAGGCTTTTGGGTGGGTAAATGGGCAGCTTCGCTAGGAAAACAGCAGGAATCTCAAACTGCTTATGACTATGTAATTAGTCAGTTTCCCTACTCTTACTATGCTTGGCGAGCAGCAAATATGCGGGGGCTTAATGTCGGCAACTTCGACAACGTGCGCGTCATGAACCCCGAAGTAATTGCACCCCAGCGTTCATTACCACCGGCTGGTTCTGAGACTTTCAAAGAATTGTATTTGCTGGGTCAAGACCGCGATGCCTGGTTACAATGGGAAACGGAATTTCAGAATAAAATTCAGCCAACGGTAGCAGAGCAATTTACTGAAGGGTTGATGCGGCAGGCAAGGGGAGAAAATCTCATTGGAATTGACAAAATCTCTAAGTTGGAAGACCGGGAAACACCAGCAGAACTTGCCCAATATCAAACTTTGAGCAAACAGATCGTTTACTGGCAAGCGCGTTATCCATTTCCCTATCTCCGAGAGACTGAAAAATGGTCTCTTGAGCGTAAACTCAATCCCCTGCTAGTAACTGCTTTGATGCGTCAAGAGTCAAGGTTTGAGCCAAAAATCAAATCCGTTGCTGATGCTACTGGCTTAATGCAGTTGTTGCCAAGTACAGCTAAATGGATCGCCCCACAAATTAAAGTGGATTTCAAAACAATAAACCTCGAAAATCCCAACGATAATATTATGCTGGGTACATGGTACTTAGATCATACCCATCAGCAATATAACAATAACTCACTGTTAGCGATCGCCAGTTACAATGCCGGGCCTGGTAATGTCTCCAAATGGCTGCAAACTCTAACTACACAAGACCCAGATGAGTTTGTTGAACAAATTCCCTTTGATGAAACCAAAAATTATGTGCGTCAAGTATTTGGCAACTACTGGAATTATTTGAGACTTTACAACCCTGAGATTTCTGGAATCGTAGGAAAGTACTCAACTACACACCCAAAATTGCCAGCGCAGTAATTTATGCCCAATCAGATGAGTAAGTAGGGATAGGTGAGTTTGATTTCACAAGAGGCAGGGGGCATGAAGAAGAGACAAGGGAGACAACGGAGAGTTTGTTCAATAATTCCCCCTTGTCCCCCTGCTCCCTGCCCCCCTGCTTTTTTACTCATCTTTAGCTACCTATATCATTACCATTGATCATTGATGTCACCTGCGATTCGACCGCATTAACATAACCTCGATCGTTCAAAACTTGCGCTGGTAACTTATTAGTCTTGATAGCAGCTTGCACTATATCTTTCGCTGTCAAGTTTCCTATTTGGAATTCAGATAGCAAAGTACCCGCACTGGGAATACCCTGTTCTCTGAAAGCACCTTGATAAGCTAGAAAGGCAATATTGAAAGGTTGAAGATAGCTGGCATTTTGCGAATCTGTGTTGATTTGTCTGCCACTATTATTAACTGTTTGAGCGTCAACAATTCCAGGTACAAAAGCAATACAGGCAACGATAAGTGCAGAATTTATCAAATTTGTTAGTTTCATAATTCTTTCCTCAATTGAGCTAGATTTATTAGTTTCATTTAGTAACAAAATCCTATTTTTTAGTAATCTATAGGATCTTGATATTCAGTTTTTATCTTCCGAAATCTTCTTTAATCAAAATTACTCAGTCCCATCATTTGATATGCAATAAAAGCAGTATCAAATGATTTGAGAGAATTTACATTCTTGGGATAGCTAGATAAAACGTCATAATTTACGAACGTGTTCATTGATGCGCCAGATTTTTGATTATCGGCTGTATGAACACTAGTGATTTTAGGCATAGAATTAATCCAAGCAACAAGATGTGCAGAATTTATCAAGTTTGGAATTTTCATAGAGTAATCCTTAATTAAAATGAAGTACACCAGTCAGTATTATTTAGTTGCAGAGTCTGCTTTTTTATAAATCTCAACATACATTTTCACTCAGTTTATTTGATAGCTTGATTTGTTAATTACACCAAATAGCCGAGTCAAATTAACCCCACTCTCAGGAGTTGAAAATTTGTAAAAGATTTAGTAAGTAAAAACTTAGGAAATATAAAATTGTGCAAAATTAAATATCTTGTTTGCTAGCCGTTCTCAAAGGTGCGATCGCTCATATATATGTAATAAGGATTTTCCCTTCTAGAGATTTTTTACTTTTGGCTATAAACTGAAATCCAACCTTTTTTAGCTACTTAAAGTTTCCATACCAATATGCTAGGAAATCTTTCCGATAGAAGCAAATACTTTTAATTTTTAATTTGATAAGCAAAAGTGATGCTAATTAATACTGGCATTGCAAAATTTTCTCTAAACCTTATTGATTATTGATTTGAGGTTGGATGGACTCTGGTGTAAGTTAGGCGTTCAGGAAGATAAAATAAGCCGATCGTGTCAAAATGTTAAGTGTATAGTTTATTTGCAAACTCACTTATGCCGAAAGCAATTTGGAATGGCACAGTTTTAGCCGAAAGCGATCGCACCATAGTTGTGGAAAACAACCATTATTTCCCTGCTGACTCCATTAATAAGGAGTACTTCACAGACAGTAATACCCACACTACTTGTCCTTGGAAAGGTGTCGCCAGCTACTACAGTATTGAAGTTGATGGACAAATCAACAAAGATGCTGCTTGGTACTATCCCAGCACCAAGGAGAAGGCTAAGAATATTGAGGGTTATGTAGCCTTCTGGAAGGGTGTAAAAGTAGAGGCTTAATAAAGGTTGCTGGGAGTATTTTAGTTTCAGAAAATTGATTTAGTATTTACAGCAATCATCAAACAAAATTTTGTGGAGGATGACTTGTGTCAACCTCCACAGTCTTAAACCCGATCGGAGGCGGAGCGTCTCCTGTTAGGCTCCTGAATTCTGTTAGCGGATAGCTAAGGTTTAGCCCGTTATGAATTCTTCTTCAAGGACTAATCTTTGTTGGTTTTAGCCATGCAAAAATCTGTGTAACTGTTAAATTAAGTTGCAAAAATTCAGGTACAGGCAATACTTCATCCCCAGTCATCTCTATAGGTTGCTGTCCTGGCAAAAATACTAATACTAAGCGTTCATCTGGATCGATCAACCACCCTAATCGAGTACCGTGTTTTAGACAGTGAAGAATATTTATAATTACCTTGGTTGTATTCTGTTCTGGTGAAAGAATTTCAATTGTCCAATCAGGATAAATTCCAAAGGTATTTTTAATTTCTCCATTTGCATCAAAAGGAATGCGTTCCCAAGCAAATACACTCACGTCTGGTATGATTGAACGTCCGCCAAAAGTACAGCGTAATTCTGGAAAAGCCAAAGCAATTTCTTGTTCTTCAGCAACTTGGCTAATTGCGTTACAAAGTTTTAGTTGTAGCCGGGAATGTTTGCCTTGTGGCATTGGTTTCTGGTAGATACGACCATCGATAAATTCACTAGCAGGCTCTGTTTCTGGCAGTTTGAGGAACTCTGCTAAGGAGATTGATTTGTGCAGCGTACTTGTCATAGCTGTGCAAATGCCATATTTGATTGGAATCTTAGCATTTTCTGTCCTGGGATTTTAGGAAGCGAGTCTATTCTTCTTGATGTTGCTGCTTAAAGTCAGCTAATATTTGTTGAATTTCTTCTGCTGAGATGTCTTCTTGTTCAGATTTTGAGTATATAGTTACTAAAATAATATTTGTATCTGTTTTTAAATAATAAATTACTCGATACCCACCACTTTTACCTTTTTAAACATCACTATTTTTGACCCGTAGCTTAAAAATTGTATATCCAACTCCGGATATCTTGTCTCCTGATAATTCTTCTGATTGCAGTTGTTCTATTATTGGTTGAATATCATTACTAATATTCCGGTACTTTTCGGCTAAGATACGCAGATTACGTTTAAATTTAGCAGTGGCTTCGACTTTAATCAAAGGTGGTTCACTCTGCATCAATACCTTCCCACAGTTGAGATACAGGTATAGTATTTCCGGTCATGGCATCGTACCAACCTTGACGAAAACTTTCACTGGCAGACTCAATAAGTTCATCATCCTCTTCATTCTCTCCCGTGATTAAGACAATGACTCGGACGCGGCTGTGTTTTGCTATAGTCAACGGCTTGTCTAAAGAAATTTGACCCCATTCGTTCACGGTTCCCTTGACTTCAATTGCTTTCATTGTCGTGAATCTGAGTTGTGCTGTTAATAGTATAGGACTTGTATATATAAGTTTTGTTTAAGCTGTGGTAACGATCGCATAAGCATTTGCCACAGATAGATAAGCGTTCTTAACAAAACAACTTAATTGATAAGTTTTATTTAAGCGTTGTGAACGAAGACATAAGTTTTGTCACAAAAACACAAGCATTCTGGACGAAACAACTTGTGTTGTGAACAAACGGACAAGTTTTCGTTACCAACGGATAAGCGTTCTGAACGAAACAACTTGTGTTGTTAACGAACGGACAAGTTTTTGTTACCAACGGATAAGCATTCTGAACGAAACACCTTGTGTTGTTAACCAACGGACAAGTTTTCGTTACCAACGGATAAGCATTCTGAACAAAACACCTTGTGTTGTTAACCAACGGACAAGTTTTCGTCACCACGGGAACGTCATTTTAACGTTGCTGCTGCAAAAGTAGTTAAATGATTCTTGTGAAGAGGATTTTTGCAAAGATTCGCATCCCACGAATAGCAAAATTAGACTGATGCCAAGCTTGATGAAAATCGGGGTAAGGCATATTCTGGGCGCATTTCCACGCTAAATGATAATAATGACCATTATGAAATTCACAATAACCGCTTAAAGTTTTAACTACTACAAAGCGATGTTTATTATCCTGTAAAATTTGCCCTAAGCCTTTTGCCGCGTTTGAACAGACATCTTTATCTACATAAATTGATTGCAATAGTTGCACCAAAGCAGAAATAGCAGTTTCATTGCCAATACTAATTTTCTCTAAGCTTTCTAACACCTCCCAAGAGTCATGTTTATCTACATCTTGGGATTGCAGCAAATTCAGTAAAACAGAAATAACGGCTTCATTACCAATGCCGATTTTCTCTAAGCTTTCTAACACCACCTTACGAGTGTAGTTATCTATATCTCGATTTTGGGATTGCAGCAAATTCAGTAAAGCAGAAATAGCGGTTTCATTACCAATACCGATTTTCTCTAAGCTTTGTGCTACATCTTGTGATTGCAGCAGTTTTACCAAAAAAGCAATCGCCTTTTCATTACCAGGGTCGATTCTCACTAAGATTTCTGCCGCTTCTTGACGGGTATAGTCATTTACATCCTGTGATTGCAGCAGTTTTACCAAAAAAGCAATCGCCTTTTCATTACCAATACCGATTCTCCCTAAGCTTTCTGCGGCTTCTCGACGGGTGTACTTATCTACATTCTGTGATTGCAGTAGTTGTACCAAAAAAGCGATCGCAATCGGATTACCAGGATCGATTCTCCCTAAGCTTTCTGCTGCCTTTCGACCGATGTAGTGATGTACATCCTGTGATTGCAGCAGTTGCACCAAAAAAGCGATCGCAATTTCATTACCAATACCGATTTCCTCTAAAGTTTCAACCGCCCTCCAACGGATATTTTCATCTAAATCTTTATATTCCAGCAGTTGTACCAAAAAAGCGATCGCAATTTCATTACCAATACCGATTTCCTCTAAAATTTCAGCCGCATAGCTACGGGTATATTTATCTACATACAGTGAGCGCAGCAGTTTTACTAAAGCAGTGATCGCCTTTTCATTACCAATGCCGATTTTCTCTAAAATTTCAGCCGCATAGATACAGGTGTTCTTATCTTGCAGCAGTTGGATCAAAGCAGAAATTGCTTTTTCATTACCAATACTGATTTTCTTTAAAATTTCAGTCGCATCGTCACGGGTGTTCTCATCTTGCAGCAGTTGTACCAAAGCAGCGATCGCAAATTCATTACCAATACCGATTTCCTCTAAAATTTCAGCCGCATTCCTACGAGTGTTCTCATTTTGCAGCAGTTGGATCAAAGCAGCGATCGCCTTTTCATTACCAATGCCAATTATTTTTAACACATTTGCTGCGCGGCTATGATTAAGGCTATTTACTTCCTGCGATTGCAGCAGTTGAATCAAAGCAGCAATTGCTTTTTCATTACCAATACCGATTTTTTCTAAGCTAGCTAACACCACCGAACATTGCAGGTTATCTACATCTTGGGATTGCAGCAGTCGAATCATAGTACTAATTGCTATTTCGTTGCCAGGATCAATTTGTCCTAAGCTAGATGCAACCTGGCAACGTCTGTAGTGATTCACTTTTTTTGATTGTATTAGTCGCTCTAAGGCGGCGATCGCTTTTGTACGATCTGTCTGTTGTAGTGCTAAGTGAGCATCATCTTCAATTAATTGAATGTAAGTAAAATAACCAAAGCTCCACTTGATAATTTGCGCTATTATTTTATCTGCTTTAGGATAATCTCTAAATTCAGTAAGTCCTGCTGCTGCTAAAAAATATGCTCGATACTCATAGAAACCGTTGTTTCCTAACCCTAACGGTACTCTACATCTGTCTTTAAACTGCACCAAAGCCTTAATGAGTCCCTGTTTCTGCTCTTTTGATAAATCCTGACGACCTAACCAGAGTAAAAACGGCTGTTTCCATTGCGGTTCAAAGATGCGATAAGTTCCTTGACTGGGATTGCTAGGAACATGGTTGAGAAAGAAATGCCAGTCATCAATTGCTTTAGCAGCAAAGTACTCTTGAAATGAGGCATGAAAGAAAGCGTAAACAGGTTTTCTATTTGTATCTATCCCTACACAGTTCAGCCAACCGCGATTTAGTGCCAATTTCAAAAGCGAATTGTCATCATCAATATCTCCCAAAAACTGACTCACAAAATCCTGCCGCAAGCGAAAACGGGTTGCTTCTTTATCTATTGCTACTTTAGCTAATTCGCCCAATTTGATATTAAGTTGCTGACGTTGGTGAGAGTTTGTAGCAAATTCCTCTTTTTTCCACTTGTAGAAGTCATCAACAAATTGCTGATACAGTCCCGCTTGAGTATCCGGTAATTTGCCATCTCCTGATTGCCAATTTAAGCACAGCAGCGTCAACCGCAGAGGATTTTTCACTAAATCCTGAATCCGTTCTTTACCTGGTTCTTTCAAAGCAGTACATAACTGCTTTCCAGTTTCGGGAATAGCAGCAAACCATTTGTGAATAAATCTCTCTACCTGTTGTGGATAAGAAAAATCTAAAGTGCGATAGGTATCAAAATCATTAAGTGCATTAATGCTGCCATCCCACAGATTAACCCGACAGGTCAGCACAATTTGCACTTGAGAAATTAACCCCCCTTCACGAAATTGCCGTGCAATCTCTGTTAAAGGATTATATGCGGACATTTCATCTAATCCATCTAACAACAGCCACACATTATTTTGATTAAACAGAGTAACAAAATCATCCTTCAGTTGCTTAGTGGCTTCAGCTTTACCTGTTTTCTCAGCAACCTGAGTCAACCAAGTCTCAAACAGATAAGATTTTAGTTCCTGACCTCGCAAATCTGCTAAAGATACCCAAATGACAATCGACTGGTCAATCTCACGAGATACCCAATCAGCAATCTGCTGTAATAGTGTTGTCTTTCCTGCTCCTGGTTCGCCAATAATTGCAATTCGCTTACCTTGACTTTTAGGCGTGTTTTTCTGTTTGAGAACTTCATCTAGAAAAACATTATGCTCAAATGTTTTAGTGATTTCTGTCTCCTTGTACAGTTCTGAACCCTGTTCTGGAGAAATATCACCCTGACGTTTAGATTGTTTTTTGCGCTCAACTAATCCCAGTGGTACATAAACATCATCAACTTGCAGGGCAACTCCTTCAGTTGATGTCAGAGGGTTTGTAGTTAGCTTTCGCCGTTCTACCAGCATTTCACGGCAGATTTTACGCCAGTTATCGGGAGTTAACTTTGTCCCATCCTCCCCTTGAGACGGCTGTAGTCAGTTGTAAGTATTGTGCTGTTCTTCGATTGTGATTTGTTGGGCAACCATTGCACCTTTCTCAGCTTTTATTTCTTCTGCTAACTTCGCAAAGTTATTGACAACTGATGGCTGTGACTTGATTTTTTCTACTAATTTTTTAATTTCCTTAGCAGTCTCAGACTGGTCGTTGTTAACTGCTGCTTCCACTTCCACAACAGCTTGAGCAATTTCTGAGTCTGCATCTGCTGCGGCTTTCAGTTCTAGCACTGCTTGACCATAATCTAAACGCTGCGGTTCATTTGCTTCTACAGCATTGGTGAGTAATGGCGATTTATTCTTCTGGCGGAGTAATCCGATTAACTTGCCACCTAGCGTCCATGTAGCATCACCAAGGTTTTCGCCGATTTTCTCCTGTGCTTTAGTCCAAAGTGTAGTTGCGATTGCAGTAGCAACAGCTGTCAGTGTTACAGTTACCATAAATTCACTACAAATTGAGTTGATGTAGAGATTATTTCAATTGACACAAATAGTATCACGAAAAAGCTAGACGATTATTAGTGATATCAATCAATACAGTTCAGATAATACCAAAACAATTGTAGAGACGGCGATTTATCGCGTCTCAAAACCCAAGCGTATTGTGATATTGATATAAATTCAGTTTTTTAACCCGCACAGGCGGGTTTTGTCTGTGTAGCCGCGATTTATAATCGCCAGGATACTAATTTAATTAATCATTGCAATACATACTAAGACGCGATGAATCGCGTCTCTACAAATAGTCTGTTTATCGTATTCTTGTTTCAAATTATGAATTATCAATTAGACGCTGCTTTTTCTCCCACATTACGAATTATTTCCTCCAACGTTTGCAATAACTCTTGCTCGTTATAAGGTTTAGAAAAGTAAGCCCGCGCCCCCAATTGCATAGCTAGTTGCCGATGTTTATTGCTGCTACGAGAAGTCAGCATTGCAACTGGAATATTTTTTGTATCAACGTCTGAATTTACCTTACCTAAAAAGCCATAACCATCAAGACGAGGCATTTCAATATCACAAATTACCGCTTCAACTCTCAATCCATTATGGAGTTTTTCTAAAGCATCTTGACCATCTTTAGCTTGCTCTACTTGATACCCCCCCTTTTCAAGAGTCAGGGCTAAAAAGCGGCGAACGTTAATCGAGTCATCTACAATTAAAATTGTGCCTTTCTGCTTAACTGATGCTGCTGATATTTTATTTTCATCAAATATCAGGAATGGTGTTTTTAATCTTACTGATGGTAATTGAATACCTTTAGGAGTCCGGCGATTTGTAGCAATCCAATAGAGCAATTCATTAACATTAACTAGTGGCACTACTCGACCATCACCGAGAATTGTGCAGTTGCTAAAGCCTTCCGGTAAAGGTATATTTCCCTCAACTTGGCGAATAGCAACTTCTTGTTCACCCCAGCAACGATCTATTTGGATTGCTACTGGTTGATTATTCCCTTTGACTACTAATACACTGTTAGCGTTAATTGCTGCCGGAGTCTCTAATTCTGAAGTATCGTAGCGCAGACAATTAAACTCTAAATAAGGAGTCAGGCGAATCAGTGGTAGCATGGTTCCTTGCCAATTTAGAACTTCGCTACCTGCCATTTGGAAAACTCGCTCTTGTTGGAGTAAGAATATTTCTGAAATGACATCAGTGGGAAATGCCAACAGCATTTTGTTGATTTCTACCAACAGAACTCGCGCAACAGACAGTGTAAATGGTACTGATAGGGTGAAGGTGGTACCAACTCCTGGTTCCGTATCAACTTTCACATCTCCTCGAATTAGTTTGAGATTGTTACGAACTACATCCATGCCGACACCGCGACCAGATAATGCTGTAACTTGCTCGGAGGTGGTAAAACCTGGTTCAAAAATTAGTGATAATAGTTCTTCATCACTAGCATTAGCGAGTAGAGAAGCATCCAATCCCATCGCTAAAGCACGGGTGCGAATTTTCTCCAAAGAAATGCCCCAACCATCATCTCGGATAGTAATCAAGGTGCGATTACTGCGATGACTAGCTGTAATTTCAATCAATCCTTGTTCTGGTTTACCCAAAAGGCGACGAGTGCCAGAGTCTTCGATGCCATGATCGAAAGCATTCCTTAAGAGATGCATTAAAGGTTCGTTTAATGTTTCTAAAATGCTGCGTTCAATTAAAGTGTTACCACCTTCAATTTTTAACTGAACATTTTTCCCATACTCTACATTTAAATCGCGCAATGCTCTAGGAAAACGTTCAGTCAAATCAGACAAAGGCCGCATTCGGATGTGATTTAACTTTGTCTGTAACTGTTTGGATGTTTTGTTGATTTTACGAGCAATTTGGTCTGTATCATCTACACTGAGTTGCACATCAGTTGTAACTTCCTGTACCTGAACAATGGTTTCCATAACTTCCTGCGATCGCAGGTTTAAATCGTTATAGCGATCCATTTCTAAGGCATCAAATTCTCTGTCTATGCCTTGTGTTTGGTGGCCATTTTCAGCTTGTACCCGTAGCCCAGCAGCTTGGGTAGAAATTTTGTCATAAGCTATACGCAAATCCTGGTTTTCTCGGTCGAGAACTTGTACTCGCTGGTTCAGGTTTCGGACGAGTTTGCGTAATCTTTCTAGTTGCGAGTTTAAGCCATTTCGCTGAACAATAAGTTCGCCAAATAAATCATTAATTTGCTCTAGTTGTTTACTGGGAACTCGGACGCTATTTTCATGAATTTCCCGATCTTTAACAACGCCATTTGACTCTCCTTTTCCTTCGCTAGATTTAGCATCGGCAGGATTATTTTCTCTAGCAAATATGGGATTTTGTTCTGTAACATTAATAGAATTAACATCATCGGCAAATTCTGGATCTACAAATGTAAAATTAGCAGCGATACCTGCGCCAGGCTGCGCTAATGCTTCATCATTAGTCCAATTTTCTCTAGTATTTTCTGGCTGCCAAACAGGTGTTGGCACTGCTTCTGGCAGGGCAATATCTATGTGTGCAATGGGAAGCTGTGGTATTACTTCTGCTGCTGGTAATAGTAGTGGTGATTGCGTATAACTAGCAAAATCAAGTTCTGTAGGTAAGTTATCTAGTTGATTTGTCAGCACCAAAGCTTGCGATCGCCGCCATGCTTCCAATGCTAATTGGGCAATTTCGGGAATGCGCGAACTACTAACGGTTTCTAATTGCTGCGTTACTGACTCACAAAGCTTGGTAAAAGCTGCCAACTGGAGCATTTCACCCAAACCGCCCAATTCTGCTGCCATGATCACAATTTCTTCATGCAAACCAGGCTGTTCGCTATCTGCCAATATAGATTCTAAACGCTGTAAACACTCTTCTACTTCTGTGGCAAATAGCAAGGGGATAACATCTTGTCCATCCTCTGGGGATAGCATGGATGAGGCATCCTCTGGGGTGGGGTCGCCCAAGCGATCGTGCAACTCATCAAAAACTGGGTAACAAAAGGTTGCTAACCACGCATCTTCAACAACATTTCCTTCTGCAAGCAATTCGACAATCTGACGCAGCCAATCAACTCCAGATAGCAATAAACTTTGCAACTGGGTGTCAATTTCTAGAGAATTTTTTTTCGTTTTTAAAACTTTAAAGGAATCTTCTAAACGATGGGATAAATGACTTAGCGATTTAAATCCCATCATCCCCGCGCCACCTTTAATGGAATGAGCGGCCCGGAGTGCAGCATTGATTTTCTCTAAATCGATGCGGTTAGTAGTATCAATTTCCAGCAATACCCCTTCTAAGGTATTTAAGTAATCAGTTGCTTCTTCCAGAAATTGCATCTGGATTTCTAATTCTTTGTCTTGTAACATGGTTTTTGTCCTTAGTTATTGGTCATCAGTCATTGGTCATCAGTCATTGGTCATCAGTCATTAGTCATTAGTAAAAGGACAAAGGACAAATGACAACGGACAAATAACAAAAGTCATTTGTCATCGGTCATTAACAAATGACAAATGACAAATGACAAATGACAAAATTAACTAACTTTAAAAGCCTCGACAGTCTCTTGTAACTGTTGAGAAATCTCCACCGTTTGTTGTAGAGATTCGGAAACTTGACGAGAAGAATCGCTGGTGCGTTGTGATATAGCAGCAATATCTTTCATCAATTGGCTAACACTTTGTGATGTTTCAACTTGAGATGCAGTTGCAGTGGAAATCGACTGTACTAAGGAGTCAATTTGACGCGATACATCCAAAATTTCACTCAAGCTTTGTTTAGCCTCCTCCACAATTAGAGTCCCTTCCACCACTTGGGTAGTGCCTATTTCCATTGCCTGAACCACTTCGCTGGTTTCTCGTTGGATATTTTCAACAATTTGTTCAATTTCTTGGGTTGCTGCGGCACTCCTGACTGCTAATTCGCCGACTTCTTCAGCAACTACGGCAAAACCTTGACCTTCTTCACCTGCACGCGCTGCTTCAATGCCGGCGTTAATGGCTAGTAAGTTAGTTTGAATGGCGATTTGGTTAATCAAGGATACTACACGGGAAATTTGTTGCGAAGATTCTCCCAAACGTTTCACTTTCTTAGCAGTTTCACCCACAGTTTCCCGTAGAGACAGGATATTTTGTACTGTCAAATCCATCGCGTGTCCACTCTTAGTAGCAGTGTTAGCGGCATGATTGGCAACGAAAGCAGCTTTTTCGGCGCTTTCGGCTACAGCTTTCATGGATTGGGTCATTTGGTCAACAGCATCTAGGGTGTGGTTGATTTCGGCAGCTTGCGTAAGTGCTTCTTCTGCTAAATGGCGCATTGCTCCTTCGTTAGAACCAATGGCAGTATTAACGTGGGTGGCAGCTTTTTGAACTTGGGTAACAATATCACGGAGACTTTCGACAATTGAGTTGAAAAAGTCGGCAACAGTGCCGATTTCTCCAGCCGTCACGTCTGCACGTACTGTCAAGTCACCTCTGGCTGCACCTTCTACGTCGTTTAGTAGTTCTAAAAGTTGTTGTTGCAGTGTTTCTTTTTGATGCCGTTCATCGTCAGAATCGGTGATTCCAAGATTCCTAACTTGTTCTATCTCCTCTAATAATTTGGCTTGTTCTAAGGCATAGCCGACTTGAGTTGCTATCTGTTGAAACAAGTCAATTTCCGGCTGTTGCCAAACACGAGGAGTTTCGCAATGATGAGCAATTAATAAGCCTAAAAGTTTTTCTTGGGCAATAATTGGTACGACTAAATTACCTTTGACGGCAAATTTTTCTAATAGTTGAATGTAACTGTTGGCATTTTTTAAACTTTGGTCTTGATGAATATTTGCAACTGCTTGCACCTGTCCATCGCGCTCGGTTTCTATATAATGTTCCCGAAAATAAGGATCGTCGATTTTTACTCCGAGCATTTCCGGCCAATTACCAGTTACCGATTCCGCAACAACAACGCCATCCCGATTATCTAAATTCAGACTATAAATTATTACCCGGTCTGTTTTTAGAACTTGCTGAACTTCTGTCACTGCTGCGTGATAAATATCTTCAGTTTTCAGACTTTTCCGAATTCGTAAGGTAATATCTGCTAGTAATTTTGTCCCTTCAACGTCTATTTCCTGTTCTTTAACTAAGACCTGCAATTGTTCGGCCATCAGGTTGATATTTGCACTCAATACCCCTAATTCGTCTTCTCTTTCGATTTCTACACGGGTATTGAATTTACCTTGAGCAAGTTTTGTTAATGCCGCAGTTGCAGTCAGAATTGGCAGTGTAGTAAGTTTAGCTAACCAAGATGCGATCGCACCCACAATCAATGCTGTCAGTGCTGTACCAATCGCTATAGTCCACAACAATTGTCTTTGCGGCTCAAATACAGTTGCAGTGTCTGTGGACAAAAGTACTTGCCAGTTTAAATCAGGTAGGCCATCTAGCTTGGTAGCTGGTACGTAGCTGACTAATTTTTGTTTTTTGTCAGTTTTAGAAACATCTATAAAACTATCTACCTTGTTTGCTACCAGCAGTTTAGATAAATTAGCATACTCTCCCTTTGCCTCTTTCCCCAATAATCCCTTTTGGGGACTCAAGAAAACTGTTCCTGAAGCATCAAGCAACTGGTATTGTTGTCCATTGGCTACGTAGTTTTTGATGACTTCTTCTAAGGATGTTACAGGTAGCCGCGCTCTTACCACGCCAGTGGTTTGGCCCGTCCTTTTCTCTTTCACAGGTGCAGCTATATAAATACTCATTACACCAGTATTTTTTGCTGCTTCAGGTTTGCTGATGACAGGAGTATCTTTTTGTAAAGCGTCTTGAAAGTAGGTAAGGTCTTTTTGATTATCTAGAGGTTCGCCTGTGGATTGGACAATTAAATTACCTTGACGATCAAAAACAGCAACGCTGTCATAAGCTTTGTAGGCTTCGATAATTCGATCTAAGACTGCTTGTTTTTGTGAATTGCTGGTACTTACACTAGCTTGGGGACTTGTCAAAAAAGGTAAACTTGATATTACCTGAATATCTCCGTAGCGTCCCAACATGAAGCGGTTAATTTTGTCACTTAAACCAGTTGCTTCAGCTTGTTGAGACTGGGTAATTTGCTTAGTAATGGACTTGTTGGCAAAAGTAAAAGCGATCGCACCAATGCCCAATACTGGTATTGTACCGATTGCGATCGCTAAAATAGTCGCCTTCTTAGCCAATCCGAGTTTTGTAAAAAAGGCAAAAGCCTGATTCAGCGAAGAATTATTAGCAGTTTTGCTAGTATTCTTATTTGGTAGTTTTATGACACCACCAGTTATTTTTTGGGATGAAATCAGCGAGGCTCTATTTTGAGCGCTACTACCTTGATTTGTGTTGGTTTTATTAAACATAAAAATAGTTCTCCTAACTATGTGAATAAGAACACTAAAAATCCTTTTTAGTAGTACATTTTAATCACTGCGGAGAATAGAAGACTGCCCAATTGCCTGTGCATCTAATACCAGCAAGATTTCTTCTTGTTGGACAACGCAGCCACATAAATAAGGAACTAAACTGGATGCAACTTGTCCTATAGGAGAATGAATCTCATCAGCAATGAACTTAGTTGTACCTTTTATTTCTTGCACAACTAAACCTAGCACTAATGATTCAACCTGGATAACGAGCGTACTGTATTGCCGCAGTCGATAATCTAGAGATTCTAAATTGAGCATTCTTGGCAAATCAACTACCCAAATTATCCGACTCCGCCAATTCATTAATCCTAATATGCAGGTGGGCATATTAGGCATTGAGGTTACAGATTCAATAGGCACAAGAATTGCTTCTTGCGTATGCTTCATTGATAAAACAGCAGCAGTCTGTTGATTTAGCTGAAACTTTAGATAACTGTCTGCTAAATTATTTTGATTTGGTTTTAAAGGAAGTGTAATGTTTGTACTAGTCATTGATTCAAACTACCACTGATTTAATAGTACGTAGGAGATGTTCGCGGGTGTAAGGTTTAGTTATGTAGGCATCTGCACCTTGTCTCATTGCCCATAAACGGTCAATTTCTTGGTTTTTAGAACTACAAATCACAATCGGCACTTTTGCAGTAATCGGATTTCTTCTCAGAGAACGACACAATTCAAATCCGCTCATCTCTGGCATTACTACATCAGTAACGATCGCATCTGGTTTTTCTAACACAGCTTTTTCTAAACCTTCTTTTGCACCACTTGCTTTAATTACGTTGTAACCACTTTCTTTGAGATAATGGCTCATTAATTCCAATTCACTGGGAGAATCTTCTACAATCAGAATTGTGCCAAGTAAAGTCAGACTCACTATATAAATCTCCTAAAAAATAACTTAAGGCGATTAAATTTGCTTATAGTTATTGGTTGCTACTAAAATTAACCAAGATGTTTAAAAACCATTTTTAGTAATTCTGATTGTGTAAAAGGTTTAGTCAAATATCCTGATGACCTAACCATTTTCGCTTTTGCTCTGTCAATAAATCCTGTTCTACCAGTCACCATAATAATAGGTGTGTGTTTAAAAGCTGAATGTTTTCGTAATAAGGAACATAGTTCATAACCATCTAAGCTCGGCATCTCAACATCTAGTAAAATTAGATCGGGCTTACTCCGCAAAATTTGCATTAAAGCCTTCACCGGATCGTTAATCATGACAACAGAAAATGTATTTTCATCCAAAAAGTGTTTAATAGAATTTAAAACTGTTTGGCTATCATCAATGCAAGCAATTGTATATAGTTTTTTGGCAGCAGGTAGCTGATTAGTTTTATTATTTTCAGGAATATCAAAGTTGATTGGTATCGGCAACTTTTGCCCAAGTTTTATTTGTAGTTGTGGCTGAATTTGAGATGGTTGTATTTTAGATAAAACTTGGGAACCTGCACCCGATGGAATTGATGACTGGATATTTTGCCGATTTCTTAACTGTTTTTGACAGTGTTCAACAAGTAACCGCAAATCCAGGCGACAGAACTTTGGTAGTTCATCCAAAGAGCTTTCCGGGCTGAATTCATAGCTACCTTCTTTTAAACACAGAAATGATTCCAATACTTCTTTTGCCAATTCGTCTATCAGGCTTGCTGCTTGCACAGAAGTAATATAACCCTGATTTACTAACCAACAAATAGCTTGGTAATCCGCATTGGGTATTGATTGATGTTCATTCTTTGTCTCAAACATCAGCCGCATTTGCACGCGAGTGGCGCTGTTGAGAGCGGGGATTTGCTGGCTTAAGCGTCGCAAGTGGCTGTCAAGCCGCTCAAACAGTTTATCTGAATAGGAGGCATAAGTAAGTTTACCGTCCTCTAGATAAATTGACCAAGAAACTATTCCAGTAAATATGCTTAAGCACCCTGTGGCACGCCGACTGGTTAATTGTGCCAACAGAGATAGCGGATGTAGTTTCTGGAACAACCTGTAGCTACCTATAGGAGTTGTGCTCATTTTGCTTTTACTTCAGCTAAATTCGATACGTGTAAACTAAATTCGTATAGAGTTATTCCACAATTAAAATCAAGTAAAAAGCATCAAACTTTTGTATGTTAATGTACATCAGTTTATATTTAGGTTTGTGGTGAAACTCAACGAAAATAGCGTTTTTTCAAACGATCAAATCTCAGCAAATTCGTAAATTATTATTAATTTACTTCCTGTTACTGAGATTTACAGACATCTTTGGAGAATAAGACATAGAAATGTCAAGACTAGATGAAGCCACTTTCCATTGAGTAACCCCAATCTGACCACAGGAATAATACTGATTTTATTAAATCAATATATTTGAACTCCTGTATTTACACTTAAAAAAATCCAGTTTTTAAGGATCTCAGTACTAAATAAAGCTACTCTTTATTAAGCAACCCTGTTGCGGCTACAGGGATAATACTGATTTTTTTGATAAAAATAGAACACTATTTAGAAGAGCTAATGGCAATATCAGAAAAAAGCGTCAAATTAATTAAGTCCCTAGGTGAATTTTTCTGGTTGTCCAAAAAATTTGTGCGATCGCCAGTTTATTCATACTGTGGATGTAGTGTGAGTGCGATCGCCACATCTCTAGATTAAGCATTAGGATGTATAATTGCTGAATGCTTCGTGTCTTTATTTACTGGCTTTATGCGTTATTCTGTATTGGCCACTGACTACGACGGTACACTAGCAACTGACAATCATGTAAATGAAAATACTTTGGCAGCACTCTCACGTCTGCGGAATTCTGGTTGCAAACTCATCTTGGTGACAGGTAGACAGCTAGATGAATTGCTGCAAGTTTTTGGACATGTAAATTTATTTGATTATGTAGTAGCAGAAAACGGTGCTTTGCTCTACTCACCAGCTACCCGTGAGGAGAAACTATTAGGTTCGCAACCATCAGCAGAATTTATTAATGCATTGCGCGATCGCAAAGTCAATTCTCTGTCAGTTGGTCGTGTAATTGTTGCTACTTGGCATCCTCACGAAACCACAGCTTTAGAAACTATCCGCCAGATGGGATTAGAATTACAAGTCATCATGAACAAAGCTGCGGTGATGATTCTACCATCAGGAATTAATAAAGCCACAGGGTTAGCCGCCGCCTTGGATGAGATGCAGTTGTCACTTCAAAATGTAGTCGGGATTGGCGATGCAGAAAACGATAGTGATTTCCTCAGTATTTGTGGTTATTCAGTAGCAGTTGCCAATGCTTTGCCAATGCTCAAAGAGCGTGTAGATTTTGTGACGAATGGTAGTCGGGGGGATGGTGTTATAGAACTAATTGAAAAACTCATCACCTCAGATTTAGCTGAACTTGGGCGTTAATTTAAGCAGATTTATTTATGCAAATAAAAAAAGGAGAGTAGGAATACTCTCCTAACGTAAATATGAGTGAGTTAGAATTTATTTTTTAGCGATGCAGTCTCGCTTGACGTTCACGCAATTCACGAGCGTGTTGTTCGCGAGCTTGGCGTTCACGCAGTTCACGAGCGCGTCGTTCACGAGCTTGACGCTCACGTAATTCACGAGCGCGTTGTTCGCGGACTTGACGTTCGTGTTGGAATTTACTGTTATTAAAACTTACAGTATTATGATTCAAGCGTTCGCGATCGGATTTAAATTCAGCAGCATTAGCATTTTGAGAAAGAGCAGCAATTGAAGCAGCTGCTAATAAGCTTCCAAGAACAATAGATTTAAAACGGTTCATATATCTTTTAATGCGCTTTGCATTACTTGATTTCTACATTCTCAATATAATCGGAGTAATCAGGCACACGCATGTATACAAAGTCATGTTGAAATAGTTACTTTTGTAACTAATATTAGGATTTATATTTTATTTCTGAAAATTTCCAACGGTCAAAATCTAACTTGACATATATAGCTCAATACAGTTCAGTTAAGCATTTCTTCCTTTGTGTACTTTGCGCCCTTTGCGGTTCGTTAAAAAATTGACCTTGATAAAGAGTTAAGCCTTATACCAATTTAATGTGAAGTTGCACATATCTTGATCCCCCTAAATCCCCCTTAAAAAGGGGGACTTTGATAGATGTTTTTCCGGTTCCCCCCTTATTAAGGGGAGCCAGCGCGGTCTTGGGGGTTTCCCCAAGTGGAGCGACTGGCGTGGGCTAGGGGGGATCGAATTCTATGCAGCTTCATAAAAAATTGGTATTAACTGAACCGTATTCGGTTACAGCTAATATGCCTAGCAAGACTCAAGTCGGATTCCTATATTAGAGGTGTTCAAATAACTGAAAATCCCAAGAGACTCCCTGTACAGAAAATTTTGCTGCTTTGAAGCTAGTGTTTAGCCTTGTGGCAAATGCAATCAGCGAAGCCGTGCCGCAGGCATTCGCGTATCTCAAAGTAAACAAGCACTCATATTGCAGTACTCCAACAAATGACGAAGCACAGCCACAGCCTGAAATTTCCTCTAATAAAAAAGGTTAGATAGGAGATATGACAGCAATTATCACCAGAGGCAATTGTTTTAAAGCTTTATATCACCCAATGAATAAACGATCGCAATATTAAAAGTGCGGATAAAAGGACTTGAACCTTCACTCCTTTCGGAACTAGAACCTAAATCTAGCGCGTCTGCCAATTTCGCCATATCCGCATCAGTTTTCTATATTACCACAAGAAATTATTTTTGGGAATAGGGAGATAAAGGAAGTTACAGTAAGTCTTTCCCCAATGCCCAATACTTCTCTGCGAGACGCTACGCGAACGGCTTCGCTCAGTACAAGTGCCCCATTCCCAATGCCCAATGCCCCATGCCCCATGCCCAATTACATAACTGCAACACGAGGCAGACGATGCTTAAACCCGCAGAGAATTTCCCAGGAGATAGTATTTAATTGTTCTGCCCAATCATCTGCGGAAATTTGTTCTTTTCCCTGCTCTCCTAGCAAAGTAACCACTTCCCCCTCTTGGATATTGGGTATGGTACTTACATCTAGCATCAACTGATCCATTGTAATTGTCCCGATTTGCGACACTCTCTGACCACGAATTAACACCTGCATTTTGTTAGAAAGACTGCGAGGAACACCGTCAGCATAGCCAATTCCTACAACAGCGAGGCGAAGTTCACGCGGGGCAATAAATTTATGCCCGTAGCTAACAGCAGTTCCTGCGGCAATTGTTTTAACTTGGGTAACTCGTGCTTTAAGTTGCAAAACGGGCTTGAGGTCGATCGCATTTTGTAAGTGCGGTGCTGGGTAGAGTCCGTAAACGGCTAAACCTACTCGCACAATATCGTAGTGCAATGCCGGATCTGTGAGTGCAGCTGCTGAGTTTGCCAAGTGCAAGCAAGGCACTTCAATTCCCATAGCTTTGATTTGAGCGATCGCTTCCTCAAATCGTCTATGCTGTTCTTCCATTGCCGTTGTATCAGGATCGTCTGCTGTTGCCAAATGAGAATAAATACTGGCAATAGATAGATGTGGTAAGCGCTGCACTAATTGCACAAATTCACCGGCTTGCTGCCAATTAGTTCCTAACCTAGACATACCCGTGTCTAATTTGATGTGTACGGGCACTGGCGAATCATGATTCATGGATTCTAGGATATTGGAAAATACCAAAGCTTGCTTAGGGCTACAGAGTGTGGGCTGAAGTTTCCATTGTGCGATCGCATGAATCTGCTCTGGTGTATGAGTTGCTCCTAAAATCAAAATGGGCGCTTCAATCCCGCCTTCTCGCAATTGAATAGCTTCTGGAACTGTAGCGACTCCCAGCCAACTAGCTCCCGATTGAATTACAGTTTGGGCAACTGTCACCGCACCATGTCCATAAGCATCAGCTTTTACTACTGCCATCAACTGAGTCCGCGGCGATAAAAACTGCACCAATTGCTGTACGTTGTACGACAACGCCCCCAAATCAATTTCTACCCAAGCTCGTTGCGAAAACCACGCGTAGGTGTCGCACTGCTGATTAGGAACTACACCAGGGATTTGTTTGCGACTTAACATTTGTACTGACTCCTATCCCACCACGGCTAAACTTTCAAGTTATCTATCTATACACGCTCCTAAAAGCGAGATCAGATTAAATAGGAAGTTTAACCTTCATATTGGAAGTGATACAAGATGTTGCAGTAGTAAACTAAAAGTTAAGATTTATGAGTAGGGAGTTAAAGGTAAATCTTATGGCTCGGCTTTTTGCTGTGTTGTTTGCATTTACCTACATAAAAATATTGATATAGTGTTATAATTTTTACTTTCAAACTCCTAATTCTTCACTCGTAACTCTTAAGTCATAAATTAATTGCCAAATTATGCCGAAAGTATAATTTATTCTCATCTCCCTAGCAGGGTGTATTTGTGTTAACATTTATGTAAAGCTAATACCCTGAGCGCAGATAAATGGGGAAGGTTTTAGTCTTAAACGCATCTTACGAACCTCTCAATATAACGAGTTGGCGGCGTGCTGTGGTTCTGTTAATCAAGGGCAAAGCAGAACGCGTAGAACACAACGGTAAATTTTTGTACTCGGATTTTCCGTTGCCGACCGTAATCCGGTTACGTCATTACGTGCGTGTTCCTTATAAAGAAATTCCTCTAACTCGCCGAAATATATTGCATCGTGATGGTCATGCCTGTCAATACTGTGGTTACACAGGAGATGAGTTGACTCTAGACCATGTAATACCGCGATCGCGCGGCGGGGGCGATGCCTGGGAGAACATTGTGACAGCTTGTGTCCGTTGCAATGTGAAAAAAGGCAGTCGGACTCCCCATGAAGCTCACATGCCTTTACGCCATCCTCCCCGCCAACCTTATAGCAGCCTCTATTTCGAGGTCAGCAAACATCTTAAGAGTGGACTGCATACAGAGTGGCAAAAGTATGTTATAGGTCTTTGAGCAAAAACGCAGAGGAGCAAAGGATAAAAAAGAAACACCTTATTGCTTTAGGTTCAATCGAACAGCTTTAGTAATAGAGTGTTGAAAAATTGGCGGCTATATAGCTGGCAACAAAGGCGATCGCGTCTCGTAGACCGGGGCAATGGTCAATACTCAAGCCTATACACAAGTGTATGTGGTTCAACTTTTCTTAGGCATCCTCTCTGAATTCTGAGACTTTTCAAAGGGGATACAAACAGGCGTTGTTAATTAAAAGTAATTGTTAATTGCTCAATAGTCATAATAATGAGATTATTGAGCATAAGAATATTTGAAAGATCAAGGACTAACCCTAAAATATAAGATAGAAAGTATACCCCAAGTCAGATAAAAAATTCAGATAAAAATCCTGCTGATTCAATTTAAGGAAGAGAACAAAGCTCCTCAAACAGATTTATGCTGCCAGATACAGCCCGATATATAAAACTTGCTTGTTTTCAGCACTCATATACCCTCTAGTTGAATTTAATTGATATCAAGCGCTGTTACTGACAAAAAATATACTTAGATGTATAGTGCAATGTCTTGATATTTTTGCGAAGATCAAAATAATGTGGCTAAATTCAGTGAATTGCTGATCTTAGTATTTCTGAATTAAAGGAGCCTCACACTTTAAAAAAGTTCCCTATGTACTTGAATTCTCCCGTTACTCAGTTTGAGAGTTTGTCATTGACCACAGCAGAGCCAAACCCAGAGGAACCTGAAATCGAGAAAGCGCCAGTGGAAGTTGCATTTAAAAGTCCATCATTACCGCCATCGGTAGGTGACGGAGCTATATTTCTTAGTCACCGTGGTAATTCTCTGGCACAACAAAAGTCCGAAGAACTGCAAAAAACCCTTTTGGCACATCGACACGATCGCCAACTGGTAATTTTGCAAGATTTTCCTGACCCTGATGCCCTTTCTTGTGCATGGGCTTATCAGTTAATTGCCCAGCAATATGATATCAAATGCGAAATCATTTATGCTGGCGCATTGAGCCATCAAGAAAATATTGCCTTGGTAAGGCTGACTAACTTACCTATCCAACGCTGGACACCGCAAACCTTGAAAACTAAAGATTTGTCATCTTATCAAGGTTTTGTATTAATTGATAACCAGGGAACTACTTCACAGCTACTATCAGCAGTGCAGCAGGCTAAGATTCCCTTAGTGGTGCTCGTTGACCATCATAGTATCCAAGGCGATCTGCAATCAGAGTTTGAGGATATCCGCCCTTATGTAAGAGCAACAGCAACAATTTTTACGCAGTATCTCCAAACGGGATTACTAGCATTAGATAGCAGCATAAATCAACACGTTAAATGTGCAACTGCCTTGATGCACGGCTTGCGATCGGATACAAATCGGTTAATGCAAGCGCAAGAAGAAGACTTTATGGCAGCTGCGTATTTAAGCCGATTTTATGATGCCCAATTGCTAAACGCCATTTTACAGGCGAACCGTTCCAAGCGGGTAATGGATGTGATCGAGCGATCGCTAAAAAATCGCATCGTTCAAAATAACTTTTCCATTGCTGGTGTTGGTTACTTACGCTACGATGACCGCGATGCCATCCCCCAAGCGGCTGATTTTCTCGTCACCGAAGAAAACGTCCACACTGCGGTAGTTTACGGCATTGTTCACGATGAAGACGATGAACTGGAAATAGTCATCGGTTCCCTGAGAACTAGCAAACTGACCCTTGACCCTGATGAATTCATCAAAGAAGCCTTTGGACAAGACAGCGCCGGGCGGTTTTTTGGCGGTGGAAGGACAAGCGCAGGCGGCTTTGAAATTCCGATGGGCTTCTTATCTGGCAGTAACGAAAATTCCGCTTATGCGAAAATGAAATGGGAAGTATTCGACGCTCAAATTAAGCAAAAACTGCTGAGGTTAGTTAATCCTAGAGACAACCCGATTCAGTCGGAGTAGAGGGAAATTAAGGAGATGGGGAGAACTCCTAACTCATGCAGCAGTCAAAGTCTTGGGTCAGATAACATCCCTAAGTCATTCCTCATAAACAAAATTCCCGACTTTTCTCAAAAGTTGGGAATTTTAGTCTTTTCACAAGCGACTGAATTTGGATGAATTGCTGCAAGAAAGTCCTAGCTTGAGGCGTTTTTTAAATGATGCCGAGTGGATTAATACTACTTATCAGCGATCGCGGCGAGAGGCAATGGTGGAAACTGGTTTATCAGAGGATAACTTTGCGATCGCCTGTCTCTTTGCTGTCGATGAGATTTTAGACTTAGACTTTTATCCTAACGCTGACCAATAACTGTAATCTTATCCTGTCAGCGATCGCTGAAAAATCGTATTGTGCAAAACGCTCATTGTTTTAGGTTAAATTAGATATCTAATAGTTTGACGTAGATATTATGTATAAATTTTTGTTAAGTAATTTAGGTGTTTTCCGACTAAATAAATGAAGACTTATCAAGAACTCAACTTAAAATTAAAAAAAGTGTACGATCCCGAAATTATTGAGATTTTTAAAAAATTTACTCAACATTTTAATGATTGGACTTATCTCCAAAAAGAATCAGAAGAGCATACAAAAGAAACAAGTAAGCCTTCCTGTATCATCTTTTTAGATGAAGATCACCACAAACCATCATTTCTTATTACTAAGATAAAAGATAAACTTTATTCGATAGTGAATATTTTTAATTCGCAGCATGGTCATATACCAATGTTAGAATACAATGTTTTATTTAAGACGATTTGAAAAAGATTTTAAGGATTTTATTAGTTTTGCTAGTTATAGTAGTAGAATTTGCATTGAACTATCAATCGAAGATATTGGATTACATGAAATCATTACATCTCCAAAAGCAAGAGAGTCTTTTGAAAGATACTTGAGACGATTTCCGTTAAGTTATCATCCCAACGATATTGAACGGCTGGATTTATTTATTTGTGCTGCTTCGCGTTTTTGTAAAAAAAAGATAAATACTGAGTTAATCGAGCAATATCTTGTTGAGGATCAACACTGGACTCAAGAAAATGCCAAGTGGTGTCGTAATAGAATTGACGTTGGATTAGAAATTTTGAAAGTAAATAAACAATTCTATTCATAGTATATTTAATTTAAAGAATGACAAGTTTGATTTACCTAGATTATGAGTACCCTAAAGGAAGTAGAACTCGCTGTTAGTCAACTTTCACCAGAGGATCTCGCCGCATTTCGTACCTGGTTTGCAGAATTCGATGCAGCAGCCTGGGATAAACAGATTGAAGAAGATGTCGCTGCTGGTCGGTTAGATGTATTGGCAGAGAAAGCACTCAAACATCTCCGAGAAGGGCGTTGTACTGATCTGTGAAACATCAAGCAACCCCAGATTTTTGGTATTACTATCGCCAGTTACCAATTGATATTCAAGAGCTTGCTGATCGATGTTATGAGTTTCTTCGGGAAGATCCCAAATATCTATCATTGCATTTCAAAAAAGTTGGTCAGTTTTGGTCAGTGCGTATTGGTATATATTATCGGGCGCTTGCTGTAAAAGAAGATGAAAATTTTGTATGGTTTTGGATTGGCTCACATCCAGAGTATGACAGATTGCTAAGTGGTGGATAGCGTTCTAATATTGCCTAAGAGCAGCCTAACTGATCGCTCATAATACACAGTATGGAACTATACTTAATTCGTCATGGCATCGCCGAAGACAAGGGATTAGGCATTAAGGATGAAGAACGTAGCCTTACGAAAGAAGGAAGGCAAAAAACTGAGAAAGTTGCCCAGAAACTTGTTAAATTGGGTTTAAGCTTTGACTTGATTCTTACCAGCCCCTTAGTGCGGGCCCGCCAAACGGCTGAAATCCTTATAGAGGAAAAACTAAGCTCCCAGTTAGAGGAATCTAGCCACCTCGCCCATGATGGTGAAATTTTTAGTTGGCTAAAAGAGTGGTTAGAACCGAGAAATTATTCCCAAAATACCCAACTGGCGCTGGTTGGACACGAACCTGATTTGACCAATTGGGCAGAAATTCTCCTGTGGGGAGAAGTCAAAGAAAGCTTAGTCTTGAAAAAAGCAGGTATGATTGGGATAAAACTACCAGAAACAGGTTCTCCTCTGGGTCGGAGTCAGATATTTTGGTTGACACCACCCAAGTACCTGCTATAACAGTTTTCCAACATTTTCGATTGTTGTTAGAACGGCTACTGTTATGGCGAAGATAAATTTCTGGTAAGTTAGCTTGATCAGATATTTCAAAAAGCAAATGGTGGTGCCATGATGGTGTGCGAATACAAGCCTGGTTTAGAAGGCATTCCCGCCGCTCAATCAAGTATCAGCTATGTTGATGGGCAAAAAGGAATACTAGAATATCGTGGCATCCGAATTGAGGAACTAGCAGAAAAAAGTACATTCCTGGAAACTGCTTATCTCTTGATTTGGGGTGAACTGCCAAGCAAGGAAGAACTGGAAGCATTTGAGCATGAAGTTCGTTACCACCGGCGGATAAAATACCGCATTCGGGATATGATGAAATGCTTTCCAGAAAGCGGCCACCCAATGGATGCCCTACAAGCCTCTGCTGCGGCTTTAGGTTTGTTTTATTCGCTTCGGGATTTACATAATCCTGCCTACATTCGAGATTCCGTGGTGCGCCTGATAGCAACCATTCCGACGATGGTGGCGGCCTTCCAACTGATGCGAAAAGGCAATGATCCGGTACGTCCCCGTGATGACTTAGATTATTCGTCCAACTTTCTATACATGCTTGATGAGAAAGAACCCGATCCTCTAATGGCGCGGATTTTTGATATCTGCTTGATACTTCAAGTCGAGCATACAATGAATGCTTCTACCTTCAGTGCTAGAGTGACAGCTTCCACTTTGACAGATCCTTACGCTGTGGTTGCTAGTGCTGTGGGAACTTTGGGAGGGCCCCTGCATGGGGGAGCCAATGAAGAAGTAATTCAGATGTTGGAAAAAATTGGCTCTGTAGAAAATGTCCGTCCCTACATAGAGCATTGTCTAGAAACTAAATCTAAAATTATGGGCTTTGGACATCGTGTGTATAAAGTGAAAGACCCACGAGCCATAATTTTACAAGGTCTAGCAGAGCAACTGTTTGAAAAGTTTGGGTATGACAAGTTCTATGACATTGCTCAAGAAATGGAACGAGTGGTAGAGGAAAAACTCGGTAGTAAAGGAATTTATCCAAATATTGACTTTTACTCAGGTTTAGTGTATAGAAAGATGGGAATTCCTACAGACTTGTTTACGCCAATATTTGCGATCGCTCGCGTTGCCGGTTGGCTAGCCCACTGGAAAGAACAATTAGAAGAAAACCGGATTTTCCGTCCTACCCAGATTTACAACGGTCTGCACGAAGTTACTTATACTCCAATTGAGGAACGGTAATTGGGGATTGGGGATTGGGCATGAAGAAGAGACAAGGTAGACAAGGAAGAGGGGGGAGACAAGGGAGAAACTTATTCAATAATTCCCCCTTGTCCTCCTTGTCCCCCTTGTCCACTTGTCCCCCTGCTCCCTGGTCCTCTTGTCCCTCAATAGCCAATCCCAATGCCAACCATAAGTAGAAGTTCTCATATCGCTTCAGAGGGCTAAAACCATCCAAGGATATACTAGGCATGGGAATTAGCGACAAATCTTCTATCAAGCATCATCTGGGCAAAAATTAAAAATGGGTGAATTTACAGGTATTAATTTAACTAATAGTTGTAATTCACTATGACTCATGTCTTAAAAGAGCGGAAACATGAATTCAGGAATTGACCTCCAAGGAACTTTTATTGAATCCCTCCGGGATTTAGGTTTACCAGCAGGAACAGCCAAAGCAATTTGGATGCCCCTGCCAATGATACTGATGCTGATTGGGGCAACAGTGGGGGTATTAGTTGCTACTTGGCTAGAACGAAAAATTTCCGCCGCCGCACAGCAGCGAATTGGGCCAGAATACCAGGGGCCTTTTGGGTTGCTAGTGCCTGTAGCGGATGGTTTGAAGTTGGTATTTAAAGAAGATATAGTACCAGCCAAGTCTGACCCCTGGCTGTTTACCCTTGGTCCAATTATTGTTGTAATTCCGGTGTTTCTGTCATTCCTGATCGTCCCTTTTGGGCAGAACATCGTTATTAG
Organism: Nostoc sp. TCL240-02; assembly: GCF_013343235.1. Lineage (GTDB taxonomy): Bacteria > Cyanobacteriota > Cyanobacteriia > Cyanobacteriales > Nostocaceae > Nostoc. Next base: position 920,523 of record NZ_CP040094.1, on the reverse strand, counting down.
CAATGTGGGTATGGGCGTATTCTTGTGGATTGCCTTATCAAGTATTCAACCCATTGGCTTGCTGATGGCTGGCTACGCATCTAATAACAAATACTCCCTCTTAGGGGGCTTGCGGGCAGCAGCGCAATCTATTAGTTACGAAATTCCTTTAGCGTTGGCGGTGTTAGCGATCGCTATGATGTCTAATAGCCTCGACACTGTTGATATTGTTAATCAACAATCTGGCTACGGCATTCTAGGTTGGAATATTTGGCGACAACCAGTTGGTTTTCTGATCTTTTGGATAGCCGCCCTAGCTGAATGCGAACGATTACCCTTTGACTTACCCGAAGCGGAAGAAGAAATCGTTGCAGGCTATCAGACTGAATATTCAGGGATGAAATTCGGTCTCTTCTACCTGGGTTCCTACGTTAACTTAATCCTTTCTTCCTTACTAGTAGCAATTCTCTACCTGGGCGGTTGGGACTTTCCCATTCCCCTCAACCTCATCGCTGGTTGGCTGGGAGTCAGTGAATTAAATCCCGTGTTCCAGATAGTCACTGCTTCTTTGGGGATTACAATGACCGTCTTCAAAGCCTATTTACTAGTGTTTGTCGCCATCCTGTTGCGCTGGACAGTGCCACGGGTACGGATTGACCAACTGTTAGATTTAGGATGGAAGTTTTTGTTACCAGTTGGCTTGGTTAATCTCCTATTAACCGCCGCCCTGAAACTAGCCTTTCCCTTCGCTTTTGGTGGTTAGTCATTAGTAATTAATCGTTAGTCATTTGCACTAATGACTAATGACCAAGGACAAAGGACAAGGGACAAATAACGCTGATAGCTTAAAAAGAGAGAGTGAGACAAAATGCTCAAGTTCCTAAAACAAGTTGGTGATTACGCCAAAGAAACGGTACAAGCTGCGCGTTACATTGGTCAGGGGCTTTCTGTTACCTTCGACCACATGCGGCGGCGGCCGATTACCGTACAGTACCCTTACGAAAAACTGATTCCTGGCGAACGGTTTCGCGGTAGGATTCACTTTGAATTTGATAAGTGTATCGCCTGCGAAGTTTGCGTTCGCGTTTGTCCAATTAACTTGCCTGTAGTAGATTGGGAATACGACAAAGCCAGCAAAAAGAAAAAACTCAACCACTACAGCATTGATTTTGGAGTTTGTATCTTTTGCGGTAACTGTGTGGAATTTTGCCCAACTAACTGTTTATCGATGACAGAAGAGTATGAGCTTGCCACCTACGATCGCCATGAATTGAACTATGACAACGTAGCACTAGGTCGTCTGCCCTATAAGGTAACAAACGATCCAATGGTTACACCATTACGCGAACTAGTTTATCTACCCAAAGGTGTCCTCGAACCCCACGGACTGCCCGCAGATGCACCACGTGCGGGTGCGCGTCCAGAAGACCTGGTAGAACAAACAGAAAAATAAATGTCATTTGTCATTTGTCCGTTGTCATTTGACCAATGACTAATGACCAATGACCAATGACCAATAACTATTGACCAATGACTAAGGACAAAAAACAGTGAATCTAGCAGAAGGAGTACAGTTAGTATCACTTGGCATACTAGGCGTGATGATGATTGGGGCGGCCCTTGGTGTGGTGCTGTTCTCCAACATCGTCTATTCTGCCTTTTTGCTGGGGGGTGTGTTCATCAGCATAGCGGGAATGTACCTGTTGCTAAATGCTGATTTTGTTGCCGCCGCACAAATATTAATTTATGTTGGCGCGGTTAACGTGCTGATTTTGTTTGCCATTATGTTGGTGAACAAGCGGGAGGATTTCGTAGCATATCCTAACTCTTGGGTGCGGAAACTACTTACGGGTTTAGTCAGTGTTGGATTGTTTGGTCTTTTAAGTACGATGGTGCTGGCTACTCCTTGGGCTTACTCAACTGCTCCTGTAGCAGGTGGTACAAGCTCTATAGTTTTGATTGGAGAGCATTTCTTCACTGACTTTTTACTACCTTTTGAACTGGCTTCCATTTTGCTGCTGATGGCGATGGTAGGAGCAATTATTTTGGCACGTCGTGAATATTTGCCAGATCAACTAACACGATCCGAAGTGGGACAAACCGTTTTAACTTTGCAAGAACGTCCCAGAGAACTGGTATCAACAACCAGCGAAACAAAAGAGTAATATTTGCGACTTAATTCGCAGCTAAATAGCCAGATTTTTCAGGAGGGATACCCAGATTCATGCAACTCCAATACTTTTTATTACTAGCAGCAGCTTTATTTTGCATCGGCATCTACGGTTTAATTACCAGCCGTAACGCTGTGCGGGTGCTGATGTCAATTGAGTTACTGCTCAATGCTGTTAATCTGAATTTAATGGCATTTTCCAACTTCCTCGACTCAACATTAATTAAAGGTCAGGTTTTCACAGTATTTGTGATTACCGTGGCCGCGGCCGAGGCGGCGGTGGGTTTAGCGATCGTGCTTGCCATTTATCGCAACCGCGATACCGTCGATATGGAGCAGTTTAATCTCCTGAAGTGGTAATTGTGCGTGCAACTAAAGCAGGTAATCATTGCTTATAAAGCGCGGGATGCCCGGAGTAAACAATGGGCAGAAATCTGTGCTAAACAACTAGAAAGCCGCGAGTGCCATGTGTTGATGGGGCCTAGCGGACCAAAAGACAACCCTTATCCTGTCTTTTTGGCTTCGGCGGCTCAACCAATCGATCTCGCCTTGGTACTCGGTGGTGATGGTACTGTTTTAACTGGTGCCAGACATTTAGCCCCAGCTGGTATCCCGATTCTGGGAGTGAATGTGGGAGGCCATCTGGGGTTTTTAACTGAGTCAGTAGAAGAGTTTCAAGATACAGAGAAAGTTTGGGATCGGCTGTTTGAGGATCGCTATGCTATCCAACGACGGATGATGTTACAAGCTGCGGTGTATGAGGGTCACGGCTCTAATTTGGAACCAGTGAGTGAGCGTTACCTGGCTTTGAATGAATTTTGTGTCAAACCCGCCTCTGCTGACCGGATGATTACCTCAATTCTAGAAATGGAAATCGATGGTGAGGTAGTCGATCAGTACGTTGGGGATGGGTTGATAATTTCGACTCCTACAGGTTCGACTGGTTACACCGTTTCTGCTAATGGTCCAATTATGCACGATGGTATGGAGGCACTCACCATTACTCCTATTTGTGCAATGAGCCTTTCTAGTCGCCCACTCGTTTTACCCCCTGGTTCTGTGGTGAGTATTTGGCCTTTGGGGGATTACGATTTGAGTACCAAACTGTGGACAGATGGGGTTTTGGGGACTTCTATTTGGCCTGGACACCGCGTTGATGTGCGGATGGCAGAGTGTCGGGCTAAATTTATTATTTTGCGCGAGAACAATTCCTACTATCAGACGCTACGGGAAAAGTTGCTTTGGGCAGGTACAAGGGTTCACTACAACAATAATCACCGTAATTAATTAAGTATTTTAGAGTGCATCTACCGCAGATTGCGATGCGATGTCTACGACGGGCTACGCCTACGCAACCAAAACCATCGAAGCCCCTAGATTCATCTGGGGGCTTTCCCCTTGTCCTGTTCTTGGAATTGCATCTATAGCCTATATCAAAGGAAAATTTTGTATCTTATTGCCAGATTTTTTAGGAATTAATGCCCATAATAAAAGCACTCTACCTCTAATCCAAAAGAGTAAGAAAACTCTCTAGAGGTTATTTTATCAAAAAGTGTCTCAATCACGCTTCGACACATTAATGCATAATGTGAGCTATTTTTATAGTGCCTAAATCCTAGTAGGATATTTTCGCAAATCTAAGTAGGAAGATAGATGGAAGTTTCTGGACGCAACATTAATTATTCACTGAATCCTCCTCCCACTATTGAAGATTTTCCCGTCCTTCAAACTGAAAAATATACCCTACGGCTGGCTTCAACTGAAGAAGAATTAGAATCAATTTTTCGGTTGCGCTTTGAAGTTTTTAATCTGGAACTAAGCTTGGGATTTTCTGCTTCCAACATTACCCAGATGGATATAGATAAGTTTGATGCAGTTTGCCATCATTTAATCATGATTTCCAAACAAACGGGTAAAACCATTGGAACTTATCGGATGCAAACCTATACAATGGCTTCTCAAAGATTAGGCTTTGATGCTGCCGATATATTTAATCTTAATGCAATTCCCAATTCTGTGCTTCAAGCATCAGTTGAAGTTGGGCGTGCATGTATAGCTAAAGAATACCGCAACAGTCAAGCACTTTTACTATTATGGAAAGGGCTAGCAAATTATCTTATCTGGAGTAAAAATCAATATTTTTTTGGTTGTGCATCATTACTAACACAATGTCCTTTGAAAGCTACTTGCACTTATGATTATTTTCAGCATAATGGTTTGATGCATCCAAGTATTTTGGTTTATCCAAATTCAAAATATTGTCTAGAACTGCCTCAAAGTTGCCCAGATTCATATAATGTGGAAATTCCTAAAATTTTGCAGGCATACTTGAATATTGGAGCTAAAATATGCAGTATTCCCGCTATCGACCGACATTTTAAAACTATTGATTTTTTAACTATATCGAATACCAAAGATTTTACTAGATGGCGTTATCAAATATTATAAAAATTATTTTTAATCCTAATTTCTATTGAGATTATCTAATGAACAGACTTAGATATAAGGGATTTCCAAGGAATAAATTATCGCAAAAAACGAACCACTCCAGACGCAGAGAAGCCAGTGCGTTGCGGGGGTTCCCCCCGTTGTAGAACCTGGCGCAACACAGAGAGGAGAGATTAAGAGGATTTCTGTGTCAGTTTTAGAATATTTTTTATTTGGAAGTCCCTGATTACTAATTCGTCATAAAAAATTACGAATTATGATGATAGGCGTGGATACGGCACTAGATTATTTTAGACAAAAGCTTGGGAAAAATACTTATGCACCATCTCAAATTTACTCCGAGTTGGTTGCGATTTTTAATTATTTTCTTATTGACAATGGGTGTATTGTTTCGCTTTTGTAACCTTGATACCAAGGTTTTCTCCCATGATGAAACTTATACCTTATTACGAATTTCTGGCTATACAAGAACTGAAGCACAAAATAAACTATTTAATGGTAGTGTCATTGGCAAAGAAAGTTTTGCTCAGTTTCAAGGTGTAAATCAAAAAAGCTTAAATGACACAATCATGACTTTGGCTAGAGAAGATTCTTTGCATCCACCGCTTTATTACGTAATAGCTAGATTGTGGATAGAAATTTTTGGTAATTCGGTGACGGCAATTAGAAGTTTATCTGCTTTAATCAGTTTGCTGGTTTTCCTTTGTGTATATTGGCTATGCCGAGAATTATTTAATGTGCCGCTATCAGTTCCTGGTGTAGCGATCGCACTTATGGCAATTTCTCCAATTCAACTAGTATACGCCCAAGAAGCACAAGAATATATTCTCTGGTTAGTCACGATATTACTATCTAGCGCGTCTTTGCTACGAGCAATACGCTTAGAATCACAAGTTCAAGATGAGCTTGCGAAACAACAACAGCCAGAAATATTTGCTACTTGGAGCATTTATGCCGTAACTTTGGCAATCAGTCTTTATACATTTCTTTGGAGTGGATTTGTAGCAGTTGCTCACGGAATTTACGTTATTGTCACTGCCAGATTCCAGTTATCTCCAACTGTTAGAACTTATTTGCTAGCATCACTGGTAGGTTTTTTAGCCTTCATGCCTTGGCTAGCGGTTGTGATAGGTGACTTTTTCCAATTTTTGATCTCAGCAGATAAAACAACAACGCAGTCATCTTTGATGCCTGTATTTGAACTATTATTGATGCAATTAAGCCGAATATTTTTTGATATAGACCTTAGCTTAGAAAATAGTTTTAGTTATTTAATTAAAATAATTTATTTAATTTTTATAGGATATTCAATTTATTTGCTTTGCCAAACAACTAACTATAAAGTTTGGTTGTTTATCATTATATTAATTGTAGTACCAGTATTGCCCCTAAGACTACCAGACTTAATGGCTGGTAGCATACAATCATCTACCGATCCATATTTCATACCATCTTATTTAGGAATCCAATTAGCTGTTGCTTACTTACTAGCTACCCAAATATATAATCAAAGCGTGTCACGCCGGAATATTTGGTATGCGATCGTGGCATTAGTTATTATTTGTGGTTTAATTTCTTCTAAAGTTCATTCCCAATCAGAAACTTGGTGGAATAAGGGTATGAGCTATGGCAATCCCCAAGTTGCCCAAATCATCAATCAGGCTACTCGCCCACTTTTGATTAGTGATGCTTTGGGTAATAATTATGGAAATGTTTTTTCTCTGAGCTATCTTTTGGAATCAAAGGTGCGATTTCTACTGGTTCAAAATCAAAAAATTCCTAAAATTCCTGATAGGTTTGCTGATGTTTTTTTATTCAATCCTTCAGATACTTGGCGAGAAACGATAGAAAAAAAGTATAATTTCAAGACAGATGTTGTTTATAGCGACAAATATTATTCAGTTTGGAAATTAGCTAAACCTCGCAGTGTACGCAAACGCGATATTCTCCTCCAAACGAAATTATCAAATCGTTGACTATCAGATTATGAGACAAGTTTATTTTTTAGATACTTATTGTTCAAAAGGTATTTACATTTTTACTTGCTTAAAATTAGCTAAAAATAGCAAAAATAAATATTCAACAGATTCTTATCTAAAATTAATTTAAGTGATGCTACCATGCTTTAAATTGTCATTTGAGATTAGTTTGATGATTAATTTAAAGGTGTTGTATGCAAATAACAGATTTTCTTGGTCTTTTACATCCAGCGATCGCAATCATATTCGTGTTTCCACTCATTGGGACAGTAGTTAATTTTGCTTGGCAAACACGCCAACGCAGATTGCAAATTTTAGCCGGGAGTAAGAGTAAAATTCCCCCAGTGGTTGGTGGAGAACATAAGCAGTTGGGTGAAAGACTAACAGGTGCGGTTGTCGGATTAACTTTAATTGGATTAAGCTATCCTATTGGCAAAAATATTATTAACAATCAATTATGGAATAAAACACCTTTTCAAGTTGTTTTTATCTTATTAATATTAGCTGCTACCATCGCATCTTTAGTATTTCTGTATCGGGCAAAGCAGCGAGTATGGCGGGCAATTTTTGCGACTTTAACTGGTGCAGGTTTAGTAATACTAGGCTGTCAAGATGGAGTATTTCGCCGTACTAATGAGTGGTATTGGTCGCATTATTATATTGGTATAACCGCAGCACTGCTGATGATTTTTTCATTAGCGATTGTTCAAGATATTTATCAAGATAAATCTAATCGCTGGCGGATCGTCCATACGATTTTAAACTGTATTGCTTTGTTGCTATTTATTGGACAAGGTATGACAGGAACGCGAGATTTATTAGAAATTCCCTTGAGTTGGCAAGAACCATATATTTATCAGTGTGATTTTGCTAATAAAACTTGTCCAACACCAAATTCTCAACAACCAAAGTGAACTAATAAAATTAATCCTTTGTTTAAGCAATATTATCTATAAGCCGATCGCGAATTGCTTTAAGTTGGTCTTGAGTCTTAATTGGCTCTCGTGGTGCTGGCAGTTCTGTATTCGGCCAGTTAGGTAAACTATTACAGGGGCATAACAATGCTGGCATCCCAACGTTTCGCGCGGCTACTGGCATATCACAACGACCACAAGGAAGCATATCCCAGGCTGGTGTCAACAGTTCAGCAATGGTTTCTTGCGTACCCTCTAGGTAACAATCACCTGATTCCGGTGAAATAATTTTTTCCCAGCACTCTTCAAATTCTTCACTATAGCGATCGCCATTTAGCACCGATTGAGGCAAAATGCTTGCCTTACCGTTGCCCGTAATCACTTTCTTACCCAACTGAAACCAGTAGGCAAGGTATCCTCTAACTTCTTGTTTGGTTGCCATAAGACAATTTTAGTATTTTAGATTTTAGATTTTGGATTAATTTGAATCAATAGTTAAGAATCTTGACTCCTAAATGTTCCAGCGTCCTCTCTGTTTGGCAATGGCGAACCAAGAACACTGAGATTGAGAACATGACCAGCAGTAACTAAATAAACAGTTTCGCTAAGTGCAGCTAACTGGCGCACTAAAGAACCCAAGCGATCGCGGAACATCCTCCCAAGGGGATAAGCTGGTACTACACCCCAACCCACCTCTTCTGCTACAAACAGCATATCAGCAGCAACCAGATCCACCGTCTCTAATAACTCTACAACGATATTTTCCCAGCTAGATTTATCTTCCTCTAAGAGATTAGCAACCCAAGTTCCTAAAGAATCAACTAAAAGGCAACTGTAGGGTTTAGCATCGGCGATGGTAGCAGATAGTGCCACAGGTACAGATAGAGTTACCCAGCCTTGAGGACGGCGTTGCTGATGTTCTAAAATACGTTGATGCCATTCTTGATCATCTGTGTTATCGGTGGCTGTTGCTACGTAAACAACTGCTTTCCCTGACTGCATAGCTAGAGTTTCCGCCCATTCACTTTTACCAGATCGTGCTGGCCCTGTTACTAAGATGATTTTACCCAAAGTTGTTTTCTGAGTATTTTAACAATAAGTAGCTAGTTGTAATCGATCGCCACAGTTTTTACTTTATCGGTAAGATTTTTGGTTTCAAATAACTTTTAAGGGATAAAATTAGCACCAACATCATTGATGTCACAATTGGCAAAAGCCGAAAATCCCAACAACCCCTTTCTCAATTATTCAACACCATTGGGGACAGCAAAATTTAGGATGTCTTTATGAACGCAGGCTTAAAACGCATAGAAGCAACGCTACACGATTTAGGGAATCGCGGCACTGCCTCTGCCGCCGAAGCAGGAGATTCGACAACAAAACGGCCTTTTTCCTTTAGAATCAGTGTCGGAGCCAACGAATCTACAGAAAGTACACAAACTTCATCATCTCAGCAAGAACAAACAGTTTTGGGCGTAAATACTGAGAGTGATGATGCTCCCGAACAGAATTTCTTTCCTCACCATGACTCTGTGCAGACCTTTCAAGCAGAAGAGAATGGTGGCAAAACACCCAGCCTACCCAAGTTAAAAACTCCGACCTTTAGTAACCATCGCCACGGAGCAAATCCAGCATTGGCGATGAATCTATTGCAAGAAATTCAGGAAACTGTCGCTGGTTGGCAAATAGAACTGCAAAATATTTTGAACCAAATTCAGGATATTTACTTAGAAGGGCCAATTGTCAATGGCTGGTTAGAATCCAATCCCAGCGAACCAGAACCGGGAGGAACTGCAACGCTGCGCCATGCAGAAGTTGACCGCCTAATGAACTACGTAGAAGAAATTTGCGCCACTGGTGGGAAAGTATCTTATAAATCATCCATTAATGGCTACCGCCTCTGTGGTGTAGACAATGCCGGTAAAGTCTGGTCACGCCCATGTCCAGCAGATCAGGTTCCTAATGTTAGTATGGCGATCGCACGTTACCAAAAGTTACGTCAACTGTTGGGGCGTAAGCAATCTTTAGAAACCCGCCTGAGCCAACTGGCTCAAACACTTGTAGTTTTACACAGTCATATTCAACAAACGTGAAGTTTTAAAGATTATTTCCGAAGAAACTCGGTTGGTGGGTCGGTAATTTTTGGTTTAGATTAACTCTCAGCAGGTATGCGTTGGATTTAAGATTTTTATCTAAAATCCCAAATCTCAAATCCAAAATAAAATCTATGCCAGACACCCAAATCTCTGCCATCATCTGTACCCACAATCGAGATACCTATTTAGGGGCTGCAATTGATAGTCTTTTAGCGCAGGATTTTGCTGCTGATTTTGAAGTTGTGGTAGTTGATAATGGATCTAGCGATCGCACCCGTGAGGTTGTAGAACAAAGGGCCCACAATCCGCGCCTGAAGTATGTATTTGAACCCACTCTCGGTTTATCTGTTGCCCGTAACACAGGTGCAAAAATAGCTAGTGGCGACATTCTGGCTTATCTGGATGATGATGCTGTTGCTAGCCAGGGCTGGCTACAAGTTTTATATTTTGCCTATTACAATAATTCTAAACTAGCGATCGCAGGTGGCAAAGTCACTCTCATGTGGCCTCCAGGAATTGAACAACCACGGTGGCTATCTCCAGGACTAGCTGCAAATTTAGGTGCATACGACTTGGGTGATAGTAACATCTACATCGAGCAACCTGGCTTAACACCCAGAGGCTTAAATTACTCCATCCGCCGCAGTTTCCTAAAAGAAATTGGCGGTTTTGATCCTCATCTCGGTCGAGTGGGGAAAAATCTATTATCTAATGAAGAACTGCAAATGACCGAATTTGCCCTACAGCGTGGTTGGCAAGTCGCTTATCTTCCTGAAGCGCTAGTTGCTCACAATGTTGCCCCAGAACGCTTACAACGCACCTGGTTTTTAAACCGAGGCTGGTGGCAGGGTATCAGTGAATGCTATCGAGAACAACTCGCTGGTAAAGCTGGAATCGCTCAATTGCAGCGAGGTAGCGAACGGTTTGTGCGTGGCTTGTATAAAGCATTGCAATATTTTTCTGATCCAGCAGAACGGTTTGACAAACTTGTATATGCTTATGGTCAGATTGGTTACTTAAATGCTGCTATTCAAGGTCTTTTATTCACATCAAATAAGAAATAATCACTAAGATTTATACTGTTATGTCATCTAAAATACCAGTTTCAGTATTAATTCCGGCAAAAAACGAACAAGCAAACTTGCCAGCCTGCCTCGCTAGCGTCAGCAGAGCAGATGAAATATTTGTAGTAGACTCTCAAAGTAGCGACAACAGCATTGAAATTGCCAAAAGTCACGGTGTAAATGTCGTGCAATTCAACTTCAATGGACGCTGGCCTAAAAAGAAAAATTGGTCTTTAGAGAATCTCTCTTTCCGTAACGAATGGGTGCTAATTGTCGATTGCGACGAACGCATTACCCCAGAACTTTGGGAAGAAATTGACCAAGCAATTCAAAATGAAGAATATACAGGTTATTATCTCAACCGCCGCGTATTTTTCTTAGGAAAATGGATTCGTTATGGTGGGAAATATCCCGATTGGAATCTTCGTTTATTTCAGCATAAAAAAGGCCGCTACGAAAACCTACATACAGAAGATATTCCCAACACTGGCGATAACGAAGTTCACGAACATGTGATTTTGCAGGGCAAAGTTGGGTATCTCAAAAATGATATGCTCCACGAGGACTTCCGCGACCTTTATCACTGGTTAGAACGTCATAACCGTTATTCCAACTGGGAAGCCAGCGTTTATTTTAATATTCTCACAGGTAAAGATGATAGCGGCACCATCGGCGCAAATCTCTTTGGTGATGCAGTGCAACGCAAGCGATTTTTGAAAAAAGTGTGGGTACACCTGCCATTTAAACCCTTTTTACGGTTTGTTTTATTTTATATAATTCAACGCGGTTTTTTGGATGGCAAAGCCGGATATATCTATGCACGCTTGCTGAGTCAATATGAATATCAAATTGGCGTTAAACTTTACGAATTACGCAACTGTGGTGGTCACTTAAATACTGCAACTACTCCAAAGGAAAAAGCAGGGGAGCAGGGGAGCAGAGGAGCAGAAGTAAAGCTATTAACCATTGATTCTTGACAAATGACCAATGACCAACCTTTCGTAGATTTACGTAAATATGACCAATCTTGGTTTGATCGGGGGCGGCCAAATTGGTATGTTTTGTTATGGTGGCTTGTGCAAGCGATCGCATTTCCCCTTACTCCTCAACCGTTAAATATTCTGCGTTGTGCCTTGCTACGATTATTTGGCGCTAGTATTGGCAAAGGCGTATTAATTCGACCCACCGCCCGCTTCACCTATCCTTGGAAAGTTACTATTGGCAACTACAGTTGGATTGGAGATAACGTAGTTTTATACAGCCTTGATCGGATACACATCGGTGAACACTGCGTAGTTTCTCAAAAAAGTTACCTCTGTACTGGTAGTCACGATCTCCAAGACCCTGCCTTCGGGTTAAAAACAGCGAGTATCACTATTAACAATGGTGCATGGGTAGCAGCAGATTGTTTCGTTGGGCCGGGAGTGCAAATTGGGGCTAATGCTGTGATTGGCGCTCGTAGTACTGTTTTGACTAATATGCCTTCTGGACAGGTTTGTTGGGGAAGCCCCTGTCGTCCTAAGACGAGTCGCATAAAACTTGATACCCCTACAACCCCGTGATTTTATAGATAAACATAGTAAGGTAGCCCAGATAGCTGGGCTACCTTAAATTTTCTACATATTTTATTTATAGCCGTTCTCAATTGCATAGAATATAGACCAATAAGGTTCAGTTAAGGCTAAAACTCTAAAGTCAATTGTTTATAACCTAGATGCAAAGGGGCTTACCGCAGGCTACCGCCATCGCGCAGCGTCTCGCAGAGAAGGAGACCAAAGATGCAAAGAAAAATAAGAAGTACTTAACTGAACTGTATTGACCTATAAGCTCTGCTTTATATAGGCATTTTCTGGAGATAGTTTACTTTTAATTAAATCTTTTTGCTTGCTAGTCCAAAATTCGTGCAAATCTAAAAAATCTGGCAGAAGATGTGATGCACCAAATCAGCCAGGAGATAGCCTAATTAGCAAAATTTTTTCTCATTCCCACAAATGAGAGTCACCCAAATGTATAAAAGTATAAGCTGTTATTGCGATCGCCTTTGGCGTTCTCGCAGGGTACCTAATAAAATGGAGCGCTCACTTAGCATCTTGTAGAGAATTGATCGCAATTACAATATATCATCTTAGTTAATTTGCTTGTATTGGAATGCTCCCGAAGAATTAGGTGATGAAGTGCCCTTTGCCAACCATGTTCGTCAACTTGCCAAAGATTTGAAAGATCAACAAATTCGATAAATTTAAAACAAATTTAATAGGAGGCAAGTATGAATTTTAACAAAGATGAAAGAAATGTCATTTTAATAGTTGATGATGCCCCTATTAATTTAGAGATATTATTCAAGCTTTTAGAGTATTACGGCTTGAAGATTTTAGTATCTGAAGATGGAATGAATGCCATTGAAATTGCAGAGAATGCCTTACCTGACCTAATCTTGTTGGATGTATTGATGCCAGGAATTGACGGCTTTGAAACTTGTAGACTTTTGAAAAAAAATCCAGCTACTCAAGATATTCCAGTAATATTTCTAACTGCTATAACCGATAAGATAGATCAAGTCAAAGGTTTGAATCTTGGTGCAGTAGATTACATAACTAAACCTCTAGAACATAAAGAGGTTTTAGCTAGGGTAAATATCCATTTACGTTTACGAAACCTCACCAAAAAACTCACAGAGCAAAATAAACGTTTAGAAATAGAAATCTTTGAGCGCCAGCGAGTAGAAGAAGAACTGCGATGTCATTCAGCTGCATTAGACGAGTGGAACAATCGCTACCAAGCACTAATTCAAGCGAGTGGTCAAATTCTTTACGACTGGTACTTGGATACCAACGATATTAAATATGGTGGCAATGTAGAGCAAATATTAGGTTACTCTATGCCTGAGATGTTAGGAGGTTTGAAGCGTTGGTTAGAGTTAGTTCATCCTGATGATAGAAAATTATTCAATGAAGAGATTAACCGCGTCTTATTCGCAAAAGAGCGATTCCACCTTGAATTTCGTGTCGCTCGCAAAGATGGGACTTACATCACAGTTGAAAATAACGGGTATATCTTTTTAGACTCTACAGGCAAAGTTGCTCGGATGGCGGGCTTTGTAATTGATATTACTGAACAGCAAGCTGTGCTACTTGAACGCAAAAATGCAGAACAAAAAATTCGTGAGCAGGCAGCTTGGCTCGATATCACCACAGACGCAATTATCGTTCAAGATTTGGTTAACAAAATTCAATTTTGGAATAAAGGGGCTGAACATCTGTACGGTTGGATGGCAGAAGAAGCATTGAGCAAGAATGCCAATCAGTTTTTGTATCAAAAGCAAAGTTTTAGCCAACTAAAAAACATCCAGAAAATTTTAGTTGAACATGGTTCGTGGCAAGGTGAATTATATCAAGTTACAAAACAAGGCAAAGAGATTATCGTTGCTAGCCGATGGACACTGGTAAATGATAATGAGGGACAAGCTAAATCCGTCCTAATTGTCAACTCCGATATTACAGAGAAAAAACAACTTGAAGCGCAGTTTCTCCGCGCCCAGCGAATGGAGAGCCTTGGCACTTTAGCAAGTGGTATCGCCCACGATCTTAACAATGCACTAACACCTATGTTGATGACAGTGCAACTTTTAGAGGCACAGCTTCCAGATGAAAAAAGTCAGCAATGGCTAACAATTATGGAAACAAATGTTAAACGCGCCGCAGATTTAGTTAAGCAAGTATTGTGGTTTTCACGCGGCTCTGTAGGTAAATTTAAAACCTTACAGATACGGGATTCGATTTTAGAAATTGAAAATATTATTAAGCAAACATTTTCCAGAGCTATTGAAATCCGTATTGATGTTTTTGAGCAAAACTTATGGAATATCTTTGGCGATGCTACTCAGTTACACCAAGTGCTAATGAACCTCTGTATCAATGCTCGTGATGCCATGCCTCATGGCGGTATCCTAAAGATTTCTGCGAAAAATTTTTGGGTTGATAGTCACTACGCCAAAATGAATATTGATGCTAGGGTAGGTTCTTATGTAATGATTAGCGTCTGTGATACAGGCATAGGAATTAAGAGAGAAATAGTAGATAGAATTTTTGAGCCATTTTTCACAACAAAAGAAGTCGGAAAAGGCACAGGGCTTGGTCTTTCAACAGTTCTTGGGATTATAAAAAGCCACTTCGGTTTTATAAATGTAGTGACTGAAGTGGGCAAAGGCACGGAGTTTCAAGTTTGCTTACCCGTCACGCAAACAATAGAGACAGATAGTAAATTAGCTGGAGATGAATTACCACCGGGGCATGGAGAATTGATTCTCGTTGTTGATGATGAAGATTCAATTCGAGAGGTTACTCAAACCTGGTTAGAAAAAAATGCCTATAAAGTTATAATGGCTAGTGATGGTATTGATGCGATCGCACTATATACAGAACATCAACAAGAAATTAGTGTAGTTTTGGTTGATATGATGATGCCAAACATGGATGGCCCAACAACCATCAATGTGTTGCAAAAAATTAATCCAGAGATCAAAATTATTGGTGTTAGTGGATTAGCTTCCAATCATGAAATCATTAAAATCCTTGGTAATAGTGTCAAAACCCTTTTATCCAAGCCCTACACACCAAGCGACTTGTTAAGAAATTTACAGATGGTGATTAATACAAAGTAAATTTTGTCATTTGTCATTTGTCATTTGTCATTCGTCATTCGTCATTGGTTATTTCTACCCCATTCCCCATTCCCCATGAGTGGTAATATATTCTCATGGCTGCTCTAATCCTTGCTATTAATGAACAAACTACTGGATGAAACGCTGTCAATCACAACTGCTGAACGTATAAACAGCAGAGCTAGTACTCCGTTTGATAATGCTTATAAAGCAGCATTGTCTACCGAAGGAGCAAGATATGTTCAAGGATTTTTAACTTTTGTGGGAAAGCCATACAGGCCGATTGAACACAGTTGGATTGAACTAGGTGATGCCTCTGAGGTACGCATTATCGATCCTACATTACCGCACCTGAACAAAAATCCCCAAGAACTCTGGTATTTTGCGGCACAAAGGCTAACGGTTAAAAAATTGAAAGCCATCATTGAAGAATCGAAAGAAGATTATCCAGAAGATGAACCATTACCAATCTATGGCGATCCACCTTATGAATATTATGGTAATGTGATGTTGGGTGGTCAAGATTATCTGGCAGCATATCAAGCCGCAGAAGCTAAGTGCAAAGAAATCAATCAAATCAACCCTGAGAGAAACTAAATAATTCGTAATTACGAATTATTATTTAGTAGGATTTACCATCGCTGCCAAAGTATTCCCTATAGCCACAAATTTTGTCTCCACGCACATCAAAAGAAACTGCTACCCGATTTTTGTAAAGCTGTCCAAACAAAAGTCCCTCATCTCGAAACTCAAAAACAGCCGTTGTTTCATTGCTCGTAACACGGTCTAAGTCGGTCAGATTTAAACCAGGGCTGAAGGCTTCAAAAACGTACTCAAAAAATTCTCTAGCTCGTTGTTTACCGACATTCAACCCGTGGAATTTACCCATTGGAAACCAAAGGGTAAAATCTTCTGTGAGCATATCTAACAATGGTTCCCACTCTCCAGTTGCCATACCATGCGTAAGATTCTCAAATGCCTGTCGAGCAACTTTTAAAGTATTTTCTGAATCTTGTGTCATTCTCACCCCTGACTGGATAATAAACTAATATCGGCTTACTTAAAATCTCACAACTACTTTGCCACAATTCTGACCACGCAAGAGATATTCTACAGCTTCGGGTATTGATTCTATGCCTTGAAACTCCGTTGGGTCAACGGAAACTTTGAGTTTGTCTGTGTAAAACAGGTTTAATAGGCGATCGCGTGCCTCTGCCATATATTCTTTATAATGAGGCATGAGAAAGCCTCTCACAGAAGCAGCTTTCCAAAATAGCTGGTGATAAAGGCGTGGTTGTGTAATTTGTTCCGCATTTTTTGCGTATTCGGAGATGAAACCAACCACTACTAAGCGTCCCCGTACTGCCAAGTTTTCAACGCAAGTATCAAATACGGTTTTACCTACACAGTCAAAAATTAAATTAATCCCATTGGGGTATTCTTGCTTAAGGATTTGATTGAGGTTTTCGATGCGATAGTTGATAATGCGATCGCACCCTAATTCTCTCAATAACTTTGCCTTCGCCTCAGAACTACAAGTACCAATGACATGATTACCAGCTAACTTTGCCAACTGCACCGCAATATGACCGGTTCCCCCGGCGGCGGCTGTCACTAAAACCACTTCATTACTTTTCATCTCCCCTGCTTGTTCTAATGCAACCAAAGCTGATACACCTGTAGGCGTTAGTGTTAGTAACTCTGGTGTTGCTTCCCGCACCTTTACTGCTAAGTTTGCATCGATAACCTGATATTCTCGATAACCGCCGCCACGTGCCGTAGTTATGACAGCATCACCAATTTGAAAATCTTTGACATTTTCACCCATAGCAATAACTTTCCCTACAGCTTCCACACCCAAATCAAAGGGAGGAATTAAATTAATATATGGAACGTCACCACGACAAAGTAATGTGTCAAAACCACCGTTAACGCCAGCAAATTTGTTTTGGATTACAAGTTCACTAGCAGCAGGTTTGAAAAGAGGAATTTCGACAATTTCAATAGCAGATTTAAAATCTTGATTCAGTTGCTTTGCTATTAACTTTCTGTAGATTGTTACGTTCATTTCTAAATCAAGGTTTTATCCCACTCTAATTGATGAGCTAAACCATACTTGATAAAATCTTCTTCTTTAGCTTTATCGCTTTTACCAAAAACACCTAAGCTGTAAGGATTATCTTGCATCCGTTGTGTGACTTGCTCTTTCTCAAATTGGATCACTTCATCTCTAGGCTTATCTGGTTTAAAAAAGTCAACAACCAAAACAGTTCTATCATAATTAGTGTAATTATGTGGACAGTGGGGATAGCTATGATCTAAAACCAGGAATTTTCCTTCATGCCAATAAAGTTGATCGTGGCATATTTTCATAGCCACATCTCCTTCTGGTACAATTAATCCTAAATAGCCACGATTTGTATGAGGGTTATAGTTTACATGCAGCTTGATATCCAAGCCTGGATGGAACGTACCATAATACACGTTTCTGATGATATCATCCTCAATCAGGTTCACATCTTTTATCACATTGGCTAAATTCGTAAAATATTTCTCTCTTAATACGAGTGCTTTTCTTGATGCTTCATCTGGCCCATAATCAGAATATTTTATTTGATGCGCCTGAATATATTTTTCAATAAACATACCTTGAAACAAGATACCAAAAGCACTATATTTCGAATTTCCCTTAGTTTTAATGGTTTGGCTTTTAGGCCCAAGAACATCGGAAGTAAATTTTAATTCTTCATCAGATGCATTATTAATAAAGGTTGTAAACTCATCTCTAATGACTTGCCAGTTATCTTGAAAACTTTTCAGAAAAGTAAATCCATTTGGGTCTATATGATACTCATTAAAACTTTCCATTGTCTTTTCCACTGAAGATAATTTCATAAAAAACCGTTATATAATAATGTGATTTAGGCTTCGCCCCGATTCGATCTTAAAATTCTTGACTAAACTTATTTTAGTCAGAACTGAAGCAAAATATCTCTCAAACTCTCATTCCTCTGTGTCCTCTGCGGTTCCTTATTCCGTAATTCACTCGTGCGTAAGTCCTATTAGTGTGAGGTCTACTGTGTCTGAAACTCCCGTATTAGATCAAATTATCAAAAATGTGCGGGTAGTTCGTCCCCATCAGGATGTAATCGAACTACTTGATTTAGGCATTAAGGATGGAAAATTTGCTCAGATTGCTTCTAATATTAGCGCAGACACAAGCAAACAGGTATTTGATGGCAAAAACCTGCTATGCTTTCCTGGAGTCGTGGATGCCCACATGCACGTAGGCATTTATCAACCCCTCGACAAAGATGCTGTGACTGAAAGCAAAGCAGCCGCAATGGGAGGCGTGACTACCAGCCTGAATTACATCCGTACAGGGCAGTATTATCTTAACAAAGGCGGCTCATACCGCGATTTTTTTCCAGAGGTGTTGGCCTTATCCGCAGGTCATTTTTTTGTAGATTACGGCTATCACATCGCACCTATAGCAAACCAGCATATCGACGAAATACCTTTATTGTTTGAGGAATACGGTATATCTTCGTTTAAAATCTTCATGTTTTATGGCGGCTATGGGTTGCATGGTTTATCAGACCAGCAAAACCTCTTTTTGATGATTAATAAAGAGGAAAGATACGACTTCGCCCATTTTGAATTTATTATGCGCGGTCTAACTCGCTTGATGGAAAAACATCCAGAAGCGCGAGATACTATCAGCTTGAGTTTACATTGTGAAGTTGCAGAAATTCTCAACGCCTACACCAAAATAGTTGAAAATGATTTTAGTCTGAGCGGATTACACGCTTACAGTGCAGCGCGTCCGCCTCATTCCGAAGGTTTAGCAATTTGCATTGCTTCTTATTTGGCAAATGAAACTAACTGTGCAAATATCAATTTGTTGCACCTGAGTTCGCGTAAAGCAATGGAAGCGGCTTTGACTATGCAAACTGCTTTTCCTCATATCAATTTTCGGCGAGAAGTTACGGTTGGACATTTGTTGTTAGATGTCGATACTCCTAATGGTATTTGGGCAAAAGTCAACCCTCCTATCCGTCCTCGCGCTGATGTGGAATACTTGTGGCAAGCAGTACTAAACAATCAAGTAGATTGGATAGTTAGCGACCATGCTTGCTGTTCTGCTGAACAAAAAAGAAGTGCTAAAGACCCGAATAATATTTGGTTAGCAAAGTCTGGTTTTGGCGGTACAGAATATTTACTTTCTGGTGTATTTAGTGAAGGTAGCAAGCGGGGAATGTCTTACAGCCAGATGGCTAAATTGCTATCTTGGAACCCATCGCGGCGCTTTGGGTTGTTAGAAAAAGGCGATATTGCTGTTGGCTATGATGCTGATTTGGTGCTGGTAGACCCCAATGAAAGCTTTGTGGTACGTGCTGCTGAGTCGGAGTCACAACAAGGTTATACACCTTTTGAAGGTGTAGAGTTAACGGGACGAGTGAAAAGTACGTTTTTGCGGGGGAACATAATTTACCATCGAGGACAGGTAATAGGTGCGCCTAAAGGACGTTATTTAAATTCTAAAATATAGAGAAATAAGAATGCATAAACTAAAAATAATTTCGAAGCAATTACTCTCTCATTTCTCTGCTATAGTGACATTTTAAATCTATCTAAACTAGTGTTTATTTGCTAAACTGCATACTCGTTATTATTCAAACAAACATTATAAGGAAATTCGTGATGTCCACTCGCCAAGTAATCGTTCCCAAGGGAATGGAAATTTTATATGAAAAATTTCATTATTGCCCTGGTGTTAAAGTTGGTAATACTTTGTACATCTCTGGGCAGGTAGGCAGAGATGAAAATTTACAAATTGTTAAAGGCATAGAAGCCCAGGTTGTTCAGGCTTTTGAAAATGTCAAGAAGGTGCTGGATGCAGGAGGAGCTACCTTTGATGATGTGGTAGAAATGATTACTTACCATGTCACTGGTACTGGCTTAGGGGAATTCCAAGCTGAAGCAAATGCTTTTGATAAACCACTGCATATCATTCCATTTTTACAATTGTTTATGGAAGTAAAAGACCGCTATTTTACTAATAACTATCCTACCTGGACTGGTATCGGCGTTACTGGTTTATCTACACCAGGATTGATAGTTGAGATTAAGTGTACAGCTGTTTTGTCTAAATAGAAGATTCATAGTGGGTGACAATCCAGAAACTAAAATAAATGTTCCACCAAAAAATACTAATATATTACTTACTGTCTTTAAAAATTCGCACTATCCAAAAACTCGAATACTGTTTTTGCAATTTTTTCTGGTATTTGATTCATCATGCAAATAGTTCCGTTTGAAAACTCGACAACTTTACTATGAGGAAGAGCTTGAGAGAGAAAATATCTATCTTGTGCTAGTGCTAAACCCAATCGCTCAAATTCTTCCACATCATCAATTCCCCAAAGAATGAGAGCAGGAGATTTAATTAAACTAAATCTTTCGGCAGCCTCAATACAGTAATTCCCCACAGCCCAAACTGCATACAATGGATAGCCAAAGCATTTTAAATCATCTAAAACCCATCGATGATTTAACTCAGCAGAACCTACATATCTTGCACGAGCCAACCATCTTTCCATCAAGTACGAACCATCTTCTTGAATGACGAAACCTTCATCAAATCTCCTCATTAAATCGACTTTTCCAGCTTCACCAAAGCCAGCCACATTACATAAAATTAATTTATTAACTCGTTCTGGGTAAGCTGCTGCTACTTCTCCAGAAACAAAAGCTCCCGTGTGGTTTCCCATAATGTTTGTTTTTTCAATACCTAACTCATCCAACAAAGCAATGACAGTTTTAGCGTAGTCAGCCACTGAATACAACTTTGGCGGTTTATCAGAGTCTCCAAAACCCATAAAATCCATCGCTATCACGCAGTAATTTTGTGCCAAAATTGGCATTAATTCGCGGTATTCATCACTACTACGTGGGTTCATGTGTAATAGTAAAAGAGGCTCTCCTTCGCCACCAATACGGTAAAGAATTTGTCCATCTTCGGTGTCTAAAAAAGCTCGCTTGATTGGTTTATTCATCACACCACAATGCATTTAGAATTTATTTTTGAATTTTGAATTGTTAAGTCAGCCTTAATTTAAGTTTTTCAGCAAATTACCTTTTCTGTGCTATATTCTGCAACCATTCAATCAGGGGTCTTAAGGTTCCTGGCAATGCTGCTTCACTGACAGTCACCGTATGCTGTTTACCGTTATCTTCTACTGTTAACTTATACTGAAAGCGATCGCTCTCTTGATTTGGCGAGGTAATTAATTCAGGTAGCCTAAATAAATCTGCAACCTCCACCAGTCGGGGAAGTGTGGCAGCTTCATCTGGCGGGAGAGTGTCTGTATCAACGGTTGTTTTCTTGCTGATTCCAGCAAAGCCGCCTGTGCGTTCAAAGGATATCCGCATTTTTTGCTCTCCGTTGTGTTATTTAGTTGGGATAAATACTTAAGCTGGGAGATTTTAGTTCTCGGTTCCCAGTTTAGCAACAACAAACAACAGATTTATCATTCTTGAGTGTTGAGTGAGGGAGTGGAAGGTATTGACTATTTATTCCTGACTCCTGTAGACGCGATGAATTGCGTCTGTACAAAAAGTAGAGACGCGATTCATCACGTCTCTAAATAACTCCTACCTTTTGCCAAGCATCCTGTACAGCTTTTTGCTCATCACTACCATTACCGTAGAGTTCGCCAGCAATTTGAATGGTGACACTGGCAGCTTTTTTGAAATCTGCTTTGGCTTTCAAGCGATCGCGTAAAGCTATGTACCAGATTTTGCCTGCTTTTTCCCAAGCATAGCCACCAATGCTAACAGCCGCTAAATAAAACGCATGGTTAGGAATTCCTGAGTTGATATGCACGCCACCGTTATCATCAGTACCAGTATATTTATCTTTCACATGGCCTGGTTGAGGATCTTTACCCAATACTGGATCGTCATAAGCTGTTCCTGGTGCTTTCATCGATCGCAGGGCAACACCTTTGACAGTTGGTACTAAAAGACCTTCGCCAATGAGCCAATCTGCCTCTTGTGCAGTCTGATTTTTGCTCTTCTGTTTGACTAGGGAACCGAAAACATCAGAAAACGATTCATTCAGTGCCCCTGATTCGCCATAGTACTGTAAACCCGCTTCATACTGGGTTATACCATGAGTTAGCTCATGCCCAATCACATCAATTGATGTCGTGAAGCGTTGAAACAGTTCTCCGTCGCCATCACCATAAACCATCTGGTCGCCGTTCCAAAAGGCATTGTCATATTTAACGCCATAATGCACGGTGGAGTCTAAACGTAGTCCTTTGTCGTCAATGGAATTGCGATCAAATATCTCATGAAACAAGTCATAAGTAGCACCAGCCGCATCGTAGGCTTCATTCACTGCTACATCACTGCTGGGAGGATCGCCTTCACCGCGCACTAATGTACCAGGAAGTTGCTGACCATATTTTGCATCGTAGATGGTACGGCGCTTCGCACCTGGAGAAGGTGCAAATGAGATATTACCTACGACGTTTCTCCGTCCTAGAAATTGTGCCGAAATATTTAATGTATGAAAAGCCCAAGTACGCTGCTGGGGATTGCCATTCACCACGACATTTTTTAGTATATGGGGCGGGACAATACAACAAATCGGGCATCTAGAGTCAAGTGGATGCTCATACTTGAACCCGGCTGATTTCTTTTTATTTCGAGCCATCCAAGATATTCTCCTTTTAAAACTAAGTGATGGCAAACAGTGGCTTTAACTCCACTGGAGATAGGAGCAGAAAAACGAATCCAAATTGCGTGTCCCTGGTTTCTTTTCTGAAGAAAATTTTCTACTCTGTATTTTCGGATAGGTCTGTAGAGGATTGATAGTACCCTCGTGGGTACTTTTGATGTGGAAATATTGCATCAAAACACAAGGACAGCTTACATACCAAAAGTTTCAGCCAAAATCTTTGCGTGAGTTAGCAAGACCTCCTTTACAGACCTAAAGCGTATATATATTAGTTCTAATCAAGGGAAATAATGTTATTTATTACTGTTTTGTTACCATAAGTCGCTAATCCTATAAATATTGATTAGGGACAGGTAAATTCAAAATCTAGTATCCAAAATCCAAAACTTTCATGGCCAGCCACCTAACACCGCCAGACCATAATATTTCCAAGGTACTGCAACTGTTTTAAATCCAGCTTTGCTCAACATCTGTAGATGAGCATCTAAGCTAGCTAGCTGATCTTGACTAGAGTAACCTTGAGTGCTGCTTACACCAAGCTTTGCACGAATCTCTGTTAAATCAGTTCCCTGTTCAACTGACCATTCTTCTCGTGCAGCCTGATAAACTTCTGCTAAGGCTGATGATTCTGGTAAAATTGGGTCTCCATTCCAAAAACAGCCATCATGAGTGAGGCTAGCAGCAATTCGGCTAAATAACTTTAATTTCATCTCATCCTGGAGATGATGGATTGCCAAGGATGAGACACAGGCATCAAATTTGCTACCAATATCTAATTTTTCTGGATTATTTGCCCAATCACCAAAGTCTGCTTGTGTACCAACCCAACGTTTTTGATATCCAGATGCTGTAATTTTATCTTGGGCAAATTGTAACATTCGAGGTGAGTAATCTAGAGCAATTACTTGGGCATTTGGAAAGCGTTTGAGTATTTTGAGACTAAGTTCGCCTGTACCACAACCTAATTCTAATATCCGCAGACTTGTGGAAGGTAGACAACGGCTAATTACCTCCAACATCTCATCGTATCTGGGTATGAGTTGGCGGATACCAATGTCAAAATCAGCAGTGCTGGCGAATACCTCTCCGGGAAATAACTGTTGCATAGGGATTAGAACAAATATACACACTCATTAATATTAATCATCCATCATTACTGAGATATAGACTACATCGGTAGAATCAACTTTTAGTATAAAAAATATTCACTTTATATACTTTTGGTAGAATACACATATCACATTTTATGTTGTTAACCATAAAGTCATATCTTTATTTAAGCTGAAATCCCATGATTTTGAATCAAAAAGCCAATTTAACTCTTTTTTAAGATTTGTAAACATAAATTTACTCATGTATTGAGTTAAACTGATATATGTAATTAGTAACTCTGATTAATTAAAATTTTGGGTTTTCAAAAGTTACTGAAGTTGGTATATTAAATACTGAACAGAAAGTTAACGAAAATAAACTAGAAGTCCACTGGCATTCTGAGTAAAACAGAGTGTAGCAAGTTTAGCGAAAAAAGGTTCGAGACTAATGCTAAAAAACAGCGAACTGAAGGTTAATCAGGGCTGTAATCTGAAATGGAAGCCCGGAGATAAACTATTTATACAGTTTTCTCTGTTAGAAATTTTGCGAATTAAGACAGTTGTCAAACCTCTATATCTATAGATAGATATAGCAGAGTTAATAATAAAGTTAATCTAAATTTAAGGTTAACTTGCCGAATTCAGGTCAACAATCCCAAAAGAGCGCAAGCCTTATGACGATAAATTCTTAATGGGACTAGTTGATTAGTCTTGGGGCAACCTTAAATTAGAGGTTAGCTTACAGAATTTAGATCAATAACGGTGCTATTTAGTGGCATCGCTCGGTAATAATAATAAGCTTTTCTAGTAAAAGCTAGCTTTAGAATGCCTAAAAGTTTTGGCATTCATGAGCATAATTTGCTATTGCCATACATCAGGGTAAATTTCAAATATTGCCTGAATTTTCACAAATTTTTCAGTTCTATCAAGGTCAATAATAATGAGTAATGTTCAAGCATCGTTTGAAGCAACAGAAGCTGAATTTCGCGTGGAAGGTTACGAAAAAATTGAGTTTAGTCTTGTCTATGTCAATGGTGCATTTGATATCAGTAACAGAGAAATTGCAGACAGCTATGAGAAGTTTGGCCGTTGTCTGACTGTGATTGATGCTAATGTCAACAGACTATATGGCAAGCAAATCAAGTCATATTTTAGACACTATGGTATTGATCTGACCGTAGTTCCCATTGTGATTACTGAGCCTACTAAAACCCTTGCAACCTTTGAGAAAATTGTTGATGCTTTTTCTGACTTTGGTTTAATCCGCAAGGAACCAGTATTAGTAGTAGGTGGTGGTTTAACCACTGATGTAGCTGGGTTTGCGTGCGCTGCTTACCGTCGCAAGAGTAACTACATTCGGGTTCCGACAACGCTGATTGGTTTGATTGATGCAGGTGTGGCGATTAAGGTTGCAGTCAACCATCGCAAGTTAAAAAATCGCTTGGGTGCATATCATGCTCCTTTGAAAGTTATCCTCGATTTCTCCTTCTTGCAAACATTACCAACGGCTCAAGTTCGTAATGGGATGGCAGAGTTGGTCAAAATTGCTGTTGTGGCGAACTCTGAAGTCTTTGAATTGTTGTATGAGTATGGCGAAGAGTTGCTTTCCACTCACTTTGGATATGTGAATGGCACAAAGGAACTGAAAGCGATCGCACACAAGCTCAATTACGAGGCAATAAAAACTATGCTGGAGTTGGAAACTCCAAACTTGCATGAGTTAGACCTCGATCGTGTCATTGCCTACGGTCATACTTGGAGTCCGACCTTAGAATTAGCTCCGATGATACCGTTGTTTCACGGTCATGCCGTCAATATAGACATGGCTTTGTCTGCAACCATTGCGGCAAGACGTGGCTACATTACATCAGGAGAACGCGATCGCATTTTGAGCTTGATGAGTCGTATCGGTTTATCAATCGATCATCCTCTACTAGATGGCGATTTGCTCTGGTATGCTACCCAATCTATTAGCTTGACGCGAGACGGGAAACAACGCGCAGCTATGCCTAAACCCATTGGTGAGTGCTTCTTTGTCAACGATTTCACCCGTGAAGAACTAGATGCCGCTTTAGCTGAACACAAACGTCTCTGTGCTACATACCCTCGTGGCGGAGATGGCATTGACGCTTACATAGAAACTCAAGAAGAATCCAAACTATTGGGAGTGTGAAAACATGACCAGTATTTTAGGACGAGATACCGCAAGACCAATAACGCCACATAGCATTCTGGTAGCACAGCTACAAAAAACCCTCAAAATGGCAGAGGAAAGTAATATGCCTTCAGAGATACTGACCTCTCTGCGCCAAGGGTTGCAATTAGCAGCAGGTTTAGATCCCTATCTGGATGATTGCACTACCCCTGAATCGACCTCATTGACAGCACTAGCGCAGAAGACAAGCATTGAAGACTGGAGTAAACGCTTCAGTGATGGTGAAACAGTGCGTCAATTAGAGCAAGAAATGCTCTCAGGACATCTTGAAGGACAAACACTAAAGATGTTTGTGCATATCACCAAGGCTAAAAGCATCCTAGAAGTGGGAATGTTCACAGGA
Organism: Nostoc sp. TCL240-02; assembly: GCF_013343235.1. Classification (GTDB taxonomy): domain Bacteria; phylum Cyanobacteriota; class Cyanobacteriia; order Cyanobacteriales; family Nostocaceae; genus Nostoc. The sequence goes on along the minus strand of NZ_CP040094.1, from coordinate 893,814 downwards.
TATTCAGCTTTGGCAATGGCAGAGGCGTTACCAGATGATGGGCGACTCATTGCTTGTGAAGTAGACTCTTATGTGGCCGAGTTTGCTCAAACTTGCTTTCAAGAGTCTCCCCACGGCCACAAGATTGTTGTAGAAGTAGCACCTGCACTAGAGACGCTGCACAAGCTGGCGGCTAAAAAAGAATTCTTTGATCTGATCTTCATTGATGCGGATAAAAAGGAGTATGTAGAGTACTTCCAAATTATCTTGGATAGCCATTTACTAGCTCCTGACGGATTAATCTGTGTAGATAATACTTTGTTGCAAGGACAAGTTTACCTGCCATCAGAACAGCGTACAGCCAATGGTGAAGCGATCGCTCAGTTCAACCGCATTGTCGCCGCAGATCCTCGTGTAGAACAAGTTCTGTTACCCATACGAGATGGCATAACCCTGATTAGACGCTTGGTATAACAGGCGCTTCTCAATTCAAGGCATCACAAAAAGGCAATTGTTATAGCAGTTCTCCTTTGAATGCAATACCCCGTAGGGACGCACATCTGTGCGTCCCTGCAAAAGAACCGCGTTCCACGTCAATGAAATATTTTATGGCACAATCAATCTCTTTATCTCTTCCTCAATCCACAACGCCATCAAAGGGTGTGAGGATAAAAATAGTAGCTCTATTCAAGACTATCGGGACTCTAACACTACTGCTTATAGCCTTGCCGCTTAATGCTTTTATAGTATTGATATCTCTGATGTGTAGTCCGTTTACAAAAAAACCTGCTGTAGCTGCCCATCCCCAGAATATCTTGGTCAGTGGCGGCAAAATGACCAAAGCATTACAACTTGCCCGTTCCTTCCATGCAGCTGGACACAGAGTTATTCTGATTGAAGGTCATAAATACTGGTTATCAGGGCATAGATTCTCAAATGCTGTGAGTCGTTTTTATACAGTTCCTGCACCACAAGACGACCCAGAAGGCTATACCGAGGCGCTATTGGCAATTGTCAAACGAGAGAAGATTGACGTTTATGTACCCGTATGCAGCCCTGTAGCTAGTTATTACGACTCTTTGGCAAAGTTTGCACTCTCAGAATATTGTGAGGTTTTCCACTTCGATGCTGATATAACCAAGATGTTGGATGATAAATTTGCCTTTACCGATCAGGCGCGATCGCTTGGTTTATCAGTCCCCAAATCTTTTAAAATTACCGATCCTGAACAAGTTATCAACTTCGATTTTAGTAAAGAAACGCGCAAATATATTCTTAAGAGTATTTCTTACGACTCAGTTCGCCGTTTAAATTTAACCAAACTTCCTTGTGATACCCCAGAAGAGACAGCAGCGTTTGTCAAGAGTTTACCCATCAGCCCAGAAAAACCTTGGATTATGCAAGAATTTATTCCTGGGAAAGAATTATGCACCCATAGCACAGTCCGAGACGGCGAATTAAGGTTGCATTGCTGTTCAAATTCTTCAGCGTTTCAGATTAACTATGAAAATGTCGAAAATCCCCAAATTCAAGAATGGGTACAACATTTCGTCAAAAGTTTGCGGCTGACTGGACAAATATCTCTTGACTTTATCCAAGCTGAAGATGGTACAGCTTATGCCATTGAATGTAATCCTCGCACCCATTCGGCGATCACAATGTTCTACAATCACCCAGGTGTTGCAGAAGCCTATCTTGGTAAAACTCCTCTAGCTGCACCTTTGGAACCTCTTGCAGATAGCAAGCCCACTTACTGGATATATCACGAAATCTGGCGATTGACTGGGATTCGCTCTGGGCAACAATTGCAAACTTGGTTAAGGAGATTAGTAAGAGGTACAGATGCCATTTATCGCCTAGATGATCCGATACCATTTTTAACTTTGCACCATTGGCAGATTACTTTACTTTTGCTACAAAATTTGCAACGACTCAAAGGTTGGGTAAAGATCGATTTTAATATCGGTAAACTCGTGGAATTAGGAGGCGACTAAGTGATTCGTAAGAAGCAAAAATGGCATTTGTAAACCTGTTGAGCATGAATAGCAAAAAATTTGTCCATGCTCTTGATTTTTTCTGCGATCGCCTCCCGCACTCCAAAAGGGCAGTAATTATTTATACTTTTATGAGTGCAGGCTTACACTGTTTACTTTTTTAATATCAATTTTGTAACACCTTTTTATTACTACCCAATGTTTCATTAATAGCGGTTATTAATAAATCATTTAGAGGGATTCTGGCTGCTTTCGCCATAGAAGAAATTACACTTTTGGGGGCAAAAGAACAATACAATCCTGCTTCTAAGAACCAAGGTTGTCCCTTTGGATCAATCCGAAAATCGAATAAACTGTAGTGGCGACAACCCAAAGCCTGATGACACCTTTTAGCTACTTGCTGAACCTTTTGGGTGATTGGGTCGTTAGGGTCTAAAATCCAAGCTTTGATATTATCTTTAGCAGTCAAATGCAAGTCACCATCGTCCGTTTGTTGAAGTTTATCAGCATAGTTGCGAATGGGTTTATCGTGAGGATCTACCAGATATTCTTCAAGTGGTAAACCTATTAGCTCACCGTCTTTTACAATGATGCCACATCTGACTTCTCGACCAAGTTCGATGAATGCTTCTACGATGACCTCATCTGCATATTCAAATGCTTTCTTTAAGGCAGCATCATATTCATTCACATCTTTAACTAAGACTACTCCTAAAGAGTTGTCAGAACTTACGGGTTTGACGACTGCTGGAGGTGTAATTGTCGGAACATCTCCTTGGCGAAGCAATTCTCCCCGAGGCACTTTTACCCCTGCTGCTTCGACAATTGCTTTGGCTCTGGCTTTGTGGGCCGCGATCGCCATAATATCTGGGGTATTTCCTATATAAGGGATCTTGAGCAGATCGAATAGGGCACGGTACTGAGTCATTCCAGGAATACAGAACATTTGTGGTAACATCATGTCAATGTTTTGGCCTGTTAGAAATTGTATGGCATCAAACAGAGGAATCGGTTTGGTGAGAGCAATATCTTCTCGACTGAGGGAGTCAGGAAATCGCCACTGCCGATCAGGTGTGATATATGCAATTTGAAAGTTATAAAGCGATGGATCTGCTATTGCAGATAAACAATCTTGGGCGTAAAGACGTGATAAATCACAGTAAAAATTATTGTGTGCAGACCCAACTAAATGAAGGATATTAAGTACTGGCATAATTCATCTTTTTATCTACTATTATAACTGGAGTTTAGTGATTAATGAAATTGTAGCACAAAGGTTTTATTGAAAATTATACCCGCCTATCAAATCGTGAGATATTCAAAGTTTTACTATGGGATAAACTTAAACGTTATCACTCTTGCATCCCAATATATAATAGTAGTACAAATAAGGTAATTTTTGATTTTTTTAGAGCAGCTTTCCAGAACTTTTATCTTTATACAAAGAAATTTAAACGACTCATGAGAGTAATTAACCCAATCTTAAGTTAATAGTTAGTTTAATCGAAGTCGATGATAAAAATAAACCGAGTTGCCTTCATAAATTAATTATTGAATAGTAAGATTGAATAGTTCTTCAATACTGAATTGGTAATCCAAGAAACACAAAATAACGGAAAATTATAATCTTGATAAGGTATCCTTACTCCTCATTCTCATAAACCAAAGAAAGAAACCAAGAAGAAAACAGAAGCCAAGTAAATTTGGTGCAGCCTTACAAATAAATGGTATAAATACTTACAAATTTAAAATCTAGTGCTATAGGAATAAAGCAATTAAGCTTTCCTGCGCGATGAGCTTAAAATAAGAAAACGGTAAACTTAGAAGATAACAAGATAGTAACCCATTTCGCTATCAGTTAAGCTCAACTTTCGCTTCCCATATTTGGGAAACTATATGCTACAGCTTCTCATCATTGTGTTTGTTATCCTTTTAGGTTCAGCAATTTGTTCTAGTGTAGAAACAGCCTTGTTTTCTGTTTCAACCCTGAGAGTCAGACAATTAGCACAATCCAATAGTCCATCCGCAGTAAGACTTTTAGCGATTCGTGAAAATATGAATCGACCGATTGCGGCTCTTGTGATTCTCAATAATACTTTCAATATCATTGGCAGTATTCTTACAGGTAGTATTGCTGTTCACGTATTAGGAGACAAATGGCTTGGTGTATTTTCAGGAATATTGACATTCTTGATTATCATCTTTGGTGAAATCATCCCAAAGACAATTGGAGAGCGTTATTCTGAGCAACTCGCCATACTTGCGGCTCTTCCTGTAGCTGGACTTGCTATTGCTTTCACACCCTTAGTCTGGATTTTAGAAAATGTTACTGCACCCTTTGCCAAAGGGAAAAAACGACCAACTACGAACGAGGCTGAAATCAAGCTATTGGCGAAGATTGGGCATCAAGAAGGAATTATCGAAAGTGATGAAGCAGAAATGATCCAGCGAGTGTTTAGATTAAATGATGTGACAGCATCTGACTTAATGACACCCCGAATCATGCTGACATATATTTATGGAAATATGACTCTTGCTGAGGCGAAAGCAAATATTATTGCGTCTCAACATACTCGGATTATTGTAATAAATGAATCTCTGGATGAAATTATTGGATATGCTCTCAAACAGAATTTACTGACAGCGATGGTTGAAGGAAGTGACAATCAAAAAATCGCTAGTCTGGCTCGAAAAGTTAACTTTGTTCCTGAGATAATTCGGGCAGATAAACTGTTAAAAAATTTCATAGAAGCTCGTGAACATCTTGCAGTAGTGGTAGACGAATATGGAAGCATCGCTGGTGTCATCACTTTGGAAGATGTGCTTGAGGTGATAACTGGTGAAATTGTAGATGAGACTGATAGAACTGTTGATTTGCAAGAAATTGCCCGCAAGAAACGAGAAAAAATGTTGCAATCTGCCGCTAGTAGCAATTAATGCAATCACCTAAATAATCACACGGCACATTCATTTCCTCCTCTCTTTTCTCAGCGTCCTCAGCGCCTCTGCGGTTCGACTCCTAAAAACGATCGCAAATTGGTGCGTCAAACTCCGTTAACGCACCCCATCAATCACCTATTCGTCAATTTGACCAACGCGGCGAATATTCAAAATGTCGCTCATTTTCTTAATTTGCACAAACACTTGCTCTAATTGAGAGCGATCGCGTATATCTATTCCTAAATCCATCAATGCAGGTTGACCAACAGAGGTTTTCACCTGAGCATGGCGAACATTGATTCCTTGGTCACTCAACCGTGACAAAATATCTTTTAGCACCCCTACACGGTCAAGGGTTTCAATTTGAACATCTACTGGATACGTGTGCGGGCGACCACTATTTTCGGCGCTTGGGTTCCACCTAACTGGTACTAAGCGCTCATATTCCACAGTCTCTAGATTATGACAGCCTTGGCGATGAATTGAAATCCCCCTACCTCGCGTCACCACACCAATAATCGGTTCGCCAGGAATCGGGGTACAACATCCAGCTAAATGATATACCAACCCTTCTACCCCAACAATAGGGGAATCACTGGCGCGGGAAGTAGTTGAAGGCGCATCTCGCAAAGCTTTTGATGTAGTAGGTGGTTCTTTGGGGATAAATGGCGACACTGTGGAAACTGGTTGTTGTCCCTTCGCCACTTCTCGCCAACGATTTAGCACCAAGTTCAACGTAACTTCACCATAACCCAAACCAGCAAGTAAATCGTCCACACTGTGGTAATTACACTTTTCGGCGACAGTCTCCATTGCATCGGACTTTAGCAAACTATCAAAACCAGTTTTACCTAGTTCCTTTTCTAACAATTCTCGTCCACGGGCAATATTTTCTTCGCGGCGCGATCGCTTGTACCATTGTTTTATCCGATATTTCGCCGCCGAACTTCTGACAAAGTTCAACCAATCCAAACTCGGATGGCAGTTCTTTTGAGTGAGAACTTCTACAATATCGCCATTTTGCAGCCGAGTTGACAGAGACACCATTCGCCCATTCACCCGCGCCCCTGAACAATGGTTTCCAACTTCCGTATGAATGCGATAAGCAAAATCTATAGTGGTAGAACCAGGGCTTAAAGGAACAACATCCCCCTTAGGGGTGAAGACATAGACATCATCTTCAAATAGATTATCCTTGACACTATCAAGATATTCTTGTGCGTCCTTGAGATCGGTTTGCCATTCTAGCAATTGTCGCAGCCAAGTAAACTTGTCATCTGTCCCTGTCAAATGGCTAATGCTAGAACCTCCAGTTTCTTTGTATTTCCAATGGGCGGCAATCCCATACTCGGCGATATGATGCATTTCGATTGTCCGAATTTGCACCTCTAAAGGACGGCCAGTTAGTCCAATCACCCCAGTATGCAACGACTGGTAACGGTTAGGCTTTGGCAGCCCAATGTAATCTTTAAATCTCCCAGGAATTGGGCGAAAAGCATCATGAACCACCGCCAACGCCCGATAGCATTCCTCATTGCTTTGAACAATAATCCGCAGCGCTGCCAAATCGTAAATTTCATGAAATTCCTTTTGCTGGCGGTGCATTTTTTGGTAAATGCTATAAAGGTGCTTGGGACGACCGCTAATATCCTGAAAACGGATTCCGGCTTGCTGCAAACGCTCTTGCAACATATTCGTAGCTCTAGCCAATTTCTCTTCTCGCGCCGTCCGTTTTTCGGAAACATGCTCTTGCATTTGGCGGTAAGCTTCTGGTTCCAAATACTTAAAAGCCAAATCTTCCAGTTCCCATTTAATTCGCCAAATCCCCAAGCGATTGGCTAAAGGCGCGAAAATATCTCGCGTTTCTTGGGCACTGCGGCGGCGGCTGGACTCCGACATGTATTGTAAAGTTCGCATATTATGCAAACGATCTGCCAATTTCACCACAATGACCCGAATATCTTGCGCCATTGCCAAAAACATCCGCCGGAAGTTTTCGGCTTGGCTTTCGGTTTTGCTGGTGAAATTGATTTTAGAAAGCTTTGTTACACCTTCAACTAATTGCCGCACTTCTGCGCCAAAGCGTTCTTCAATTTCTTGACTTGTAACTTCTGTATCTTCAACTACATCATGGAGAAATCCAGCTGCTATCATAGCAGCACTACCTCCCAAGTCATGCAGCAAGTCGGCTACAGCGATGGGATGAGCGATGTATGGTTCTCCCGATTTGCGGTATTGACCTTGATGCAATTGGTAAGCAAATTCAAATGCGCGACCAATTAAGACTGCATCACTATGCCTTCGGTCATCTTCCACTTCGCCGTTACTTGTTGATGACTCCTTCAAACATTTTTTTAACCATTCCGGAATGGCTAGATCAACTGATGAATTTATAGCTAGACTGCTCATACAAGTGGGTTTGGATAGGATCGGTAGATAAGTGAATGATAAATAAAAGTGGCAGCATCACCCTAAGAAAATGCTGTCGCCCAATAACCTTGAAAATCCATTGATGGCAAATAAAGCCTCAAATCCTGATTTGAGGCTTGCTTTTAGTACTGATAAGCCGTTAAGAAAGTTTATTGTAAAAGAAAAATTACTTGACACTAATACTATCTTAACTAGCACTGGATGTCTTTAAACCCTGAGAAATATTTGGCACTCGTAACCTTGCTAGAGCAATTACGCTCCGATGCCACAACGACCCAAATTGCTGCGCCTGAACTGCGAGTGCGTGTAGCCTCGTTGCAGCAATTTTTCGGACAGCAGATTGTGCCTTTGGCTGATGAAAACTGGCGAGTACAGTCTTATCAAACGGAAATGAGTAAGCAATTGCGTTTGTTGGCGATAGATGTGATGTTTTTGCAAGGAGCGCGGCAAGCATCTACTGCACAGACGAGACTTCAGACGATTAGCGATCGCTTGACAACCCTCATTCAGTACTGTAATGCTATTCTGCAACCAGAAGCGGAAGGAGAAAAATAACAATTGTTCACCTTTTTCTCTAATTAACCCATCATCTCATTTACGACCGTTTGTGAAAAGTTATTTTGCTAACAAGTTAAAGGTGGGAATTGGGCATAGGTTATTCTTTCCCCTTGTCCCACTTGTCCCCCTGTCTCCCTTACTCTCTACTCCCTACTCCCTTTATAAGAAGATTCATAGTGCGGCGCATATATGCTTCTACTGGCTCGGTTGTGGGTTTAAAGATCAGTGCATAATATAGCGACCCGCTCACTAGGTCGATAATTAAATCTACGTCTGCATCCTTGTGTATTTCGCCTCTAGACTGGGCACGCTCAAGTACTTTAGAAAATGCTTCACGTCGGAGTTTTATATATTTTGTCCAGTAAACCTCTGCAAACTGAGGATTGCTAGACGCTGTACTAATTATCAAAGCAAGTGTCTGACGACCAAGGGGACTATCTATCTTTTTGGCGGCATTCTCGATCAAAATATCCATGTCTCCCCAAAAGCTGCTAGTATCGGGGATCGCTAAATCATCTCTCAAACTTTCTATCGCGTCTGCAACTAGTTCTTCTTTGGAAGTATAACGCCGATAGATGGTTGTTTTACCGACTCCAGCACGAGAAGCGATCGCTTCTATACTCATGCTCTGATATCCTACCTCTGCAAGCAAATCTAAGGTCGCTTGCAGAATCGCTTGGTCGGCGTGGATGCTGCGTGGTCGTCCAGAAGGGCTGTTGATTTGGTTACTCATAAAAATATCATCCCCAAGAAATATCTTCTTGGCAATTTGCTTCTACCTTTGGGTATAGAACGTACCATCTGGGAAACGAATAAGCCCTACTACCCAGTTTTCATGCACGAAAACAGCAAAAATGACTATCCATCTTTAGCATAAGTATTTCTGCCGCTTTTCGTTGAAGTCTCTCTTGACCATTCTTATATGATACGCTACCGTAGCGTATATAGTAAGATATATAATTTTTGCTTTGGGAATCGCTCTGACAATGGCTACCAACATTAAACGTTCTAGTTTTGATCAATTTGGTTATGTCCACGGGCCATTGAAGTGGGCGATCGCTTTGACAGCTTCTCTTGGTGCAATTTTAGAAGTAATTGATACTAGTATTGTTAACGTTGCCCTGACGGATATCCAAGCCAGTTTGGGTGCAACTGTCAGTGAGGTAGGTTGGGTAGTAACTGGATATGCGATCGCAAATGTCGTCTTAATTCCCTTATCTGCATGGCTGGGAGATTACTTTGGACGCAAAACTTACTTTATCTTCTCGTTGATTGGCTTTACCCTAGCCTCGGTTTTATGTGGGTTAGCATTCAATTTACCGATGCTAGTTATTTCCCGAATTCTTCAAGGTTTATGTGGTGGCGGGTTGCTAGCTAAAGCCCAAGCAATTTTGTTCGAGACTTTTCCACCTGCTGAACAGGGTTTGGCACAGGCAGTTTTTGGAGTAGGTGTAATTGCTGGCCCAGCTATCGGCCCGACTTTAGGGGGATTCTTGGTAGATGGTTTGGGCTGGCGGTGGATTTTCTTTGTTAATATTCCCTTCGGCATCGTTGCAGTAGCAATGTCCTTCATGTTTTTGCCCAAAGACAAAGACAAAAGCGAGACACAAAGCCAATCCGTCGATTGGTTCGGCATTGGGTTTTTGATTATTGCGATCGGCTGTCTGCAAACTTTGTTAGAAGAAGGAGAGAAAGAAGACTGGTTTTCCTCCGGTTTCATCACCATGTTAGCGATCGCCAGTATTATCGGATTAGGGCTATTTATTTGGTATGAGTTGAAAATAGCCCATCCTGCCGTTGATTTGAGAGTTTTGCGTCACCGTTCTTTAGCTGCGGGAAGCGTTCTCTCAGCAGTAGTGGGTATGGGGCTTTATGGCACACTCTTTGCTGTGCCGATATTTGCTCAGAGTGTACTGCACTTTACGGCAACGCAGACAGGACTATTGTTAGCGCCTGGTGCTTTAGCGTCTGCGATCGTTATGGTTCTATTAGGCAAGCTGTCCAGTAAAATTGATGCCCGATTTTTAATTGCAATGGGCGCTGTTGGATCATCTGGAGTTATGTTTCAACTAGCAGCAATTACCCCACAAACGGGCACAGATGATTTATTTTGGCCATTGGTATGGCGTGGGGCTTTTACTGTGTTGATGTTTCTGCCTTTGAGTTTGGCAGTTTTAGGTCCGCTACCTAAACAAGATGTTTCTGCTGGATCTGGTTTCTACAACCTGACTCGACAACTAGGTGGCAGTATCGGCATTGCCCTACTTACCACTCTGCTTGACCGAAGACAAACTTTTCATCGAGCTATCTTGTTAGCAAAACTTAGCCCTTATGACCCAGAAACCAATCAACGTCTAGATTTGCTCAATGGGGCACTTCAAAGCCAAGGTATGGATGCGGCAACAGCACAGCAACAAGCACTAGCTTTATTAAGTCAAACAGTAAATACTCAAGCTGCTGTTTTATCTTATGCAGATTGCTTTCGAGTGGTAGGGATCGGGTTCCTTTGCTCATTACCTCTATTACTATTCTTGGGTAAAGGCGGTGCCGGAGCGAAAGCACCAATCAGTCATTAGACGGATATCAATTTTAAGCTCTCTAATGTAGAAACACGGCTTAAAAATCCTTCTGAGCGGAAAGTCACAGAAGAAAATTAATATACACTGATATATCTAGATAAAAAATAAAAATCCCACTCAGTTTTGAGCAGGACTATGTGAAGTCTTATTGCTAAAATTAGAAATTTCTATCTTAGAAAAAGTTCATTATTGTAATAACGCCAACACTGGTTAACATCATTAAAGCGCCCATAATTATAGATTGGCCTAACGGGTTGCTGAATTTTGAATCGTTCATTTAAGTAAAAACCCTTTTTTTAATAGTTCCTTAACCATATCAAAATCAGTATAAATATCTATAAAAGCACTGTAAAACTTAAATTCCCGTAAATTTTCTTAACAAAAAATTAATTTGCAACTTAAGTATCGGTTTTTACTTATGAGGGGTTAGTTTTCTAGCCTCCCCACTTCCTATTCCCCAGTTCCAAAATGTAGTAATTTCCGAACAGAATAAATACCTGAACTCCGAGCGGAATATGGGCCTTTATGGAGTAAAATAAATCTTAATCAAGGTAGAAATATTTGAATAGAAGATTATCATGACAGTCTCTACGGCATCTAGAAACCAAGCGATCGCTTTTGACTTAGAAAAATTAAATCAGCAATTTGAAACTGCCACTCCCAAAGAGATACTGGCATGGTCTATAGAGAATATCCCAACGGGATTGGTGCAAACCAGCGCCTTTAACGTGGATGACATGATAATTACCCATATTCTTTACAGTGAACTGAAGCATCCCGTTCCTGTGATTTTTCTCGACACCTTGCACCACTTCCCTGAAAGCCTAGAATTAGTTGCCAAAGCCAAAGAAATTTACAATCTGGACTTGCAAACTTTCAAAACTCCAGATGTAGAAACCCGCGAAGCCTTTGAAGCCAAATACGGCGACAAACTTTGGGATACGGACATTGCTAAATTCCACCACATTACAAAAATTGAACCACTGTTACGGGGTCTAGACGAACTCAACAGCGTCGCTTGGATTACCGGTCGCCGCCGTGACCAAGCAGTAACCCGTGCGAATATGCCCATATTTGAATTTGATGGTAAAGGTCGGTTGAAAGTAAATCCCATTGCTACCTGGACACGCCAAGATAGCTGGGTTTACGTGGCTGAACACGGAGTTATCTACAACCCACTCCACGACAAAGGTTATCCCAGCATTGGCGACCAACCCATCACCACCAAAGTAGGTGAAGGTGAAGACGAACGCGCCGGACGTTGGCGGGGAAGTGATAAAACAGAATGCGGAATTCATATTTAGTTATTAGTCATTGGTCATTTGTCACTTGTACTGAGCGAAGCCGTTGGCGCAGCCTCTCGTAGAGAAGTATTTGTCATTAGTATTAGACAAAGGATAAATGACTAAGGACGAAAGACAAATATGATTAAAATCCTCCATCTTTCCGACATCCACATGGGAAGCGGCTTCTCCCACGGACGAATTAATCCTACAACTGGGTTAAATACACGATTGGAAGATTTTGTCAATACCTTGTCTATATGTATTGACCGAGCGCTAACTGATGCTGTTGATATGGTGATATTTGGTGGTGATGCTTTCCCGGATGCGACACCACCGCCTTATGTACAACAAGCTTTTGCCAGCCAATTTCGCCGTCTTATGGATGCTAATATTCCAACAGTATTGTTGGTAGGCAACCACGACCAACATTCCCAAGGACAGGGAGGAGCGAGTTTAAATATTTACCGAACTTTGGGAGTGCCAGGGTTTGTTGTCGGTGATACATTAACTACTCACTGCATTGAAACCCGTAATGGCAAAGTGCAAGTAATTACTCTCCCTTGGTTGACTCGTTCTACCCTGATGACTCGCCAAGAGACTGAAGGTTCGTCTTTGGCGGAAGTCAACGAACTGTTAACGGAACGTTTACGAGTTGTAATGGAAGGGGAAATTCGCCGTCTTGACCCCGATGTGCCAACTGTCCTTTTGGCTCACCTGATGGCTGACAATGCTAGCTTGGGGGCAGAACGCTTTTTAGCAGTAGGTAAAGGCTTTACTTTACCCCTATCTTTGCTAACGCGACCTTGTTTTGATTATGTAGCGTTGGGACATGTCCACCGTCACCAGAACCTGAATAAATCTAACAACCCGCCGGTGATTTATCCGGGAAGCATTGAGCGGGTAGATTTTAGTGAAGAAAAAGAAGACAAAGGCTATGTAATGTTGGAACTGGAACGGGGAAAGGCTGAATGGGAATTTTGTCCCTTAACAGTTCGGACTTTCTGCACCATTGAAGTGGATGTTTCGAAAGCAGATGAGCCGCAAGCGTTGTTAATGAAAGCGATCGCTAAGTATGATATTCAAGATGCTGTAGTGCGGCTAATTTACAAACTCCGCTCTGAACAGATGGATTTAATTGATAGTTCCTCTCTACATACTGCTTTAAGTCCGGCTCACACCTACACCATTCAAGCAGAATTAGTAAGTCAATTAGCCAGACCCCGGATTCCTGAATTGAGTGCAAGTAGCAGCATCGACCCAATGGAAGCCTTGAAAACTTACTTAAACAACCGCGAAGACCTCAAAGACATAGCAACATCAATGCTAGATGCTGCACAGAAGTTGCTAGCGGATGATGTGGAAATCTGGCTAGAAGCAGCAACTAGCGAGTAGGATAGATGCCAATCATATTTAAATACAGCGTGTAGAGACGCGAGAAGGGTCATCTGGAAAAACCCACGAAAAAACTAACTACCTTTCCGACATGGGAAGGGGGAAATTTCAAAGTATCTTCTAAAAGGAGAGAGATTTTCGAGATAACCTAAATGGAGTTCTTCGACAAGGTGCTAGAACCCTTTGATGAATTTTCCGATACAGGTTAGGATAATCCATCAATTAGAGGAAAAACTTCAAACCCGCTTAATCGCGCTGTAACATGAAAGTCACCCAAATTTATATTTTTGGGCAGATTATTGAGGAGTTTGCTACTCTACTATCAACTATTGTTTTTCTTCTAGCTAGAGAAAATTTTTGACTAAGTAAAAAAAGTTATCGAGCCTTGAATAAGCTACTCTTTACAGGTAAATCTTTTCGTTTTATGGCTTTTGTCTTACCACTAATTATCTGGTGGGGATACAAAGAAGTACAAAACCAATTTGTACAGCCACAAGCAGTTGTAGTGTTGGGTGGTTCAACGAGACGTTTAGAGCGAGAGAAGTTTACGGCCGAATTTGTTCGCCAGCATCCAAATATACCAATTTGGATTACTGGGGGTAGTCCACCTAGATTCACGCAACGAGTCTTTACCAAAGCTGGTGTTGATCCCAAGCGTTTACACCTGGATTATGAAGCCGTAGATACAGTTACTAATTTTACTACGTTAGTAGATGATTTGCAAGCTCGTGGTATCAAGAGCGTTTATTTAATTACTTCAGACTTCCACATGCGCCGGGCTTGTGTCATCGGCGAAATTATTTTGGGTAGTCGAGGTATTTATTTAAAACCAGTGCCAGTCCCTTCAGAAAAACCCCCTGAATCTATCGAAAAATCTATCCGCGATGGAGCAAGAGCCATACTTTGGATAGCAACTGGTTACACTGGTGTGGATGCAGCTAAAAATAAACGGTAAATCATCAGTGGGAATTTGATCGTCTTGATGTAATTCAAGATAGGTAAATTTAAGAGGATTAATGCCAATAATCGTGATACTAACTAAGTAATAATAGACACATGAAACCACAGCAATCGCAAAACTAGCGCAACATTAACCCTCAAACAACACAATATAAAAACCAATTAACTGTTTTTGCTCATTTGGTTGCTTAGTGAATACTTTGCGTCCATCAAAATTTTGAGTGGTGACTTGCGTAAATGGAATTTATCTGTGTAGCTCAGGGAAAAAACACCCCAACTTATCTCACAATTTGATACCCTAGCTTAAACAGATTTGAATAAAAGTTAAAGCGTGGAAATTCAACTTGGGCGGGGAAAAACAGCTCGTAGAGCTTACGGAATAGATGAAATTGCTCTAGTTCCTGGTAACAGAACACTAGATCCTAGTTTGGCAGATACTAAGTGGCGTATTGGCAATATTGAGCGAGAAATTCCGATAATTGCCAGTGCAATGGATGGCGTAGTAGATGTTCGTATGGCTGTACGTTTGTCACAGTTGGGAGCATTAGGTGTCCTCAATTTAGAGGGGATTCACACTCGCTACGTTGACCCAGAGCCAATATTAGATCGGATTGCCTCTGTGGGGAAAGATGAATTTGTTGCCCTGATGCAAGAACTCTATGCCGAACCAATAAAGCCGGAATTAATTGAAAAACGTATTCAGGAAATTAAACAACAAGGTGGCATTGCGGCGGTAAGCGCAACTCCAGCCGGTGCAAGTAAATATGGTGAGGCGGTGGCAAAAGCTGGGGCCGATTTATTTTTTGTTCAAGCTACAGTAGTCTCTACTGCACATCTGTCACCAGAGTCTGTAATACCACTTGATTTAGCAGAATTTTGCCGTTCCATGCCCATCCCTGTGGTGTTGGGGAATTGCGTGACTTACGACGTGACGTTGAATTTGTTGAAAGCTGGGGCGGCTGGCGTACTAGTGGGAATTGGCCCCGGTGCTGCTTGTACATCCCGTGGGGTGTTGGGTGTGGGTGTGCCACAGGCAACTGCGATCGCAGATTGTGCAGCAGCACGAGATGATTACTACAAGGAAACTGGTAACTATATTCCCATTATCGCTGATGGCGGTTTAATCACCGGTGGCGACATTTGTAAATGCATCGCCTGCGGTGCTGATGGTGTGATGATTGGTTCACCCTTTGCTAGAGCCGCAGAAGCCCCAGGAAGGGGTTATCATTGGGGTATGGCAACTCCCAGCCCAGTTTTGCCACGTGGCACCCGCATTCGCGTTGCCACCACTGGTAGCCTAGAACAAATACTCATTGGCCCAGCCGGACTAGATGATGGCACTCACAATCTTTTAGGAGCCTTAAAGACGAGTATGGGCACTTTAGGAGCCAAAAATATTAAAGAAATGCAGCAAGTAGAAGTTGTAATTGCCCCTTCTTTATTAACCGAAGGTAAAGTCTACCAAAAAGCCCAACAATTAGGTATGGGTAAGTGAAGGGACTAGGGACTAGGGACTGAGGACTGGGGAAGAAGCAAGAGAGCAGGGAGCAGGGGAGATTAGGAGGATGAGGGGGACAAGGAGGACAAGGGGGACAGGGAGGATAAAGGGAGAATTATTCAACAAGTCTCTCCCAAGTCTCCCCCCTCTTCCTTGCCCCCCTATGTTTTATCGATGCCCAATTCCCAATTCCCAATTCCCCAATAAATTTTTCCAGCCCCCTAAACAATTGCTGGAAAAATCCGATATGTCGCCTACAATAGAGATAGCGGAGACGAATGTTTCCGTTCACTCCTCACACCACACTCCGCCCGGACTACTGTTCGGGCGGTTCCTTATGTTTGTAAATAAAACAAGAGAGCTTCTTTGCAAATGTACATCCTTAGACTCCCAAGGTGAGGTTTTTGCTATGGTAGAATTTTCACCAAGTTCAGATATTATTGGCGAAGGTTTTAGGCATGTCAACAGCCGCACAAGTTACCGATTCTAGTTTCAAGCAAGAAGTACTCGACAGCGATGTACCCGTTTTAGTTGACTTTTGGGCACCCTGGTGCGGACCATGCCGTATGGTAGCTCCTGTTGTCGATGAAATCTCCGAACAGTACAAAGGTCAAATTAAGGTCGTCAAAGTCAACACGGATGAAAATCCTCAAGTTGCTAGTCAGTACGGCATTCGCAGTATTCCCACATTAATGATTTTTAAAGATGGACAAAAAGTAGATATGGTGGTAGGTGCTGTACCTAAAAGTACATTAGCTTCCACTCTAGAAAAGTATCTTTGAAACTCAATTGGTAACAAAATCCCTTTGAGTTATCAATGTTGTTCTAACTTTAGGTTAATTTTTACAAACAAGTTTGAGAGGCGCGAATTTCTCGTTTTTCAAACTTGTTTACATTTGTATACAGTCTCAGAATATTTTTAGGAGTTTTCTAGCTCAAAAATAATTCTCTAATTCCCGTACTACCAATTTCCACTGCTAGCGCCGCCAACAGAAAGCCCAAAAGCTGAGTCACAATGACTCCACCTTCTGCACCAATCCACTGGTCAATTAGATTTGCTAAACGCAAAATCAACCAAGTGATAAACATCGCTCCTAAGATTCCCATTGCCACAGCAATATGTGGACTTTGTGATTTTGACATCAGCAACATCACCGTTGTCAAAGTCCCCGGCCCGGCTAGCAGTGGTAAAGCTAGTGGAGTAATTGCGACATCGCGTCCTTCTTCAATAATTGGCTGATCTAATTCTCCCCGCAGCATTTGCAAAGCAATTAACAGTAACAATACACCTCCTGCTACTCGCAAAGAGCCGATACTAATTTCCAAATAATTTAAAATTACTTGCCCAACAAAAGCAAATAGCAAAAGAACTGCGATCGCAACGATAATTGCTTTATCTATAACTTTGTTTCTTTGGTCTGGCATCATGCCCTTAGTCAAAACTAAAACAATTGGTATATTGCCCACAGCATCTGCTGGGACAAACACAGCGATAAATGTTTGAACGAGAATAGAAATATCCACAGCAGGTAACTTTTATCAGGGTTTGATCATAAACTAATGCCAATCTTGCTCAGTTTGCCAGAACCTAGAGGAAGATTAAAATCAGCAATAAAATAAGTCTGTTAAAGAAAATCTTGGCTGACGTATTTCTAATTAAGTTCCATAGATGTTGAAGTAGCGATATATTTTGATAATCTATCTTCCATAAATCAACTGTTCGTTGTTGAATCTATGAAGTCTTATTTAGCCGCCGCTATTCAATTGACAAGTGTGCCCGATCTACACAAAAATTTGGCTCAGGCAGAAGAATTAATAGAGCTTGCCGTGCGTCAAGGCGCTGAATTGGTTGGCTTGCCAGAAAACTTTTCCTATATGGGCGAAGAAAAAGATAAACTCGCGCAAGGCGATGCGATCGCTCTTGAAAGTGAAAAATTTCTCAAAAAAATGGCCCAACGTTTTCAAATTACCATCTTGGGCGGCAGCTTTCCACTTCCTGTAGACAATACAGGCAAAGTTTATAACACCACTCTACTTATCGACCCAAGCGGTCAAGAACTTGCCCGCTACTACAAAGTACACTTATTTGATGTTGATGTCCCCGACGGCAACACCTATCGGGAATCCAGCACTGTTGTGGCTGGTACGGAACTACCACCCGTCTATTTCTCAGAAAAACTTGGTAATTTAGGGCTTTCTATTTGTTATGATGTCCGGTTCCCTGAACTGTATCGTCATTTGGCGGATAAGGGAGCCGATGTTATCTTTATTCCCGCCGCCTTTACTGCCTTTACTGGCAAAGACCACTGGCAAGTACTACTACAAGCCAGAGCCATCGAAAATACCGCCTACGTCATTGCTCCCGCCCAAACGGGGAATAACTATGCCCGTCGTCTAACCCACGGCCACGCCGTTATTATCGACCCTTGGGGCGTAATTTTAGCCGATGCTGGAGAGAAACCGGGAATTGCGATCGCAGAAATCAAGCCAACTAGGTTAGAACAAGTCCGTCGTCAAATGCCTTCTTTGCAACATAGGGTGTTCTAGGGATTTGGGGAAGAGGCAGGGGGCAGGGGGCAGGGAGCAGGGGGCAGGGGGGAGCAGGGGAGGCAGGGTGAGAAGAGGGGGAGAAGGGGGAGAAGCAACTATTGATTCTTGCCCAATGCCCAATGCCCAATTCCCAATTCCCAATGCCCAATTCCCAATTCCCAACCCTTATAAATAAAACAAAAAACCGGGTAAATACCCGGTTTATATCAATATTAAAATCCTCAATTTTTTAGGAGCATAGCAGCACTATGCACCTATTTATTTGTTGTCAGAATTAAACTTTAGCAGCAGCTTTGGTGACAACGTTGAGTTCACCTTTAGCATACTTAGCAGCAAAATCTTCCAAAGAAATTTGCTTAATCTTGCTTGCATTGCCAGCAGTGCCAAATTGTTGATAGCGTTCAGCACAAACTTTTTGCATGTATGTAATAGAAGGCTTGAGGAAGTGACGGGGGTCAAACTCCTCTGGTTTTTTAGCCAAAGCTTCACGTACAGCAGCAGTAATTGCCAAACGGTTATCGGTGTCGATGTTTACTTTACGTACACCACTCTTAATACCTTTTTGGATTTCTTCTACAGGTACACCGTAGGTTTCAGGAATTGCACCACCATACTGGTTAATCAGTGCAAGTAAATCTTCAGGTACAGAGGATGAACCGTGCATTACCAAGTGGGTGTTAGGCAGACGGCGGTGAATTTCTTCAATGCGGCTGATGGCCAAAATTTCACCAGTCGGCTTGCGGGTAAATTTGTAAGCACCGTGGCTTGTGCCAATGGCAACAGCCAAAGCATCTACTTGGGTTGCTTCTACGAAGTCAACAGCTTCATCGGGGTCGGTTAGCAGTTGTGAGTGGTCGAGTGTACCTTCAAACCCGTGACCATCTTCAGCTTCACCAGCACCAGTTTCTAGAGAACCCAAACAACCGAGTTCACCTTCAACACTGACACCTAGAGCATGAGCTACATTTACAACTTCGCGGGTAACATTGACGTTGTACTCGAAGCTAGCAGGAGTTTTAGCATCAGCTTCTAAAGAACCATCCATCATCACGCTGGTGAAGTTGTTCTTAATTGCTGAGTAGCAGGTAGCAGGAGCATTCCCATGATCTTGGTGCATGACAATGGGAATGTGAGGATAGGTTTCTACCGCTGCCAAAATCAGGTGGCGGAGGAAGTTTTCGCCAGCATAATTACGAGCGCCGCGTGAAGCTTGTAAAATTACGGGGCTATCTGTCTCTACAGCAGCCTTCAGGATTGCCTGAATCTGCTCCAAATTATTAACGTTGAAAGCTGGGATGCCGTAACCGTTTTCAGCTGCGTGATCCAACAGCAGCCGCAGTGGTACAAGCGCCATAGATAGTCCTCCTAATGTGGTTGTCAGCTAGTCGGTCTGAGAGAAGCGTATTTATTACGCTAAATCTTAAGAGTTTTTTCAACTTATAGGAAATTATAACTAGTGTCGTGTATCTATGTTGAAAAAGTTTATGCCATCGTTACTATAACTATGTTCTATACTCCTGTACTATGAACCATCGTTGCTCTGTATCGCTGTAGATTTAGTTACCCTACAGCTAGTAGCTCTGGTAGCCTAGTATCCCAAATGGTCATCTCGAAGCGATCGCTTCAACTTAAACACACTAACTTCTGACAAATGCTATCAGGGTGTTTTTCCCTAACTATTGCATTTGGGATTAAATTATGCGGAGGTTACATAAATTAATGTGAGTCTTTGTTGGACACTCAGGTTAAATATTAAATAAATATAGCGTAGATCGTGTAGGCGCAGCCCGCACTTCTCTACAAGACCCTGCGCGTAGCTTGCTTCCACGTTCGCGTAGCGTTCCGTAGGGAAGTGGTACGACAAGCTCTGCTACCACCGCAGGCATTGCTATCATCAAAAATTATTCACTGGACGATAACCGAATGTTCGTTTATTATAGAATTTATGAGGCACAAAGACGACAAAAAAAATCAAGCCATCTGTGATGCGGCAATCGAACTGATTACTGCCAATGGTTTTGCTGATACTTCGATGTCGAAAATTGCCAAAACCGCGAATGTTTCGCCCGCGACAATATATGTCTATTTTGAAAACAAGGAAAACCTTCTCAATAAAATATATTTGTTCGTGAAACAGGAAATGAGTGCAGAAATTTTGAAAGGTGTCAACCAGAATCTATCGGTGGAGAAAGCCTTTAAAATGATCTGGAATAATTATTATCAATACGCGATTAAAAATCCGGTCAGATTTGCTTTTACGGAGCAATTTGCTAATTCCCCTATGGTTGACCGCATTTGCAAAGATGAAAGTTCAAGCTATTTCAAGCCAATGTTAGATTTGTTCAATCGCGGTAAAGAGGAGAAAGTTTTTAAGGATATTTCCCTGGAAATTTTTACAGCTTTTACCTTTGCACCTCTGACTGGGTTGATAAAAGAGCATTTTAGTGGTGCTTTGATTTTGGATGAAAAAATGTTAGAGACCGCCTATAAAATTGCGTGGGATGCAGTAACGAATTAATTCTTTTTTTGGGAGTTAATTAAACGAACGTTCGATTAATTAAACAGGAGTAAATAAAATGAAAAATGGAACGCGGAAAATATTCTGAGTCAAAAAGGAAGGGTAGCAATTGTAACGGGTTCGAGCAGCGGCATCGGTTATGAAACGGCGAGGGTTTTAGCTAATAAACAAGCGTCTGTAATCATTGCGGTTCGCAATTTGGACAAAGGAAAGAAGGTATTGGCAAAAATTCTTCAACAGAATCAAGATGCCGACGTAAAGGTGATGGAACTTGATTTGGCGAATTTAGCATCAGTTAAAAATTTCGCTGAAAACTTTCAGAAAAATTATTTGCGTCTGGATTTACTGATTAATAATGCGGGTGTGATGATTCCCCCGTATTCAAAAACGACGGACGGTTTTGAATTGCAGTTCGGCACTAATCATCTCGGACATTTTGCTTTGACGGGACAGCTTTTGGAACGTTTGATTGATACAGAAGGCTCACGAATTGTCAATGTTTCGAGCGGCGCACATACTATAGGCAAAATAGATTTCGATGATTTGAATTGGGAAAAGAGAAGTTATGCTAAATGGAAAGCCTACGGCGACAGCAAACTTGCCAACCTATATTTTACCTACGAACTCGACCGAAAGCTAAAAGATAACGGTATCGAGACACTTGTAACCGCCTCGCATCCGGGCTGGACAGCAACCGAATTGCAGAGAACTGCGGGTGGCGTTGTGAAATATCTCAACGGCATCCTTGCTCAAGACATCACGATGGGCGCATTACCAACTCTGCGGGCGGCAACCGAAGCAGGCTTAAAAGGCGCAGAATATTTCGGCCCCAATGGGTTTATGGAGATACGCGGCTATCCAATAAAAGTCGAATCAAACGAATTATCTAAAGACCAAGCGATCGCTAAAAAACTATGGGAAGTATCAGAAAAACTCACCAATGTGAAATTTGAATTTAATAAAAAGACCCAAAGCGCGGGCAAATGACCAAATTCACACATCTGCTAACTAACAGATATTATAATGGGCGATCGCACTTCCTTGGGTAAGATAAGCGATCGCTTAACCGAAAATTTTTGTTCTCCAGAGCGATTGGATTTAAAAATAGGACTTACACAAACTAAACGTTGTAGGGGCAACGCTCCACGTAGCTTGCTTCCACTAGGTGGTACGGTATAGCAACGCTTGAGTGAGTCTGCTCCATGAGCCTCGCGCAGTTTTCCTGCTGCCTCCTGCCTTCATCGATAAAAATCACCTCTGCTTTTGATATGAAAGCAGAGGCAAGTGTTACTTGAACCTTTATATGGGTCGCCCGGGATTCGAACCCGGAACTAATCGGTTAAAAGCCGAGTACTCTACCGTTGAGTTAGCGACCCTTTCGCTGCATTTCGCAACCTTGCAATCATAGCATATACATCTATAGATTTGTAAAGGGGTTTAGAAAAAATTAGCAGTCAACCTTATAGATGCTGTATGGCTAGCTCCTGGTGCTAACACAGTCAGCTTATCACCAGTATTGAGAGAGTTACGGGTGGCACTCCACGGTTCTAGACAGTAGAATTCTTTACCTTTGACTGTCCAAAATACCAGATAGGTAGAGAAGTCATCATAATCCAAGGTGAGTTTTAGCTTCCGGCTGCGATCTATCGCAGTGGCCGCTTTACTAGTTAGCTGTCCAAAGGCAAAATCAATTTCATCACGGCTAAAGTCAAAATTGCCGTCAAAAGAGTGAATTTCCTTAGTTTGATTGTCTTGATACTGCTTAGAAGGAATTTCAACCTCTAGCTGAGTTTTATCACCACACAAAAAGTAGGGATGGAAACCAGCAGAAAAGGGCATTGGTGTGGATGATAAGTTTTTATACTGCTGGCGAACTTCTAGGGTATTACCTTGAAGTTCGTAGGTGAAAGCCAGTTGAAAATCAAAAGGATAAACTGCCTTAGTTTGCTCATTGCTATCAAGAACAACAGTGAGACTAGCTTTATCTCCAGTTTCTTGTTCTGTTGCTTTCCACGGTAATTCACGGGCAAAACCGTGTTGTTTGAGAGTATATTTTTGACCATTATGTATGTAAGTATTATCTGGGAGATTGCCACAAATAGGAAACAAAATTGGGTTCCCACCTCTGACACTCAAATCAGGATGAGTAAAGCGTTCAGTGTCCAAATAGAAAATTTCTTGTCCTTGAATGCGCCAACGGGTGATGATACCACCGCGTTCTGGTACTACTTCCAATTGAGAACTAGCGGCTTCATCAGAAAGAATGTACGTCTTGTACTGTTGCTGTTGAACTGCAATGCTAAACACAAATTTTAGTCCTGGGATTAGGGATTGGGGACTGGGGATTAGGGATTAGGGGCTGGGAAATCTTTCCAGTATCCCAATACCCAGTCCCCAGTCCCCAGAATTTACTCGTCTTCTGCAAAAACAAAACGATATAACTCGCTGGGGTCTGGCTCAGGGCTGTTTTCGGCGAATTTGACAGCCTCGTCGATTACATCCTGAATTTTACGATCAATAGCTTTAATTTCTGCCTCATTCGCTAGATTTTGTTCCAGCAAATAAGCTGCCAGCTTCTTAATTGGGTCACGGGCAAACCAAAACTCTTTCTCAGCTTTGCTCCGCATTTCATCTGGGTCAGCCAAGGAGTGACCACGGAAGCGGTAGGTAAGCGCCTCAATTAATGTTGGGCCTTCACCCGCACGGGCACGAGCGACGGCTTCTTGAGCGACGGCTCGGACTGCTAGAACATCCATGCCATCTACTTCCACGCCCACCATGTTAAATGCACTGGCTTTTTTATAAATCTCTGGCTGGGAAGTGGCTCGTTCGTGAGACATGCCAATGGCCCACTTATTATTTTCGACTACAAAAAGAATTGGCAGTTTCCAGAGGGCTGCCATATTTAGTGTCTCAAAAAACTGACCGTTGTTAGCTGCACCGTCGCCAAAAAAGCAAGCTGTCACTTGGTCAGCATTTTTATCTCCCAGCACTTCGCGGCGGTATTTGCTTTGAAAAGCTGCTCCAGCTGCTACAGGAATTCCCTCAGCCACAAAAGCATAGCCACCCAGCAAGCGATGTTCGGCAGAAAACATGTGCATGGAACCACCGCGCCCTTTGCTGCAACCTGTGGCTTTGCCAAATAATTCTGCCATTACCTCTCTTGCTGGTACTCCCGCACTCAGAGCATGAACGTGATCGCGGTAAGTACTACAAACGTAATCTTCACCCGGTCGCATTGACTGTACAACACCTGTACAAACAGCTTCTTGACCGTTGTACAAATGGACAAAACCAAACATTTTGCCCCTGTAGTACATTTCAGCGCACTTGTCTTCAAACAAGCGCCCTAAAACCATATCCTCATACAACCATAACCCTTCTTCTTTAGTAATTTGCGTAGTAGCAGGATTAAATGTGGGTAAAGTACGCTCTTGAACCATTATTTTTGAGTATCCCTGTTGTACAACTTAAAGTTATGGTCTTAAATAAGTTGGTCTGATAACACCTCGGCTTTTAACAGGCTAGCGTTTGTAAGACTCAACAATCAAACTTTATTTATGCACCAAAAAAGGGTCTTAGGGAATAGCTGAATTTTTAATTTTTGATTTTTAACTTTTCAGCCCATACCCCGTGAGGATTTGACTCTAACGACAATATATGTCGCTTTGGGTTTTTCTCTCTCACTATTCCCCTTCATAGACTAGCAATCAAGATAAACTGCTTTCTGCATATCCATTAACAATTTAGAAAAAATGAAGCAAAAGTCCATATACCCAAATAGGTAATTGTAATTAAAGATTAATTATGATATTATCTTTGTTCTCCTGTTATCAGGGTCAATCCCCAATAGTAGTATTTTTGTTACTCCATACTGGGAAAGTCCCAAAAAAATCAATTTCAATAGATTCTTGCAACCACAACATTTATGCCGTGATTAAAAGCGGTAGTTGTGGTTTGTGGTATCGAAGGCTGATAATAGTCGTGTTAAACAAAAATACTAAGAATTAAGACAAACAATTGAGGCTTTCTAGGCGAAAGCAAAAAATTAGTACTAGAATGTGACTCAAAATTTCGGGAAGTTACAAAACGAGTTGTTGCAATATACACTTGTAGAGTAAATTCTATACGGCATTTTTATGGCACGGTTTTACAGGCCTGGAAAGCTCTAGGTGAATTATGTTGATCACGGTGCAGGGGAAGTAGGCTGTGCGAATTCCGCTAGATTACTACCGAATTTTAGGACTACCGTTAGCGGCAAGTGAAGAACAATTGCGACAGGCATACAGCGATCGCATTGTACAATTGCCACGACGTGAGTATTCTCAGGCAGCAATTTCTTCTCGTAAACAACTCATAGAAGAAGCTTACGTGGTTTTATCAGATCCAAAACAACGCAGTACCTACGATCAGCTTTATCTTGCCCACGCCTATGACCCTGATAACCTTGCTGCTGCCGCAGTAGCACAGGAAAATCGTACAGAAAGCACCAAAAGGGGTAGTGATACTCAGAGTCTTGGTATCGAAATTACCCAAGACGAATTAGTTGGCGCTTTATTAATTTTGCAAGAGTTGGGGGAATACGAACTTGTACTGAAACTAGGTCGTCCGTACCTGGTAAATAAAAATAGTGCTACAAGTGCAAGAAAGAGCAATAAGTTAGCAGACGAAGAAATTTATGAAAGTGCTGAACACCCAGATGTTGTTCTCACTGTTGCCCTTGCCTGTCTAGAATTAGGTCGGGAACAGTGGCAGCAAGGTCACTACGAAAATGCCGCTATATCCCTAGAAACTGGTCAAGAACTGCTAGTACGCGAAGGTTTGTTCTCCAGTATCCAGGCAGAAATTCAGGCTGATCTTTACAAATTGCGGCCATATCGAATTTTGGAGTTGCTCGCATTACCTCAAGAAAAGACTGCCGAACGAAGCCAAGGCTTAGAATTATTGCAAAATCTCTTAGAAGATCGTGGCGGGATTGATGGCACGAACAATGATGAATCGGGTTTAAACATAGATGACTTTCTGCGATTTATCCAGCAGTTACGCAACCACTTAACAGTTGCAGAACAGCACAAGTTATTTGAAGCTCAAAGCAAACGTTCTTCTGCTGTTGCTACTTACTTAGCTGTTTATGCCTTGATAGCGCGAGGATTTGCTCAACGGCAACCTGCTTTAATTCGTCAAGCAAGACAAATGCTCGTGCGTCTGGGCAAGCGCCAAGATGTACATTTAGAACAGTCGCTATGTGCCTTACTATTGGGGCAAACTGAAGAAGCAACTCGTGTTTTAGAACTTAGTCAGGAGTACGAAGCTTTAGCTTTTATTCGGGAAAAATCTCAGGACTCTCCAGATTTGTTACCAGGGCTGTGTTTATATGCAGAACAGTGGCTGCAATACGAAGTCTTTCCCCATTTTCGAGATTTAGCAAACCAGCAAGCTTTTTTAAAAGATTATTTTGCTAACCAACAGGTGCAAGCTTATTTAGAAGCACTGCCAACTGATGCCGAAACAACTAATGAATGGGCTGTAATTAACCCCCAGTATTTTCCCCAGGCTAAGGCAAAGAATACTCATTTTCATAACAATTCAACTAAGACTTCAGCGTCATTTAATCACAGCAGAGTACCTAACCCAGATTTGCCAGAAACACCAACAAAAGAAACGTCTGAATATCCAAACTTCTCACCACATATATGGAATTCGTCGGGAAGTGTAAAATCAGAGGTTCCTGCTGCTGAAAGGATGAGCAGAGGTACTAATCAGCATTTGAACGGTTCAGCTAAGAGTGCTGCATCTGGTCATAACCAAAAGCGTAGGCGGAGAAAACCCACTCCATCTGCTAGCCGAGAGCGTATACCAGATAATCGTCCTCATTCTCGTCGTCCCCGACGGCGGCGAACTTTTGCGAACACCATAGAAGGGAAAACACGGCTGGTATGGAGAGTGTTTATTTCTTTGGTGAGCATATTAGTTTTCTGGGTATTAGCTACAACAACTTTTGGATGGTTAAAAAATCTGTTTTTTCCTCAACCTTCTCCGCCCGATCTACAGTTGTTTGTACAAATAAACCAACCACCGCTACCTATTCCCAATCCAAATAGAAAACCAGAATTAGAAGAAGGCCCTTTAACAAGTGCAGAGGCAGAAAAAGTTATTTACACTTGGTTATCTACCAAAGCCGTAGCTTTAGGGCCAAATCATGAGATTAATAATTTAGAGCAAATTTTAACTGGTTCAGCTTTATCTCAATGGCGGTTGATTGCTCAACAAAATAGGTTAGACAATCGCTACCGCAAGTTCGACCATAGTTTGAAGATAGAATCTGTTGAGAAAATTGGTTTATTCGCAGATCGTGCCGCAGTAGAAGCTACGGTCAAAGAAGTGACGCAGTTATATGAAAATGGTCAGTTTAAAAACTCTTCTAACGATAAATTGAGAGTTCGGTATGACTTGATGCGAGAACGAGGTAAATGGCGTATTCAGAGTACATCTGTTGTGAATCAAATCACCAGATAAGTTGGAATTTTTCGGCAATGCTCTGCAACAAGCTGTATCATTCTATTTAATTAGGAAAGGTTTTTCACATAGTTATCACTGAGATAAGTAAGTTGGCGTGAAAAAAACCAAGTATGTTACGAAACGTAAATAGGCTTAAAACTCTTACTACTGACCAATGACAAAGGACAGCCTTAGCCAGTTAGCTTTAATTTCGCCAACTTACTTAATTCTATAAAAATCTGATTTGATTTATGAAAAAATTAGGTATTTTAAGGTGTGTTAGACGGAACGTCATAACGCACTAAATTCTTATAAAACGTGAATCCGACGGCTCATTTACTAACATCCTAATTATCTTAAATATTGAAACCTCTCCCTGGTTTTATTACGCAGAACCGTCTCTCTCCCAGTCGAAGAGGGACAAATTTAAACGCAAGTTAAAGGCAGGAAGAAGTTTATCGAACTTATGTTTATAAATGGTGCGTTACGCTGTCGATAACACACCCTACATATATTTTCAAACGTCAAATAGTAAACTTGTACAAAAATATTTAGTAGCAAAAATGTCTAATATTGAGTATCGCCTCCCCATGATCTGGAATCCAGGCTAGCCACTCATCTGCTGAAACCGGACATAATAAAAGTGCTTCATCAAAACTAAAGGGGTTAGGAAGTTGCAAAAGTTTTACCCAATTTAAATCTTCCAGATTCTGCCTTCTTGATTGCACAGCAAAATCTAGTCTATGAGAATCTAGTTTCATAGCTTTCTATTAGCCTTCACAAGTGGGCTAATCTAAAATTATTTCTGTAACCTAGACTACAAAATAAATAATCTTTGTGAAAAGCATCTGTCGTATAACTTTACGTTGGCTGTGTGGAACTGTTTGCTTATATTGCAGACCACAACAGGTGTGGCACGACAGGTTGTAGACTGGGCATTAGATTCGCATTCCCAACTAGCTTATGTCATTTACTTCTATGCCCTCGCTGCGTGAGCAACAACATCCCCTAATTCGTCAGCTAGCTGATTGTATTGAGGCAGCTTGGCATCAGCACCTGGATCTATCGCCCTACCATTTGCCTGATGAGTTGGGGTATGTGGAAGGTAGACTAGAAGGCGAAAGACTGACGATTGAAAATCGCTGTTATCAAACGCCCCAGTTTCGGAAGATGCACTTGGAACTGGCAAAAATCGGAAATATGCTGGATATTTTGCACTGCGTCATGTTTCCCCGTCCAGAATACAACCTGCCGATGTTTGGTTGCGATTTAGTTGGGGGTAGAGGTCAAATTAGTGCAGCGATCGCAGACCTTTCTCCTATCCAATTAGAGCGCACCTTACCAGAATCTTATACTACTGCACTGGCACAGCTACCAGTGCTTAACTTTTTCCAACCCCGTGAATTACCAGAATGGGGAAATATTTTTTCGGATTTTTGCATCTTTGTGCGCCCCGGTTCCCCAGAAGAAGAAGCAATGTTTCTGTCGCGGGTGCGAGAATTTTTAGACATTCATTGTATCCAAGCGATCACCTCACATCCTGTTTCAGTTGAACAAGTTACACAAAATCTCGCTGGACAACAAAACTACTGCACCAAACAGCA
This sequence comes from Nostoc sp. TCL240-02, assembly GCF_013343235.1. GTDB lineage: Bacteria > Cyanobacteriota > Cyanobacteriia > Cyanobacteriales > Nostocaceae > Nostoc. The sequence goes on along the minus strand of NZ_CP040094.1, from coordinate 865,028 downwards.
GCAAAACGATAAAACTCGCCGCGTACTAGAAAAAGCCTTTGGCCCAGCTTGGGCAGAAAATTATATGACCACAGTTTTATTCGACCTTCCAACTTAATCATTCCCCCATCTCCCCATCTGTAGGCTCTGTTACGTTTTCGCGTCACAGATAAATGTAGAATTCATTCAACGAGAGTTTAATGGAGTCCCAAAACGCCAACAGAGAGAGTAGTCAGGTCTTTGAAGCAAATATCACAAAATGGTTGGTTGTCTTGGTAAGTGCAAGCAACTAGAGACAGCTAACTCATTGACCAGAAAGTTAAGGAAACTCTGATGTTAGGAATGCTCAAGTTGATAGATATTTTTTAGTTAGTTAATCATTCATTCACTTAAGGAAGACTAACTTTTGTAGCAAGATTGTATCCAAAAAAGGCAACAGTCTATTTTTGTCAATTTTGTGACAACTCTAGCTGTGGTTGATGTAGCAGTACAGTATCGCATCATACCATTTTGGGATTTTGTGTAGAGACATGATGTATCACGTCTCTGTATCTAGGTTTGTGAATTCTGCCAATTCCCATTGCACTCATGTCTCAATAATACTCAGAGTTATTGAATAGCAAGCTACTATAGCGCTTCTCGGTTTCAATACAGACCTAACCCCAAGTAAGTAAGCTTCCATTCTTCTCTCCTAAAAGGCAAGAGGAATGGAAGTGAGGTCAATGTATTGCATACATAGACGCATAGCGGCTACCTGCAGGGTACGAGCGTCTGCTATAGAAAACACCATTTTGCAAAACCATAGTGTTGAGCATTCATCACGCAATGGATTTTAAGCCATACCCAGCTTTAAAGCACTGTTGTTTGTCCTAAGCAGCTGGCTGTTGATTAAAAACCCTTTTATTTTTACTTCCATCAGCACAATTCAGGTAAACGGGCAACATACTATGTCAAGGGTGACTGAAAAGCCAAAGCCAAGTGAGCAGGCACTTAATCAAGAACAACCTAAGATTTGGTGGGGTATAGCTGTAGCTGTGCCAATAGTAATCGCGGCTGGGATACTAGGTACAGCCAAAATCGAGCAGCTGAGAAAACTCACTACATCCGTACCCGTAATGCCATCTACCAATAGCATTAGTGCTGTAGGGCGTTTGGAACCGCGAGGCGAGGTTGTTAAATTGTCCGCCCCATCATCAGGATTATCGCCATCGTCACGAATTCAGCAACTTCTGGTGAGAGAGGGTGAACAAGTAAAGCAAGGCCAAATTGTGGCAATTTTGGACAACCGCGATACCCAAATAGCCGGATTAGAAGAGGCGAAAGCCAAAGTGCAAGAAGCCCGTGCGAATTTAGCACAAGTTCGGGCTGGATCTCCAAGAGATATTCAAGCTCAAAGAGCAGTTGTTGCTCGCTTACAAGCCCAGTTTGTTGGCGAAAGGGATGGTCAACAAGCAACGATCGCGCGAATTGCAGCCCAGTTAAGTGGAGATAAACTTGTCCAACAAGCAACAGTAAATCGCCTGGAAGCTGAACTCAGTGGGCAAAAAGAAGCTCTCAGAGCAACGCTTACACGTATCCAAGCCCAACAGCGTAATGCCCAAGTTGATGCTGGACGCTATGATTTTTTATACAAAGAAGGTGCGATTTCTCAACAAGAGCGGGATAGTAGACGTTTGAGTGCAGTAACTTCTAATCAGCAGGTGGCTGAAAGTCAAGCTACGCTAAAGCAGACATTAGCAACACTGCGACAGCAACTTGCTGAAGCTAGAGCTAACCAAATACAAAATTTAGCAACTTTGCAACAGCAGCTAATCGAAGCCAAAGTTAACCGTGACAAAACTTTAGCAACTTTGCAAAGACAAATCGATGAAGAAAAGGCCAAACTAAGCAGACTTATGGACGTTAGTCCTACCGATGTGCAAGTAGCGCAAGCTCAAGTTAGTAATGCGATCGCAAATGTCAGAAAAGCTGAAGCACAGCTAAGGTTAAGCTACGTTCAAGCACCAATTGCTGGAGAGATTTTAAAAGTTTACACCAAGTCAGGCGAAGCCATAGGTGCAAATGGTATTGCTGAAATTGGCCAAACTAGCCAAATGTATGTGATTGCTGAAGTAGCCGAAGACAGTATTGGTAAAGTGCAAATTGGTCAAAACGCCACTATCAGCAGCGATAATGGAGCATTTAGCGGCGAATTGAAGGGAACTGTCACTGAAGTTGGCAGAAAAATTGGTAAAAAGGACGTGCTAAATACAGATCCAGCAGCAGATGTGGATGCCAGAGTCGTAGAAGTTAAAATTGCTTTGCCTCCAGAAGATAGCCAAAAAGTTTCTGGTTTAACTTACGCTAAAGTTGTTGTTGAAATTAATAACTAGTTAAGTTATGGATGAGCAGTAATATCAATTTCTGATTTGATACTTTGAATTGAAAATATTCTTATCTAGGCTGTTTTGTCAACTTTAAATATTCTATGGATGCCTGATAAATTACAGCAGCTTGTAATTAAGTTAGGTAGATAACCTAAATTTCAAAGCCAGATATTAAAACTTGCTACATCTGGTTTTTGACGACTAAATTCTGAACTCTGCTGTAAATAATAGCTGTGCTTGGATACCTATAAAATGAATCAAAAAATACCTCTGTCGTGGCTACAACTGACAAGAGAAAAAACTCGCCTAGCTGTGGCTTTAGCAGGAATTTCTTTTGCTGATATTTTAATGTTTATGCAACTCGGCTTCCGGGATGCCTTATATTATAGTAACGTTCGATTTCATAACAGCTTGCAAGGTGATATTGTCTTAATTAATAATCAATCTAGCGCTGTTTTGGCGATGAGGAGCTTTTCTCAAAGACGTTTATATAAAGCTTTAGAGTTACCCGCAGTACAATCAGTACATCCTATATATTTGGACTTTACAATCTGGAAAAATCCCATAACAGGCCGTCCTCGTAGTATTCTAATTTTTGGAATGAACCCAGAAACTAATATAGTTAACTTACCTGGTGTTCAGGAGAACTTAGATAAACTCAAACTCCCTGATGTAGTTTTATTTGACCGTTCTTCTCGGGTAGAGTATGGGCCTATTGTTGCTAATTTTAGCCAAGGAAAGACTGTAACAGCAGAAGTCCGAAGGCGGCGGATTAAAGTAGAGGGACTATTTACATTAGGTGCATCATTCGGTGCAGATGGTAATTTAATTACGAGTGATATTAACTTTCTACGAATATTCAGTAATCGTCAAAAAGGATTAATTGATATTGGGCTGATTAGATTAAAACCGGGAGCAGATGCTCAAGTTGTTGCTCAAGAACTACGACAATATCTACCTAAAGAGGTAAATGTTTTAACCAAGCAGGAATTTATTGATTTTGAACGTAATTATTGGGCAAACAGTACAGCTATTGGATTTATTTTCACATTAGGGACTGTCATGGGTTTCATTGTAGGAACTGTGATTGTTTATCAGATCCTTTATACAGAAGTCGCAGATCACTTAGCTGAATACGCTACTCTTAAAGCAATAGGCTATACACAAAACTATTTATTAACCGTAATTCTTCAAGAGGCTTTGCTATTAGCCATTTTAGGATACTTCCCTGGAATAGTTTTTGCTTTATTTATGTATCAAAGTGCCAGAGATGCAACACTTTTACCAGTTTTTATGAGTTTTGACCGTGCCGTAATGGTTTTAATTTTGACTATGCTGATGTGCATTATTTCCGGTGCGATCGCAGTCCGAAAATTACGTTCCGCAGATCCAGCAGATATTTTTTAATTAATTTAATATTAATTAAAAATTAATAGATAGACTTTATAGTTGACAATTAAGAAAACTTAATTTTTGAAAGTCCAACTTACAGCTAATAGAAACATGATAGAAAAAGAACCTGTAATTGCCATCAAGAATCTTAATCATTACTATGGCAAAGGCGCATTGAGAAAACAGATATTATTTGATATTAACCTAGAAATTTATCCTGGTGAAATTGTAATTATGACCGGGCCATCAGGTTCTGGTAAAACCACATTACTGAGCTTAATTGGTGGTTTGCGGTCTGTACAAGAGGGAAGTTTAAAATTTTTAGGTGAAGAACTTGTTGGTGTTAGTCAAAACAAATTGGTACAAATGCGACGCAAGATCGGTTATATTTTTCAAGCTCACAATTTACTAGGGTTCTTGACTGCGAAGCAAAATGTGCAGATGGCGGTAGAGTTGAATGATAATATTTCTCAAACAGAAGCAATGGCTAAATCAAAAGCCATGCTGGGGTCTGTTGGTCTAGAAGAACGAGTTGATTACTACCCAGATAATCTTTCTGGTGGACAGAAACAAAGAATTGCGATCGCTCGCGCCTTAGTGAATCATCCCCCACTGGTGCTAGCAGACGAACCAACAGCAGCATTAGACAAACAATCAGGACGCGATGTTGTAGAAATAATGCAGAGTCTAGCCAAAAATCAGGGAACCACTATCTTATTAGTGACACACGACAACCGCATTTTAGACATAGCCGATCGCATCGTAGAAATGGAAGATGGTCTTTTAACCCGTAATTCCTCAAATGCACCGATTTAGAGTCATTTGTCCTTTGTAAATGACCAATGACAGGCATAATTTATTGTCTAGCCGAGCTTGATTTTTTCATTCCAGGTTGGTTCGGCGGAGTTGGGGCATTTGGTTGGCGACTAGTACGGAAGGTCACATTCACGCCTTCATTTGATTGCTCCAGAACCAGCAGAGGCGTGGGTTTAGCCTTTTGATCCCAATGCATAGTAGCAATCCGACCTTGAATTGTTGGTTGCCAACTATCTTCATCTTCTATGGGACTTAGGTAAGTTTCTATACAGTCAATAATTTGACTAATAGTTGCAGAAGTTGCTTGCGTTGGTAACTTCATTAACCGGACTTGAATGCGGAACAGCACTCGTTTAGCAGAATTTCCTGGACTACCAGTTTCATACTCTACATCAAAAATTTCATCTACCTGCCGTCCAGCGCTATTAGCAATTCCGACAGATCCAAGTTGGGCTTGATTTGGCCGCAGGGCTTGAGTAACTTTTTCTTTGATCTGAATCTTAACTTGATTAAGGATTGCAAAATGAAACACCTCCTCTGACATCCGCATTCGCAGATAATCTAGGTTAAAGTCCCGTGAGTTGACCAAATCGGGATTAGTTTCCATTTTGCGAATCGTTTCCAGCGCCAGCTTAAACTTTTTTTCTAATTCTCGCGCCCGGAATTGTTCAAACTTAAGTTTTTTCTCCAGCTTATCCTTCTGGAGCTTACTATAGACAATTAAAGCAATCACAGCGAAAGCCAGTCCTCCAGAGGTTAACACCAATAATGGTGGTATTGGAGGATTACTTGCTGGCACTTCCTGGGATGCCTTTTTAGGCTTTAATCCTGAGGATTGGGCAAGATACATCGAAGTAGGCATGGTTGGAAACTGAAAAACTTGACTCCTGATGTTTAGGATGCCCAAATCTTCAATGCCATCTTGCTGTATGATTAATATTTTTAACAGCTTTTTACAAACTGCGTATGTCCAGACACCAGAACGTCCCTGCCCTGTCTGACGTTTCATCTACAAGCTTTAGCAATATTCGTCTGATAGCCACAGATATGGATGGCACGCTAACTAGACGAGGAAAATTTACTACCCCACTGCTACAAGCTTTAGAGGATTTAGCGGCAGTTGACATTAAGGTGCTGATTGTAACAGGGCGTTCTGCCGGGTGGGTGAGTGGATTGAGTAGCCTGATGCCAGTGGCAGGTGCGATCGCAGAAAATGGTGGTTTGTACTTTCCACCTGGGAATCACAAACCAGTAGTATTAACACCTATTTCCGATTTAGCCAAACATCGCCAGCACTTGGCTACGACTTTTGAGAATTTACAAACTAAATTTCCTCAAATCCAAGAATCTGCTGATAATCGCTTTCGTGTCACCGACTGGACTTTTGATGTAGCTGGTTTGAGTCAAGATGAACTACAAACCCTAGATAGTCTTTGTCAACAAATGGCTTGGGGATTTACCTATAGCAATGTGCAGTGCCACATTAAATCCCAAGGACAAGACAAAGCTGTGGGATTGTTGCAAGTATTGCGCGAATATTTACCCCAGTACTCGTCAGAACAAATTGTCACTGTTGGCGATAGTCCCAATGACGAAAGTTTATTCGATCGGCGTTATTTTCCTGTTTCTGTAGGCGTGGTCAACGTATTGGAATATATGAATCAGTTGAAATATCACCCTGCTTATATTACCAATGCTGCCGAAGGTGATGGATTTTGCGAGTTATCTAGTTATATTTTGAAAAGCTTGGACATCTCAAGTTAGGAAGAACTAGAGTTGTTTTACAATAATCTCGTAGCGCTGATTTTACAACCATGACGGCTACTTTACCTGTTAGTGTCGAATCAGAAATATTCTACCCCAGTGCTGATGGTCAACCAGTGGCAGAAACCTACGACCACCTTTATGCTTTACTAACTACCTTAGAAGTCCTGAAACAGTATTTGGCAAATCGTCAGGCAACAGTATTAGGAAATCAATTTCTTTACTATGCACAAGGTTTTCCCAAGTTGCGGGTAGCCCCAGATGTGATGGTGATTTTTGATGTTGCACCCGGTGGTCGAGACAACTTTAAAATCTGGGAAGAGGGTCAAGTACCCACAGTTATTTTTGAAATGACATCCTTTGGTACTAAAGGACAAGATGAAATCTTCAAAAAGACCCTCTATGAGCAGCTAGGTGTTAAAGAATACTGGCTATTTGACCCTAAAGGCGAGTGGGTAGAACAACAGTTACGTGGCTATCGCCTGCGGGGAGAAATCTACGAATCTATACAAGATGGACGCAGTGAACCGCTACAACTGCGTTTGGTAATTGAGGGAAGGCTAATTGGGTTTTATCGAGAAGATACTGGGGAAAAATTACTCATCCCTAATGAACTGGCAGAGGCTTTGGGGCAGGAAGTTTTGGCAAGGCAGCAAGCAGAAGTACTGGCAGAACAAGAACGTCAACGAGCAGAACAAGAACGTCAACGAGCAGAACAAGAACGTCAACGAGCAGAACAAGAACGTCAACGAGCAGAACAGGCAGAATTGCAGATAGAACAATTAAAGGCAAGGTTGCGATCGCTCAATGTAGACCCTGATAAGTAGTCAGACAGAATTAATTACACAATGTCATTGCGAATGAAGCAAAGCGGAATGTACTCCTTGGGAGAACCCACAGGGTAGCAATCGCAAGGGTTAGGATTACAACTCTTAAAGACGCTCCGCGAACGCTTCGCTCGCAATGACTGTAAATATTTTTGTCCATCTACTTAGTACTGAGTGCTGAGTAACCAAGAGAGATAATAAATCTAGGGGATTGATCTTGGACGTATTAAATATGCGCTACACATCGCACTTCGTGCCGCTACGCTAACGAAACAAATATTTATTTCTTTTTCCATGACTTTTAAGCAGTTGCTCTCAGACCTTCTGAAATGAATAGGACTTACGCAAAAAATAGCCAAAACCCTTATTCTCCGGTAGGGGCAATTCATGGATTACCCCTACGCCCTATAGTTTTGCGTAAGTCCTAATGAAGTGCAATTATTACTTTTTTTTTACTTAGCACTCGTTACGGACTAAACGCCCCGCTATTCGCGTACAGCACTCAGCACTGTTTCGGTGATCCCAATTTGAGAAATGATTGTTGATTTTTGTCCAAAGTCCAATTTGCCACATTTATTACCTCGGACAGAATAGAATAGATGGGTGCCTACCGCGTTTCAATCTCGGAAATCTCAACAATACTGATTTAATTAATGAGACTGTTTTATACAGTCATTGGTCAAAGGTTAGAATTTTATTTCCAACTTCCTTCCACTAGAAAATCCAAGACCAATGTAGAGTCAAGAATTTACCTTTAAATACCGAGGTATTAAATTATGCAGGAAATTGAAAGATTCTTTAGCAACTTCTTCAGTGGCATAATCAACCGTTTTAAGTATTCTGCTATGGACGCTGCTGATCGCAAAATGAGAGAAACTATTGACGATCAGGTAGAACAAAGGCGACAAAAATCCAAGCCCAAGGATCAAGAAGACCGCGAGTAGATGGGTCTTTTGAGGTAGTTCACAACAGCAAGATTTTCATCATTACAAGCATAGCGCTTCCATATTGTTGAGTGGGTAGCGCTATTTTATCGCCCCACCAAACTCTTGCAAATGTGCTAACCTAGTATGGTTAACTAATCTCGCACATCTAAGAATTCGGGTGTTTCCCAGGTTGGGAAATGCACTTGGATGGAGGTTTAACCCGAATCGGAGTTGAAAAATATATGCCAGTAGTTTCATTGGCTCAAATGATGGAGTCAGGGGTTCACTTTGGGCATCAGACCCGGCGTTGGAACCCAAAAATGTCTCCTTACATTTATACTTCCCGCAATGGTGTGCATATTATCGACTTGGTACAAACTGCCCAGTTGATGGATAATGCTTACAACTATATGCGATCGCACGCAGAACAAGGGAAGAAATTTCTTTTCGTCGGCACCAAGCGCCAAGCAGCTGGAATTATTGCCCAAGAAGCTAGCCGTTGTGGTTCCCACTACATTAACCAACGGTGGTTGGGCGGAATGTTAACCAACTGGGCAACCATTAAAACACGGGTAGACCGTTTGAAAGATTTAGAACGCCGTGAAGAAACTGGCGCACTAGATTTATTACCGAAAAAAGAAGCATCAATGCTACGTCGGGAAATGACGAAGCTTCAGAAATATTTAGGTGGCATTAAAACAATGCGGAAAGTGCCCGATATCGTGGTAATCGTAGACCAACGACGGGAATATAACGCAGTTCAAGAATGCCAAAAGCTGAATATTCCCATTGTGTCCATGTTGGATACAAACTGCGATCCAGATGTAGTAGATATCCCCATCCCAGCAAACGACGATGCTATCAGATCAATTAAGCTGATAGTCGGGAAATTGGCAGATGCCATTTATGAAGGTCGTCACGGTCAGCTAGATGCTGAAGATGATTACGAAGATTACGACGGTAGTGAGTATGACGATGACTACGAAGAAACCGAATATACTGATGCCGTAATTCCCGACGAGGAAGAAGAGGAATAAGTAAAGTAGGGGTGAAGGAAGTGTCCCAGGAAGGGCGGTTGTTTGCAGAGTAGCAGCAATCCGCCATTCCTTGCGGTATAAGGTAGAAGCAAAAAAACTCATACCTGATAACTTCATTATTTTTTCTGCCCCAGCCCTGAGTAAGATAGAAATACTCAACATCCGTGAGCGATTACAACTCGAGGTCAAGTTAGGAATTGAGGCAAAATGGCGGAAATATCTGCAAAACTCGTCCAAGAGCTACGCCAAAAAACTGGTGCCGGCATGATGGACTGCAAAAAGGCGCTGATAGAGACTGAAGGCAACGTAGAAGAAGCCGCAGACTGGCTACGGAAAAAGGGCATCTCTAAGGCGGGAGCAAAAAGCGATCGCATTGCGGCAGAAGGTCTAGTAGACACTTACATTCAACCAGGTGGTCGAGTAGGTGTACTCATCGAAGTCAACTGCCAAACCGACTTTGTGGCTCGTAACGATGCTTTTAAAGCTTTAGTTAAGAACCTAGCAAAGCAAGCAGCGACTGCTGATAGTGTTGAGTCTTTGTTAGCTCAACAATATGCTGAGAATCCAAGCGGGACTGTAGAAGAATTCATCAAGCAAACGATTGCTACGCTCGGTGAAAATATCCAAGTGCGTCGCTTTATCAATTTTGCACTAGCGGAAGGCACGCAAGGTGTAGTAGAAAGCTACATTCACACTGGCGGTCGAGTTGGTGTATTAGTAGAACTGGGTTCTCAAACTGAATCAGTGGCTACTAACTCAGAGTTTCAAAACTTGGCACGGAACACTGCAATGCAAGTTGCAGCTTGTCCAAATGTCGAGTACGTAAGCGTAGACCAAATTCCTACCGAAGTTGCCCAAAAGGAAAAAGACATTGAAATGGGTAAGGATGATTTGGCGAACAAGCCAGATAACATCAAAGAAAAGATTGTTCAGGGACGGATTGAAAAACGCTTAAAAGAACTGACTTTGCTCGATCAGCCTTACATCCGCGATCAAAGTATTTCCGTAGAAGACCTTTTGAAGCAAGCGAAGACCCAATTAGGCACAGAGATTCAAGTGACTCGCTTTGTCCGCTATATATTGGGCGAAGGCATTGAGAAGCAAGAAATTAGCTTTGCTGATGAAGTCGCTGCACAAATTGGCAGCATGTAATATCATTAGTCATCAGTCATTTGTCATTAGTCTCTACCAAGGATAAAGGACAAATGACTCTTTACTAAGCAGGTCAAGCAAATAGCCTGACCTGTGTTTTTTTGAGTAGATAGGTGAAATATCGCATTTAATTTAAAATCTAAAAACCTTTGGGAAGTTATTATAAAATAAATTCGTACATTTGTACTATTTAATAGTTCACATGGACAAGAATGAAAAGATATGGCAAGAGCAATCGAGCGAATTGAACGGGATATTGCAGCATTACAAGAAGCGATTCGGGTGATCGCAGTAGAGCTACAAACCGCTTATGCTAGTTATCTAAACACCTTGGGGCTAGCTGTACGAAAACAGTTGATTCTAGCGAGTTATCACCTTTGTACACAGGGGTATCCCGAAAACTTTCTGCATTTGTCATTGAATCAGCGCCAGCAATTGCAACAAGCCATCCGCAAGTTGGGGCAAGTGGCAGCGCAACAATTGCTTACTTCTATTAAAAGTCAGGAAGTTGGGTTAGATAAAGGAGATGAAGAAGATAAAGATGAGGAGAATAAGGAAATAACATCTTCTGAACTTCTGGACACCTCGAATTCTCAGTCTCTCACCGCCGACACCTCTAATCCTATAGAACTAGTAAAATGGCAACAGAACTTAGAAGAAGTAACGCAAGATATACTGAAAAAACTATCGCATGATGCTAATGTTTTAATACAAAAATCTGGAGTATTACCTAAAAAATTACCAGAACCGATTTTAGCAGCAGCGGCTGCGGCTGCATCAGAAGCATCTGCTGAGGCTATGCCAGGGCCACCAAACTTATTAAACTTAGTAATTGAAATTGAAAATGAGCAGCAGTCAGAAGATTCTGGACTGACCCAAATCATGGCTATTAACCTGCGGCTAGGAGAAATTGAATTTGCTGATGTGGCACTCTCCTCTGAACGCAGACAAATTCGTAGTATTTTAGTTCAGCTAAACAAGCTGGGACGAGAGTATCAAAAGAAATATCGTGAAAAAGCGATCGCTGAAGCTGAAGCTGCATGGCGTGCTAGTTGGTTTGAAGATTAGTCATTTGTCCAGAGTCAAATGACCAATGACCAATGACTAATGACTAATGACTAATGACCAATGACTAATGAAAAACCAGATTGGATACGATTGCACAAAGCCTTGGCAATAGAAGCCGAACGGGGCTTCACAGACTTGGTGGGCAGAGAATATCGCTTCAGTGAATTTTTAAGCCTGACTTTGGGCAAATTCCCAACAGGCTTACCCCAAACTGAACGCCGCCGCTGGCAAGGACTAGCAGTGCAATTTGCTAGTTATCCACATCTAGCGCTGGAAGAAAGACAACATTTAGTAGCAGAAACTCGGAGGTATCTATCACAACTCCAGCAGGAGGAAGGGGAGGAGGGGAAGCAGGGGAGCAAGGGAGCAGGGGAGCAGGGGAAAACTTATCAAGCTAAAATCCAAGTTGCGCTTCCAGCGCACCAAAGGCGCGACCAAAAATCTCCAATTTTTACTGAGGTGAGTCGGAGACTTGCACCAAAAATTGAGCAAAAACTCAGTGATTTACCAGAAATAGGCTTTAAAAAAGCTGATAATTTAGCACGGCTTGGTTTACACACCGTCCGCGACTTGCTTTTCTATTATCCTCGTGACCACATTGATTATGCGCGTCAGGTGAATATCCGCGAGTTACAGGCAGGTGAGACGGTGACAATAGTGGCTACAGTGAAGCGTTGTAACTGCTTTAGTAGCCCTAAAAATCAGAAATTATCAATTTTAGAACTGGTCGTAAAAGATAATAGCGGTCAAATCAAAATTGGTCGTTTTTACGCAGGTACGCGCTTTAGTAGTCGCGCTTGGCAAGAAAGTTTAAAACGTCGTTATCCAGTGGGTAGTATTCTGGCGGCGTGTGGGTTGGTGAAAGAAAGTAAATACGGCTTGACGCTTGATAATCCAGAACTAGAGGTTTTGGCAAATCCAGGAGATTCGATTGAGTCGTTGAATATTGGGCGAGTAGTGCCAATTTATGGATTGACTGAAGGCGTTGTGGCAAATACAGTCCGACAAGCGGTAATTGCTGCTTTACCTGCTGCGGCTAGCCTAAAAGACCCTTTGCCAAGTGGTTTGCGACAGAAGTATGGTTTGATGGAATTGAAAGATGCGATCGCTAACATCCATTTTCCCAGCGATAGCGCCGTCCTACAAGTTGCCCGTCGTCGCCTAGTCTTTGATGAATTTTTCTACCTGCAACTTGGTTTACTGCAACGTCAGCAGCAAGCAAGAGCGATTCAAACTAGCGCCATCCTCGTCCCGCGAGGTCAACTTGTAGAAAAATTTTACGAAATACTGCCTTTTAAACTCACTGGCGCACAGCAACGAGTTCTCAACCACATCCTCAACGATTTACAAAAACCTGTGCCAATGAATCGTTTGGTGCAAGGTGATGTAGGTTCAGGTAAAACGGTCGTCGCCGTGCTAGCTATCCTCGCAGCAATTCAATCTGGCTACCAAGCAGCGCTGATGGCTCCCACGGAAGTTTTAGCAGAACAACATTATCGTAAATTAGTTAGCTGGTTTAACCTCTTGCATTTACCAGTGGAATTACTGACAGGTTCTACTAAAATTGCTAAACGAAGACAAATCCATTCTCAGTTAGGAACTGGTGAATTACCTCTGTTAGTGGGAACTCATGCCTTAATTCAAGACTCTGTAAACTTCCAACAACTGGGGTTAGTGGTGATAGATGAGCAGCATCGTTTTGGGGTAGAACAACGGGCGCGTTTGCAGCAAAAAGGCGAACAACCACACGTGTTAACTATGACAGCTACCCCGATTCCCCGAACCTTGGCACTGACGATACATGGGGATTTGGATGTGAGCCAAATTGATGAGTTACCACCAGGACGGCAAAAGATTCAAACAACAGTATTATCGGGTCAGCAACGCAACCATGCTTACGACCTCATCCGTCGAGAAATTGCCCAAGGTAGGCAAGTTTATGTGGTTTTGCCCTTGGTGGAGGAATCAGAAAAACTGGATTTGCGATCGGCTGTTGATGAGCATCAAAAGTTACAAGAAAGCGTTTTTCCCGATTTTCAAGTAGGGCTGCTCCACGGTCGCATGAGTTCATCTGAAAAGGACGAATCTATTACCAAATTCCGTGATAACCAAACACAGGTTTTAGTTTCTACTACCGTTGTTGAGGTGGGTGTAGACGTACCTAATGCTACAGTCATGCTCATCGAAAATGCAGAGCGATTTGGTTTATCACAATTGCACCAACTGCGGGGGCGTGTCGGTCGTGGCGCGGCTCAATCCTACTGTTTGTTGATGAGCAGTTCTAGGAGTCCTGATGCTCAACAACGGCTGAAGGTATTAGAACAATCTCAGGATGGTTTTTTCATCTCTGAGATGGATATGCGTTTTCGTGGCCCAGGGCAAGTACTGGGAACTCGTCAATCTGGAGTGCCAGATTTTACCTTAGCGAGTTTGGTTGACGATGAAGAAGTTTTACTTTTAGCGCGGCAAGCAGCAGAAAAAATAATAGAGATGGATGCAACTTTAGAGCGTTGGTATTTGATGAAAGAAGAGTTGAAATATCGCTATGAGCGATTGATGGGTGGGGCGATTTTGACATAATTTATCTTGTATTGATCATGAACAGCGACTAGATACACCTATCAGGGTAAGCGCATCTTAAATGCTATTGACAAGCTGATGAGAATCAATATATTGGGATAGGCAAGCAGCAAGAATCGTTGCGATAAATCAAGAGTTTTTAATCTTTGGAACTATCTAGAGGACTGTGAGCAATCAAAAGGTTATTAAGTATGAACACATCTGAAGACCAGGTATACCGCAGTTGGGCTAAGTTTTTAAATCCTGAAACTTTGAGAAGTAATCTAATTACTGCTTCAATTTTTTTGGCAGCATTTGAACTGCTTCAGAGTTCAATTATTGAGCGCATTCGGGAGTTTTTCACCTATGAATTCAATGAAAAAGGTGGAGTTGAAAGTAAACAATATAAAGATGAAGTTTTATCACTTGATAAGAATAAACATCAAGCATCACTTTTATGGTTGAAAAAGATGTCTGCTATTAATGACGATGATATGAAACTAGTAAAAAATATTGTCGATCATCGTAACGAATTAGCACATGAATTGCCAAAATTTCTTGCCAATGCCGATGCAGAAATAAATATTAATCTTTTAGGCTCTATCTATGAATTATTAACAAAAATAGATCGCTGGTGGATTAAAGAAGTGCATATTCCAACAAATCCCGATTTTGATGGTCAAGAAATTGTTGATACTGACATGCAATCTTTAACAATGATTTTTATGGAATTAATGTTGAAAATAGTTGCAGATGAGAGGCTATTTATAAAGTAAATCTAAAGGGGACTAATCAAATGAAATGATAACGATAAGATACTTTTGAGACAGTGCATTTACGTAGCGTTCAATGACTCGAAAGGTTTATTCTACCGACCTGAGTGACTCAGAATGGGCTATTCTAGCTCCCTTAATCCCACCAGCTAAATCTGGGGGACATCCAAGGACTACTGATATGAGAGAAGTATGCAACGCAATATACTATCAGTTGAAAACGGGATGTCAATGGGACATGCTACCAGGAGACTTTCCACCAAGTTCAACGGTTTACAGCTATTATCGCAAATGGCAAAAATACGGTATTTGGGAAGAATTAAACCATACACTACGTGACAAACTAAGGGAGAAACTAGGTAGGTCAACACAACCAACAGCGATCGCGGCAGATAGTCAGTCGGTAAAAACGACTGAAAAAAGGGGGATGTGTACGGCTTTGATGGTGGAAAGCGCGAGTTTTGGGAAGAAAACGGCAAACAATAGTTGATAGCCTAGGACTATTGCTCAAAGTGGTTGTGAGTGAGGGTAATGCTGGTGAGAGAGTGCTTGCAGCGTATGCTTTGATGGAACTGCTGGAGGAGCGACCAGAGTTATTAGAAAAAGTTGAAGTCATCTGGGTTGACTCAGGCTATGACGGTGATAAGTTTGCGCTGGCTGTTTGGTTGATGATTCAAGCTCATGTTGAAGTCATGCGCCGTACTAATAAAGAGTTTGAAGTTTTACCCAAGCGTTGGGTAGTAGAAAGAACATGATTGCTGGTTTAACCAATACCATCGTTTGAGTAAAGATTATGAACGTCTGACTGAAATGAGTGAAGCTGCCATATATGCCGTTATGACTCGAATTATGCTACGTCGTCTAGCCATTTAAAGATTTACTTTATAAATGGTCTCTGAGAATAATTCAGTATTTTGGGAAGAGTTTCAAAAGCAAGCTGTAAAAACTCCTAAAGCAGAATAAAAAAAACCAAATATGGGGCACTCACACAGATTTTTATGACTATGCAAGTGTCCCTATAGCCACCCATTTTCATTTGGTAAAAAATTAAGGGCTGGATTTTCTTACTTTTAGGCTTTCGGGAGTGTTTTTACTATCTGCTATCTTGAGGCGATTGCTTCCGATGATCACCACTCATTCTTGGAATAGAGTCGTTAGGACGGCGTAAGCTAAAAACTAAAATAGGGCAAAAAATTGCTGTAGGAACTGAACAAATTGCTGAGGGACAAGTAACTGACGGTGAAGTTGTATTTGCGAGATTCCAAGAAAAAATTATTCTAATTGCTGAGGAGTCCTCTGAATGAGTAATTATTCACTTTTAGCCAAATGAAGCCCAAACTCACGATACTTGCTGCATTTTAGCATAGGCTTCATAGACACCTTTCACATTGTACCAGTTGAGAAAAATTCTAGCAATTTCTAAAGCTAATTGCGGTTTACCTAAGTTAATTAGCCATTGCAATAACGGAGCCATTGTCCGTTCATTAAGTGCGCCATTAAGTGATAAAATTCCCCAAAGTAAGCGATGCAGCCAAGTCATTTGAATCATCATTCGCACTTCCCATGTGGGATGCTTTTGATAAAATAAAACTCCCATACGTCCGCGTTGAATTTCTTGGTCAATCAATCGGGGAATTTGCTCTAAGTTAAATGCTGGATGCCAGTGATATCCTACGGCTTCGGGACATTTAATTAGTGTCAAACCTAGTTTTTTCAGCCGCACACCTAATTCTAAATCTTCCCAGCCATAGAGTTGAAAACTAGTATCAAAAAGTCCCGCTTTCTCTAACCAATGTTTGGGAATTGCTACATTTCCGGTAGCAAAAAAAGCTGCTGAAAAATCTGTGACTTTGTAGGGTTCAGCCATTGGGTTATTGAAATTACAAGTATTAATAACTGCACCATAAGTGAAAAAGCGATCGCTCCCCAATTTCTCTTTCCCCTGCAATAGGGCATTCCCATGAGCTTGCAAGAAATTATTCAGTACTACTAAATCGCTATCAATAAAGATAATTGTGTCTCCCAGCGCCTCTTTTACTCCCAAATTCCGAGCCGCAGCCGGCCCAGCATGATCTTGTTGAAACCATCGCACATGGCGAAACTCTTCTTTGTGTTCTACCAACCACTCTAATGTGCCATCGGTAGAACCATCATCCACCAAGACAATCTCGTAATTAGTAACCGAACTTGGCTGGCTTAACTCTTGCACCTCCAAGGCGCGGAGGCACTTTTCTAAGATCGGTTGGCGATTATAAGTCGGTATCACAACGCTGAAAAACACAGTCTCACCCACAACATTATTTATCCATCTCCAGGATAGGACAGATGAGGCGCTGACACTGTTCCTTTGCTGATTCTGGTTAAGAAAATGTCAATGGAAATAATTTTTATCCCTCTTCTGTCACTCTCCGAGATAAGCAAGTAGTAAATAAGTGAAATCATCCAGAAGCAAAAAAGGGTTTAAATTGGTTCATGGCACAAATTAAATGATTAAATCCTAGCAATAAATGAGAATTTGGAAAAATATCTAACCAGGGATAAATCAGCCAAAATAGTAAAAGAGGTTGGACAATTAAACGAAGATTATTAAGAGTATTCTTCCATCCAGAATTATGATTCCATTGTTGATGATGAGAAAAATCTACACAATTAACATAACTAGTACCTATCACCTCAGTTTCAATTTGAAGAGATTGATTTAAGGCTAAAAAGGCTGGGGAATTTAGACTAATCATTGTGTAAACACAAAAAATAATTTCCCACCATCTCTCTATATGTTGAAAATTTGTCAAGCGATAATCTGTCCAGCCGAGTTCCTGTTTACATTGTCGAAACCCATATTCTACCCAGGTTCTTAATCCATATAAATCGCCTAAAGTTTTTTTTGAGATTTCCTTGAAGATTCGTCATGACAAATGAAGTGGAATTATCCGGCATTGTTTCTGGATCAGTAGTTATTTCCCAGTAAGTTATGGCTCTTTTTTTACCATAAATTATTTCTCGGATATATCTGATTTCGGATTTTTTATTACTAAATGTTCTCTCAAATTTGCACCACTTGTTAGCTCTAACGCTCTGATTAGCTGGTAGCCAGACTCCGTGATTACTTCTAATTGCTACAACATAAGCTAATTCATATTCATTGAGCTTTTTGATGAATTTGCTACTTTCACCATATAAACTATCGGCTAATACTAATTCAATATTAAACCCCTCATTTATTAATTCTGTAATAATTTCTGACGCTAACTCTATTTTGGTTTTATATTTATCTCCTGATTTGAGCGTCCCTTTCGGTTTAAATACTTTGAAACTTAATGGAAATGTTACATTTTCATAAACTCCATAAGCATTGACTGATACTATTCCATTATCTATTTTTCCTACACTCCCTAGATATTGTCTTGCAACATAATCTGTCTTTTTACCTTTTTTCCTATCTCCAGTTTCATCTATTACTACGGTTATCGCCTGACTATTTAATGCTTTCTTTAATTTATCTAATCTTCGGCTCTTTAATTTATTTGCTGACCAATCTGAATAGGCTATGAAATGATGTAATGACTGTGCCGAGTTTATACTTACTACTTTGGCTATTTCTGGTAATGATTTTCTTTTTATTGGTGCAATTATCCCTAAATGTAAATATTTGAAGCATTCATAATTTCTTACTTCTTTGAACAGGTCTTTATACTCTGCACAATATTCATCTATGATCGCAACTGTTGGCTGGGCATCTCTTGCCAAATGTTTTAGGATTTGTAATTCTACATCCATTGCCCTGCTTACCTGAAGAGAGTTTTTTCTTTTAATCCTTTTATTCAGAATACTCGGAAAGTGACAGAAGAGGGTTATAGCGGTTATCAGTCTACTTCAGTACAGTAGGAGAGAGCAATTCTACTGATAATTGGTGGTGATGAAAGCCTACTCTCTCGACTTGCGTCAAAAAATAGTTGATGCTTATGCCTGCGGTGACATTTCCCAACGAAAACTGGCTAAAAACTTTGGTGTCACCTTAAGTTTTGTGCAAAATTTACTCAAACGCCATCGAGAATTGGGGATGATAGGCCCCAAGGTGCGGACTGAGCAGACAGCAACAAAGTTGAATGCTGAACAGTTAGAAATCCTGCGCCAACTCGTCATAGCACAGCCCGATGCGACGTTAAGCGAATTGCGGGAACGACTTTACGAGAAAACAGAGGTCTTAATTGGGGTAGCTACGGTGAATCGGATGGTTCGCTGGAAACTTCACCTCAACCTCAAAAAAAAGTCTCCACCTCACAAAAAAGGTAGTGATGAAGTCCAACTAGCCCGATTTGAGTACTGGAAACTCTTGAGGGGGA
The DNA here is from genome assembly GCF_013343235.1 of Nostoc sp. TCL240-02. GTDB lineage: Bacteria > Cyanobacteriota > Cyanobacteriia > Cyanobacteriales > Nostocaceae > Nostoc. The sequence continues at coordinate 846,026 of NZ_CP040094.1, read as the reverse complement.
TACCCGTCGAAGAGCTGATTTTCTTAGATGAATCGGGAGTTAATCTGTCCTTCATCCGCAAATGTGCCCGCGCCTTGCCTGGCCTTCGGGCTATGCTCAAAAGCCCAACCGCAAAGGGAAAAATGTCTCGGTAATTGGTGCAATTAGCTTGAAAGGACTGCTCACCCAATGGAGTGGCTTAGGTTCTATCGATGCTTTGACTTTTGATGCCTTCATCGCCCAAAAGCTCGTACCCAAACTTTGGCCTGGTGCAGTGGTGATCATGGATAACTGCTCAATCCATAAAAGTGATGAACTTGAAGCTTTGCTCATCGCTGCTGGCGCTCATCTCATTTATCTCCCCCCCTATTCTCCCGATTTTTCACCGATTGAGAATTGTTGGTCCAAGATTAAGAACATTCTCCGTCGCATCGGTGCAAGGACATACCCTGATTTACTCCAGGCATTAGATACGGCATTCGCAGAAGTGACAATAGAGAATTTGCTGGGTTGGTTTACTCACTGCTGCTACTGTACCTCACAAGACTGATAACCGCTATATAGGTATTCCCCGATCATCTCTAATTTGTATCCGCCCGAAAATTCTCAAAGTAAGTTTATTTAATAAGGCAGAATTCATTCTGACTTCTGACTTCTGACTCCTGAATTCTGTTTGATAAATCTCCATTAATCAACATATAACCTGATGTTAATTTTTGGTCATTAGATTATATGACAAACTTAAAAATTTTTGTCTAGTTATGTAACCTAAATAGCAAACAACCTTTTGTTAATAACAGGTTACTTACTATTCAAAATCTGTGGCATTTCACGTAAATAGTTGATGGCTTTTTCTGTCATTAATCAATATTTGCTCCTACTAAATTTTTTATGTCACAATACAGGAGAATTTGATGTCTCAATTAAGTCGCAGACAAATTTTAATATTTTTTGCTGGCAGTGCTGGTGCTGCTGTATTGGGAGACACAATTCTAGATGGTGTTTCTAGTATTGCAGAAGCAAACAACAGACGACTAAGCTTTACACCAGTGCGCTTACCCCATCCTTTGCCCGTTTATAAACAGCAAAAAAGTTTCTTGCCAACTGCAATTGGTCAGGGACAGCTAATCAATCCATCTGCAAATGCGAAGTTAAACAGCTACAACGTAGTTGATGATGTGGTAGTGCCACCAGAGTATGAACGTTATGTAATTATCAGCTGGGGCGATCGCGTTTTTCCCAACAGGGACGATTATTTCGGCTACAACAACGATTATACAGGTTTTATTCCTCTGGGCAGAACTAACGATGTCGGCTATTTGTGGGTCAATCACGAATATGTGAGTTTTCCTTTTTCTGATCTAGCACCAGAAGCTCCTGCTGATGTTAAAGGATTGCTTACCACCTTTGAATCGGTTATTGGGTGGGCTTTGCCTTCCACCAGAAGTTTTGAATTTGACGGCGAAGTTTTATATAACTTAGGCGGATCTATTGTCCGCATCTCCCAACGTAACCGCAGTAAGCGTTATGCTGTGGTTAAAGGTGATGCCAGAAATCGCCGCCTTCATGGTCTTTCTGGATTGGGGATTAATATCCAAAGGAGTGATGAATATAAAAATGTCACTTCTTGGGGAAGTCGTAGCTACCAAAAAGGCGATCAAAACTATCTCATTGGAACTGGTCCAGCTGCAACTCAAGTATTTAACCTCTCCTCCGATGGATTAGGTAACAAAATTATCGGCACTGGCTATAACTGTTCTGGCGGTACAACTCCTTGGGGAACTATTTTAAGTGCTGAAGAAAATTTTCAAGGAAGTGTAGGAGCTTTTGTTGGTGTCACAGAACCAGTTACCCCTAATGGTACTCAAACAGGTTACATCGATGGTACTACTGGTAAGACCTTCGGTTTAGTTGGTGAAAAATACGGTTGGATTGTCGAAATTGATCCCGTTAATCCGAATTTCCGCCCTCGCAAACATACTTCGTTGGGTCGTTTCCGCCATGAAAACGTTGCCATCCGTGCTGAAGCTAAGAAACCATTAATCACCTATATGGGTGATGACAGACGCGGGGGGCACACCTGGAAATTTGTCAGTGCAGGTATTATTTCTTCACCAACCAGCAAAGCCAACAGCAGTTTGTGGGAAAGTGGTACATTGTATGTCGCCCGTTACAATCCAGATGGTACGGGTCAATGGATACCGTTATGTTTAACTACTCCCACCAATCCCATTCCGCCATCGGTAATTTCTTCTGTGGAGTTTGCTGCTTTGGGTTCGGCTCAAAGAAATGGTCTTTTACCCCTACCAAAACGCAATGGTATTGCAGGTCAAACTATAGATGGTGGTTCCCTCCCAATCGATCGCACCAATGAAGCTGATAGACTACCTGGTTATCAAGGTAAGAAGCTATCTGACTTCTACACTTCCCAAGGTGCTATTCTCGTTGATGCTTTCTTAGCAGCGAATTTGGCTGGCGGAACTCCCACAGCACGTCCAGAAGATATAGAAGTGCATCCGGCTACCAAAGAAGTCTTCATTGCCTATACTGATGGTGCGCCGGGAAGCGACGGTTATCCAGATTCACGCATTTTCCAAGTTGCTAAGTTGAGTACAAATGTCAACGCAACGCAGCAATCGGGGGGATTGTACAAAATTATTGAAGATAGTGCTGATGGGACAGGTCTAACCTTCCGTTGGCAGAGATTTGCTCAGGGTGGAGAAGCTGGATCACTTTCTGGTGCTGGTTTTGCCAATGTAGATAACCTAGTGTTCGACAATAAGGCAAATATTTGGGGTGTGACAGATATGTCTACCACCACTCACAATGGTTTTAATGTTGGTGCTGCTGGTACTATAACCACCATCGACCACACAGCCAATGGTAATGTTTCTAACTTCACAGGAGTTTTTGGTAATAACTGGCTATTCTACATTCCTACTACTGGTGCTAACGCGGGAGAGGTAATACCGTTTGCTCATGGGCCGGTGCGTTGTGAGATGACCGGGCCAACTTTTGTGGGAGATACGCTGATTATTTCCGTACAGCATCCTGGTGAAGATAGCCCAATTAACGATGGTACGATTTTGAGTCGTGAGATTGAATTACTGGATTTGAGTGGTGTTACATTCAATCAGGCTCGGACTGTGCCTCGTGGTAGTAGTTGGCCAAGTAACATCCCAACTGCTGACGGTGGTAAAGGTCAACCTAGAAGCTTTCCTAAACCATCTGTAATTGGCATCAAACGTAAGAATCCTACTGGTAATTTTACTTAGTATTACGAATGTAGAGACGTTATTTATAATGTCTCTACATTGATTTCCAAGGTAGCGCTACTAATTCACTCCAGATAGTTTTTTCTTGCGTTTCATCCCCAACGCCATAGCACCTGCGATCGCTATACCAGCAATAGCCATTGGTTCTGGTACGGGTGTACTCTTAGAGTAAGCTACTCTACCCACCTCTGTTGTAGACAATAAGTCAGCACTCAGAATGCTATAAAATTTTGTTCCTCCTGTATTTGGATTACCTGGATCATTCCCAATGAAAAACTGATCTTCAACCAAATAGCTCAGTCCTGACAGGTTGCCATCTGTAAAGCTGACTACAGGAGATAATGGGTAATCAAAATCACTTGCCTCTGTATATTGAGTATCAGAAATGTTGAATGCTGATACAAAACTTTACATTATTAGTTACACTAAGTCTCAAAAGCTTAAATTAGTCAGCAAAACATCATCTCCTCAAACCAATGAACATAGCTGATTTTCTGACACATACAAGATTGAAGATAGCGGAATTTATCTAATAGTGTATGTCCCCATTGTTCGGGAATAGATAAAAGCTGTAAAATCAGATAGGCTATCAAGCTCACGTAAATTTGTATGGTAATACCATTGACGTTTTTGGTAATGAGTTTGTCAAGTTTTAAGTGCATCTTTAAAAACTTCCACAACAATTCAACTCCCCAACGTAATCGATAAATATCCCTAATTTCATCATCATGAACAGCTGCATCTCCCGACTCTGGTAAATTAGTCACTAAGCGAAACTCGGTTTTTGTCTCTAAATCACAGAAATTAATTACTCTATAAGCTTGAGCATCATCAGATGCACCAACTTTGACCAATCCATTTGAGCCATCAAATTCTAGTTTCCAATTGTTTTTTATCCGCAAAACAAAATATTTGTTTTCTTGTACTAATTCTTGGATAAATTTTAATCCAGCAAAACCCCTATCCATTACTCCAACAGCATTTATTGGGAGACTAGACATCATTTTGGAACCAAATTTATAATCATGGTCATGTCCAAAATTGATGAAGTTATCTTCTGGGCTTCCTGTGGAGAGATTTAAGGAACTAAACAGCTTGACTTGATGATGACCTAGTACCCATAACAATTTACTTGTGAGAGTAATAATTGTTGAATCTATTGGACAAATTGCATATTTATTGTGTAACTTTTTTTGAACTTTCTTCTGTACTAATTCATTTAATTTTTGGTAAATCTCTTGAAAAGGTTTTTGGCTTCGATGTAAATTTGCTTTAGAGAAAGTAGAAATATCTACCTCAAAACAATTGTTATTTAATCTGTTAAACAAATCTCGCATACTTGTTAAGCTGTTATCCAGGGCATAGGATAGCCAGCACTCAAAAAACAGACGACTGTTCAATACTGGATAATCGTTTTTTGGCAGGCTTTTCAGTATATCTTTGACAATTTTGGGAAATGAATTTATAATCACAATCAAACTAATATATTTTAAGCCTTAGCCCAAAACTACCATATTTTGGGCTATTTTTATCGGATTTTTCTTAACATTCAACACTTCTGATTGAGTATCCAAGTAGTCAAAGGCAATAGATAATCCATTGCTAACGCCTAGAGTTTCCTCACCTATGCTGGTTAAGGTCGAGTCATCATATTGAAAAGAACCGAAATATTGACCGGGATTATCGCCCGATGTCGCATTCACGGTAAAACCATAATTAACCAAGGCAGCTTGCGTCGGTTTAGCAATAGTAGCAACCGAGATAGCAACAGCAAAAGCAGCAATGCTAATATCTTTAGCTAATTTCATCAGACAATGCTCCGAAGCTAAAAAATGAATAATTCTGTAATTTCACTTAAATAAAATTTCAACCTATGTATATAGGTTAAGAAATAATAAACAAAAGATGATCGTGGTTAAATCTTCAAGTTTGTCAACTATATATAAAATCTGTATAAACTTATTCCATATTTACAGCAAGCTAGGTTGATATTTGAAGCTGATTATCAACATTTCTTGAAAACAAAAAATATTTTCCATTAATCTCATTAAAAATATTGAGACGTTCAAAACTGGCTTAAAAATATTTATATTCAAGCGATCGCTTTATAAGTAAACTTCCAGGAGAGTAAATCGTAATTCTGACTCCTAACTTCTAAATCCTTCTATAGGTTGTTGCATGAATAAAATATATATGGATTAGTTTCGATATAATAATGACTCATTCTTTGTTGTCCTACGTGGAGAAATTAATGGGTCGCGCCAAAAAAGTTGTCCTGGCATATTCTGGTGGAGTGGATACTTCCGTTTGCATCCCTTACCTCAAACAGGAGTGGGGTGTAGAAGAGGTGATTACCCTAGCAGCAGATTTAGGTCAGGGAGATGAATTAGAGCCAATTCGAGAAAAAGCTCTGAAATCGGGTGCAAGTGAATCACTCGTGGCAGATATCAAAGACAGCTTCGTTAAAGATTACGCTTTTGGAGCGATTCAAGCCAACGCACTTTATGAAAATCGTTATCCTCTAGGAACTGCTCTTGCCCGCCCACTGATCGCTAAGATATTAGTAGAAACGGCTGAAAAATATGGTGCTGATGCGATCGCTCACGGTTGCACCGGCAAAGGTAACGATCAGGTTCGCTTTGATGTCTCTGTAACCGCGCTGAACCCCAACCTAAAAATCCTCGCACCAGCCAGAGAATGGGGTATGAGCCGTGAGGAAACCATCGCTTATGGTGAGAAGTTTGGTATCCCCTCACCAGTCAAAAAATCTTCTCCCTACAGCATTGACAAAAATTTGCTCGGTCGTAGCATTGAAGCGGGTAGTCTCGAAGATCCGTCATTTGAGCCACCAGAAGAAATTTATGAGATGACCAAAGCGATCGCTGACACTCCCAACCAGCCAGAGTACATCGAAATTGGTTTCCACGGTGGTATTCCCACAACCATCAACGGCATAGCTAAACAGCCAGTTGAACTAATTGAAGAACTCAATCGGCTTGTAGGAAATCACGGCGTTGGACGGATAGATATGATTGAAAACCGTCTGGTTGGCATCAAATCGCGGGAAATCTACGAATCACCCGCGATGTTAGTGCTAATTCAGGCACATAGAGATTTAGAAAGCTTGACTTTAACGGCAGATGTCACCCATTACAAGCGTGGCATTGAAGAAACTTATAGCCAAATCGTTTACAACGGTTTATGGTACAGTCCACTCAAAGTTGCACTAGATGCCTTTATTCAAAAGACACAAGAGCGAGTCTCTGGAACTGTGCGAGTGAAGTTATTCAAGGGTAACTCCACGATAGTTGGTCGTTCGAGCGATAATTCCCTCTATACTCCTGATTTGGCAACCTACGGAGCCGATGACCAATTTGACCATAAAGCTGCTGAAGGTTTTATCTATGTTTGGGGACTACCAACTCGCATTTGGTCGCGGCAAATAAAAAGTTAAGAGTCAATTCAATTTTAGATTTTGGATTGAAGGAGAAATCTAAAATCGCCAGAGTTAGGAGTTAAAATGCAAAATACAAAAGTAAAAATTCAAAAAATAACTTTTTACTTTACTCCTAACTCCTCACTTTTACTCTTCACTACTCGCTTCTTTAACTTGGCGAGACTCTAACCACAAAGGTACAAAAATTAAGGCAGTGATGATTAGTAAAGCTGCGATCGCAAATTGACCTACCCAAGCAACCAATTGTTCTAAAGAGACAATTTTGCCAGCAAAAAAAGCTAATGTCACCATCAAACTAGCCCAAGCAACTGCTCCTAAAAAATTGTATAAAAAGAATCTTCCAAAAGGCATTTCGGCTATCCCAGCTAGTGGTGCCGCAAAAACTCGCAATAATGCTAAAAAACGTCCGAAAAATACAGCTTTAGCAGAGTTTTGACTGAATTGATCTTTAATAGTCAGCAACCGCACTTCAGAAATCCGAAATATGCTACCAACTTTTACCAGAAAAGGCCAACCGCTAACTCTACCAATCCAATAGCCACAAGTGCCGCCAATTACCGCACCCATAATTGCGTCACCGAGAACCAGCCAGTAATTTAGTTCATCGCTGCCAGCTAAAAACCCGCCCACAAGGGTCACGGTTTCACCAGGAAGGGGAATGCCTAAATTTTCTAGCAAAATTCCCAAAAAAATTGCCCAATAGCCGTAATTATGGGCCAATTCCTGGATATTTTCTAGTGAAATCAGCTCTAAAGACATTCCGCACCGCCGTCTTTACAAATTTTTACTTTTACTATATCTTTGCTTGTTTTTGGGCGGGGTGTCAATCAAACCGCTACATTGACTTATTCGGTCATTAGTTTAATTCTGAGTAATCCATAGTTCTATAATCCTATGGAAACTATTAATTTTTGAGTATTAACTGTATAAATCTTAGCATTTCCTAGCACAAGCTAATTTTATTTAAAAATAAATAAAAAGAAATTACAAAAAATTTATATATCTCTGGTTAAATTATAAAAATTTCGTAAAAGATACGATTGATACCGAAATTATGAAGTACTTATGCATATACTTATGAAAGTTATCACAAATTATACGACATGAATACTGAAATAATTACTTTCAATTGCAAGGCTGCAATCCCCTAAATATCTGGGGAAAACAGTTATTTTGCCTTTGAAAGAGAAGAGGTATTTGTGTCATTTTTCGATTTTTAGTCAAGTGTTCAATTACCCTGTTGAATTTATGATTCTCACACAAGAACTTCAAGTTATTTTGTTTAAACCCCAAGGAAGCATAGATTTAGAAGGCGGAAAGGCTTTGAGTGAACAGATGGCTGGAGTAGTGCCTCAAGCTCATCAACTCTGGATTATTGACTTAGCAAAAGTTAATTTTATGGACAGTTCTGGGTTAGTCCCTTTAGTCAAAGGGTTGAAAGCTGCACGTCAGAGCGGTTGCCGTTTAGTTCTATGCAACGTGCAAGCTCCTGTACGGCTAATTTTGGAACTTACCCAGCTAGATACAGTGTTTGAAATTTTTCCCACTTACAAAGACATTTTTACTGGCAAAGATATATAGTCTGGTGCTAGCAGGCTATATAAATCTACCTATAGATGGATGCTAGAGTCAAGCCATATTTGCATTTTTTCACATTTCCCCAAATATTCTCACATCGTCAAAGATAACAGTCTGGTGCTAGCAGGCTGATTTTTTATATTATCTAGATAATGAAATGTTAAGGAAAACTCATGCCTTTGATCTAGGTGGTCTTAACGACATATAAAAGCGGAAAATTACCAAAATCAGTCAAAGAAAATGCAATTCTTTGGATTCTTCCCTAGCACCATTAAATTATTCAAAACTAGTTGCTCAACATCCGACGCAACTAACACAAGGAAGCAAGAGGTAAGAAAGGTTAGAATATTAGCCTTTGCGTTATTTCTAACTCTATAGTGATTTTTACCTTAAATGTATTACCTGGATGTCTCCAAGATGCTTTGCTATGACAATTTCTTACCTCTTCGATTCCACCATAATGGTAACTTTAGGCATTCTGGGGAGTTGAAAGATTAGTTTGTTCGGACGCTGGGCGGGGAAAATTTGGCAAATCAATTCCACTGTGACTAGCATTGCGAGTTTTGAGTGCTAACCGGTAACTCACACTTTGCAGTTCTGCTTGCAGTTTGCGATTTTCCCGTTGTAGCATTGCTACCTTTTCTCTCACTGGTGTCATCCGCTCCTCAAACTTTCGACGGTAAATTTGAGGCAACTCTTGTACTACTTGCTCTAACATCCGAGTGCGATCTGTAAGTTCTTGGACTGACTGTCGCAATTGATAAATTTCGGAGTCACGAGTTGTAATTTGCTCTTGGTAGAACGCCACTTGCTGCTCAACAGCTTGGAGTTGTTCTTGCAATGCTTGTAACTGGCTCAGATCGCGCTCAATATCCGGCTGCTGGGGCATAAAACTAGTATTACCCTTTACTAGCCGGAAGAGTTCTTGAGATAGTTGTTGCACTAATTGATCGCGGAGTTGCAACTCTTGGCGTAGCTGCGAAACTTCCGTAGAGAGAACTTGAATATTTGGTGTATCAGATTGGCTCACAGTAGCTTACAGCTCCCATTCAGAATCTTGTCCACTCTTAGGTATAACTGCGGGAGTACTACCTTTGGCAAGTATTTGTTAATTTAGCATTCCCAATTAAGTTACGAAAAAAGAAGAAGACAAAATTTTACTGAATGGGAATTGGGGATTGGGAATTGGGAATTTGGTGAATAATCGCTTCCCCTGCTCCCCCTACTCCCCTTGCTCCCTGCTCCCTACTTAGACCGTTGCAGCGACTTTAGTGGGCTTTTCCTTTTCCTCTTTAGGGGGTTTTTCCTCTGCGATATCCTGCTTAATTGTCAAATAGCGAATCACTTCTTCACTCAAGCGCATAGCGCGTTCAAAAGGAGCGATCGCAGTTGCAGGCGCAGTGTAGTTTAACTGGATATAGATCCCATCGCGGTGTTTTTTGATTTCATAAGCTAGACGACGCTTACCACGATTTTGAATTTGGATATCCTCAGCGCCTTGGTCACGAAGCAAATTCTGATATTTAGTAATTGCTTGCTCTGCCTGTTCGTCTCCTAGGTCGGGACGGAGGATGTACATTGTTTCGTAATTTGTAGTCATATTTTCCAGTTTCCTTATGGACAAAAAGGTTGCTGACATTAATTTATACTTGATTTAAATTTAAAATACTAGTATTAATCAACATCGGAAGCAACAAGGAACTATAATCTTACCAGTTTTCAATTTGAATCATTAGCCAAATCGCCAAAGTTTGTATTTTTCGGATGTTCCTAATGAAAACTAGGTCGTAAGGCTATTTCCAGAGCCTCTTACTGACCTGCAAGGGGAGTGAGGAGACTAACGTATGTTTCTCTAAGGACATCTTCTATAGCGGCTTTCAGGCTCAACGCTAAATCGGTTTGCTAAAAAGCTAACTGAGAATTGCTACCCGCTCTAAGTTTCTAATCGTAGATAAAAGGATATTCATCAAGGTTATGGCACAGCGCTACGTGCGAATTCAAAATCAAGAAGGACAGATTTACTATGGGATATTACAACTATCCCTCAATGTGCAGGTGCTAGATGCTCCGCCCTGGTTACAAGGACAACCAACTGATTTAACTTTGACACCAGAAAATTATCAAATTCTGGCTCCTTGTGCTCCCTCAAAAATTGTGGCGGTGGGTAAGAATTATGCAGAACATGCAGCCGAAATGGGAACTCCAGTACCTTCTGAACCGCTAATTTTTCTCAAGCCACCCACGACTATCATTCCATCTGAGAGAGAAATTAAGTACCCTCCCCAGTCACAAAGAGTTGACTACGAAGGAGAGTTAGCATTAGTGATTGGCGATTACGCTTTTGAATGTACACCAGAGGTAGCCCAAACAAAAATTTGGGGCTACACCATCGCCAATGACGTAACAGCGCGGGATTTACAAAAACTGGATGCTCAATGGACGCGAGCTAAAGGTTTTGATACTTTCTGTCCTTTGGGCCCTTGGATTGTGCGGGAGTTAAATCCAGGAGCGAGATTGCAGACTTTTGTGAATGACGATGTTAACCCAGTTCAATCTGCCTGTATCGATCAGATGGTATTTTCCCCTGATGTTTTAGTTTCCTACATTAGCCAGGTGATGACGCTACTACCCGGTGATTTGATACTGACAGGTACACCAGAGGGTGTAAGTCAATTACATCCAGGCGATCGCGTGCGTGTCGAAATTGAAGGTATTGGTCGCCTGGAAAACACCGTAGTGGCTCGTTAACAACTAGCGCACTTGCATATACACTGCATCGGAAATCGCTGGTATTTCTGCATAACGTCCGCTTACAGACTGGATTACTGAATATGCAACTGCTCCCACTATGCCAATAAAAATGGTTGTGGATAGAGTTTGGATTGCAAAACCACCAACGGGAACTAGTCCCACAACATCAGTGAGAATGTTAAACAAAAAGATAATGATGTCCAAAAGGATTGCTTGCATGGTGTTGAAACGAATAAAGTGACTAATTTTTTCGTTTCTGACTACCAGCAAAAATAAAGCAAAGAAAATAATCATTCCTGCATAACGCACGCCGTAGTAAATTCTCAACAATGGCAGAAGCGGCAGAAACAGTAGTTGTAGCGGTGGAAAATCTGATAGCAAATATCTACCAAATACAAAAACCTCAATCAGAGGAAGCAAATAAGGCAAACAAGCAAAAATTCTATCTGAAACTGTTGTAGACCCGCGCCAAGACATTATGCGTTCTCCTGTGGTTAAATTTATATAGTTACTTGAGCTTAGGATAACGCAGTTACTTGGTCTTGCTGGTAAATTAAACTATTCTATATGGGCAATGCGAAAGCCCATCATACACTCATACTGGTCTGGCTGCTGTTGAGTAAGTTTGCGAATGGCTTGACCACAGCGTAGTTCACCTCCACGCCAACGGGGTTGACCGCTCCTGTCAGCGAGTAAACAAGACTGGCAAACTTGCTCAGGGGCAAGGATTTGCTCGTCCATTAAAATGACTAGCATCGAATCCCTCCTGTAAATCCTTATTGTCACCTACATTTCACTCAGGTGAGGATACTTCTTTGAACCGCTTCAGGTAAGTTGGGCGCGTGCTACGCGATTAACTGTGGATTTGCGATGACGCTTTGCATCTGCCGGGGCGATCGCAAATCACACTTAAGAGCCACATCCTACCTTCCTTTTTGTAGCAAAAAAGTGGAAAACCACAATTCAAGAACAATTGTCAAGTGAATCTTAATTTTTATTGTATGTTGTGTCTATTGCAAATTTGACATTTATAGTAAAAAATGATACAAAAATATTCCTATTAATTTTGATCATAGACAGCCAACGGTGTCCATTGTATTCCTGTTAATTTAGCGGTGGAGAGTGCCAAAGTTAATATTCAGGAAACAACAAAAGCTTTACACACAAGCAACACGACGATCCATTGAATTTTCCGGTAAAACGGAGTTAACTAGATAGCTATTTAAGGGGTACATTTACAAAATACTGGGGTAAACTTGCAAGCAAGTTAATACACAATATTACTCAGAGGCTCGTCGGTCTGGGCATCACTCACAATGGAACACTGGCAATTTCTGATACAGAAACAAGGCGCTCGCTCGTGGCATATCCTAGAATCGCCAAATTTAGAAATTTTGGAAGGGCAGTATAGAGTTTTGGCTCGTTCTAGCCTTTCGAATACAGATGTGGAAGTGCGGGTAACTCACTCTTCAACTCAGGAAGTTCAACCAACTCGGCGAATTTTCAAGCGATCGCGTCGCACTAATTCAGAAGGCTTAATGGCAGTAATTCCCTTTACTTACTTTGATGCGGGAGTTTGGGAGTTGCGCTGTAGCGGCGATTTGATGTCGGATTTGCTCGGTAAACCTTGGCAATACAGTGTCCAAATTAAAGTATTGTCCGAGGAAGAAGAGGCAGAGCAAAGGAAAAATCTAGAATCAAATTTACTCAATCAGGCTGATACTGTTTCTGAAAACTTGGATACTGCCCCAGAAGAACCTGCAATTACTTTGAATAAAGCGATCGCAGTTTCGGCAGAATTGGAAATTACCACAGTTGTTCCAGATAAAGAGAACTTGGATACTGCCCCAGAAGAACCTGCAATTACTTTAGATGAAGCGATCGCAGTTTCGGCAGAATTGGAAATTGCTACAGATAGCAATCCTGTTACCACAGTTGTTCCAGATGAAGAGAATTTGGATACTGCTCCAGAAGAACCTGCAATTACTTTAGATGAAGCGATCGCGGTTTCGGCAGAATTGGAAATTGCTACAGTTGTTCCAGATGAAGAGAACTTGGATACTGCCCCAGAAGAACCTGCAATTACTTTAGATGAAGCGATCGCGGTTTCGGCAGAATTGGAAATTGCTACAGATAGCAATCCTGTTACCACAGTTGTTCCAGATGAAGAGAACTTGGATACTGCCCCAGAAGAACCTGCAATTACTTTAGATGAAGCGATCGCGATTTCGGCAGAATTGGAAATTGCTACAGTTGTTCCAGATGAAGCGGAAAAAGATATAGTTATCGATGATCCTGTGAGTCCTGTATGGCTCAAAGGTGAGACGGCAGAGCAAATTTTACAAAATTTAATAGATTTAGCTTTACCCGATTCTGAACTGCTTCTGAATGATGAAGAGGTTACAGATTCGCCAGCAGCAGAACCACCATTATTGTTAACTTTAGATCGAGATAGTTATATTGCTCGTTGGGGACAAGCTCTTACAATCAATGGGCGTATAGAACTTAAAGACAAGACAAATTTAGAGCAGGGTGAAACATTATCTCCAAAAAGCTTGCAGGCGCTTGAACTAGGGATTGAACTGCGATCGCCCCTAGAGTCGGAAATCTTGACTCAGATACGGCACTTACCAGACCAGGAGTTACCCTTCACCATCAATACCTCAATTGATATTCCTGCTGACTTTGAATCGAAGTTAATTTTGGCAGATATCAGTTTGTATGGTCGATACGCCGATGTTGATGAAATCATCAGGTTAGCCAGCCAGTCCTTCACAATTACAGCAGATGTAACAGAATTACTGGCAATAACAGCCGCAGCAAAACCTAGTACATCCTTAAATGACCCTATAGCCCCATCGGACTCGCCTGATGCTTCCACAGAGCCAGAGACTGCCGTGAGGATCGATTTAAAACTATTCAATCTGGTCAAGATTTCAAAAACAGATCAGTCCCAAATACTCAATCCATCTCCAAATACAGCCCTACCGCCGCAAATTAACCTGCAAGTTCTGCGAGAAACCACTCTACGGAAATCTAAAAATTCAGGCAATTCGCCTCAATTGCCGAAATTGCCGCCTCTTCAAATCGATGCTAACCCTCACACAGATGTTATTGCAGAATCCCCTACACAAGAGGAACTTCTAGAAAAGGATACAACTATAGCTGCTATTAACTTGGAGCAGCTAGTTATCAAGCAACGTCGAATGTCAATACTCGATACAACTTTTCCATACTTGAGACGGGTACAAGCTTTGCCAGGTGATGCAGAAGAAGAAGTAAAAAATAATGTCCCTCCAGATACATTGGAAGGTGAAGCGGCTGAAGAATTCCCACAATTAGACGCAATTGTCGCTGAGGATGAAAATATACCGGAATTAGTGCTAGATGATGCACAATTTCAGGAAGAATCTGTTGCTGAGGTAGAAGCCCAGCCAAATGCACAATTTCAGGAAGAATCTGTTGCTGAGGTAGAAGCCCAGCCAAATGCACAATTTATTACAACAGGCAACCTGTACTCATCTCCCTTACTGAGGAAGTGGATGCAGAGCCAAGGATACTCTTTGCCTGAATCCATCAATGAACTGGAATCTCAAAACTACGATCGCAATGTTCCAGACCAGCAGACCCAGCTTTTTCTAAGTGCTGGAACTCCCGATGTTGATGTCAACTTGCCATTAAGCCTGGATGATGCCACTGAGACGTGGAAAGAAAGCCAAGAGTCGGTTTTTGATCTTGAGAACTTTGGGGAAGATTCAGACACAGCAAATGAAGCTGATCTAGAAACAGTGGAAGATCCGGTGGTAGAAAAAGTATCTGAACCAACGCTTTCAATGGCTCTGGTAAGACAACTACCGCCTCCCCCTCCTCCGATAAAAGTAAATATAGCTTCAGCTTGGTTGGCGCAAGAAATCGTTGTAGATGATACAGATGTAGATGATACAGATAGTGAAGTAGAAACCGATACAACGAATAATTACTTGTTAGAAGAAGATAAGCAACCATTGTTAGGTTTATCCCCTTCTCTATCCATAAGTGCGGGAGCCATTGAGCCTTTGCCAATTCCGCAACTGCATGTACCAGAAGGCGAACTAATCGCCGACAAGTTGATCATAGTGCGCGTAGTACTGCCTGAAGTACCTCCCCAAGTGGTTGTGAAGTTATGGGTTGAAGATTATCAAACTCGCTGGTTACTAGATGGGCCCCATTTATTGACAAATTTACTACCTAGTGTATTGGGAGGCTTGGAAGTAATGACACAATTAAAGATTCCTTTTGGCTGTTTAGAAATTCGCATAGAAGCGATCGCACTTGATTTGACAACCCAACAAGAGAGCCATAAAGTCACAACAGTACGGACTGTAATTCCTCCAGACTTGCCAAACTTGCAGCTAGATGAACTACTGGGTATGTAATTTTGGGAATTGGGAATTGGGAATTGGGAATTGGGCATCGATAAGAGATAGGGGGGACAAGGAAGAGGGGGGGACTTGGGAGAGACTTGTTGAAAAATTCTCCCTTTATCCTCCCTGTCCCCCTTGTCCCCCTCATCCTCCTAATCTCCCCTGCTCCACTTCGGCTACGCTCAGTGACCACCTGCCCCCTGCCCCCTTCTTCCCAAGACGGGCTGTGTTAAAAATATGAAAGAATTTCAAAAATCTGGCAGAATTTGCAGTAAGCTCATTTTGAATTGTAGTGTTATTTAGCAGGAACTTTTACTATGGCAGCTTCCTTTTTGCCTTCTATCTTCGTTCCCATCATTGGTTGGGTTTTGCCAGCTATAACCTTCGCATTTCTGTTTTTATACATTGAAAGCGATGATATCAGCTGATTTAGTCATGAGTCATTAGTCATTAGTCATTTGTGAAAAACAAATGACAAAGGATAAAGGACAAATGACTATTGACCAAAATTAATACCGCCTATCTCATAGAGACAGGCGGTTTTTTTAAGGTTGATTTCTCAACAAATGCTAGAAAATCCTAACTTATAGTGTTCGGTTCCAACTAACTAATGTTAAATCGAAGAACCGAGTCCGGCGTAGGCACCATAAAAGAAAATGCCCAAGACTGTAATTATACCTAAACCTGCGATCGTAGCGACGACCCACAGGGGAATTCTCCCACTTCCAGACACAGCTTCTCTCCTCCCTTAACAACAAATCAACACACGCTCAACAAACAAACATTAAAAAGAGTAGTTCCAGTTAGTTAAAGAAGTAACTGGAAAACAGAATCCCCAGAACGAAAACTAGTAGTAGTCCCAGGTATAACGAAGTCCGGTTTAGTTCAACCGGCTGATTATTGGGATTGGGCGATCTTTCTACCATAATTGCTCCTAACGGTGAATAAATTGCATGGCGGCGATCGCGCCTAAAAAGAATACAGTTGGTACACCTAAGGTGTGTACTGCCAGCCATCTAACGGTAAAAATTGGATAGGTAACTGGTTGATTGATGTTATTGCTGCTAGTCATGATCTAAAACTACTTTCCAATAAATTGTTCAACTTGTTTTTTAGCTTCAAAACGGTTCTTCACAATTGGCACTTCTTGCCGCGCTGGTGTGAAATACTCATTGGGGCGAGGTGTGCCAAAAGCATCATAGGCCAGCCCTGTGCTGACAAATAGCCAACCAGCAATAAATAATGCTGGAATGGTGATGCTGTGGATTACCCAGTAACGAACGCTAGTAATGATGTCCGAAAACGGACGTTCTCCAGTGGTACCTGACATTTAGATCCCTACCTTATACATAGAGTGTTATTGAGTTTATTATCCTACAAAGTTAAGAAAGAGTTACAAGTTGCAAAGTTCTTCTCAGAAATAGTTATTGGGGATTGGGGATTGGGCATAGGGGCAGGGGAGATTAGGAGGATGAGGGGGACAGGGAGGATAAAGGGAGAATTATTCAACAAGTCTCTCCCAAGTCTCCCCCCTCTTCCTTGTCCCCCCTATCTCTTATCGATGCCCAATTCCCAATTCCCAATGCCCAATTCCCCATTTCCAATTAAGCTGCTTCAGGGTTTGGTAAATATTTGAGCAAAACGCCGCGATCGCCAATTATAAAGCCCCGTTCTGGCTCTAGGAACACAATCTTATACAAATTAGCAGCAACTTCTTCTACCTCACGGTCTTTTTCCCAGGTTTTGCCACCGTCGCCACTCCGTAGCAAATTACCGCTACCGCCACCTACCCAAATTTCATTGGGTGTACGATATGCCAAATCCAGTAAACCCCAACTGGTCGATAACTCTGGATATTGTGCCTTTTGCCATTCTTCAGGTTTAGTTGGGTCACTAAACTGAACTTGACCTCCTCTAGCTAGCAACCACAATTGCCCATTCTCCGTAAAACCCATGTTTTCTAACCGCCGAGAACTATTGCGGTTATGAGGTACCCAAGCATCTTGCCCTGGTTCCCAAGTCGAGTAGAAACTACCCTTAGCAGAAACTGCAATATATTTACCATCAGCAGAACGTTCCAAGTTACGCACCACACCCACTGCTGATTCCACCTGGGCTTTCCAGTTTTTACCGCCGTCTGTGGTCTTATATATGGCTCCGACATTAGTAGCCATTTCAGCTGTATTATCTGCCAGTGCCTTAACTGCGATCGGGCTACCTGGTAGCTTTTCGCTCAAGGGAATACGTGACCAAGAAGCACCTTCATCCGTAGTATGCAGCAACAGTCCAGGCTCTCCAGCAATCCAGCCTTCTTTACCTGTAAAACTTACTGAGTCAAAACGATATTTTTGCTCATCCAGTTGCAGTGTTATTGGTTTCCAGGTATTACCACCGTCATTGGTTTCCAATAGGGTGGCATTGCTACCTACTAAGTAGCCATGCTCAGGGTTATTAGTAAAAGCAATATCCAGTAGATTCGAGTCTGTTGGCACAGAAATGACTTTCCAAGGGTTGTAGCTAATAGAAGGAACTTTGCTACAACCGATGCACATGATGACTACTATTAACAAGGCAGCTATTCGTTGCCAACCTTTCAAAATTGAATGCATTAGTATTTCTTAAGTTGTTTCTAAATTTCTGTAGGTGTTCTCTAAAAGGTTTACCTTGTACCAATTTTGGATTTTAGATTTGGAATTAAAAAGCTTTCCAGAAATCCCAAGAAATCTTAGCCCAATATGGTATTGAGGGTCATCGCCGCTCTACGGAACTGGTAAAACGACAGACTTATGTGATTTTAATTACACAATAACTCCCTATTTCCCAAATTAACGGCCGTCATTGTAAGCCGTAGAGACTGATAAAAAACAAGAAGCCAAGGGCCAAAGCACCAAAAATTAAGATATTCTTTTGGGTTGGCGTTAGGTTATTGACACCGAAACCGTAACCGAGATTTTCTTTGAAACCGGATGCAGTACCCGCAGGGCCGATGTTGGCAAAAGCGGTTTTCTTGGCACTACAAACTGGACAGCGCCAATTTATAGGCAGTTCTGCAAAGAGTATCCCTGAAGGAATATCATGCTTGTCGTCTCCCTTTTCAGGTTCGTAAACATAACCGCAGGCACGACACTCATAGCGGTCTAACACCGGAGTCTCAACAGCTGGTTCGCTCATGGCTAGGGCCTCGCAGAGGAGAATTCTTAAATATACGTTAAAAATTATGACATAATTGTCAGGCTTTTCTATCACTATCAAAAGCTAATTAAATACTTGAAGTGTATCTATTTCCCAGATTTCAGAAAAACCAAACATATATAATGTAAAAGAAAGTTACGCAGTTAAGGGATTGGGCATTGGGCATTGGGCATGTAGAAGAGACAAGGGGGACAAGGAAGAGGGGGGAGACAAGGCAGAAATTTATTTAATAATTCCCCCTTGTCTCCCTCATCTCCCTCATCTTCCTCATACCCCTACTCCCCACTCCCTACTCCCCACTCCCCACTTAAAATACTCCATAGCGGTAGATACTCATTGTGTTTGTCCTCAGCGGTTACGAGTACCTTCTAGGCTTCTTCATAATCTGTAGCCTAGTACCTGCCTTAGCGCTCTCAGCTTCCAAGCTCCTACGACCTAGTGGTTACGCCCCAGAACGTCGCACTACTTATGAATCTGGTATGGAACCCATCGGGGGAGCCTGGATTCAGTTCAACATCCGTTACTACATGTTTGCTCTGGTCTTCGTCGTCTTTGATGTGGAGACTGTTTTCTTGTATCCTTGGGCAGTAGCTTTCCACCGTTTGGGGCTATTGGCTTTTATTGAAGCGCTAGTCTTTATTGCAATTCTTGTAGTCGCTTTAGTTTACGCGTGGCGTAAAGGAGCTTTGGAATGGTCTTGAATTCTAATTTAACAACTCAGGACAAACAGCGAATCATCAACCCCATTGAGCGGACTACAATCACTCAAGACCTTTCAGAAAACGTCATTTTGACGACGGTTGATGACCTCTACGACTGGGCGCGGCTTTCTAGTCTGTGGCCGTTGCTGTTTGGTACTGCTTGCTGCTTTATTGAGTTTGCAGCTTTAATTGGTTCCCGATTTGACTTTGACCGTTTTGGACTAATTCCCCGTTCTAGCCCCCGCCAAGCCGATTTAATTATTACGGCAGGGACTATCACGATGAAGATGGCTCCCCAACTGGTGCGTCTTTACGAACAAATGCCAGAGCCAAAGTATGTAATTGCGATGGGTGCTTGCACTATTACTGGCGGGATGTTCAGCGTTGATTCCCCCACAGCAGTGCGCGGAGTCGATAAATTGATTCCTGTGGATGTGTACTTGCCTGGTTGTCCTCCCCGTCCAGAAGCAATTATCGACGCAATCATTAAGCTGCGGAAGAAAATCTCCAATGAATCGATCCAAGAGCGGGATAAAATTAAGCAAACTCACCGCTACTACAGCACGACTCATAACCTGAAGCCAGTAGAGGAAATTTTAACTGGTAAGTATTTGCAGTCAGATACTCGCTCTGCACCACCGAAGGAATTGGCGGAAGCGATTGGTATGCCAATACCACCTGCACTGCTGACAGAAAAGGCGCAAAAGGAGGAACAAACCCGTGGCTGAAGAAGAATCTAAACCAGTACCAGTAGAGAAAGAAGAGTCATTGGTACAAGCGGGTAAAGTTTCCCAGTGGTTGACGGAAAATGGTTTTGACCATGAGTTTTTGGCACCAGATAAAAATGGTGTAGAGATAATTAAGGTGGCAGCAGATTTCTTGCTTCCCACTGCTACAGCCCTTTATGCGTACGGGTTTAATTATCTCCAGTTTCAAGGTGGTGTTGACCTTGGGCCAGGACAGGAATTGGTGAGTGTATATCACTTGAATAAAGTGGGTGATAATAGCGATCGCCCCGAAGAAGTTCGAGTTAAGGTGTTCTTACCACGGGAAAACCCCGTAGTGCCTTCTGTGTACTGGATTTGGAAGACCGCAGATTGGCAAGAGCGCGAGTCTTACGATATGTACGGCATTATCTACGAAGGACACCCAAATCTGAAGCGGATTTTGATGCCGGAAGATTGGGTAGGTTGGCCTTTGCGGAAGGATTACATCTCGCCTGATTTCTACGAGTTACAAGACGCTTATTAGAGATTGCTGAATGAGACGCGATGAATCGCGTCTGTACAATTTAGTGCTGAGTTTCGGCAGTGATTAACCCCTTTCCGGTGGCGGAGAGGGGTTATGTTTTTGGTGTTTCATGTCAAGTTAGTTGACAAAATTTGCTGTAATTGGAGGCAATACGGTTCGGTTAAGGTTTTTTGATGAAAATTCTAGATTGCTAAAGATGCGATAATTTATCACCAAGACGCGATAAATCGCCGTCTCTACAAAACGACTGATTATTGTAGAGACGGCGATTCATCGCGTCTCTTGTCTAGGGAAACGCGGAGATTCGCAAAGTAAGGAGAGGTGGGATAGAGATATTCAGTGAAATTTCCTAGTAATCGGAATCGCTATCTCCACCAGTGTATCTATAATTTATGGGAAGATTTAATTTAAATATTTAAAGTGATATGTCAGAAACACCCCCAAACGACGGCATTTGGATTGTTACCGATGAAGTGCCGCAAATATCGATTTCTGATGGTGCTAAAGGCGGGAGTAATAATACACGCAGTTGGGGAGAGGAAACTATCAGGGATAATACTGGTAGCAAAGGAGTAGGAGATGCCGTTAAGGTTAGCGCTCAAACATTAGAGCAAAATATGACTCACTTTCTCAAACTCGTGGGAAGTTTGTTTAGTCAAGCTGAACAACAAGCAAAAGTCAACTCCAAGATGCAGCTAGATGAAATTGAGTTGTCGGTAGAAATTAGTGCAGATGGAGAAGTTAAATTAATTGGCAGTGGTGTCAAAGCTGGAAGTAAAGGTGCAATTAAGCTGAAGTTCAAGCGCCAAGAATCACAATGAAATGGCAAAAAATTGGGCGATCGCGATCGGAATTAACCAGTATGATTATCTGCAACCGCTAAACTATGCGAAGCGGGATGCACTGTTAATGCAAGAGTTTCTGGGCAATGAAGCCGGATTTGAGCGAATATTCTTTTTCTCTGATGACTCCCCTGATGTTGCTGGAAAATCGACTCGCCCAACTCGCACTAACTTGCTGCGAATCTTGCGTCAGTTATTTGAAAATTCCTTTATGGGAGTAGGGGATAATTTCTGGTTTTTCTTCAGTGGTCATGGAATAAGATACGCTGACCGTGATTATCTCATGCCCTGTGATGGCGATCCAGAGGATATTGAAAGCACGGCAATTGCGATTAACTTTGTGACTGAACGTCTGCGTCGCTGCGGTGCTGATAATGTTGTCTTGATTCTGGATGCTTGTCGCAATGAAGGTAAAAAAACAGGTGAAGGAATTGGGCGACAAACCGCAGAAGAAGCACGTCAACAAGGAGTTATCAGCATTTTTTCTTGTATTCCCCAAGAGTATTCTTATGAAATTGACGCTTTACAACAAGGTGCTTTTACCAGAGCATTATTAGAAGGGTTGGGAATTCAAGGTCAATGCGCTACTGTTGAACGATTGGAGCAATATCTCAGGTTTCGTGTGCCTGAACTGGTTCGTCAGCATAAGAATACAAGGCAAACGCCTTATGTGATTGCTGAACCTGTGAATAAATCTCACCTAATACTTGTGCCACGATACGCAACCTTAAATGATATCGCCACATTGAAAAATGATGCTTACCAAGCAGAAGTAAACAGGAATTTAGATTTAGCAGAGCAATTATGGATTCGGGTATTAGCTGCGGCTTCAGGGCAAGATATGGACGCGGTGAGAGGTTTACAAAGAATTGAACGGTTGCGAAATAGTTCTGCAAATCCTGATTTACCTCAGCAAACAATTCCACAAGCATCTAAGTCAGTTACAAATACACCTATAACTAAACCTCCTCAAATTCCACCTCCCAAGGCAACCTCACCATCTCCTGTTACTAATACTCAAACTTCTGGTAAGGTACAATTTGCAACATCTACAATTCCAACACCTTCAACGCCATTAAAAAAACTAATATTACCTAACTTGTCACGGCGAAGGGTGATTCAAACTGTTGGGTTTGCGGGTGCTGGGTTGGGTTTGACAATTGCTTTACCACGTTTTTGGCCATTTAAAGCAATTAACCTAAAAAGCTTTCAATTTGAAGTTGTCACTGTGGATGCACGGGGAAATATTTCCAACCGTAGCAATCGTGAAGCGAAATACTTCATTGAAGACTTAGGAAATGGTATCACCCTAGAAATGGTGGAGATACCAGGGGGAACCTTTATGATGGGTTCACCACTAGGTGAAGCAGAACGAGAAAATGATGAAAGTCCACTGCATCAAGTAACAGTTCCTAAGTTCTTCATGGGGAAATATGCAGTTACCCAGGCACAGTATCAAGCAATCATGGGTAGTAATCCTTCTAAGTTCATAGGTGAGAAACGACCTGTAGAACAAGTAAATTGGGATGAGGTGGTAGAGTTTTGTAAAAAGTTGAGTACGAAGACAAAACACACCTACAGGCTACCTAGTGAAGCCGAATGGGAATATGCTTGTCGCGCGGGAACAACTACACCGTTTTATTTTGGTGAAACGATTACCACAGATTTAGTTAACTACAACGGTAACTCTCCTTACGGCTCTGCACCAAAGGGCGAAGATCGTCAACAAACAATAGATCTAGGAAAATTTCCGCCTAATTCTTTCGGTTTATACGATATGCATGGTAATGTATGGGAATGGTGTAGATATCTATGTAATAGTAATTACCAAGATGCACCAAAAGATTGTAGTGCGTGGTTAACTAGTAAAGATAATAATATCAAGATGCTGCGTGGCGGTAGTTGGAACAACCAAGCCTGGTATTGCCGTTCTGCCGAGCGCATAGAGCACAATATAGCGTATCGTGACGCTAATATTGGTTTTCGGGTGATGGTGTCTGTGGTATGAGGATTCCCCAAAGTCAGAGTTGATAGATGGGAATTTATCGAGCGTACACCAGGGAGTCCAGACCTGAACCAGCGAGTAAGGCGACAACCTCCGAATATAAAACCGAGTCGGATAGCTTGGTAGGTTGCAAAACCGAACAGTTGTTCGACTCAATTAATTTTGGGACATTCCCGACTTTTTGAAAAAGTCAACCCAACATTACCCATCAAAAATGTTTGGTTTAACTTCGTCATACTGTTTTTACTCTAATAACCACCCAAAAACAGATGCTACGCTCAGATTTAACTCATTAGCAAAAGATGGAACAGGAAGTATTTGCTGTGGTTCATCAAACACTTCTGGTTGCTGCTTGGGAAGATAAACAAACACTGTTTGCTCATTTGGGTCAATTAACCAACCCATTTGAGTGCCAAAATTGAGACAACGCAAAATATTTTTGGTCACTTTTGTTTGACTTTGGTCAGGTGAGAGAATCTCAATTGTCCAGTCAGGAGCTATCAAAAAGGTATTAGCAACCTCGCCTTTTTCGTCGCGGGGAATTCTACCCCAAGTAAACACAGACACATCTGGAATTATTGAGCGTCCATCAAATGTGCAACGTAACTCTGAAAATGCTCGTGCAATCTGTTGCGGTTTAAGAATTACGTTGACAGTAGTAGAAAACTCGGTTTGAATTGTGCTGTGCTTACCCTGTGGCATTGGTTTCTGAATGATTTGCCCATCAATATATTCGCTAGCAGGTTCTGTTTCTGGTAGCTTGAGAAACTCATCTAAAGTTATCGATTTAGATGGGGTTTGTAGCATTAGGGCTTTCTTGTAAAAAAGAGTTTGATTAGCTTTATATTAATTTTAATGGTGCATTGTCACAAAGGTCAACGCACCCTTATCTAAAGAAGCAGCGAGTCCAAACAATTATTTCACAGATGTCACTGTTTGTTTTACTACTGGACGTGGTTTCTTGCGGTCTGACCTGCGCGTTCCACCAGCCATCCCATACTCATCACTATTTTTGCCGTAGCGAGATGCAACATTCAATAGCATTTGCTCAGAATAAGTATTCAACTCACGTTCTGATTCTATTAATGCATTGTGTGTCTTATCTACTATTGTTTGTGCTTGATTATAAGCGGCTAGCTTCTCTCGTAACTCAATTACTTTAGTGTTGTAAGTAGTAATTGAAAACCCATTACTAAAGTCTAACTCAGGGTTAATTGTCTGCATTCCTTCAATCCGTCGTTCAGCTTTGGTCAGTGAGATGGAGTTTCGTTTCCGTTGCATATAGTTTTCCTATTTGGATTTATTTATAAATAACCCTGACTTTATACACTGAGTTATTTATATGTCATCAAGATACGCAACAAGCAGATGGACTAGCCACAGTGAAGTTACAGAATTATAAAAGCATTGGATGGCATTAGCCAACTAGATAGATGCGGGTATATTTGCTGAAATTCGTTGAGAAAAGCAGGTTTTAAAGTCGCAAAAGCTAGTTTTAAAGTCGCAAAAGCTAGTTTTAAAGTCGCAAAAGCTAGTTTTGAAGTCACAAAAGCAGGTTTTGAAGTCACAAAAGCTAGTTTTGATGTCGCAAAAGCTGGTTTTGATGTCGCAAAAGCTAGTTTTGATGTCGCAAAAGCTGGTTTTGATGTCGCGGAGCTTTATTATCTCATGTAGAGACGCGATTTATCGCGTCTAAAAAATTGACACGTTAGAGAGACGCGATAAATCGCCGTCTCTACAAAGAATGTATTCGTTAATTATTCATTGACAGACTACTAACTAATAGTAACAACAGCTACCATCGCATCAGCTATAGGAGGATGAGGCGAAGCACACTAAAAATTTATTTTTATAACTAAAAATTTTATTTTATTTATATGTTAAGTAGCTTTTAGGATGTTATCTGTATAATCTATCATTCAGTTTAAATTATCGAATGTATAATCTATCATTCAGCCTGATTAATTATTGACCTCTGTTACTCATTGATAGGTTGAAAATTGGTAATTCTGGCATCTTTTTTTAACACATAACATACTACTCACCTAGTAGTTATTTATTAACGAAATTTAAAAAGTTATTTAGGCGTACTCTATCCTAGACATGACCTAAACTTGTGCTTCAAAAATCATGAGCCATTATATGAATAGTTAGCACGTTTACGGCACTCTCCAATGTCTCAGGATTTATTAAACTCCTTTCAAGAAGCATACAGTAATCTCGAACTGTTTCCGTTGATGGAACGGAACGAAATGGAAAGATTTAGAGTCGAATATGGTGATGATTTGATTGCAGACCTGAACCAATTAGTGGAAGATAGCCCTAATGGAGATGGCAAAATTGTCTTTACAGGACATCGGGGATGTGGTAAGTCTACTTTGTTAGCTGAGTTTAGCAGACAAATTCAAAATAAATATTTTGTAGTTCTGTTTTCTATTGCCGACAAAATTGAAATGTCGGCGGTTAATCATATTAATATACTGTTTGCGATCGCAGTTAATTTAATGACAGAGGCAGAAGCCCGCAAAGTTGATATTCCACAATCTACCAAAGAAGCTCTTTATAAGTGGTTTGCTACCCGTACTCGCACTGAAGAATCCAATTTGCAAGCTGAAGTTAGTATAGGTTTTGACCTCTTAAAATTGATTAGCTCTAAATTAAAAGCTGATGCTAGCGTTCGGGATGAAATCAAGCAAGAATTTGAACGCAAGTTATCAGATTTGGTTGCCAGAATTAATGAAATTGCTGCTCTAATTCAAGCTGCAACTAAACAAAACGTTTTAGTAATCATTGATGATTTAGATAAACTTGATTTAGGCAGAGTTAACGAAATTTATCGAGATAACATTAAAGCTCTGTGTCAGCCTAACTTTCAAATTATTTACACTATCCCGATTGCAGTCCTTCGAGAAACATTTATTAGCACAATTATTGCCACTGAAA
The DNA here is from genome assembly GCF_013343235.1 of Nostoc sp. TCL240-02. Classification (GTDB taxonomy): domain Bacteria; phylum Cyanobacteriota; class Cyanobacteriia; order Cyanobacteriales; family Nostocaceae; genus Nostoc. The sequence continues at coordinate 819,649 of NZ_CP040094.1, read as the reverse complement.
CCAACGATCAAGTTGTAGCAATGCCTGTCTTAAAAATATTTGATAAAGGTAAAAATCGCTTCCCAAATGCCCAACCTCGCCCGGAAGCAACAAAGATTCTCGGTGAAGTTTTGCAAAAGCGGATTTCTAGTGAATTAATCGCGGCAGAAACGGCTGAAAAAATTGTAATTTACAGTGGTGGTGTATTGCGAGAGTTAATTCGGATCTCTAAGGAATGCTGCCGCATTTGTTTGCGGACTATCCGGCGAAATCCTTCAGCCAAAGTTATTATTGATGATAAAATTCTTCTGCAAGCAATCAATAAAATTCGCAATGATTTTTCGATCCGCTTAGGAAAAACTGATATCGATATTTTGCAGAGCGTTTATGAGCAATTTATGCCCAATGATCCCAAACAAGCAGAGTTTTTAGATTTACTACATGGGCTATATGTTCTAGAATATCGCACCGATGAAACTTGGTACGATGTTCATCCAATTATTATTGAAAGCCTGAGAAGACAGGGAGCCATTAATGTTAAATGAAGAATTATTTGATGAAGGAGAAAATCAAGATGCGTATGATGATTTAATTGTTTCTATTGAAGCTCAAAAACGGGGACTAAATTTACTGATTGCGGTTTGCGATGATGCTAGCTTTCGTGATCAGATTATTGCTCAATATGAAGCTGAATTACAACCCGCCTTCCGTGCATATCGAGTAACTTTAGCACGTCAGGAACCAAGCCTGAAAGCTGCTCTTAACCAACTGGTACAACAAGAAGAATATCTCCGTCAGCAGAACTTGGCGGTGATTACTGTCACGGGTGCTGAACAACTTTATTTTCTCAGGTTGGGAAATGAGCAATCAGAACAGGAGAAATTTTTTGGTTACTTACAGTGGACAAGGGAAGGATTGCGCGAATTTCCATTTGCAATCGTGCTTTGGGTAACTAACCAAATTTTAGTCAACCTGATTAAAAAAGCGCCTGATTTTTGGAGTTGGCGTAATGGTGTATTTCGGTTTGAATCTCAAAAGACAAATGCTATTCCTGGTAAAGAATTAGAAAATATCCGCTTTGTTTTTAGAGACACAGAATTAGCTAGTACAGATACTAATGAAACTAATCGCTTTTTCTTACCTATTCAAGATTTACAAAGGTTAATCGAGAAAGTAGAACAAGAACGGGGAACTAAAGACCCCACCTTGGCTACTTTATACTCAAGATTGGGCGATATTTACCACAGCAGATTAGATCGGGGTGAATCTCAAAATTATCAAGAAGAACAAGAATTAGCAATTAAATATTGGCGACAGGCGAGTGAGCTACAAAATGAATTAGGTTTGCAGATAGATTTAGCTAATAACCTCAACAATTTAGCCGGAATCTATCGTGCAACAGGACACTATAGTGAAGCCGAACCTTTATATAAACAAGCTTTAGAACTGAGGAAACGCCTGCTAGGAGACAATCATCCTTCTTTTGCTACTAGCCTGAATAATTTGGCAGGACTTTACAAATCTACTGGACAATATGCTAAGGCGGAACTCCTATATCAACAAGCTTTGGAACTGAGGAAACGTCTGTGGGGAGAAAACCATGCGGATGTCGCCGTCAGTCTGAACAATTTGGCATTACTATATGATGAACAAGGGCGTTATGACGAAGCAGAACCTCTGTATCTGCAATCATTAGAACTTGAAAAACGTTTGGTTGGCGAAAATCATCTTTCTTTCGCTCTTATACTGAATAATTTAGCGCTACTTTATTATCATCAAGGACGCTACAGTGAAGCTGAACCCTTGTCGCAACAAGCAATAGAACTAGATAAGCAATTTTTGGGAGAAGAGAATCCCGATGTTGCAACAGATTTGCACAATTTAGGATTGATATACCGCGCTCAAGGACGCTACGAGCAAGCTGAATCTTTATTTTTGGAATCATTGGAACTCAAGCAGCGTGTATTACAAAAGGCGCATCCGCTTTTAGCAGATACTATCTACGCTCTTGGTTATATGTACAGAGAACAGGGGCGTTACAATGAAGCAGAACCCTTATGTATAAAAGCCTTAGAACTTGATAAGCACCTATTGGGAGAAAATCATCCCAATGTTGCTGAAAGTCTGAATAATCTGGCAGAAATTTATCGTGAAACTGGACGTTACGGTGAAGCAGAACCCCTTTATTTGCAAGCTTTAGATATTTGTGAGCGAGTCTGGGGTGTAAATCATCACCGTAGTGTCTCTATTCGTCAAAATCTAGAAAAACTTGCCACAGCAATGCAGAATAATGGAGAGTGCGATCGCATTGCATAGAGTAACAATATTATTTTTGCTGTCTAGTGAACATGAATAAATATTTTCAACTCAAGTGATGAATACATAAATATTGAACAGGTAGTGAATGATGCGTAGTTTACCGCCATAGGCATCACTTCCCCGAGATACCCGACTTCTTAAAGAAGTTGGGTATTTATGGGAAGGGGCTTAATTGTCATCCAAATTACTAGTCAACACTGACGAAACCAGCTTGCTCAATTGCTCTTTGTCCCTGGTCAGTTAATAAAAGTTTGGTGTATGCATCCCCAATCTGCTGTTCCCGACCTTTATTCTGCTTAATAATCACAAACAAATTAGCAATTATGGGATAGCTGCCATTTTTGATAGCTTCAGTATTTAGCTGATTGCGCTGACGCGGACATTGCTCAGGCGACACCATCGGTTCCCGATAGGGGGGAATTAATTGACCAGCTGTCTGACCCAATGGCAAAGCCTTTACACTGCATTGAGGCACTACTGAACGGGCAGAACCGTAATACACACCACCAGGGATTTTACTGAGTTGACGCACTGCCTCTGTAGTAGAGTAGACATATTGCACATTCGAGCCAAGTGTTTGCCCTTTCAAGTCGCTGTTGTTAGAGAATATGACTGTATCTGCGTCTTCTGGTCGTTGAGACAAAGGCGTGATGGGTAGGTTTGGCCCACCTACTTGATTCCAGTTAGTAATTTTCCCCAAATAAATCTGCTGCAATTGGTCAACAGTTAAACCTGATACTTTCAGGGATGGGTTGACTACCACTGCTATTCCATCCATACCTATCTGACGTTGCTCAAGGGTGAAGCCTCGCGCTTTTGCCATAGCTTGTTCTTCATCTGTAAGGGGACGAGAAGACTGAGCAAAATCTAGTTTCCCATCTAGTAACATCCGAATACCTGAGCTAGAACCAGGGCTAGCATTAACAGGGTCTACATAACGTAATTGTAATTCCGGGCGATCGCTCTGGATCTGAGAATCTACCAATTGCCGAATAGATGCCCAAGCTGTACTTCCTCCGTAGTTAAATGAGGCAGTGGGGACATCTGCAACTGTCTGAAAACTGGATGTGGTGTTAGAGACGGTCTTGAAATTTTGATTAGAAGAAGAGTTAACGCTGTTGCGGGACAATAAATTTGGCTTTAGTAACCACCAAAGCAGCCCACCAATAACCATAAGTGTCAACACTTTACCAATAATCAAACCTCTAAGAAAGAGGGCAATTTCGCTGTTAATTAAAGCTTTTTTTTGATTTGTATTGTCCATATTTTTAAATGTTGTTTATTATATTGATTTTACAGGAATTTCTAAGTAATTATCCTAGAATAATTTTTAGAATATCTTAGATTTAAATTAAATACGTAATAGCTAGTTAATAGGTATTTTTATGATTGCTACTAGATTATTAACTTTTTCTAATGTATGAATTCATAGTTAATTTTTGCGAAGTTAAACCTATCGCGCTTGCGCTGTACGCACCACCCAAATAAATATGGCTACACTATGCTGCACGAAAAGAAATTAAAGTGGACTGCTATCATGAGATTCAATTTGCTTTTTAGTAGTTTTTGCAATGCTGCAATTGCTTTTACAGGCTCCTTTTTTAGCTGCTGATTTGGCTATTAAGCTATTCACATTGGCATTAGTAAATCGTTGCTCAACCAATTTTTCTATAAAATTATTTAATTGAGTAGGTTTGTTTGGAGACGATGCACCTGTATTAATAAATGTATAGATTAAAATTAATACTATAAGACTAGTGGTAGCACCAAGCCCTATTCCTAGAAGCAAAAGAAAGTTTCTATAATTTAGCAAATAAGTATCATCAGCATTTTGCTTGATGCCAACAAATTCTGATGAATGTGGCAACGGCAGAGCAGAATTAAGTGCTTGCAAAGCTTCTGTGGCAGACTGATAACGTTGGTTGTAGCGATCGCGAACCATTGTATCTAAAATATTTGCCAGAGCATCACTTACCTGTACCTGATCGCGCCAGATAACTTCTCCAGTACTGGGATCTTCTGGTAGTTGCTCAGGTATTAAACCTGTCAAAGCTTGAATGCCAATCATCCCGACTGCATAGATATCGCTGCAAAGTTTTGGCTTTCCCTTAGCCTGTTCGCTTGGCATATAACCAGGAGTCCCAACAGCAATAGTTAAGCCTGCTCCCAAAGCACCAATTTTCTTTATACTGCCAAAGTCAATTAGCACAATCTTCCGATCGGAGTATCGCCGCATTAAGTTTTGAGGCTTAATATCCCGATGAATAATGTTATTTTGATGGACGAATGCCAGCACTTCCAGGATGTCTTTTAATAAACTTAAGACTGCACTCTCGCTCAGACGCTGACCTGATACAATTTCTTGGGTTAACGCATGGCCATCAATAAATTCTTGGACTAAATAGAAATCTCCATCTTCATCAAAATGGGCAAACAGTCTAGGAATTTGATCGTGGTCGTTGCCTAGCTGGTATAAAACTTCCGCTTCTCGATCAAATAACTTTTTAGCGATGGGTAGAACAGCAGGATTGGAATCTTTTGGTTGAAAATGTTTTACCACACAATGGGGTTGTCCTGGTAAATCTAGGTCTACAGCTAAGTATGTATCACCAGAGCCTCCGCTTCCTAAGTGTTTGATAATTTTAAAGCGATTACGAAGTCTTTTTCTGGGGAGAGAGTATTGATCCCTGTTACCTCTAGCACCTGCTAACAAGTAAGTATTACCAGAACCTCCACTTTCCAGCAGTTTGACAGTCTCAAAGCGACTCCGAAGTTTTTTTCTAACTAGAGGGTTCTGGCTCATGTGGCGTATACTACTTGTTAATTTACTGACCATTCAGAGCTTGGGTGAGATATGAATACCTGCCGCTAAATTTGTTACTATTTGAGGCAGTTACTTTCTCAGGCAAACCATACTTTGGAGCATTTTTATGGCTAGCTCCTTGATTTGGTTAATTTGATACCTTTACAGATATCTTATATATTAAAATTTATTTTTGGAATAATTCAATAATTTTATCACTTAAGTAAATTTAATACTAGCCTCCAGTATTTATAACTCAATACGGTTCATTTAAGGGCTACTGGCAAAAATTTTGGGGTTTGGAGACGCGATAAATCGCCGTCTCTACAAATGTTTTGCTCTTATCTGAACTGTATTGATTTATAACTGTAGACATAAGACAACATTCAGCCGTTAGGATATTTATTTGTTTTAACTTTGGGTCTGATTACTGATCAAACCTTACAGAGTAAACTTTCAAAGCACAGATATTGCTTAGAGTGTCTCCCAAAATTTTGCTACCATATTTGACTCGTTACTAAGTAGCTAGGCTGAAATAAATTAAAGTTTGTAGTAAGGACTTTAGTCCTAATAATCCTTGTTTTGCGCTCACTTTTCTTATCTCGATCTACTTAGCAAAATTCTGGCAAATCTCCAAACTATCTCCAGTTCTCTTAAAATTTATACTTTTATGGCTAGAAAAAAATATCAGTATTGCCTTTTATTGAAGTAAATCCGCGTAAATTTGCAAACTTTATTTATTGGTTTCATCTGTCTTTTACATATCAAATTACAGCATATCAACTGGTTATTTAATAGGTTCCAAAAACATTCGATTTTTCCAACTTTTCCTACCTTTTAGTTACATCTGTATAACTTGTAATAACTCACTTGCATTAAGCAAAAGTAATAGTAGGAGTAGTATAAACTTGTTTTAGTATATTTTCTATCAAGCTTGCTAAGTAAAAAATAAAGCTATTAATTAAAAAAGCCCCCGTTGGGGGCTGATTAAGTTGTTCGCGTGGAGTAAACAACTAAATAATTAATACTCAGAGTATATACAGTAATCCGAACAAAATAATCCAAATCACGTCAACGAAGTGCCAGTAGATTTCGGCTGCTTCGATACCAAAGTGCTTTTCATTACTATAGTGACCCGGAGTGCGCGATCGCCACAACACAGCAACAATTGCCAAAACGCCGATGGTAACGTGCAATCCGTGGAAACCAGTCAAAACGTAAAATGCACTGGCAAATAAATTGGTAGTTAAACCAAATTCTAAATGGGTATATTCATATACTTGACCCACCAAGAAAACAGCACCCATCGCAGCGGTAATTGCTAACCAGATTTGTGCCCCCCGTGCATCGTTCTTTTTAATAGCAGTGTCAGCATTATGCATGACAAAACTACTAGAAATCAGATTGATTGTGTTGACTCCGGGTAACAATAGTTCTAACTCTGGTGTACCTGCTGGCGGCCATGCAGGTAAGGTAGCACGGAAAGCTAAGTAAGCTCCGAACAGTCCCATAAAAATCATCCCTTCAGCAATCAGGAAGACAATTAGCCCAAACATACGATGGTCTGGATGTTCTTCATGATGGCCGACGGACGCTTCCGCCGCGTGGTGATGATTAAGTTCAGTTTTAGCTGGGTCAATAGTTTGACTTTGCATGAATTTTTATAAGTGGGGAATTGGACATTGGGCATTGGGCATGGGGCATGGGAGATTAGGAAGAGAATTAATTAACCAGTCCCTAGTCCCCAGTCCCCAGTACCCTATTTATTTACGATCTTCGGGATTTGCAGCAACGGCTGGGTCGGGTTCTGCTCTTAATACTGAGTTTGGCCCACCAGACAAGATTGGATTGGGATCGGATAAGGGTACACCTTCATCAGCCTTTTCCAAGCCGTAGTCGTAGGGGCCTGTAGCTAGTACTGGAGTTCGATCAAAATTTTCGATCGCAGGTGGTGAGGTTGTCATCCACTCTAAGGTAAGTGCCCTCCAGGGATTATTACCAGCTTTCTCGCCGTACAACCAACTCCAAATCGCATTGATGATGAAGGGAAATGTCGAAACTGCTAGTATGTAAGCGCCATAAGTGCAGATTTCGTTGAGAAAGGTAAATTTGGGATCGTATTGGGCGATCCGGCGATTCATGCCCATTAAACCCAGCTTGTGCATGGGTAAGAAGGTCATATTTAGACCGACAATTGTCAAGGCAAAGTGAACCTTACCCCAAAATTCATTTACCATCCGTCCCGTTATTTTTGGGAACCAGTGATAAATCGCTGCATAAATGCCTAACACGCTACCGCCAAATAGGACGTAGTGTAAATGTGCTACCACAAAATAGGTGTCGTGAACGTGAATATCGAAGGGCACTGCTGCCAACATTACGCCACTGATCCCGCCAATCACAAAGGTGCCAACAAAGCCCATTGCAAACAGCATGGCGCTGTTAAGTTGGATTTTCCCACCCCACATTGTTCCTAACCAACTGAAAATTTTAATTCCCGTGGGTACGGCAATGATCATCGTGGTGATCATAAAGAACATCCGCAACCAGCCGGGAATACCACTGGTAAACATGTGGTGCGCCCAGACGATTAGCCCCAAAAAGCTGATTGCTAGAGATGAATAAGCGATCGCTTTATAGCCAAAAATCGGCTTGCGGGAATGCACAGGGATAATTTCTGAAATTGCTCCAAAGAAGGGCAAAATCATGATGTAAACGGCTGGGTGGGAGTAAAACCAGAACATGTGCTGGTATACAACCGGGTCGCCACCGCCAGTTGGGTTAAAAAATGTTGTCCCGGCAATTAAGTCAAAAGCAAGCAGAATTAGACCTGCTGCTAACACTGGCGTTGATACCAAAGTCAGTGCCGAGGTAGCAAACATCGCCCAACAGAACAAGGGCATTTGGTGAACCCCCATACCGGGGATACGCATCTTGAGCAAGGTGACGAGGAAATTGATTGCCCCTAGAATCGATGACGTACCTAGTAAAAGGACGCTCATAATCCAAATTCCCTCACCTACTTGACCTGTTACCAAGCTCAGGGGAGGGTAGGAAGTCCAACCCGCATCCGGTGCATCGCCTACCACTAAACTCGCGATCAACAATAAACCCGCAGGGGGAATCATCCAAAAGGCAACAGCATTCAAGCGCGGAAATGCCATATCCTTTGCCCCAATCATCAAGGGGATGAGGAAGTTAGCAAAACCCGCACCAGCTGGCACAATCCACAAGAAAATCATGATTGTGGCGTGCAGCGTAAATAAGCTGTTATAGACTTCAGGGGTGACAAAATCGACTTCTGGGGTTCGCAGTTCTGTACGAACCAAGTCAGCCATCACCCCACCAATACAGTAAAAAATGAACGTAGTGACTAGGTATTGAATTCCAATCACCTTATGGTCGGTGTTGAAACTAAAATAGTCTTGCCATTTTCTAATCCCTGGCTCGTCATCAAGAGCAGGGGCGTTGGCAGTTTCTTGCACTTGAGCTTGGGTCATAGTCGTTAGTTATCTTTTGTCATTTGTTATTTAGACCAATGACTAATGGTGAACTTGATGGAGGATTTCTGGCTTAATTCCCATGTCCTTGATGTAAGGAGCAAGAAATTCATTTGGGGATAGATTCGCAGGGTTAACAGCAACGGCTTGATTGAGTGTTTCTTTGCTGGCAACTAGCTGTTCTTGAACCCATTTGTCAAATGCTTCTTCTGGCTCAACGACTATTGGCGCTCTCATTGCACCGTGGTAGGGGCCACAAAGTTCAGCACAGATCAGGGTGTAATCTCCTGCTGTTTTGGGGGTGAAGCGAATCTCGCTTTGTCTACCTGGGATCGCGTCTTGTTTCAGGCGGAACTCTGGAACCCAAAAGGCATGGATGACATCGTTGGCTGTCATATTAATTTGCACTTCTCGCCCGATGGGGACGTGCATTTCACCTGTAGTTATACCAGTTTCAGGATATGTGAAAATCCAGGCATATTGTAAACCAGTAACGTTGACCTGTAATTCTGCTGGTTTGCCTGCTTTATCAGGAGTTCCCCCAATTGTCGGAGCAACACTACCTACACCTGGGGCATTCCGCAGTTGGGGAATTTGGTCAGCATTACGAACTTCTGCGGTAGCTGGATCTTCCATTGCCTCATCAGATTTTTCTTGATTGAGGTTGGGTTCGGTGCCAGGAGGTGTATCGCTTAAGGTTGCAGCCATAGCACTTCCAGGCATTGCCATTGATTCCTGATTCATCGGCGCTTCATGGATTGCATGGGGATCAAAGCCACCGATTTCGTTGTAAACATCAAAGCTGTAAACAGAAATGCCGATAACGATAATTGCAGGGATCGCCGTCCAGAGAATTTCTAGAGGTACATTGCCCTCAACTGGCGGGCCGTCTTCATTGTCACCTGCACGCCGACGGTACTTAAATGCAGAGTAAATTAAAATACCTTCAACTAACAGGAATATACCTGTAGAAACGATCATCATCGCGTTGAACAGACCATCCACTAATACGGCTTCATCTGTGGCTGCTGTTGGCAGCAGACCGTGATTTTGACCGTACCAAAGGCTGACTAGCGTTAGCACGATGCCAATGAGTAATGTCCAGATTGAACTTGGAATCTTCACGGCTTACTTAATTGAATTTACTACGTTATCTTAAACCTGCCCACTTACTAAGGTAGTCTAGGCTGGAAAGCATAGAGTCTGAAGGCCTGAATTTTTTATTAAGTTTTTTAACTATTTTACTAATTTTGAGTACAAGGTGACTATTAGATACTGCCAAAAGTAGATGTAAACTAGTGGAAAAATTTAAGGAAAAATTTAGAATGTTTAAATTAATTGTGATTAATCAATTTTTCACATCTTGAAAAATACCTAAAGCTTCAGGCAAAACCTTCCTAGAGTGATTCAAAGTATAAGTGAGTGCTAATCTATAAACCCTTAGCCTATACGCTAGGGTGAAGATAGGACGCTAAAAGAAAATTGAAAATTTTAAGAGAGCCACCAAGAGCGGGCAGAAGGTATCATTCATGAGCGAATTTGTCCTACAACAACAAAATGAAGCGGCGCTTCAGCAGCAAAAGCCCAAGGAAATGATTCGTCGCTTGGTGTGGAAAATATGCATAGCCACCTTAATTTTGATGGCAATAGGCAGTGCCACCCGCGTGATGAATGCTGGACTTGCGTGCCCAGACTGGCCCTTATGCTATGGCGAACTAGTGCCAGCCAAGCAAATGAACCTCCAAGTGTTTTTGGAGTGGTTTCACAGATTGGATGCAGCTTTAATTGGTTTAAGCGCGATCGCACTCTTCGGCTTATCCTGGTGGCATCGTCGTGTCTTACCCAAATGGCTGCCTTGGGCATCCACATTCGCCCTGTTTTTAATCGTCTTCCAAGGCATCTTGGGAGGACTCACCGTTACCGAACTGTTGCGGTTTGATATCGTTACCGCTCATTTAGGAACGGCGCTGTTATTTTTTAGCACCCTCCTGATTATCGGCACGGCACTGACACCCTATCAGGGCAATGGAACCGTTGGGAAGTTGCCTTGGGTAGGTTTAACTGCTGCTGTTCTGGTTTACCTACAAAGTCTCTTGGGTGCTTTGGTAGGCTCTCGCTGGGCACTACACCAATGCCTCGGCGATTCTCAACTTTGTACTGTAATGTACAGCCATATTGCTGGTTTGGTGCCGCCAACAGTGACAACCTTGGCAATGGTATTTATCTGTTGGCGGACACCAGCACTACATCCAGCCTTACGGCGACTGGCAAATATCGCTGGTGGGTTGTTGACATTACAAATCTTGTTGGGATTCGCCACTTTCAAATTACATCTCCAAGTCGAGCCTCTCACCGTCTCTCACCAAGCTATAGGAGCAGCTTTGCTGGGTACTTTGGTGGCTTTCACAGTTCTTGCAATGCGTGATTCAGTTAGTGCTGAATAGGAAATGGGGAATTGGGAATTGGGAATTGGGAATTGAGTATAGTTATTCCCCTTGTCCCCCTTGTCCCCCTTGTCCCCCTGCTCCCTGCCTCCCCTGCTCCCCACTCCCCAGTAACTAAACGAAAGGGCGCAACGGCGAGTATTGCGACCTACGCAGGTGCAGAAAATCTGTGTTTTCGTTTGTCTGAAAGAGCCAGCTTGAGCATGAGCTGTATATAAGTTGTTGAAAAATAAGGAACCAGAGCCAAAATGATTGAGACTAATGTCTCTCGCCACCACCAAACATTTTTCCAGGTAGTTCAAAGTTATTACCAGCTAACGAAGCCTCGGATTATTCCGTTGCTTTTGATTACCACCGCTGGGAGTATGTGGATTGCTGCTAAGGGAGAAGTTGACCCATTGCTGTTGCTAGTAACTCTCACTGGTGGCACTTTGGCTGCTGCAAGCGCCCAGACGATTAACTGTATCTACGATCGTGATATTGATTATGACATGGAGCGGACGCGCCATCGTCCGATGCCATCCGGTAAGGTTCAGCCGCGCGATGCTCTAATTTTTGCGATCGCACTGGCGACAATTTCCTTTACATTACTAGCAGTATTTGCCAATTTGTTAGCTGCCCTATTAGCCTTCTCTGGCATCGTCTTTTATATTTTGGTCTATACCCACTGGCTGAAACGCCACACCACCCAGAATATCGTTGTTGGTGGAGCAGCTGGGGCAATTCCGGCGTTAGTGGGTTGGGCTGCTGTCACAGGCACTTTAAGCTGGTCAGCATGGTTACTTTTTGGCATCGTCTTTTTGTGGACACCACCCCATTTCTGGGCGTTAGCTCTGATGATTCGGGATGATTACGCGAAGGTTGGGATACCAATGCTACCTGTGATTGAAGGTGACACAGCAACAGTACGGCAGATTTGGTACTATACGCTGGTGACAGTATTTGCAACCGTGTTATTGGTTTATCCTTTAGGTGCAAGTGGAATTCTTTATGGTGCGATCGCTGTCAGTCTGGGAGGATTATTTATCCACAAATCTTGGCGGTTGTTGCATAACCCAGAGGATCACGCTGTAGCTAAAGAGTTGTTTCTCTATTCCATTTCCTACATGATGCTGTTGTGTCTGGGGATGGTCGTGGATAGTCTTCCTGTTACCCATAATCTAATTAGTGCGGTGATCAATCATCTGCATATTGGTTAGGGAATGGAAAATTTAGCGATCGCGTTTGGTAAAGGGGCGCGATCGCATTTTAAAAGATTCAAGATTTTTTATTAATTATACTTAGAACTTGATATGTTTGTAAACAAATATACAAATTAAGCTCTAAATCTGTCGGAGAAATACTGACGGTATATGTTACAAAAAGGCATCACCTCATTGTCTTGAAACTTCACTAATCCCATGCTGAGTAATTTAAAGCATTGTATCGAATCCAACCGAACAGGGCTAGTATTGGCAACTACCTTTTTGATAGCAGCAGCTAATTCTGGACGCTGTTCTAAATTCCACAAATGCCGACGTAAATGGTCGCTATAAGGGCCAGTTTCTGTAGGGGCTGTTTGCAAAAACACATTGAGCGTAGTATCCTTTCTGGCGATATGATAAAGTGCCACTCGTACAAGATAGGGATGTCCTCCTACCATCGCCATGAGTTGTTCAACTTGGGTAAAATTCCAATTGAGTCCATGCCTTAGTGCCAAATCAAGAACCTGTTGGGCGTTAAATTCTGGTAACTCAATCGGCAAGCCTATATTAAACGGCGATTGATTGATATTCATTGGAATATAAACTTCTGTAGAATGCACTACTACCAACCGCAGTTTTTTCCAAATATCCCGGTTTTTAGCATCTTCATGCCAAGCGCGTAACAGCCCAAAAAAGTCTGCGGCAATTTCCGGATGTTGAAATATACGATCAACTTCATCCAATCCCAATGCTAGGGGTTGGTTGATTTCTGGTAAGAGATACTCCTCGAAATAAACGGTGCAATTATCCTTACTGCCAAAAATATCGTCCCAGTAATCTGCTAACTTGTTGGGTAGTGTTAACCTCCGTCCAACACTGGCACAAAACCACTTAAGGAACTGATCCAAATCTGCAAAAACCTTTTCATCTGCCAATTGAAAGCTTAAAAGCACGGTTAGATAATCATGTTGTGACGCTTGATGAAGAATGCGCGCCATGAGCGAGGTTTGACCCATCTGCCGAGGTGCTTTGAGCCGAATTAAGGCACCTGGCTGGAGAATTTTTTTGTAACAGGTTGCTTCAATAGGCGGACGCTCGATATAAAACGCCGAAGCCAAATCCACTTGTCCTTCTGGCAGTTCTAGAACAACTGCTTGTCTAATTAGGAGTTTAGGAACAGGTAAGTTAACTCCCGCAACTTCTATTTTTTGTCGCTGTCTAATAACTTGACTTAACTCATCCACTGCTTTTGTAGGATTACCACGAGCCAAGCTAACCATGCCGCGAGTATAAGTCATTAGGGGCGCAAATTCTGCTAGTGGCTCTGCAAAAGTCTCCATCAGCGATCCCATGCGAACCCACTCTGCTTTATCCTCCAATCTCAACTTGGAAAGAGTTAATGCTAATTCACGCGCCGCCTGACTCGGTCGCGTATAAGCTAACGCTGTCCATCTCTGAGCCTGAGCAAAATCACGAATATCCGGGTCGTAGCTCTCAAGTTGCTGCCGCACATAGGTAAGCAAAAAATCAGATAATTCATTAATCCGCTTTTCGCCAAAATGGGGATTCTCTTTCAACTCTCTCAACAGGGCATTTCGCACGGCTGTATCCATTTCATAGAGTTCATGACCTACCTCATCACAAAGGCTAGAAAGTAGTAAATCAGCCACAGCCAACCAGGGTATTTTCAACTCTTGCTTCTGAATATCTCGTTGGAAATTTGCCCACAGCCGATAAAGTAAATCTGGGGTGAGGGCTAACGGAAAGGCTGCATGGTAAGTCAGATAGAGGTGTGCTTCCCCGAAGCGTTGACCAAAAGACTCAATTCTACGACTAGCTACTTCTGGCTTCATGCTCTCTACCTTAAAGTACTCCCAGTTAGATTAATTACAGCCCATACTTTAATTGTGCCTTGCTTGCTCGTCCCCGCAACACATCGATCGCACCATCAAAACCCTGTCGGCTAACTTCAAACATCGGCACTAAACGGGCAATTTCTCCTGCTGTTGTGCCAAACCAGCGCTCTGTTGCCATTGGATTCAGCCATGCAATATAACGCGATCGCTGTTTCAACTCGTCTAAAAATTTTTGGGTTAACTCCAAGCGTTCTAGACTAAAACCGCCCCGTGCTGCTCCCCCATCACTAAAAATTAAAACAGCAGAACGCTCTGGACGCAACTTAGCTAGAAAATCTATGACAGGTTCGGCTTTTTGCCGCGTCTGGTCATGGTAAAGATATTTAGTTGGGCAATTGTGAAAGTAGTAAATACTAGCTTTTCCTAAGCGTCCGCCTCGTAATGCTGTCTGGGCTAATCGCTGGGATAGTCCGTGAAAGGGAACCATCGATCCCTTATGGTCAATCAGCAATAGTAGTTCAGTTCTATTCACCCGACTGGGCATCAGTACAGGCTCTAGCAAAACCCCCTGCCGTACCACTTGCTCAATAGTTGCCTCTATGTCTAACTCTGTGGGCAAACCTTGGCGTACCATTCGGCGTAAATGCCGCCAGCTTTGTTTCATCTGCCGCCGCGTCACTGGAAAATACTCATCAGTTTCGGTGAAGCGATTAACAGTAATTTCCTCATTGTTTTGAGTAGTAATCTGTACTGCTTCAGCTACTTGCATCTCATCCTGTACTTCCATTAATTCCGATGAAACGGGTACAGTGGCAGGTGTTGTATTGGGTAGCTCAGGTGAATAATTACCCTGACTTTCTAACGCTTGTTGTACTTCGGGAGATGGGGAGAAAGTAGTTTTCTCTTCTTGCCTTGTAAGAGAAGGTTTTAGAGGATAAGGTTCTGTTATTACCTGTTGAAAGTGATAGTTGAAGAGGTGTTCTTCATCCTGGGATTTTACCCACAAGGTACGGCACAATTCTACTAACGCTTCTTGGTCAGTCGTGCCAAAGCCTTCCTGTAAAGCTTTCAAAACAAGGCGGTATTCATCGATCCCCAAGGGTAAGCCTGCCTCGCGTAGTCGTGTAAAAAGCTCAAGCAGTGGTAGTTCTTCATGGGGAGCTTCTATCTTCATGCTTCTGGCTGGGTACGGATTTGTTCACCATAACGGCGATAATCATCCCAACTCTTCAGCAACACCCCAGGATACAAGAGTTCTGTTTTTAACTTGCTGAGAATTTCATCATCTTGATGATGACTAAGAATCCGCACCCAATCCATCAGTTCGCTGGTACTGACCTTTTTGCCTGCTTCGCCCTTGTCCCGTCGCATTTCTTCACGCAGTTCTAAAAAGCGATCAATAATCGCGTCCACTAATTCCAAGGGTGAAACTGTAAATCGAGTTTTAACAATCTCGATTAACTGCTGACGTTCAGGGAATTTGACATAGTGAAATAAACAACGACGTAAGAAAGCATCAGGCAAGTCTTTCTCATCGTTACTGGTGATAAAAACAATTGGTGTCGCTTTCGCTTGAATTTTCTTGAGCGGACTGTTTTGTTTTACTTCTGTGACTTCAAACCTTTGCTCATCAAGCTCTAATAGCAGGTCGTTAGGAAAGTCGATGTCAGCTTTATCCATTTCATCAATCAAAACCACAGTTGGCTGCTCGTTGCGAAAGGCACGTCCTAACGGACCCAACTCTACATAGGCATCAGCATTTTTTGCTTTGACTGCGGCTTCTTCATCTATTTTGGAAGCAGCAAGTTGAGCATCCCGCAACCTGCCAACGGCATCATAAGTATAAAGACCATCCCGCGCTCGACTGGTAGATTTAATGTACCAAGCTTCATAAGGTAAACCCAGTTCATAAGCCACTGCACGAGCCAATTTTGTCTTGCCGCATCCTGGTTCTCCCTTTAATAGTAAGGGGCGTTCGAGGGCGATCGCTAAATTCACAGCCTCTACCAATTTCTCACTAGGCAGGTAGGGATACAAAATTTGCCCCGTCTCTGGGTCTTCCTCTCCTGGCTTGGGCCGTACCTTACCTGTATATTTCAGTCGTTTTCTGTCTAGAGTTCCAACCATCTTCTCGTTCCCTCTTCTTCCAAATCACAACCCCAAATGTCGCAGATACGTTTCATGACTAGATCGGGAACTCCATGATTACCATTTTGCAAAATAAACTTAACTGTGTATTGCACATAATCTTCTTGGTTAATAAATTCATCAGGCAGATCCTCGACTAAAGACTTAACCCACTCAGTTAATACATCCACTGAAAATTGGGACACCATTGGTAATCGAATAGGAACATGAGGTTCCCAAGTTGCAGTATATTTCTCGATGCACTCAAAAGTTAAATTGCTAACACTACCGTTGTAGTCAACTAAAAACATCAACAACTGGCAACTGTTTGTCTGAGATAGATGTTTTTTTACTACTTTCACTAAAGGTAGCCATAAATCTTGAATGAATTGATTGATGTCAATCAAAAGCTCTATATTGTCGAATAGCAAAATAACATGCTCTGTTTGCAATCTTTCGCAAAGTTTAACAGCAATTACATCAGGTGAATCATTATAATTAGCACCAAATTCACTTGCTAACTGTCGCCATAGCGTACTGACATCTCGCTTACGAACTCTACAAGATAACTTTGTTTTTAGTAGTGGAAAATTTGTCTTTCCCTCCATCACACCTAGCAGGCGCTTCAAAAGTAGTTGTAAACTATACTCTGTATCTTCTGGAGAGCCATGAATTACAAAAGCGGCAGCTTGTTTTGTTTTCAGAAAGCTCCGGAATAAGCGCACATGGTCAATATAATCTAGTCCTAATAAAACTTTGTAAAGTGTTTCTCGCTTAAAAAGTTCGTCACTAATAGATTTTGCTACATTCTGTTGTTTATTTCTAATAAGAAGGTTTTTAGCCTGTTCAATCTCCTCTTCCAGTTCTTGAAGCTTTTCATCCAAGCTCTTAAGCTGAACATCCTCTTCCTTAATTTGCTGTTCTAACTGAATCTTTACGGATATGCTGGTTTCAATTGCTAAACTTGTGCGTAGTCGCTTTACCTTATCATTACGCTGTTTCCATTCTTCGTGAAACCCCTCAGATTTTTCTTGTAACCTCTCGACCTTATTAAGTAAAAGTTGAACGGTGGGCATTGTCTAATTCTTTGACTAATTTACTGTAATATCTGCTCAATTTTGTCTAGTTCATTAGCAAGACTTTCTAGTTGAGCCTCTTCATCTTGACGTTGGTGTTCTAATTGAAACTTAACAGCCACATTTGTCTCAATAGCAAGAGCTTCCTGTATCTGCTTAAGCTTCTTGTTCCTGAGATTCCATTCAGCTTGAAGGGTGTCTAGTTGCTGCTGCAATCGCTGCCTTTGTCTTGCATTTAAAATAGCCGACGATGAATTTGGTACTCCAGTTGATTTGTTCGAGGCTATCTGCTGTACCTCTGAGACTAAAGACACTGAGTTTTGTTTAGTGTATAGAACTGGAGTTAAATGTTCTGCAATGCCTTGCAACCTAATTTCGACACAACCGAACTTGTAAGCCTGATCTATTGTCCGCCTTGCTGCCAATGCTTTGTAAAAACCAACAGCAAAAGCGATCGCGACTTGATCTCCAATTGCTTTATTCATGCCAATGACAAAAGGAATATGTTCTCCAATAGCTTTTGCTTGAGCTTCGGAATAGCAAGCATTCAACACCACACAATTTATTTGATCGGCTGCCAATTCAAATAACGCCGCTAGGGCATCCGGTTGTACAGGCTGGGATTCTCCGAGTAAATCTTCAAAGCAAAGCTCCCCTGTACTGGTTCCATGTCCAGAAAAATGCACAATCTGCGGTTCAACATCGAATATAGCCTGGCTGATATCTCCTGGACGTACAGATTCACGCGAGTCTAGAATAAATCTATCTCGCTCTTTTGCTAATTGCAGCCTCTCACGAATATCACGTAACTCTTGCCCCAAGCGTAATCGTGTAGCATTACTGGGATCTGCTGCTAAAAACAGAATTTTGATTTGACTATTACTGCTCATTTAGATGATCAGCCCAGAGTATGATTTTTGACCAAGTTCATTTTTACATAAGTCAAGACCATATTTATGCTTACTGGGTTTCACGAGTCTTTATATTTTTGAGCAGATTTACTTCTAGTGGCATCTACAATCTCAAGTCACTTTTGCTAGCGTAGTGATATAGGATTTATTGCTCTCCAGTAAGCGGCTGGAAGCAAAAGGATTAATATGGCTCATTTAAATCAGCGTCGCTCCCAAAATGTCAACGGCGATTTTTATGTAGATACTACCTGTATTGATTGTGATACCTGTCGCTGGATGACTCCTGAAGTGTTTTCTCGTGTAGATGAACAGTCGGCGGTTTATCATCAACCAACGAATGATACAGAAAGATTAGCAGCGCTTGAAGCACTTTTAGCTTGTCCTACTAGTTCTATTGGCACAGTTGAAAAGCCAAAAGATATTAAAGATGCTCAACAACAGTTTCCGATATTAGTAGCAGAAAATGTTTACCACTGCGGCTATCATTCTGAAAAATCTTACGGTGCTGCTAGCTATTTAATTCAACTTCCAGAAGGTAACATTTTAGTGGATTCACCCCGGTTTACGCCGCCTTTAGTCAAGCGTTTAGAAGAACTGGGACCAATTCGCTATATGTATCTAACTCATAAGGATGATGTGGCAGATCATCAAAAGTTTGCCGAGCATTTTCAGTGCGATCGCATCCTTCATGCTGATGATATTACTGCGGATACTCGCAATGTAGAAATACAGCTAACTAGTTCTGAACCATTTACCTTGACTCCAGATTTATTAATTATCCCAGTTCCCGGTCACACCAAAGGGCAAACTGTTCTACTTTATCAAAATAAGTTTCTGTTCACTGGCGATCATCTGGCTTGGTCAGAAGGCTTGCACCAGCTGGCTGCATTCCATGATTTCTGCTGGTATTCTTGGTCAGAACAGACTAAATCGATGCGTAATTTGGCTAATTACTCTTTTGAATGGGTGCTACCAGGTCATGGACGAAGGTTTCATGCAGATCGGGAAACCATGCGCCAGCAGATGCACAAGTGTATTGAGTTAATGGAATCTTTGAATTGACCAAATAATTTATAATTATTCGATTATATAGCAAAACCCACGAGAAACCTAACCCCCTTCCCGACGCGGGAAGGTGGAAATTTCAAAGTCTCTCTCCTTTTAGGAGAGAGATTTAGAGAGAGGTCAGACTGTATTGCATAGAAACCAGCGATCGCTATAACCTGAGTTTTAGCACCCTTTTACCCAAACACGGATTATGAAAAAGCTGATCAATAAGCCAGAAGACTTTGTGCGGGAAAGTCTAGAAGGTATGGCGGCGGCTCATTCCGATTTAATTAAACTGAACTACGATCCCGCATTTGTCTATCGAGCCGATGCACCGATAAAGGGTAAAGTAGCAATTATTTCTGGTGGTGGCAGTGGACATGAACCCATGCACGCTGGCTTCGTAGGCAAAGGAATGCTTGATGCAGCTTGTCCTGGTGAGGTTTTCACTTCCCCTACTCCCGACCAAATGCTAGAAGCAGCCAAACGAGTAGATGGAGGCTCTGGTATTCTTTATATCGTCAAAAATTACAGTGGCGATGTCATGAACTTTGAGATGGCAACGGAGTTAGCCCGTGCTGAGGGCATTCGATCGCTAAATATTTTAATTGATGACGACGTAGCAGTTAAGGATAGCCTCTATACTCAAGGGCGGCGGGGTGTAGGAACAACAATCCTAGCGGAAAAAATTTGTGGCGCGGCGGCTGAGGCTGGGTATGATTTGCCACAAATAGCAAGTTTATGTCGCCGAATAAATCTGAATGGGCGGAGTATGGGAATTGCTCTAACATCTTGTACAGTACCAGCTAATGGAACGCCGACATTTGCATTGAGCGATCGCGAAATCGAATTAGGTATCGGTATCCACGGTGAGCCAGGAACAGAACGCACAGCCATTAAATCAGTAGACGAGATTACTGAAATTTTAACGCGATCGCTAATTGAAGATGCAGCATACAGCCGCACACTGCGCGAGTGGGATGAAGACAAAGGAAAATGGGTAGATGTAGAACTAATAAATCTCCCATTTGCCAAAGGCGATCGCTTATTAGCTTTTGTCAATAGTATGGGTGGAACCCCAATTTCTGAACTGTATATTGTTTACCGCAAACTTGCCCAAATTTGCGAACAGCAAGGATTGCAAATTGTGCGAAACTTAATTGGCCCTTATATCACATCTTTAGAAATGCAAGGTTGCTCCATCACCCTGCTGAAATTAGATGATGAAATGATCCGGTTATGGGATGCACCAGTCAAAACACCAAGTTGGTGCTGGGGAATTTCATAATTACATTAGCGAGTATTCGAGCGTCATTACGAATTACGAATTATGTTGAGTCAGGCGCAGATATTACAATGGTTGCAGGCTTATGCAACCGAGATAGAGCAGAATAAAGCATATTTGACAGAATTAGATGCTGCGATCGGAGATGCTGACCACGGTATAAATATGGATCGCGGCTTTAAAAAGGTAAGTACTCAGTTACTAACTCTTAGAGACAAGGACATCAGCAACATTCTCAAAGCTGTGAGTATGACCTTGATTTCTTCCATTGGCGGTGCTAGTGGCCCTCTTTATGGAACCTGGTTTTTACGAGCTAGTACAGCAGTAGTAGATAAGCAAGAATTAACAGAACAAGATGTGTTAAGGCTATTCCAGGCAGGCTTAGACGGCGTGCTGCAACGTGGCAAAGCGCAAATAGGAGACAAAACAATGGTGGATGTGCTATCTCCGGCTGTAGTCGCTTTTGGGCAAGCTGTAGGAGAAAGTAAGGGAACGCTGGAAGCGATGCAACAGGCTGTAGCAACAGCCCAAAAGGGGTTACAAGAAACTATACCTATGCAGGCCAAAAAGGGACGGGCTAGCTATCTGGGGGAAAGAAGTATCGGACATCAAGATCCAGGAGGGACTTCTGCTTATTTAATGTTGAAAAGTTTGTTAGAGGTGTTGGAAAGTGGCCAAACAACTGACAATTGAAAATTAACAATTGGCGCAATAACTATTGCCAGAAATCAGTGACATCGTATCCCAATTCCGCTAATATCTGCCGCAGCAGGGGTAAACTTAGTCCTATTACATTGCTGTGACAGCCTTCAATTTTTTCAACAAAGAAACTACCAAAACCTTCAATGGCAAAGGCTCCAGCACACTTGAGTGGTTCACCTGTTGCAATATATGCTTGAATGGCGCGATCGCTCATTTGAGCAAAGTAAACTCTTGTAACTTGAGACTTGACTATAGTGCGGTTTTGCTCAAGGTCAATTAAGGCGTGGCCTGTATACAAGTCGCCAAAGCTACCTTGCATTATCTGCCAACGGGCGATCGCTTCAGAAGTATCTGCTGGTTTGCCGTAAATTTCACCATTCATGGACAAAACTGAATCACAACCCATAATCAAAGCTGATTCAAACTGCGGGGCTACAGTTTCCGCCTTATATTGGGCAAGAGTTTTGACCAATTCTGCTGGTTCACTTAATTGGATTTGTGACTCGTCAAAGTCACTAGCTCGAACTATCGGTTCAATACCAACAGTTTGCAGCAAGCGGCGACGAGCTGGGGAAGCTGAGGCAAGTACAAAGGGTGAAATTTTCATGAGATTTCTAAAAAGCTTGTTAATTGGGTATGGGACATGGGGCATTGGGCATTGGGCATTGGGCATGGCTCAAGAATCAATAGTTCCCCTGCTCCTCTACCCCCTGCTCCCTGCCCCCTGCTCTCTGCTCCCCACTCCCCAATTAATAGACAGAAAATGAATTTACAACCTCATCAATCATTCCTTTAACTCTCTGCCAGCGTTTTTCAGGAATTGAGGCGTTGAGGGTAAAAAGTTTGCCACGGCTAACAGCGACGCTGGCAATGTTATGCCTTTGCTGTTTATTGGGAAGTTTAACCTCATACTCTAAAAGGTAGTAGGTTTTACCGTCTACTTCTCGCTCTGCGGCATTGACTAATTCAGCTGAACGACCAGAGTCAGGAGGTGCAAGAGCAGCTTTTCCCAACTTATATCCTACTTCTGTTGGAGTTCCCAATTCTGATAAAGTTTTGCCTTCCGGAACTGGGCTAATCACAACAGAAACGTTTTCAGACACCTCAATCAAATCGTGGAAAACCACATCTGGCCCGTTGGCAACTTTAACTTGTAGCCAACCATTAGGATATGAAAACTGATAGCCATCACTAGTGTCTACAAAGCTTTTAAGTCCAGCCGCAGCTGCTATATCAGAATTACTCAGGCTGAAACTCAACACCAATAGCAAAATTAATACAATTCTTTTCCACATTTATACGAGTTCCTTTGGGCTGGGGACAACACCAGGCTTGCATCATTTCTCGTTTTTATTCTCCCACCAAGCGGGACGCTTCGGATGACGCGTTTCAGGGTTGCTTAAGCGATCGCCTGTTTTTGGAAAGACTTTTTCTTTACCAATACCTTATTTCATCAAATACCCGAATAGTAATTAAACTAACTAAAAGTGAGCGTAAATCTTTGACAACTTTTACTAAATCTAAGTAAGTTGGCACAATAAAACCAAACTATGTAAAGAGAAATGAACTAGGCTAAAATCCTTATACCTATTGCCTATTGCCTTATCCCAACGACAATTATTTACGCTCACTTACTTAAGTTAGCTAGTGAAATGATTAAGTTGCTCGATCAATTTTTTGTACTTCTTCTTCAGATAGTTTCACATTAATAGCTTGTGCTGAGTCTTCAATGCTAGAAACCTTGCTAGCACCAGGAATTGGCAAAATAGCGGGCGATTTGGAGCGTAACCACGCGAGAACGATATTATATACTGACACACCTTTTTCTTTGGCTAAGTTAGCGATCGCAGGAATATCTTGTAAATCCTGATGGCGACGTCTACCACCAAAGGGACTCCAAGGCAAAAATGTCAATTTTTGCTGTTCGCAATACTTCAACACGCCGTCCTTTTCTGGCTGTCGTTGCCAAGGACTGTATTGATTCTGCACCGAGACAATATCTACTACATCTTGCGCCCGCTTAATTTGTTCAACGGAAAAGTTAGAAACTCCCACAAACCTAATCAAACCTGTCTCCACTGCTTCTTTCACTGGCGCAAGGGATTCTTCAATGGTGTACTTACTATCGGGTGAGTGGTATTGCCAAACATCGATCGGTTTAGCACCACCTAACGCCTCAAAACTGACTCGAATTGTTTCGCGCAAATGTTCTGGATTGCCGTTGCTTGTCCAGTTTCCATCGGGACGCATCAAACCGCCTTTAGTTGCCACAATTACTTGGCTAACATCGCCTTTGTAACTAGTAAGCGCCTTGTGAATTAGTCGCTCGTTGTGGTGTTTTTCTGACTCATCTTTGCAGTAAGAGTCGGCAGTGTCAATAAATGTAATATCCAAATCCAAAGCCCGATGAATAACTTCGATTGATTGCGATTCGGAAGGGCGATTAGAGATTGACATGGGCATACCACCCAAACCAATCGCACTCACAAATACACCATTTTTTCCTAGCTGTTTGGTTTCCATACTTCTAGCTATAGCTTTCTGACCCAATTATCCCAGCTAGTCAAAGCTTTTTGAGCGATTTATCATAAATCCTCCCTAGTACTTAGATTTGGTGATAAGTGAATGGGCTACTAAGGGAATACTCTACTCAGGGGTTAAGTATTCTATACACAAACACTGATGAAAATTGTAGAGGAAACCCATACTAGATTGCAGCTAAAGTATCGACCACTCAGATATTGGGTCATCGGGTGGTGCATTTTTACTGTCTGTTTAAGCTTCTTGATTTACTGCTTATTTTTTGAGTCTGTTTCAGTAAGTCTCAATTGCGATCGCCTCTCATCAAACCAAATTAATTGTGAATTGAGACGCTTTAATTTTCTGGGAAGGATGGAGAAACTCAGAATATTTGATCCCAGCGAAGCATACATTCTCACAAAGATTGGCAGCAAAGGGTCGAAAAACTATCAGGTGATAATTGTGACTCCATTTAAAGAATTTTCTCTTTTATCCCATCTTAGCTATGAACAAAATCAAGAATTTACCTTGAAAAGCAACGATTTTATCAATTCTGGTAAAACTTCTCTATTTGTAGAGCAAAATCAGCGAAATTATCTATTTTTCTTAAGTTTATTTATATTAATTATCATGGCGATCGCTGCTTTTTTTGCAACATCACCTGTAACTACCTGCACCTTCTATAAAAGCATCGATAAGGTCTTTATCGAACGTAAAAGTCTTCGCGGCAATCAAGTTATTGAACATCCCCTAGAAAATATTCTGCGTTTTGACATCCAAGAAAAGCAATATAAATACTCTAAGCTTTATCGGGCTGTAATTATGCTGAAATCTTTCAAAGAAATTCCAATCAATCCACAATACACTGATGAGAGAAGCGTTAGATATACAGTTTCTAGGATACTCTTATTTCTAAAACTTTAACAAAAACTATTCCTACTATTTACCACTGTGCCCATAGACTGAAGTCAGAGATCGCTGACTTATCTAGGAAACTGAGGATATTGTCTATCACAAATGATTTAGGATTTGCTATGTAGACACGAAACGCTTAGATTAAGGAAGTTTGAGTGACTTGCAACTGAAATTTTACATCTAGCATTATCCATGAGTACCATTCTCACTCAACTAAAAATACTCACTTTGTCAGTTTGTCTATTTAGACTATGTTTGGTACATAAAATAAGAAGCCAGCCTAATATGAGCGGCTGTTATTCTACACTTGACATAAAGCATTGTGAGTGCTAAAAGACGACTGCCAGAAACTATTGCCCATGTCAGAATCACTCGCCAATCTTGGCAACACGGCTTCCTTGAGGGTGAAGTGAGTGCAGGTGAGTTTGAGTGGCATTTCCAGTGGCATTTTCGCCGGGGAGAACTTGCCGTCAAGCCTTCCCAGGGCCGCGCTTTAATCAAAGAACCCCTTGGTCGATTTTTGGAGCAACAAGATTATCAGCTAGAGCCTGGAGGAGATTATGCTTTTACGATTCGGGCGGAACTTTAAAAGTTAGGAGTTAGGAGAGACGCGACGCCAGTCGCTACAACGGGTAGAACCCCCGCAACGCGCTGGCTCATTAATCGCGTTTGTACAGGAGTTAGGGGGTAACGATGTAATTCCTCACTCTTGACTGCTGAGTGTTGATTCTGTGAGGCGGTTTAAGTATCTTTCGATTAAGAGAATGGCAACAATGTCATCTATCGGTCTTGGAGGCTGTCGTAGACCTTGTGGCAATAGCTTTGTTAGCCCTTTGGGTGGGAACATTTGCCAATAGCGATCGCGTGCTTCTAAGGTTGTGTACCGCTCATCCACTAAAATAATACTCAGAGGTTCTGTCAATTCTTGATATAATTTTTGTCTCCACTGCTTGGCTGTAGTTTGGTCGCCCATCACCATCAAGGAGATCGGAAACTTTTGACGCAGTATTTCAATGTTAGCGATCGCCTCTTTTGCTAGCACGACTTGATGATAATACAATTGCCGATCCAGTCCCATCACTGCTAACCCACACTTATCTCGACCTGGATCAAACCCTAATATGACTGGTTGCGTTGGTGAAAATTCGCGTAAAGTCATAAGAAATTAAAAATAAAAATTGAGAATTAGAAATCAATAAATGCAATCACAGCAACTATTTTGACTGCTGTTGAATATGTTTAAATCTTACTAATAACAGTGTGCAAATAATATTTTAAGTACTAAAAATAATTTTTCCGTTAACTATTGCCAATAATTTTACTCTCAATGGCCCGGCTGTATAAGTGTCCTCTGCTGCGATCGCTTTGATCTCCAAGGGTTGATTATACTGTCTTAATTGGGCAACAAAGCGCAAGAAAGTTCCCTCTACTTGCACATCTTCGACAATTCCGGCATTACGAGCCCGAAATTGGGAAGCAGAAATTAGTATTTCCAGCCGTTGCTGTAACTGATAAGATGTCATGGTTTTGGAATCAGCACTAGTTGTAGCTAGCACTGCGCCTCCCGAAAAAACCAATTGATTTCGGGCTGTATCGGCGAAAAACTCTATCTGCTTTTCTCCCCTGACGTAATTACCAGCCGAGAAAATTCTTACCACGTATTCTTGACCATCGCTAATCTGCTTGCTCAATTGGTCAATCCTATCTTGAGTCACACGCAGTAGCTCTACATTGGCAGGATTCGCCCCAGGCTCACTTAATCCGAGGTTGGCGTTGCGATTGGCTTCTTGTAAAAGTTGTACCACTGCCCGACGAGCAGCAGCAGGTTGGTTAACACGAATTACAGCAGCAGACAGAACTTGACCGCGAATTAAGGCCAGTTTACCTAGACGTAGGTCGCGGTAGGACTGATAATATTTTTCCAGCCTTGCAACTTCGAGTTCTAATTGCTCCTGCTGTGCTTCCAATTCTTTGAGGCGCGATTCCCGTTTAGCGATTACTTGCTCTCGTGCTGCAACTTCTACGTTACGCTTTTGAATTAGTTCATCTAGTTGGCCAATTTTGCGATCGCGCACTTCTATGGCTTCTTGACGGTTAGCAAGTTCGCGATCGCGTTTTTCAATCGCTGTTTTGGCTTCGTCAATCGCTTTTTTCGCTTCAGCGTACAGTCGTTGTCGTTCTGTCTTCAATAGTTCAACTGCCGCCTGTAGCTCTTTTCTCTGATTAGAAACGCTTTGCAACTCATTTATAGCTTTTTGGTACTGAGTTACAACTTGTCCTAGCTGACCTTGAGTGCGTTGCAGCTGAGTTTGAGTTTGGGCTTGTTGACTAATGGTGCGGTTTAACTGAGCTTGTGTTTGGAGTTGTTTGGCATTGACCGCTTGTAAAGATTGATTAATTGCTTGCAAGTCTTGTTGTGCTTTTGTTTGGGCAACTCTTGCTTGATTTAGCTCGCTTTCTACCTGACTTTTCTGAGTTTCTGCGGTTTTTAGCTGTTCCCGCTTTTGTCTGAGGTCTGTTTGAATATCTTCTAATTCAAAGACTCCCTTTCGCAAGCCTTCGTCGGCAGCGAATAAAATTCCTAACGTTGATGCTGAAATCAAACCGCCCGTGAAAATAGTTACCACGACAGCAGTATTTTTTGGGCGAAGGTTAAAAAGTGAGAGGCGAGCTTTGCCAACTCGTGTGCCGATGCGATCGCCCACGGTGGCAATTACGCCTCCCAAAATTAAAATTGCTGCGATGAGGATGTATCCGGTGGTCATCTTTAGCTACCGAAATCCTTCCAGATACAGCCTACTACTTTTAAGCATTGTCTGGAAAGAAGTGGGAATTGGCAATAGCTGAAATTACTCAATTTTAGATTTACCTCTAGCTATTAGTGTCATCTTTCAAAATCAAACACGCGCCGATTCCGCTTTCTTCCATTGATTTTATGTGAATTGCCTACTTAAGGTAACAGGTTTATGCACAGTAATCTTCTTTTTGTGGATAGAAATCATCTTTTTCTCACGCAAATCCCCTAGTAGCCTAGTAACGGTAACACGGGTTGAACCAATTGCTTCTGCGATCGCCTGATGAGATAACTTCAGATCGATAGTGATCCCATCAGCACAAGGAACGCCAAAATCGCGACAAAGAATTAACAAAAAACTCACCAACCTGGAACCCATATCTCGGTGAGCGAGAGTTTCAATCATCATCTCTGTTTGTAAAATGCGCGAAGACAGACCCCGCAGCATTAACATTGATAATTCTGGATTTTCCTTGAGTGCTTGCTCTACTTGTTCAATTGGGGCTGACAGTAATTCAACAGGCGTAAATGCAACCGAATGGTAAAACCTATCCGACTTATTTCCTGTCAGCAATGACAAAACACCAAAAACACTATTTTCCCGAAGCAATGCTACTGTTATTTCCTCTCCTGCCTCGTACACCCTAGAAAGTTTAACAGCACCTTTCAAAAGAAAATAAACTCGTTCGGCAGGATCGCCAGGAAAAAAGATCGTTTTATTGCGTTCAAACGTTTCCACAACTGGCGGAAACGCCCCGGTCGCCATCTGACGAAATACATTTGCTAGGGCTTTATCTTGTGTCACGATCATCTCCCTTCCCCTACCCAATGCCGGAAAAACAAAAACTGATTACCTAAGAATACACCCGAAAAATGAATAAAGCACCGTCAACCTTTCTGTACTTTCCTATACTCAAACAAATCACTTCATAACTGTTTGTTTATAATGATACATAATTGTTGATCCTTTCAGCTACTACTTGTTGATAAGTAGTTCCAATAGCTGTATTAAAAAGGGTTTTTTAAAGAACAAATAAAGATATCTTGAGAAAATCTTTAGGAAAAATCAAGAATTTTGTCACAGCAAACACCCTTCTCAATATTCATTTTTGCAAATCCTGTATAAAACAAAGACAAAACGTGCCTCAGATTCTAGTATGCTCCTAATGATCGATCGCATTAACAATTTCTATGCTGAATCTGACTGGAAAAAATGCTCTTGTTACAGGTATTGCCAATAACCGCTCGATCGCCTGGGGCATCGCCCAACAGCTGCATAAAGCCGGAGCAAACCTGGGTATTACTTATCTGCCGGATGAACGCGGCAAAATGGAGAAAAAAGTCGCGGAGTTAGTAGAACCTCTCAATCCAAGCTTATTTCTTCCCTGTAATGTCCAAGATGAGGAACAGATTCAATCTACCTTTGAGACAATCCGCGAGCAATGGGGGAAGTTAGATATCCTCATCCATTGTTTGGCTTTTGCCAGCAAAGACGATTTGAGTGGAGATTTTAGCCAAACCTCTCGTTCTGGCTTTAACACCGCCTTAGAAATCAGTACCTACTCGCTGGTGCAGTTAAGTGGTGCAGCTAAACCTTTAATGACAGAGGGAGGTAGTATCGTCACGCTGACATATTTAGGCGGTGTTAGAGCAATTCCTAACTACAACGTTATGGGAGTTGCCAAGGCAGGATTAGAAATGAGTGTGCGTTACCTAGCTGCTGAACTAGGGCCGCAAAATATCCGCGTCAATGCCATCTCCGCAGGCCCCATCCGCACCTTGGCATCTTCAGCAGTGGGTGGAATTTTGGATATGATTCATCATGTAGAAGAAGTAGCTCCCCTACGCCGTACCGTCACTCAGCTAGAAGTCGGCAACGCTGCCGCTTTCTTGTGTAGTGATTTGTCCAGTGGTATTACCGGACAAGTTCTATATGTAGATGCAGGATATGAAATTATGGGAATGTAAGATAATTTGGGCATTGCTAATTCCCCATTCCCCATTCCCCATTCCCCATTCCCCATTCCCCATTCCCCATTCCCCATTCCCCATTCCCCATTCCCCATTCCCAATGCAAATTAGCAAAGTTAATTCAAATTACGACCAGTTAACAAAAACCCCTCGGATTGCCACTGTTCGCCGTACCACTGGTGAAACTGATGTGGAAGTTACCATCAACCTCGATGGTAGAGGAACTTGCACAGCAGCAACAGGCATTCCGTTTTTAGATCACATGTTGCATCAAATTGCCTCCCACGGTCTGATTGATATAGATGTCCAAGCCAAGGGAGACTTAGAAATTGATGACCATCACACCAACGAAGATGTAGGCATTACCTTGGGTCAAGCTTTCAACCAAGCACTAGGTGACAGAAAAGGTATTGTCCGCTTTGGTAATTTTCTTGCGCCATTGGATGAAGCTTTAGTTCAGGTAGCGCTAGACTTTTCTGGACGGCCTCACCTCAGCTACGGCTTGCAAATTCCTACCCAGCGTGTAGGAACTTATGACACCCAACTCGTGCGCGAATTCTTTGTGGCGATCGTGAACCATAGCCAAATGACACTGCACATTCGGCAACTGGATGGCATTAATTCCCATCACATTATAGAGGCGACATTTAAAGCCTTTGCAAGGGCAGCACGGTTAGCAGTGGAAATTGATCCCCGTCGTGCTGGCTTAATTCCCAGTTCTAAAGGCGTTCTATAAAACGAGTCAAATGGGGTGTTGAGTATGGTGCATTCATTATTCTCCCAATCCCCAATCCCCAATAATTGACACATGGCTTGGTGATGGTTATTATCAGCCTACTAGGTAACTTGTAATTAATACCAAGCTGGTAATTAGTGGTTGAACCAAGATGAAGTCTGTTGCAGATGACCCTGATTCTCAACTTAATACGTCAGACACTCCGCCAGTAGTCCTAACTTCTGAGTTGCGAAAAGTCTATCGCACTGGTTTTTGGCTAAATCAAAAAATCGTATCTCTCAAAAACTGTTCTTTAACAGTTTACAAAGGCGAAACCTTTGGGTTGCTGGGACCAAACGGTGCTGGTAAAACCACCCTTTTAAAATTGTTGCTGGGAATTATTCATCCCACTTCTGGACGGGGATTGTTATTGGATAAACCTATAGGCGATCGTAGTGTTAAGCAACATATCGGCTATTTGCCAGAAAATCCCTATTTGTATGACTATCTCACTGGCTGGGAATTTTTGCAGCTAGCTGCTGGACTATTCCAAATTCCCCAAAGTGTCCAACGCCAACGCATTCCCCAACTGCTGGAATTAGTGGGTTTATCCCAAGCTGATGCTTGCAAAAAACTATTACGCCGCTACTCAAAAGGAATGCTACAGCGTGTTGGTATGGCACAGGCGCTAATTAACGAGCCAGATTTGGTTTTTCTCGATGAACCAATGTCTGGTCTTGATCCTATAGGACGCTACCAAATGCGAGAAATTATTCTGGCGCTAAAAGCTGCTGGGAAGACGATTTTTTTCAATAGCCATGTTCTTAGTGAAGTAGAACAAATTTGCGATCGCATTGCCATCCTTGCTCAAGGTGAACTAATTTGCTCTGGTTCCCTTAATGAACTTTTAGGCGTAGACAACACATATCATGTAAAAGGTCAAGGCGGTGACTGGGAAATTCTCAAAAAATGGATACCCACTCTCAGATTTGAACCTGATGGTTCCTGGCAAGGTACACTACAAGACGATTACTATGATTTCCTCGCTAGTGTTCGTCTGATGGAAGGTAAAATTATTGCCATGAGCTTGTCGCGTTACTCCCTAGAAGAGTTTTTTATTCAACAAATTCAAAGAAAAAATAACTCACTTAATTAATTGATTTGCCAAATACTCAATCCTAGATTTGTTTAATCAACGTATTTACGTGGTATCTATTTACAAAATAACTTTAAATTTCCGCCTTTTTGAGTTTGTTTTTGCTCAATCCAACTCACAAACAACTAAATTTCCACCTTTTTCAAGGTTATTTGTAGTTAATCAATAATGAAGTTCATAATTTTTGCAAAAATTACTAATAATAGAATATTTAGAATCACAGTTTAAGTGTCATTTAATTGACTTTGGTAGAAATGCGTTATTCGTAAGTACCTCTTTACATAACAGACAATTTTTTATATAAACTGCGTTTATCTGCGTAAGTCACATATTTTTTGATAATCTCCATATTCAAGTTTGCTCAACTTTAAATTAACTTCACTAAAAATTCAAATTCAATAAACAAATTTCCTCCGGAAAATTACACTTTTCGGGGAAAATAAGAGTGTTGGGGAACTTGAATACTTAGGTATAGTCAAAATAAAAATGTTTAGACAGTACTTTATTAATTGTAGTTTCAGAATCTCAGGTAAATATGCTTAACACAAGTTTGTTTAAATTCCTAACTCAGCCAGTTGTGGGTGTGGCTTTGTTAAGTGCTGTCAATGTCGCTGTGCCATTTGCGAGTCTAGCTCAGGGACAACCATTACCACCAACTACACAAACACCAAGCACACAAACACAATTAGATACTAATTATTCATTAGGAGGCGGCGATCTCATCCGGGTAAATGTATTTGAAGTACCTGAATATACAGGAGAATACCAAGTTCCCCCAGGTGGAGCAATCAACCTACCTTTAATTGGCAGTGTGTCAGTCCTCGGTCTAACAACGGAACAGGCTGCTGATGAAATTGCTAGAAGATATTCCCGCTTCCTGAAACGTCCCTTGATCTCAGTCAATCTGTTATCGCCTCGCCCCATCAATGTTTTTGTTGCCGGAGAGGTAACACGTCCAGGAGCCTACACTCTGAGTTTGAGCGGAGGTGCAGGGAACAATCCAGGTGTACAATATCCCACTGTATTAGCCGCATTGACAACAGCACAGGGGGTAACCTTGGCTGCCGATGTGACTCAAGTTCAATTACGGCGTAAAATAGGACGTTCTTCAGAGCAAACCGTTAGCGTCAATTTGAAGGAACTTATCCAAACAGGTAGGTTATCACAAGATATTACCTTGCGTGATGGAGACACTATAGTTGTACCAACAGCAACCAACTTCAACGTGGCAGAATCTCGTAATATATTTGCATCTAACTTTGCTGCCAGCCAAACCACGCCTCGCACAGTAACAATTATTGGTGAAGTTAATCGTCCCGGTTCGTATCTTGTCACCCCAGCCAGTACAGATGCTCAGGGGGGCGCAGCAACTAACAGTGGTACTGCTAATCCCAATGGTCTACCAAACGTGACACGGGTTATTCAACTAGCTGGGGGAATTACAGCACAGGCTGATGTTCGTAATCTCAAGCTACGTCGACTTACAAGAACCGGCTCAGAACAAGCTATAGATATTAATCTTTGGCAACTATTGCAGAGTGGCGACGCTAGTCAAGACATCATCGTGCAAGACGGAGATACAATTGTTATTCCGACGGCAACTGAGATTAACCCCGCAGAAGCTACTCAATTAGCTACCACTACTTTGTCTCCTACACGCATTCAAGTTGGTGTGGTAGGCGAAGTTAAAAAACCAGGCTTAACAGATGTTCAGCCGAATAGCTCTTTAAATCAAGCTATACTGGCAGCTGGCGGATTTAATGATGCCAGAGCTAGCAGCAGTGCTGTTGATTTGATTCGCCTCAACCCTAATGGTTCTGTCACTAAACGGATAGTGAAAGTGGATTTTTCTGCTGGCATTAATGAGCAAACTAATCCCATACTCCGCAATAATGATGTTGTGGTAGTCAACAGATCGGGTTCCGCTAAGACTGGCGATACCATAAACACTATAACTGGCCCTCTCGGTGTTATCTTTAATCTTCTGAACTTGTTCGGACTCTAGCTTTATATACAGATGTGAATTGGGGGCGTTGGTTAAACTTCTCCGTCCCCAAAATTACAATATCTATGTAGTCAAAGAGATTGATTGCTCTTGGTGTATTCCATTGGGAGAGAGCAATACTCATCTCTCATAACCACCTCTTTTATTAACTGGACTTACGCACTCAAAACCAGAAAGCTCGATCCCTCTTAAAAAAAAGTGAGTATCTCTTACGCGTAAGTATTAGTTAAACTACAGCACTTACCAGTAAATGAAATACACCTCTCCCCAACGCTTCCCAGATACTCCTATTTGACCACAGGATAAGACAATACTAGGGTACAGAACTGTCTTGCCTTTTGCGATCGCTTCTTAAATTGTTTATATTTTATACTAAAATTTATAAAATCCTAAGTTTTATTACTGAGCCTTAAATTCCGTAAACCGAAAGCCATCACTGAAATTTCTGAATTTGCCATTGATATACCTTTTAAAACTTTGTTTTAATTAGCCTAATTTTTTATGATAATGAGAATATTTCAAAAGGCAAAAATTGCAGAAAGCATGTTCTGCAAGACTTTTTTTCTTTTATTAATTATCATTATCATAAGAATTATTTAAGTAAAATAACTGTTTAATGACAGATATACTATCTTAACTACAGATACCGCGTATACACAGTAGAATGATGTCCAATTGGAAATGATGTCATTTGTACGGTTGGTTAGTGTTCATTAATGGGATAACTCTGTATACTGAGGGATTTTCAGTACTTTTACCAGATGGTTGCCATTTTTGAAACACTGACTAGAAAGACATTTCAGCGATATTTACGTGGAAATGCTCAGGTGTAAACCTGATAAACCGTTTATAAACTTACAAATGACAGTTACACGACCGTATCCAATACTGACTTACTGACCAAGGCTAGAGTTACTGACCGTTGACGATTCAGTTTTTGCAATATACCCTATTTTTCCCTATGATGATTCATGGTTTAGGCTTTCTCAGTTTAGGTGCATCTCTTGTACTTCCCTGGGCATTAACAGGTCTGGTTCAAGGACAGAGAATAACAGAGTCTTTAGTTAAAGATGTTCGTCAGTTATCCACCGATCAAAACATTTCACTTCCGAATCGCAAACTGATCAGCCAAGTTCCAACTGCTACAACATACTATGTTAGTGGTAGCGGAAGCGACAAAAATAGCGGACTCACTCCGTCATCTGCCTTTAGGACAATTCAAAGGGCAGCAGACCTAACTGGACCTGGCACTACAGTACTTATTATGGACGGAGTATACAAAAATGCCAGCTCTAATAGCTCGTTACTAGTAATTAAACGCTCTGGAACGGCCAATTCATGGATTACCTATAAGGCATATCCTGGAGACAAGCCAAAAATTCAGCACAATGGATGGAATGGAATTACCATTGAGAATGGAGCCTCATATATTGAGATAAATGGTCTGGAGGTTGCAGGGAACAATACCAATATAACCCTGAGTTATGCGCTGAGTCAGAAATACAATAAATCCAACCCACTGACGAGTGGAAACTGCATAAATATAGATGGACGAAAAAATGGCCGTTCCCACCACATACGTATTCTCAACAACAAGGTACATGATTGTGGCGGTGGGGGTATTTCAGTTATTGAATCGGACTATGTAACAGTCGACAATAACGAAGTATATAA
Organism: Nostoc sp. TCL240-02; assembly: GCF_013343235.1. Classification (GTDB taxonomy): domain Bacteria; phylum Cyanobacteriota; class Cyanobacteriia; order Cyanobacteriales; family Nostocaceae; genus Nostoc. Next base: position 784,666 of record NZ_CP040094.1, on the reverse strand, counting down.
TAATGCCTGGTACTCACCATACGGGGCTAGTGGCATTTCACTGCTCAACAATTGGAATTATGATAATAACCAGAACTATAAGATGTATGTTACCAGAAACAAAGTCTACAACAATCAAATGTTTGTTCCCTGGTATTACAATGGAAAGTTCCAAGACGGTAATGGTATTATTGTTGATAAGTCACGAGATAATGGGTATCAAGGACGTACTTTGATTGCCAACAATATCTCATATAAAAATGGTGGTTCGGGCATTCATGCCTATGACAGCGACCATGTAGATATTGTCCACAACACAGCTTATCTGAATAACCAGACTGCGGGAATTAATTACGGGCAAATCATGAGTAATTATTCAGGTGATATCAAAGTTGTCAATAACATCCTTTATTCTGCGCCTAACAAACCAATAAGCACGAATAATAAAAGTACTAACACTACTTTTAACTATAACCTATACAACAACAATGGTTCTCGTGTAGTTTCTGTGGGACCTAACGATATTATGGCAGATCCACAGTTTGTAAATACCTCAGGTGGTGACTTTAGAATAAAGGGAACTAGTCGGTCCATCAATAATGGTTTTAAGTGGAATAATTTGAAAAATGATTATTTTGGTAAACCTCGTCCTGTCGGTGCTGGATATGATATTGGGGCACACGAATATCAGTAACCGTAATATTGTGTCCCGAAATCCACACCCAACAATCTACAACACATAGTTCTGTCAGGCTGAAGTCTAGAGTTATACAAAATAATAAGCCTACTTGTGAAAGTAGGCTTATTGTTTTTTGGCTAAATAATTAAATAGATATGATACAAGTATTCCAACAGAATTAATTACTGATTTTTTACTAGGCAAGAATTTTAGCCAATTTATTGTGTAATTAATACAATACTATTATTTACCAGTTATGGTATTAAATTAACTGATAAGACAAAATCCTAATTTATTTAACTTAATTTATACAGAGGTTTTGTCTGGAATACGTTTTTTTAGCTTTGTCTCTTTTGCCAAATCTTGATGAGTAAAGTATTGTTTAACATGGTTGAAATAACTACTAGATTCATTTTTATCAATGATACCATTCACAACTAAACCTAATACGTTGTGACTGGACCTCTCTAGCATTTCTTGAGCGGCAGATGCACTGTTAGAATCAATTACCCCGGGTCGAGCTACTAACAAAATCCCATCAGTCATTTGGCTTATAGTCAAAGCATCAGCTGCCAAAAGCAAGGGAGGAGCATCAATAATTACAAAATCATATTTATATTGAGATGAAAAACTTTCAATTAGCGATGCCATCCGCTTTGAGTCAAGCAAAGCAAGTGGATTGGGAGGTCTAGAGCCAGCAGTTAAGACATCAAGATTATCCATTACTTTAGATAAAGCAACATCAAATTCAGTCTGACCTATAAGAACTTCACTCAAGCCATCTGCATTACTTACTTCCCACAGATGATGCTGAGAAGGAACTCGCATATCTGCATCTATTAGTAAAACTTTACGTCCTAATTGAGCGATCGCTGTTGCCAAATTAGCTGAAACTGTAGACTTGCCTTCTTTAGGAACTGCGCTAGTTACCACGATGGTTTTCAGAACTTTATCTGAACTCAGGAATTTCAGATTCGCTTGAATCATTCTGTACATTTCGCTAGTTAAAGAGTAAGGCGTATCTCTGACAGCAATTGTTTGATTTATTGATTCTGCGTTTGAATAACGGGAGCGAATCTTTTTAACAGACAAAGGCACAACGCCTAACAAAGTATATCTAAATATATCTCTGATTTCTTGAAGGGTTTTCAGAGATCTATCTCTCATACCTAGAACAAGAACTGTTGTAGTAGCCAAGAATAAACCGAACATTACTCCTATTACTAAAACAATAATTTTTTTGCTTTCTACTGGCTTATCGGGCACTATAGCTTGAGCAATAATCCGCGAACTGGCTGTATTTGTATTCTCAACTAACTGTAATTCTTGAACCTTTTTCAATAGAGTTTGATATGTTGATTCTGCGACTTCAACTTTTCGTTCTAACTCCCTCTGATTTTGTGCTAGTTGGGGTATAAGTTTAACGCGATTTTCGTATATAGAACGGGAGTTATATAAAGAGGAGAGTCTTTTTGCTAAACCAATGCGCTGTATTTCTGACTGCAGAAAATTTTGGATCAGGTTTTGTCTTAGTTGTCCAATCTGTAATAGGTTCTGTGAAACTTCTGTTTTATTGCCAACAGTCTGACCAATTTGCTGTTGTAAAAGGGATTTTAAGCTAGCTTTCTTTGCTTCTAAGTTAACAACTACAGGGTTGTCATCTAGGAAACGGCTACGCTCAATTGCTAGCTGTCGGTCAGTTTCTTGAAGTTGTGCAAGAACTCCCTGCACTGCCGGTGACTGACTAAGGGCACTCACAGCGATCGCTTCCTGAGAATTTAGCTCTACTTTCTGGCGCAGTTCATTGGTTTGGGCGTTTACCTCATCCAACTGAGCCTTAACAGTATTCATCTCATTGTCTAGATTTCCAATAGTTGTAACAGCTGACTTTGTTTCCTCTGACAGATCTGCTATATGATACTTCTGTTTAAATATACGTAGTGCTACTTCTGTATTATTAACAACTTCTTGAGTCTTAGGAAGCTGCTTGGCAATAAATTGACGAGTTGCTGCCGCCTCAGAGCGATTTGTCAGAATATCATTATCCAAATAAAGACTCATAATTGTGTTGACCACTGCTGCTGATTGCTCCGGGTCAGGGCTGGCATAGCTAATTCGCAATACATCTGTCGCACTAACAACTTTCAGGGTCAAAGATTTCCGCAGCTTTTCTACTTCTAGAGGTTTCCCTTCTTGGTCTTTTAGTTGTAGCTTATCTATTGTCCTCTGCAATAAAGCAGGGGAAGAAATAACTTCTATCTGAGTGTTGATAGGATTTTGAGTTGCTAGCAGCGATTTTAAATCCCCTGCATCTCCTCCTTCTGTATTACTAGGCAAAAGACTAGATCCTACTACTTTAAAAGAAGGAATTCTAAATAATAGTTTTCCTTCGGCTTCATAGGATGGCTTCATAAATTGTGTAGCTATAACACTGAGAATAACTGTAGCTGTAAATATCGCAGTCGCAGGTAACCACCATCGTTTCAATATGAATAGGTAACGACTGAGGTCTAAATCAATAGATTCTCTAGATTCCGTAGATTTTTCTGACATAAATCTTCCCAAATACAGATATTAAGTAAGAAACTAAAAAAGACTTAGAGAATGCACAAACCACTGCAATTGACAAGAATGATGCGATTTGACAATATGACAATAGTATAGACTATCTAAGTTATAAATTTAGTTCCCATTGTCGCACAATAGTGCCAACTAGCTTTGCCAAATCTTATCATAAGCCTCTAACAATTTTGGAGCTTGATATTGCCATTCAAGAATCTTCTCCATTCTCAGTCGTCCCTCGGCTCCTATCTTTTCTCTAAGTTCAGGAAAATCTAGAAGCTCTAGAATTTTCTCTGCAAATTCAACCTCATCATTAGGCTTGGCATAAAGAGATGCTTCCTGGGCAGAACGTCTTCCCTCTCGCAAATCAAACTGGACAATTGCTTTTCCCATCGCCATGTATTCGAGGATTTTATTCATGGTGCAGTTTTCGTTATAAGCAGATGTTGGGGAGGGTTCTACACAAACGTCACAACTGGAAAGCCGTTCTAAAAGTTCCTCCCCTTGCTTAAAACCTGTAAATTCTACAAACTCACTCACTCCTAACTCTCTGGATAAAACTTTAAGTTTTTCGGCTGCTGGTCCACTACCAATTAACATAAAGTGAATATCTTGGCGATTTTTTTTCTGGGTAATATAATATACTATTCTCAGAAGATAATCAATTCCCTCTGGTTCACCCATGACACCCATGTATCCTATCAAGTGCTTCTTACCTCTACGATAATTCGGATTTGGGGGCATTCGGTGAAAACGGGAAAGGTCGGGCGCACTACGAACTACAAAGACCTTCTCCGGTTTCTTATGCCCACGGGTAAGAGCTACCTCTCGGTGTGACTCGTTCGTTGAAATTACTATGTCTGCTGTAGCATAGGTCAAACGTTCAGCCCAGCATAATCCATGATAAAAAATATCCCGCCGTTGATACTTCGCTTCATACATCTCCGGACTAAGGTCATGATGATCAAAGATAATCCAGATGCGATGAAATAATTTAAACCATACTGCTACTAAAAAAAGTAAATCCGGCGGATTACAAATATGGATAACATCAAAACCCCGCTCTCGCCATACCCGTTGAGCTAGACGGAATTGCCAATTAATCGCCCAACTATACTCTCGAAGATAGCCAAGAACAGAACTTTCTTCTGGTGGTAGAGGATGACGGTAAATGTGAATTTTCTCAATAATCTCGTAAGATTTCTCAAACCCATTACCTGTTGGTGAAATTACACTCACTTCATACCCAGCTTTTTGCAAAGTAGTTGCTTCCATCCATACCCGCCGATCAAAGGGAACTGGCAGATTTTCAACGATAATTAGTACTTTTTTGGGTAATGCCATAATAATCTCAACTCTTAATCAGTTTAGTAAAACACTGACTTGTCAATTCTAAAATCTGCCTTTTTTGGGTAAATTTTAGTCATACCTGGTGAAATTGGGCTGAATAAACTGCAGGTCTATATTTTTATAGTTTTCTGTTTTGCAGTTGCTAGATTTATCATTTCAACTTAACACTGAACGATATAAATCAAGAAAAGAAATCCAGTGATTTTTGATATCAAGATGAAAAACACTTTTTCTCGCTTTAGATCCTAGAGAGAGCCTCAAATCCTCATTTTCAATCAAAGACCTAATAGCATCTGATAGCTGCTCAACACTTCCTGGATTAACAATTAATCCATTTTCAGATTGAGTAACTATCTCAGGTATGCCTCCTACTGGTGTAACTATGACTGGTAATTCCCAAGCCATTGCTTCTAGCATGGCTAGTGGGAGACCTTCGTTATAAGAGGGCAACACAAAAACATCTGCCTTACTTAGAAGAATATCACGTTCATCTGACCCTATCCAGCCAGGCAATTGTATATAGTTTTGTAAGTTTAAAGTCGTAATTAAATTGCGTGCCTCTTCTATGTCTCCATCTCCTGCCATAATCAGACTTGATCTGGTTTTATATTCAGTAGGCAAAAAAGAAAAAGCTTTGATCAAATCAAATGCTCCTTTCCGTTGACCAATTCGTCCTAAAAAAAGTAAGTTAACTTTTGCAGAAACTGAACGGTATGGAACTTCAGGAGGAAATTTTACTGGATTGTAAAAAACTACAACTTGTTCAGGTTTAAGACCAAGATTTTCTATGTAGAAACTTTTCCAACTTTCCGATAAGACAATTAAGCGTTGACACTTACAAAATACCCAACTTAGCAATTTCTGTATCCAGTTAGTAAGTCCAGCATAGAAAAGATGAAATTGACTACCATGAGCGTGTAGAATTATCGGCTTGTTAAATAGCCAAGCGAAAAGTGTCATAATTGCTTGTCGTAAAACACTGCCTCGTTGTGAAATCTCAAGTTGAACAATATCAACTTCTTCTGCTCTTAATATCCATATAAATTTCCATATAGCTTTCAAAAACACCATTGTTTTCAGTGCTATAGATCCGTCCTCATGAGTGATAATATGACATATTTGAATTTCAGAAGGAGCATATTCTAAAAAAAGCTTCTCATAACCAGAAATGCCACCCTGCTGGAGTAAACTAGGACCTAACATGATAATCTTGAGAGTATTAGTTCGGGACATAGGCTGTACTTTTGAAATAAGTTTGGTATATCTTTGATTAATATATCACCGAAATAATCACAGTTTATTGTTTGGTTTTCTCTGAGTCAAATCGATGCTTAACTTACTTCAACATATTAGTACATCTGTAAGTAGAGTATCTACGCCTAAAATATTGTCAATAAAAATACGATTATTTTTTGGTTAATTTGAGGTAAAAATATCTTGGTTTACAGCTTTATGAATTTAACTCTATCTGTACATAATTTTTGTAAAACTTACAAAAATATTTTGTTTGAGTTAAAATTTATTAATCAAGAAATTTATATTTAAATCACTCCATCTTCTCTACAACTCTATATTGATTCTAGTTTTAGAGATTCGCGTGCGTAGTAAAGTTGACTTGACAATATCGCTGCTACATAAAGTACCCATTCCATACTATTTTGAACTAGCAATGTACTTTCAGTTAGATTTGAAAGAATCATAAATGTAAGATAAACTAAGAGCCATATACTTTCGGATGTTTGATTCCGCCGGATTAAATATATCGCTTTAAATAAATTAATAACGAACCCAATTATAAAAACCAAGAATCCTAATAGACCCAATGATAGCCAAAGATCCAGAAATCCATTATGAGCATTAGGAGCGTCCCATTGTACCGTTTGTAAAACAATAGAAGATTCACTACTCTTCTCCCAGAATACTCCATAGCCATATCCTAACCATGGTTTTTTTCCAATCATCTCTAATACAACAGGCCATAATTCTGCGCGTCCGGTGAGTGTTGCGTCTTTACCTACTAAGCCTAAAATCGAATCACCTTGTGAGATGAACCAGTAATAAAAAGCTATACTCAATGTTGATATAAACGTCATAACAGGTATAAATACTTTGTATTCTAAATGTAAAATTCGACAATACACAATAAAAGCTACTGTGATGATTATAAAATTCAATAGTGATGTTGCTGATTGGGATAATAATATAAGTACTCCAGAAGTAATATAGCCAAGCCATAAAACCAAACGATTTTCTTTACCAGTAATGGCAAGGAATAAAAATATTGCTGCACTAAGTACAAATCTCTTGCCCAGAACATTCTTGCTTGGGAATATTCCTCTCCAACTATTAAATGCAGGATCGATTCCAATTTGTGGTAAAAATATAACAAATAATAAACACATTACTATTGAGACGGCAAGCATATATGCACATAGATTTAGCTGCTGTTTTAAGGTGTAGCGTGAAGCTAAATAAAGTCCAAAGATAGTTGTTCCTGACAGACCAATGACGCGACGTACGGTAATGTCTGGATCTAAAGACCAAAAAATAGAAAGTGCAGAAACTCCAATCAGCAACCAAATAAACTTATCTTTGCTAAAAGCATAAGTAACTTTCTTCCAACGTAGAGCAATCAATGAAAGGCTGACTATATATGTAAGAGTATAAAGTAATCGAAATATAATTCTATCTCCTTCTTTTACAGTAAAGCCATCAGTCAAAAAACCATCTAGCGGGGTTCCTGAATATAGCATCAAGGAAGTAAATGTAAATATTTGTTCAGCAGAAATTAAAAATTTCCTCATTTTTTATAATTATGTATGCATAGAGAAAATATATTAAGCAAGTTAGAGATTAGTAGTTGCTAGTTTCAGTTTAGTTGGGCAAATACTTTGTTTGTGAGATGAGTCATTATTATGTTTGTTAAATGCCAATTTAGTGAGTAGAATTTTACTAATTTATTGTTTTCATGGCTTTTTGATAAACCTCCACAGTTTGAGCAGCGATATTTGACCAATTTAAATCTTGCTGGCAACGAGCTAGTGCCGCAGTTCGCATTTTTTGTTGTAAGTCGCGATCGCTTAATAAACCAATGATGGTATCAGCTAGGGCTTGAACATCACGGGGTAGAACTAACAAACCATCTTTTTTATGCTGAACTATCTCACTCAATCCACCTATATCAGAAGCTACAACCAGCGTTCCCATTCCATAAGATAAAGCTGCTACACCACTTTGAGATGCTTCGATATATGGTAGAACTGTTACTGTGCTGCGTTGAAATAGATTCCCTACTTCTTCAAGAGGGATTAGTCTATTGATAATCTCGTAGCGGTTCTCATCATAACCATTAGGGAAATACTGCTTGATATTTTCTCCCCTTCCAGCAATAATCAGTTTAACTTCAGGTATACGGTCGGCAATTAAGGGCATAGCCTCAAGCAAATATTTTAATCCTTTATAGGGCCAGATACGTCCAAAAAATAGCAATGTATTTGGATCGCGAGGCTGATTACTGCGACTGCTCCGGCGCTGATACAGACTGCCAAGTTCACCATGTGGGATAACATTGACTCGCCCTTCAGGTAAATTAAATTGTTCAATTAAAATGTTTTTTAGTTGATGAGTATGGACAATCAATTGTTGGGAACGATAGAAGGCAATACGCCGAGTATACTCTGAACCAAATACAGCCACCTTATCTCCTGGGTGACGGAATACATCGTGGATGGTTGTTACTAGTGGTGGCATCCTGTTGAGTAATAACGTCCAATCATACCAAGGATCGTTAGTTTCTTGCACATGTAAAACATCTGGCTGTATATCTTTGATAATACGCATCATAGCGTTCATAGACAACACATTACGCGGGTCGCGAATCCGTGGTTTGTTAAAGCTAATGACACAAATACTGGGATCAAACGCATCACCGCATACATCTGAGAGTTTTTTCGGTTGAATTAGCGTTAAATCAACATATTTAGCCAGACTATTTGCTAATTCAATGGTGTAGTCTTCAAAGCCAAAATGTAATAGGGCAACTTTAATCATAATTTAAATTATATTCTCCCTTATAAAACCATGAATTGTTTGTCTGTAGAATTTTAGATTAAACAATTAATGTTCTCCTAAAAGTTTCATCCATAAAAAACGAAACCCACCAAACGCACGAATACCTAGGTAAATCACAAATAAACCATAGGTAAAAGTTGCAATAAGTAAAGTGAATACAAAGTCCAAATTAATTTTTTGCAATAATATAAATATGGGTAACATTAAAATACTTATTATCAATGGTCGTCGCATAATTCGCCATAAATTTAATGAAAATAAGCGAGTACAGGTGAAATAAATATACTGGCTAAAACCCAGAATAGTCATTAACAATACCATTAAAGCTGCACCTAGTAACTGATATCGGGAAACTAATACAACACCTCCCAAGCTTCCGAATATAGTAGTAATGACCACTTCACGCAGGTTAACTATCTCAAAACCATTGGCTACCAGCAGATATGAAAGTGAGCGGATGAAGGGCAAAAAAACCAGTGATATAGCACTTAGGCGAAGGGCTATATTTGCTTGAGCAAAGCTAGAATCATAGACAAAAATTAGCAAATCTTTGCCAAAAAATAACAATCCCAAAAATAATGGCAATGCCATAATTAGTAGGATTTCAATAATAGTTTCTGTGGTCTGCTTCTGTTTTTCCCTTCCTTGGTCTACTGCCTTTGAAAATCTTGGAAACATTGCTAAAATCATACTGTTAGCAATAATCGAAAATGGTTGTAGTAATTGTGCTATTCCACCAAATAGACCTACTAAAAACTCATTTCCTAACAATGAAAGAATCAAAATTTGAATTCGTCCAGTGACTACAGATATTGCTTCAATAGCAAAAAATGTACGCGCACTTTTGATTGTATTAATTACAAAGTTTCCATCAATCTGCAATTGGATTTTGACTAATCGTCTGATAAAAATCCATTCAATTATTAGAATTAGTGTTTCTGAAAAAAATAGGATCGCTCCCAAATATCCAATTCCGTATTTTAGTTGCATCGCCCAAATCATTATTATTAGGCGTATTACATACACTGGAACTGTAGCTATGGCAATAAGATGCATCTTCTCTTGAGCTTGAAAAACTGCCTCCGTTATGTTGGAAAGTGCAAAGGGAATGATCGTTAAACCCATTATGTAGCAAAGAGTAGAGGTTGTAGAACTATAGGGAAGTAAAAAAACTACAATTACTAATGCCCCATAACTGAAGAAACTAAATATTAACTGCAACCAGGTACCACTCATTAAGTAAACTGGTGTTTTTTCTGGCTCACGTGCTAGTTCTCTAGTGAACAATGTCTTTAGCCCCTGTGAAGCAATGCCCACAAAGATAAAATAGTAGCTATAGGCTAGTAAATACTGCCCTAAAGCCTCAGCTCCTAAAGTTCGAGCAATAGCAGCGGTTAACACAAAGGCCGTAATGCTTTGTGCTAAACGATTGACTATCATTGATAAGGAATTACTTATAAATTTGTACTTTTCTGCCATTCTTAAAATTATTAATTCAGCCTAATTCGTTTTAAATCACTAAATACCCATGTATTTCATAAACTGATATTTTTGGATATATATGGATATATCTTCAGAAGTTTTTATACTTGATTCCATGCATAAATTTTTATACTTTCAGACTGTTACAAAACTAGAAAAATCTCACTTTGATCCGCAAAAAATTACACTGCAAGTTGCAATAATCATATCAACACGTAACCATTATAGTTCTTACTGTCTTTTCTAGTTTTGTTTTTCTGTTTGACCTTAGCTCAACTTATCCAAAATTAGTAACTAGGTTTTCAATTAGTAACTAGGTTTTCTTGATCCGGCAAAAAACCTAGTTTGGTAGCAAAAAAAATTTCCATATTAAGGCTTATCGTTGAGTTTTATTAAAATAAAACTGCCGGATCACTAAGGTTTTACGATGAATATTGATGCCTTCAAGAAAAATTGAGAAAATCGAGCAAATTTACAGCTTAGTAGGCACCTTCTTTTTTCAAAACCACCATAACTGTTTTGATCAAAATTTCAAAGTCCAATCCAAGAGACCAATTTTCAATATAGTTAAGATCCAGATTTATCACTTGTTCAAAATCTACAATGTCCGAGCGACCTGAGACTTGCCAAAGACCTGTAATACCAGGCAAAACTTCATGTCGAATAAAATGATGTTCAGAAAACTTATCTACATCTCTAGTAGGTAACGGGCGAGGGCCTACTATACTCATTTCTCCAAGGATAACGTTAAAAAGTTGAGGTAATTCATCTAAACTATAACGTCGAAGAAATTTCCCAACACGAGTAATACGAGGGTCATCTTTAATTTTAAAGATAATCCCATCTTTAGTTTCATTTAAAGCTTCTAATTCTTTCTGTAATTTTTCTGCATCAGACCTCATCGTTCTGAATTTCCATACTTTAAATTGTTGCCCATGTAGACCTATACGGGTTTGCCTGTAAAATACAGTGCCAGGAGAGTCGAGTTTGATAGCTATAGCTATAGCTATATAAATAGGGAATGATAACATTACAAATAAAGTCGCGAAACAGAAATCACAACTACGCTTTATCCAAAAATCTTTACCTGTAATTATCGGGCAATCCAAGCTCAGGCAAGGCATTCCTCCTATTTTATTAAATTCTACGTTTTTATAAATTGGTTTTAATTCCATCGGTAAAATATGTACTTGAATACCAGATGCTTGAAATAACCAGCATAAAAACATTCTATTTTTGAGAGCATCCCAAGAAATAAAAACCTCTGTTACACCTAATTCATTAAGTTGATTCAATGTTTTTTGACGCTGATATCTGTCTAATGAATTAGCATGAGCAGTTCCAGATACAATATAATGCTTTTCTTTTTTAATAAAGCTAGCAATCTGCTCATGGTCTTGAGGATCACAAATAATGAAAATAGAAGAACGAACTATTTTTTTCTGCTTACGGAGATATTCCAAAGTAATATTTACACTATATCTCCCAATGCAAATAAATAATATACTTAAAAACCAAGATAACAATATTAATTTTGGGCGTGTAATATCAACAACTGGTTGATACAAAAAACAAGCAAAGATTATTAATCCATGAGCAAAACTTAGCGATTTAATAATGTTTAAATAGTCATAGCGTTTTTGACCTTCTCTATAAATACCTTCTATAGCTAGCGATCCTATTTGAATACCAATAGTTATTAAAATCGGTAAGTAATGACTAGGTAGATCCCAAGAAAAATTATCATAAAAAGATTTGTATCCAGCAAAAATCCAAGCTAAGGATAAAAGGGTATAGTCTACCAGAAACAATGTTATTAATCTCAACCACCATGAACCTTTGCGTACCCTTACAGATGCAGATGCACGTAAATCCAAAGGTACTTCACTGAATTTATTTGTTGTAATGCTTTGATTACTCATACTTAGGAACACTTGGTATATTTAAAAATTGATGGAATTTGATCAAAACTTAATATTAAGACAAGTGAGATATCCCACATTTTTATTTCAAAGAAACCCGTTCTTTGTAGCCTAAATATTATTAACTATTTTGTTTGGAGTAACTTGAATTTCTTTATCAAAAGCATATTTCAGGATCGGTTTGAGGAAATTTGCTACCCAGATATTTAGCTTTTGTTGCAGGTTAAGATTCAGTTTAGTCTGGATATTTTAAGGTTTGAGCGCAAAAAAATGATTTTTTTGGTGAGTTAACTTCTTAAGAATTTAATAAAGTTCCTGACATGACATTAACAATTAAATAGGTCAGGTAAAAATATTAGGTTTTTAAAAGGGCGTAACAACTGAACTGAGTTATTAGAGTTCAATAGCAGAGTTTTACTTCTATGAGACAATTATGTTCCTTTGGGAACTACTGTAGCATATCTGGCTAGATGAATTTAGCTTTGCTTAGAAGTTCTCTGTTTTTACGCATAATTACTTAATTAACAAAACTTACATACATAACATATAACGAATCGCATTAAAAGTTTGGATTTTGTTACAAAAATTTACATAATTTATTCCGTGCTTGAACTTGTGTCAGTCTCATGGTTATCTTTAGAGAATTTTTTAACAGATTAACGACAATATAATTCTAATAAATGAACAAAATCTATCTGTGAGTATTGTTATATCTGCATTTATAGATAGTTTCACCTTCTAAGTCTTTTTTCCTACATTATCTTTATGCCGATGATAGTTTTTATGGAGACCTGATTTGAGAATGGTAGCGTCAAGTAAAAAATATTACGCCATTTTGTGTGAAAGAAATCCCTAAAATAGCTTAAAACACGTACTTTTAATCTCCCTATGTTCTTACTCTTAAACTAAGATTGCTATAGTCCTGAGTCGCTAGTTCCTCTCTGATCTGTTTTTCTCTGATATGTTTTTAGTATATGCAGCTCATGACCCCTAATTAATTATTTAAACAAATCATAATTATGGCTTCACACTATTTTTACATATAGAGAAACACAATGAAGATTCGATAATAATTATTTTTTACTCTAACAAATTTTTATAAAAAAAGATAAGCTTTTGTAAGTATTTAGTTTCCGTAAGTCTATAGCTATATAAAGCCAAAAAGTTTAATTTGTTAACTTGAATGAAAGCTGTAAAAAAATGCCAGTATACTGCTACACCTAAAAAAATGAATAAGAATGCTTTTATTTTAATTAATATTTAAAAGTTACTACCTTAAATTAAATCTTTGTTAAAAATGGCGATTATTGTGTTAGACATAAATCGATTATCTACAATTTTAAATATAATTTATATTTAAAATTTATATGATTTGCCTCTGTACGAAAACCTAGAAACTGTTCACCCAGGATCTCACCTCTGAAACCAAGTTAGGTTGTGCTTATACAATCTCGGGCTTTATGCTGAGATACTTAATGTATAGTCTCGCATAAGATTTGATATAAACGCATATACAATAAAGGATAAATAAATTAAAACAATGGCATCTCCTTATGGAGTTGGTACATACAAAATGCAGATAAATAGGCAAATTTCAGAATATAAGCAAAATATTTCCTTAAACACCTTAACTAATATCCTCGATACTGCAGTTATACAGGAATCGAATGATACTGAACTAAATCATCATCAGGATTTATGCATCCATCAAATGTTTGAGATGCAAGTTGAGCGATCGCCCCAGTCCATTGCTGTAGTATTTCAAGATACACAACTTACTTATTGGCAGCTAAATCAGCAGGCTAATCAACTAGCACATCACCTACGTGCTTTAGGCGTTGGTCCTGAAGTACTTGTGGGTATTTGCCTAGAGCGCTCCTTGGAGATGATCGTAGGACTACTGGGAATTCTCAAAGCCGGAGGTGCTTACGTACCTTTAGATCCGGCATATCCCTCAGAGCGTTTAGCCTTCATATTGGAAGACACTCAGACACCAGTATTGTTAACCCAAGAAAAATTGCTCAAGAACTTGCCACCGCATCAAGCACATGTGGTTTGTCTCGATTCAAATTGGCAAGGAAATATTCAAAACAGTCAAGAAAATCCTGTAAATGAAACGACAGATCATAATCTTATCTACGTAATTTACACATCTGGTTCGACAGGACAGCCCAAGGGTGTTATGATCCCTCACCGTGGTATCTGCAACCAACTCTACTGGCGGCAAACAACCTTTAGATTAACTCAGGCAGATAAGGTTTTACTGACTATTTCTTTTAGCTTCGATCCCTCAGTGTGGCAGATATTCTGGCCATTGTGCTTCGGAGGGCAATTGATCGTGGCTCGCCCTGGTGGACATCAAGACACTGCATACCTTGTGAAGGTCATTATTGAGCAGCAAATCACTGTCTTGGCCTTAGTACCTTCTATACTGCGTGTTTTACTAGAAGAAAAGGGAATTGAGAATTGCCCATTTCTGAGGCATATTACTTGTGGTGGTGAAGCTTTACCTGGCGAACTCATAGAACGCTTTTTTGCCAAACTGGATTTGGAAAATGTTCTCCATAATTGCTATGGCCCGACAGAAGCCTCTATTGATACGACTTTCTGGACTTGTCAGCGCGGCACTAATTCTACCATTGCTCCCATAGGTCGCCCCATTACTAATGCAGAGATTCACATCCTTGATGAAAATTTGCAGCCTGTACCTGCTGGTGAATTAGGTGAATTGCACATTGGTGGTATTGGTTTGGCGCGAGGCTATCTTAACCGTCCAGAATTGACCATAGATAAGTTTATTTTCAATCCTTTTAGCTCTGAACCTGGGGCACGTCTTTACAAAACTGGCGACTTAGTACGTTACTTAAGCGATGGGAATATCGAGTTTCTTGGTCGTATTGACTACCAAGTAAAGATTCGTGGCTTCCGAATTGAATTAGGAGAAATTGAAGCCATATTAGACCAACATCCTGCACTGACACAGACTCTAGTCATCGCTAGAGAGGATATTAATGGTGACAAACAACTCGTGGCTTATGTTGTTACTAATGCAGAGCAAATTCCTAGCCGAGTTGAATTACGTCGCTTTTTGCAAAGTCAGCTACCTGAATATATGGTGCCTGCTTACTTTGTATTTTTGGACACCCTACCATTAAACCCTAATGGCAAAATAGACCGCCATGCTTTACCTGCACCCGATTTATCAAGACAAGAATCGGAAGTTAGCTTTGTTGCTCCTCGTAATGAAGTGGAGCGCGAGATAACACAGATTTGGGAACAGATTTTAGGTGTCCAACCCATTGGCGTAAAGGATAACTTCTTTGAGGTAGGAGGAAACTCCATCTTGGCAGTAAAACTATTTTGGCAAATTGAGAAGATATTTAGTAAAAATCTTCCTCTTGCTATTCTCTTTCAGTCTGGGACTGTAGAGGCTCTAGCCAAAATAATCTGTCAAGAAGACGATTTAGCAATAAAGTTGGCTTCAGTAAATACCTTAGACAAATCAAAATCTAGCTGGTCATCCCTGGTAGAAATTCAACCCTATGGTTCCAAGCCACCTTTTTTCTGTATTCACGGACTCGGTGGGGAAGTCTTGTGTTTTCGTGAATTAGTATTGCATTTGGGGTTAGACCAACCATTCTATGGACTACAGCCACAAGGACTAGATGGAAAACAGCCCTTGTATACGCGGGTAGAAGACATGGCAACTCATTACATTCAAGAAATCCAGACCATTCAACCCAATGGGCCTTATTTTCTGGGAGGTTATTCTTTTGGGGGTGTAGTTGCTTTTGAGATGGCTCGGCAACTCCAGGAGCAAGGTCAACAAGTTGGTATTTTAGTTATGCTTGATAGTTGTCGTCCAGGTTATAGTTGGCGGGCACCATTTCTGAAGCGAGTTTTTTTGCATTTAAATAATATAGTTCAACAAGGATCTGTCTACTTTTGGCAAAGACTTGTGAAATGGATTTATTGGGGTACGCAGCGTCTCGAAAATACATATCAGCGTTACTTGCAAGGGATAATTGATTTCCCTGCAAATGACAACCACTTAAAGATTATGGATGCTAACACTCAAGCTATCAGTGAATATATCTTTTCACCTTACCTTGGTCGAGCTGTTCTCTTGCGAACAGACGATCAGAGTCGGGACGATGCTATAGGGACACAATACGATCCTCAATTCGGCTGGGGTGACCTAGTTGCTGGAGGATTAGATATCCATTACATTTCTGGATCTCACCATAACCTATTTAATGAACCGCATGTACAGGTGTTAGCCGAAACATTGAGAAATTGCTTAATCCAAGCGCAGTCTCCAAGTAATTAATTTGACAACCTACTACCTTTGCAAGAGAAGTCTAGTAATTTTGGATTTTGGATTGGGGTAAGATAAAATCAAAGAAACAAGTGCCAAAATCGGCTTAACTCTTCGACTTATAGAGCAAATTTCACGTTTGTGAGATACAAAAATACTCCACTGCCGCGATCGCTCACCTTCACGCCACTTGCTTCTTGGCAATTGAGAACCGCTATATATTGCACCCAACTGAGAACAACTATATGTTGGTAAACAATCCACAATCTACTGATGCTATATAGACGATTTGGACGCACAGAATTACAGATGCCAGTGTTTTCCTGCGGTGGCATGAGATATCAGTTTAAGTGGCAGGATGTCCCCAATAATGAAATTCCTGATGATAGTCAGGCTAATCTGGAAGCGACGATTAGAAGGGCAGTAGAGGTTGGGATTAATCATATTGAAACTGCTCGTGGTTATGGCACTTCCGAAATGCAATTGGGAAGAGTTCTACCCCAGTTTCCCCGTGAAAAGTTGATTGTTCAGACCAAAATCAGTCCAAAGGAAGATGCGAAAGAATTCCGCGACACATTTGAACAATCCTTGAAAAATCTCCAGCTAGATTATGTCGATCTACTGGGATTGCACGGTATCAACCATACTGAGTCATTAGACTATAGCATCCGTCCTGGTGGTTGCTTGGAAGTAGCACAGCAGTTGCAAGCAGAAGGAAAAGTTAGATTTATCGGTTTTTCCACACACGGATCAACAGATATAATTGTGCAGACAATTAATACCAATTTATTTGATTACATGAACCTGCACTGGTACTACATTAATCAATGGAATTGGGCGGCAATTGAAGCAGCTAAACGCCATGATATGGGGGTGTTTATCATTAGTCCATCCAATAAAGGAGGTTTGTTGTATGAACCTCCACAAAAATTAGTGAATCTTTGCGCTCCTTTGAGTCCAATGGTGTTTAATGATTTGTTTTGTTTGAGTCATCAAGAGGTGCATACTCTGAGTGTGGGAGCAGCAAAACCACAAGATTTTGATGAACACCTGAAGACTTTAGAATTAGTAGATCAAGCATCAGAAATTTTGCCGCCCATCTTAGCAAGGTTGGAGTCAGAAGCGATCGCTACTTTGGGAGAAGATTGGGTAAAAACCTGGGAAACAAATCTACCAACTTACGAGGAAACCCCTGGTGAGGTAAATATTCGGGTGATTTTGTGGCTACGGAATTTAGCGATCGCCTACGATCTGGTAGATTATGCCAAAATGCGCTACAACCTACTTGGTGATGGCGGTCACTGGTTTCCTGGTAATAAAGCAGATCGGCTAGAGGAATTAAACTTGCAGCAATGTCTCGCCCGCAATCCCCACGCCGATAAAATCCCCCAAGTTCTAGAGCAAGCGCATCAAATGTTGGCAGGTGAAGCGGTTAAACGTCTATCTAAGACTTGATGAATTGGGAATTGGGCGAGAAATAACTCCTAACTATTGTACAGACGCGATTAATCGCGTCTCCTAACTCCTCAGCGATCGCTAGTCAGATTTTTTCGTATCTGCTGATTTAGTTGCCTTCGGTACGACTAGCACTTTATCTACGCGGTTCCCATCCATATCCATTACTTCAATTCGCATACTTTGCCATTCAAAATGATCGGCTGCGGCAGGAATACGACCTAAATGGGTGATGACAAAACCGCCCAAGGTTTGATAACTGCCGCGTTCCTCGGATTCCCACTCTTCCATACCAAAAAGTTCTAAAAACTCTTCTACAGGTAACATCCCATCCAAAAGCCAGGAACCATCTTCGCGTTGCACAGCTTGGGGTTGATCCTGCCCATCTGTTGAAGGAACATCACCTACGATTTCGCTCATGATGTCGTTGAGAGTAACTAATCCTTGAATTACGCCGTATTCATCCACTACTAGTGCCATGTGAGTAATGGTTTGCTTGAACAATTCCAAAACTTTCAATCCACGGGTGCTTTCTGGCACAAATACGGGCTGTCGCAAGCCCACTGTTAAGTCTAGCGGTTCTCCTCGGAAACTCCTGGCTAATAAGTCGGTTACAGGGATCACACCCAGCACATTATCAAGTCCCGCCTGACAAACTGGATATCGAGAATAGGCACTATCAACCATTTTTTGGCGATTTTCTTCGGGAGAGTCTTCTAAGTCTAACCAGACGATATCGGGACGGGGTGTCATTAAATAGCTGACGGGGCGATCGCCTAAACGAAAAACTCGCTCTACCATATCCTGTTCGGCTTCCTCAAAAGTTCCCGCCTCAGTGCCTTGCTCAATTAAGATTTTTATTTCTTCTTCGGTGACTTGCGGCTCGGTAGAAGCTGTTATTCCTAGCACTCGCAGGATTAAATCTGTAGAAGCACTTAATAGAAAGACTACTGGAGAAGCGATCGCTGCCAAGGCTTGCATAGGAATAGCTACAATCGATGCAATCCTTTCTGGATTATTTAATGCCAGACGCTTTGGTACCAATTCGCCAACAATGAGTGACAAATAGGTAATGATCAAAACGACTATTCCAAAAGATATCGGTTCGCTATAAGGTGCTAACAAAGGCACAAGTTTTACATAGACTGCCAAACGACTGGCAATTGTTGCTCCTCCAAAAGCACCAGTCAAGATACCGATTAGGGAAATACCTACTTGAACAGTTGACAGGAAATGATTTGGAGATTCAGCGAGTTTCAATGCTGCCCTTGCCTTGGCATCTCCTTGATTGGCAAGCTGTTGTAGCCTGACTTTCCGGGCTGAGACAATTGCCATCTCAGACATAGAAAACACGCCATTGGCAATAATTAGCACCAAAATGATTAAAATTTCAAAAGTGATGGGGGACATGTTTAAAATTGCCGCTTATCAGAGCGAATGTAGCTCAATACCTAGTATCTAGTATTAAAGGTGCTTCTATAAATGCTTTTACTGTACACAAAGTAATAGTTATAGTTCTTAAGTCTATTAGTTGCTGTGCATTATTCTTCCATCGAAAGAATAAGAAGGCTGTCAACACTTTTAAAATAGTTGACATAAACTGCCTCAAGATTTTCTGACTCACAAAGACTCCCACCGCTAGTTGTACTTATGTCATTTTCTTCTATTGTGCGTGCCTTAGCGCGATCGCCGCTCACCACTGAATTTATTTCTAAGCTAAACCGACAACAAGAATTGCGGTTAAATGGCATTTCTCGATTGCCCAAGGGTTTGGTCGCTTCGGCATTGGCACAGTCTCAGGGTAAGAATTTGTTCGTAGTTTGCGCCACTTTGGAAGAAGCTGGACGCGTTTATGCACAACTGGAGGCAATGGGATGGCAAACAGTACATTTTTATCCCACCTCCGAGGCTTCACCCTACGAACCTTTTGACCCGGAAACTGAGATGAGTTGGGGACAAATGCAGGTATTGGCAGATTTGGGAATGGGGAATGGGGAATGGGGAACGGGGAATGGGGAAGAAAAGCTTCCAATTCCTAATTCTCAATTACCCAAGATGGCAATTGTAGCTACTCAAGGGGCGTTGCAACCCCATTTGCCACCACCAGAAGCTTTTGGGCAATTTTGTCTTACCCTAAAGCGGGGGATGGAATTAGACTTAAATGCCTTCAGTGAGAAAATCACTATTCTGGGGTATGAACGAGTACCTCTGGTGGAAATGGAAGGACAATGGAGCCGACGGGGTGATATTGTTGATGTTTTCCCAGTTTCATCTGAGTTTCCAGTCAGGCTGGAATGGTTTGGTGATGAAATCGAGCAAATGCGGGAATTTGACCCAGCAACCCAACGTTCCGCACTCGACAAAGTTGATCAGTTAATTCTTACCCCCACTAGCTTTGCTCCTATCGTCATGGCAGCACTCAAGAATAGTGCTGAGTTTCGAGTGCTGAGTGCTGAGTCAGAAATTAACTCAGAACTCACCACTCAGCACTCATCACTGATTGAAGGTAGTCGCCGCTTTTTGGGGTTGGCTTTTGAGCAACCAGCATCTCTGCTAAATTACCTATCAGAAAATACTCTGATTGCCATTGATGAGCCAGAACAGTGCCATGCTCATAGCGATCGCTGGGTAGAAAATGCCCAGGAACAATGGAGACTGGGGACTGGGGAAGAATTTAACCAAGTACCAAAAATTCATCGGTCGTTTGATGAGTGTTTGGCTGACATTGCAAAATTTAAAACACTATATTTATCGGAACTGTATGAGGAAAATAGCGGGATCAATCTTTCTAGTCGAGCGCTGCCAGTTACGCCGCACCAGTTTGCTAAACTAGCTGAAACTATCCGTCAAGAACGCGATCGCAATTTCTCGATCTGGCTGCTTTCTGCTCAACCTTCGCGTTCTGTGTCGCTATTGCAAGAACATGATTGTCCGGCTCAGTTTATCCCCAATCCCCGCGACTACCAAGCGATCGATAAGCTGCAAATTAACCATACTCCCATAGCCCTAAAATATTCTGGTCTTGCGGAACTCGAAGGTTTTATTCTGCCAACATACCGCATAGTAATCGTTACAGACCGGGAATTTTTTGGACAGCATTCCTTGGCGACTCCCGGCTATATCCGTAAGCGCCACAAAGCTACTTCTAAGCAAGTTGATCCCAATAAGCTGCGTCCAGGCGATTATGTAGTTCACAGAAATCATGGTGTTGGCAAATTTGTCAAGCTGGAAAGTTTGACGATTAATAATGAAACCCGTGATTATTTGGTGGTGCAGTATGCTGACGGGTTACTCAGAGTCGCCGCCGATCAAGTAGGTGCTTTATCCCGGTTCCGCGCCGGAGGCGATAAAGCACCGGAACTCAACCGGATGACCGGTAAAGCTTGGGAAAATACCAAGAATAAAGTCCGCAAAGCGATTAAAAAATTGGCGGTGGACTTGTTGAAACTATATGCAGCGCGATCGCAACAACAAGGTTTTAGCTTTCCAGGTGATATGCCTTGGCAGGAAGAATTGGAAGATTCTTTCCCCTACCAACCCACAACGGATCAACTCAAAGCTGTTCAAGATGTGAAACGAGACATGGAAAGCGATCGGCCAATGGATCGCTTAGTTTGTGGCGATGTCGGTTTTGGAAAGACGGAAGTGGCGATTCGTGCTATTTTCAAAGCAGTCACCGCCGGTAAACAAGTGGCACTCCTTGCGCCAACGACAATTTTAACACAGCAGCATTACCATACACTCAAAGAACGTTTTGCACCTTATCCCGTGAATGTCGGTTTGCTCAACCGTTTCCGGTCTGCTGAAGAACGCCGCGATATTCAAAAGCGATTGGCAACGGGTGAACTAGATGTAGTTGTTGGTACACAGCAACTTTTGGGTAAAGGTGTGATGTTCCGGGATTTAGGACTGTTGGTGGTGGATGAAGAACAACGGTTTGGGGTAAACCAGAAAGAAAAAATTAAAAGCTTGAAAACTCAAGTGGACGTGCTTACCCTCTCCGCCACTCCCATTCCCCGGACTTTGTATATGTCCTTGTCGGGAATTCGGGAAATGAGTTTAATTACTACACCACCCCCAACTAGACGAGCGATTAAAACCCATCTGTCACCGATAAATTCTGAAAGTATCCGCAGTGCAATTCGTCAAGAATTAGATAGAGGTGGACAGGTATTTTATGTTGTTCCACGGGTGGACGGGATTGAAGAAACCACAGCCAATTTACGAGAAGTGATACCGGGAGCTAGATTTGCGATCGCTCACGGTCAAATGGATGAAAGCGAGTTAGAATCAACTATGCTTACCTTCAGTAATGGTGACGCAGACATCCTTGTTTGTACGACAATTATTGAATCTGGCTTAGATATTCCACGAGTCAACACCATTTTAATTGAAGATGCTCACCGCTTTGGATTGGCACAACTTTATCAATTACGCGGTCGTGTGGGACGCGCGGGTATCCAAGCTCATGCTTGGTTATTTTATCCGAAGCAACGGACGTTATCTGATGCGGCCCGGCAACGTTTAAGAGCGATTCAGGAATTTACTCAGTTAGGTTCTGGATATCAGCTAGCGATGCGCGATATGGAAATTAGAGGCGTGGGTAACTTGCTAGGTGCTGAACAATCCGGTCAAATGGATGCTATCGGCTTTGATTTATACATGGAAATGCTGGAAGAAGCAATTCGGGAAATCCGAGGACAAGAAATTCCGAAAGTGGAGGATACGCAGATCGATCTCAACCTGACGGCATTTATCCCAGCAGATTACATTACCGATTTGGATCAAAAGATGAGTGCTTATCGGGCGGTGGCAACAGCTAAATCTAAATCAGAATTAAATCAGATTGCAGCCGAGTGGAGCGATCGCTATGGTACTTTACCTGTCCCTGCAAATCAACTTTTGCGAGTCATGGAACTCAAACAGCTAGCGAAAAAACTCGGATTTAGCCGGATTAAACCAGAACAAAAGCAGCACGTTGTTTTAGAAACGCCGATGGAAGAACCCGCTTGGAATTTATTGGCGGCGAATTTACCAGACAATCTCAAGGCGAGGTTTGTGTATTCCCCTAGTAAAGTGACGGTGCGCGGGTTAGGAGTATTTAAAGCAGATCAACAATTACAGAATTTGATTGATGCTTTCGGGAGAATGCAGGGTGCAATTCCAGAGGCGGCTGTTGTTTGATCCGTTTTGCTCAAGTTTCTCCTTTTTCTGAATACAAAAACAGCACTGAGGCAATAAACGAAGCAAGCACCATACAGCTATTAAGTATAAAAATGTTAAGAGTTATCATTATGCTTGCCAAAGCGACTTTAAATAATTGACAGCCCAGCAGTAAAAATATGTTATGACCATAGACAACTTCATCCTTCGCCCAATGAATAGGTCGGAAGTGGACTTGGCGATTAGTTGGGCCGCAGCCGAAGGCTGGAATCCAGGCAGGTATGATGCTGAATCTTTTTATCAAACTGACGATCGCGGTTTTTTCTTGGGTGAGTTGAACGGTGAGCCTGTGGGATGTATTTCTGCTGTAGCTTACGATCGCTATTTTGGCTTTCTTGGTTTTTACATTGTAAAGCCGCAGTTTCGTGGGCTGGGATTGGGGATGAAAATTTGGAATCAGGCAATGGCTTATTTATCTACTGACCGTAACATCGGTTTAGATGGCGTAATAGCTCAACAAGATAATTACAAAAAGTCTGGTTTCCAAATTGCTTACAACCATATTCGTTATGAAGGAGTTGGCGGCGGTGTTGTGCCTCCTGGTATCGTTGAACTAAGAACAGTACCTTTTGAGAAATTACTGGCTTACGATTGCCAACTTTTTCCCTCTCAGCGATCGCTGTTTCTGCAATATTGGATTGAGCAACCAGGAAGTGCTGCATTAGGGGTTCTCAAAGATGGGTATCTTACTGGTTATGGAGTTATCCGCCCTGCTTATACAGGTTTAAGAATTGGGCCGTTATTTGCCAATGATGAGAAAATTGCTGAAGCCCTATTTCTCGCCTTGCTTGCACAAAATCCTGATGTTCCAGTCTTTATTGATGTGCCAGATGTCAACTTACAAGCGATTGCTTTAGTTCAACATTATGGGTTACAGCCAATCTTTCAAACTGCTCGGATGTATACCAAAGGAATGCCTAGCTTACCTATTAATCGTGTATTTGGTGTGACAAGTTTGGAACTCGGTTAGAAATAGTTGATGAAAAAAACTATCGAAGGTAAGAGCCAACAAATATGGTAATTAGCATATTCTCACAAACTAACTCAACAGGTTTATGAAAATTAGAGCAATTATTCATCCAGCAGAAGAAGGCGGCTATTGGGCAGAGGTTCCCGCGCTTCCCGGTTGTATTACCGAAGGAGACACCAAAGAAGAGGTGATGGCTAATTTAAAAGATGCTATTGAAGGTTGGCTTGAAGTTGCCAACAGTCGTAATGCAATTGAGTCAACAGATCAAGTTGTCGAAATTGCTGTATGAAATCGGTTTCTGGCAAGCAACTTTGTAGGCTTGTGGAGCAAAAAGGTTGGGTTTTGCAAAGAATTACTGGCAGTCATCATATTTATGAAAACCCTGAAGTACAAATCCTGTCAATTCCTGTTCACCGCAATCAAGATTTGAAAGTTGGAACCTTGAAAGCCTTGATGAAAATAGCCCAGCTATCTGAAGAAGATTTACTTTAATTTCAAATTACTGCTCTAATTCGTCCACTAACTTGCTTGGTTCACCGGGGTAAAAATCATAGTCCACAATCTCTGACAAACTGTAAGGACACTCTACCGAAAAAGTGCGCTTGGGCAAATCTGTTTCTCCAACAGCTAATTCGACACCTTTAAGGTAGGCTTTGCGAAGTGCTTCTTCAAGGTAAGGCTTTAGGCTAGGATTGTCTTCAAGCAGTTCAGCAATATCTAAGCGTTGAATACGAAGTGTTGCTAACCAGCTACGGCTACAGCGTTGGGACTGGTACTCCCACTTTAGTAAATGTCCAATCAACACACTCAGACGGTTTCGTAGTTCTTGACGTTGCTGTTTACCCAAAGATTGAATCTCCTCAATCAGATTTTGCAGATCAATCTGACTCCACTGCTCATTGCGAAGTAAAGTAACTTGTTCCTGCGTCCAAGCGTAAAAATCGGTTTCGTAAAGGCTTGGTGAAAGCATTGGTATCTTTGGGTTTGTTTCAGGTACACCCATTAGGTTAGTTCAACCTCAACGTCTTTGCTTTTATTGTAGAACTGTCTCAAATACTAGTTCTGCTATTGAGAGCGATCGCGAAGCCTATGACAGTAGATTATGCTAGAAGTCTTCAGGATCAGACCACTCAAAATCTTCTTCCTGAAGAAGGTTAATGTTTTTCCCAGAGGATTTGATAGAGTTGACAAGTTCTTGGATTGAATTTTCTAGCGCTTCATCAATTGAATCTCCTGTTCCTCCAACCCATTCAGGTGAACGATCTCTAGAGTTTCTAATAGCAACATTTACACGTGCTGAATACTTACCATTAATATCCTCAGTGATTTTTACCCTAAACTGGCAGTTTGGTATGTATGTGATACTTCTTACGTAAAATTCAGCAACTACTTTTTCAATACCTTGAATCTCCGCGATCTTAATTTTTTTCCAACTCATAACCAAAATTCTTAATCGACACAGTGCGATCGCATACCCAATTTGGATCAAAATATGAGTGCTAACCGTGCAGTTTAAATTTACAGATATTCAAAAAATACTTTAGGTACTAATCGTAATTCATCAGATTTGAAGCGAGAGATATCTATCCATAATGCTTTATGTTTATGATGTTGTGATTCTGAAAAAATTAGACTTTCCAGTTGATAAAATTTTGAATCAACAAAGTCACATTGATAAAGCTGAATGATTTCATGACCTTGCCTACCATTAAATGTAAATAGGTTCTCTATACAACCTAGATATTTAATACTCGTTAACTCTGCCTGAATTTCCTCTTGAAACTCTCGTTTTAAGGCGGCGTGGCTGGTTTCGCCAAAATCAACACCACCGCCTAAAGCCCGATAAAATGTTTCTTGCTTTACGGGATCATAGCCTTCAGAAACAAATATGCGTTCGCCATCTCGAATTAGCCCCAAGGCTATTACCCGAATTTCGCCTGCTTTATTCATTTTTATAACTAATTATCGTAAATAGACTGAGGACGACTTTCGCTATCCTCAATAGGCCAATCTGGATTTTCGCCACCGATGTATAATTGTTCAATGGTCACATATTCCTGACTTAGCTGTGTCAGCGCGTTGATTAGAATATCGAGAGCGATCGCATCACTGGTTCCTAAGTCAAACCAACAACGCCCCCACTGTCCCTCATATTCAAACTCACCAATGTTGTGCATCAGTGCTAGCAAGCTTTTGTCATATCCTTGCTCATCATAATTCATGTAGCTGATATCGAGTCCAGTGTCCTGCACCTGAAGATTCTCTGCGTTAAATGCGCCCAATTTACCCAGATAAAACCAGGAATTGAAAACTTCTTCTACATACTGTTTTTCACGTGCAGAAGGATTTGTACTGAATTTCAGCCAAATCCACATATCAAAAGGATTAATCTCGCGGAACTGAATCTCCATTTTGGTCTAATATCTCTACTACTCTTCTGGAAATAAGCATATCAAAGTAGGGAATGGGGAATGGGAGATTAGTTTTTCCCTCTGCCTCTTTGTCAATGCCCAATTTCCAATTCCCAATTTCCAATTCCCAATGCCCAATTACCCAGCATCACTTAGGCTAGCAGCATTTTTGCGTTCACGTTCAATTTGTTTGACTAAATCGCCTGGGAGTTGGGATTTTTTAGTCAGCGCTTTGTCAAAATTAGCGATCGCTTCCCTAATCATCTGCTGGCTTTTTTCTTTTTGCCCCAGTTCTTTCAGTATTTGGGCTTTGAGATAATAAATTTCTGGATTATCGGATGTGGTTTTGATCGCTCGATTGACATACTCTAGTGCCTGCGGATACCGTTTTAAATCTCGGTAAGCAAGAGCAATACCCCGATCAACGAGATACCCAGGAGCAGCATTTTTTTCTAAGCGTCCAATTGACTGATCGGGACTAGCAAAAGGCAAATTAACCGCCAACAATAAATCCATATAACCCTTGATTAAATTCAGTTCTGGATCGTTGGCAGAAATTGCTTCGGCTTTATCTAAATATTCATAAACTTGCCGTAGCCGACTAAAAGCTTGTGGCACACCATTGACAGTACCTTGACGGGTGATAATTACTGCTCCTTCTAAAAAATGACCAACAGCAGTGTATAAATTCCCACGCAATGGATCGTTGGGAATCAGTTTTTGTCCGGTTTCTAGAGTTTTTTTACTGTAGGTGTCTAATTTAACCCAATCCTGATTTCCGTATGCCAAAGATGCCTTCATCGCATAAGCTAGAGGTTCGTTTGGCTCTTTGGATATTGCTTGTTCCAGATAACGCTCTGCTGCTGGATAGTTACCCTGTTGGAACATCGCTTTAAAAGCTGCTTCTGTTTGGTCGCCAATTTGATGAGGTTCGCTATTGCGAAACGGATCGCCAGCTAGTGAAGGGTTTATCCACAGATTAAGTGCGATTGCCCAAGGGGCAACGCCAAAGGCGAACGCAGCACCAAAAGCAGTCTGAGCAAGGATAGTGAGTCTGGTAGGCACTACTAATAGAGGCGAAGAAAACCTTTTATTCATTTTAACCCTCAGAATAATTGCGGTTGAAATAGTTGTATGTGTTACTTAGAATGCAAAAAATGATTAATTTTTATACTGAGCGAAGTCGAAGTGTTAACTTGCCTCTGCCTCAACCAAAATTTTTTATATAAAGGTTGACTTTGGTAATTTTTCCATGTTTCCAAGCTTCTTATAGCCATTGTTCCAGGGTGAGTCTGCCACAATGGAGGAAAATTCAATGATTCTTGCTGCTAGATTAAGGTGTTAATTCAGGTAATACGCTATAAATTTTTCTAGAATTTTCCAGATACTCTCAGTGTAGCTAATCAGTAATTTGCTGACTTTTTGGTAATCTTAACAAATGCTCTATCTCCGAAATGTAAATTATCACCCCACAGCGTGTCCAACAGCGATTCTTAAATCGATCAACTTGGAATTAGCACCCCAGCAGCTAGGTCTGATTATTGGCCCTAGTGGTTCCGGAAAAAGTACTTTATTAGAAATTTTGTCAGGACTAGCCGAACCCACTACTGGCGCACTCTTCTGGCGGGAACAAGAACTTATAGCCGAACAGCTACAACAATTAGCTGGATTGGTATTTCAGTTTCCAGAACGACACTTTTGTGGTGGTTCAATTTTAGAAGAATTGCGTTTAGGACATCCTGAGTTAGGGTCAGAACGAGTTAGACAGACCCTAACTGAGGTGGGATTAGAGCATTTATCGCTTTCTGCTGCTCCCCATGCTTTGAGTGGTGGTCAACAGAGACGTTTAGCTTTAGCAGTGCAATTGATTCGCCAGCCAAATTTACTGTTATTGGATGAACCGACCGCTGGGTTAGATTGGTCAATGCGTCGGCAACTGGTAAATTTATTAGCGAAACTCAAACAAGATTGGACACTATTGATAGTGACACACGATGCTGGGGATCTGTTAGCGATCGCAGATCGTTGCTGGACACTCAACCACGGTGAACTACAATCAGTAGATCCAAAAACTTTAGAATCCAAAGTCAAAGAACCTCTACCATCGGTATGAAAGGGGAGTGGGGACTGGGGAGCAGGGGAGGCAGGGGAGCAGGGAGCAGGGGGAGCAGAGGAGAAGTTACAGTAAGTCTTTCCCCAATTCCCAATTCCCAATTCCCAATTCCCAATTCCCAATTCCCAATTCCCAATTCCCAATTCCCAATTCCCAATTCCCAATTCTTAATGACAAACTTATTGCCTGAGATGGCAGAAATCTGGCAGCAAACTCTGAATTGGCAACCAACTGTCCAACAGCAAGAACAATTTCAAAGGCTTTATGAGTTAATCCTAGAAGGTAATCGTCAATTAAATTTAACTCGCATTACTGACCCCCAAGAATTTTGGGAAAAACATCTCTGGGATTCTCTACGAGGAATTCTACCCCTGTTATCAGGAAATTTACCCCCGGCTTCCCCTACTATCATTGATATTGGTACAGGTGCAGGTTTTCCAGGTGTTCCAGTGGCAATGACAGTAACTAATTGCACAATTACTCTTCTGGATTCCACTCAGAAAAAAATTACTTTTCTCGACAATCTATTATCTGAACTTGCCCTTACTAATGCTAAAACTCTTGTTGGTAGAGCTGAGGAAATCGGTCAGCATCCTCAGCATCGAAAGGCTTATGATATTGCACTGATACGTGCTGTCGGGGCAGTTTCTGTTTGTGCAGAATATACCTTACCACTGCTCAAACAGGGAGGTTTAGCTATAATTTATCGCGGTAATTGGACAAAGGATGAAACAACAGCTTTGCAGAATGCTGTGAAGCTGTTGGGTGGCGTTATTGAATCAATCGAACAATTTACAACACCCTTGAGTCACAGCATCCGGCACTGTGTGTATTTGCGTAAGGTAGCCACCACACCAGTTCAGTTTCCCCGTCCTATTGGTGTACCTACTCAAAAGCCTCTTTAACGAATTCGTAATTTGTAATTAGAAAGAGTGCAAGCTTCCAATGGTTGTAATTATGAATTACTTTGACAGGAGTGGAATATCAATATCCCAATGTTTATGCAAGTTTACTGGCTGCTGCAAAACGCTTGTTAATCTCATCCCAATTAACCACATTCCACCAAGCATCTAAATAATCGGCGCGGCGATTCTGGTAATTGAGATAATATGCATGTTCCCATACGTCATTACCTAAAATGGGATATTTACCTGCACTTAAAGGACTATCTTGGTTAGCAGTAGTTGTCACTTCCAACTTGCCACCTTTATTACGCACTAGCCAAACCCAACCACTACCAAAACGACTAGCACCTGCTTCATTAAACTGTTTTTTGAAAGCTGCAAAACTACCAAAACTTTGATTAATCGCCGAGGCTATATTTCCTGTTGGTTCTCCTCCACCTTTTGGCTTCATAATTTCCCAGAACATTGAGTGGTTCACATGACCGCCGCCATTATTGCGTACTATTTTGCGAATATCTTGTGGTACACTGTCAAGTTTCTGCAACAGTTCTTCAATAGTTTTTCCTTTGAGTTCTGGGTGTTTATCTAACGCTGCATTCAGGTTTTTTACATAAGTTGCGTGGTGTTTATCGTGGTGGAATTGCATCGTTTTAGCATCAATGTGTGGTTCCAGTGCTTCGTATGCGTAAGGTAAAGGCGGTAGTTGAATAGCACCTGTTTTATTTTGTGTTGTATTCGCTTTTGTGTTTGGTGTTGATTCAGGAGTTGCAGCGTTTCCATCAGGAGATTTCTCTGCCGATGCACAAGCATCTAATGCAAAAGCACCCGCACCCGCTATGAGTAAAAACAATAAATTGCGTCGATTAATAGCCATATAACTTTTTGCAGCTAATCAATTAAGTCTCTATTGCAGTTTTTATTTTCTTAGATTTTGGCTACAAAAAATTGGTAATTGTGATTATTTCTGGGAGTTTAAGAAACTATTTATAATATCCTGTCCCCAGTTTTGGGATCAAATACAAACAAGTGATTTAAATCAAGTTGTAGAGAAAGGCGATCGCCTGGACGCGGACGCACGTCCCCACCTACCTGAATATTCAACACCACCGCCGAACCAGGTAAGCCAGCACGAATCAAAGTTTCCCTTCCCAAAGGTTCAACCAATTTCACTTCTACAATCAGGTGACTCTCATTTTCTTCTTGGCGATTTGGCGGTAGCGTGCGGCAAGCCGTTCGCGTAGCGTCTCGTAGAGAAGCGTCTACGTTAATAAAAATATGCTCTGGACGAATCCCCAAATCATAACTGTGCCCCTGACGCAACTGTAATTTTTCTTTCACAACTGCTGGAATCGTTAATAACTGCCCACTCACATCAAAACCGTTATTTTGATAGATTGCAGGTAAGATATTCATTGGTGGACTACCTAAAAAACTTGCCACCATTTGATTAGCAGGACTTGCATAAATAGTTTGGGGATCGCCGATTTGTTGAATTCGCCCGCGATTTAGTACGACAATTTTATCAGCCAAAGTCATTGCTTCAACTTGATCGTGGGTGACGTAAATAGTTGTAATCCCTAATTCTTGATGTAACTGTTTTAATTCCGCCCTTGTATCGTCGCGTAATTGGGCATCTAAATTAGATAAAGGTTCATCAAGTAAAAAAACTTGGGGTTCACGAGCGATCGCTCTTCCTAATGCTACTCGTTGTTGCTGTCCCCCAGAAAGTTGTTTGGGTTTACGATCCAGTAGGTGATCCAGAGAAAGTGATCGCGCTACATTCATCACCCGTTCTTGAATGATTTTTCGGTCAACCTTCCGCATTTGCAAGCCAAAGCCGATATTTTCCGCCACGCTCATGTGAGGATAGAGGGCGTAGTTTTGGAACACCATCGCCACATCTCGCTGTCTGGCTGGGATATTATTCACCAAGCGATCGCCAATAAAGAGTTTGCCAGATGTGGCGGTTTCTAAACCCGCGATCGTTCGCAAAATTGTCGATTTACCACAACCCGATGGTCCCACTAAAACCCAAAACTCGCCATCAGGAATTTCAAAGGTAATATCCTCGATCGCGGTGACATTATTAAATCTACGCTTAATATCTTCTAGACGAACGTTTGCCATTATCCATTTTAATATTTTCAGTTTGGGATCTGCGGCAGTTTCAAATCAGTATTAGGGACTTTTATGTGCCCAATCTGAGGAATTTTGAGACTGCTTTGTAAGTGCAGAAACTTGGTTGTCCTGCACAACTCTAATCAGAAATCTTAGAGCCTCATTCACAGCATCGGCATTGGGAAAAACCTCTGCAACATCAGGTTCTAAATGAATTGTTGTCTTCTCAAAGCTTTTTCGTTCCGGGCCGAACTTTCTGACCCTTAAACTCTTTAAGTCATACTCCGATCGCAGACGACAGCATGATATTTTTGACTTTTCACACATCCTCTAAACAAAGTTCAATTACTTCTTTAATATTAGCCATCAACTCATCAATTGTTTCTCCTTGACTGTAACAGGCTTGTAGCTGAGGTACTTCTCCGACATAGTGCCATCTTCATCACGTTCAATGATGACGTATAATTCTCGGTTGGTGGGATTGATCATAGTCCATTTGTCCGTAAGCTCAAAATCATTATTTTTCTGAGTTCTTTGTCCAAGCAGGGTGAGAGAGTAAAGAAGCAAACACTCGTACCCCCCGCAGCTGATTAGAAAGGGGTAAGTGACCTCTAGGCGCACTCAAATCCCAGGTAAAGCTGTTAGGGTATCGCGTCCAATTATTACCTTCTTTCCAGCCAATTTTCGGCCAGAAATTCTCCCAATTTTTACCCAAACTCAACCAGATTTCTCGCTGCACTGAAAAGCCAAATTTACCTTCGGAGTGGACTAACCAGAGGTTGTTAATGGTTTGTAAGTCAACAGCCGGGGTATTTTCTACCTCGGTAAAGTACAACCACTTGCGTTGTACAGCCGTTGGCCCTGATAGTTCACACATTTTTTCGATGGTGACGCGATCGGCTGCTTGGAAGTCTTGAGCAGCAAGTAGCTGTTGTAAAGAATTGTAGTTAATCCCGCACTCTGATTTTAGAGGTACAATTCCTTCAGGAAAACAGGAGCGCAGAAATTCTTTGGCTTGAGGTGCATCAGAGTTGTAAAGGACTTGGTAAGCTTTGCCATCAATCCAAGTCGCTGGGTTCTCACGTCGTTTCAGTAAAAATTCCATCAACACGTCTAATCCCTCATTACCCAACTCAGCTAACTGTGGGATTGTCTGTTGTTGGACTTTTTCAGACCCGGCGATTAATGGTTGTCGGAGGGAGTCGATGTCATTTGCAGGGCCTGATAAAATCATTGGGTCTGTCATGCCATTCTTGTGTTAACGGTCAGTGAAAGAGCGGTAAGCTATCGGGTATTCTCCAAAGTGGAGCATTGATAGCGAAAAGTAGTTTACTATTTTTGATCGTACAAAATTGCGATCGCTTCACTGAAATCTCACACTTAATCCCCAAATAATGTACAAGGGGAATAGGGGGAAAATCTGGAGACTAAGAACTGGGGACTGGGGACTGGGGACTGGGGATTAGGGACTGGGTACTACGACTGAGGGGACATGGAGGACAAGGGTGAATTATTGAAAAAATCACTTCGTGTCTCTTCCCAATCCCCAGTACCCAATACCCAGTACCCAAAATACAAGCCTGCCACATAAGGATTTTTTGACTAGCAGCGTATCGATTAGGAGTGTGTGAACGATGTACGAAAAGATTACCCCCCCCGCAGCCGGAGCAAAGATCACCTTCAAAAATGGTGAACCAATCGTACCGGACAATCCAATTATCCCCTTTATTCGCGGCGATGGTACAGGTATAGACATCTGGCCTGCTACCCAAAAAGTCCTCGATGCTGCTGTAGCCAAAGCATATAAGGGTCAACGTCAAATTAGCTGGTTCAAGGTTTACGCTGGTGACGAAGCTTGCGATTTATATGGTACTTATCAGTATTTACCTCAAGACACTCTCACGGCAATTGAAGAATATGGTGTAGCGATTAAAGGGCCTTTGACTACTCCCATTGGGGGCGGAATTCGTTCTTTAAATGTGGCGCTGCGGCAAATTTTTGACTTGTATGCTTGCGTGCGTCCTTGCCGTTACTATGCAGGTACGCCCTCACCCCACAAAAACCCAGAAAAGCTGGATGTAATTGTTTATCGGGAAAATACAGAAGATATTTATTTAGGCATTGAGTGGCGACAAGGTAGCGAAATCGGCGATCGCTTAATTAAAATTCTCAATGAAGAACTAATCCCCGCCACACCAGAACATGGGAAAAAACGCATTCCTCTTGATTCTGGTATTGGCATCAAACCCATCAGCAAAACTGGTTCTCAGCGCCTAGTCAGACGTGCCATCAAACACGCTTTGCTATTGCCCAAAAATAAGCAACAGGTGACTTTGGTGCATAAGGGCAACATCATGAAGTACACCGAAGGAGCTTTCCGCGACTGGGGTTATGAACTAGCAACTAGTGAATTCCGCCAAGAAACTGTCACTGAACAAGAATCTTGGATTTTGAGTAACAAGGAAAAAAATCCGAATATTTCCTTAGAAGAAAACGCCCGCCAGATTGAGCCTGGGTTTGATAATCTTACCCCAGACAAGAAAGCGCAAGTTGTCAAGGAAGTTGAAACTGTTCTTAACACAATTTGGGCAACCCACGGCGATGGCAAATGGAAAGAGAAAGTTTTGGTGAATGACCGGATTGCTGACAGTATTTTTCAACAAATCCAAACCAGACCGGATGAATATTCGATTTTGGCAACGATGAACTTAAACGGCGATTACTTGTCTGATGCCGCCGCAGCAATTGTTGGGGGATTGGGAATGGGGCCAGGGGCAAATATTGGTGATTCTAGTGCCATATTTGAAGCTACCCACGGTACTGCACCCAAACACGCCGGCTTAGATCGGATTAATCCGGGTTCAGTGATTTTGTCTGGTGTGATGATGCTGGAATTTTTGGGTTGGCAAGAAGCCGCAGACCTAGTTAAGAAAGGTTTAAGCGATGCGATCGCCAATAGTCAAGTCACCTACGATTTAGCCCGACTGCTAGAACCGCCAGTTGAACCCTTAAAATGTTCTGAATTTGCCGATGCAATTATTCAGCATTTTGGTTAATTCTATTAAGGTTAATTAGTCACAAGTCGAATTACCCCACCCTAACCCTCCCCATATATATTGGGGAGGGAACTGGATTTTTTGTTTCCCCCCTTTATAAGGGGGGATTAAGGGGGGTAATTTGACTTGTGTATACACGCTTTTTAAGGGGGGTTAGGGGGATCGACAAATATTTAATACTTCTCAGACATCCTTTGATAAATCAACCATTTTAAAAAAGCGAAATGGCATTTTATTTGCAAAAAACACCAAAATGAGAAAGCAAACTGGGGTTTGAGAAAGCAAAAGCTTATTTCACTTGCGGAAAACACCGAAATGAGAAAGCAAACTGGGGTTTGAGAAAGCAAAAGCTTATTTCACTTGCGGAAAACACCGAAATGAGAAAGTAAACTTGGGTTTGAGTAAGTCAAAGCTTATTTTACTTGCGGAAAATACCAAAATGAGAAAGCAAACTGGGGTTTGAGAAAATCAAAGCTTCTTTTGAGAAAGTAATTGCGGATTTTGCTTATTGAATTTAGTCAAAATATGAAGTTTAGATAAAATTATTGAAAAAATTGCTGATAAATTTTGATCCCTTAGATTTTAAAGTAGTCAAAAAACAAAGTCCCCGGCTTTTCTAAAAAGTCGGAGATTTTTTGGTGCAATCCCCTATAAAGTTTCCGTTATTTGGATTTAGAGCGATCGCTAGAGTTATCGAGAACTCGGCTCAAGTTATCCATTAATTCCGATTTAACCCAATCGGTAGGGCAATAATCAGCTAAACCTTGGGCTTTCTCAATCCAAGTTTCCATTAATTCCGATTTAACCCAATCGGTAGGGTACAGGGGTTAGTAGAAATGGACGTGGAGTTCATAGGGTTTCCATTAATTCCGATTTAACCCAATCGGTAGGGTGGTAGTGCAAAAGCGTTTGGCGACTCCCAATTCGTTTCCATTAATTCCGATTTAACCCAATCGGTAGGGAGTTCGTCCAGGAGCCTTTGCCCCGTAAGGCTTTCAGACACCAAATCGACACCACTCTACAAAATATTATATATGTTGTGTGAAATTGAACAACACGCATATCTCAAATCCTTACCCAGTAAGCAATCGACACCACTCAACGAAAAATATAGGGTTTCGGCGATTTGGCGAGTGGTGTCGATGAACATTTAAAACTTTTATCCTCTTTGTACTCAATTACACTAATTGCTTTACCTGTGATTTCGCTAATTCATGAGGTGCGATCGCTCCATTCTCTGTAATGATGGCTGTAATCAACTCAGCCGGAGTCACATCAAAAGCTGGGTTGTAAAAATCGACACCTTCAGGTGTGAGAATAGTATCCCCGACTTGATATATTTCTGTTGGATCGCGTTCTTCAATTGGAATTTTGCTGCCATCGGCCAATTCAAAATCAACGGTGGAAAGGGGTGCAGCCACAAAGAAGGGGATATTATGAGCTTTAGCTGCGATTGCCACACTATATGTACCAATTTTATTAGCAGTGTCGCCATTAGCAGCAATGCGATCGGCACCCACAACTACAGCATGAATCAAACCCTGTTTCATGCAATGGGCTGCCATATTATCAGTAATTAATGTCACTGGAATACCTTCTTGCACACATTCCCAAGTGGTGAGTTTTGCGCCTTGCAAGCGGGGACGGGTTTCGTCGGCAAATAAACGTTCTAAACGTCCTTCTCTCCAAGCAGAACGCACCACACCCAAAGCAGTGCCATAACCAGCCGTAGCTAGCGCCCCAGCGTTGCAGTGAGTAAGCAGTGTCAGCTTTTCTGGGGTAGTGGGCAAGACTGCTAAACCATTGTCGCCGATCGCCTGACAGGTTTGTAAATCTTCAGCGTTAATTGCTTGGGCTGTTTGGAACAGGGTTTGCTTAATCTCTTCTACCGTTCCCAGCGTTTCGTAGGCAACTTTCAGCATCCGGCTGATTGCCCAAAATAAATTTACCGCCGTCGGACGAGTAGAACGCAACAACTGGGCTACTTTATCTAAGTTTTGCAAAAATTCGGTGCGATCACTAGTTTCAATTTCCCTTGCGCCAAGATACATTCCATAAGCCGCAGCCACACCAATTGCAGGCGCACCTCGAACAATCATGGTTTTAATCGCCCGTGCCATATCTTCACTGCGGTGAATTTCCACAAATGTATATTCGTTGGGTAAGCGCGTTTGGTCAATTAATGACACCGATTCATTGTGCCAAATAACGGGATAAACGTGGTTTGTAGAAAGTGTCATAGAAAAACGTAGTGAGTGGATAAGTCGGCGCTAATATTTCAAGCCATGTTAAGAAATTTAACTGTAGGGTGTGTTGTCGCGCAGCGCAATGCATCGTCAATAATTTAAGATGGCATAACACAACGCTATTTTGCTCAAGTCGGGAGACCCGCCCACGCAAATGTCTCCCCTACAGACAATTTACATTTATTCATATACATTGAATTTTTCTCGCCGACTTACTTAAGCAATATTTTTTACTTTAATGCACCTTGATGATTTCATTTTAAAAACTAAAATTCAATTAAATATTTTTAGTTTTTTAATGATTTTGCTGCACAGATAATTACTTAATATTTATTTAATAAATTTACTCCTTAACTGTCTTAACTGTCCTTGCATTCTCATTATAAAAATGAGACTATATTTCGCTAAAGCATTTAGAAAACTAAATATTATAGTTAATATCAAAAATGCTTTTGCCCTAACTATATGCCAAATTCACATCTTAATAAAAAGTTGATCTAATTAATCAAACACCTTGAAATAACAATATGAAACGTCTTGTTATATGCTGTGATGGAACCTGGCAACAATTAACAAGTGCTTACCCTAGCAATGTGGTTAAGTTAGCTCAATCGGTAAAACCGATGGCTAGTGACGGGGTTGCACAAATCGTATTTTATGACGAGGGGGTTGGAGCTGAGGGTCAAAAGGTTTTAGGGGGAGCTACCGGACTAGGAATCGATAGAAATATAGAAGATGGCTACCGATTTCTGAGCCTCAACTATGTTCCTGGCGACGAAATTTATCTGTTTGGTTTTAGTCGTGGTGCTTATACAGTTAGAAGTCTCGCGGGAATGATCTATTGCTCCGGTCTTCTAGACCGTCCTCATGTCACCAAAGCCCATGAAGCTTACGAGCTTTACCGTAAACGAGGTGTTAAACCAAAAGATCAGGAAGCTGTGGAATACCGTCAAGCTTATGGCGATCGCGTCCCTATCACCTTGCTGGGTTGCTTTGATACCGTTGGGGCCCTTGGTATTCCTGGGATACCCGCCTTCAGCAAGTTGAGCGAGCAGCTGAATAAGCGTTACAGATTCCATGACACTACTTTAAACAAATGTGTTCAGAATGCATTGCACGCAGTAGCGATCGACGAAATTCGTGAAGTCTTTGATGTCACTCCCATGACAAAGCATCCTGATGCTGAAAACCAGCGAGTGATTCAAAAGTGGTTCCCTGGTGGACACGGCTGCGTTGGTGGTGGAACTGAAGAACATAGTGGGTTATCAGATGCTGCATTACAGTGGATGATTGATTCCATTGGTGAGATGCAATTGGGGCTTGACTTCGATACAAGCGTGATTCCTACAGGTATTAACCCCAATTATGAATGTAACTTTAAAAACGATGCTGGATTCTTTAAATTAGCAGGAATCAAGTTTCGTGAGGTTAGCGATGTCATTGAAGACCTTCATGAAAGCACAATTAACCGTTTGAAAAATCGCAAAGACTATCGACCGAAAAATCTACAAAAGATTATTTCCAAACTTAAATAATTTGAACTAATTGGAGTAATCAAAGTAGATAATTTTAAACAGCATCGAATACATAAATTGAAAAACAGAAAATAGAAATAATTATGACTGGAAAAAGAGATACATCCAAAGACGGGTTAGATAACAAAATTCAAACATACGTGTTAACCCACTTTAAACCAATTTGGCAACTTCTCCAAAGTAACAAATCTATCGCACGTAAAGTTAATAAAACTCTGCTTAACAGCCTCATCTATAAAATTCCGACTCGTCCTAATCCCTACAGCATGATGACTCTGGATGAGCATATTCCTGATACTAAAATTCCTAAGAAAACTGATACTTATACTTCCTGGGAATCACTCAACGATCGCACTTATACAGGAAGGCATCTACCACCCGATCCCAAGTTAAACGCTGAGGGTAATCTACCCAAAGTTGAAGACCTAGCTATTTTATTCCGTAAAAGAGACGGTAAAACTATTTATTCTGGCAAATCAACTATGCTGTTTCCCTATTGGGTGCAATGGTTTACAGATAGCTTTCTTCGCCTTAATCACTACAATAAACTAAAAAATACTTCCAACCATGAAATTGATTTGTGTAATGTTTATGGTTTAACCAGAAAACAAACACATCTTTTAAGAAGTTTTCAAGGAGGTAAATTAAAGACTCAGAAACTCAAACGCCAAGATGGTGTAGAAGAAGAATATCCTTTGTTTTATTATGCAGATCCAGCACTGGATAAAATTAAACCTGAATTTGAAGGTCTTTATGAACCCCTGAATGATGAAAAAAGACAGTCTGTAGATAAAAAGCAATATATGTTTGCAATGGGAGTAGAACGAGCAAACGTACAAATTGGTTATGTAATGCTCAACACTCTATGTCTCCGCGAACATAATCGTCTTTGTGATGAATTAGCGAGCAATTATCCAGATTGGGATGATGAACGCCTCTTCCAAACATCGAGAAATATTCTTATGGCGATGATTCTAAAAATCATTATGGAAGAGTACATTAACCACATCACTCCTTATCACTTTAAGTTGTTTGCCGATCCAGAAGCTTTTACCAAAGAAAGTTGGCATCGTCCCAACTATATGGCAATTGAGTTTGACTTTGTTTATCGCTGGCATAGTGCGATTCCAGAAACATTTAACTATAACGGTAAACCAACTCATATTGCTGCATCTCTTTGGAACAATAAGATGTTTATTGACCAAGGTTTAGGGGCATTGATGGAGGAAACTTGCTCTCAACCAGGTACAAAAATTGGTTTATTTAACACCCCTGATATATTGGTGGAATTAACCGAGTTACCCTCAATCAGACTGGGACGACAACTGCAATTGGCAAGCTACAACGATTATCGAGAATTGTGCGGTTTCCCCAGAGTGACGAGATTTGAACAAGTTACTGGCAATGAATTTGCTCAACAAAAACTCAAAGAATTATATGGTCATGTTGATAAGATTGAGTTCTTTGTGGGGCTTTACGCCGAAGATGGGCGCGAGAATTCAACTATCCCTGCTTTAGTAGCACGCTTAATTGGGATTGATGCCTTTTCTCAGGCGCTAACCAATCCTTTACTATCACCCAATATCTTCAATAAAGAAACTTTTTCTCCTGTAGGTTGGGAAATTCTTCAGAATACCAACACTGTCTCAGATTTAGTTAATCGCAACGTTCCTCCATCAGGTAAGAAATATAAAGTTACTTTTGACCTTTAAAGAGATTGTAAGATTCTACATCAGCTTTGAGTGCGATCGCTTTCGCAAATTAGCGATCGCCAAATTATTAAATCTACCTGTAAAAAAAAATGAAACTTTTTACTGAATATCCAGAAAAAGACGAACTCAAATATTGCGATCTCATGAGTGAGTTAGTCAAAAAGAACATGGAAAATCTTTACGGAGGTGAGAAGAAAAAAACTGCAAAAAGAGATACCCATTCTAAAACCCACGCTGCTGTTCAAGGAACTCTAGAAATCTTTGACTTTGATGAAGCAGCAATTAAGCAGGAATTGAGCAAACGCACCTCATTATCTGAAGCTGAACTTTCTGCGATTTCTCTCAAACAAGGTTTATTTGCCACACCGAAACAATATCCGGTTTGGCTACGATTTGCCAATGGGGCATTTTCAGTCAAGAATGATTATGAAGGAGATACTCGCTCCATGGCCGTAAAAGTGATCGGCGTAGAAGGAGAACGACTATCGCAAAGTCACGAGTTAAAAACCCAAGATATTATTACCCACAATACTGAATTCTTTTTTGTTAGAACCATCAAAGACTTTCACAGCTTTTTTTTGACAGTTTATCGAGCCGGGCTGTTTCCACTTTTTAAGCTGTTGGTGCTTTTTTGGCTAAAGTTGCATCCCTACGAATCCACTCTTTTACAAACTAGTTTCAAACGTTTTCCCAAGAGTTTACTTAAAGAGCGCTATTGGAGTGCTTCAGCATTTTCTGTGGGACTCAAATCTGATTTTGACCCATCTCAACCAGGTCGAGTTCCTGTAGAATATCCGGCTGTGATTAAATATGGATTTACTCCGGTTTCCACTCAACCACCTCATCAACAACTTCCTCTTGAGTCCAGATCAGAAAGTGAACTAAGAAAAGCCAAATCTTCAGGTTCAGAGGATAACTACTACCGAGATGACATCATTCAAGCTTTAGAAAAGCCTGATGCTGAATACTATTGGGACTTTCAAATCCAAT
Organism: Nostoc sp. TCL240-02; assembly: GCF_013343235.1. GTDB lineage: Bacteria > Cyanobacteriota > Cyanobacteriia > Cyanobacteriales > Nostocaceae > Nostoc. The sequence goes on along the minus strand of NZ_CP040094.1, from coordinate 743,569 downwards.
TTCAAACTAGCCCAGAAATGTCTATTGATGATACCACCATTGTTTGGAATGAAGAGGAATCACCATTCTTTACAGTTGGTCGCCTAACAATTAAGCATCAAAAGGTTAATTCTCCCCAAGAAAATGATTTTGGAGAAAATCTCAGTTTTTCTCCTGGGAATGGTCTAGCAGTGCATCGTCCTGTTGGTGCGATCAATCGGTTACGCAGCATTGTTTATCCTATTGTTGCTAATGACCGTCATCAAAAACGAGGGGTTAAATACCAGGAACCAACTGTCTGAGCTTTCACAGGAATTATTAACTATAAGAATCTAGAACTTACGCAATAACTCTCTGAAACTCTCATTTCTTTGTGTCCTACCCTGCGGAAAGCCTCTTTGCGTCTACGTTTTTCCATTATTTTCCGTAAGTCTTAGAATCCTTGCTCACATACTTTATTTTTTGTCATTTCCTAAAGTTTATCTAGCAATCGCCCACACCTGAGTCACAAGTGTGGGCGATTCATTTTACAAAAAATTAACTAAACAACAGCAGATACTTGCTGCTTAAAGAAAGCTTTCAAAACTCTCTCTGCTATTTGATGGCTAGTTAAACCTAGTTCTGTTTTAGATTCATTAGGTTCAGCATGATCTACTAACACATCTGGGACACCAAATCGCTTGACGGGAACTAGAATATCTGCATCCATTAAAGCTTCAGCGATCGCACTACCAAAGCCACCCATCACACAGCCTTCTTCTAAGGTGATGACGCGGCCGATTTTCTTAGCTAAAGGCAAAATCAACTCGGTATCCAAAGGCTTAACGAAACGCGCATTGATCACAGTTGCCTCAATCCCATGTTCGCTGAGAATTTCGGCAGCTTGCATCCCTGGATAAACCATTGTGCCATAAGCAACGATTAACACGTCATCGCCAGTGCGGAGAATTTCGCCTTTGCCGATTTCCAAAGGTTCCCAACCTTCCTCCATCAGGGGAACACCATAGCCATTGCCACGAGGGTAGCGCATAGCGATGGGGCCACTGGTATGCTCAACACCAGTTACTACCATGCGTTGTAGTTCTGCTTCATCTTTGGGTGCCATGATTGCGATGTTGGGAATGCAACGCAGATAAGCGATGTCATACATACCTTGGTGGGTGGGGCCATCAGATCCAACAATTCCTGCCCTATCTAAGCAGAAAAACACTGGCAGGTTTTGGATGCAGACATCGTGAATTATCTGATCGTAAGCGCGTTGCAGGAAGGTAGAATAAATGGCAGCTACGGGGCGCATCCCTTGAGTGGCAAGCCCTGCGGCTAGGGTAGTTGCATGTTGTTCAGCAATGCCGACATCAACATATTGATTGGGTAGTTTGGCTTGAAGTTTATCTAAACCTGTTCCCGTTGCCATAGCCGCAGTAATCCCAACGATTTTGGGGTTTTGTTCGGCAAGTTTTACCAGAGTGTGAGAAAAGACTTTGGCATAAGCTGGGGGTTTGGGTTTATTAGAAGGAATAGCTTTGCCAGTTGCAACGTTAAAGGGGCTTTGGGCGTGGTAGCCAACTTGATCTAGTTCAGCAATTTCATAGCCTTTGCCCTTAATTGTTGCTACATGTACTAAAACAGGGCCTTGTATCTGATGTGCCTGTTGGAAGGTGGCAATCAATTCTTCGAGATTATGCCCATCTACTGGCCCAATGTAGGTAAAACCGAGTTCTTCAAACACTGCCCCTACCTTGGGAACAGCCAAGCGTTTCATACCTTCTTTGATGCGTGCGAGTTCGGGAGACAAAGATTCACCCACGAAGGGAATTTGCTTAAATTGTTCCTCAAGATTATCTTTGATAAATTGCACCGGCTGGCTGAGGCGCATTTTGTTGAGGTAGCGGGGAATCGCGCCGACATTGCGAGATATAGACATGTCGTTGTCGTTGAGAACAACCAATAGGTTAGTTTTTGGCATGTGTCCCGCATGGTTTATGGCTTCTAAAGCCATACCTCCAGTTAGCGCCCCATCCCCAATCACAGCAACGGCTTTAAATTTTTCGCCTTTCAAGTCTCGTGCTAAAGCCATGCCTAATGCTGCTGAAATACTTGTAGAAGCATGTCCAGCCCCAAAGTGATCAAATTTGTTTTCACAGAGTTTGAGATAACCTGCAACTCCGTCCTTTTGTCTGAGGGTGTGGAAGCGATCGTAACGTCCTGTAAGAAGTTTGTGCGGATAAGCTTGGTGTCCTACATCCCAAATCACTTTATCCCGATCTAAGTCCAGTGTCTGGTAAAGCCCTAGTGTTAATTCTACAACACCCAACCCTGGCCCCAAGTGTCCACCATTAACTGCTACGGTTTGGAGATGCTTATCTCGAATCTGACGGGCAATCTGTTGCAGTTGGCGAACAGATAAACCGTGCAACTGATTAGGATGGGTGATTTCGCTCAGGTGCATATTATAGTGTTTTCCTCTCTAATTTCACTTTTTCAGTATTTTGATTTTCCCACGGTCGGGTTGTCCACATAATCACACTCTTACATTGTTACTAAGTTGTAGTGGAAAGTATAACTTCGTAATTAATAATGGTGAAAAATTTGTTAACCATTAACAATTTGTCAAAATAAGGTTGCAATTACATAAACTATTGGCACATTTGTCAATAAGTAATGCCACTTAAATATGCTCTTTAATTTGTATAAAAAATCAATCTTTCAGAAGGATTTTGCGTAAATTCCTTAACTCAAACACTCAGCTTTCTTTTTTTAAGCAATTATAAAAAAGAATTAAATATCTCATTTCTGGCTAGATGTTCAGGATCGTTGCTAGCAAATATCTTTTCTGTTTTTCATTAATAGCAGCTAATTTTCTCTACGATCGCAGTTTATCTAAGCGCAACAAATATGTATGGAAAAATACTCTTACTTAGTAATCTCCGTAAACAACAAGATCCCCGACTTCTTTGAAAAGTCGGGGATCTAAGCCTTTAGATTTGAACAAAATCAAATAGGATTACTATTTACCAAAAGCATCCTTGATGTTATCAACAGTGCGTTCAACAGCGTTCTTTGTGTTGTCTACTGCTTTTTGTGTCCGAGCAGCATCTTCATCTGCTCTTTTCTGGATTGTAGCTGCATCTCTCTTGGCTTTGCGCTCGGCAAAACTACCACTGTCTGTTGCTTGATCAACTTTATTGGCATTGCTTTTGGCAGCTTGCTTAACTTTATCTGCCGTATCTTGGATAAAATTCTTGGCTCGTCCAGCATCTTTACTGGCTTTTTCTTGAACTTGATCGCCTGCGTCTTTTGATGCAATCAAGGTTGCACTAGGTTCAGCCATTGCTGAGGTGTTCGAGAAAAATGCACCTTGCCAAACGAAAGCGATCGCTAACATACAAAACAGTGCTGTAGCCATCCAGCGTTTTACAGTGGAAAGCTGTTTTGTAAAATAATTCGATTTCATACAATACAATCTCATGTGATTTAGTATACTAAATCTACTTTATTTAGCTTATTCACCATATCGATCCCCAGATAGAAGTTCTTGCATCATTAGTTATGAAACAAGTTCACTATTTTGATAGATTGAATTTTGAAAAAAGATTTTTTCTGGTGGTAATTAAAGGTTAATTAAACAGGTTACAGATTGTAGACATCTGCGATCGCGTATAAAAAAAGTTAGCGATCGCCATTGAGTTAATTAACTTGCGATCGCTTCCATCGGACGGTTACGCCATCGCAACTGACTTTTTACGATTGGGACGCTTGCGTTCTGATTTCTTTTTCAGTCCAATTGCTTGGGCTTGATCGCTATCCGATCCATATTGTCCGCGCACAACTTCTTTCATGGCTAATACAGCATTATGAAATTCCCATTCTGCTAATCGTGCAGCATCAGCAGCAGCACGGTATAAAGCTAGTTTCTCGGTTTCAGCTTGTTGCTGCGCCAACATAGTCTGATAAGCTTGCTGTAAATTTACTACAGACGCATCAGCACGGGTTGTATTATATGTGGTGATGGTTTGCAAACCGTGTAATGAGGTTATATCTTGACTAATTGATTGAGAAGGTAAGCGGCGTGTTTTATCCTGGACAGGCATATATTTATACTAGTATAGGTATATTTTTAATGTGCCCATTAAAACAATAAAACTAACAGTAGGGGCACATAGTTGTGCGTCCCGTAGATGGAAAGCTTTTTAAATAGAACAAAGTTAGAGGAAGGGTGAGTTAATTTTTGCAGGTCGAAACAATGGCATTGTTAACCAAAACAATGGCATTGTCAGCCGAAACAATCGCATTGTTAGTCGAACCAATCGCATTGTCAGCCGAAACAATCGCATTGCTACTTGAAATAATGGCATTGTCAGTCGAAACAATCGCATTGCAGCAGTGACGACACTAAGAAAGAATCACGCTGACATCAATTGTTGAATACGTTGTGGTTCTTCTCCTAGCCAATCTGGATTTTGGGCAGTGCTATCAAAAATTGATGAGGTTTTGAAAGGCTCAAACTCGCCGCGTGATGCTGCTTGTGCTGTTTTTGCTAAGAGCGATCGCACTTGCTCGTCATTCATCGGCTGGAAAGTCCGCACGGCTTCAAAAGCCTGCTCTAGAATCTCCATGCTGTCAATTCCGGTAATCACAACTGACGTGGGCAGATTCAAAGCATAATGTAAACATTCAATTGGCGTTACAGTCTTTGACCGTAAAAGAATACCGTTTGCCAAGCTTTTCATTCCCAGAACGCCGATGTTTTGTTTAACAAGTTCTGGCACAACCAGCTTTGCAAAACTCCGGTAGTGGGCATCCATTACATTGAGCGGCATCTGCACTGTATCAAATTTAAACCCGTTAGAAGCTGCAACTTCCAACATGTGAAGATGAACAGATGGGTCTTTGTGTCCAGTGAAACCAATGTATCGGAGTTTGCCAGCTTGTTTCGCCTCAAGAAAAGCAGCATTCGCCCCTTCTTCGTCAAAAACTCGATGCGGATCTTCGTGCCGAAGGATTTCGTGGTGCTGAACGAGATCGATGCAATCCACTTGCAGGCGTTTAAGCGATTCGTCTAGCTGTCTTGCTGCTTCTTTTTTAGAGCGTCCATCGATTTTCGTCATTAGGAAAACTTTATCGCGGTAGCGATCGCGCAGGGCTTTTCCCATACGAATCTCGCTGACTCCATCGTTGTAATCCCAACTGTTATCCATAAAAGTGATGCCGCGATCGATCGCTGTTCTAACAATTCGGATAGCCAGTTGCTCATCAACGTGTTTTAATGCAATGTGCCAACCACCCAATCCAATTGCAGAAACTCTCTCTCCTGTACTACCAAGAACTCGATATGACATTTCTGAATTTGGCGTAGTTCCTGACATTTGTTCTCCAAGTCTTTCAGCTATTACTTAAGTACATATAGCCGTGTGCCAATTCAAAATGCAAGGGAAAATTGACAATATCTTGCTGAAGATACAGTTTTTGAACAGATTAGGAAAAGATTGAAGAAGCCAAAATATCGATGGCAATTTAGGATGTGTGAGGTAAAGATAGGACTTATGCAAAATTACACACAGTGGGGACAATTCATGAATTGCCCCTACCGAAAAATGAAGGTTTGGGTTATCCCGTAAAAACTCAAAATAGCAGTTTTGGGCTTTTATGTTTAAGGAGACGGAACCGCTACTCGATTACCGGGAACAATCTGTGGCTGATACGAAAATACTTCTCGGCTACGGGGATTTACGGTTACTTTAACCCAATTCACATCGTTGGTACCGTTCGCCGCATTGTCGCCAAATGTCTCGACACGAGTGAAGTTCTCGATGCGTCTGCCTTGAGCATCCAGAAATGGCTTGTCAACACGGTAGTAGTGCGAGTCACCATACACGTAGGCAATCGGTTTACGGAAAGCGATCACTTCATCTCGGAACGCTAATAAAAAGTCCTTGAAGCTATCAGGCTGTCCATCGGTTTCGGTAAGCGTCTTCGGATCGCGCAAAGGTGCTCTGGTTCCATCGGTCAGATCCCACCCTGGATCGGCTTGGGAGATAAACATGACCGCCGCCGAATTGCGTGTCTTTGCCACTTGAAAAGTTTCTCTCATCCATGCAATATCAGCCGCATTTCTCGCTGTGTACTCATCTGGGTTAGGCGCAGTGTCACACAGGTTGTTGCACGAACCCTGGATATTGAGTGTCGCATAAGTAACTCTACCAACCGTCCAGCGACGGTTCTCAACACAGGGTACTGCACCAGTTGCACCAAGACACAGTGGTGTTGTCTGCACCTCCTGGACTAGCCGACGCTGCCCAAGGGAAAACTTCGTGCTGAAAAATACCTGACGCTCGTAGTCGAGGCGATTGAGTGAGTTGAATCCACCGTTAGAGGGGCGATCGCAATCAGTCCAATCGTTGTCGCCCGGAGTAAAGGCTGCTGGTGCTTTCAAGGAGTTAAAGAAGCCGAGCGCCTGGGCGTAGAGTTCATTACTGCATGTGGTCGGCGTGACCGAGCCTGGTGTAGAGTTGCCCCCCTTTAGGTCGCCGTCGTGGACAGTGAAGGCCAGGTCTTGCGCGTTCATATCAGCGATCAGGTTCGGGACTCCCGTTGTCGCCTGGAGATCAGAATAGGGGAGATCGCCCCAAAGTCCGATGGCATAAGTCTCGTTCTCACCCTCATACTCGTACTCGTACTTCCTCTCGTTGGCAGTAGCCAAACCGATTGCAGAACTTGCTAAAAACGGCACAGTCAGCGCCAGTAAACATATTTTACGCAGCAAACGCGCAGTGGTGACGCGTTGAAACACTGAGTACCCAACCTTTGCCATCATCTCTATCCTCGATTATTCTTGGGGATCGTGAGCGCATTTTGGAGGATTAGCTCCTTGCCCACGCCATTTCAGTGAGAAATTTAGATTACCGGATTGTCGATGACAGATAGGTTATGGATGGGTTAATAGTTCGTTTATTTACAGTAATTTCACGGCTACTTTACTTGTTTGTGTAGCCGCAAATTATATGGGCCTTGACTGTGCTGCGCTGCGATATTTATTTTCCGCTATAAAAAAAGGCAATTTCTTTTTCTTTTAGGGGTGCGAAATCAGCATCTACAAGTAATTGGTCGAGTTCTGCTTGGGGAATGTGTTTTGCACCAATTCGCACAATGCGCGATCGCATAGTATTAGATACGCCACTGCGCTGTCTATTGCCCTCTAGCGCCATGACTTTACCATAAAGTTCTAATTTGGCAGGCGGAATGGGAGAACCATCAAAATCAATTCCCTGTGCGATCGCTTCATCAATAGCATCAGCACCCGTGGTAGTTTGATTCCCTGGGTTAGTTTCGGTAGGCATAGTGATTTGCTTTGCTCTTCGTTGCTATGGGTAGATTTTACCAGCCTTGCTGACACCTTTCTCCTGCTGAAGGTTAATTGCAATTGTCTGAATTAAAAAACCACTCCCTGGTTTTACTACACAAAATCCTTCCCTCTCCGAATCTGAGAGGGAAAGACTTGAACTAAAATTCGAGGCAGGGAAAGGTTCGTCTAACTCACGTTTAATTGAGTAGTTAACAGATTAATCACGAGCTTGTCGTGTCATCAAACCCCCAACAAACGCCCCTAAAATAGTTCCTGTCCATAGTCCTGTTGTGCTACCTTGCCATATTGCTCCTGGTGTCATCCAAGCGTTGCACATCACCTGCAAACCCCAAGATTGATTTTGACATTTTTGGCTATGCACCATTATGGTGATTTGCCCACTAGTGTAAGCACCAAAAAAACCTGATGATAGCGCCAGAAAAGTGCAAATTAAAATTCTGTTTTTAATCATTTGTATTAGGCATTGAGCATTGGGCAAAACAGTTCCGTTAGCGATAGCGGGGCGTTTAGCCCGTGCTGTTAGCGGTAGCGGGGCGTTTAGCCCGTGAAGAGTTAGGAGTTACGAATCTCCCCCTGCTCCCCTGCTCCCCTGCCTCCCCTGCCCCTCATCCCTCACTCTCCATTCCCAATCACCCTGTATTTCTCATCCCGGCTGCAATTCCATTAATAGTTAATAATGCACCTCGCAGTAATTCGCCTTTGCTGTAACGAGAATGGATGACTCCAGAAGTGGCATTAGTATTCATAGACTGGCGTAGGCGCTTGAGCAGGGAAACTTGGATAAATCCCAAGGGGACAATTGTGCCATTGCGTAACTGCACAGATCGTTGTAAGACAGGATCGCCATCTAACAGTTGATTGTGATCGGTGATTTTTAACACCAAATCTCTTGTGAGATAGAACTCGCTGGCAATTTGGTCAAAAACCTTGGCAAAACGAAGTTGATCTTCTGATTGTGACAATTCCTGAACGTAGTGATGTGCCATTTGCATATCTACTTTTGCTAAAGTCATCTCGGCTTTAGAAATCACCATTTTGAAAAAGGGCCACTTAACGTAAAAGTAGCGCATTAATTTCAAGTGTTCTTCTGGTTCTGCATTCAAGAATTCTTGTAACGCTGTGCCAACGCCATACCAAGAAGGAAGCAAAAAGCGGGTTTGCGTCCAGCTAAATACCCAAGGAATAGCTCGCAGACTGCTTAAATCTTTCTTACCAGATGGACGGCGGGCTGGACGAGAACTAATTTGTAGCTGGCTAATTTCTTCAATGGGGGTTACTTGGTGGAAGAAGTCAACAAAATCAGGCTGTTCGTAGATTAAAGCGCGATAATGTTGCCGCGATCGCGCTGCTAATTCTTCCATAATCTCATTCCAGGGTTCAATATCATCAAACCCTGTCCGCAGCAGGCTAGCTTGAATCACAGCAGTGGTGATGGTTTCCATGTGGTACAAAGCCAAGTCCAACAAGGAGTATTTAGAAGCCAAAACTTCTCCTTGTTCGGTAATCTTGATTCGCCCATTGATACTATGACCCGGTTGAGCCAAAATTGCCTCGTAAGCAGGGCCACCTCCCCGCCCTACAGAACCGCCGCGTCCGTGGAAAATCCGCAAATTTATATCGTATTCTTCTGCTATTTGTTGCAGTGATTTTTGGGCTTTATGAATTTCCCAGTTGCTGCTTAAAAAACCAGAGTCTTTGTTGCTGTCAGAATACCCCAGCATCACTTCTTGCAAGTTAGGGGTGAGAGGGGAGGGGGAGGCAGGGGAGCAGGGGAGCAGGGGAGCAGGGGGGGATGAGTTTTCATCAGTATCCTCTGCTTTTGTCTGTTCGTAGCCGCCAGCTAACAAAGCGCGATATAACGGGAGTTCAAATAGTTTCCGCATAACGCCTCTGGAGCGTTGTAAGTCTTCTACTGTCTCAAATAGGGGGACAACTTGAATGGTTCCCACGGCTATGGCGGGGTCAAAAAGCCTGGCTTCTTTGGCTAACAGTAGTACTTCTAGCACGTCGCTCACATCGCGGCACATACTGATAATGTAAGTTTGGCAGATATTTAGACCAAATTCTTGTTGGAGCGATCGCACGACGCGAAAAGTTTCAATTACATCGTTGGTTTTTTCAGAAAATGGCAATTCTGCTGGAATTAACGGTCGGCGGGTTTTCAGTTCTCCTGTAAGCCAAGCAACTCTTTGCTCCTCAGATAGGTCGTTGTAAGGTTGAGGTAATATTTGCAGGTATTGTAGAATCTCACTCAGCGCATCAGCGTGGCGGGATGATTCCTGACGGATATCTAGCTGTGTCAAGTTAAAACCAAAAATTTCTACCTGACAGATGAGATTTTCTAAATCTCGACAGCTTAAACCTGTTTCTGTCAAGTTACGCTGAATCATCCGCAGTTCTGCTAAAAAATCGTCTCCCGAACGATACAGGGGACTATCTTGATTTTTTGGCGTTTCCCGATTGTACAAAGCTAGATTGCGATCGCGAGTATTTTCTAGCCGTTTCAGTACATAAGCGAGTTTCAGCCGATAGGGTTCTTGCCGATAACGCAGCGCCAGGGCATCATATACCTCACTCAACTGGGACTGATCTAACTCTAGAGATTCCAGCAAATCTGGTAAAACATCACTCCAGTGCATCGACACACTCAACAATTCAATCAGATTTTTCACTGACTGAATATATCTTCCCAGCACCATTTTGCGCTGATAGCAAGCTGTTTGCCAGGTGACTTCTGGTGTAACTGATGGGTTCCCATCCCTGTCTGAGCCTACCCAAGAGCCAAAAGAGCAAAAGTTTTTACTTGGTGGTTCTAGCCAAGGAAAGGTATTGGATAGTGTATGTTTGAAACGTTTATAAAGTTGAGGAATGCCATCAAATAAAACTTCTTGGAAGTAGTGTAGGGCATAATCTACTTCATCTAGCACAGTAGGTTTGAACTGGTGAAGTTCGTCGGTGCGCCACCAGAGGCGAATTTCTTCGAGCAATTGTTCGCGGACATCTGCTGCTTCCCAAGCATATCCGCCACCTGTACCACCAGCATGGTTTTCTAAGGTATCCAGTTTTTGCAAGAGTTGTACCACCTGTCGCTGCTTATCCCGGATGGTATGACGAACAATTTCCGTCGGGTGCGCTGTGAAAACTAAGCGCACATCCAGATGAGCAATGAGACGTTGAATTTGTTGGGGTGGTACATTCAATTTGAATAAATAGGGAAACAAAGCAGCAAAAGTCCCTTTTGGTTTGACTTGCGCTTTTTCGAGATAATTCTTTGCCAGCAATTCTGCTGCTATTCCCTTGCTAAGAGGCGCATCATCTTCTCTTTGATTAGACGAGTAATTGACATTAGATGCTCTTTCTGCATCTGTAGGCTCTATTTCTGCCTCATAGCGGCTCAATTGCTGCCTTTGCTCGTATTCCTGCTCTATGATGTTAATCAGCTGAAAATACAGAGCGAAGGCACGAGCCGCGCGGATTGCTTCGTTGATATTTAGTTGTTCAATTAATTTGACGGCTGAGGATGCTTGGTCATTTGTTGCCTGTCCTTCTGGCGAACACAAATCGCGCAACTGCCGCAACAAGTCTACCATGTTTTGACCGCATTCTTGCCTCAGAACAGACTCCCACAATTCTTCCACTACCTGGAGACGATGACGCAAAAATAATTCCGACACCGGGTATATATCCGCAGTTTGAGACGAAGAGTATAAAAGGGAACCCATATTCTCTATCTTGTAAAGCTAATTACTGTTGACGCTTCTAGGTTTTCTACTGAATGCTCATCGGGTTATTCCTGAGCAAATAATTATTTGGTGTATATTTTCTAAGTTTGATTATTTTCGCGCTCCTCTGGGAAGTCGAGAATGGGTAGGCGATCGCCTCGAAACAATTCTTCACTGGCTTCCCCTATGCTTTCTAGTGCCCTTACGGTGGTTTTTCCGGTAATGAGCAGCAGTAATATAGACGCTGTACCTATTTGTAAAAGGAACGATTGGGGAATGGTAAATAAATCAAGATTGGATGGCTGGTTAGTTGAGGGTTCTTGGTTGGCAGGAGGCATTGCTAATTTTTGGTTATGGGAATTGATTTAGGAGTCATTGGTCATTGGTAAGGGCTTTAAACCTATTTACGTTTCGTAATATACTTGGTTTTTTTGCGCCAACTTACTTAGGAATTAGGATGACTCCAACAATCGAGGGATGGAGTTGAAATGAGATAAGCTTGTTGGTTATTTCACCTATTAGGGGCGTTAGCGCAATGAAACGCAAGTCTAGCTTTAAAGGACAAGTCATCAGCCAGTCATATAGAATTATTCTGACTCCTGGCTCCTGTACGCGATGAATCGCGTCTCTCCTAACTTCTGATTTATGACTCCCTATTAGTAAAATAAACGCAAAACTCAATATTAGTCAGACTTACAACCTGTACAAGACTATCTTGGCCGATTTTGTGAGCTGCGAAGGTAACAAAATTGTTAAAAAAAAACGTCAGAGTGTGATAGACCTATGGTTCTAGTTTACAAGTGCAGGCACTATCCCCCAACAATCGCTTCCTGTAAAGTTAACTTCCCATGAAAACAGTATTACCAGATCGCCAGCAATCCTTAGTGCAATGGGTAAGCCAAGCCACAGGGATTAACACTTTTGGGGTGAAAGTCCGGTTACGAGGAAATGACCTTCATATTCTTTGTGAAGGTACTGAATGTCCGCAGCGTTGGCGTACTTTGTCTGATTTGCTGCAAGCATTACAGCAAACAAACTTAGATATCCTCACAAGCAGCGAACAAACCTCAATATATCAAGTATTTGTCTATGGCCGAAGAAAAGGGGAACAGCGCCCCAAATGGTGCCATCGGGTTTACTTGAATCAAATAGATAAGCATCTGGAGCAAGTGGAGCAAGCCTTGCTAGCAGATTCAGAAAAATCAAAACAATCGGGTGGGGCGCTAATTGTCTCTAACGAAAGTTTGGCACGTCAAGGCAATCCAGAAGCTATTGCTCGATATCTCAGCGAAACTCTGAGTACGTTAGGTGTATCGGTACAGGCAAAGATTAAGCCATATCAGCCAAAGAACTCTCAGCCGGAAGAAAATCGCCTGTGGATATTTTGCCAGTCGAGCTATAGCCCTGATGCCTCATTGCTTGCGGAACCAATAGCAGAGAAGTTGCGTTATCTCAAGCTTTCTGGCTACCAAGATGCCGTAATTGTTTCCCAGGTGAGCGGCGAAACTGCCCCTGATTGGTTGCTGCGTGTCGATTTGACACCATCAGAGGTAATGCTGAAAGAATGGGCGCGTTGGGGTGATATCCAAGCGATCGCTCGGCTATTAACTGAGGTATTGTCAGGATTAAAAGTTGCTGTCCAAGCTTCTCTAAAAGAATCAACTCTACATATCTTTTGTACGCCAGCTTTTGATCCTTTAGGAACTGCACCAATCCCAGACAAAGCAGTGTGTTTAGAGGCGATTGTACCCCAGTTAGAAGTGATCGCACCTCAAGGCATTCTCGCCGCCACCATCTACGGGCAAAAAGCAGGCGACAAGCAACCCACTTGGATTGATTGGCTAGCTTTACCCGCCACCAGCCATCCCGCCTTTGCCACATCACCGCTAGATTTAGCTAATACTGGCGATGAACCAGCCATCACATTTTTACTAGAGCGTTTACTCAATCCTGACCTCGATTGGCGTTTATTGACAGGTGGAATTCGCGTCCTCTTACTGAATAAAAATGATTTACTGCACATCATGTGTGATGCGCCTGTTTGTCCAGGTCGTCAACAAGTAGCAAGTAAAATTACGCAGTTTATCCGCCATTTGAAAATTCCCGGTATTATGGGAATACGTATATACGGTCGCCGGGCTGGGAATAAAGAACCTTTTTGGCACTATGGCGTTGATCTTGAACATCGCCAACGTTTAGTACCAGAAGCAACCCCAGAATTCGCTGCCACTTCTAAATACGTAGATGATTTAATACCCTCTGAGACTAGTGAACCAATTTTGCGCCCAGACTTAACAACAGAAGAAGTTCAAAGTTTTGTAACAGAAGTAGCGCGAGATTGGATAGCAACGGCGAGTGCAACCGCGAAAAAATTCCTGTTAAAAAGCCAGCTATTTACTGAAAGCCACCAGTTGGCAGAAGAAAATCCTGACGATCAAGGACTTAAGATTGCTTTAGTTTGGGGGACACTGGGATTATTACTCACTCTCCAAACTGATTGGGTATTGGGTCGAATTACTGCACAGACTAAACCGAGTTTGCCAAAAGTAGCCAGTGTCTTACCTTCATCATCTGGACAAAAGGCATCTTTAACATCTGAAAAAACTCAGAGTGAGAAAACGGTATTTTTTAGCAGCACTTCTAAAACAAAATCTCCTGCAAATCAGAGTTCTGTATTTAATGCTTCTGAGTTTACCCAAAGTGATGATACTTCGACAAAGAATTTGGCAGCTGCACCATTGAAAGAAAAAGCAACCGCAACAGCTATTCTTTTAGCAGCGCGATCGCAAATGCCAAGTTTCAATGTCAGGCAGTTAGATGAGCAGCTAGCACTATATAAACAGCGTTTAGCGAGAACTGGTACACCGCCCGATGTGTTGATTATTGGCTCCTCTCGCGCCCTCAGAGGAGTAGATCCAGCAGAACTTTCTAAAGCTTTAGCAGCCCAGGGTTATCCCAATATTGACGTGTTTAACTTTGGGATCAACGGTGCTACTGCACAAGTTGTAGACTTTGTGCTTCGTCACGTACTGGAACCATCAGAACTGCCTAAAATAATTCTCTGGGCAGATGGGGCCCGTGCTTTCAATGGTGGACGCGAGGACATTACTTTTAAATCCATCGCTGCATCAGCTGGTTATAAGCAAGCATTCCAAAAAAACCCAAAAATAGCAAATAGCAGCGAATCGCCCGAAAATCAGGAAAGTTCGCCAGAAGAGAAGGTAAAAGAAGAAAAACAGGAGATAAGCACATATCAAGCAGTCAATGATTCTTTAAATCAGGGTTTAGCATCTCTTTCTGCTAGCTATCAAAACCGCGATCAAATTAAAGGCTTACTGCAAAAACAATTGCTTATATTTGGTCGTAATCAGACAGTTGCATCACAAAAACAGCTAACAGACGGAACTTCAGATGAGAGTATTTCCCAGCAAGCAGTTGATTTTGATGGCTTTCTACCTTTGTCTATTCGCTTCAATCCTGCTAGATACTATCAAAAACATTCTAGAGTTCCCGGAAATTACGACAACGACTATAAATCTTTCCAAGTAGAAGGACAGCAAGATGCTGCTCTTCAAGAAGTGCTTCAGTTTACCCAATCTCAGAAAATTTCCTTAGTATTTGTCAATATGCCTCTCACGGCAGATTATTTAGATCCAGTGCGTAGACAATATGAGCAACAATTTCAGCAATATATGTTGCGTCTAGCTACTAACCCCAACTTTATTTATCGGGATCTGAGCCAAAAGTGGCCCAAAGCACATGACTACTTCTCCGATCCCAGCCACCTCAACCGCTTCGGAGCATACGAAGTCTCCAAAAAGCTGGCTAATGACCCAATGATTCCTTGGCCAGTGAAGTAGGGAGCAGGGGAATGGGGAGTGGAGGATGAGGGGCAGGGGAGGCAGGGGAAGAAGAACTATTTATTGACAAATGACAAATGACAAATAACAAATGACTAAAAAATGAACTTTATATCAATTTTCTATGGTCTTTTCTTGTTGAGTGTTTTAGGAATTTACTGGTCTTTAGCACAACAGAAATTACGATTATGGACGCTGCTAATTGCTAGTTTGGTTTTCTACGCATCTTTGCATATTCAGTACATACCATTGCTATTAGCATTGACGTTTATCAATTTCCGTTTGGGGCTAGAGATTGGGAAAAATACATCACCAGGAAAACATTCTCTTGACTGGCAAATTTCTAATGAAGAGTGGCAATTTGCCCAAGGCGACTGGAATCGTCGTCGTCTAAAAGTTTTGTGGCTAGGTATAGCTCTAAATGTTTTACTATTATTAGCTTTTAAGTATCTAACCCCTTTATTTAAGTTTGTTTTCAATATCCAAGCAAACTCACCAGATAGCTCTTTTAAATTGATTGCACCTTTGGGAATTTCATTTTTCACCTTTGAGTGTATTGCCTATTTAATAGATGTCTATCGTGGTGCGCCTGCTACCGATCAGTTTCTGAAATTTGCCACCTATAAATTATTCTTCGCCAAACTGATTTCCGGCCCGATTACGCGCTATCACAACTTAGCAAATCAATTCAATACGCTAGACTTTCCCAGTGCCGATAGAGTAGCAGAGGCGCTGTGGTTAATTGCTAGAGGTGCAGTCAAAAAAGGTATTTTTGCAGACCACCTGGGAATTTTTGTCGATTTATGCTTTGGTAACTTACAACGGGCCGGTAGTACCGATCTCTGGTTAGCAACATTCGCCTACGGTTTGCAGTTATATCTAGATTTTAACGGTTACGTAGATATTGCCCGTGGGAGTGCCTTACTTTTCGGCTTGGTTCTACCTGAAAATTTTGATTTTCCCTACTTCAGCACCAGTATTGGAGAATTTTGGCGGCGCTGGCATATCACTCTCGGAGATTGGCTACGTAACTATGTCTACTTTCCTTTGGGTGGTTCGCGTCGGGGTTTAGTCCGCACCTGCTGGAATTTATTTACTGTGATGCTAATCGCTGGTATCTGGCATGGTGCTGCTTTGGGTTATGTAGTTTGGGGCATATTCCACGGGTTAGCCTTGGTGGTTCATCGACTTACAGATGCTATGAGCGATCGCTATGAAAATCTGGAGCAATTCTGGCAAAATCCTCTAGGTATCTTCGTGGCTTGGTTTTTGACCCAACTGATGGTTTTTACCTCTTGGATTTGGTTCCGTCTACCGAATCTCGCAGACTCTTCTTTAGTAATCCGACACCTTTGGCGTTATCCTGCTGATGCCCAGTTTGCTCAAAAGGTCTATGTAGATGCTTTAAATATGAGCCAATACCAACTCACTTGGGTGCTGCTAACTTTAGCTGCTCTGATGGCTGTAGTTTATGCCTTTAACCGAATGCTGAAGTTAGAGTTTAACTGGCCCATTAAGCTTGTCTTTGTCCCTCTATGTTTCTACGCTGTTTGGTTATTAGCTCCTGAAGGCAGTTTGCCCTACATATACTTTGATTTTTAAGTTTCTACAAACAATCAACAGCGACATAAGACAATGTACAACTTATTATTTCGTTACAGATTATCCTGGCTGTTTGTAACAGAATGTAAAGAGAAGAAACTGGCGATCGCGTCATTAAAAGTTATAGCTAGTTTAATGTTGTAATGGCTTAAAAAGCTTTAATTGCTTACTTTTCTCACTATTATTAATAGTAGAAAAACTTTACATTTCGACGATCTTGTTAAAGGATTCTATTACAGAATATTAAGCCAAAGATCGCGTCCAAGTAATTTCATGTAGACTGTAATTCAACAGGCAAAACAAAATCTGCTTGTTCCATTTTTAACAAAAAATAGCACTTATAAAACAATGACCACAACCTTACAACGGCGCTCTGGCGCTAACGTTTGGGATCGCTTTTGCGAGTGGATTACCAGCACTGACAACCGTATATATGTCGGTTGGTTTGGTGTACTGATGATCCCAACCCTACTAGCTGCTACTGCTTGCTTCGTAATTGCCTTCATCGCAGCACCTCCAGTAGACATTGATGGTATCCGTGAGCCAGTTGCAGGTTCTTTGATCTACGGAAACAACATCATCTCTGGTGCAGTTGTTCCTTCCTCCAACGCTATTGGTTTGCACTTCTACCCAATCTGGGAAGCTGCTTCCTTAGATGAGTGGTTGTACAACGGTGGTCCTTACCAATTGGTAGTTTTCCACTTCTTGATCGGTTGCGCTTGCTACCTAGGTCGTCAGTGGGAACTTTCTTACCGCTTAGGTATGCGTCCTTGGATTTGCGTAGCTTACAGCGCACCTTTGGCTTCTGCCACCGCAGTATTCTTGATCTACCCCATCGGTCAAGGCTCTTTCTCTGATGGTATGCCTTTGGGTATCTCTGGAACCTTCAACTTCATGATTGTGTTCCAAGCAGAACATAACATCTTGATGCACCCCTTCCACATGTTAGGTGTGGCTGGTGTATTCGGCGGTTCCTTGTTCTCTGCAATGCACGGTTCTCTGGTAACTTCTTCCTTGGTGCGTGAAACCACCGAAACCGAATCTCAAAACTATGGTTACAAATTCGGTCAAGAAGAAGAAACCTACAACATCGTTGCAGCCCATGGTTACTTCGGTCGTTTGATCTTCCAATACGCTTCTTTCAACAACAGCCGTTCACTGCACTTCTTCCTCGCAGCTTGGCCTGTCGTCGGTATCTGGTTCACTGCTTTGGGTATCAGCACGATGGCGTTCAACTTAAACGGTTTCAACTTCAACCAATCAATCATTGACTCCCAAGGTCGCGTTATCAGCACCTGGGCAGACGTAATCAACCGCGCTAACTTGGGTATGGAAGTAATGCACGAGCGTAACGCTCACAACTTCCCCCTAGACTTAGCTGCTGGTAAAATTACTCCTGTAGCAATGACTGCTCCTGCTATCAACGGTTAATTCCGAAGATTAGCTAAATAAAAAGTAATAAAAAGCGCCCTCCAGTGATGGAGGGCGCTTTTTTGTTGGAACTACATTGAATTGGTTTAATCAAAGCAGATGGGTAGCAAATTTTTCAGCCAAACATCATCAGTAGGGCGATAATAGATATAGAGATCAAAATACTTTATATGTCCTTTTCCCCCTCCGCCTGTTGTGTTGTCGTCCTCAACCAACAACAGGAGCAAAATATTTCGCACCAAAACCAGTGTCAGGATGTACCAGTTAACCACAGCAAAAGTATGGTTAAAAATTGCACTGTAGTTGAAAATGGTCGAGTCGTCGTTAAAGCATTACAATCCTCAGACAATCAGACTTCCGAGTAAGTTTCAGGCATCTAAAGCATTTCATCTAGAGGTAAGACATCGTGAAAGCGGTTGTAATCAATGTAGCGATGTCCATCAGGTGTGTGGTAAAAGATATCAGCAAATTGATTATTCCACAAAATTTCATTAGCAGCATAACTATGACGGGCATGGACTACCTGTGCAACCGTTTCATCAATGCCACTCAAAGAGACAATCAGGATAGTATTTGTGTGGATTAAGGATTCTGGTGTCATCCCATATAGAGGGCTAAACTCATCAATGACATGCATCACTGACCAGCTTAAGGTGAAGCTAGGTGTTTGGTTCCTTAATAGTTTGAGATCGTAGAACCGACGCATAAATTGCCCTTCTAGAGTTATTTCGTCGCGCATTAAGTAGACTCGCATCTGCGCCTCTAGAATCATATTGCGACGCTGATTAGCGGTGCGAAATATGAGAGTCGGCATTGCATCATGGGGTGTAATTACAGCAACACGACTAAAAAGCACCCTAGCTGTAGGTCGGGAAAATCGAGCAAAGGCTAGTCCCGTCATCACGGCGATTCCCACCACACCAATCATTGCTTCAATGGTGACAATAATGTTGGCGTAAGTTGTTTTAGGATACATTGCCCCATAGCCGATGGATGCTAGGGTTTGTACGCTAAAGAAAAAAACATCTAAAAAAGAGCCTGGCCGGGCGTTGGCAATACAATCTCCTCCTATCAAGTAAGCTAGGGCAAATAGAGCATTGATAGTTATATAGAAAGTACAAATCAGCAGTAGAAAGCCAGCCCAGGGAATCGTTAACAGCAAATGGTAGGGATCGCGCCAGTAAGAATGCCATACACCCATACCCATAATCTCAAATTTTCCGTCTCGAACTTGAATCTGAATAGGTGAAATCAGATGCTGTTGTTTCTTCCGTGAAAGTCTCTTCAATCGAAATTTCATTGCAAGTAGCCAAAAGAACGGCAACTGCTTAGTATTTTGACACTCTCTGGGCTGAAGTGATTAAATCAGCAAAAAAATAGGATGAGCAATGCCCATCCTACTAATTTATCTGCTAGAAACTTATTTTTACGGCTTGGGTGATTGATCTTTCGAACAGCGATCAAACCACTCCTGGTATTTATTCTTGTGTGACTCATCTTCAACAGCAATGGTAACACGCACTCGATTGCAGCCGTGATTTTGCTCTATTGCGATCGCATTCAACAATAAACTAGCAGTTTTCGGCGAGTTAAATTCGCCGCTTATTGTTAAACCGCTTTCAAAATATGTACCTTCGAGTCTTTCTACTCCGGTAAAGTCAACATTAGCAATTTCTTCTTGACCTAAATCAATTTCTGCAAGTTGTTTGTGTTCTGGGCTAATTTGTTCTACAATCAGCTTTTCACGCCGGACAGGAACTTGGATCATCTGGGTTTCGATGACTTTGCGAACAATCACCTCACCAATTTTTCGCTTACTGCTTTCAACAACTAGTCGTTCTTCTAATAGACGAATAATCTGTTCTTCGCTGACCTCTTCTAAATTTACTGGCTCAACTGCACTACTTCTAGTTTGATTATTAACCAATTGCTCCGTTGAGTTGCCTAGGCGTAGGCCCTCGTAGACATCACCGGGTTTTTCTGCTTCTGAATATTCAGGCATATACTCGATTTCTGATTTGTTGAAGTCTATGAAAACAGATTTAGTCGGCTTGTCGATTTTTTTTATTCTCTGGCTCTGCAATCGAAATAAAGAAGGATGTTTATCGGCTAACTGCTCGCCATATTCTAGAGTTTGTTGATTAACCTGGTTTGATATCACTAGGTTTAACCGCCTATTAGCATCCACAATTAAATCATGAACGACTCCTACTAGCTGACCTTGGTTATCGAACACAGCAAAATTCTTCACCTTCTTTTTCAAATCTGCTATTGAGGTGTTAG
Organism: Nostoc sp. TCL240-02; assembly: GCF_013343235.1. Classification (GTDB taxonomy): domain Bacteria; phylum Cyanobacteriota; class Cyanobacteriia; order Cyanobacteriales; family Nostocaceae; genus Nostoc. The sequence continues at coordinate 723,329 of NZ_CP040094.1, read as the reverse complement.
TGCCAGAATTACCGTTTGCCTGTCCAATGTTTTTTGTCATCGGTTGGCTATTCATAATATGCAAAGTTTATGAACTGCTTTTTGCTTTTTACTTAGCTAAATTAAATGTATTTCTCATTCTAAGCTATTGGAAACACAGGTAAAGCTAATTCAACAGCTTTACCTGTACTGTGTCGAATTAATTATTAGCCATTAGCTATTAACTATTAACTAATGACTATATTTGGTTAGCGTTCTTCGATGGGAAGATTACTAGAATTCACATCTAGCTCTTCACGACGCACAGTTTCTTGCGTTTCTACTGTGTCTTGATCGACCACCTTTCTAACTCTGACTTCTTCACGCAAAAATGCTTCTTTACGAACATCAGGAGTTTCTTCGTGGATTTCTAGACGAGCAACTTCGCCTTCACGGAAATCTGCTTCGCGTCCAGAAACGGCAGTACCTGCATCTGCTGGAGTTACACGTTCAATCACAACTCGCTCTCTTTCTACTGGTACTGCAACCCGTGCAGTCTCAGTCTCGATACGCTTGCCAATGGATACTTCTCCAGTTTTTTGGCGATGTTTGCTGGCAATCAGCCGTTCTTCATACAATCTCAGAGTTTGATGATCTTGCTCATTTAACCCAAATAAAGAAGGCTCACGTTCGTAACTATAATTATCACGGGCGTAAGTGGGTGTTGTACCCAATGGGGCTACAGAATCTAATGGTGCGGAAGCATCTACAGGAGCAGTATAGTCAGTGGGTTGGCGATATACGCCACGCACCCGTTCTTCATAGTCGTAATCAAGGCTTTGGCGCTCATTAAACTCAGGTAAATCTTCTGCTTGCTCTCTAGTCAAGCCAATTGTGTAGACGCGATCAACGTTATAGTCGATACGGGCACGACCAATTGGTAGTAATACTTTTTTACCAAAAATCCAGAATCCTAAGTCAACAACTAGATAGCGAAAATGACCTTCTTCGTCAACTAAAACATCGTTGACAGTACCAATCTTGTCATCAGTTCCTTGTGTATAAACCCCAAGTCCAGTAATATTGTGACCTTCAAACGCATCACGATAGTTAGGCTCAAAATCTTCTAATTTGTAGAGTACCATTATTATTTAACCTCAATATTTTTTTTTCAATTCATAGCAATTATGATATTTTTTTTACTTGTTTACATCCTTCTGCCGAATGAATTATTTCAATAGTTAAATAACCAAAAGTTATAGTTACTTTTTCTTGATGGTAGATAAAAGCAGCCCTAATTGAATAATAATTTAAAAGTTATATCCCCAACTTTTTAAAAAAGTTGGGGATATAAACACCACAAATTTTCACAAAACAGATTTAAGAAGTTAGGAATTTTGGTTGTAATTAAAATAGTGTAGAGAATACAATTGACCTGGGCTTCTCTACAAAACACTACCGCGTAGTTTGCGTCCCCATAGGGGTATGCTCCGCTACACTAATATCCCGCGTCTCTACAACTTTTAAAAAATTCAATCCCCTTAAATAGCACCATCTGTAGTACTGCCATGTTCATTCACATGTAAGTTACCCGCAGTATCAACATCTAACTCTTCTCGACGAATAGTGTCTTGTGCTTCCACTATATCCCTTTCTACGACTTTCTTGACTCGCACTTCTTCACGCACAAAGGCTTCTTTACGTATGTCAGGCGTTTCTTCGTACACTTCTATGCGTGCAACTTCACCTTCTTGAAACTTAAGTTCATTGGTATCTATAACGCTTCCTGCTTCTGTTGGCACAACTCGCTCAATTACAACTCGTTCTTTTTGAATAGGTACTGTAACACTTGCAGTATCTGTTTCAATGTGTTTACCAACTGTTACTTCTCCGGTTTTGATGCGCTGTTTATTTGCAATCAACCGTTCTTCATAGAGTTTGAAAGTTTGATGAGATTGCTCATTCAGTCCGTATAAAGCTGGTTCTGTCTGGTAATTATATGTATTGCGATCGTAAGTTACACCGCTAGTTGAAGAACGAAATCCACTACGTACCTTTTCTTCGTAATTGTGATCAAAGATTGTGTCTTCTTTGTACTCAACTAAACCTTCTACTTGTTGTTTGCTTAACCCATCAACATAGACACGTTTTGCAGGATAATCAATCCGGGAAAGACCAATTGGTAGTAAGATTTTTTTACCAGAAAAATCTCCACTTGTGTCAATAACTAAATATCGGAAATGACCATCATCATCAACTAAAACATCAGCGACTGAGCCAACTCTGTCTCCTCCCTCAGTATAAAGAACCAGTGATTTAACGTCGTCTCCACCAAAAGTTTCTCGATAGTTTGGATCAAAATGTTCAAGTTTATGAAGAGGCATACTCTGTTGTTTCCAGGTTGTTTATAAATTTTAGTGTAAAAAATATTGTGCTAAGTCTCATCCTGCTGGCGACTGAATTCAGTTGAGATATTTTATGAGTGAAACACTCAGTTTTAACACTCAGCGTAATCAATAGGAGTATAACTAAAGTCATAAAAACTTTTAGCTTATGCTGGTTTTAAAAAGAATTCAGAAGTCAGAATGGGCTACGCCCCACTTTGCTAACAAGAGCCAGAATAAAGACGCTCGTAAGAGTTGCTCTACAGTTGGTAAAGCCTCTTGTCGAGAAGGCTTTACGCTGTACTATCCGCTTTTTCGGTTAGAATTCAGAATCAATTCTGTTTCGATAAAAAATTTTCCAAGTCACACAACTTGAAAACTAAAGCTAAGACTTGCCCAATTATTCACATCCCAGATATATGAGTCGGTTGCTGTGCTGTTCATCTCAGTTTTGAGGGCGCTGGCGTTATGCAAGTCTTGCAGCAAGGCTTGTGCAACGTCTAAGGGATTCAACAATGGTCCGATCGTCCGTTGTTCGACTGTGGAATACTTAGCAGTACTCAAGGCGGCTAGAGTTTCGCTAAAGGGGACAGGACTAAAAATAAGTTGTTGTTCGCACTCAGAAGCTGGCCCTGAAATCACCCATTGGGAAGCAGCATTAGTTTGGGGTAGGGTGAGGCTTTCACCTGGGGCGATGACGACTTCTTGGAGGATAGGCTTGATGTCGGTAGTATTTGGTTCTTGGGGAGTTTTCCAAGAGTAGAAGGCAACTGCTGTATGATTATTGTTTAATCCCAGCAAGATTAAATATACTGGGCGATCGCTCTGGTTTTCCACTCGATATTGCATTCGACTACCGATAGGCACAATGGGAGTGGGGAGAGACGCGATTAATCGCGTCTGTACTGATTTTTTAATCGAAGTTTCAGTTTTGAAAGTTCGCACTGTTTCGCGCTGCATGATGACGCGAGGCGATATATTATTAATTATTTCTAAGGTTGCCTTGAGAGCCAAGCGAGAAGAACCTCCATTTTCTGTAAGTCGCCATAACTTGGCTGCTAGCAAGGTTGATAATTTTGGCGCTAACCTTTGCACTGTTAATTTTATTGCTTCTCCTACTTCCCCCTTGGTATTGGGAATTAGCTCGCCCCCAAGAGAAAATAGACCATAACGACTCGGAGTTTCCTGTAGCTTGGCAAATACATAATCAGCTGGTTTCTCTCCTGCAACTACGGTAGATACATGGGAAAATCCAGCAAAGGCACTTGTAGCGTCTACCCGCTCAATTCTTTCCAATCCAGTATCGAAAGCTATTGTTAAATTAATATTTCGGGGTAAAACTCGGACTGCTTCTTGGACGAGTTGCCCGATTTGTAGGGGATTTGCACCTTCAATTTTGGAAATTTGCGCTTTTGCTGTTAATCCAGTGCGTGATCGCAATACTAATTGCTCTTTTGTCTGTAGTGTAAATCTAGAATTCACTCCGTAGTATAGCAGCACTTGTGGGGGTAATCCTGCTAACCACAGATGCACGGTTTTACCGTCTTCTTCAATATCACTCACCGCGCCTTCTGCACCAATGATACCGTCTGGCAGTAGAGACGTTATATCTGGATTTTTCTGACTACTTAATAACGTTGGTTGCTGTTTACTACCTAATTTATATAGAGAATTTTCCACGTGGGAAAGGGCGACTTGAATTTTGGTGGCTGGCGTGAATTCCCACAAATACTGCGTCAAGGCGTAGGTAAATAACCCAGCACTAAAACCAGAAAAAAGACCTTCCCTTGCTGGCTGCTTTGGTTCTGAGGTAGCTGCTAAAACAATCGGAGTGTTGGATAACTTCTGAGTTTTAAGTTGTTTGAGAAAGTCGAGTTCTTCTGTTGCTAGCTTTGTTGCCGACTCCTGAAGGGCACGAGTTTTTAATCCTATTACTGTGTTAGAAGCATCATAGCTAGTATCCAATACTGCTGTTACTCGGTCTGTAGGGAGCGATCGCAATAATAGCAGTAGAGTTTCTTCTAATATATGATTGACTATTTTGTCATCTTGTAGGTCAAGAGCTACATTAGCTGTCACCAGAGCATTTTGCATTGTATCTGGCGATTTTTCCAATTTTACACGAGTGCCATAACCGCTAAAGTGGAAAAAAACTATATCACCAGGTTTAGCTTGTTTGCCCAGATGATCTAAAAAAGCCGCTTCAATGAATTCCCTGCTGGCTTGTTCCTCAGTTAAGGTTAGAATATCTGACCCTTGAAAACCAAAGCGGTTAATCAAAAGTTCTCTTTGCAATTCTACATCCGTCAGACAACCACTGAGGTTTGGAATTTTGGAGTATTGGTTAATACCTATTAACAATGCCAACTTGCGCGAGTTGGGTTGTGCCAAAGCCTGATAATAGCGATTTCCTAAAGTCAACCACTCAGCTTCCGTTACTCCCAATACCGCGAGTATTGAGCCAATTTTATGTAAAAACGTGCGGCGTTTCATAATTAGCTATCAGCCCTAAGCCCATTAGCTAGCAGCTTACAGGGCTGAACTCTGTATTGTAAAGTTACACTGTTTGCAAAGGTGGGGAGTGCTGAGAGACGCGATTAATCGCGTCTCTACAGGAGTTAGGAGTGTGAGTAAAAAACTAATTCCCAATTCCCAATTCTCTAAACAGGTACTTCTATTCGCATTGCCCGTGCCAACTCTGCTGCTACCTCTGGACGAGAAAATTCTGGTGGAGGTAATTCACCACGCCGCAGCATTTCTCGGACTTTTGTCCCCGATAGGTGAATGCGTTCTTCTGGTCTGCTGGGACTGGTTTTAGATGTTGCCATTTGCTTAGTACGCGTGCAGTAGAAAGCGTGTTCAAATTTCATCGGCACAATGCCCAATTCACCTGGGGCAAATTCATCAAAGATATACTGGGCATCGTAAGTACCGTAATAGTCACCAACGCCAGCATGATCGCGTCCGACGATAAAGTGAGTACAGCCATAGTTTTTGCGGACTAAAGCATGGAATATGGCCTCACGAGGCCCAGCATAGCGCATTGCGGCTGGATTAATTGCCAAAGTTACCCGGTCTAAGGGGTAGTAATGTTCCAGCAAAATTTCATAGCACCGCATCCGCACATCAGCGGCGATATCATCTTCTTTTGTCGCCCCAACTAATGGGTGCAAAAATAGACCATCAACTGTTTCTAAAGCGCACTTTTGAATATATTCATGGGCGCGGTGAATGGGATTGCGAGTTTGGAAACCAACAATGGTTTTCCAACCCTTGTCTTTAAATAGTTGCCGTGAGGCAGCTGGATCAATTTGGTAAGTGGGAAATTGGGGATGAGGTTCGCGCTGCAACAGCCAAATATCACCCGCCAGATGTACAGTACCTTGGTTATAGAGTACTTGTACGCCTGGATGTTTAACATCATCAGTGCGGTAGACATTAATAGCTTCGCGGGTTTTGTCGTAGTTATATTTTTGCGTGAGTTGCAAAACTGCAATAAATTCGCCTCTGGAATTATCCAGACGAATTAAGCCACCTTCTTGCAAGGGGTAAGCGACTTCTTCAGTGACCGATAATGTAATCGGGATTGACCACACAAGACCATTAGCTAGTCGCATTTCTGTAACAGTGCGATCGTAGTCTTCGTGGTTCATAAAACCCGTGAGTGGACTAAAAGCACCGATCGCAATCATTTCTACATCCGAAACAGCGCGATCGTCAAGTTGCACTCGCGGCAAAAAGTCAGCTTTTGAGAGAAACTCTGCTCTTTGTTCTGGTGTGGCGATACGGTTAACCAACTGTCCACCGTGGGGGGCTATGGCATCTGGATTGTGACTCAACGTAATCCCCTCTTTGCTTTTACTGTTATTGTTTCAGATTATGTACTAACTTATCAAAATGCTGGTACGTAGAAATAAAGAGTTTAGGGAATGGAGGAAAATTTTGCAACTAGCCTCTAAGCGATCTGATTAGGTTAGGCTAAAGCTCATCCAGCCTCAAGTTTCAGAATAGTTCCTTTATAAGGAAAATGCTTATGAATGCTGTATCTCCCGTTGTTAAACCTGTTAGCCAAATGCGGCTAGCACCTGGTAGTACAGTGTCTATTCAAGATGTAAGCTGGAAGGAATTTGAGTCTATTTTGCAAGAACTGGGGGAAAAGCGATCGCTACGAGTTGCTTACAGCAAGTCTACGTTAGAAATTATGGTTCCTCTACCCGAACACGAAAAATCAAAGGACTTAATTTCGGATATTGTCAAAATCTTGCTGAAGATCGCAGGGAAAAATTATGAACCCTTCGGTTCAACCACCTTCAAGCGGGAAAATGTAGCGGGGGTAGAACCAGATGCTTGTTTCTACATCCAAAATTACCAAAGAATGATCGGTCGTCGCAAACTAGAACAAAACAATCCGCCTCCTGATTTGGCAATTGGAACAGATGTGACATCAAAAACAACTCTTGATGCTTACGAAGCGATCGCAGTTCCAGAACTATGGATTTACGATAGTAAAGAGCTGAGGATTTCTCTACTCAGAGATGGACATTACATCGAATCTGATAACAGTCCTAACTTTCCAAATATCCCTGTAACTCAAATTATTGCCGCTACAGTTGAACGAGCTTGGCAAGTAGGAACTGTACAAGCTTTGAAAGAATTTGAAGGAACATTAGATAGAAATAGTTTTTGATAGAGAGTGCGTAGATGTAGCTTACCGCAGGTATAGCTTTTGCTAATTGCTCCTATATGGCAATAAATGGCATAAATTGCCATAAAATAATATTATGAAGCAAAAATTAGGGAAGTAGTGCCAGTGAAAAGTATAAATATATCTCTCCCTGACGCGATGCGGACTTATATAGAAGAGAAAGTGGCGACTAGTGGCTATAGTAGTGTCAGTGAATATTTCCGCGAGTTAGTACGCCAAGACCAAAAGCGTCAAGCTGCTGAACGTTTGGAAGCGATGCTTTTAGAAGGTCTAAATTCTGGAAATGCAACCGAGATGACTCCTAACGATTGGGAAGATATTCGCCAAGCTGTACGGGAAAGAATCGCCAAGCATAAAGGGTCAAACCAAGGTTAATGAGCGATGTAAGCAAACGACCGCAAATCATCCGGGAATCGTACAGGCTTTAGAGGAGTTTTAAGCAGCCATTTATAAAAGTAATTTTTGATTGAAAGTTTAATTACTTGTATTCATTGTATCTATTTTGATGTAGAGTCTTCTTCGTAAAAGTATTTTCTCAGTGCAGAAGAGAACCAGAGTATGGCGGCTTCTCCATCTTTAATAACAACATCAGTTAAATCCCGATTGTGAGCTAAAGTATTTCTTAGATTTTGAAGCTGACTAAAGCGATTTTGTAATGCAGATTTATCACCAAATATAGATTCAAAATATTGCCAGTTTTGCCCACTAATTATTAACTGGCAGTATTCTGAAACATCAAAAAAATCAATTTTCCTCTCAACATTTTGAAATAATACCCTGTCTTCAGAAGGGTTATCCTTGAAATATTTCTTAATCCGTTCTTCTAGTTTTGCTAAAAAGTGAGATGGAATATATGAATTTCGATCAATATCATCTTCATTTTCATGTAATACATCAATAATAATATTACGGAGTGCTTTCTCTACTTCCTCAAGTTTTTGCCGCCATTGTGTAATATCACGTGAAACATAAATCTTGCCTTCTCCATGATAAAGCTTATTCAGAAATTGATTGATACCTTGTGCTAACAATCTGCGCCGCTCTTTAAGAAAAGCTTCATAGCTGTAGCGATTCATTTTCCATAAACTACTATCTGTTGGCACATACTGCCGCCGTAGTTGCTCTATCTCTATATTATTTAGATACACTTCTGGATCATTGTTGAATATTTCATGATTAGTATCTGAATTAGTATCTGATGCTGAGAAAGCAAGATTAGCTAGTTCATTAACAAGGCTTTTATCATAAGATGAACTAGAATTATACAATTTATATAATTTCCTCGGAAGAAATATGTGGTATCTTTTTACTGAATAATTACGTCCAGATATCTTATTATACAAAGGTAGTGAAGTGTCTATCCAATCTGCGGCATCATTACTTTGAATAAGAATATATACAATTTGATAAAACCTACTTCTTACACCTTGTAATTCAAGGTCATGCTCTGTAACTTCAAGATTCCCTCCTCTGGATGCAGCTAAAGTCTTAATTAATTCATCAACAGAATTTGCTTCTTTCAAAATACGAATATCTTTGTCAAGTGTAGTGTCTGAGCTTCGACTGTATCTGCCCCACATTAGAGCATTATAAAGCCAGTATAATAATTTGTTTCTTGTTATCGAATCAGGAAATTTAAAGTTATTCTTTGCAATATAGTAGACTAAAGTATAAAAAACATAGGAGGTGCTGAGAAAGGAATTTTCATCAATATATCCATGTTTAGGCAATACTTTTAATAAATAGTTCAATGATTTTTCAACTTTGTTCCAAGCTTCAATCAAAGCATCTTTATCTAAATTTTTTACGTCATCAAATACACCCTTATCTGTACCTACAACAGCAATACATCTAGTAAAAAAATCCATATCAAATACAAAACCTGAACTACTAAACTTTTTAATAGCAGTTCGCATTTTATCTTTGCATTCTTCCCATCTTCCGGTTATCAGTGCCAAAATCAAATCTGATTGAATTAGAGGAGTTCCCGCACTATTAACAAGATTAAAAACTTCAACAACATTTAGAGAATTTTGCTCATCAATTTCTTGTATGTAATATTCGTACTTAAGAATAGCTTGTAAACGAGATAGCTCTTTAAAATTAGACATTAAATATACACTATCGTCACTATTCTGTACATAATCTCCTAGCTCTTTTCTGAAAAAATCACAAATATTAATCCATTCTTTTTTCCCTATCATTAGACTCTGAGTATAATACTGAAACTCATGAGTTTCAAGATTGAAATACAAATCTGTTCTAGGAGGTTTACCTTCAATCCAAGAAGGAGGTGTTCCCTTAATAAGCGTGTATAGTGTTGTTAGCCTCTGCTGACCGTCAAGAATTAATCTAGTAAAACTTTTGCTGTCTGTCGTTGTTACACTGCTTTTAATTTTGGGAGGATTGTCACATTTCCACACTAAGAAAGATCCAGTAGGATAGCCAAAATACAAGGAACGAAAATATTTTTTTACCTGTTCTGGTGTCCAGCGAAATCCTCTTTGAAATTCAGGAAGAAAATATTGATTTCTTTCTATATCATTGAGTAGAAATTGAATACTTTGAGTTGTTCCCATACAGCCAACTTAAACCTTCTACTAACGTAAATGCGCCAGCCTTGGCTATCTATCTACATTGATAAAATATGTAATTGACAACCATGCTATGTTTAAATTGACATTATACTTAGATAAAATAGTATATGTCTAGAATTTGCGTTATTAACATTTACTATATATTTACTAAAATGAATATAATTCACAGTAAATACTTAAATTTTAGTAGTATATAGAGTAACATTTTAACTACATAAAAATGCACGAACCTAGTTTCTCTATGAAACTAGGTTGGTTGAGAGTTTTCAACTTTAACAGTGCAGCTCGCTAACTAAACTGTTCAATTATTCCGCCACCTAACACTTTCTCGCCGTCGTACCACACCGCCGCTTGTCCGGGGGTAATGCTGAATTGGGGTTCATCAAAGACCAAACGCACACGGGAGTTTTCCAATGGAATCACCGTCACTGGTATAGCCGTTGAACGATAGCGAATTTGCACTTCGGCATGAATTGGGGTAGATGGTTCAGCAATAGAAACCCAATTTACCCGATTTATAGTGCATTCTGGCTGAGTTACCTTAGTGCGATCGCCTACTACTACCTTATTATTTGCCGCATCTAATTCAATCACATACAACGGTTCGGCAGCAGCAATTCCCAAACCTTTGCGCTGGCCAATGGTGTAGTGATGGACACCATCATGCTGTCCCAAAACTTTACCCGTGGTATCTACAATATCGCCTGTTTTGGGAGCTAAATATTTATCTAAAAATGCCCGCATGGAACCGTTACTTTCAACTAAGCATAAGTCTTGACTTTCTGGTTTATCAGCAGTTTTCAGTCCGTATTCAGTTGCAATCCGGCGCGTGTCAGTTTTTTCTAGTTCGCCCAGAGGAAATATCGTTGCTGCAAGTAAATCTTGAGACAAATCATAGAGGAAGTATGACTGGTCTTTGTTGCGGTCAATAGCCCTTAATAACTGGTAGCATCCAGTTGCTTCGTCATACCTAATTCGGGCATAATGACCAGTAGCGATGCGATCGCATCCCAATTGTTCACGAGCATACTGCACCATTGGCCCAAACTTCACAGTTTTATTGCACTGTGAGCAAGGTAAAGGCGTGATCCCAGCACTGTAGCCAGTTACCAGGTAATCGACAATATGCGTCTGAAAGAGATCCCGAATATCTACAATTTGATGGGGAACGCCCAGTTGTTCACAGAGATCAGCCGCGTCGATCATACCTTCAGAGCAACATTGACCTTTGCCTTTCATTAGCCAAAGAGTCAAACCAATCACTTCATAGCCCTGATGGTGCAGGATAGCTGCGGCGGTGGAACTGTCAACGCCACCAGAAAGACCAACTACGACTTTTTTCATACAAAGCACGACACGATAGCTGCGTGGTTGTCCAATTGTAGCACACACTCTTTCAAAGCCTTGCTACCAAAGCACTTCGGTTTGAGAAGAAGTGAATTAGCGTAGCACTTCGGCAAGCTCAGTGACCATCGTAGACATCGCTATTCACTCTTCCATGACTCTTATCTAAGATTAATTACAGATGTATTGTTTGCCACGCAGATGAGCTAATTTTACGTTAACGCTATATAGTTGCTACAACGGTGAACTAATTAGTTCCTGATGGAAATTGCCTAAAAATACTTTGACTACTTTCTAAGTACTATGTCGAGAGGAATACCAAGTAAATTTACCCCTTTTCAGATGCTGCGCCGAAGTTCTGAGGGTTGGAAGCCTACTATCCGATTTCTCCCCCTGTTAGTAGGAGGATGGTTAGTGCTGATTCCTGACTATGCCTCAGCACAAGCACAAATCCACAACAGTATGCTACTGGCTCAACAAGGAGGTGAAGCTTTACCACCACCGCCAATTCCCTTTGGTCAACATCCATCAACGCAGTTACAACCAGCAGAACTAGTGGAGGATAATCAATCTGATCTGAACTTTCAACCCCCGCAACCATTACAAAACAATCAATCCGATCTGAACTTTCAACCCCCTCAACCATTACAAAATAATCAATTCGGTCAGAACTTTCAGCCCCCCCAACCTACACAGTTTAGTCAATATAACCAGAACTTTGAGCGCTACTTAGTTTACGTAGATAGTAGTGATTTCCAGACGCTACAAGCAATCCGCCAGATTGAACCCAGTGCTTACATTCGCGAGTACCAAGGAAGGAATGTTATTCAGTCAGGTGTTTTTAACAGAGTATCTAACGCCCAACAACGGGTGAGTGAGTTACAGTCACGGGGAATATATAGCGCTCGGATTATCAGCTTTACTAACGGACAGGAAATAGATGTAGGTAATAGAGGCTTTGTAGGGGAACGCAGCAATATAAATCCTCCCAAGCAAGCCTCTAGATATTATGTCGTTATCCCGACTACTCAAGAACAGTTATCTGCGACAGCAGAACAAATTAGGCAGAATCTAGCCCGATTTAGTCAAGATTTAGGACGATCTGGCGCAGTCCTCGAAAGGACGCAACCACGAGGGCCACACGTAGCAGTAGGGCCTTTCTCTGATCGATTCCAAGCTGAGGAATGGAATAAGTATCTGCGAAATATAGGATACCGAAATGCCAGGGTTTTCTACGGTAAATGAAGAAGTTAGGAGTCCATCGATTTTAGATTTTGAATTTTGAATTGAAGAACAAATCTAAAATTTAAAATCCAACATTGATAGACTCTCTACTTCCCCAATTATTAACGCAGGGATTCAATAATTACCGCTATTGTAATTAAACACAAGAGGATAATTCCCACAGGAAGCAAAAACTGTTGTAACAGGTACAGCAGTATAGGTATGATTTGTAAGATACCTAAACCACTGGATAGGACGTAAGCGATCGCAACTCCAAACAGCACTAACAAGAAATATTTCAAAGACTTAGAAACAAAGCGAAAGAGGAGTGTATCCTGGTTGGTGTCCATAATTTTACTCACGAAAGTAGCTAGATTTTTAGCAGTGAATATTTTTTTTGATTTCCCTTTTCTCATTTACAAAATCAGAAATGGGAAATCATACCCAGCACGAAGATTAGTTTTACACGTGGATATTTCCCTGATGGGGTGAATTATTCAGAGATTGTTGTTGCTTTTGTGGACTGCTTTGCTTTTCGTAACTAACTAATAGTTGGAACGAAATAAACAAGCCCAACAACAGTAGCAAAAACGAGCCAAAACTAGAAGAATACTTATTTATTTCTCGCTCAACACCACATTTCAGGCAAACATATCTATTGGGATTACGTGTATCTTGGGCAAAAGGGCACTGATTCTGATTGCAATCATGATGACAATCTCTGTCTAACATCATTGAACCTCCTGTAGGATAAAGACTTACATACTTAGTTGTAAATACGCTCTACAGAATCTAGTTAGTTAATACCCACTGCTGTTTAGTAGACACCACTTTCAGGAGTCATTGATATAGGACGGTAACAAATAACATCTGTGATTTACTAAGGTTGCAGTAGTAGCGCTGATAAAATCTCTCCTCAACCACCTTATTATTGGCGCTTAACTTAACTTCGCCTGTATTACTTACAAGAGTAGTACAGTCCAGAATGCTTTGCAGTCGGATAAAGTAAGCTTCCTACCGAGTAGGAAAAAGTATTTTGTAGTATTGTGGGTAGGAAGAAGTAGTAAAAATATCGTTATAATGAATTACAAATGATACATCAAGTTAGCAAATGGGTGTAGAAGAGGCCTTAGAGTTTGTAGATAACTTGGTTTTTCTCCAGACGGGAGAACATCTAGATAAAACTCAAAGGATTATCTTGCGTAATTTGTGGGAGGATGAAAAACGGACTTACCAGCATATCGCCAACAGCCGTGGTTATACAGAAGCGCATTTAAAAGCAGTTGGTGCAGAACTTTGGCATTTACTCTCCAAAGTTCTAGGAGCAAAAGTCTCAAAATCTACCTTTCAAGGCGTAGTTCAAGGATTTAGAACAAACCAACAGTCGCAAAAAGCTTCTCAGATTCCAAATCTAGCGACGAATGGGACTAAACCCCAAGATTTAGATTCTAACTTTGTCGGGCGCGATCGCCAAATAGCCGAACTCCACACCTTATTCAGTCGGGGAGAAAAAGTTATCCTCATCCAGGGTGAAGGTGGTGTTGGCAAAACAAGATTAGCACGCAAATATTTTAAAAGTCAAAAATTTAATTTTGTCCTAGAACTGTGGATGGCCACAGAAATCCAAAACCTTACTCCTGTAGAGAGTGTAGTTGAAGAATGGCTACGGCGATACTTTAACGAAGAACCGGGAGGCGATTTTGGTATCAGCCTAGAACGACTACGGCGCAAACTCCGAGAACAAACTTCTAAAATTGGGGTATTTATCGATAATCTAGAAACTGCTCTCGATAAAAATGGTAAGTTCCTAGAATATCGTCGCCCTTATGTTGAGCTATTGAGAGTATTAGCAGACTCAGATGTGCATTCAGTTACTTTAGTCACAAGTCGTGAGCGTTTGCGGGAATCTAGCGTAGAGGTTTATCTCTACCCACTTGAAGGTTTAGATGATGAAGCATGGCGAGAATTTTTCAGCCGTTGCCACATCAATTGTGATTGTACTATTCTCAGTGAAATGTGCAGAGCTTATGGAGGGAATGCCAAAGCAATGCAAATTCTTCGAGGAGCAATACTGACAGATTTTTCTGGTGACATCCATTCCTATTGGCAGGAAAACTCTATAGATTTATTAATAGAAAGAGAATTAAAAGATTTAGTCGCCAGTCAATTTACCCGTCTCCAAGAAAATGACTTAGAAGCTTATCGTCTCCTTTGTCGTTTAGGATGCTATCGTTATCAAGATATTCCTTCACTACCTATCGAGGGAGTTTTATGTTTGCTTTGGGATGTACCAGCTCAAAAACGTCGAGGTGTAATTAAAGCTCTACAAGATTTGTCTTTAATAGAAGCAAAAAAAGGACAATACTGGTTACATCCTGTAATTCGTGATGAAGCGATTAGTAGATTAAGATTAGTCAGTGAAGAATGGGAATTAGTAAACCGAAAAGCCGCAGAGTGTTGGACACAGAGAGTTACATCTATTACAAATATAAATGATGCTTTAACTGCTTTAGAAGCTTATTATCACTATGTAGAAATTAGTGATTTTGAGAAAGCTGGTGATGTAATCTTACAAGGAAGAGGTAAAAAATGGGGTACAGGTTTACCTTTAGGTTCCTCGTTTTACCAATTGGGACTACTTCAGAAAAATTTTTCTGTAATTCAACGAATAATAGACGATATAAAATCACCAGAAAGATTAATTAGACTTTACAATATACTTGGCTATACATATCGAATAATCGGTTGCATTCGAGAAGCGATAGAATGCTATGAGAAATCAGGAAAAGTCTTAGGCACGTTAGATGCTAAACAAACAGAAATTTCTATTTTGTTTAATACAGGGCTTTGCAAACTTGAATTATGGGAAATAGAAGCAGCCGAAGATTGTTTCAATTCTGTTTGTATACTTGCTGAACAAAATAGCAATCTTGATGATTACATGACTTATGCCCAATGCTGTCTAGCTATGATAAAATCACGCTCTGGTAGCAGAGAAGATGCCTTTAATCTTGCTGAAGTTGCCTTTTCTAGCATCTCAACATCAACTAGAGTGACTTTGTGGGGAATAGGGCATAGTTTAGTAACTCTCTGCTTAACTTATAAAAATTTAGGTAATCTGAAAAAATCTTTTGAGTTGTGCCAACAAGCTATATTTCATTCCGAAGAAAACAACTTTACTCAGATTAAGGGTAAAGCTATAAGTTGTCTTGCGGAACTTTTCCGAGAACAGGGAGAATTTGCAAGAGCAATTTTTCATCATTTAGAAGCGATAGGAATTCTTGATAAAATTGGTGCTAAATCAGACTTAGCTGAGGCTTATTATCAATTGGCATTAACTCATAAAAAAATGGGTGAAATTAGTCAAAGTAGGGAAAGTTTTTTACAAGCGATGTCTGCGACGGGCTACGCCTACGCACTTTTTAACGAAATGCAAGCACCAAGGCAAGTTGAGAAGGTTCAAATAGCAATGGATTGTTTTGAAAAATAGGCAATAATACTCGATTTTACTGCTTATTCCTGTTTTCTCATTTAGATATGAAGTCTTTGGAGTGACAGTTTGGGAACAACTAGGGAATTTATGGAGCGATCGCTCCTAGAGAGGTCTATTGCCTCCACAATAGATACAGAGCGTGTGATAATTAGAGGTTTTATGTCCCTAACGCTTGAAGACTTGGAAAAATGCAGCAACAGTATCCTGACTATCGTATGGAACTAGTTAAGGGTAATATTATTGTTTCAAGTCCATCAGGATACGAATCAGATGAAGTCGCAGCTGCAATGATTGCCGAGTTACGTAACTGGGTAAGACCGCGTAAACTAGGACGAACAGCAGCTTCTAGCGCTGGTTTCAGATTGCCAAATTCAGATTTACGCGCACCGGATGCCTCATTTGTTTTAGCCGAACGCTTGCGTCGCAGTCCTAAGTCTTTTGCTCAATTGGCTCCCGATTTGACTGTCGAGGTGAAGTCCCCTAGTGATAATTTAGATGATTTGAGAGCCAAAATTCAAGAATTTCTGAGTTTGGAAACGAAGGTAGGAATTTTGCTCAATCCAGATGAGCGGATTGTTGAAGTTTACAACCTTGGAAAAGAAGCAATAATACTTCGTGATGGCGATATTTTAACAGTTCCCGATTTGCTACCTGGATGGGAAGTACCAATTGCCGATTTGTGGCCTTTAGAGTTTGATTAGCATAGTAATGAAAAACACGAGGAAAAGGAACCCATATTTAAAAATAGGGGTCTAGATTCCCATTACAAAACTTAATTACGAATTACGCATTACTTTCTGGAGTTTAAAAACTACTGAATAGGGACGTGTTTTGGAATTGAAGAGCTTCTGGTCGTTTCCTGCAAGATGATATCGCTCTGGGGTAATTCTTGGTTCTTCAAATTCGTCCACAGAAAAACCTGCTGCCTTGAAGACTTTCCAGTAATCGGAAAGAGGGCGGTGGAACCAGATAAATGGTGTTGTAAAATGATTCCAAGGTTCGTCGTTGTGTTGTGTCCTTTCAAAGTAAGAAGAAGCCCAACTATAAGAAACTGTTCCATCCTCATTTACAGTTGTCGAGTTACCTTGGGGAAAGCAAGGATGCGAGAAGACAAGGATTGCAACACCACTCAGCTTAAGAACACGATTGAATGCCCTTATTGCTCCTTCGAGATCTAGCAAATCCATGAGAACATAATTTGAGACGATCATATCAAATTGCTCATCTGGAAGCGACTTTAGTTCAGTGCATGAATCCAAATGAAAATCTATATCTAGATTATTTTGGCTAGCTCTGAATTTGGCAATTTCGATCATCTGAGGTGAAAAATCTATACCAGTTACACTGGCCCCTTTAAGGCAAAGCTGGCGTGCTAGATATCCTGTACCACAACCAGCATCAAGGACATCTAATCCCGCAACGTTATCAGCGAAACTCCATATTACTGGATCTGAGTTCAGAATTCGATTGCTGTCACCATCATCCCCAACTTGAATATCCCAGTCTTTAGCTCTATGATCCCAGAGTTCAAGTATTTCTTGCTCGTCAAATTTTGCCATGATTTCTTCAGTCATGTCTTTCTCCTGAAAAGAATTACTTAACAGAACTAAATTATTTTCACATAGATATCTGCTGAACTTTATGCTTCATGGTAGTGTTGTACAGCATTTAATACCTAGGTGAATTGGGAGAGCAAAATTTTGGTTAGTGGCGGTAAAGGATAAAACTATCAAAATTTGGCAACTGCCATAGTGATTTAGTTCCTCATCAACTGAGTAACGGTAGAATATACCTAATTTATAATTTTCATAGCTTCAAAAGCCTAACCATGACGATGCATCCTACACTCCAACGTGCATTTACTAACCGCCGCGTTCTGAAAGTGATTAGCGGCTTGAATAACTTCGACGCTGCTAGCATTGCTGCTACTGTCAAAGCTGCGGAATTTGGCGGTGCTACTTTTGTTGATATTGCCGCCGATCGCGCTTTGGTACAGTTAGCTAAAACTTTGACAAAATTACCAATTTGTGTATCAGCAGTAGATCCAGAAAAATTTGTGCAAGCTGTGGCGGCTGGTGCTGATTTAATTGAAATCGGGAATTTCGATTCCTTCTATGCTCAAGGTCGTCGCTTTGAGGCTCCAGAAGTGCTAGCGCTGACTAAGCAAACCCGCGCTCTACTCCCAGAAATCACCTTATCTGTCACCGTTCCCCACATTTTGGAACTAGATCAACAGGTGCAGTTAGCAGAAGAACTGGTGAAAGCTGGAGCAGATATTATCCAAACCGAAGGCGGTACTAGCAGTAACCCAGTTCACCCTGGAACTTTAGGATTAATTGAAAAAGCTGCTCCCACCTTGGCAGCAGCTTTTGAGATTTCTCGTGTGGTGTCAGTGCCAGTATTGTGTGCTTCAGGCATTTCTAACGTTACAGCACCATTAGCGATCGCAGCTGGTGCAGCTGGTGTTGGTGTTGGTTCCGCCATCAACCAACTCAATAGTGAAATAGCAATGATTGCTGCTGTGCGTGGCTTAGTAGAAGCTTTGGCGACTGCAAGAGTGCTAACTCAGAAGTAAGAAGTAGGGAGTGGGTATTTGGCAAAACAGTTCCGTTAGCGATAGCGGGGCGTTTAGCCCGTGCTGTTAGCGGATAGCTAAGGTTTAGCCCGTGAGGAGTAAGGAGTGCTGAGTGAAGAGTTAGGAGTTACAAATTCTCCCCCTACCCCCTGCTCCCTTGCCCCCTGCTCATCTGCTCCCCTGCCCTCATGCTCCCCTCACCCCAAACAATCCTTCAACGCATAAATCACCTGGTCTTGCTGGTGCTGTGTCAATTCTGGGAACATGGGCAAAGCTATGACTTCATGGCAAGCTTGCTCTGCTATTGGTAAGTCTCCAATTTGATAGCCCAGATTTTGATACACTGGCTGCAAATGTAAAGGGTAGGGGTAATAAATCATTGAACTTACGCCCTGCTCTTGCAATTGATTACGCACCCAATCTCGATATTTGGCGCTAGAACCATTTCGCCCTTCGCCTGAGATGCGAACAGTGTATTGATTCCATACCCCAATACCCCCAGGTAATTCTTGAGGTGGGACGATTCCCGGAATTTGGCTCAGAAACTGATAGTAATAGTTAGCAATATCTCGACGGCGATCGTTCCAAGTATCTAAATAACGCAGCTTAATCTGCAATATGGCTGCTTGGAGAGCATCCAAGCGGCTATTTACACCAATTTCCTCGTGTAAATATCTAACTTTACTACCATGCTCCCTGAGTATTCGCAGTTTAGTAGCGATCGCAGGATCATTAGTCGTTATTGCTCCGCCATCGCCGCAACCACCAAGATTTTTGGTAGGGTAGAAACTAAAGCAACCAATATGTCCAATACTTCCTACTTTTTTATTGGCCCACGTTGCGCCTGTAGACTGAGCGCAATCTTCAATTATTGACAAATTGTGAGATAGAGCGATCGCCATCAATGATGTCATATCCACAGGTTGTCCAAACAGGTGAACCGGGATAATCGCTTTAGTTTTGGGTGTAATCGCTGCTGCTACTTGCTCCACATCCAAATTAAACGTAGTAGCGTCAATGTCAACGAAAACAGGTTTTGCACCCACGGCGCTAATTACTTCAGATGTAGCAATAAAGGTGAAAGGCGTTGTAATCACTTCATCGCCTGCACCAATTTCCAAGACTCGTAACGCTAAGTAGAGCGCATCAGTACCAGAATTACAAGCCACACATTGAGTAACAGTATTATAAGCAGCAAATTGTTGCTCAAAGCTTTCAACTAGAGGGCCGCCAATATAGCGCCCAGAAGCCAGAACTTCTAAAACGGCTGCGCTTACTTCTGCTTCGATGGTGGTGTATTGCTGCTTGATATCAAAGGCAGGGATGGGATTTACACTTTGGATCATGAGTTCTCATTTTATCGGGAGATACAAAGGATGCACTTCGAGAGTCAATTTTTGCTGATTGAATTGTTAATCAAAAAGGAGCAAGTAAAAGACTATCGCCTAAGATACGCATCTATTAGGGTTTTTACTTAAATTGTGGAGTGGTAGACTACCGAACATTTAATTTAGAGATAGTAGGCATACTAGGAGTTTGCCATGTTAAGGTTGTACCATTTTTGAATTTTGAATTGATGAAGGTGATATATATCAACCAAGATCCAACACATCGGATCAAAGTTCCAGGTGTGTGAGCTGCTTTGAGAATAAAATACTAGGAGATAGAAAACCCATGCAGGATATGATCAAGCTGGATTTTGCGGATTTAGCTATTGCTGTGGGATTGATGGCGATCGCCATTGGTTTATCTGCCTGGGAAAAATTAGGATTAGAGTTGAACCTAGCCCTTGCTACTGGGAGAACCATCTTACAACTTCTTGTATTGGGATACATTTTAGATTTCATCTTGGCTTTAGACAATGCTTGGGCAGTTTTGGCGCTATTGGCAATAATGCTGACAATTACGGCGATTGTCGCACGAAATCGCATCAGCCAAAAAATTCCTCATTTGTTGCCTTTGGTGTGGGGTGCAATTTTAATTAGTACCGTCCTGACAGTGTTTTACACCAACTTCTTGATTATTCAACCAGACAGATGGTATGAACCACAGTATATAATTCCCTTAGTAGGAATAGTCTTAGGCAATGCTACCAATGCAGCTGCGATCGCAGGCGATCGTCTTGTCAGCACCATTAATTCCAGTCATCTCGAAATAGAAACCCACTTGAGTTTAGGTGCAACGCCCCAGCAAGCAGTTAGCCAGTATCGCAAAGATGCCATCAGAGCCGGATTGCTCCCCACTCTTAATCAAATGATTCTCATTGGAATGGTCGCAATACCAGGAATTACCACTGGACAGTTACTAGCTGGTGTGAAACCTCTGGATGCAGTATCTTACGAAATTTTGATTATATTTATGGTTGCTTTCGCTAACTTGTTGACGACAATTTTGCTTACTAAGGGGTTGTGTCGTCAGTTTTTCAATTCCGCCGCGCAGTTAGTTAGTTAAACAAGTCTTCAATTACGAGCCAAGGAAGCTGATACCCAAATCAATAATGGGACTAAGCTAAAAAACGCCCAGTATATACAATTTAAATGTGGAACAGCTTAGTACTCTGTCAAGAACTAATTGACGGATAAATTCCCTGTAGAGACGGCGATTTATCGCGTCTCTCCAACCGTCAAATTAAATTTGAGAGATAAGAGAACGTACCGCTAAGGGCGCAAAGAACGCGAAGGAAGAAGGAAAGAAGAGAAATTGAAGAATTTATCTACTCGTCAAAGGATTTGTAATATCTGCTAAAAAACTTTTAATTTTAATCCTATCGGACTAATTTTCAGAAGAATATCTAATCTCATAGAAATTATATATTCCTCCGATCGTATGAGTACAGAATTCTGTAATCTTGGCACACTGGTATCGTAGAAGTTAAAAATTGAATGACTTCTAGAAGTGTGGGAGGTAAATATGAAACGAATTTTTTTGACGGCAGCAGCCTTACTCAGCACGTTATCTTTAGTTGCGCCTATTCCCGTCAAGGCAGAAAACTCCGCCCCTGTCAAGCGCTTGCTGGAAACTAGAGAATGTTTGGGGTGTAATTTAGCAGGAGCAAACCTCAAAGGCGCTCATTTGATAGGTGTTGACCTGAGAAATGCAAATTTAAAAGGAGCTAATCTTGAAGGTGCTAATTTGGAAGGCGCTGATTTAACTGGTGCCAATTTGAAGTCTGCTAATCTCACACAAGCATTTGTCAGCGATACTATCTTAAATAATGCTAATCTCACTAACGTGAATTTGAGTAATTCCCGTTTATATAATAGTGACGTAGATGGCGCGGTTTTGGCTAATATTGATCTAAGCGGTGCCGATGTATTCAATACTGCCATTAGTGTCGGTGGTGAATATTAATGGTGAGTCATGATTTCAAAGTGATGAGTTAAGAGTTAAATTAAACTCCTAACTCTGCACTTACTAAGTTTTATTCACCAGTAATTGAAAGTTCATTAACCCATATTTTCGGGCAAACTCCCCCTGGTGTTAACTCTGCCTCTTTTTCTACATAAATAATTGACTTTAAGAGTTCTAAGAAATCGCCAGCAACAGTTGCAGACTCAATACTCGTTTTGACACCCTTATTAACTAGCCAACCATCAAACGGCAGAGAAAAGGAACCTTGTAAAGATTTAACTCCAGCATGGAGAGCTTGTAAATCATCGATAAAAATCACATTTTCCGCAGTTTCTAAACTTAACTCTTGTTCAGGAGTTGCTGTTGTAAAAACGTGATAAAAATTCGGACTAACGCTAACTTTTGCGCCAATATTAGCATTACCTGTGGGTTGAGCATTCAATCTTTTGGCAGTGCCTGCACTGTGGAGAAAGCTCGTTAAAACGCCATTTTCAATTAGCGAAATCTGACGAGTCGGAGTTCCTTCACCATCAAAAGTTTCTGCGCCTACGTTAGCCGGATGCAGTGCATCGTCAAAAACTGAAAGCAGAGGAGAAGCAATTTGCTTACCTAAATCTTCAGGAGTGGAGAGGCTTTGATTATCCAAAATACTTTGGGCGTTAAACAAGTTAGAAAAAGCACCCAACAGACTTAAGAAAGCTTCCGCCGAGAAAACAACTCGATATTTACCAGTCTTGATTTTTTCATAGTTCAAGTGGCTGATAGTTTTATCGGCGGTTTCTTTGATGCAACCATTGATGTCTAAATTATTTAAACTTTGATTGATTCTGAAAGCACCCGCACTGCGTGGTTTTTTTCCTTCTTCTTCAGTTTTGCTGTAAAGATAAACTGATGCTAATGAATGAGATTCAGTTCTGACTGCACCGTCACTATTTAGATAAAACCTGTCAATATCTCTTTGCGATAATCCATTATAAGGAACACCTTTAATTGCAGGATGGGCTGCCAGTAATTGTTTTTCAGCTACCAACAATCTTTCTATAAGTTCAGCTACAGGTGCTTGGGGTATTTTATCTTGATGTTTATTTGGAATAGGGGCAGTAGCTTCGGGACTAAAATCAGGAACATTTTCTTTAACACCAAAAAAACTGGCTTCGTAGGCAGTTTTCAAAGCTAATTCCAGTCCTTTGGAATCTACATCTGTGGTGCTGGTAACACCCATTGTATTATCTTCATTCCAGACACGAACAGTAACACCAGAGCGATTTGAAGCTTTGACTTGTTTTGGCTCACCTTGGTCGACTTGAACGTTAGTATCATCTACTGTTGAGCCATAAATGTCAAATTTTTTAATACCAAGCTTCTCAGCATTTTCCTTGGCAGAGTTGGCAATTTCAGTGATATTTGGCATAGTCAATTTTTGATTTTGGATTTTCTCGCTCCCTACTTCAGTCTGGGAGTGTAATATCGGAGGGCTTCTGCTTCCTAAATAAAATAAGTGGCACGAAGAAGACGTTTCCAGGTAGAACCTGGGAACGAGTTCATCAGCTTATCGTCCACCGACAGTAATAGAATCAACCTTGATGTGGGGTTGTCCGACTGTGGTGTAAATACTGCCACTGACAGAGCCACAAAAACCTGGCGCAATTTCCAAATCTTGGGAACACATAGAAATTTTATTCATAATTTCCTTAGCTTCACCAATTAAAATTGCTCCCTTTAGCGGCTTAGTGATTTTGCCATTTTCAATCAAATAAGCTTCATCAACACTAAAGTTAAATTGGCCTGTAGCACCAACGCTGCCGCCACCCATCTTTTTGCAGTAAATGCCTTTATCAACAGAGGCAAACAAATCATCATTGCTATATTCGCCAGAATCAATATAAGTATTACGCATCCGGCTAGCAGCAGCAAAAGTGTAATTTTGGCGGCGGCCGCTTCCAGTTCTGGGGTGTCCGGTACGTGCAGAACCTGTTCTATCTGCTAAGAAGTTTTTGAGAACGCCTTTTTCAATTAATAAGGTTCTTTGAGCAGGCATACCTTCGTCATCCATGTCAATTGTCCCGAAGGCATTTTCAGAACGCCCTTCATCCCAGGCTGTTAAACTTTCATGGGCAATTTTTTCGCCTTTTTTGTCAGCAAAAGGAGTAGTATTGCGTTCAATTTGAGTCGTTTCTAGCAAGTGTCCGCAAGCTTCGTGGAAGATTACGCCGCCAAAGTGATTGGCCATAATAATCGGGTAAGTACCCGATTCTACGTAATCGGCGTAGAGCATTTTGCCGGCAGATTCTGCTATTTTTTCGGCGGCTTGTTGAGAATCCCAAGTTCTCAAGAAATTGGCATCGCTAGTATTACCCGCGCGATCGCCAATTGAGGTACGATTAGCACCATCAGCACACAATAAGTTAAATCCTACCGATTGGGTGAGGCGAATATCACGGGCAAAAGTTCCGTCACTGGCGGCAATTAAGACTTCTTGCCAATCGCGAAAATAGGTAGCACGGCGCGATTGGATGTGGCTAGCTTTTTGCTTCAGGTGAGCAGTTCCATCAAGGAGGACTTCTCCCATTTCGCGGATAGAGCTACACACTGGTAGCCATGCATCCTTACCTCTCTTGGTGGCGTAATCTCTCAGTAGTTCCAGGTTAATTTCTGGGATGAAAGCTTTAGCAGTGGGTAATTGCAATCCCAAGATAGAAAGACCTTTTTCTAAAGCTGCTTTCAAACCGGAAAACGAAAGGTCATTGGTGCTGACGTAGCAATCGGCTTTGCCACGAAATACTCTGACTCCCGCGCCTGTGGACAGACTGGGTGAAATACTTGTAATGGAATCGTCTTCTGCAAGACAACTAATATAGTTGCGACGCTCTAAAAATAATTCGATGAAGTCAGCGCCCGCAGCGCGTCCTAATCCCAAGAGAGTAGCCAGGGGGGCCTCCCAGGTTTCATCGAAACGCTCTGGTGTGGAGGAATATTGTAAGGTGGGAAGTTGATTCGAGAGAAGTAGCGTACTTGTAAGCATGGGTAGCCTCGTCTGCTGGCGTAATTCAGAGATTTGACTGAAAAATCCTGGTGTGTTCACTCTAGCAAATTTACTCAACTACCATCTTGACCAATCCTTTGAAAAGTAGTGTGGATTTCCCTAACCTTAGCAATACTTCTCGATTAAAGGAAAAACCTTCTACTGATTACCCTTTACCCCAAAGCCGATGCCGAGTTAAAAGTGCTTAACAAAGAAGTATTGCTAACCCTCATTCGAAAAGCTTTTCAAAATCTCAGCCCGCCTTTGCGGGCTGAGATTTTGAAAATTCGCACCCTTGAGGATGCTTTGAAGAAGAATTTAGGAGTCAGAGTGGGCTATGCCGATTCTGACTCCTAAATTCTGTTTTGATAAAAATGAGATGCACCTATATGTATTTAACTAGTACTCTTCTCAACCAAGGAAGTCATGAGCGAGGAAATGCTTTAATGGTAATAACAAAGAAATTTCCCGACGACTAACTCCTATTAAATAGGTAATTTTGTTTTCTACAAACGCTTAATTTAATCTAGACTCCCGCTCTCAAGTTTATTTACGATTTGCCATTTTGAGTGGAATTCTAGCTGTTTCTCGCTCATTGAAAGTCTGATTTAAATTGGAAGTTTGTGCTGTGGATGTTAGATTCTTATACAGAACCTTTAATGTTCGAATTATAGTTTTCAAAATTTTCATTTTACTCGCAGTTGGCTTTTGGTCATATCTCAAAACCATTGGAACTTCTGCGATTTTTGGTCTGAGTACTTTGGCTTTTAGTAGTAAATCTATCATGCAAGCAAATCCACTTTCAGTAAATAGATTGTCGCCATAATACATATCCAGTTTACTAACAAAATTACGGTTATACAGCCTGTAACCACAAGTATAGTCTCTTACACCTGGTACACGGGCTGCAATTCTAAACAGCCAGCTAGCTCCATAACTCATTATCTCTCTGAATTTTGATAAACCTATGACTTTAGAGCCTTTGCGATATCTAGATGCGATCGCAATATCATAGCTACCAGCTATCATAGTTTCATACATCTTTATTAATAGTTCTGGTGGTTGAGTGTCGTCGCAATCCATTGCGGCTAAAAAATCGCCTTCTTGAGAAATTTCTAAAAAAGTCCTGAAACCTGTTTTAATTGCTTCACCTAAACCACCATTCTTAGAATGCTGAACTAATTTAAGTAATACCCCTAGTGATTCCGATTCTTCTAAAGCAGTCTGAGCAGTTGCATCACTGCTACCATCATCAACAAGAATCAGTTTTATCTCCATATTAGAGATTTTCTGCAATGTCTGAAACCTTTTGAATAAGGGGCGAATTGATTCTTGCTCGTTGTAGGCGGGTAAAAGAACAAAAAGACTCATAAATATCTCCTGTGATTTTTAAAATAAAATCCAATTAATCAAATTTCAAGAATTTAGCAATGTTGATTTCTTAAGAAATTCATCGACCTGTCTCACAACTGCATTATTGTTGACGCTATCATTGACCAACTGTGAGGTATTGACGACGAAAAAATCATTATTTTCGGTGCTCACTTGGGGAACAAGGCTGGAATAATTTAGAACTTGTAATGGCTGGACTTTAATAGCTCGATTTATGTGTGCTGCTACAATGTCGTCTGACTTGAGTTCTGGAAACATCAAACGTATACCCTGGAAAAATATCTGCCGCAATTCCTCATCTGGTTGTTTTAACAATGGGTCAGTAGAAAGAATATATTTTGGTAGAAATGTCATGTGATATCCTGCTGTTTCTTGCAAAGAAACTAAATTGCTCATACCAATGACTCCGGTAAAAGGAATAGTTCTATCAGCGATATTTACTACGTAATAAGGAACTAAAGCCTTGCGAGTAATTAATACCATGCAAATTACACCCAGGTATTCTACTGTTTCACCAGTATCTGAAACTTTCACTAGTTCATCAGCAGCAACCTGTTGCAAAATATTAACTGGGCCAGTAAAAATAACTTTATCAAAATGTTCCTTTTTTCCCTGAAATTCTACCCACATTCCACCCCCTGAATCAGGTGCGATATATTCTACTGCAACTCCTGTGCGAATATGACCTCCAGCCGCGTAAATTAATTTTTCTATATGGTCAAAAACAGTTTTGTAACCGCCTGAAACATAACCAAGTTGTTCTTTATTCAATGAAGAATCACGCGCTGAAAATAGCCGTTTGATATAAGCCCAAATAAAAACTGCTGATATTCTCTTATAGTTTTCTCCTAGTTTAGATAGAAGTAAAGGTTTCCAAAGCTTTTCGTATGTGCTTTTACCACCGAGTTTTAATAGCCAATCTTCCACCAAAATTTTCTCTAAGCGCCGCCAATTATTAAGGCGCGAACCATAGAGGAGAGTAAAGGCTAATCTAATTTTACCTATAAGTCCAAATAGAGGAAAACGGAGAAATTCTATAGTATTACTGATAGAATAAAATTTCTTATTGTCATAGAATCCTGTTAGACTTCGATGCCAACGCAGCTTGTCTCCAAGACCAATATCTCTAATAAAATTTATTAAATGAGTATCAGAAGGTAGGATAACGTGATAAAAGCGATCCCAAGTAAACAACCCATAATCATGATAGGTGGTCAGCCCACCAAGCTGTTTGTTACTATCAAAGACAGTTACTATATGTCCTTGATGTGCAAGACGTTGGGCTAATACTAGACCAGTTATGCCTCCGCCAATAATTCCTATATTCATAAAATTTTATTTAGATTTTTGTAGCGAGATTTTTGATATCTTACTTCACAGACTCTTAAATTATTAACAAACTCAATAGTTGCTTTTTAAGCTATCAGTTCACAACCAGAATTACACCAGTTATAATAATTGATATTCCTATCCATTGACTCAATACAACCTGCTCTTTTAAAAGATAGTGAGAAGCAATCGGTATTAGTGCATACATTAGTCCTAGAACTGGAAATGCTTGACTTAAAGGAACTGTTCGCAATACATAGAGCCACAATATAGTCATAAATGTATAGCAGACAAACCAGATTAAAAAATACCGAGACAATAAAAGATTTATAATAGATGGGCTAGCTCCCTTAGTAGGGTTAGAAACATAAAGTCCATATTTTAGGGATACGTTAGCTGTGGTTCCGAATAAAACTACAATCATTAAAAGCAGCCAAGTAATAATGTTCATTTTTCAATCGTTTTCGTAGAATTTACTATAGATAAAATTTATATAGACTTTTTAAGGGGGATAACAACTAAAAGAATACCTAGAAAAATAGTGATTACTCCTGCAATTCTAGTTAGTGTAATCACCTCATTAAAAAAGTAGTGTGAGCCGAAAAGTATTCCGACATAATTTAAACTAGTCAGTGGATAAGCAATACTCAATTTTACCGATCGCAAAGCCAGTATCCAATTGACTATTCCCAAGCAATAAACACTAACAGCTAATACTAATTTTTGAAGAAATACCCAATCCAATATTCCCTCATCCGTATGGCTCATGGTATATTTCATGAGCAATTGCCCAGAAATACTAAATAAAATACTGACAAACAATATAATATAGGGAATTATTTTAACGTTTGAAATTTCCAATATAGATTTCATCGTACATTTCCCTCAATCGAGATAGTAGGTATGAACCGGCCAGTAAACAGCCTATTGTTTTGGACGTTTCTGATTTCGGTCATACTTTCTGTGCAATTCGACTTCCACTTCATAAAATAGACAACAACATTAAGAAGGCTATTTTAAAGGGACTGATATCAAAATGATCATCGAAAGCTGTGTCCAAGAGTTAGCAGCTAAATACTATACAGCTTGTAAAACGGTTGCTATATTATTGCAGCATCCGGTATTGTCGGAGTCAAGTTGCTTATAGTTGTATTTCCAGTTTGGCTTTACCCAACTGTGAATTGCAGAAGGCTTCCGTATCAGCCAGCTATGCTTCCAGAGTACTTTGTAGTGTGATCGCAACATCTATGTCATAGGTGATGCAGATATGCTAAAATTGAGGGCTTCGTCAGTCTCCAAGCTTACATACATATCTCTAACCTCGGCTGGTAACTAAGCCGACTAATAAAAACTTGTACTCAGCTTTGGTGTGTATACGTAGTCTTTTTGGACATAGGAACACAATGAGTAATAGAAGTCTGCTTGGCTGCGGAAAATAGAGAGATGAATCAGTCTCAAGTAATGTGCTTTACTGGTCTGTGGGGATTTTACTTAATGTCCAAAGGGAGTTTTTCACGAGACTAACGGCTAATGTAAACTAGCGTTTGGCGATTAACTCGCAGCTTACGTTAATTTAAGCAGATTTGAGATGTTTTACATTTAGTCTTAGGCTTGTTTAGATTGTTCTTAATTATATGTAATTTTAACTAGAGCTTTACTCAAAATTTATTGTTACATATAATCACTTACTAGAATACCACGAGAAAAGGGTGTTGCAAATTTATCGGCACACTTCATCAAAAATTCATTTACAGAAAATATACTTAAACAAAAACTTTATAAAATTGAAATTTTCCCATATATATTATGAATTTTTATTTGTATGTTTATAAAGCCCTTTCTGGCCAGTAAACTCACAGAAGTAGCGATTTCATATCAGACTATAGAAGTGTAAAGCAAAGAGCTTGAGAAAACAGAATTAACCTTGAACAACAGTGCAGACAATAGCCTGTATATTATAGCACATTAAATAAATGGTTAAATACAGCACACACCATAGATGAATACTGATAGTCTGAATTATTTTTTATATTATCCCCGAAGGAAGATATTAAATTTTATACATCTCAGAACCCCCCAGGTCACTTATGATACTAGGAAATAATAAATACAGTACAGTTTCAATAAGTGGTCAGAATTATACACATATTGAGGGGCTTTTCACCAAAAATTTTCCAAGTTTTGTTTTTAAGGACACTACTGGGTTAGTTTCGTTATAATTTTTAGCAGTTTAAAGTTGAGAAAAAATATTTTGTTCTGGTTGAGATTATTTAATTCCTCTAGGTTGTTTTCCTGTAACTTCAGTTTGTTTGAACTCACTTTTCTGCAAAAGTCTGTTCGTAATGATTAAGACAGCGATTAACAATCCAAACTGAATCTGCCAGGGTGCCAATATTAGACTTAAAATCAAGCTAATAGCTGCGAATACACCTGCAAGATATGCAATTTCATCAGTACTCTTTTTAAACAAGTAGCCTGTGGCTAAAGCAGTACACAGTGGTATCAAGAAAAACAAAGGCATCTTAGCAAACCTCTGAATGAAAAGTTATTTATTGTGCTTATAAAACAAATTGTTTTGGTAATTGTGGTCAATTTTACATTCAATAAGGTTGTAGACACAACAGTCGAACGAAATAAATATTAGAAAAAATCAAGATTACGCAACATTATATCTTATACCAATTTGAATAATTATTGCGATAGATGAAGCACCCAAAAGCTTGGCGAATAACTCCTTCATTTGTGGTAGATACTGAGTGTAACAAGCTTTCAAGGTAGGGATATTAAGACACTATACGTAGCAACATTTAAGTGTATACTTATACAAGTTTCTTAAAGATGCTTGTTCTAACTCTCTCCCGACTCAGGATAGCTGCGCTATGCTATGCAAACTCTCCTTCATCTACGCGGATTAATAGGGTTTAAAACTTACTTACGTAGGTGGATTTTGTCTCTTCGGCTTGTACTCTTGTGAGCAATCATCTGGTAAATTAGCTTAAAACTTTGGCCTTGCGCCAGGATAAGGATCTAGCATATTACCTTTAGAAGTAGCATTTTTATTTTTTTGCATTTTACACACCTAATGCTGAACATTCATCAACTACTGGCGACTGAAATAAACCTCAAATCTCATCAGGTGCAAAACGCGCTGGAACTTTTGGCGGAGGGTGCAACAATTCCCTTTATTGCACGTTATCGTAAAGAGCGCACCGATGAAATGAATGAAGTGCAACTACGTGAACTGGCTGATCGATATACTTATTTAACAGAACTGGAAGAACGAAAATCGGTAATTTTAAGTGCGATCGCCCAACAAGGTAAACTTACAGATGAACTCAAAGCCAAAATCTCATCCTGCTTACAAAAAACTGAGCTTGAGGATTTATACTTACCCTATCGACCAAAGCGTCGCACCCGCGCCACTATCGCCAGAGAAAAAGGACTCGAACCACTGACGGAATTCATCAAGTCGCTAAATATCAAAAATGCTGCAACAGTTTCATTGGAAGAAGAAGCAGCTAAGTATATTTCTGAAACCACGGGAGTCAAAACAGCAGAAGAGGCGCTTAAAGGTGCTGCTGATATTTTAGCGGAAGAAGTCGCTGAAAAAGCTGAATTACGGTCATATATCCGCAATTATCTTTTAGAAGAAGGGGTATTTGTCTCCCGCATCAAAGATGATTATCCCGAAGGTACAACCAAATTTGAGATGTACCGTAACTATCAAATTAGGGTAAAAAATATTGCACCCCACAATATGCTGGCATTGTGTCGGGGTGAAACCGAAAAAATATTAAGCTTTGAAATCGCTTTTGATGAAGATATAGTACTTTACTATCTTGAGTCGAAAGAAATTAAAACCAAAGTTCGGCCAATTCGTGATTTTTATCAGGCGATGTTGAAGGATGCATTTAACCGTTTGATGAAAGTCTCTCTAATAGGAGAGGTAATTTCTGAGAAAAAAATCTACGCAGATATAGAGTCAATCAAGACATTTGAAACTAATCTGCGAGAGTTGTTGCTGTCTGCACCAGCCGGAATGAAACCAACCTTGGCGATAGACCCTGGATTCAGAACTGGATGTAAAGTTGCAGTCCTCGACCAAACAGGGAAATTTTTGGAATACCAAGCGGTTTTTCCCCACCAAGCGGCTGAACAACGTGCTAAAGCTGCACAAACTGTCAAAAATTTGATTGAAAAGTATAAAATTGAGTTAATCGCCATTGGTAACGGTACAGCTTCCCGTGAGACAGAAGAATTTGTGACGCAAGTATTGCAAACAATAGAACGCAAACCTGTTAAGGTAATGGTGAATGAGTCCGGCGCATCCATATATTCTGCGAGTACTGTAGCGCTAGAAGAGTTTCCTGATTTAGATATTACCGTGCGCGGTGCTATTAGCATCGGCCGCCGTTTGCAAGACCCTTTGGCCGAACTAGTGAAAATCGATCCCAAATCCATTGGTGTCGGACAATATCAGCACGATATCGATCAAAAGTTGTTGAAAAAAAAATTGGATGATACTGTAGAAAGCTGCGTTAACTATGTCGGCGTAGACTTGAACACCGCCTCCAAAGAACTTCTGACATCCGTTTCTGGGATTACGGCAACAGTTGCCAATAACATTGTCGCCTATCGTAACCAGAATGGAGCCTTTAAAAATCGCCGCCAATTATTGAAAGTCCCGAAGCTGGGGCCGAAGGCTTTTGAACAAGCAGCAGGTTTTCTGCGGATTCGCGGCGGTGACAACCCATTGGATAATACAGCAGTACATCCAGAGAGTTATTCTGTAGTAGAAGCGATCGCATCCGATCTAAATGTGCCATTAAATCAGGTCACACAAATTGCCGAAAAACTCAAAAAGACTAACCTGAAGAAATATGTTACCGATAGCGTCGGCGAACCTACACTGCGCGACATCCTCAGCGAACTAGAAAAACCAGGTAGAGATCCCCGTGCTGAGTTTAAGTATGCCACCTTCAAAGAAGGAATTAAGGAAATCAGAGACTTAAAGGTGGGAATGGAACTAGAAGGAATCGTGACAAACGTCGCCAACTTTGGGGCTTTTGTCGATATCGGTGTACATCAAGATGGCTTAGTGCATATATCCCAACTTACTGATAGATTTGTAGACGATCCCAATAAAGTTGTCAAAGTCGGACAAGTAGTTAAAGTACAGGTGTTAGAAATTAACGAAAAGCTGAAGCGGATTAGTTTGTCGATGAAAACAGTTAAACAATAATTAGAAACAGCAGATGGTAGTTTATCAAGTTCGATTCATCAATCCTACGCTTGGGTTAAATCGCACCATTCAAGTACCAGACGATCAATATATTCTGGATATAGCAGAAGAAGCTGGTATCCGTCTACCATCTGGGTGTAAACAAGGTGAATGTTCTGCTTGTATTGCCAAACTAATTAGCGGTGAAGTTAATCAAAGCGAGCAAAAATTTCTGCGCCCAAGTGAAATACAAGCTGGTTATGTTGTTACTTGTGTAACTTACCCCTTGTCTAATTGCACTTTAGAAACCCATCAAGAACAAGTCTTATATAAGTCAGCCCTTTACCATAAGCCTGAGTCTGGAAAATCTGATTAAATTAATCTTAAATTCGTAGGTGCATTAAACAAAAAAATTAACGCATCCTTGAAAACATGGTATCACAGTAGGGGCATATCAATATGATAACCACTATAGTTTTGTCAATAATAGACCTAATGGTAGAAAGAAATTCTATCTTGCAAGAGAGGTGAAAGTCTGGCACATAGTTAAAGATGAGATAAGAAGTTACAAACAAAAAAAATTAGGTCAAAAAAATGTTGACACCATTATTAACCGCCCTAGCTACAGCTTTGAGCCTGTTGATTGTTGATTTAGTTGTTCCAGGCGTTAATATTGCTAATTTTCCCGCAGCTTTGATTGCTGCTTTAGTAATTGGTTTAATTAACGGTTCAGTTAAACCAGTTTTGTCTGCTCTCTCCCTACCACTTAACTTTCTATCATTTGGAGCATTCTCGCTCGTCGTCAACGGTTTGTGTTTTTGGTTAGCAGCAGTTCTAGTTCCTGGTTTCTCAGTCAGTGGGATTATTGGTTTCCTTCTTGGTCCAGTGATTCTAACTTTTGCTAACACCTTCATTAACAACTACTTCGTTGAAAGAAACCTTTTAACCAGCAGAGGTGATGTAAAAAGCCAAAATGAATTACCTTCTAGATAAATATTAAAAGGGGTAGAAATAGTAATTTCATCACTTTTCTACTCCATAAAAAATATCCGAAGGTGGATTTACTAAATCGGCATCTTCAGACAGCCTCTAAACAAAATCACAAAAATACAGCAAAATCATGAAATTAGTTCGTTATCTTCTAGGTTTGTTAGTGCCTCCTTTAGGCGTTTTCCTGACAGTTGGAATTGGCCCTACATTGTTTATCAATATTTTGCTCACAGTTCTAGGCTGGCTACCCGGCAGTATTCATGCAATTTGGGTCATTGCCAAGCATGATGAACAACTCAATCGAGAAAGTGGTATTTACTAATAAGTAAGAGAAAATTGGTAAATATTAAATATGGTGCGTTACGGTTTTAAGCGTAACGCACCATTTCAATTTTGTACCAATTCTAAATTTAACTTGCATAATTAGTGGACAATTGGTTGTGTGTAGAATTCAAAAATTAGTCCATACAAGCTAGAAAAGCAGAGTGCTAAATCGAATTGTTAGTACTACATATAGCATTATATAATAAGCTTTGCGGCGTGGAACTTAGTCTGACTCAAACACCATTAACAGAAATGGCTAATGATTTGCGTCCTGCTACAACCTAAAGTGAGCTTGCAGTTTGAGTCTGTCACTTACTTACCCCAACGGTAAATGTATGTAGTTCGCTTGTGTTGTATCCCTTACCCAAAGTTTTTGAGAGGTGAATTACAATGTCTAATCTTCGAGAAGGAATGCCCGTACTTGCCCGTCACGAGGGAGATTGGGTAGGAACTTATACATTAATTGATACAACAGGAAAAATTCTCGACAGTTATGAGTCTCACTTAACCTGTCAATTTCCAGAAAATGGCCCTCATCCCTACTACCAAATTAATCGCTACAAATGGTCTGATGGGAAACAAGAAGAGTATGAATTTCCAGGAAGTTATAAAGATAATAAACTCTGGTTTGACACCGAGCGCATCCAAGGAAAAGCCTGGGAAATTGATGATTCTGTTGTGATGTTGTGGTTTAGTTATAAAACAAACCCAGAAATGAGTTTATACGAAATGATCTACATTAGTCCTGACAGCAATAATCGTGCCCGCACTTGGCATTGGTTTAAGAATAATAAAATCTTTCAACGCACCCTAATTCAAGAAGAACGGCTAAAATAGTAATTTCTGTTTTCAGAAATCATCAATCATTATTCTCTAGTCCGTCCAGGCGGACTTTGTTTGTGTAGCTACAGCTTCAAATGGTTAGGCTTTCATCTCAAATTTAAATCTTAGTAAGGTACACGCATGGCAAAAGGTGACAAAATAAACTTTTCTACTCCTAGTGGTTTTCCAGAATTTCTGCCTAATGAAAAGCGTCTAGAATTATATTTGCTAGATATCATTCGTAGAGTTTTTGAAAGCTATGGATTTACGCCCATAGAAACACCTGCTGTAGAACGTTTAGAAGTGCTACAAGCTAAAGGAAATCAAGGCGATAATATCATTTATGGCATTGACCCCATTCTGCCACCAAATCGACAAGCTGAGAGAGATAAATCGGGCGAAATGGGTTCAGAAGCAAGAGCATTAAAGTTTGATCAAACAGTTCCTTTAGCAGCTTATATTGCCCGTCACCTGAATGAGTTAACCTTTCCTTTTGCCCGCTATCAAATGGATGTGGTTTTTCGAGGAGAACGCGCGAAAGATGGGCGTTTTCGTCAGTTCCGCCAGTGTGATATTGACGTAGTTGCTCGTCGTGAACTCAGCTTGCTCTATGATGCTCAAATGCCTGCAATTATAACTGAGATATTTGAAGCAATAAATATTGGTGATTTTTTGATTCGCATCAATAATCGTAAAGTTCTTACAGGTTTTTTTAAGTCAGTAGGAATTACTGAAGATAAAATTAAATCGTGTATTGGTATTGTTGATAATTTAGAAAAAATTGGTGAAAATAAAGTAAAACAAGAATTAGAAAAAGAGGAAATTTCAGGGGAACAGACTCAAAAAATTATTGATTTTATTAAAATTGATGGTTCTGTTGATGAAGTATTAACTAAACTTAAGCATCTCACACAAAACCTGCCAGAAACCGAGCAATTAAGCCTGGGGATTAGCGAATTAGAAACGGTAATTACAGGCGTGCGTAATCTCGGAGTGTCTGAGAATCGTTTCTGTATTGATTTATCCATTGCACGTGGTCTTGATTACTATACTGGTACAGTTTACGAAACAACCTTATTAGGACATGAAGCTTTAGGTAGCATCTGTTCTGGCGGGAGATATGAAGAATTAGTTGAGGTATTCTTGGGTGAAAAAATGCCTGGTGTAGGCATTTCTATTGGTTTAACTCGCTTAATTAGTCGATTGTTAAAAGCTGGTATTCTTAGTACCTTAGCCTCTACACCAGCCCAGGTGATGGTAGTGAATATGCAAGAAGATTTAATGCCAACTTATTTAAAAGTTTCGCAACATCTGCGTCAATGTGGAATTAATGTTATCACTAACTTTGATAAGCGTCCCTTGGGTAAACAATTTCAGCTAGCCGATAAACAAGGAATTCAATTTTGTGTAATTATTGGTTCTGAGGAAGCAGCAACACAAAAGTCTTCCCTGAAAAATTTGAAAACAGGTGAGCAAGTAGAAGTGTTACTGGTAGATTTGGCTGAGGAAATTAAAAAAAAGCTTGCTTTATAAGCTACGAAAATTCTAAGGGTAGGTTGGATTTCATTCCTGATGCTATTGGCGAATTATTTCTTAATATTGTAATTCAACGATAAACCTGTCATTTCTAAAAATATTGGTTTTCCTTAGCCAAACCAAGCTACGAAAAAATCAGGTTTTTTGGTACTTTAAAGTATAAAGTTATATTTTGCCAACAGCATCAGGAACAAAACCTAACCTTGTATCTTAGAAGAAGTGGTAGACCGTCACAACTTGATCTACAAAGACCCCTTTGTTACAGGGTTCACCACAACAATCTCCTAAACAGAACTCGAACAGTCCCCGGGTTCAAAACTTTCAACACTCTTATTTTTTTAGTGAAATTTTATCCTTCAAAAACCCAAGACTATACAAACTTTGTAATAAAATAATTCATCTTACTTATCTAAAGTGCAATCCTCATACTCAAATCCAACCACTTCGACTGAGTAATCGGCGCACTGCTAGAAATATAGTCAACACCAGTCTCTGCCACACTGCGAATCGTCTCTAAAGTCACATTCCCTGAAGCCTCTACTTTCACACGGCTATCACGCTCGCGAATCAACCGCACCGCCTCACGCATCATATCCACAGGCATATTATCTAACATAATAATGTCAACGTTGTGCTTCAAAGCTTCTTTCACCTGCTCTAAACTTTCAGTCTCTACCTCTATTGTCAAGGGATAAGGTATTTGAGAACGAATACGGGTAACTGCTTTTT
The DNA here is from genome assembly GCF_013343235.1 of Nostoc sp. TCL240-02. Classification (GTDB taxonomy): domain Bacteria; phylum Cyanobacteriota; class Cyanobacteriia; order Cyanobacteriales; family Nostocaceae; genus Nostoc. The sequence goes on along the minus strand of NZ_CP040094.1, from coordinate 686,333 downwards.
CAATTCCACCTGCCGCCGCAATGTGATTATCCTTAATCATCACTGCATCATCCAATCCCATACGGTGATTAATCGCTCCACCCACAGCAGTCGCATACTTTTCCAACAGTCTCAATCCTGGTGTAGTTTTACGCGTATCCACCAACTGAGCAGGTAAATCAGCAATTTTCTCTATATATATATTAGTGAGCGTAGCAATCCCACTCAACCGCATAGCCAAATTGAGAGCAACTCGTTCTCCCATCAGTAGCGCATCCAGCGAACCATGAATTTCAGCTACCACCTGTCCCGGCTCACACCATGCACCTTCAGCCGCAACCGCCGCAAAGCTGACTTTTTCATTCAAAATCTGAAACACCCTAGCTGCAACCGATAAGCCAGCAATTATCCCTGAAGCTTTAGCTATCCATTTAGCCGAGCCTAGCGTCACATCTTCTACTAATAACGTATTTGTTGTGCGATCGCCCCGGCCAATATCCTCCAACAACCAGCCACGCAAAAGAGGATCTAAAACCAGCCAAGGCGGTAAAACACCAGAACTGCTCACAAATATATTGCTTCCTTAGTAACTTCCAGGAATACTATAGCTTAAAACTCTTAAACTCTAAGGCTTTGATGGCGATAGAAAAGCAGTCCAAAAGAATTTTGGAGAAAATAGTTGACACAAGGGGGTGTGTTAGCTATATTGAATAAGTGCCTGAAGCGGAGAGCTTAAAAGCGACCGCGACAAGGGATACCGAACCTTGAAAATATTATAGTTTGAAAGCAATTATACAGCAAGTGTATTGCGTCAAGCAAATAAAAATAACTAAGCTGAAGTTAAAAAAGAGCAGCTGAGTATTGAGCTAATAAAGCAAACACTTCAAAACGGAGAGTTTGATCCTGGCTCAGGATGAACGCTGGCGGTATGCTTAACACATGCAAGTCGAACGGTGTCTTCGGACACAGTGGCGGACGGGTGAGTAACGCGTGAGAATCTGGCTCTAGGTCTGGGACAACCACTGGAAACGGTGGCTAATACCGGATGTGCCGAGAGGTGAAAGGTTAACTGCCTAGAGATGAGCTCGCGTCTGATTAGCTAGTTGGAAGTGTAATGGACTCCCAAGGCGACGATCAGTAGCTGGTCTGAGAGGACGATCAGCCACACTGGGACTGAGACACGCCCCAGACTCCTACGGGAGGCAGCAGTGGGGAATTTTCCGCAATGGGCGAAAGCCTGACGGAGCAATACCGCGTGAGGGAGGAAGGCTCTTGGGTCGTAAACCTCTTTTCTCAGGGAAGAACACAATGACGGTACCTGAGGAATAAGCATCGGCTAACTCCGTGCCAGCAGCCGCGGTAATACGGAGGATGCAAGCGTTATCCGGAATGATTGGGCGTAAAGCGTCCGCAGGTGGCAATGTAAGTCTGCTGTTAAAGAGTCTAGCTCAACTAGATAAGAGCAGTGGAAACTACATAGCTAGAGTACGTTCGGGGCAGAGGGAATTCCTGGTGTAGCGGTGAAATGCGTAGAGATCAGGAAGAACACCGAGTGGCGAAGGCGCTCTGCTAGGCGTAACTGACACTGAGGGACGAAAGCTAGGGGAGCGAATGGGATTAGATACCCCAGTAGTCCTAGCCGTAAACGATGGATACTAGGCGTGGCTTGTATCGACCCGAGCCGTGCCGTAGCTAACGCGTTAAGTATCCCGCCTGGGGAGTACGCCGGCAACGGTGAAACTCAAAGGAATTGACGGGGGAGCCGCACAAGCGGTGGAGTATGTGGTTTAATTCGATGCAACGCGAAGAACCTTACCAAGGCTTGACATGTCGCGAATCTTCTTGAAAGGGAAGAGTGCCTTCGGGAGCGCGAACACAGGTGGTGCATGGCTGTCGTCAGCTCGTGTCGTGAGATGTTGGGTTAAGTCCCGCAACGAGCGCAACCCTCGTTTTTAGTTGCCAGCATTAAGTTGGGCACTCTAGAGAGACTGCCGGTGACAAACCGGAGGAAGGTGGGGATGACGTCAAGTCAGCATGCCCCTTACGCCTTGGGCTACACACGTACTACAATGCTCCGGACAGAGGGCAGCAAGCATGCGAATGCAAGCAAATCCCGTAAACCGGAGCTCAGTTCAGATCGCAGGCTGCAACTCGCCTGCGTGAAGGAGGAATCGCTAGTAATTGCAGGTCAGCATACTGCAGTGAATTCGTTCCCGGGCCTTGTACACACCGCCCGTCACACCATGGAAGCTGGTAGTGCCCGAAGTCATTACTCCAACCATTCGTGGAGGAGGATGCCTAAGGCAGGACTGGTGACTGGGGTGAAGTCGTAACAAGGTAGCCGTACCGGAAGGTGTGGCTGGATCACCTCCTTTTTAGGGAGACCTACACCCCTTACATATCGAAAAACATACAGTTAAATAGATAGTAAGTTGGTCATTCCTTAGGTCGGTCGCAGACATGAGCAAAATATAAAAAGCTTTCAAACTATGATTTGGTTCGTTTAGGGGCTATTAGCTCAGGTGGTTAGAGCGCACCCCTGATAAGGGTGAGGTCCCTGGTTCGAGTCCAGGATGGCCCACCTGAATCAATTAAAGATGTAAAATTAAAAATTAAAAATTTCAGATAACTTCTTTAATTTTTAATTATCAATTTTTAATTTTTAATTGTATCTGGGGGTTTAGCTCAGTTGGTAGAGCGCCTGCTTTGCAAGCAGGATGTCAGCGGTTCGAGTCCGCTAACCTCCACCTGTGGCGATTGCCATTGAAAAAAAGAGTGAGAGTTCAGCAACATGACACTCGTGTCAGACTGCTGAGTTGAATCTCAGCCAGAACCTTGAAAACTGCATAGAAACGCGAAATTAGCAGGCAGACACAGACATTGAGAGTACTGAGTGCCTCGGGTTAGAGTGCTGATTAAAGTCAGTGCGAAGTCAGGGGGTAAGCAGAACTAACTATTTGTGAATGCAAATTGTGAAACACCAAATGAATTGAGTGGTCAAGCTAATAAGGGCTAACGGTGGATACCTAGGCACACAGAGGCGACGAAGGACGTGGTTACCGACGATATGCTCCGGGGAGTTGGAAGCAAACATTGAGCCGGAGATTTCCGAATGGGGCAACCCTATATACTACCTGCTGAATATATAGGCAGGAGAGAGCCAACCCAGCGAATTGAAACATCTTAGTAGCTGGAGGAAGAGAAATCAAAACAGAGATTCCCTAAGTAGTGGTGAGCGAAAGGGGAAGAGCCTAAACCAATTGGTTTACCGATTGGGGTAGTGGGACAGCAATATCGAATCTGGCGGTTAAACGAAGCAGCTAAATACTGCACCAAAGAAGGTGAAAGTCCTGTAGTTGAAAACTCAAGGATAGTAGCTGAATCCCGAGTAGCATGGGGCACGAGGAATCCCATGTGAATCAGCGAGGACCACCTCGTAAGGCTAAATACTACTGTGTGACCGATAGTGAACCAGTACCGCGAGGGAAAGGTGAAAAGAACCCCGGAAGGGGAGTGAAATAGAACATGAAACCGTTAGCTTACAAGCAGTGGGAGGACTATTTAAAAGTCTGACCGCGTGCCTGTTGAAGAATGAGCCGGCGACTTATAGGCACTGGTAGGTTAAAGCGAGAATGCTGGAGCCAAAGGGAAACCGAGTCTGAAAAGGGCGATAATCAGTGTTTATAGACCCGAACCCTGGTGATCTAACCATGGCCAGGATGAAGCTTGGGTAACACCAAGTGGAGGTCCGCACCGACTGATGTTGAAAAATCAGCGGATGAGTTGTGGTTAGGGGTGAAATGCCAATCGAACCAGGAGCTAGCTGGTTCTCCCCGAAATGTGTTTAGGCGCAG